>NZ_JANFDG010000027.1 GCF_024609765.1 Shinella pollutisoli
GGGTTTCCATCCGCCACCGCAAAGGGAAATACAGACCCTTTCGCGGTGAAAGGGAAGTTACAAGGGTTAGGGTGAGGGGCGCCGCCGCCCGTATCGCACCGTCTCGAACCGCGCGGCGAGCCCGTCGTAGAGCAGCAGACGCCCGACGAGCGGCTCGCCGGCGCCGGTCAGGAGCTTGATCGCCTCCATCGCCATCAGCGTGCCGATGACGCCCGTCAGCGCGCCGACGATGCCGGCTTCCGCGCAGGCCGGCACGACGCCCGGCGGCGGGGGGGCGGGGAAGAGGTCGCGGTAGCCGGGGTTCCGGCGCCCGTCCGGCCCGGCCTCGTAGGGTTTCAGCACCGTCAGCGAGCCGTCGAAGCGGCCGACGGCGCCGCTGACGAGCGGCACGCGCGCCGCCTCCGCCGCGTCCGCCGCCGCATAGCGCGTGTCGAAATTGTCCGAGCCGTCGACCAGCAGGTCGAAGCCGGCAAGCAGGGCCGCGGCGTTCCCCGGCGTGAAGCGCGTGACGAAGGCGTCGACGCGCACATGCGGATTGAGCCGCCCGACGGCGGCGGCGGCGCTCTCCGCCTTGGCCGCGCCGACGACGGCGGTGTCGTGGATCACCTGGCGCTGCAGGTTGGAGAGCGAGACCGTGTCGTCGTCGACGAGGCCGAGCCGGCCGACGCCGGCGGCGGCGAGATACTGGATCACCGGCGCGCCGAGGCCGCCCGCGCCGATGACGAGCACGCCCGCCCGCTTCAGCCGCTGCTGCCCCGCCCCGCCGATCTCGGCGAGCACGATGTGGCGGCGGTAGCGTTCGATCTCGTCCGGCCCGAGCCTGTCCGTCATGGCGCGATGCTCCCGTCGGCGACGGTGAGGAACTGCGCCCGCTCGCCGAGCGCGGCAAACATGGCACGATCCGTGCCGGTCATGAAGGCCTGGCCGCCGAGCCCGTCGACCCGGTCGAACAGGGCGGCGCGGCGGCTTTCGTCCAGATGGGCGGCGATCTCGTCGAGCAGCAGCACGGGCGCATGGCCGGTCATGCCGGCGACGAGGCCGGCATGCGCGAGCACGAGGCCGACGAGCAGCGCCTTCTGCTCGCCGGTCGAGCAGCGCTCGGCCTCCATGTCCTTCTCGCGGTGGCGGATGAGGAGATCGGCGCGGTGCGGCCCGTCGAGCGTGCGGCCGGCGGCGGCGTCGCGATGGCGGCCCTCGCGCAGGAGGGCGAGATAGGTCTCCTCGATCTCGTAGGCCGGCCGCTGCCATTCCGCGTCGAGGAAGCCGGACAGCCGGAGCGTGGCCGAGGGGAACGGCCCGTCGTCGCGCGCCGCTTCCACGAGGCCGGAAAGCAGCCCCACCAGTTCATGGCGGGCGTGCGCCATGGCGATGCCGAGGGCGGCCATCTGGCTTTCCAGCGCGGAGAGCCAGGCGGGATCGGGCCGCGGCTCGGAGAGGAGCCGGTTGCGGCCGCGCATCGCCTTCTCGAAATCGGCGGCGCGGCGGCCGTGCTCGGGATCGAGCGACAGCACCAGCCGATCGAGGAAGCGGCGGCGGTCGGCGGAGGGGCCGGTGAAGAGCCCGTCCATCGCCGGCGTCAGCCAGAGCACGCGCAGGTGATCGAGCAGCTCGTCGACCGTGCGCGCCGGCGTGCCGTTGATGCGCAGGCGCCGCGACTGGCCCTCGTCGCCGCCCTCCGTGCCGGTGCCGATGTCGACCTCGCCGGCCATGCCGTCGACGGTGGCGAAGACGGAGAAGCCGCCCGAGGCGCCCGCGCGCGGCACGTCGCCATAGGCGGCGCGGCGCAGGCCCCGGCCGGGCGAGAGGAAGGAGACGGCTTCCATGAGGTTGGTCTTGCCCGCGCCGTTCTGGCCGGTCAGCACCACGTGCCGGCCGTCGAGCGCCAGCGACAAGGCCGCGTAGTTGCGGAAGTCGGTGAGCTTGAGGCGGGAAAGGGAGACCTTGTGCGGCATTGCGTGTCCGGATCGTTCGGCAAGAGAGCTATGCCGCAAGCCCCGCGATTGCAAGCCTGCCGGGCGGCGAAAGGCCCGGACGCAGGGAACATCCGGGCCTTCGCGGGAGGTCGGGGGCGGTGCTTACCGGCAGATGCGGACCTTCTTGACGACGAGGTTGCCGTAATAGTCGTAGGACTTCACCTTCTTGACGAAGCAGTGCTGCTGGTAGCCGTAGCTGTAGTAGCCGGCCTGCGAGGGCGCGGCGAAGGAAACGGCGGCAACGAGGGCGACGGCGGCGGAAACGACGATCTTGCGCATGGGGTCTCTCCTGATCTCTCCTGAAGGACGAGCCTCTCTCGTCCAGTGACCGGACTGTCCCATATCGGCCGGGCCGACGCTGTTTCGCGAGGAACAGGCCTCCGCGGACGTGGCTTCGCCCCTCACCCTGGCCCTCTTCCCGCTTTCGGAGACGGTGCGGGCAGGCCGCATCCGCGGTTTCCCTTCCCGGCCGTTTTGCTGTAGGGCAAGGCGCGACCTCCCCTGACAGAACGCAAGGACCCCTCGTTTGCTTTCCCGTTCCCGCCTTTTCGACAAGAGCTTCTCCGCCTTCCTCTTCGACATGGACGGCACCGTCATCAACTCGATCCCCGCGACCGAGCGGGTGTGGAGCGCCTGGGCGCGCCGCCACGGCCTCGATGTCGCGACCTTTCTGCCGACCATGCACGGCGTGCGCGGCATCGACACGATCCGCCGCCTGGCGCTGCCGGGCGTCGACGCGGAGGCCGAGGCGCGCGAGATCGAGCGGGCCGAGATCGAGGACGTGGACGGCATCGTCCCCATTCCGGGCGCGCCGCGTTTCCTCGCCGCGCTGCCGGCCGACCGCTGGGGCATCGTCACCTCCGCGCCCATCGCGCTGGCGAGGCGCCGGCTTGCCGCCGCCGGCCTACCGCTGCCGCGGGTGATCGTCACCGCCGAGGACGTGGAGAAGGGCAAGCCCGCGCCGGACGGCTACCTGCTCGGGGCCGAACGCCTCGGCTTCCCGGCGGCCGACTGCCTCGTCTTCGAGGACGTGCCGGCGGGCATCCTCGCCGGCGAGAGCGCGGGCGCGAGCGTCGTCGTCATGACCGCGACCCACGCCCACGAGATCCAGACCGGCCACCCGACGCTTCCCGGCTACGAGGGCGTCGAGGCGGAGGTAGGCGCGGACGGCCGGCTGTCGCTGCTTCGGGCCTGATCAGGCGTTGCCGATCAGGATGCCGGCGGCGAGCACCAGGCCGCCGCCGAGCACCACCTGCAGGACCGCCCGGAAGAAGGGCGTCTCCATGTAGCGGTTCTGGATGAAGGCGATCGCCCACAGTTCCAGGAACACGACCGCCACGGCGATCGCCGTCGCCGTGAAGAAATTCGGGATGAGATAGGGCAGCGCGTGGCCGAGGCCGCCGAGCGCCGTCATGATGCCGGAGGCGAGCCCCCGCTTCACCGGCGAGCCGCGGCCGGAGAGCTTGCCGTCGTCGTGGGCGGCCTCCGTGAAGCCCATCGAGATGCCCGCCCCGACCGAGGCCGAGAGGCCGACGAGGAAGGTCTGCCAGGTGTCCTGCGTGGCGAAGGCGGCGGCGAAGATCGGCGCGAGCGTCGAGACGGAGCCGTCCATCAGCCCGGCGAGCCCCGGCTGCACATAGGTCAGCACGAACTGCCGGCGCGCCGTCAGGTCCTCTTCCGTCCTCACGTCGGCGGGCGTGTGCGTCTCGCCGAGCCGGCGGGCGAGCGATTCGTGCGATTTCTCCGCCAGCGCCAGGTCGCCGAGGAGCTTGCGCGTCGCCGCGTCGCGCGTGCGGGCGGCGGCTGTGAGATAGAAGCGGTGGGCGGCCTCCTCCATCGCCTCGGCCTCGGCGCGGATCGTCTCCAGCGGCAGGTTGGCGACCAGCCAGTCGGGCTTGCGCTCGGGAAAGTCGCTGACGTGCTCGCGCCGCACCAGCGGGATGCGGTCGCCGAAACGGGCGACATGGCGGTCGATCAGCATCTGCCGGTGATGGCTCTCCTCCTCGGCCATCTCCTCGAAGACGCGCGCCGAATGGGGATAGGCCTCGCGCAACTGGTCGGCATAGGCGAGATAGATGCGGCCGTCGTCCTCTTCCGAGGAGATGGCGAGCGCCAGGATTTCCTGCTCGCTCAGCGATTCGAGCGCGCGCTTGTGCGGATGGAGGAGACGCGAGAGCATGGCGGGATTCCAGTTTAGAACTATTCTAAATATAGGACCGGGCCCGTGCCGGTCAAGCTCGACACCCGCGCCTCTCCCCGGCTAAAGTCAAGCCGCCACCATCGCGGCCACCAAGGCCGTCACAGGGAACCCGCCGGAGATCGTTCTTGTCATCGACGTTCAAGCTGCTTACGGACACCGGGGACACGCTCCTCGACCGGATGGGACGCGCGCTCGCCGGCCGCCTGCAGGCGCAGACCTCGGGCTACGAGCCCTATACGCCGTCCGACCCGGAGACGCTGGCGCGCACGCTGCGGCCCGGCGACGTGCTGCTGGTGGAGGGCAACCAGCAGGTCTCGGCGGCGATCAAGTACCTTACCCAGTCGACCTGGTCGCATGCGGCCCTCTTCGTCGGCGAGGCGGTGCCGCTGACCTTCGAGCAGGCGGCGCTGCCGGCGACGGAGCGGCCGCAGCTCGTGGAGGTCAATCTCGGGGAAGGGTGCGTCGCCGTGCCGCTGTCGAAGTACCGCACCTACAACACGCGCATCTGCCGGCCGATCGGGCTGACGCCCGACGACCGCGACACGCTGATCTCCTACATGGTCTCGCGGCTGGGGCTGCGCTACGACCTGAAGAACGTCCTCGACATGCTGCGTTATTTCCTGCCGACGCCGCCGGTGCCGGTGCGCTGGCGCCGCCGCCTGATCGCCTTCGGCTCGGGTGACCCGACGCGGGCGATCTGCTCGACGCTGATCGCCGCCGCCTTCGAGGCGATCCGCTATCCGATCCTGCCGCAGGTGACGCGCGCGCCCGGCCACGCGGCGGCGGCCTCGACCTATTCGCGCGAGGAGATCCTGCACATCCGCCACCACTCGCTCTACACGCCGCGCGACTTCGACCTCTCGCCCTATTTCGAGATCGTCAAGCCGACGCTGAAATACGGCTTCGACTACAAGCGGCTGGAATGGGCGGCGGACCGGGAGGGGCCGTGAGGCGGCCTGCCCGTCATGCCCGCTTCCGCCGCGAGAGGAGAGCGTGGGGAAACCGGCCCGCCCATCGCTCCTCGCGCCCCGCTTGCGGGGAGAGGATGCCGGCAGGCAGGTGAGGGGCCGCGCCGTCGATCAGGAGCGGTCGCTCCTCATCCCGCTGCCGCGACCTCTCCCCGCCAGCGGGGAGAAGGGGCAGGACGCACGCGCGTGATCCCGGATGGGTGAACCTCACCCCTTGAGCGGCGAGATCGCGATCTCGACGCGGCGGTTCTGGGCGCGGCCGGCCTCGGTGGCGTTCGAGGCGACCGGGCGGTCCATGCCGTAGCCGACCGCCGACATGCGGCGCGGATCGACGCCGGTCGAGGCGAGATAGTTGGCGACCGAGCCGGCGCGGCGCTCCGAGAGCGCCAGGTTGTACTGCGCGTTGCCGACGGAATCGGTGTGGCCGTCGACGTCGATCAGCGTCTTGTCGAACTTGCGCAGCACGATCGCCACCGCGTCGAGCGTGCGGTAGAAAGCCGGGATCACCTGGTCCTGGTCGGTGGCGAAGGTGATGTTCGACGGCATGTTGAGGACGATGCGGTCGCCGACGCGCGTGACCGAGACGCCCGAGCCCTGCAGCTGGGCGCGCAACTCGGCTTCCTGGTTGTCCATGTAGTTGCCGATGGCGCCGCCGGCGAGCGCGCCGACGCCCGCGCCGATCAGCGCGGCGTTGCGGCGCTGCACCGGGTTGTTGCCGACGAGCAGGCCGGTCGCCGCGCCGAGGCCGGCACCGATCAGCGCGCCGCCCGCCGTGTTCGACATCTTCTGCTCGCCCGTATAGGGGTCGGTGGTCGTGCAGGCGGAGAGAAAGATCGCCGCCGTCGCGACGATCGCGCATTTCTTGTACATGGAGATGCCCCCGAAGTGTTCCGTTGATTCTGCATCAACCTATCGATTGCGGCGGAATCAGGAAAGGCCCTAGGATTGGCCACTGCCGGCGGACGTGACGCCGGCGCTCGCGGCCACCACCAGCGCCGTGCCGAGCATCTGCCACGGCGTCATCGGCTGGGCGAGCACGAGGAAGCCGGCGATGGCGCCGAAGGCCGGCTCCAGGCTCATCAGGATGCCGAAGGCGGCGATCGGCATGCGGCGGAGCGCGATCATCTCCAGCGCATAGGGAAAGAGCGGCACGAGGATCGCCAGCCCCAGCATCATGCCGAGCCCCTCCGGGCTCATCGCCTCCGGCGCCCGCCACAGGCCGAAGGGGGCGGCGGCGATGGCGGCGACGATCAGCGACATGGAGAGGCCTTCCAGGCCCTTGAACAGCCGGCCGGATGAGCGCATCAGCACGATATAGGTGCCCCAGCCGACCGCCGCGCCGCAGGCGAAGAGGACGCCGACGGGATCGCCGATCCAGCCCTCGCCGTCATGCGAGAGCAGCATCACGCCGACGAGCGCCGCCGCCGGCCAGACGAGCCGCCAGCCCGCGCCGATCCCGAAGGTGGCGACGGCGAGCGGCCCGAGGAAATCGATGGCGACGGCGAGCCCGAGCGGGATGCGCTCGATCGCCGCGAAGAAGGAGAGCGTCATGCCGGCCATGGTGGTGCCGAGCATCGCCGCGCTCAGCCATTGCCGCCGGTCGTAGCGCAGCACCCTGGGGCGCACGATCGCGGCGAGGATCGCCGCGGCGATGGCGACCCTGAGGAAGGTCGTGGCGGCGGGGCCGAATTCGGCGATGGCCGTCGCCGAGAAGGCCGAGCCGAACTGCACGCTCGACATGGAAAGCAGGCACAGCACGACGCCCGCGAGAAGCCCCGTCCTGTCCCCGTCCGCCGTCATCTGCCGGTCCGTCATGCGCGGTCCTCCCCGCGCCCGGTCTATCGGAGGCGCCGACGTTCGACAAATCGATAATCGTGACGGCCGGCTTCAATAAAATTGACGCTTCAGCCGGAAATGCCCCTCAGAACGTTGGCGACGTTGAGGCCGATCTCCGGCACGCCGTAGCCGCCCTCCATGCAGACGAGCACCGGCACGCCGCTTTCGCGGATCTTCCGCCCCATGGCGAGGAAATCCGGCGAGGTGAGCCTGAAGAAGGAGATCGGGTCCTTCTCGAACGTGTCGACGCCGAGCGAGACGACGATGACCTCGGCGCCGAAGCCGGCAATGCGGGCGAGCGCGTCGTCGAGCGCGGCGCCCCAGACCGACCAGGGCGTGCCGGGCGGCATCGGATAGTTCTGCGTGGCGCCCGTGCCCGCGCCCTTGCCGGTCTCCTCCGCATAGCCGAGGAAATGCGGGAAGGCCTCCGCCGGGTCGCCGTGCAGCGAGGCGAAGAAGACGTCGCCGCGTTCGTAGAAGATGTCCTGCGTGCCGTTGCCGTGGTGGAAGTCGACGTCGAGGATCGCGACCTTCTTCGCCCCCTTGTCGAGGAAGCGCTGCGCGGCGACGGCGGCGTTGTTGATGAAGCAGTAGCCGCCGAAGGCGTCGATCGCCGCGTGGTGGCCGGGCGGGCGGCAGAGCGCGAAGGCGGCCTTCTCGCCGCCGGCGACGATGTCGGCCGCCGTCAGCGCCGAGCGCATGGAGGAGAGCGCCGCCTCCCAGGTGCCGGGCGAGATCGCCGTCTCGGCGGCGTTGCAATAATAGCCGAGCTGGCCCTCGATATGGGTCGGGATGCGCGGCGAGGTGCGGCGCACGGGGAAGGCGGTGGCGATCGCCTCGCCGCGGTAGCCTTCCTTCGACCAGCGC
The DNA here is from genome assembly GCF_024609765.1 of Shinella pollutisoli. Taxonomy (GTDB): domain Bacteria; phylum Pseudomonadota; class Alphaproteobacteria; order Rhizobiales; family Rhizobiaceae; genus Shinella; species Shinella pollutisoli. The sequence goes on from NZ_JANFDG010000027.1 coordinate 7,845, forward strand.
GCCCAGGCCGTCTCCAGGAAAGAGAGGAAGCCGGCGTCGTGCACCTTCAGCGCCGTCTCCAGCCCGTAGTCCGCAGGCGCCGACACGTCGGTAAAGCCGGCGTCCTTGACGGCGGCGAGGATCCATTCGGCGCGGAACGGCGCCTCGAAGGGCGCCACCAGCTCGCCGCCGAAGAGCTCCGTGCGGGCGTTCCTGAGCTTGTGGTCCTCGGAAAAGATGACGCGCATGACGGCCTCCCTCGCGCTTTTGCGCGCGACGTTAGCCCCGGCGTCACGGGGAAGGCAAGCCTAGCCGAGCTTCTTGTAGAAGAAGGTGGTCGCGCAGAGGTGTCCGTCCGGATAGAGCGCATAGTCGGGGATCACGCCGGCGCGCTGCCAGCCGAGGCGCTCGTAGACGCTCTCGGCCGGGCTGCCGGTCGCCGTGTCGAGGACCAGCACCGTCTTGCCGCGCCGCGCGGCCTCCTCCTCCGCCGCCGCCATCAGCGCCCGGGCGATGCCGCCGCCGCGGGCGTTCCGCATCACCAGCAGCTTCTTCACGTCCGCCCGGTGCGGCTGGTTCGGCATCTGGCGGATGCCGACCTGCACCGTGCCGACGATGCGCCCGTCGCGCTCGGCGGCGAAGAGCAGCGTCGCGCCCTCGCCGACCGCCGCCGCCACGTCCGCGAAGAAGGGCAGCGCATCCTCGACGCCGTAGGGCGCCAGGAAGCCGACCGAGGCGCCGTCCGCCACGCAGTCGGCCAGCACCGCGGCGAGCTCGCCGAGGCGGGCGCGGGTTTCGGTTTCGTCGAGCAGGCGGATGTCGTGCATGGTCTTGCCTCAGCTGCGGCCGCGGTCGAGCACCACGGCATAATGCGCGGGCTCCGGGCCGGGATTCTCGAAGACGTGGCCCTCGGTGATGCTCATGTAGAGGCAGTCGCCGGGCTCCAGTTCGTGGACGGTGTCGCGGACCGTCAGGCGCAGCCGGCCGGAGAACAGCCAGACATGCTGCGTCATGCCCGCCTTCGCCGTCTCCGGCGGATAGGCGATGCGGGCGCCGGCCGGAAACTCCACCTCGACCAGATCGACGCGCGAGCCGGTGTCCGGGGCCGAGACCGCACGGCGCTGGTAGCCCGTCTCCGGGTCGCGCCAGACCGTCTGCCGGGCGCGGCGCGAGAGCGGCGACGGCGGCGAGCCCTCCTCCGCGGCAAAGGCGAAGAAGGCCGAGAGCGTCAGGTCGAGCGCGGCGCAGAGCCGCGACAGGAGCTGCGCGGTCGGGCTCGCCTCGCCGCGCTCGATGCGCGAGATCATCGCCCGGCTGACGCCGGAGGCGGCGGCGAGGCCGTCGAGCGTCTCGCCGCGGGCGGTGCGGAGCTGGCGGACGCGCTCGCCGATCGCGCTTTCGAGGGGGGCATCGTCTTGTTCCATTATCATGGAATACTTTTCCTATATAGTGGAGTCAACGCCGCGCCGGCCCTGCCGAAAAATAATTTTCGCCGTGCCGCTCCGACGACACCGCGGCGGACCTTTGCCCGCTATGGTGGCGGCGAATCGGGGAGGAGCGACGGATGGCAGGACAGGCGGCAGGACGGGCGTCGTCCCTCTTTTCGATCACGGCCCTGGTCGTCTCGATGACCTTCGTCGCCGTCGGCAACGGGCTGATGCTCGCCTACGTGCCCTTCGTGCTGACGACCGCCGGGGCGCCCGGCTGGGCTGCGGGCGCCGCCGTCACGGCGATCGCCTTCGGCGGGCTGATCGGCTGCGTCATCGCCGGCCCGGTCATCCGCCGCGTCGGCCACGCGCGCGCCTTCTCCTGCTCGATGGCGCTGGTGTTGATCGCCGCCGTGCTCGTCGCGCTCGGCTTCAACCCGCTGCTCTGGGTTTTCGCGCGCGGGCTCTACGGGGTGGCCGGCAACGCCAATTTCATCATCGCCCAGAGCTGGCTGAACCATGCCAGCGACAACCGCTGGCGCGGCAGGGCGATGTCGTTCTTCTACATGGCCTATGTGCTCGGCCTCGGGCTCGGCGCCTGGATCTTCGGCCGCATGCCGGCCGACGGCAACCTCGCGCCGCTCGTCACCATCCTGATGACGACGCTGGCACTCCTGCCGATCGGCCTCACGCGCCTGCCGAATCCGCCCGCACCCGCCCGCGTCAGCGTCGATTTCAGGATGGCCTGGCGCAACTCGCCGGTGGCGCTGATCGGCGTGCTGGCGGCCGGCGGCCTGTCGATGGTGGTGCAGGGCTTCACGCCGATCTACGCCGCGACGGCGGGCGTCGGCCAGGCCGACGTGGCGCTTTTGATGTTCGTGATGCAGTTCGGCCTGCTTTTCGTGCAATATCCGCTCGGCACGCTCTCCGACCGCATCGACCGGCGCATCGTGCTGATCGTCACCTGCCTGATGATCGCGGGCGCCGCCGTCGCCGCCCTCTTCGTCACCTTCCAGGCCTTCCTGCTGCTGATGCTCGTCTTCGCGCTCTGGGCGGGCGCCGTCGAGAGCGTCTATTCGATCGCCAACGCGCATGCCAACGACCGCACGGACCCCGAGGACTTCGTGCCGCTCGCCTCGACGCTGCTCGTCGCCTGGTCGGCCGCCGCCACGCTCGTGCCGCTCGCCGTGACGGCGCTGACGCCCGCCTTCGGCCCGCAGACCTTCATCTACGCCGTCGTCGCCGTGGCGATCGCCTATGCCGGCTTCGTCGCCCACCGCCTGCGCCACCGCGAGACCGTGCCGCCGGAGGCGCGCGAGACGTTCGAGATCAGGAGCGCGCAGGTTCCCAATGCCGGCGCGCTGGTCGAGGGCGAACCGCCTCGGGAATAGCGGCTTCGATGGTGAAGGAACCGTTGATTTACCGCTTTGCGGGCGCAAGGCCCGCTGCTATATGGCGCGCATGAGCACCAATTCGACGCCCCTCGACCACATCCGCAACTTCTCGATCGTCGCGCATATCGACCACGGCAAGTCGACGCTCGCCGACCGGCTGATCCAGTCCTGCGGGGGGCTGGCCGAGCGCGAGATGAGCGAGCAGGTGCTCGACAACATGGAGATCGAGCGCGAGCGCGGCATCACCATCAAGGCCCAGACCGTGCGCCTGCACTACAAGGCGAACGACGGCGAGACCTACGTGCTGAACCTCATCGACACGCCCGGCCACGTCGACTTCGCCTACGAGGTCTCCCGCTCGCTCTCGGCCTGCGAGGGCTCGCTGCTGGTGGTCGACGCGTCCCAGGGCGTGGAGGCGCAGACGCTCGCCAACGTCTACCAGGCGATCGACAACAACCACGAGCTCGTCACCGTCCTCAACAAGATCGACCTGCCGGCCGCCGAGCCCGAGCGCATCAAGGAACAGATCGAGGAGGTAATCGGCATCGACGCCTCCGACGCCGTGCTGATCTCCGCCAAGACCGGCCTCGGCATTCCCGACGTGCTGGAGGCGATCGTCAAGCGCCTGCCCGCGCCGAAGAGCGAGGGCGGCGAGACCGCGCCGCTGAAGGCGCTGCTGGTCGATTCGTGGTACGACACCTATCTCGGCGTCATGGTGCTGGTGCGCGTCATCGAGGGCCGGCTCACCAAGGGCCAGGTCATCCGCATGATGGGCACGGACGCCAAATATTCCGTCGAGCGCGTCGGCGTGCTGACGCCGAAGATGGTGGCGATGGACAGTCTCGGCCCCGGCGAGATCGGCTTCATCACCGCCTCGATCAAGGAAGTGGCCGACACCCGCGTCGGCGACACGATCACCGAGGACAGGCGCCCGACGGCGAAGGCCCTGCCGGGCTTCAAGCCGGCACAGCCGGTGGTGTTCTGCGGCCTCTTCCCGGTCGATGCGGCCGACTTCGAGGAGCTGCGCTCGGCGATGGGCAAGCTGCGCCTCAACGACGCCTCGTTCTCGTTCGAGATGGAATCGTCCGCCGCCCTCGGCTTCGGCTTCCGCTGCGGCTTCCTCGGCCTGCTCCACCTGGAGATCATCCAGGAGCGCCTGTCGCGCGAGTTCGACCTCGACCTGATCGCCACGGCGCCTTCGGTCGTCTACCAGCTCACCATGACGGACGGCACCGAGAAGGAGCTGCACAACCCGGCCGACATGCCGGACGTCGTCAAGATCGCCGAGTTCCGCGAGCCGTGGATCAAGGCGACGATCATGACGCCGGACGACTATCTCGGCGGCATCCTGAAACTCTGCCAGGACCGGCGCGGCATCCAGACCGAGCTCACCTATGTCGGCAACCGCGCGATGCTGACCTACGAGCTGCCGCTGAACGAGGTGGTCTTCGACTTCTACGACCGGCTGAAGTCGATCTCCAAGGGCTACGCCTCCTTCGACTACAACCTCTCCGGCTACCGCGAGAGCGATCTCGTCAAGATGTCGATCCTCGTCAATGCCGAGCCGGTCGATGCGCTTTCCATGCTGGTCCACCGCTCGGCGGCGGAGAAGCGCGGCCGCGTCATGTGCGAGAAGCTGAAGGACCTGATCCCGCAGCACATGTTCCAGATCCCGATCCAGGCGGCGATCGGCGGGCGCATCATCGCCCGCGAGACGGTGCGCGCGCTGCGCAAGGACGTGACGGCGAAATGCTACGGCGGCGACGCCACCCGCAAGCGCAAGCTCCTGGAGAAGCAGAAGGAAGGCAAGAAGCGCATGCGCCAGTTCGGCAAGGTGGAGATCCCGCAGGAGGCCTTCATCGCCGCGCTGAAGATGGGCGACGAGTAAGGCGGGCCGTCCCCGGCCGGGCCCGGGAACGGCCGCAATGCAGGCGCGCTGTCAGGCGGCCGGCTGCCTGGTCTTGCGCAGGTAGGGCAGCACCGTGTCGAAGGAGCCGAAGCGGGCGATCGCGTCCTCGTTGGAGACGGCGGCGGTGATGATCACGTCCTCGCCCTGCTGCCAGTTGGCGGGCGTGGCCACCTGGTGCTTGCTGGTGAGCTGGATGGAATCGATCGCGCGCAGGATCTCGGCGAAGTTGCGGCCCGTCGTCATCGGATAGGTGAGGATCAGCTTGATCTTCTTGTCGGGGCCGATGACGAAGACGGAGCGCACCGTGGCGTTGTCGGCGGGCGTGCGGCCTTCCGACGTGTCGCCGGCGCCGGCCGGCAGCATGCCGTAGAGCTTGGCGACCTTCAGGTCCTTGTCGCCGATCAGCGGATAGTCGACGTCGAAGCCGGTGGCGACGCGGATGTCGTTCTTCCACTTGTCGTGGCTTTCGACCGGATCGACGGAAATGCCGATGATCTTGACGCCGCGCTTGCGGAACTCGCCCTCGATGCCGGCCATGGCGCCGAGCTCGGTCGTGCAGACGGGCGTGAAGTTCTTCGGATGCGAGAAGAGGACCGCCCAGCCGTCGCCGATCCAGTCATGGAAGCTGATCGGGCCGACCGTGGTCTCGGCGGTGAAATCCGGGGCGGTGTCGTTAATGCGCAGGCTCATGGTTTGGTCCTCTCGATCTGTCTGTCCGCCGGCCAGAGGGCCGCGGACGGCCTTTTCCGCTAGATAGACCCAAAAATCCGCCTTGCCTATACCTCGCCCGCCCGCGCGCGAAGGCCCGCCGGAGCCGAAGTTTGCGCGGTTTCGCCCGTGCGGGCGAAGGCATTCGGCAAGGCGCCCGGCACGCGCCAAACCGTTCTCCGCCGCGGCCGGGAATTGGAAGGGGATTTTATTTCTCCCGACCCCCGATTTCCGCCCGCCCGCCGGTGAGGTCGGCGAGCATGCGCGCGGTCTCCTCCGCGGCCCCTGCCGCCACGCGCAGCGCCAGCGTCGCGCCCGTGCCGTGGAAGGCCTCGCCGTCGATCAGCACGCCGCCGGCCGCAAGCCGCGCCTTGACCAGGGCGAGGTCGGAAAAGCCGACGGAGACGGACAGCGCCTCGCGCGCGACGAAGGGCGACTTCGCCGCCTGGCGCAGGCAGGCCGCCGCCGTGCCGCCATAGGCGCGCACCAGCCCGCCGCTGCCGAGCAGGATGCCGCCGAACCAGCGGGTGACGACGACCAGCGTCCGGTCGAGCGCCTGGCCGTCGATCGCCTGCAGGATCGGCTTGCCCGCGGTGCCGCCCGGCTCGCCGTCGTCGCTGAAACGATAGGTGCCGCCGATGCGCCAGGCCCAGCAATTGTGATTGGCGGCGCGGTCGGCGACGGCCGCGAGCACGGCCTTCGCCTCCGCCTCGTCGGCGACCGGGCAGGCGGTGGCGCGGAACCGGCTCTTGCGGATCTCCTGCTCGAAAGTCTCGGTGCGGTCCAGCGTGTACATGGGGCGCGTCGTCCGGCGGCATGGCGTTCGCCCGCTTCCTTGCCGCGTCCGGGCGGCCGCATCAAGCCCGACGGCGCGACAAATAGCCTACCATTTATATAGACTATTGACAGCCGCCACATTCCCGCCATGATGTCGTCCGGACAGAACGGGAGAACCGCATGCTCTATCTCGGCGGCGTGACGCTTGGTTATTTCAACCTCTATCCGGTCGGCTTCCAGCCGAAGGGCAGGACGGACCGCGAGGACGCCTTGCCAGCCACGGAAGAGGACGACCTTCCCTTCGAGGCCAGCCGGTTCCCGGCCGCCCCGCCCCGCCTCTTCGGCGGCACCCTGCCCGCGACGGCAAGAAATCATCGATGATTTCCCGCCGTCGCCGCCGGACGGAGCCGGGATTCATCCGGCTTTAAGGTTTTGCGGACACATGATGGCCGACGCGGGCGCGTGACACGGCCCGTGCCCACCGCTTGTTCGCAAAAGGCAACCGCATGTCACCGAACACTCCGGCCATCTTCGTCTCGATGGTCGTCGCGACGCTCGGCCGGTCGACCGAATTCGACGGGCTGCTGGCGTCGCTCGCCGCCCTGACGCGCCGCGATTTCGAGGTCATCGTCGTCGACCAGAACCCGGACGACCGTCTCGTGCCGATCGTCGCGCGCTGGCAGCACGCGCTCACCATCCGCCACCTGCGCCCGAAGATCCGGGGCCTCAGCCGCGCGCGCAACCTCGGCGCCGCCGAGGCGCGGGGGAACTGGATCCTGTTTCCGGACGACGACTGCTGGTACGCGCCGGACTTCCTCGACCGCTTCGCCGCGCTCGTCGAGAGCCGCCCGGCCGATTTCTATTGCGGCCGCGCCGTCAACGCCGAGGGCGAGACGATCATGGTGCGCTTTTCGACCGAGCCCGAGACGGTCCGGCGCGAGAACGTCTGGTCGACGCTGATCGAATGGGTGTTCTTCGTGCGCCGCGAGACCTTCGCCCGCTCCGGCGGCTTCGACGAGCGGCTCGGCGTCGGCGCCGGGACGCCCTGGGGCGCCTACGAAGGCCCCGACCTCGTGCTCAACCTCATCAAGGCCGGCGCGACCGGCGTCTACGAGCCCTCGCTGACGGGGCACCATCCCGACGAGCGCGCCGCGCCGCCCTCAGCGGAGGGCGCGCGCAAGATGCGGGCCTACGGCGCGGGCCTCGGCTACGTGATGCGCCGGCACGGCTACGGCTTCCGGACCTTCGCGCCGCATCTCCTGCGCCCGCTCGCCGGCATCGTCGTCTATACGCTGACGGGCCGGCCCGGGCTCGCCGACCGCTCGCGCCAGCTCCTCATCGGCCGCTGGACGGGCTGGCGCTCGGCCGCCTGAGCGCCGGCCCCCTCAGAAGGAAACCACGGCCTCCATGCCGGGGCCGCGCACCTCGCCCGAGGGGCGCGCGGCCGGATCGGTCGCGGCAAGCGGTGTGAGCCGCACGGTCCTGACGGAGCCCGGCGCGAGGTGGAACCAGTTGTCGGAGAGGCCGAAGCCCGGCGCCTCGATCGCCACGGACTGGGCGAAGCGATCCGCCGAAAGGGCGAGCGCCCATCCCGCCGCGTCCTGCTCCAGCGTCGCCGTCACCGCGGCGGGGAAGAGCGCGGCGGCACGGCCGCGCGGGAAATGGAAGGCCTCGGCGAGAACGGTCCCCTCCGCATCCGTCAGCCGCGCGACGGTGACGTCGTGGGCGGGCGGGCCGAAGCGGAAGGCATAGGTCGTGTCGAAGAAGGCGCCGAAGAGCGCGGTCGCGGCGACGGTCGCGGCGGAGCGGGGGCCGAGCGACAGCGCCTGCCGGCCGCTCACCACCGGCTGGCGGCCGTGGCGCAGGCAGGCAAGCTCGACGGCAAGATCGAGCGTTTCCGGTCCGTCGTTGACGACGTGGAGGTCGAGGCCGTTGGTGCCCTCGTCGGACAGGAGAAGCTGCACGGGACGGAAGGCGCGGCGCAGCGCGTGCCAGGCGGATTTCGGCAGGCCGGTCGCGTCCACGACGCCCCAGCCGGCGCCGGGCAGGAGGTCCTGGAAGGTCCAGACCAGCGCGCCGCCGCAGCCGGAGGCCGGCCGGCGCCATTCGGCGAAGGTTGCCTCCATCACCTCGGCGACGACGGCGCGCGAAAGATCGAGGTAGCGGGCCGGGTCCTCGCGGCGCAGGCGGGCGGGGTCCTCGCCGTAGAGGTCGTTCAGGTAGTGGTCGCGCACGTCCTCGAAGTCCCAGGAGGCGCCGCGGTCGCGCGGCACGCGGGCCTTCCAGCGCGGGTCGTGCACGGCGGGCACGGGCAGGTGCGCCTCCAGCGTCTCGCGCTCCGGCACGTTGGCGAAGGCGAGGCTTTCGGCGGCGAAGCGCACCCCGGCGCGGCGCGCGTCCTCCAGCGGCCGGCAATAGGCGCCGACGCCGTAATAGTGCGTGACGCCGGCATTGGGCGAGAACGGCATCGCCCCGCCGCTCGGCGAATTCTCCACATAGGCCACGTCGGGACGGTGCGCGGCCACGAGCGCCGGCAGGACCTCGCGGGTGAGCGGGCCGCCGCGGGCACCCTCCGGCAGGCCGAGCATCGCCGCCTGCTGGTCGATCTCGCTGCCGCCGCAAAACACCGCGAGCGACGGCGAGGCGGCGGTCGCATCGAGGAACTGCGCGACCTCGCGGCGGACGTTGTCCACGAAAGCCGGGTCGCCCGCGGGATAGTCGAAATTGGCGAGCATCGCATCCTGCCAGACCATCAGGCCGAGCTCGTCGCAGAGCGCGAAGAAGTCCGCCGTCTCGTAGGCCATGGTGCCGCCGATGCGCAGCATGTTCATGTTCGCCCCGGCGGCGAGCCGGAGCAGCGGTTCGCAGCGCTCGCGCGCGCCCGGCAGGTCGACGATGTCGGCCGTGGTCCAGACGGCGCCGCGGCAGAAGATCCGCTCGCCGTTGACGCGCAGGGCAAAACCGTTTCCGTCGGCACCGCGGTCGATCTCGACGCGGCGGAAGCCGGTGCGGCCGAGCGGATGGCGCACGCCGCCGGACACGAGGGCGACGTCGTGCAGCGCGGGCCGGCCGTGGGTGCGCGGCCACCAGGGCTCGACGCCGGGAAGCGAAAGCTCGGCGGCGAAGCGGCCCTCGCCGTCCGCGACCATCGTCACGCCGGCGCCCGCGCATTCCAGCACCGGTGCGGCCGCGCCGTCGAGCGCGAGGCGGACGGCGAGCCGGCCCGTGCCGTCGGCGTCGAGGCTGGCGGCGATGCGCACGTCGCGGGGGACGGCGGGATCGGCGCGCACGAGGCGGACGGGCCGCCAGGGACCGGCGGCATGGACCTCCGGGCACCAGCCCGGCATGCGGCCGAGCAGGGTGGAGCGCACCAGCCGCATGCCCTGCGGCACGATCATCTGCGGCCGCCAGCGGGCGCGCGGCCCGCGCCTTTCGAGATGCGGCCGCAGCGCGCGGAAGCAGAGGTCGAGGCGATCGCGGCCGGTCAGGTCCACGGGCAGGTCATGGCCGACGAACATGCTGTCGGAGGAAAGCACGCGCGCGCCGTTCCACCAGACCTCGCAGACCGTCGCCAGCCCCTCGAAGCGCAGCACGGCCGGACCGGGCGGCTCGCCGGAAAGGTCGAGGCCGTACCAGGCGTCGAGATGGTCGAGCGGGGCGGGTGCGGTCCGCTCGAAGCGGCCCGCCCGCTCCAGCGCGCCGGCGACGGTGCCGGGTACCGGTGCATCGATGCGGTCGGGGAAGGCGTCGAGCGCGGCGGGTTCCGCAGCCGCGCCGGCCGGCGTCAGCACCATGCGCCAGCCGGAAGAAAGGTCCCGTCCCGTCGCCGCCATGCCGTCTCCCTCAGCCGAAACGCGCGGCAAGCGCCGCCGTCAGGCTTTCCCAGGCCTCGGCGGCCGGGTCGAGGGCGGTCGCGAGCGGCGCGAACTTCTTCCGCGTCACCGCCCGGGCGAGCTGGAACTGCACGGACTTCGCCGTCTCCGAGATCCGCCGCGCCGCATCCGCCGCCGGCGCCAGGCCGCCGTCCGGCGCGATCCAGTCGAGATGGGCGGCGGCGAGCTCGAAATTGGCGCCGAGCTGGCGCAGCGTGTTGAAGGCATATTTGTGGAAGAAGCCGAAAGGCCGTTCCGCCACCGCCTCGACCTGCGCGGGGAAGACCGCCGCGAAGGCCGCGACCGGGTTTGCGGCGGGCCGCCGCGCGAAATGGACGGCGAGCAGCCGTTCGGCCTCGCGGCGCAGATGCGCCTCGTCCGGCGGGGCGGCCGGGAACTTGGCGAATTCCGCGTAGGGCAGGAAGGGCAGGTCGTCGGGCCCGTCCAGCCGGTGGAACAGGCCGTCGAAATCCTCGCCGTCCAGCCGGAAGAAGCCGGCATTGTGGAAATAGTCGAGCCCGCGGCCCTCGAGGTCCAGCCGGTTGACCGCGACCGTCGTCTTGCCGTGCTCCTGGCGATAGGCGACGCCGCGCGTGTCGGGCAGGAAATAGCTGTCCAGCTCGACGAGGCAGAGCCGTCCGCGCGCGAGCTGGGCGAGAACGTGGGTCTCCACCCGGTCGTAGATCGCAAGCTCGGTGCAGCGGATGCCGTAGAGGGATTCGAGATCTTCCAGCGGCACCTTGAAGAAGGTGAACTGGTCGCCCTCGAAATCCTGCGTCAGCGTGAAGCCGAGCATGGCTTCGGGAACCGTGCCGAAGGCGTTCAGCACCTCGATCCAGAGATCGACGTAGCAGTTCGTCTCCGGCCACATGCGTTCCGCGTCGTGCAGCGCATGCGGCCGGTAGGCCTCGGGCGAAAGCCCGGCGAAGACGGCAGCCATGCTCAGTCCCGGTAGCCGAGTGCCGCGCGGACGCTCTCGGGCCATTCCGCGACGTCGAGACCGTGGCGGGAAAAGAGCGCGAGCGCGATGCGCTCCAGCCCGAAGCCGACGCAGGCGGTATGCGCCACCGCGCCGTCATCCAGATAGAGGCCCCATTTCGCGCCGAAGGCGTCCTGGTGGTAGTTGAAGCTCATGCAGGCCGTCGGCTTCGCCGCCGAGGTGACGGGGATCAGGAGCTCGAACTTCAGGTTCTGGTCGCGCTGGTTGTTGGCGAGCATGCGGCCGGCACGGCCGAAGAACGGGTCGTTGGCGACGTCGATCGTCACGTCGAGGCCGACCTTGGCCATCATCTCCAGCCCGCGGTCCATCCAGGTCTGACGGAACGTCGTCACGTGCTCCTGCGTGCCCATGCAGACATATTCGCGCATGCGGAAGAGCTGCTGGCGGGCCGGGTCGTTCGAGGGCTCGTGGCGGAAGCAGTAGGACTGCAGGTCGTAGAGCCCGCCCCCGGCCGGCAGGCGGCCGCGTTTCGCGATCGTCGGGTAGAGCGGATAGCAGGCCGCCGGCGTCAGCACGATGTCGGTCGCCTTCTGCTCCTTCGTCCAGTCGCCGCCGACCTCCATGCATTGCAGGAGGCCCATGTGGTCGAGCTCGCCGCCGCAGAAGCTGTGCACGGTGCCGGCGAGCTGCGGGAAGCTCTTCATGTAGCCGCTCGTCTCGAAATGGGCGCGGTTCATGCCGGGCGGAAAGCGCATGGCCTCCGCGCCGTCGTCGCCGCCATAGGCGTCGATCAGCCGCTCGAAGCGGGCGATCACGTCCTCGAACAGACCGGAGCGGCCGTAGAGGCCCTCGACGCCGGTATCGATCAGCAGGCCCGCGTCGAAGAGGCGGTCGAGAAGGGAGGATTGCATGTCCATGGGATCACCCCGTGAGGCTGGTGTCCTGCCTGTGCACGAGCAGCAGGTTCGACGTGTTGGCGAGGATACGGTCGTTGGAGATCATCAGCTGCGCCGAATGGGCGTCGCGCAGATGCCGGCCGAGGCTGTAGGGCGTGCCGTTCTTGTAGCCGAGGATGCCGCAGATCAGCATGGCCTGGTTGACGATCGAAAGGATCGTCTCGGAGGCGGCGATCTTCACGTTGTTCATCGCCACGGCGAAGCCCATCGAGGAGAGCCGCTCCGCATCGGCCTTCGCCGTCTCGTATTCGCGAAGGCCGGCGATCGTGCTCGCCTTGACGAGCTGCAGCAGGTTGACGGCTTCGGCAAGCCGCAGCGCGCCGGGCGGCGGCGTGCCGGGGGTCTTGCGCGCGGCGGCGCGCACGAAGGCCTGGGCGCGGGCGACGGCGTCGACGGCGATGCCGTACCAGACGGCGCTCCACAGCAGGTGCGAGGTCGCGAGCATCGACTGCGCGGCGATCTCGGCGAAGGGCTTCGGCAGGATCTGCTCGGCCGGCGCCTCGCCGGTGAACAGGTAGCCGTCGGAGCAGGTGCCGCGCATGCCGAGCGTGTTCCAGCCCTGCGTGTGCTCCAGCGTGTACTGGTCCCTGGTGAAGACGGTCATCACCTGGTCGGTGGAGGCGGCGTCGGCATGCGACCGCGAGGTGATCAGGATCGCGTCGGCGTGCGCGCCGTAGGAGATGACGGTCGCGTCCTTGACGAGCCGGCAGCGGCCGCCCGCGACCTCGATCGCGCAGATGCTGTTGCGCAGGTTGCCGCCGATGCCGCCCTCCGTCGTGGCGGAGGCGAGCAGGAGCTGCTCGGCGACGATGCGGCGCATGAAGGCGCGGTGCCACTCGCTGTCCGTCCCGTGCGAGACGAGGCTCGACAGCTTGATGTGGTGCATGGCGAAGACCATGGCGGCGGCGGCACAGTTCTGGCCGATCAGCGAGCAGACCTCGGCGATCTCGGACAGGCTCGCGCCCTCGCCGCCGAGCTCCGGCGGGATCTGGATCGACAGGAGCCGCTCGGCGATCATCGCGTCGACCGCCTCGCGCGGGAAGCGGGCGGCGGCGTCGACGTCGTCGGCATGCGTCGCGGCCACCGCCGCGACGCGTCCGGCGCGCTCGGCGAGGCTCGTTGCAAGGGCGAGGGTCATTCGGCGGCCTCCGCGCTGCCGACGAGGCTTTCCACGGTGCGGGTGATCGCGGCGATGCTCTGGAAGGACTTGCGGTTCAGGAGGCTGTCGGGAAACTCGACGTCGAAGGCTTCCTCGACGGCCAGCATGACCTGGACGGAGGCGAAGGAGGAGAGGCCCGCCGCATAGAGATCGCCGTCGTCGGCAAGCTCTCCGACCGGCATCGGCAATCCGCCGTGCCTGGCGAGAATGTCACGGATCTTCTGCTTCATGTCGTCGTTCTCCATCGTTGTCCTGCCGCGCCGGGCGCGGGCCTCGGGCTCATCCCTGCCACACACATACGCCGGGGGAGATAAGATCGGCTGAAGGGACATGGATAAGATTCGGTGAAGACGGAAGCGGCCCGGCGCAATCTCCGCGTGTGCGGCGCGGCGGGAGAAAGCGGCCGCCTTTTCAAGGCCTTCCCGCGCCGTCACGCCCGCCGCCGGCCGGAAAATTGAGGCTTTGTTAACCATATCCTGAGAACGTGCGGCAGTGGCCCGCCACGCGATGCGCGCGCGGCGGCCGTCTCTAGCAGGCCGTCCGGAATCGGGCGGCCGTTCGGGCGTTGCATGGACATCGACATCTTTCAGCTGCCGGGCATCGTGAGGAAGAGGCTCCACTACGTGGTCTTCTCCGTGCTCGCCTGCGTCGCGCTCGCCGCCGGCTTCCTCGTGCAGCAGAAGCCGCTCTACCGCTCCACGGCGGAACTCTACGTCGACATGCAGCGGGGGCCCGTCGTCGGCAGCGGCGCGGGCACGGGGCTCGACACGCAGCAGCTGATCGGTAGCCAGCTCTATTTCCTGCAGTCGCGCGACGTGCTGCGCGACGTGGTCAAGCGGCTCGACCTAACGAAGGACCCCTATCTCGCCGGCCCCGCCGCCACGGGCGACGCCACGGACGGCGTCGTCGACGCGATCGCGGCCAATCTCCTCGTCGAGCGCAACGGCGAGAGCTTCGTCTTCGCCATCACCATGAAGCACCGCGACAGCGCGATGGCGGCGAAGATCGCCAACGCCGTCGGCGAAAGCTACCTGCGGCTCACCGATTCGTCCCGCCTCGACGCCAACCTGAAGACCTCCACGGCGATCGCCGAGGAGACCGAGCAGCTGCGCCAGCGCGTGCTCGAGGCGCGCGCGGCGGTCGAGACCTTCCGCGCCGAGAACGGCCTCCTCTCCACCGGCCAGCAGGGCCTCATCACCGACCAGCAGCTCGCCGCGCTCAACCAGCAGCTGCTCGCCGCCCGCCAGCAGGCCGAGCAGCAGAAGGCGGCCTACGACCAGGCCCGCAAGCTCAACCTGTCGGACGTCGAATCGGGCGCCATTCCCGAGGCGCTGCAATCGGCGTCGCTGTCTGGCCTGCGCACCCGCTACGGGCAGATGCTCGAGCGGCAGGCCGAGCTGTCCGCCAATCTCGGCAACGGCCACCCGCAGATGCGGGCCGTGCATTCGCAGATCTCCACCATGCGCGCGGCGATCGAGAAGGAGCTGGCGCGCATCCGCGAGCTGACCGCCAACACCTACGAGCGCGCCAACGCCAATCTCGCCGCCGTGCAGAAGCGCTTCGACGAGCAGACGGCCGCCAACGGCGACAACGGCAAGGTCCGTTTCCGCCTCGCCCAGCTCGTGAGCGAGGCCGACACGCTCGACGCCGTCTACAAGTCCTTCCTCACCCGCGCCGAGGAGCTCGGCCGCCAGCAGGACCTCGGCGCCGGCAACTCGCGCATCATCTCGGCCGCCGTCCCCTCCAGCAACCCGGTGAGGGCGCCGCGGCTGCTCGTGCTCGCCGCCGCCGTGCTGTTCGGCACCGCGGCGGGCGCGGCGCTCGCCGTGCTGCGCGAGATCGTCGGCGGCTCGCTGCGCTCCGAGCAGGACCTCGTGACGAAGACCGGCGCGCCGGTGCTGGGCACGATCGCGGCGGCCGGCGAGGCACGCGGCGACGGCCGCTGGAGCGACAGGCTCGCCCGCGTCGTGCCCTTCGCCCAGCGGGCGGAGCGGCGGGAGACGACGCCGCGCATCTCCGGTCTCACGCGGGCGGCGCATCTCATCGAGGCACAGTTCGAGCCGGGCGTGCCCGCGACGATCGCGGTCCTGTCGGCCGGCGGCGCCGGCGAGAACGCGGCCCTCGGCCTCGCGCGCGAGCTGCAGGCCCTCGGCGAGGAGGTACTGTTTTCCGACGGCACGCTGCGCCGGCCGGCGCAGGGCCGGTTCGGCGCCGGCGGCTCGGTGCGCATCCGCACCGACATCGCCGCCGTCCGCCGCGACGGGCCGTCGCGCGGGCATCCGCAGGCGCTCGAGGACATGCTGTCCTTCCGCCGCATCGGCGCGGCCGGCCTGCGCAAGGTGACGGCGCTGTCGTCGGCGCGCGTCAGCACCGCCTTCCGCGATGCGCCGGCCGGCTTCACGATCATCGACTGCTGCGGCACGCCGGCCGAGGCGATCCTGCCCGCGGTCCTGCGCCATGTCGACGGCATCCTCGTCGTCTCGGCGCTCGGCGCCACCGGGGCGGAGGCGCTCACCGCCCTCGTCGCCGAGATCGCGCCCTGGCGCGACAAGCTCATCGGCAACATCCTGGTCGGCGACCGGGCGGCCTGAGGGAGGGCGGACGATGCAGGCAACCGCCGCCGGGCATCCGGACCTTGCCGGCGGGACGGAGCTCGCGCCTCCCGTCCTGCGCTTCCTGGCGACCGTCGCCGTCCTCGGGGCGCTCACCTTCAACGCCTTCCTGTGCCTCGTCAACACGCGCGTCATGGGCGTCAGCGACAGCCAGGTGATGCTCATGGAGATGGCGATCATCGGCTGTGCGCTGCTCGGGGCCATGACGCGCAGGTTCGCGCTCTACCTACTCACCGCGGTCTTCGTCAGCTACATGGTCTTCCTGTTCATGATGCGCGGCGGACAGATCAACCCGAAGCCGGTGCGCGACATCCTCATCCCGATCGCCTTCTACTTCCTCGGCAGCCGGCTCGCCGACCCGAAGCTCGGCGACCGGCTGGTGCTGGCGAGCGCGCTCGTCGTCGTCGCCTTCGGGCTGTTCGAATACCTGCTGCTCGACACGTTCCTCGACTACTTCAACGTCCTCGGCTACTACATCGCCCGCGGCTCGGTGACGCTGGAGAAGGCCTTCGGCCAGACGAAGGGCCTCTTCATCTCCGGCCAGCGGCCGGAGGCGCGCACGATCCTGCCCTTCCTCGGCCAGCACCGCGTCTCCTCCGTCTTCCTCGAACCGGTCTCGATGGGCAATTTCGCGGTGATCGCCTATTGCTGGACGCTGTTCCGCGGCCGCGCCTTCGCCGCGCGCTGGCTCGTGCTGGCGCTCATCCTCACCGTGGTGGCGCTCGCCGACGCGCGCTTCGGCCTCTATACCTGCGTGCTCGTCACCCTGCTCTATCCCTTCTACGGGCTCGTGCCGCGGATCGTCTGGAGCGTCGCGCCGTTCCTCATGCTGGCGGTGATCGCCGTCTACGGGATAACCTCGGTCGACGGCGGCGGGCCGAACGACATCGCCGGCCGCTTCGCCGTCACCGCGCACATCCTCACGCAGCTTTCGACGAGCGTCGTGCTCGGCGTCGAGACGACGAACCTGTTCGTCGCGGATTCGGGGCTCGCCTATACGCTGACCGCCTTCGGCATCGCGGGGTTCGTCGCGCTCTGGACGCTCTTCGTGCACGCGCCGCTTTCCGACGCGCGGGCCTGGCGGTTCCACTCGATGGGGATCGTCTACCTGCTGCTGCTGATGCTGATCAGCGATTCCTTCTACTCGATCAAGACGGCCGCGCTGTTCTGGCTGCTGATCGGCATCGCCGGCGCCTGCCGCGCGCGGGACCGCTGAGGATCAGCGGCGCAGCGCCATGCAGGCATGCGGCGCCTCGCCGGAGACGAGCGCCTTCAGCTGGGGGCGGTCGCCCGCCGCCGTCGGCTGGATGTTGAGCGGCTCGTCCTCCGGCCACCAGTCGCCGCCCGCCCAGTAGGTCCAGCCCGACCAGACGTCCGGCAGCCCGTCGACATGCGCCACCATGCGGGAGAGCCCGTCGAGGCAGGCCTTGTCGTCCGATCCGCCGAACTCGCCGAGGAAGCCGCGCGCATTGTTGCGGCGCAGCCAGGCCGTGAAGTTCTCGAGCGCCGCCACCGCGTCGTCCGCCCGCTCGCAGCTCGGCGAGGTGCCGGAAAAGTCGCTGTCGAGATACTGGTGGACCTCGTAGGCGAAATTGCCGGCCGGGTCCTCGACGCCGAGCATCACCGTGCCGTTGGCGCCGCCCGGCAGCTCCTTCTCCCAGCTGTGCGCGCCGCTCCAGATCGTTCCCGGCACGAGCACGAGGTTCTTCGCCCCGGCCTTGCGGATCGCGGCGATGGCGGCGTTGACAGCGGAAAGCCATTGCGTGGCGGAAATGTCGTGCGGCTCGTTCATCAGGCCGAACTGCACGCCCTGGTCGTCGCGATACTCGCGCGCGAGCCGGCGCCAGAAGTCGGCGAAGGCGCTGTCCGGCACGTCGGGCGAGCCGATCTGCGCGCCGTCGTAATAGGCGTAGTTGTGCACGTCGAGGATGACCGTCATTCCCGCGCGCCGGATCTCGGCCACGGCGGCGGCGAGGCGCAGGCGCTCCTCCCGGTCGAAGCCGCGGCCGAGACGCGGCTGGAGCCGCTCCCACTTGAAGGGCAGCCGCACGGCGTTGAAGCCCTTACCGGCATAGTAGGCGATCGTCTCCGGCGAGGGATAGATGTAGTCGGTGCCGTAGCTGCCGATCCCGCCGCCGAACTCCGCGCCGGCGAGGTTGACGCCGCGCAGGCAGGCGGCCTCGGCGCCGGCGGCGACCGCAAGCGCCAGCGTCGTCGCCGCGGCGAGGCGGCCGAGGAAGGGCATGTCCAGGCAAGGTCGCATGATGTCGCTCCGTCCGGTCGGGCGTCCGGCTCAGGCGCCGGTGCGTCCGGCGAGGACGCCGGACGGCCATGCCCGCCTGCCGCCCTCGCAGGCGGCACGATAGACCTCCACGTAACGATCCGCCACCCGGTCCCAGGAATAGGCCGCCGCCGCCTCGATCGCCGCGCGGCGGTAGCCCGCGGGGTCGCCTTCGAGCACGGCGAAGGCCGCGTCGATGCCGTCCGCGGCCCGCCGCGCGTCGGCGAAGTCGCAGAGGCGGATCTCGCCGTGCCTCGCGGCGAGGTCGGCATAGGCGGTGTTGGGATGGAGCACGGGCATCAGGCCGGCGCTCATCGCCTCGACCGCGACGAGGCCGAAGCCCTCGTATTCGGACGCCGAGGCGAAGAGAGAGGCATTGCCGGCAAGATCGCGCACCGCCGCATCCGGCAGGCCGACATGCAGGCCGACATGGGCCGCAAGGCCGCGCGCGGCGATCATGGCCTCGACGTCCGCGACCGAATGATCGCCCGGCACGCCGACGACGTCGAGATGCCAGCCGGGATCGCGCGCGACGAGCGGCGCCATGGCGTCGAACAGGCGGTCGAGGCGCTTGTTGACGGAGAAGCGGCCGATGGTGACGAGGCGCCGGCACGGCACGCGCGCCGCGGCATCGGCGAATTTCCGCGTGTCGGCGCCGTTGTCGATATGGACGACACGCGAGCCCGCGACGGTGCGAAACAACCGCACGTCCTGCGCGCTGCAGCCGACGATGCCGCGATAGGCGAGCGAGGAGACCCGCGTGACGGTGCGGAACCAGACCTTCTTCAGCGCGGAGAACCTGGCGGTGTGGAAGAAGCCGCCATGGGTGGTGGCGACGAGCGGCCTGCGATGCAAGAGCCAGCCCCAGGCGAGCGCATCGAAGAAGAAGTCGACCGCATGGACATGGACGATGTCGGCATCGGCGAGATGGCGGAAGACCTGCGGGGCGAGCGGATAGCGCGTGCTGCCGGAGAAGGGGATGCGCACGACCTCGACGCCGTCGATCGTCTCGCGCGCCGGCAGGCTCTTCTCCGGCGCGGAGAAGAGCCGATCCAGCGTGACGACGCGCACGCGAAAACCGCGCGCCAGCAATTGCCGCGAGAGGTGGGCGACGACGTCCTCCAGCCCGCCGCGGTTCGGCAGGTACTGGCGCACGACCTGGACGGCGAGCGGCGCCGTTTCGGCGGAAGACGGATTGCGGGGCGCTCGGTTCATGGCGGTCGTCCTGGCTCCTCGGGCCGGCCCGTGCCGCCCGTTCCGCCCGATCAAGACCCGTCCGCCTTAAGGCGCGGTTAAAGCGGAACGGCTCCCCGCCGACAGGATTAAGAGATTGCAAGCGGCCGCCCGCCCGGATAGACGCGAAGGCCTGCCCCCGCACGGCCCCGACAGACAGGTTCCTCTGCCATGACCGCTTCCCGCCATCCGCTGCGCGTCCTCTTCTCGCTCGTCCGCGACGAGCGCGGCCGCGTGATCCGGGCGACGGCCTCGTCGGTCGTCAACAAGCTGTTCGACGTGATGCCGGAGATCCTGATCGGCATCGCGCTCGACGTGGTGGTGCGCGGCAAGGATTCCTTCGTCGCGAAGCTCGGCATCACCGATCCGGTGCAGCAGCTCACGCTGCTGGGCATCGCCACCTTCCTGATCTGGTTCGGCGAATCGCTGTTCGAGTATTTCTACCAGGTGCTCTGGCGCGGGCTCGCGCAGGACGTGCAGCACCGGCTGCGCATCCTCTGTTACGACCACGCCCAGCACCTGCCGACGAGCTTCTACGAGGAGAACCGCTCCGGCGACCTCGTCGCCGTGCTGAACGACGACATCAACCAGCTCGAGCGCTTCCTCGACCGCGGCGCCAACGAGCTGATCCAGACCTTTTCCGCCGTCGTCCTCGTCGGCGCGGTGTTCTTCATCGTCAGCCCGCTGATCGCCGTGATCGCCTTCACGCCGGTACCGGCGATCATCGCCGGCGCCTTCTGGTTCCAGCGCCGGGCGCAGGCGCGCTACGACGCGGTGCGTGCGCGGGCCGGCGGGCTCGGCGCAAGGCTCACCACCAACCTGCAGGGGCTGCAGACGATCCGCGCCTTCGGGGCGGAGGCGCGCGAGACGGAGGCGCTGACGCGCGAGAGCCTCGGCTATGTCGAGGCGAACCGGGCGGCGATCCGCGTCTCCTCCGCCTTCATCCCGATCATCCGCATGGCGATCCTGTCGGGCTTCCTCGCCACCTTCCTGATCGGCGGCTGGCTGACGCTGACCGGGCAGATGCAGGTCGGCGCCTACGGCCTGCTCGTCTTTCTCACCCAGCGCCTGCTCTGGCCGATGACGGGGCTTGCCGAGATCGCCGACCTCTACGAGCGCGCCATGGCCTCGACGCGGCGCATCCTCAGGCTGCTCGACGAGCCGCGCGCCGAGCCGCACGGCACGCACGACGCGCCCGTCTCCGGCCGCTTCGACCTCGACGACGTCGGCTTCCGCTATGCGACGAGCCCGGGCGGCGTCAACGGCATCTGTCTCTCCATCGGCGCCGGGGAGACGGTGGCGCTCGTCGGGCCGACGGGGAGCGGCAAGTCGACGCTGATCAAGCTCCTCGGCCTGTTCATCCGGCCGCAAAAGGGCTGCATCCTGCTCGACGGGGTGCCGCTTGCCGACTGGTCGGGCGAGAGGCTGCGCCGCGCCATGGCCTGGGTGCCGCAGGAGGTGACGCTGTTCACCGGCTCGATTTCCGACAACATCGCCTACGGGCGGCCGGGGGCGCGCTTTTCCGAGATCGAGGCGGCGGCGAGGATGGCGGAGGCCGACGGCTTCATCCGCGCGCTGCCGGACGGCTACGACAGCCAGATCGGCGAATACGGGCAGAAGCTCTCCGGCGGGCAGCGCCAGCGCATCGCGCTTGCGCGCGCCCTGCTGATCGACCCGGCGATCCTCATCCTCGACGAGGCGACGAGCGCCGTCGACAACGAGACGGAAGCGGCGATCCAGCGCTCGCTGGCGAAGATGAAGGGCAGGCGCACGGTGATCCTCGTCGCCCATCGCCTGAGCACCGTCGTCCATGCGGATGCGATCCACGTGATGGAGGACGGGCGGATCGTGCAGTCGGGCTCGCACGACGCGCTCGTGGCGCGGCCGGGGCTCTACCGCAACCTCTGGAACATCCAGACGGGGCATGCGGAGATCGAGGCGGAGATGTGAGTGGCCGACAGGCCCCCTCATCCGCCCTTCGGGCACCTTCTCCCCGCTGGGGAGAAGGGAAAGGAGACGTCGCCGCGCAACACCTTCTCCCCAGCGGGGAGAAGGTGGCGGCAGCCGGATGAGGGGTTATGCGAGCCCCCTCAGTGCGCCTCGTCCCAGTTGTGCGCGGCCCGCGCGTCGACCTTCAGCGGCACTTTCATCGCGAGCGCCGGCATGGAGGCGTTCTCCATCGTGTCGACGATGACGGGGATCGCGCGGTCCACCTCGCCGTCCTCGATCTCGAAGATCAGCTCGTCGTGCACCTGTAAGAGCATGCGCGCGCCGAGGCCGGCCCGTTCCAGCGCCGGCTCCATCTTGACCATGGCGCGGCGGATGACGTCGGCGGCCGAGCCCTGGATCGGCGCGTTGATCGCCGCCCGCTCGTTGAAGGCGCGCACCGACGGGTTGGAGGAGCGGATCTCCGGATAGTGCGCGCGCCGGCCGAAGATCGTCTCGACATAGCCGTGCTCGCGGGCGAAGGCCTTGGTGGAATCCATGTAGTCCTTGATGCCCGGGAAGCGCTCGAAATATTTCTTGATGTACTCGCCCGCCTCCGACCGCTCGATGGCGAGCTGGTTGGCGAGCCCGAAGGCGGAGATGCCGTAGATGATGCCGAAATTGATCGCCTTGGCGCGGCGCCGCACCTCCCCGGGCATGCCCTCGACCGGCACGCCGAACATCTCCGACGCCGTCATCGCATGGATGTCGATGCCGTCGGCGAAGGCCTGCCTGAGCTGCGGGATGTCGGCGACGTGGGCGAGCACGCGCAGCTCGATCTGGCTGTAGTCGGCCGAGACCAGCTTGCGGCCGGGCGAGGCGACGAAGGCGGTGCGGATCTTGCGGCCTTCCGCCGTGCGGACCGGGATGTTCTGCAGGTTCGGCTCGGAGGAGGAAAGCCGGCCGGTGGTGGTGGCGGCGAGCGCATAGGAGGTGTGCACGCGCTTGGTCTGCGGATGGACGAAGCCCGGCAGCGCGTCGGTATAGGTGGACTTCAGCTTGGTGAGCTGGCGCCAGTCGACGATCTTGCGCGCCAGCGGCACGCCCTGGGCGGCGAGGTCCTCCAGCACCTGCGCGGAGGTGGACCATTGGCCGGTCTTGGTCTTGGACGCGCCGGAGAGCCCCATCTTGCCGAACAGGATGTCGCCGAGCTGCTTGGGCGAGCCGATGTTGAAGCGCTCGCCGGCAAGCGCGTAGATCTCCTCCTCGAAGGCCGCCGCCCCCTGCGCGAGCTCGCCGGAGAGACGGGAGAGCACCTGCCGGTCGATGGTGATGCCGCGCTCCTCCATGCGGGCGAGCACGGGCACCAGCGGCCGCTCCAGCCGCTCGTAGACCGTCGTCATGCGCTCGGCCGCAAGGCGCGGCTTCAGCACGTGCCAGAGCCTCAGCGTCACGTCGGCGTCCTCGGCGGCATAGGCCGTCGCCCGGTCGATCGCCACCAGGTCGAAGGTCTGCGCGCCCTTGCCCGAGCCGCAGACATCCTTGTAGGGAATCGGCTTGTGGCCGAGCCAGCGCTCCGACAGCGTGTCCATGCCGTGCGTCGTCACGCCGGCGTCGAGCGCGTAGGACATCAGCATCGTGTCGTCGTAGCTCACGATGACGATGCCGTGCTGGCGCATGACGAGATAGTCGTACTTGAGGTTCTGCGCGACCTTGAGGACGGACCGGTCCTCCAGCAGCCCCTTCAGCCGGTCGAGCGCGGCGCGCACGGGGATCTGCCCCTCGGCGAGGCCGCCGCCGAGCAGGTCGCCGACGCCGGTCTTGTGGCTGAGCGGCACATAGGCCGCGCGGACCGTGAGGCCCGACGGGTCGGCGCGGTTGTCGGCGATCGCCAGCGAGAAGCCGCAGAGCTCGGCCTGCATGGGATCGAGCGAGGTCGTCTCCGTGTCGAAGCCGACGAGGCCGGCCTCGCGCGCATCGGCGATCCAGCGGTCGAGCGTGTCGAGGTCGCGGATCGTCACATAGGCCGAATGGTCGATCACCGCGCCGGAGAAGCGCTCGGCGCGGGCCCGGGCGAGCCCCGCCGGCGACGCCTCGCCCGGGCGGGCGGTGGGCATGAGCACGGCGGCGGCCTCCGCCGCCGTCTCGCCGCCGTCCGGCGAAGGCGCGACGGCCTCGCCCCTGTCGAGATCGGGACCGTGGGCCTCCGCGCCCCATTCGACCGGAACGACGGCCGGCTCGATGGCGCTCGCGTCGCAGTCGCAGGCCTCCGCCACGCGCCGCGTCAGCGTGTTGAACTCCATGGCCTTCAGGAAGGCGATCAGCCTCGGCCCGTCCTGCGGGTGCAGGATCAGGTCGTCGAGCGGCACGTCGAGCGGCGTGTCGTTCTTCAGCGTCACGAGCTGGCGCGAGAGCAGCACCAGCTCGCGGCTGGCGAGGATGTTCTCGCGCCGCTTGACCTGCTTGATCTCCTCGGCGCGGGAAAGCAGCGTGTCGAGGTCGCCGTATTCGGCGAGGAGCTGGGCGGCCGTCTTCGGGCCGATGCCGGGGACGCCGGGGATGTTGTCGGTGGAATCGCCCGTCAGCGCCTGCAGGTCGATCATCTTCTCCGGCGCCACGCCCCATTTCTCGATCACGTCGGGAATGGCGATCTGCTTGTCCTTCATGCCGTCGTACATCGACACCTTCCCGGTGACGAGCTGCATGAGGTCCTTGTCGGAGGAGACGATGGTGACGTCGGCGCCCGCCTCCTCGGCGAGCCGCGAATAGGTGGCGATCAGGTCGTCCGCCTCGTAGCCCTCCTTCTCGATGCAGGGCAGGTTGAAGGCGCGCGTCGCGTGCCGGATCAGGCCGAACTGCGGGATCAGGTCCTCCGGCGGCGCGGTGCGGTTGGCCTTGTAGAGATCGTAGAGATCGTTGCGGAAGGTCTTCGAGGAATAGTCGAAGATCACCGCGAAATGGGTCGGCGTGACGCCGACGTCGGTGTTGCGCGCATCCTTCAGGAGCTTCCACAGCATGTTGCAGAAGCCCGAGACGGCATTGACCGGCAGGCCGTCCGACTTGCGGTTGAGCGGCGGGATGGCGTGGAAGGCGCGGAAGATGAAGCCCGAGCCGTCGACGAGGAAGAGATGATCACCGTTTTTCATGGGGTGAATGGATAGCGCGGCGCTCCTCCGGCGTCCATCTCTTATCCGGGCTCTTATCCGGGCCGCCCGCGCCGCCCGGCCGTCACGCGAACGTTACCGATTTGTAATTTTCGCGGGTGGCCGAATCCCTTGAAATGCCACATTCGCGGGCACAGATATCACCCATCGGCACCTGATCAAAGCCGTTGTCTGGCATACCGGCCTGTCCCCCGCCGAGCCAGACGAGGACAAAGGCCTCATCCCCCTCTCCGGGCCTTTGTCCATTCTTCGAAGAAGCCGCCGCGACGCGCCTCCCGTCGTCGGCGGCTTCCGTTTTTCATCGCCTGCGATCCATCCTTGTCTTGCCCCGCGAACGGGCATAGCCTCGCGTCCATGGATTTCGACCGGAAGGAGTCGGCGGCCTATCTCGCCAATCTGCTCTCGAAGGCAGCGTCGCGCGCGCTGCAGGCGCGGGCGGACGGGGCCGGCTTCGCGCCCGGCCAGTTCCCCGTCCTCCTCGAACTGTGGAACGGCGACGGGCTCACCCAGCGCGAGCTCCTCGACCGGCTCGACATCGAGCAGGCGACCATGGCCAACACGCTTTCCCGGATGGAGCGCGACGGGCTCATCGCGCGGCGGCGCCATCCGAAGGACCGGCGGGCGCAGCAGATCTTCCTCACCGCCCGCGGAAAGGCGCTGCGCGAGACGGCGACGGCGGCGGCCGCGGCGGCCGAGGACGCGCTGTTTGCGGGCTTCCGCCGCTTCGAGCGGGAACTGCTCCTCGAATACATGCGCATGGCGCTCGCCAATCTCGGCCGCGACGCCGGACGCTGAGTGTCGCAGTTTCGTCATACGATTTGCCCTCGCCGCCGCGATCGGTCTAAATGCTTCCCGAAATCAAGGGAATCGACCATGACCAACCTCTCGCCCGTCCTCGACCGCGCCAGCGCCGGCATTCCGGCGAGCCTCGAACGCCTGTTCGAGCTGGTGCGGATCAAGTCCATCTCCACCGATCCCGCCTACAAGGCGGACTGCCGGCGGGCGGCGGAATGGCTGGTCTCGGACCTGCGCTCGCTCGGCTTCACCGCGACGGTGCGCGACACGCCCGGCCATCCGATGGTGGTCGCCCATCACGACGGCGCGCATCCCGACGCCCCGCACGTGCTCTTCTACGGCCATTACGACGTGCAGCCGGTCGACCCGCTGAACCTCTGGGACCACGACCCGTTCCAGCCGGCGGTGCGCGACGCACCGGGCGGGCGGCGCATCATCACCGGCCGCGGCACCTCGGACGACAAGGGCCAGCTCATGACCTTCGTCGAGGCCTGCCGCGCCTACAAGGAGACCGCGGGCGCGCTGCCCTGCCGGGTGACCATCCTGTTCGAGGGCGAGGAGGAATCGGGCTCGCCCTCGCTGAAGCCCTTCCTGGAGGCGAATGCCGCGGAGCTGACGGCCGACGTCGCGCTCGTCTGCGACACCAGCATGTGGGACGGCGAGACGCCGGCGATCTCCGCCGGCCTGCGCGGCCTCGTCGGCGAGGAGGTCGTCGTCAAGGCGGCCGACCGCGACCTGCATTCCGGCTATTTCGGCGGCGCGGCGGCGAACCCGATCCACATCCTCGCCGATATCCTCGCCGGCCTGCACGACGAGACCGGCCGCGTCACGCTTGCCGGCTTCTACGACGGCGTCGAGGAGACGCCGAGCCAGATCAAGGCCGCCTGGGAGACGCTCGGCCGCTCGGCGGAGACCTTCCTCGGCGAGATCGGCCTCTCCATCCCCTCCGGCGAGAAGGGCCGCTCGGTGCTGGAGCTCACCTGGGCGCGGCCGACGGCGGAGGTGAACGGCATCACCGGCGGCTATACCGGCGAGGGCTTCAAGACGGTGATCGCCGCGGAGGCCTCGGCGAAGGTCTCCTTCCGCCTCGTCGGCAAGCAGGATCCGGCGAGGATCCGCGACGCCTTCCGCGCCTATGTGCGCGCGAGGATCCCGGCCGACTGCTCGGTGACGTTCCACGCGCACGGCGGCTCGCCGGCGATCCAGCTCCCCTACGATTCGCCGCTCCTCAACAAGGCGAAGGCCGCGCTTTCCGACGAATGGCCGAAACCCGCCGTCGTCATCGGCATGGGCGGCTCGATCCCGATCGTCGGCGACTTCCAGAAGATGCTCGGCATGGAATCGCTGCTCGTCGGCTTCGCGCTGCCGGACGACCGCATCCATTCGCCGAACGAGAAATACGAGCTGCGTTCCTTCGAGAAGGGCATCCGCTCGTGGGTGCGCATCCTCGCGGCACTCGCCGAACGCTAGCACGCAATCCCGGACAAGAAGAGGCACGAAGGAGATCGGGCCCGGGACACCGGGCGGCGGACAGGCCAGAAAGGAAGCGGATGACATCGACGGAACGGTTGCAAGCAAGGGCCCCGCAGGGCGGACGGCAGAACGCCGCATGCGAGGGAACGGCCGGATGAAGTGGTTGAGGAAATTCTTCTGGCCGCTCGTCAGCACCGCCGCGATCATCATCTCGATCTACATCCTCTACAAGGACCTCCGCGGCCTGTCGCTCGACGAGTTCATGGCGAGCCTGGAGGCCATCCCGCCGTCGGGCTGGCTGCTCGCCGTCGCCGCCACCTTCGTCGCCTATGCGGCGCTCGCCGCCTACGACCACCTGGCGCTCGAACATCTCGGCCACCGCATCTCGCTGTGGTTCATCACCATCACCTCGTTCACGACCTACGCGCTGTCGCACAATATCGGCGCCTCGGTGTTTTCCGGCGCGCTCGTGCGCTACCGCGCCTATACGTCGAAGGGACTGTCGGGCTCCGAGGTGGGCATGCTGGTCGCCTTCTGTTCCTTCACCTTCGTGCTCGGCACCGTCATGCTGTTCGGCCTGGTGCTGGTGCTGGAGCCGGAGATCATCGAGCGCTTCGCCGATTTCCTGCCGATCGAGGCGGCGTTCTCGACCGGGATCTTCATCCTGGCGCTCGTCGCGCTCTACGTCGTGGGCAGCCTCGTCGGCTTCCGGCCGATCCGCACCCGCTGGCTGAAGCTCGAATATCCGCGTCCCTCGCTCGTCTTCCGCCAGCTCGTCATCGCGCCGGTGGAGCTGATCGGGGCGGCGGCGATCATCTATTTCGTGCTGCCGGCCGAGGGCAATCCCGGCTTCTTCGTGGTGCTCGGCATCTTCCTCGCCTCGTTTTCCGCGGCACTGCTGTCGCATGCGCCGGGCGGCATCGGCGTGCTGGAGCTCGTCTTCATCGCCGGCCTGCCGGAGATCGACCCGGCAGCGGTGCTGGCGGCGCTCGCCGTCTTCCGGCTGTTCTACCTCCTCGTTCCCTTCGTGATCGCCCTCTTCGTCATCCTCATCTTCGAGCGGGCGAGCTTCCTCGCCCGCTCGCGGCAAAAGGACGAGTGAACGGTTCATCCGCCGTTCAGTTGAATTGTTTCATGGTATGATCCGTCCTGATCACTGCAGACAGTGACGAACAAGGGAGACCGACATGAAGAACACGCTCAAGAGCGGCATTGCCGCGGCCCTGGCCGCCGCGATGTTCGCGACGACCTTCGTTCCCGTACAGGCGACGGCGATGCCCCTTCCGAAGGTCGGCGTCTCGCAGTCGTCGGACGTCGAGCAGGTGCAGTATCGCCGCGAGCGCCGCGGCTGGCACAACGGCCACCGCGGCTATCGCTACCATCGCCACGGCTATCGCCGTCATTCGGACGGCTGGTGGTATCCGCTGGCGGCCTTCGGCGCGGGCGCGATCATCGGCGGCGCCATCGCCAACCAGAACTATGCCCGCCCGCGCTACGAGGGCGTCAACCCGCGCCACGTCGAATGGTGCTATGCGCGCTACCGCTCGTACCGCTCCTACGACAACACGTTCCAGCCCTATGGCGGCCCGCGCCAGCAGTGCTATTCGCCCTACTACTGATCGACGAGACCTTCGGGCGGCCGGCGAGGCCGCCCGAAAGGCATCTGCGCGTTCACCGCTTGTTTACCACCCCTTAAATCGCCGCATTTAAGGTCCAACCCACGGCGACATCGACGGGGGCCCTTCCGACCGCGCATGGCAGACAACCGAAAATCCAGGCGAATCGAGCCCTCCTTCGACGGCTCCCGCGGGCGCGACGACGGCGACTTCCGCCTCGGCGCGGGCGACCGCGTCGCCGGGGAGCGCGGCGGGCGCAAGCGCGGCGGCCGATCCGCCGCCCCGCGCGCCGCGCGGCGGCGCCGCTCCGGCGGCCTGTTCGGCCTCCTGCGCACGCTCGTCTACTGGTGCCTCGTGCTCGGGCTTTGGGGGGCGATCGGCCTCGGCGGCCTCGTCCTCTACTACGGCGCGCGCATGCCGAGCGCCACCAGCTGGGCGATTCCCGAGCGCCCGCCGAACGTCAAGATCCTCGCCGTCGGCGGCGAGATCATCGCCAATCGCGGCGCCACCGGCGGCGAGGCGCTGTCGCTGGAGACCATGTCGCCCTATATCCCGCTCGCCGTCATCGCCATCGAGGACCGGCGCTTCTACTCGCATTTCGGCATCGACCCGCTCGGGCTCGCCCGCGCGATGCTGACGAACGTCACGAGCGGGCGCATGGTGCAGGGCGGCTCGACGCTGACCCAGCAGCTCGCCAAGAACCTCTTCCTCTCGCCGGAGCGCACGCTGGAGCGCAAGGTGCAGGAGGTGCTGCTGGCGCTGTGGCTGGAGCAGAAATATTCCAAGGACCAGATCCTTGCGATGTATCTCAACCGCGTCTTCTTCGGCTCCAACTCCTACGGCGTGGAAGCCGCCTCGCGGCGCTATTTCAACAAGTCGGCGCGCGACGTGAACCTCGGCGAGGCGGCCGTTCTGGCGGGCCTCCTGAAGGCGCCGTCGCGGCTTTCGCCCGCCCGCGACCCGGAGGCGGCGGAAGCGCGCGCGCAGGTCGTGCTGTCGGCCATGCGCGAGGAGGGCTTCGTCACCGACGGCGAGATCAAGACGGCGATGTCGCAGACGCCGGCACGCGCCAAGAGCTACTGGTCGGGCGCCCAGCACTATGCCGCCGACATGGTGATGGCGCAGCTTCCGGCGATGATCGGCGACATCACCGAGGACCTGGTCATCGACACGACGATCGACCTCGATCTCGAGAAGAAGGCCGACGCGGCGATCTCCGCCGTGATCGAGAAGGAAGGCGCCAAGCTCGACGCCTCGCAGGCCGCCCTCGTCTCCATCGACGGCACGGGCGCGATCCGCGCGCTGGTCGGCGGGCGCGACTATGCGGAAAGCCAGTTCGACCGAGCCTCCAAGGCGAAGCGCCAGCCGGGCTCCGCCTTCAAGCCCTTCGTCTATGCCGCGGCCCTCGAAGCGGGCCGCACGCCGCAGTCGGTGCGCAACGACCGGCCGGTCAGGATCGGCAAGTGGACGCCGGAGAACTACGACCAGAAATTCCGCGGCGAGGTGACGCTCGCCTCGGCGCTGGCCGAATCGCTCAACACCATCGCCGCCCAGCTCGTCATGGAGGTCGGGCCGAAGGAGGTGGTGAAACTCGCCCGCCGCCTCGGCATCGAATCGGAGATGCAGGCGAACGCCTCGATCGCGCTCGGCACCTCGGAGGTGACGCTGGTCGAGCTGACGGCCGCCTACGCCCCCTTCATGAACGGCGGCTACAAGGCGACGCCGCACATCATCCGCCGCGTCTCCACCGCGGACGGCCGGGTGCTCTACGAGAACACCTACGACAATCCGCCGCGCGTGCTTTCGCAGAAGGTGGTGTCGCAGATGAACGGCATGCTGATGCGGGTGCTGACGGAAGGCACGGGCAAGAACGCGCGGCTTCCCGGCTGGCAGGCGGCCGGCAAGACCGGCACGACCCAGTCCTTCCGCGACGCGCTCTTCGTCGGCTACACGAGCAACCTCACCACCGGCGTCTGGTTCGGCAACGACGACGGCAAGTCGATGCGGAAGGTGACGGGCGGCGGCCTGCCGGCCAAGGCCTGGAACGGCTTCATGACGGCCGCCCACGAGGGGCTCCATCCTTCGCCGCTCTTCGGCACGACGGAGGGCAGCGAGGCGGTGGCCGAGGACGCGGGCCACGATCCGCTCTACGACCTCGTCTCGCGCGCGCTCGGCACCGACCCGCAGGCGGCCGATACGCCGGCCGTGGCGGACGAGCGGACGGGCGCCGTCGACGACGGCCTCATCCCGCCCGCCAACGTCGGCGCGCGGCAGACCGGCACGCGGCGCACGACGCTCCTCGACATCCTGATGGGCGGCTGACGCCGGGCCGGCTTGACGCCCGTCAGGTCCGCATCCACATTGGGCCGCAAAGAGGAGGCATCCCGCCATATCGCTGATTTTGCCCGCTTTGCGGCCGTTCGATGTCTTGCAGTCGTTCGGGGGCGTCCTTATATACGCCGCAAAGCCGCGAGCTCGGGCTCCCGCTTTTGCGAAGACCATACCATAGGGACTGCCGAAAGAATGCCTGATCGGGTTCCGGCGGTTCGCTTCAAGGAGAGAATGACATGGCAAAAGTAATCGGTATCGACCTCGGAACGACCAACTCCTGCGTCGCCGTCATGGACGGCAAGGATGCGAAAGTCATCGAAAACGCCGAAGGCGCGCGCACCACGCCCTCCATGGTCGCCTTCACCGACGACGGCGAGCGGCTGACCGGCCAGCCGGCCAAGCGCCAGGCCGTCACCAACCCGGAAAACACCCTCTTCGCGGTCAAGCGCCTGATCGGCCGCCGCTACGACGACAAGCTCGTCGAGAAGGACAAGGGCCTCGTCCCCTACAAGATCGTCAAGGGCGACAACGGCGACGCCTGGGTCGACGCCCAGGGCAAGGCCTATTCGCCCTCGCAAATCTCCGCGATGATCCTGCAGAAGATGAAGGAAACCGCCGAATCCTACCTCGGCGAGAAGGTCGAGAAGGCCGTCATCACGGTTCCCGCCTACTTCAACGACGCCCAGCGCCAGGCCACCAAGGACGCCGGCAAGATCGCCGGCCTCGAAGTGCTGCGCATCATCAACGAGCCGACCGCTGCCGCGCTCGCCTACGGCCTCGACAAGAAGGACGGCAAGACGATCGCCGTCTACGACCTCGGCGGCGGCACCTTCGACATCTCCGTGCTCGAGATCGGCGACGGCGTCTTCGAGGTGAAGTCGACCAACGGCGACACCTTCCTCGGCGGTGAAGACTTCGACATGCGTCTCGTCGAATACCTCGCGGCCGAGTTCAAGAAGGACCAGGGCATCGACCTGAAGAACGACAAGCTCGCGCTGCAGCGCCTCAAGGAAGCGGCGGAAAAGGCCAAGATCGAGCTCTCCTCCTCGCAGCAGACCGAGATCAACCTGCCGTTCATCACGGCGGACGCCTCCGGCCCGAAGCACCTGACGATGAAGCTGTCGCGCGCCAAGTTCGAAAGCCTCGTCGACGACCTCGTGCAGCGCACCGTGGCGCCCTGCAAGGCGGCGCTGAAGGATGCCGGCGTGACCGCGGCCGAGATCGACGAGGTCGTCCTCGTCGGCGGCATGAGCCGCATGCCGAAGGTGCAGGAGACCGTCAAGCAGCTGTTCGGCAAGGAGCCGCACAAGGGCGTCAACCCGGATGAGGTCGTCGCCATGGGTGCGGCCATCCAGGCCGGCGTGCTGCAGGGCGACGTCAAGGACGTGCTGCTTCTCGACGTG
This sequence comes from Shinella pollutisoli, assembly GCF_024609765.1. GTDB lineage: Bacteria > Pseudomonadota > Alphaproteobacteria > Rhizobiales > Rhizobiaceae > Shinella > Shinella pollutisoli. The sequence goes on from NZ_JANFDG010000027.1 coordinate 39,800, forward strand.
ACGCCGCTGTCGCTGGGCATCGAGACGCTGGGCGGCGTCTTCACCCGTCTGATCGAGCGCAACACGACGATCCCGACGAAGAAGAGCCAGACCTTCTCGACCGCCGAGGACAACCAGTCGGCCGTGACCATCCGCGTCAGCCAGGGCGAGCGCGAAATGGCCGCGGACAACAAGCTGCTCGGCCAGTTCGACCTCGTCGGCATCCCGCCGGCGCCGCGCGGCGTGCCGCAGATCGAGGTCACCTTCGACATCGACGCCAACGGCATCGTGCAGGTCTCGGCGAAGGACAAGGGCACCGGCAAGGAGCACCAGATCCGCATCCAGGCCTCGGGGGGTCTTTCCGACGCCGACATCGAGAAGATGGTGAAGGACGCCGAGGCCAATGCCGAGGCCGACAAGAAGCGCCGCGAGACCGTCGAGGCGAAGAACCAGGCCGAAAGCCTGGTCCACTCCTCGGAGAAGTCGCTCAAGGAATACGGCGACAAGGTCTCCGAAGACGACCGCAAGGCCATCGAGGACGCGATCGCTGCGCTGAAGGCCGCCACCGAGGTTTCCGAGCCGGACGCCGAGGACATCAAGGCCAAGACCAACACGCTCATGGAAGTCTCCATGAAGCTCGGCCAGGCGATCTACGAGGCCCAGCAGGCCGAGGCGGGCGCCTCCTCCCCGGACGAGGCCGGCGACAACGTCGTCGACGCCGACTACGAGGAAGTCAAGGACGAGGACGACCGCAAGAAGTCGGCCTGAGCCTGAAAATGCCGGCCGCGCCAAGCGGCCGGCCCAACGGACAGCGGAAGGCGGAAACCGGCGCGAAGGGAACAGGGCCACATGATCACTCCCGTTCAACGCGGCGACGACGTCATGGCCTTCTCCCCGCCCCGGTGTCCGCCTTTTCGCGTGCGCAGGCTTTCATCACAGACGCAAGATTGACGACCAGTCCATGAAACGGACGTGAACCCCGATGGCAAAAGCTGATTTTTACGAAACGCTGGGTGTTTCCAGGACCGCCGACGAGAAGGAGCTGAAGAGCGCCTTCCGCAAGATGGCGATGAAATACCACCCGGACAAGAATCCGGGGGATGCGTCGGCCGAGCAGAAGTTCAAGGACGTCAACGAGGCCTACGAGACGCTGAAGGACCCGCAGAAGCGGGCCGCCTACGACCGCTACGGCCATGCGGCCTTCGAGCAGGGCGGCATGGGCGCCGGCGGCTTCGGCGGCAACGGCGCCGGCTTTTCCGGCGGCGGCTTCTCCGACATCTTCGAGGACATCTTCGGCGAGATGATGGGCGGCGGGCGCCAGCGGCGCTCCTCCGGCGGGCGCGAGCGCGGCGGGGATCTGCGCTACAACATGGAGATCTCGCTGGAAGAGGCCTATTCGGGCAAGACCGCGCAGATCCGCGTGCCGACGTCGATCACCTGCGACGCCTGTTCCGGCTCGGGCGCCAAGCCCGGCACCAGCCCGAAGACCTGCGCGACCTGCGGCGGCTCGGGCCGCGTGCGCGCCGCCCAGGGCTTCTTCTCGATCGAGCGCACCTGCCCGACTTGCCACGGCCGCGGCCAGACGATCAGCGACCCCTGCACCAAGTGCCACGGCCAGGGCCGCGTCACCGAAGAGCGCTCGCTGTCGGTCAACATCCCGGCCGGCATCGAGGACGGCACCCGTATCCGCCTTGCCGGCGAGGGCGAGGCCGGGCTTCGCGGAGGGCCGGCGGGCGACCTCTACATCTTCCTGTCGGTCAAGCCGCACGAGTTCTTCCAGCGCGACGGCGCCGACCTCTACTGCACCGTGCCGATCTCGATGACGACGGCGGCGCTGGGCGGCACCTTCGACGTCGCCACGCTCGACGGCTCGAAGTCGCGCGTCAGCGTGCCGGAGGGCACCCAGGCGGGCCGCCAGTTCCGGCTGAAGGGCAAGGGCATGCCGGTGCTGCGCTCGACCCAGGTCGGCGATCTCTACATCCAGATCCAGATCGAGACGCCGCAGAAGCTCACCAAGCGCCAGCGCGAGCTTCTCAAGGAGTTCGAGGAGATCTCTTCCAAGGAGAACAACCCCGAATCCGCCGGGTTCTTCGCGCGGATGAAGGAGTTCTTCGAGGGGTGAGGTCCAGGTGAGTGCCCCTCACCTGCCTGCCGGCATCCTCTCCCCGCAAGCGGGGCGAGGAACGAATGCCGTACCGTTTTCCCCTTCTCCCCGCTTGCGGGGAGAGGTCCCGGCAGGGGGATGAGGGGCAAAACGCCCGTGATTTCCGGAAAACCGTGCCCTACTTGCCGACCGACGACACCATCATCGCGTCGCCGTTCTCGATCGAGACCCAGCGGCCGGCATGGAAATTGGCCTGCCGCTTCAGGTAGCGGTAGGGCGTCGCGGTCCAGGGCCTGACCTCGTCGTTGAGGTTGTCGAGGACGAAGTCGCCCTCCGTGGTGGCGAGCGTCAGCACCGCGTGGCCCTCGCCGTCCGGCTTGCGCACGACGGTGATCAGCAGGTCGCTTGCGGCAAAGCCCTTCTCCATCAGCTTGCGGCGCTTCAGGAGGACGAAGTCCTCGCAGTCGCCGGCCTCGCCCGGATAGGTCCAGTACTCGTCCTTGCCGTAGAGATCCTTGTCGGTCATCGGCGTGATGGCGTGGTTGATGCTCGCGTTGATCTCGCGCACGACCGTCCAGCCGTAGGCCGTCACCTTCGCCGCCCCGCGGCCGCGGCTGCCGGCCTGGCACTCGGACGGGTTCGCCTGACAGAATTCGTAATGCCCGATCGGCTGCGAGGTGACGCCGCCGGTCTGCATGGAAAGAAGGGAAGCGGGGGCCGTGAAGGCCGAGGAAGAAGAAACGAGCAGGGCGAAAATCGCCGCAACACCCGCCTTCGCACCGAATACATGCGCCATGAACCGCCTGCCCCCTGATCGTTAACAAAAGGTTAAAGAGCCAGGGGGCGTTTCGTCAATCATCAGTTTTGGCGATGGGACAATATGGTTAAAATGCGGCCCTCAGGCCACACCTTCGCCGCGCGCGAGCGTCTCCGCGGCCTCCAGCATGCGGGCGATGTCCTGCGGACGCGACAGGCGATGGTCGCCGTCGCGAATCATCGTCAGCACCACGTCGTCGCCGGAAAGGTGCTCCATCAGCCGCACGGCATGGGCATGGGGCACGTCCGGATCGGCCATGCCCTGCAGGATATGCACCGGGCAGCCGGTCTCGATCACCCCGTCGAGCACGCGGTTTTGCCGCCCGTCCTCGATGAGCTTCAGCGTGTAGACGTTCGGATCGGGGCCGTAGGGCGTCGGCTCCTCGAAGAAGCCGTGCTCGGCGAGCGCGGCCCGCTCGGCCTCGGTGAGATTGGGTTCGATCAGCTCCGAGGTGAAATCGGGAGCCGGCGCGATCAGCAGCAGGCCCGTCACCGCTGCGTCGCCGCGCTTCGCCAGCGCCCGCACGGCGCGCAGCGCGATCCAGCCGCCCATCGAGGAGCCGACCAGCACCATGCGGCGCGTGCCGATCGCGGCCCGGGCGTGCTCGATCACGGCGAGCGCCTCCTCCAGCCAGCGCGAGATCGTGCCGTCGGAAAACGCGCCGCCGGAGGCGCCGTGGCCGGAATAGTCGAAGCGCACGCAGCCCGTGCCGAGACGGGCGGCAAGTGCCGCGAGCTCGGCCGCCTTTGTGCCCGTCATGTCGGAGCGGTAGCCGCCGAGCCAGACGAAATGGGCGAGCGCGTTCCCGGCCGCCGGCGGCGTAAGCCGCATGGCGATCGGGCGGGCCTGCGCCCCCTCGCCGACGGTCAGGAACTCTTCGGGCGTCTCGCCGTTTCCGGTTGCGGTCATGGGGTCTCTCCTGCCTTGCGGATGCGCACGTGCGGGCGAGCTAGAACAGATTCGTCCGGGCAAGGACAGGTGGTGATTTTTTCAACGCGCCGTGCTATTGACGTCGCAAGCGCGATCGACACATAGCCGCCGGACGCCGAAACGGCGGGCGCGCGGGCCGATCGACGCAGGATTCCAAACCCTTATCGAAACAGTTCGAGGAGAACACGACCATTCGCAGACCCTTCAAAGCGGAAGCCCCCGTCAAGGACGGACCGCGCTCCAACAAGGAAATCCGGATCCCCCGGGTCCAGCTTATCGACGCCGAAGGCCACAACCACGGCATCCTGCCCACCGATCAGGCGCTCCGCATGGCGGAGGAAGCTGGCCTCGATCTCGTGGAGATCTCGCCGAATTCCGAACCGCCCGTCTGCAAGATTCTCGACCTCGGCAAGCTGAAATACGCCAACCAGAAGAAGGCGGCCGAGGCGCGCAAGAAGCAGAAGATCGTCGAGATCAAGGAAATCAAGATGCGCCCCAACATCGACACCCACGACTACGAGGTGAAGATGAAGGCGATGAACCGCTTCTTCGGCGAGGGCGACAAGGTCAAGGTGACGCTGAAGTTCCGCGGCCGCGAGATGGCCCACCAGGAACTCGGCATGAAGCTCCTGCTGCAGGTCAAGGAAGACACGCAGGCCATCGCCAAGGTGGAGGCCGAGCCGAAGCTCGAAGGCCGCCAGATGATGATGGTGCTCGCTCCCCGCTGAGACGCGGTGCCGCGGGTATTTGGTCGAAGCCGCCTTCCGGGGCGGCTTTTGCTTGTCCGCCCCGGATTCCGGTTGCGCTTTCGGGGGAGTTCGGTTACAAGCCCCCGTCCGAACGGTCCGGCAGGGCATGCCGTGGCCGTTCTTAATGCTGGGTCGGGCCTCGTCAGCCGCGTCCCGAATTCAAGAAGAATGGAGTAGCAAAATGCCCAAGATGAAGACGAAGTCGTCTGCCAAGAAGCGGTTCAAGATCACCGCCTCGGGCAAGGTTCTGGCGGCTGCCGCAGGCAAGCGCCATGGCATGATCAAGCGTACCAACAAGTTCATTCGCGACGCGCGCGGCACCATGGTGCTCGCCGAAGCCGATGGCAAGAAGGTCATCAAGAACTACCTGCCGAACGGTCTCTGAGACTAATCGCGCATTTTGATACGTTTAAGGAGATCATGACATGTCCCGTGTAAAACGCGGCGTTACCGCCCACGCCAAGCACAAGAAGACGCTGAAGGCCGCCAAGGGCTTCTACGGCCGCCGCAAGAACACGATCCGCGCCGCCAAGGCCGCCGTCGACCGTTCGAAGCAGTACGCCTACCGCGACCGCAAGGTGAACAAGCGCAATTTCCGTGCGCTCTGGATCCAGCGCATCAACGCCGCCGTGCGCGAGCACGGCCTGACCTACGGCCGCTTCATCGACGGCCTGAACAAGGCCGGCATCGAGGTCGACCGCAAGGTGCTCTCCGACATGGCGATCCATGAGACCGCCGCCTTCGGCGCGCTCGTCGCCGCCGCCAAGAAGGCGCTGGAGTACCTCAAGGACGCCGGCACCACCAACGAGTTTGAAAGCGCGGTCCGTTAAGCCAGCGCTTCCCAGGCTTTTTCATCATTGAATGGGAAACCCGCGCTGGCTGGGCCTGCGCGGGTTTTTCTTTGACCGCAAACGGATTTACGAGCGATGTCCGATCTCGACCAGTTGAAACAGACCCTGCTTGACGAAATCGCCGGCGCTTCCGACGAGGCGGCGATCGAGGCCGTGCGCGTCGCCGCCCTCGGCAAGAAGGGCTCCGTCTCCGAGCTCCTGAAGACGCTCGGCGCCATGTCGGCGGAGGAGCGCCAGACTCGGGGTGCGGCGATCAACGCGCTGAAGACCCTCGTCACCGAGGCGATCGCCGAGCGCAAGGCGGCGCTGCGCGAGGCGGCGATCGCGGCGCGGCTTGCCGCCGAGACGGTTGACGTCAGCCTGCCGGTGCGCGCCTCGCCCGCCGAGCGCGGGCGCATCCACCCGATCAGCCAGATCGTCGACGAGATCACCGCGATCTTCGCCGACATGGGCTTCTCCATCGCCGAGGGGCCGGACATCGAGACCGACTACTACAATTTCACGGCGCTGAACTTCCCCGAGGGCCACCCCGCCCGCGAGATGCACGACACGTTCTTCTTGCCCCCGGACGAGGCCGGCGAGCGCAAGGTGCTGCGCACGCACACCTCGCCGGTGCAGGTGCGCACGATGGAGGCCCAGAAGCCGCCGATCCGCATCATCATCCCGGGAAAGACCTACCGGCAGGATTCCGACGCCACGCATTCGCCGATGTTCCACCAGGTGGAGGGCCTCGTCGTCGACACCAGGGCCAACGTCGCCAACATGCGCTGGGTGCTGGAGGAGTTCTGCAAGGCCTTCTTCGAGGTGGAGAGCGTCACCATGCGCTTCCGCCCGTCCTTCTTCCCCTTCACCGAGCCCTCCTTCGAGGTCGACATCCAGTGCGACCGCTCCTCCGGCCCGATCGTCAGGTTCGGCGAGGGGACGGACTGGATGGAGATCCTCGGCTGCGGCATGGTGCATCCGAACGTGCTGCGCGCCGGCGGGCTCGATCCCGACGTCTACCAGGGCTTCGCCTGGGGCATGGGCCTCGACCGCATCGCCATGCTGAAATACGGCATGCCGGATCTCCGCGACTTCTTCAACGCCGACGTGCGCTGGCTTTCCCACTACGGCTTCCGCCCGCTCGACATGCCGACGCTGTTCGGGGGCCTGAGCGCGTGAGCCGATGCCGACCCTGCTGATCTGGCATGGATACAAGTTCCGGTTCTACGCCTCCGACGGCCCCGAACCGCCCCATATCCATGTCGTGAAGGATGCAGGGTCGGCGAAGGTCTGGCTCGAAAGCATGGAACTGGCCTAAAGCCACGGCTACAATAACCGCGAGATCGCAGAGTTCATCGCCAAGATTGCCGAGAACCGCGACGACTGGATGGAGAAGTGGAATGAGTTCTTTGGAATTTGAGACCGAAGAGATGCGCCCCGTCTCCGCCGCCTGCGACGCGGACTTCGTCTATGTGACGCTCGCCGACGGACGCCAGATCCGTGCGCCCCTCTGGTGGTACCCGTTCCTGGCGAAGGCCACGCCCGAGCAGCGCGCGATCGTGGACATGCAGTTTTCCGGCGTCTGGTGGCCGGAGCTGGACGAAGGCGTCTCCGTCAAGGGATTGCTGCTCGGCTGGAAAGCGCCCGGTGCCCGCGCTCCGGGGAAGGCCGCCTGATTCGATCAAAATACTTCAACCATCTGGATGACGGTCTGCCGGCCGCGACCTGAGGAAAAGAACCATGAAATTCACGCTCTCCTGGCTGAAGGACCATCTCGACACCGACGCCACGCTCGAAGAGATCTGTGCGCGCCTGACGGCGATCGGGCTCGAGGTGGAGGACGTCGACGACAAGGCGGCCTACAGGCCCTTCGTCATCGCCCGCGTCGTCTCCGCCGAGCAGCACCCGAACGCCGACAAGCTCAAGGTTCTGATGGTCGATACCGGCAAGGGCGACCCGGTGCAGGTCGTCTGCGGCGCGCCGAATGCGCGCGCCGGCCTCGTCGGCGCCTTCGTCTCCCCCGGCACCTTTGTGCCCGGCATCGGCGTGACGCTCGCCGTCGGCACCATCCGCGGCGTCGAGAGCCGCGGCATGATGTGCTCGGAGAAGGAACTGGAGATCTCCGACAATCACGACGGCATCATCGACCTGCCCGCGGATGCGCCGGTGGGGACGAGCTTCGCCGCCTATGCCGGCCTCGACGACCCGGTCATCGAGATCAACCTGACGCCGAACCGGCCGGACTGCACCAGCATATACGGCATCGCCCGCGACCTCGCCGCCTCCGGCCTCGGCACGCTGAAGGCCCCGAAGGCCCCCGCCTTCGCGGTCGAGGGCGACACGCCGGTCAAGGTGACGCTCGACCTTGGCGGCGACGATCATCTGTGCCCCGGCTTTGCGCTGCGCCTCGTGCGCGGCGTCAGGAATGGCCCGAGCCCGAAATGGATGCAGCAGCGGCTGCTCGCCATCGGCCTCCGGCCGATCAACGCGCTGGTCGACATCACCAACTACATGACCTTCGACCAGGGTCGGCCGCTGCACGTCTTCGACGCCGCAAAGGTGAAGGGCGACCTCGTCGTCCGCCGCGCGGCCGAGGGCGAGACGGTGCTGGCGCTCGACGGGCGCGAATACACGCTCACCCCCGCGAACGTCGTCATCGCCGACGACAGCGGCGTCGAATCGATCGGCGGCATCATGGGCGGCGAGCATTCCGGCTGCGACGAGACCACCACGGACGTGCTGATCGAATCGGCGCTGTGGGACCCGATGAACGTCGCCAGGACCGGCCGCGCGCATGGCATCATCACCGATGCGCGCTACCGCTTCGAGCGCGGCGTCGATCCGGAATACATGGTGCCGGGGCTGGAGCGCGCGACCGAACTGGTGCTGGAGCTGTGCGGCGGCACGCCGGCCGCGCTCGACGTGGTGGGCTACAAGGGCCACGCGCCGAAGGTCGTCGACTTCCCCTTCTCGGAGGTGAAGCGCCTGACGGGCCTCGACGTCTCGGCGGAGGAGAGCACCGACATCCTGACCCGGCTCGGCTTCTCGGTCTCCGGCTCGGGCGAACGTGTCTCCGTCGCCGTCCCCTCCTGGCGGCCGGACGTGGACGGCAAGGCCGACCTCGTCGAGGAGGTGATGCGCATCCACGGCGTCGACAACATCCGCCCGGCGCCGCTCGAAAGCCACGGCGCGGTGAACGGGCGCATCCTCACCACGCTGCAGATCCGCACGCGGCTCGCCAGGCGGGCGCTCGCCGCCCGGGGCATGCTGGAGGCCGTCACCTGGTCCTTCATCCCGAAGGCGCATGCCGAGCTCTTCGGCGGCGGCGCGCCGTCGCTCGCGCTGTCGAACCCGATCGCCGCCGACATGTCCGACATGCGGCCCTCGCTGCTGCCGGGCCTGCTGTCCGCCGCCCAGCGCAATGCCGACAAGGGTTACGGCGACGTCGCGCTGTTCGAGGTCTCCGGCACCTATGAGAGCGACCGGCCGGAAGGCCAGCGGCGCGTGGCCGGCGGCGTGCGCCGCGGCACCGCCGCGCTCGCGGGTGCCGGCCGCCTCTGGTCGAACGCCGCGAAGGGCGGCGGCAGGCCGGTCGACGTCTACGACGCCAAGGCCGACGCGCTTGCCGTGCTGGAAGCCTGCGGCCTGCCGATGGGCAATGTCCAGATCGAGCCGGGCGGCCCCGCCTGGTATCATCCGGGCCGCTCGGGCACGATCAGGATGGGGCCGAAGGTCGTGCTCGGCACGTTCGGCGAGTTCCATCCGAAGGCGCTCGCGGCCCTCGACGTCTCCGGCGCGCTCGCCGGCTTCGAGATCTATCTCGACGCCATGCCCGAGCCGAAGAAGAAGGCGACCCGCACCAAGCCGGCGCTCGACCTCTCGCCGTTCCAGGCAGTGCGCCGCGACTTCGCCTTCGTCGTCGACAAGACGGTGGAGGCGGGCGCCATCGTCCGCGCGGCGACCGGCGCCGACCGCAAGCTGATCACCGCCGTCAACGTCTTCGACGTCTTCGAGGGCGCCTCCCTCGGCGAGGGCAAGAAGTCCGTCGCCATCGAGGTCGTCATCCAGCCGACCGACAAGACGCTGACCGACGAGGACTTCGAGGCCCTGACGGCACGGATCGTCGGCAACGTCGTCAAGACGACCGGCGGCACGCTGCGCGCCTGACCGCTCATAATTCCCCGGAGCGCTTTCCGCCCCGGGGAATTATGCTGTAGTCTCCGCCCCGCAAGAAACGGGGAGAACACCATGCTGCGCTTCGGAATCCTGTCCACGGCCAAGATCGGCCGCGAACTCGTCGTGCCCGCCATCCAGGACGCGGAGAACTGCGTCGTCACCGCCATCGCCAGCCGCGACCCCGCCCGCGCCCGCGCCATGGCCGACCGCTTCTCGGTGCCGCACGCCTTCGGCTCCTACGAGGAGATGCTCGCGTCCGACGTCATCGATGCCGTCTACATCCCGCTGCCGACCTCGCAGCATGTCGAATGGACGATCAAGGCGGCGGACGCCGGCAAGCACGTGCTCTGCGAGAAGCCGATCGCGCTCCATGCCGACGAGATCGGCGCGCTGATCGCGGCGCGCGACCGCAACGGGGTGCTGGTCTCCGAGGCCTTCATGGTCACCTACAGCCCGGTCTGGCGCAAGGTGCGCGCGCTTCTCGCCGAGGGCGCGATCGGCAGGCTGCGCCACGTGCAGGGCGCCTTCACCTATTTCAACCGCGATCCCTCCAACATGCGCAACGTGCCGGAGCTCGGCGGCGGCGGTCTGCCGGACATCGGCGTCTACCCGACCATCACCACGCGCTTCGCCACCGGCCAGGAGCCGCTCCGCGTGCAGGCGAACACCGAGCGCGACCCGGAATTCGGCACCGACATCTATTCGAGCGTGCGCGCCGACTTCGGCGGCTTCGAGCTCTCCTTCTACATCTCCACCCAGCTCGCCCACCGGCAGGTGATGGTGTTCCACGGCGACGAGGGCTTCATCGAGGTGAAGTCGCCCTTCAACGCCGACCGCTACGGCGCCGAGGAGATCGAGCTCGCCAACCAGAACCACGGCGAATCGCGCCATTTCCGCTTCCAGGACGCCCGGCAGTACCGTTGCGAGGTGGAGGCCTTCACCCGCGCGGCGCTGGGCGAGAACGAGGAGGTGGTGACGCTGGAGAGCTCGCTCGCCAACCAGAAGCTGATCGACGCGATCTACCGCGCCAGCGACCGGGACGGCGGCTGGGAACCCGTCTGAGGCTCAGGAGCGGCCGAAGACGAAGCGGGAATAGCCGACGAAGGACCAGGCCATGGCGGCAAGCGACGCCGCCGCCACGGCAAGGAGCGGCGAGAGACCCGGGAAGGCGAGCACCAGGGCGGAATAGAGCGCGTAGTTGAGGAGCGCGGCGCTGATGCCGACGCCGCCGTAGCGCGCGCCCTCGGCGGCGAGGCCGCGGCCGCTGCGGCCGAAGGTGAAGGTGCGGTTCGCCCAGAAGGTGAAGAGCATCGCGGCGGCGATGGCGACGACGCGGGCGGACAGCGGCCCGAGCGCCGTCAGCCGCAGGACGAGCCAGAGCACGCCGGCATCGACGAGGAAGCCCGCGCCGCCCGCGAGCGCGAAGGAGTAAACACGCCTCATGCCGCGCCAGCCCGCATCCGGCCGTCGCGGAGCGGCGACGCGGCGCTGTCGATCTCCGCCGGCAGGGCGTCCGTCATGACGATGCGTTCTCCGTTCCGGCCCGTCGCCCGGGCCGGCGGCTTTACTATTTCTTGAGAAGGTTAAGGCTAGGTTTCGCGGAACGCATCGGGCCGAGGAGAGGGACGTGGCGGAAACCGTGCCTGCAATGCTGCCGTTCCCGGCCGCGCCGACGGCAGCGGAAAGCGGGCCGACGCCGCGCGTGCTCGCCGCCTATTGCCTCGCCACCATCGGCCTCCTGCTCGCCTTCTCGCTGCCGTTCGCGGCCGATTATGTCGGCGCCGACAACGACGACACGATGCGCCTCGTCATGGTGCGCGACCTGCTGGGCGGCCAGGGCTGGTTCGACACGACCCAGTACCGGCTCGGCCTTGCCGGCGGCACCTTCATGCACTGGTCCCGCCTCGTCGACCTGCCGATCGCCAACCTGATCGGCGTCTTCTCGCTCTTTACCGACCGGCTCCATGCCGAGGCGCTCGCACTCGCCGTCTGGCCGCCGCTCCTCGCCGTGCCGGTGCTCTCCGGCATGGGCCTTGCCGGCTTCCGCCTCGGCGGGACGGCCGCCATGCATGCGACACTGGTGCTGACGGCGATCCTCATCGTCTCGCTCAACCGCTTCCAGCCGGGCGCGATCGACCACCACAACGTCCAGCTCGCCCTCGTCGCGATCATCGCCGCCATGCTGCTCGACCCGCAGGTGCGGGCGCGCGACCATGCGGTCGCCGGTCTCGCCTCCGGCCTGGCGATCGCCGTCGGCGCCGAGACGACGCCGCTCGTCGCCGCCGTCTGCCTCGTCGTCGCGCTGCGCTGGGCCTGGCATGGCCGCGCCTTCCGCGATGCGGCCGCGGGCTTCGGCCTGGCGCTGGCCCTCACGACCACCGCCTGCTTCTTCCTCACCGTCCCGCCCGCGCATTACGGGCAGGTGACCTGCGACAGCCTCTCCTACGGCTTCTACGCGCTTTCGACCTTCGGCGGCGGCCTGCTCTTCCTCGCCGCCTCGCTTGCCGGCGACCGGCCTTTCGCCGCGCGGATCGCGATCCTTTCGGGCGCGGGCGCGGTGCTCGCGACGGCGGTGCTCGTGGTGGCGCCGTCCTGCCTCGGCAACCCGCTCGACGCGCTCGATCCGCTGCTCGCCACCTTCTGGCTCTCCGGTGTCGTCGAGGCGCAGTCCTTCGTCCGGCAGATCCGGCACGACCCGGGATCGATCGGCGGCTTCTACGCGGCCGGCCTGCTGGCGCTTGGCGTCTGCCTCTGGCGCATCCGGCGGCGCGAAGCGGCCGAGGCGCACCTGGTGCTGCTGCTGCTCCTCGCCGTCTCCTTCGCCGTCACGCTGGTGCAGGTGCGCGGCTCCATCTTCGTCAACCTGCTTTCGGCCGTGCCCCTCGGCCTGCTCGTCGCCGACCTGCGCCGTGCCGCTAATGCCGATCCGGGGAACCTCAGGCGGGCGCTCGCCTTCTTCTGCCTGACGCTCGCCTCCGTGCCGCCCGCCTGGGCGCTCGCCGGCACGGTGCTGCCCGGCCGCTCGCAGCAGCTGCTGGAGGCGGGGCTCGCGGCCGCCGCGCCGCGCTCCTCCTGCATCGGCCCGGAGGCGATGGCGGCGCTTGCCGCCGAGCCCGCGGGCGTGGTCGCCGCCGCCTCCGACCTCGGCGCGCCGATCCTGCGCCACACCGCCCACCGGGTGTTGTCGGCCCCCTATCACCGCAACCAGGGCGGCATGCTGACCGAGCTGCATATCGGCCTCTCCGACCCGCTCCAGGCCGAGGCCTTCCTGCGCGGCGCGGGCGTGACGCTCGTCGCCTTCTGCCGCACCGACGCGCAGACGCAGAGCCTTGCCGACGCCGAGCCCGGCGGGCTCTACGCCAGCCTCTTCAGGGGCATGGTGCCGGCCTATCTGGAACCGGTTCCGGGCGCGCCGGAGGCGGCGCTGCGGCTCTACCGCGTGATGCCGGAATAGGCGCGCACGGCGGCATGGAGGCAGGCGGCCAAGAGGCCGGCATTGAAGCCGAGGCCGGCCGCAAGCAGCCGGGAGAACGGCAGCGGCGCGCCCGCCGCGACGAAGGCGGCGAGGACGAGGCCCGCGACCGCAAGGCAGGCCGCGGCCGACCGCAGCGCCAGACTTGCGGCACCGAGCACGAAGGCGGTCAGGAACAGCATCGCGGCATCTCCCGTCGCGAACCGCGCCGGATGGCGTCGAGTACGATGCGCGAGTGTCGGCGCGCGAGCCTGCCCGAGGCTGGCGGCGCGCAGAGGACTGGGGACGTCCCCCGTCCGGCCCTGTCTTCCGCCGCCAAAGGCATTAGACTTCGCCGCATGAGCTTCTTTTCCGACAGTGATTCGCAGAGCAACCTCGCCGAATATTCGGTGTCGGAGCTTTCCGGCTCCATCAAGCGCACGATCGAGCAGGCGTTCGACCAGGTGCGCGTGCGCGGCGAGGTCTCCGGCTATCGCGGCCCGCATTCCTCGGGCCACGCCTATTTCTGCCTGAAGGACGACCGCGCCCGCATCGACGCGGTGATCTGGAAGGGCAATTTCTCGCGGCTGCGCTTCAAGCCGGAGGAGGGCATGGAGGTGATCGCGACCGGCCGCGTCACCACCTTCCCGGGCTCGTCGAAATACCAGATCGTCATCGAGACGCTGGAGCCGGCGGGCGCCGGCGCGCTGATGGCGCTCCTGGACGAACGCCGCCGCAAGCTCGCCGCCGAGGGCCTGTTCGACGCGGAGCGCAAGAAGCCGCTGCCCTTCCTGCCGAAGGTGATCGGCGTCGTCACCTCGCCGACCGGCGCCGTCATCCGCGACATCCTCCACCGCATCGCCGACCGCTTCCCGGTCCACGTCGTCGTCTGGCCGGTCAAGGTGCAGGGCGAGGGCTCGGGGGCGGAGGTGGCGGCGGCGATCGAGGGGTTCAACGCGCTTCCTCCCGGCGGCGCGGTCACGCGACCGGACGTGCTGATCGTCGCGCGCGGCGGCGGCAGCCTGGAGGATCTCTGGAGCTTCAACGACGAGATCGTCGTGCGCGCGGCGGCGGCCTCGGAAATCCCGCTCATCTCGGCCGTCGGGCACGAGACCGACTGGACGCTGATCGACCACGCCGCCGATCGCCGCGCGCCGACCCCGACGGGAGCGGCCGAGATGGCCGTGCCGGTGAAGGCCGACCTCGACGCGGCGATCGCCTCGCTCGCCGCACGCCTCGGCGGCGCGATGACGCGGCAGATGGAGAACCGGCGGCAGGGAGTGCGGGCGCTTTCCCGCGCCATCCCCTCGCTCGACCAGCTGCTCGCGCTGCCGCGCCGCCGCTTCGACGAGGCCGCCGCCCGGCTCGGGCGCGGGCTGGAGATGAACACGGTCAACAAGCGGCGCGCCTTCGAGAGGACGGCGGCGCACCTGCGGCCCGACATGCTGCTTGCCCGCCTCGCCGAGCGGCGCCAGCGCGTCGCCGAGCGGGCGGACCGGGCCGAGCGGGTGATGGAGCGCCGGCTCGACCGGTCGCGGGCGCAGGTCGCCGCCCTCGACGTGTCGCTGCGGGCGATGCCCGCGCGCATCGCCGTCCAGACCGGCCGGCTGCGCGAGCGCCTGTCCGGCCTTGCGCTCAGAGCCGAAAGCGCGCTCGCCGGCACGCTCGGCCGCCGCCGGGCACTCCTGCAGGCGCAGGGCCGCATGCTCGAATCGCTCTCCTACCGCAACGTGCTCGGACGCGGCTACGCGCTGGTGCGCGACGAGGAAGGCCATCCGGTGAAGGGGGCTGCGGAGCTCGGTCCCGGCCGGGCGATCGCCATCGAATTCGCCGACGGCACGGTCGACGCCGTCACGGGCGGCGGCGGCGCGCCGCCGCGACGCAAGCCCGCGAAACCGCAGGAAGGGGACCCGCCGCCGCGGCAGGGCTCGCTCTTCTGAGCCCTATTCCGAGCCGCGGGCGGCGCGGCGGTGGGCCGCGTCGAGGCCGCGGAAGACGGCATGGGCGATGTCCGCCTCCATCATCGCCGCGAGGCCGGAGGCGGTCGTGCCGCGATATTCCATGAAGAGATCGACGATGTCGGCCGGCGTCTGCCGCAGGGTGGCGATCTGGGTCGCCGCGCCCAGGAAGAGCTGGCGCACGGCGATGTCGGCCGTCTCCGGGTCGATGCCGGCCTCGACCGCATGGCGGATCATCGCATCGGCGAAGAGCGCGGGAAAGGCCGGGCCGGAGCCGGTGAGCGCGGTGAAGTAGTCGAGCTCCTCCTCGCTGAGGACATAGTGCGCCCGGCCGGAGGCCGAGAAGAAGGTCTCGGCGAAGTCGGCCTCCTCCTCGCGCACGTTGTCGGTCGTAAACCACGGGGTGAAGGACTGCCGCTGCTCGGCGCAGGCGTTCGGCATGGCCCGCACGATGCGGCGCGCGCCGAAGCGGTCGGCGATCTCCCCGGCGCTGACGCCGGCCATGACGGAGATCACCAGGCGGCCGCGCAGGTCGAGCTCGATCTCGTCGAGGTCCGTCGGGCGGACGGAGAGCATCACGATATCGGCGGCGTCGGCGAGCACCCGGTTGTCGGTCGTCATGTGCACGCCGGGCCAGGCCTCGAAGCCGGAGATCGCACCGGAACGCGAGGAGAGGACGAGGTCCTCCGGCTTGACGATGCCGTCGGCGAGCACCGGACGCAGCAGGGCGCTGGCAAGCCAGCCGCCCCCGCCGATGACGCCGAGCATCGTCATGTCCATTCGCCTCCGCGCATGACGGGGACGCGGCCGCCGTCGGCGGCGAGCCCGTTGATGTCCACCTTGTCGGAGCCGATCATCCAGTCGATGTGGATCAGGCTCTCGTTGCCGCCCTGGGCGCGGATCTGCTCGGGCGTCAAGGTCGCGCCGTCGAGGAAGCACTTGGAATAGCACTGGCCGAGCGCGATGTGGCAGGAGGCGTTCTCATCGAACAGCGTGTTGTAGAAGAGGATGCCGCTCGCCGAGATCGGCGAGGAATGCGGCACCAGCGCCACCTCGCCGAGCCGGCGGGCGCCCTCGTCGGTGTCGAGCACCTTGGTAAGCACCGCCTCGCCCTTCGAGGCCTTCGCCTCGACGATGCGGCCGCCCTCGAAGCGCACGCGGATGTCGTCGATCAGCGTGCCCTGGTGGGAGAGCGGCTTGGTGGAGGAGACGTGGCCTTCGACGCGCAGCGCATGCGGCGTGGTGAAGACCTCCTCGGTCGGGATGTTCGGGTTGCAGGTGATGCCGTTCTTCGCCGTCGAGGCGCCGCCGTGCCATTCGTGGCCGTCGGCGAGCCCGACCGTCAGGTCCGTGCCGGGTCCGGTGAAGTGCAGCGCCGCGAAGCGCCGGCCGTTCAGCCAAGCGGAGCGCTTGGCAAGACCGGCATTGTGCGCGGCCCAGGCCGCCACCGGGTCGGCGACGTCGACGCGCGAGGCGGCGAAGATGGCGTCGGCGAGTTTTTCGACCGCCACCTCCTCCGGATCGTCGGGGAAGACCTGCTTCGCCCAGGACGGGTTCGGATAGGAGACGATGTTCCAGTTGATGTCGAAATTGGCGATCTTCTCCAGCGCCGGCTTGTAGGCGGTCGAGTTCGCCTTGTTGGCGCGGGCGACCTTTGCCGGGTCCTCGCCGGAAAGCAGCATCGGGTTGTCGCCGGCGATCGCCAGGCGCGCAGCACCCGCGGCATAGGCCTTGGCCATGCCCTCGTAGAGCCAGTCGGTCGCCCGGTCGAAGCTCTCGTCGGGCGCGTGGCGGTAGCGCGCGAGCGTCGCCTCCTCGTCGGAATAGAAGGTGCTGACGAGGCCGGCGCCGGCGATATAGGCATGCTTGGTGATGAGCCGGGCGAGCGGAAGGGCTGCGACCGGCGCGGTCATGACGAGGTCCTGCCCCTTCTGCAGCTGCAGGCCGACGCGCACGGCGACCTCGGCGAGCTTTTCGAGTTTCTGGGGATCGACGGGAGAGTTCATGAGCATGCCTGCCTTTGATTTCGGGACGGGGGAAATCTAGAGCGCTTTGCCGCCGATGAGAAGGCGCTTTCAGGCGACGACGGACGCGGCCACGGCCTTCAGCGCGGCAAGGGCCGCGCGCGGCGAGAGCCTGACCTGCAGGCCGCGCTGGCCGCCGTTCAGGTAGACGAGATCGTGGGCGAGCGCCGCCGCCTCGATCGCCGTCGGCACCGCCTTCCTCTGGCCGAACGGGCTGATGCCGCCGACATGGTAGCCGGTGAGCCGCTCGGCGTCGGCGGGCTTCATCATGCCGGCCGACTTGCCCCCGAAGGCGCTCGCGAGCTTCTTCATGCTCACCTCGCGGTCCGACGGCACGACGACGCAGACCGGCCTGCCGTCCACCTCCGCCATCAGCGTCTTCAGGACGCGCGCCGGGTCCTCGCCGATCGCCTCGGCGGCCTGGAGGCCGACCCGGTCGGCGTTCGGATCGTAGTCGTAGGCGTGGACGGTGAAGGCGACGCCGGCCTTCGTCAGCGCCTGGGTGGCGCGCGTGGTCCTCGACATGGCTCAGAACAGGCTCTCGTAGACCACGGGCTTGAAGCCGGCGGTGAGCACGCCGTCGCGGTCGAGGATCGGCCGCTTGATCATCGACGGTCCGGCGAGCATCAGCGCCACGGCCTTGTCGGCGTCGATGTCCTGCTTGTCCGCCTCCGGCAGGGCGCGGAAGGTGGTGCCGGAGCGGTTCAGCACCGTCTCCCAGCCGAGCTCCGAAACCCAGCGCTTCAGCGTTTCCGCCTCGATGCCTTCCTTCTTGTAGTCGTGGAGTCGGTAGGCGATGCCCCTCGCGTCGAGCCAGGCGCCGGCCTTCTTCATCGTGTCGCAGTGCTTGAGGCCGTAAAGCGTGACGGTCATGACGGTCTTCCTCTCAAAGGCTCAGGAATTTCTCGACGACGGTATCGACCTCGGCGCTCTTCAGCCCGGCGATGTTGATGCGGCCGGAGGCCGGCATGTAGATCGCATGCTCGGCGCGCAGCTTCATCACGCCGGCCTCCTCGAAGGGCAGCAGCGAGAACATGCCCTCCTGGCCGGCGACCGCCGTCAGCACCTGCCAGCGGCGCGACAGGCCGGCGGCCAGCCGCTCGCGGATCGAGACGATCCTCCGGCGCATGGCTTCGAGTTCCTCTTTCCAGTCGGCGGCAAGCGCCGGATCGCCGAGGATCGTGCTGACGACGGCCGAACCGTGGTCCGGCGGCATGGAATAGCTGACGCGGGCAAGGCCGGCGAAATGACCGCGCACGACAAGCGCCGTCTGCGCATCGCCGCAGGTCGCATAGACCGCGCCGGTGCGCTCGCGGTAGAGGCCGAAGGACTTCGAGCAGGAGACGGCGACGAGCGCCTCCGGCACGATGTCGAGCAGGGTGCGCAGTCCCGCAGCGTCCTCGTCGAGGCCGCGGCCGTAGCCCTGGTAGGCGATATCGACGAGCGGCAGGAGGCCGCGCGCGGCGATCAGCTCGGAGACGGCGCGCCACTGGTCGGCGTCGAGGTTCGCGCCGGTGGGGTTGTGGCAGCTCGCGTGCAGCAGGACGCCGTCGCCGGCTGCCGCGCCGGAGAGCGCCTCCATCATGCGGTCGAACAGCACCATCTGCGCGGGAACGTCGAAGAAGGGATAGGTCGCGACCTCGAGGCCCGCGGCCTTGAGGATCGCCGCGTGATTCGGCCAGCTCGGCAGCCCGAGCCAGACGCGGCGCGTGCCCGTCCGCGCCATCAGGTCGGCGGCGATGCGCAGCGCCCCGGAGCCGCCCGGCGTCTGCAGCGCGGCCGTCTCGCGGCCGCGACCGGCCTCGCCCGCCGTCAGCGTCCAGAGCCGGTCGAGGAAGACCGGGTCGCCCTCCGGCCCGACATAGGCCTTGGTCGGCTGCGTCTCGACCAGCCGGCGTTCCGCCGCCTTCACCGCGCGGAAGATCGGCGTCGCGCCGGTCTCGTCGCGGTAGACGCCGACGCCGAGGTCGACCTTGCCGGCGCGCGCATCGGCGCCGTAGAGGCCGATCAGGGCGAGCAGCGGATCGTCGGGCTGACGGGCGAGGACTTCGAACATGGCGGGCTTCCTTCTGTGCGGGACCGATCCGGGTTTAGAGCATTTCCGGCAAAAGTGCGAAGCGGTTTTGCGCAGGACAATGCGCAAGCACAAAACCGCCGCGAAATCGACCGCGATCTTGCCGGGCGGGCGCACGGACCCATATGATGTCGCGGATGCCACGAGGAAGACCGTTGGACAGGAAACAGAACGCAAGGATCACGCCGGCCGCCCTGCTTTCGGCCGTCCGCAACCGGCGCGGCCACAGGCCCGCCGACAGCAACCGTCCCGGCGACACCGTGATCGCCTCCTACAACGTGCACAAATGCGTGGGCGTCGACCGGCGCTTCGATCCGGAGCGCACGGCGGAGGTGATCGCCGAGATCGGCGCGGACATCATCGCCATCCAGGAGGCGGACAAGCGCTTCGGCGCACGCTCCGGCCTGCTCGACCTCGCCGTGCTGGAGGAGGCCTGCGGCCTCGTGCCGGTGCCGATCACGGCGCTGTCGTCCACCGGCCACGGCTGGCACGGCAACATGATCATGATCCGCAAGGGCGCGGTCGGCGGCGTGCGGCAGCTGAAGCTGCCGGGCGTCGAGCCGCGCGGCGCGCTGGTGGTGACGCTGGACTTCCCCGAGGGCAAGCTCCGGCTCGTCGCCGCGCATTTCGGCCTGCTCAAGCGCTCGCGCGAGCAGCAGGCGCTCGCCGTGCTCGCCTCCGTCGCCGAGGAGGAGGACATGCCGACGCTGCTCGTCGGCGACCTCAACGAATGGCGCGTCGGCCGGCGCTCCTCGCTGTCGCGGCTGCATCCGGTCTTCGATCCCGCCTCCGGCGCCGTGCCGAGCTTCCCCTCGCGCTTCCCCGTGCTGGCGCTCGACCGGGCGCTCGGCCATCCGCACGACCTCGTCACCTCCGTCGAGGCGCACGACACGCCGCTCGCCCGCGTCGCCTCCGACCATCTGCCGATCAAGGCGCATATCGACCTCGGCGCCGTGTGGCGGCGCGCCTACGACCTCACAGATAGGGCGAGCCGAGCCATGTGATGCGCTCGACGAGCCGCTGCACGAAGGGCCGGGCGCGCAGCGCCTCGAGCCGGACCGGCTCGGCGGCGGCAAGCGCGGCGGCGATGCGCCGGCCGATCAGGTCGGCGAACTCGGCGTCGATCACCTCCAGGTCCACCTCGAAATTGAGCCGCAGCGAACGCGGGTCGATGTTCGAGGAGCCGACATAGGTCCAGATCCCGTCCACCACCGTCAGCTTGGAATGGTTGAAGGCGCCCGCCGCGCGCCAGATGCGGCAGCCGTGCTTGAGGAGCTGGTCGAACTGCGCGGTCATGGCGAGGTCGACGAGCTTGAGGTTGTTCGACGCCGGCACGACGATGTCGATCTCCACGCCGCGCCGGGCGGCCGTGACGATCGCGCCGATCAGCTCGCGGTCGGGCAGGAAATAGGGCGACATGAAGCGGATGTGCTTCTTGGCGACCGAGACGGCGCCCATCAGCATGCGGTGGTTGGTCTCCACGCTCTTGTCCGGCCCCGAGGCCACCACGCGGGCGAGCACCCCCTCGCCCGGCGGATCGGGCGGGGCGACGATCTGCCATTGCGCCCCGGACAGCTCCTCGCCGCCGGAAAAGCGCCAGTCCTCGTAGGCCGTGCGGAAGAGATCGCCGACGACCGGGCCGGTGACGCGGAAATGGGTGTCGAGCGCCGCCGCCCTGCCGCCGTGGGCGGCCGAGAAACCGGCGCGGATGTTGAGGCCGCCGGTGAAGGCGACCGCCCCGTCCACCACCAGGATCTTGCGGTGGGTCCTGAGGTTCGCATAGGGCAGGCGCAGGCCCATGACGATGTTGCCGTTGAACACCTCCGTCGGCACGCCCGCCTTCTGCAGCGTGCCGACGATGGAGGGAATGGAATAGCGCGCGCCGACCGCGTCGATCAGCACCCGCACCGCCACCCCGCGCCGGACGGCGGCGGAGAGCGCCTCGACGAAGCGTTCCCCGATCGGGTCGCGGTCGAAGATGTAGGTCTCGAGCAGCACCGAGCGCTCCGCGCCGGCGATCGCCGCCAGCATGACGCCATAGGCCTCGTCGCCGGTCGAGAGCACCGCGATGCGGTTGCCGGAGGTAAGCTTGCCGCGGCCGACCGTGTCGCCGAGGCGCTGCATGGCGGCGAGCGCGCCGCCGAAGGTCACCTGCACGTGCTCGTTGGAGACGTCGTAGCCGGCCATGTGCGGCCAGCCGGCGATGAGGCCCTCGCGCGTCAGGTTCAGCGTCTTGCGGCGGATGCGGTTCACGCCGCCGACGGCATAGATCAGCGCGCCGACCACCGGCGACAGCACGATCACGCCCACCCAGCCGATCGCCGCGCGCACCTCCTCCTTGGTCATCGTCGCATGGATGGCCGCCGGCACGCCGAGGACCAGCGAGAGGACGACGAAGATATGCGGCCAATAGGCGGAAAGCGTCTCGAACATGATGCTGCGGATCATCCCAGGTCGGCGGCATGCGATGCCGCCGACACTATATCGGGCGAATGGCCGCGATTGCGAGAGGCGAAGGGACGCGGCCGCGCGATTCTCCTGTGCGGTCGCCCGTCAGTCCTCCAGCGTGCCGGGCTTGCGGCCCTCCTGCGCCCGCTCGCGGCAGGCGATCTTCATCAGGTCCTCGCCGCGGCGGACGAAGCGGGCGGAGGTGCGGGTGGCGACGAGGCCGGCGTGCCCGGCCCTGACCTCCAGCGCCCCGTCCAGCAGGCCGGGCCGTACGAGCAGCGTGGCGAGGAGGTCGCCCTTCGCCACGTCGTCGCCGACATCGGCGTGGAAGAGGACCGTGCCCGGCTCGGGCGCGCGCACCATCTCGATATTGTCGAGCGGCACGGCGGGGCCGGCATAGCGGGCGGGCGCGTGGCCGGGATCGGAAACGACGCCGCGGCCGGCGAGGAAGCGCCAGAGCCCCTCGGCATTCGCCCTCGCGCTTTCCGCATCGACGTCGCGCTTGCCGCGCAGCTCCACCGTCACGGCGAGGCGGCCGGGCACGGCGGAAAGCGGCGCGCCGCCCCGGCGCTTGAAGGCGTGGCCGACGGCTTCCTCGAAGGCCGTGCTCTCGCCGTCGGAGAGGAAGACGGCGCGCATGTCGAGCGCGGCGGCAAGATCGGCCACCTCCGGCCAGAAGGCCGCGTCGACATAGGCATATTGCAGCGATTCGTCGTCGCAGTGCAGGTCGATGACGAGGTGGCTGCCGAGCGCCATGTGCAGGAGCCGGCGCTTCAGCCGGTCGACGGCGCCGCGGCGCTCGATGCCGTCCATGAGCGTCTCGCGTTCGGCGAGCGCCACCAGCGGGAAGTCGCGGTTGAAATTGGTGCGGGTGCCGAGGTCGAAGCGGCCCTGCATCTCGCCGAAATGCGCCTGGGCGAGGCCGATCGGGTTGGCATGGGGGATGACGGCGATGTCGCCGCGGATCGCGCCTTCGGCTTCGGCGCGGCGCAGGCGCTCGCAGAGGAAATGCGCCAGCGCCGTGCCCGGCAGCTCGCCGGCATGGAGCGCCGCCTGGATGTGGACGGAGGGCGCGGACGGGTCGGCTCCCCTGAAGCGGTAGACCGGCAGGCGCCATTCGATGCCGCCCGTGTCGCCGCCGATGATGATGTCCTCGATGTCCATGCCGTGCCTCCGCCGGTTCGTTCCGCCGGCGGGTTATGCGGATCGCGGCCGGCCGGCGCAAGACCGCAAATATCGCCGTGCCGGCGGAAAACGGGTTGCACCGCGGCGGGCGAAGCCCGATCTTGAGGGAAAGCGAACAGGGAGGCCGTTCCATGACCGGCGCCACGCACTACCACATCTTCGACACGGAAAGCGGCCCCTGCGGCATCGCCTGGACTGCGGCGGGCGTCCTCCGCTTCCAGCTTCCCGCCGAGGACGCGGCGACGACGCGCCGCCTGCTCCTGCGCCATCTCACCGACGCCGAACCGGCCGAGCCGCCGCCGGCGGTGGCGGACGCCGTCGCCGGGGCGAAGCGCTACTTCGCCGGAGAGCCCGCCGACTTCACCCGCGTGCCGCTCGACCTCTCCGGCCAGAGCGCCTTCTTCAAGGACATCTACGCCGCCGCGCGGAATGTGCGCTGGGGCGAGACGACCACCTACGGCGCGCTCGCCAGGGATCTCGGCGCCGGCCCGGAAGGTGCACGCGAGGTCGGCCAGGCGATGGCGAAGAACCCCGTCGCCCTCATCATCCCCTGCCACCGGGTTCTCGCCGCCGGCGGCCGGATCGGCGGCTTCTCCGCACCGGGCGGCACGGCCTCGAAGGAGCGGATGCTGGCGCTCGAAGGCGTCTCCTTCGCCCCGCCCGCCCCCGCGCAGCAATCGTTCGGGTTCTGAGAGCCGCGCAAACCTATCAGTTTTGCCGTCTACACGCGGCGGTCCGGAGCGTGTACCTCAGGGGTGACAGACACCATCGCCAGCCCTGAGGAGCCGCCATGCCGCCGATCGACCAAGCCGCCCTGGAACGCCTTGCCGAAAGCATCCCGAACGAGGTCCGCGGCCCGGGCGGGGCGATCGGCGTCGTCAAGGACGGCAGGACCGTGCTCCGCCACGTCTGGGGCTACGCGGACCCGAAGCGGCACCTGCCGATGACCGCATCGATCCGTTTCCCGATCTGCTCGATCAGCAAGCAGTTCACCTGCGGCGTGCTCATCGGCCTCGGGCGGGACCTCGACAGCTTCGAGCCCGCGGTGCGGGACTGGCTGCCGAATCTGGAGACGCCGCGCCCGGGCGTGCGCGAGCTCTGCAACAACCAGTCGGGGCTCAGGGACTACTGGGCGCTCACCGTGCTCCACGGCGCCGATGCCGAGGGCGTGTTCCGGCGCGAGGACGCGCGGCCGCTCCTCGCGCGGATGCGCAGCACCCATTTCGCGCCGGGCAGCCGCTACTCCTATTCGAACGGCAACTACCGCCTCCTCTCCGACCTGATCGAGGATGCCGCAGGACGCCCGCTCGCGGAGCTCTACCGCGAGCGGATCTTCGACGCCGCCGGCATGGCGACGGCGGAACTCCTGCCGGACACCGCGACCCCCGCCGACGGCATGGTCGGCCACGAGGGCAACGATGCCGTCGGCTTCTTCCCGGCGACGAACCGCATCTACTGGACCGGCGACGCCGGCATCTCCGCCTCGCTCGACGACATGCTCGCCTGGGAGCGCTTCATCGACGGCACGCGCGACGACGAGGACGGCCTCTACCGGCGCCTCTCGCGGCCGCAGACCTTCTCCGACGGCCGGCCGGCACCCTACGGCTACGGGCTCGCCCACGACACGATCGGCACGGTGGCGACGACCGGCCACGCCGGCGCGCTGCGCGGCTTCCGGGCGCAGCGCCTCCATGCCGCTTCCGAGCGGCTCTCGGTCGTCGTGCTGTTCAACCACGAGGGTCCCGCCGGCGAGACGGCGACGCGGCTGATGAAGGCGGCGCTCGGGGTTCCGGCGGAGACGGCGGCCGGCGCCGCGGCCGATCCCGCGTGGAACGGCCGCTATCTCGATCCCGAGACCGGCCTGCTGCTGACGCTCTCGGCCAATCCCGCCGGCGTGAGCGCGGTGTTCGCCGGCGCGCCCGAGCAGCTGGCGGTCACCCGGGCGGACGGCGCCGCCTCCGCCGCCATGACGCTCGCCCGGCGCGGCGACGCGGTCGACTACGAGCGCTGGCGCGAGAACCTCAGGGGCACGGCGACGCGCGTGACCGGCACGGCGAGACCGGACATCGCCGGGCGCTACCATTCCGCCGAGCTCGACGCCGCCTTCCGGGTCGTCGACACGGGCGGCGCCCTCTACGGCCATTTCGAGGGCTTCCTCGGCAAGGGCGAGATGGCGCCGCTCTATCCGGTGGCCGACGACCTCTGGGTCCTGCCGTGCCGGCGCTCGATGGATGCGCCCGCGCCCGGAGACTGGACGGTCCGCATCGCGCGCAACGGCGACGGCTCGGTCGGCGGGCTGACGCTCGGCTGCTGGCTCGCCCGCAACGTCGGCTACGTGCGGATGGGAGCCTGAACGCAGGACGCCCGCCCGGCATGGCCGGACGGGCGTCCTGCCGTCTTCAACCCGTCAGTTCTTGACGGTGTCCTCCAGGAAGAAGCGACCGAGCGGGTTCTGGGTGAAGTTCTCGATGTTCTTGCGCGTCACGTTGATGAAGGGGCTGTAGTAGAGGTCGATCCAGTGGACGTCGTCCTTCGCCGTCTTCTGGATCTCGACATACATCGCCTCGCGCTTGGCCGGGTCCATCTCCAGCCGCGCCGCCGCCACCAGGTCCTTGACCTTGTCGTTCTTGTAGCGGGTCATGTAGTTCATGTTGGTGTCGTGGCCGACGACGAAGGTCGTCTTCTGGTCGGGGTCGAGGATGTCGTTCGTCCAGTACATGACCGACAGGTCGTAGTCGCCGGCGATCAGCATGTCCCAGGTCTGGCTCGGGTCCATCTTCTGCAGGTTCACGGTGATGCCGGCCTTTTCGAGCTGCTGCTGCAGGAGGACGGCGATCTGCTCGTCGACCTCGTTGCCGGCGTTAACCAGGTAGTTGAGCGTCAGGCCGCTCGCGCCGGCCGCCGCCAGCAGCTCCTTGGCCTTTTCCGGGTCGTAGGGGCGCTGCAGGTTGTCGGCATAGTGGTAGAGCGCGCCCTTCGGCACGAACGAATAGGCGACCTCGCCGTAGCCGAAGGTGACGGTGTCGACGATCGCCTTCTTGTCGATGGCATAGTCGAGCGCCTCGCGCACCTCCTTCTTGGAGAGCTCCGGGTGCTCGTGGTTGATCAGCAGGTGGTCCTCACGCGTCGAGGTGTCGAGATGGACCGTCAGGTTCTCGTCCTTCTGCAATTCGGCGACGCGCGAGAAGGGCACGAAGATCGCCGCGTCGAGCTGGCC
This sequence comes from Shinella pollutisoli, assembly GCF_024609765.1. Lineage (GTDB taxonomy): Bacteria > Pseudomonadota > Alphaproteobacteria > Rhizobiales > Rhizobiaceae > Shinella > Shinella pollutisoli. Next base: position 65,745 of record NZ_JANFDG010000027.1, read on the forward strand.
GGCCTGCACGTTCAGCATGCGGGTGTTGTCGTCGGGAACCGAGATCCACTCCACGCCGTCGAGCGAGACGCGGTCGGCTTCCCAGAAGTTCGGGTTCTTCTCCAGGATGACGCGGTCGCCGCGGCGCCACTCCTTGACGGTGAAGGCGCCCGAGGCCACCGGGGTTTCGGCATAGGCCTCCTCGCCGAGCGATTCCATGCCGGCCTTCGAGATGATCGAGGCGCCGGGCATGGCGAGCGTGGAGAGGAACGGCGCCGAGGCGCCCTTGAGCTTGATCACCAGCGTCTTCGGATCGGCCGCCTCGGCCGTTTCGATCACGCTGTAGGAATCGCTCCAGAGCGAGCCCTCGTTGTCGCGGATGCGCAGCAGGCTGAAGGCGGCGTCTTCCGCGGTGACCGGGCTGCCGTCGGAGAACTTCGCATCACGCATCGTGAACGTGTAGGTCAGCGCGTCGTCGGAAATCGTCCAGCTCTCGGCGAGGCCCGGCTCCAGCCTGGTGCCGGTCTTGTCGACGCGCACCAGCACGTCGTAGACGTTCGAGAAGACCCAGAAGTCGATGTTCTGCGCCGTCTTGATCGGGTCGAAGGTCGAGGAGTCCTCGCGCCGGCCGATGGTCAGCACGCCGGCAGCCTCGGCGATACCCGCGCCGGCGGTAAGCGAGGTCATGGCCGCGACCAGACCGACTTTCATCCATTTCTTCAACATCTCACATTCCCCTTTTGTTGGCTTGCGATGGTTCAGGCAGCAGCGGGCGCCGTATCGCTCCTGGGCGCCAGAAGTTTCTTGTCCGGATCGATGTCGGGCACCGCGCCGATGAGCGCGGCGGTATAGGGTCTCTGCGGACGCGCGAAGATCTCCGCCGAGGGCCCGTCCTCGACGACCTCGCCGTGGTACATCACCAGCACGCGCTCGCAGAGATTGCGCACGATGGCGAGGTCGTGGGCGATGAACAGCAGCGTCAGGTTCATGCGCGCCTTCAGCTCGGCGAAGAGGTCGACGATCTGCTTCTGGATCGTCACGTCGAGGGCCGCCACGCATTCGTCGGCGATGATGAGGCGCGGGTTGACGGCGAGCGCGCGGGCGATGCCGACGCGCTGGCACTGGCCGCCGCTCAGGCTGCGCGGCTTGCGGCCGGCGAATTCGCGGCCGAGATGGACGAGGTCCAGGAGCTCGTCGATGCGGCCGGGGATGTCGGCGGAGGGCATGCCGTTGACCTTCAGCACCTCGCCGAGCGTCTCGGCCACCGTGAAGCGCGGGTTCAGCGCGTTGAGCGGGTCCTGGAACACCATCGCCGTCTCGCGCCGGAGTTTTGCGAGCGCCCTGCCCGGCTGTTGCGCGAGGTCGACGCCGTCGAAGGTGACGTGGCCGGAGGAGAGCGGCGTCAGGCCGAGGATGGCGCGGGCGAGCGTGCTCTTGCCGCTGCCCGATTCGCCGACGATGCCGATCGTGTCGCCCTCCATCACCTGGAAGCTCACGCCCTTGACGGCGCTGACCTGCTTCCTGCCGCCGAAGCGGAGGAACGAGCCGCCGACGTCGAAGCGCACATGCAGGTCGTCGACCTCCAGCAGCGGACGCGCCTGCCTGTGGGCGGCCGCCGGCTTCGCCTCCCCGGCGGCCGGCAGCGACGGGTGGCTGCCGATCAGCATGCGGGTGTAGTCGTGCCTCGGCGCGGCGAGCACCTCGCGCTTCGGCCCCTGCTCCACCAGCCGCCCGCCGCGCATGACGGCGATGCGGTCGCAGGTCTGGGCGACGATGCCGAGGTCGTGGGTGATCAGGATCACCGAGAGCCCGAGGCTTTCGCGCAGGTCGAGCAGCAGCTCGAGGATCTGCGCCTGGATCGTCACGTCGAGCGCCGTCGTCGGCTCGTCGGCGATCAGGATCTTCGGGCGGCAGGAGAGTGCGGCGGCGATCATCGCCCGCTGGCGCATGCCGCCGGAGAACTCGTGCGGATAGCTGTCGTATTGCCGCGACGGATCGGGGAAGCCGACCTTGGCCAGCATCTCGACCGCCGCCTCGCGCGCCTCCCGCCCGCCCGCGCCCTCGTGGAAGCGGATGCCCTCGGCGATCTGGTCGCCGATCTTCATCACCGGGTCGAGATGGCTGGTCGGGTTCTGGAAGATCATGCCGATCTCGCGCCCGCGCACGGAAAGCATGTCGGCGGTGCTCGCCCGGACGAGGTCGCGGCCCTCCAGCATCACCGACCCGCCGTCGACCGACAGGCGCCGCGACGGCAGGAGGCCCATGACGGCGCGGCAGAGCAGGCTCTTGCCCGAACCGCTCTCGCCGACGAGGCCGAGGATCTCGCCTTTCGCAAGGTCGACCGAGACGCGGTCGATCAGGGTGCGCGGCTCGGGCCCGCCGTGGAAGTTCACCACCAGGTCGCGGATCGACAGGAGCGCCGTCATTCGTGCACTCCGAGCAGGTCGCCGAGCGCGTCGCCGAGCAGGCTGAAGGCGAAGGCGAGGAAGACGATGGAAAGGCCGGGGAAGAGCGTGATCCACCAGGCGGTGGTGACGAAGGGCTGGCCCTCGGCGACCATGATCCCCCATTCGGCGGTCGGCGGCTGCACGCCGAGGCCGAGATAGCTGATGGCGGCGCCGTTGAGCAGCACCAGCACGGCATCCGACATGACGAAGACCAGCGAGCCGGCAATCGCGTTCGGCAGCAGGTGGCGGAACATGATGCGGGCCCGGCTGAAGCCGAGGCTGACGGCGGCGACCGCATAGTCGCTGTTCTTCAGCACGAGGATCTGCGCGCGCACCAGCCGCGCGTAGGAGACCCAGCCGACCAGCGCCATGGCGATGTAGAAGCTCGCGAGCCCCGGCCCGAGGATGGCGATGATCGACAGCATCAGCACCAGGAAGGGGAAGGCGAGGATGATGTCGATGACGCGCATGAAGACGGTGTCGACGATGCCGCCGAAGAAGCCGGCGACGGTGCCGAGCAGCGTGCCGATGACGAACGGGAAGGCGACGCCGATGAAGGCGATCTGCAGGTCGATGCGGGTGCCCCAGATCACCCGCGACAGGACGTCCCGGCCGAAATTGTCCGTGCCGAAGGGATGGGCGAGCGAGGGCGGCTGCAGGCGCACGTCGGCCATCTGGGCCACCGGATCGTAGGGCGCGACGAGGGGGGCGGCGAGTGCCAGCAGGATGAAGAAGGCGAGGATGCCGGCGCCGGCGAGGAGCGACAGATGCTCCCCCAGCCAGCGGCTGAGCCCGCGCGAGACGGGAAGGCGGACGGCGGGGGCGCTCACAGCTTCACCCTCGGGTCGACCGTCACCGTTATGATGTCGGCGAGGAAGTTCACCAGCACCGTCGCGCAGGCGAAGACCATGGCGACGCCCTGGACGACCATATAGTCGCGCGAGAAGATCGCCCGCACCAGCAATTGCCCCATGCCCGGCAGCGCGAAGACGCTTTCGACGACGACGCTGCCGCCGATGAGCCAGCCGATGTTGACGGCGAGCAGGTTGATCGTCGGCACGAGCGAATTCGGCAGCACGTGGCGCCAGAAGACGATGCCCTCCGGCATGCCGCGTGCGCGTGCCGCCGTCGCCACGTCCGAGCGCAGCGAATGGATCATCGCCGCCCGGAGGCTGCGGGTGATGACGGCGGAAAGCGAGAGCGCGATGGTGAGGCTCGGCAGCGCCAGGTGCCAGAGCTTCTCCGGGATCGTCTCGCCGTAGCCGGAGACGGGGAAGAGGTCGAGCTGCACGCTGAAGAAGATGATCAGCATCAGCGCCAGCCAGAAGGGCGGGAAGCCGATGCCCATGGTGGAGACGATGCGCACCGCGTGATCGGGCAGCCGGCCCTGGCAGCGGGCGGCGATGGCCGACATCGGCAGCGCGATCAGGATGGAGAGGACGACGCTCGTCAGCACCAGCATCAGCGTCGGCTCGATGCGGGTGGCGATCAGCTTCAAGACGTCGATCTTGTAGAGGATCGACTTGCCCATCTCGCCGCGCCCGAGATTCTCGATGAAATAGAAATATTGCAGCCAGATCGGCTCGTCGAGGCCGTACTGCTCGCGGATGCGCGCGATCGCCGTCGGGGTCGCCCTGGTGCCGAGCAGCACGCGCGCGGGATCGCCGGGAATGAGGCGCACCAGCACGAAGGTGATGACGCTGATGCCGAACAGGACGGGCAACAGCTGCAGCGGCCGATAGAGAACGAACTTATATCGATGCATCTGTCCGGTGTTCGCCCCTGTCTTGCGATGCGGGATGTCGGCCCTCGGCCATCACGACGACCTGTGCCTGGCGAGGAAATCCGTGAGCGCCGCGTAATAGTCCTGCGGATTCTCATAGAACGGCATATGGCTGGAATTGCGGAAGACGCGCAATTCGGCATTCGGCAGCGCATTCTTCATCCGCATGGCGCAGGCCGGCGTCAGCTCGTCGTGCTCGCCCACGGTGATGAGGACCGGCACATCGAGGCCCGGCAGGTCCGGAATGCGGTTCCAGTCCTTCAGGTTGCCGGTATAGAGGAACTCGTTCGGTCCCTGCATCGTCACATAGGGTCCCATGTTCCAGTCGTCGAGCGACCGGCGCACCGGCGCCGGCCATTCCGGCAGGCGGCAGACGTGACGATAGTTCAGGATGGTGATCGCCGCCAGATATTCCGGATGGTCGATCGTGCCCGCCGCCTCGTGCTTCTGCATCATGGCGACCGTCTCCGAGCCGAGCGCTGCGCGCAGCCGCTCCAGTTCGGACACCAGATGCGGCATGTCCGCGACGGTGTCCTCGAGGATCAGCGTCTTCAGGTTCTCGCGATACTTGAGCGCATAGTCGATGGCGAGCCACCCGCCCCAGGAATGGCCGAGGAGATGGACCCTGCCGAGGCCAAGCCTGCGGCGGACCGTCTCCGTCTCCTCGACGTAGCGGCCGATCGTCCAGAGGCCGGCATCCTCCGGGCGGTCGGAAGCGCCGGTGCCGAGCTGGTCGAAGGCGACGACGCGGTAGCCGTGGTCGACCAGGCAGGAATGGGCGTCGCGCAGGTAGTCGGAGGGCAGGCCCGGGCCGCCGTTCAGACAGAAGACCGTCTCGTCGCCCGTGCCGAACAGGTAGGCCACGACCGTGAAGCCGTCGACCTCCACCTCGACCCGCTCGTCGGCAACGATCTCACGCCACATGCCGGGCCATCCTCCTGAATCGACTTGACCATTTTTTGAGCATGGCTAATTTTACCGCATCGCACCATGGGCGCCAGCTATAAGAAGTGATAGGGTATGCGTGCCATCGCCGTGCCGGAGTGAGGGATGCTTGAGGAAATCGGTGCCATCGCGGAACGCTTCTCGGCCCGCAAGACGCTCGACGACCGGATCGACGAGGCCTTCCGCGCGATGCGCCTCATGGGCTTCGAAGCGCTGATCTACGACTACACGCCCACCCCCTGCGACGTCGGCGGACGGGTCGAGATCCCGTCGCTCCTGAAGCTGCGCAACGTCGCCGGCGACATGCACGACTACTGGTGCAACCGGGAATATTTCCGTATCGACCCCGTGCAGCGCCTCGCCATGCAGACGTCCGTCCCCTTCTTCTGGAACTACGACCCGGACGTGGAGACCCGCATCAGCCGCTTCATGACCGACGAGACCAAGCCCGTCAGCGACTTCCTGCGCGAGCACGACATGCTGGCCGGCGTCACGGTGCCGGTGCACATGCCGCGCGGCGACTATGCGACGGTGACGGGCGTGCGCTACGGCGCGCGGCGGGAGTTCAGGCGCGACGCGATGCAGGTGCTCGCCGATTTCGGCCTGCTCGCCCAGGTCTTCCACGAGGCGGCCTACGAGCTCTTCGACGACACGGTGTTCAATGCCCGGGTGCGGCTGACCGAGCGGGAGCGCGAATGCCTCGCCTATTCCTCCTACGGGCTCTCGGCCAAGGAGATCTCCCGCATCATCGACCGGTCGGTGCCGACCGTGGTCATGCATCTGAACTCCGCCGCCCGCAAGCTCGGGGCGAAGAACCGCACGCAGGCCGTCGTGCGCGCCACGCAGTGCCGCCTGCTGGAGGGCACGCCCTATAAGTTATGATAGCTGCCGCGCCCTTCCGGGCGCCGCTATGGTTTCCTTTCCGCACGCGACGCAAGGAGATCGAACGTGGCCGACATCCCGTCCCGCGAGGGCTATCTGCCGTTCCGCGGCCACCGCACCTGGTACCGCATCACCGGCCCGCTCTCCTCGGGGCGCCTGCCGCTCGTCGTCGCCCATGGCGGACCGGGCTGCACGCACGACTATGTCGATTCGTTCAAGGAGATCGCGGCCCTCGACGGCCGCGCCGTCATCCACTACGACCAGCTCGGCAACGGCAACTCCACGCGCCTGCCGGAAAAGGGCGCGGACTTCTGGACCGTCGACCTGTTCCTGGAGGAGCTCGACGCCCTGCTGTCGCATCTCGGCATCAGGGAGCGCCACGCCCTCCTCGGCCAGTCCTGGGGCGGGATGCTCGGCGCCGAGCACGCCGTGCGGCGGCCCGCCGGCCTCAAGGCGCTGGTGATCGCCAATTCGCCCGCCAGCATGAAGACCTGGGTGGCCGAGGCCAACCGGCTGCGCGCGGACCTGCCGGCCGACGTCCAGGCGACGCTGCTGAAACACGAGCAGGCGGGGACCCTGACCGACCCGGACTACGTCGCCGCCTCGCGCGTCTTCTACGACCGCCACGTCTGCCGGGTCGTGCCCTGGCCTCCCGAGGTGGCGCGCACCTTCGCGATCATGGACGAGGACAACACCGTCTACCGCCACATGAACGGCCCCACCGAGTTCCACGTCATCGGCACGATGATGGACTGGACGATCGAGGATCGCCTCGGCGCGATCGCCGCGCCCACGCTTCTCATCTCTGGCCGCCATGACGAGGCGACGCCGCTCGTCGTGCGACCCTATGTCGAGAACGTCCCCGGCTGCCGCTGGGTGGTCTTCGAGGAATCGAGCCACATGCCGCATGTCGAGGAGAAGGACCTCTGCCTGAAGACGGTCTCGGACTTCCTCCGGGAGTTCGACTGAGGCAGGGCGGCAGGCCGCCCTTTTCCGCAAACGTGGAACAATGGCCCCTTCGCGCGGTTGGAAGGCCACGGGCCCGTGCGGCCTGCCGTTCAACACGTCTTCCGGGAGGAAACAGCCATGCCAAGGGAATGGGAAAATCGTGAAGGCCACCGCCGCTACGAGGACCGCGGCGACGAGCGCCGGTCCGGCGCCGGCCGCGACTGGTCCGACCGCGCGGAAGACGAGGCGCGGTCCTGGTTCGGCGACGAGGACGCGGAGCGCCGGCGGATGATGGACGATCCCTATCGCGGCGAGCGCGAGGACCGGCGCCATTCCGGGGGCGGCGGCTACGGACGGGAGGACCGCCGCTACGGCGGGACGATGCGCCCCTTCGCCGGGCGCGACGCCTCCTGGGGATCCGACCGCGCAGGCCCCGGCGGCGAACGCGACACCTACGGCTACCCGCGCCGCCAGTCGGACGACCGCTGGCGCTATCGCACCGCCGATGAGGGCGGGCGGCGCGGCTGGGACGAGGATCGCGGCTTCCTCGACCGCGCCAGCGACGAGGTCGCCTCCTGGTTCGGCGACGACGGCGCCACGCGCCGCCGCGAGATGGACGCCCGCCATCGCGGCCGCGGCCCGAAGAACTACACGCGCTCCGACGAGCGCATCGCCGAGGACGTCAACGACCGGCTCGCAGACGACGGCTATGTCGACGCGTCCGGCATCGAGGTCACCGTCGGCGGCGGCGAGGTCACGCTGAACGGCACCGTGACGGAGCGCTTCGCCAAGCGGCGGGCCGAGGACATCGCCGAGAGCGTCTCGGGCGTCAAGCACGTCCAGAACAACCTGCGGGTCGCGGCACAGCCGGCGTCCGGCGACGCCGGCACGGAGACCGCGCGGTCCGGCGGCGGCTCCACCGCGGGCGTCGCCTCGTCCGCCTCCTTCCGCCACTGAGAGCGGCGGCCCCGCCCGCGGGGCCGTCCCTTCCGGCCCGGAGGCCCCGATGCTCGACTACGAAGACGCCCGCCACCGCATGGTCGAACGCCACCTCGCCCGACGCGGCGTCGCGGACGAACGCGTGCTCGAGGCGATGCGGCAGGTGCCGCGCGAGGCCTTCGTCGAGCCGGGCTTCGAGGAGTTCGCCTACGAGGATTCCCCGCTGCCGATCGCCGAGGGCCAGACCATCTCGCAGCCCTATATCGTCGCCCGCATGGCCGAGGCGGCCGAGATCGAGCCGACCGACAACGTGCTGGAGGTCGGCGCCGGCTCCGGCTATGCGGCCGCCGTGCTGAGCCATCTCGCGCGCCGGGTCTCGGCGATCGAGCGGCACGCGGTCCTCGCCGAGACGGCCGCGGAACGGCTCGACGCGCTCGGGCGGCGCAACGTCGAGATACGCACGGGCGACGGCACGCGGGGATGGCCGGAGAAGGCGCCGTTCGACGCCATCATCGTCTCGGCCGGAGGGCCTGCCGCCCCCATGACGCTCAAGGAGCAGCTGGAGATCGGCGGCCGGCTCATCATCCCGGTCGGCCGGCAGGCGCGCTCGCAGCGGCTCGTCCGCATCACCCGGCTTGCGGCCAACCGCTACGAGGAGGAGGACCTCGGCGGCGTGCTGTTCGTGCCGCTGATCGGCGCGGAAGGATGGAGCGAGGATCGCCCGCAGGCGGGCGCCCACGCCCGCAGGAGCCTGCCCGAGACGATCGCGGAGGCGGCGGAGACCCTGCCGGACCCCGACGACCCCGCCTTCGCCGACGCGTTCGAGCGGTTCGCCGGCCGCCGCGTCGTCCTGCTCGGCGAGGCGAGCCACGGCACGTCGGAATTCTACCGTGCGCGGGCGGCGATCACGCGGCGGCTGATCGAGCGGCACGGCTTCACCATCGTCGCCGTCGAGGCGGACTGGCCCGATGCCGCGGCGATCGACCGGTTCGTGCGGGGCCGGCCGGACACGGGCGGCGAGGCGCCCTTCCGCCGCTTCCCGACCTGGATGTGGCGCAACACCGACGTCGACGCCTTCGTCACCTGGCTGCGCGACCACAATGCGCGCATGAAGGGCTCGAGGAAGGCCGGCTTCCACGGGCTCGACATCTACAACATGCGCGGCTCGATCGCCGCGGTGCTCTCCTATCTCGACGCCGCCGACCCGCAGGCCGCCGCCGTCGCGCGCGAGCGATACGGCTGCCTGACGCCGTGGCAGAACGAGCCCGGCACCTACGGCAGGGCGGTGCTGACGGCCGGCTACCGGACCTGCGAGGAGGCGGTGGTCGCCCAGTGCCGCGAGCTTCTGCAGCGCTCGCTCGACCGGGCGGAAGCCGACGGCGACGCGCTCTTCGACGCCGCGCAGAACGCCCGCCTCGTCGCAGCGGCCGAAAAATACTATCGCGTGATGTATTACGGCGGCGCCCGCACCTGGAACCTGCGCGACCGGCACATGTTCGAGACGCTCGAGCAGCTTCTGGAACGGGCGGGACCGCAGGCCAGGGCGGTCGTCTGGGCCCACAACTCGCATATCGGCGACGCCCGGCACACCGACATGGGCAAGGTGCGCGGCGAGCTCAACATCGGCCAGCTCTGCCGCGAGAGGTTCGGCGACGAGGCCGCCCTGATCGGCTTCGGCACCGACAGGGGAACCGTGGCCGCGGCGACGGACTGGGACGGCGAGATGGAGGTGAAGACCGTCCGGCCGTCGCATGACGACAGCGTCGAACGCTGCTGCTACCTTTCGGGCGGAAGACGGTTCCTGCTGGATTTCGCCCGGCAGCCCGGTCTCGCCGAGGCCCTCGCCGCGGAACGGCTGGAGCGCTTCATCGGCGTGATCTACCGGCCGGACAGCGAGCTCCTCAGCCACTACGCCAATGCCGCGCTCTCGCGGCAGTTCGACGCCTATGTCTGGTTCGACGAGACCCGCGCGGTGACGCCTCTTCCGACGCGGGCGGAGAGCGGGCGCGTCCCCGAGACCTTCCCGTTCGGGCTCTGAGCCGGCCGGCGGGCGCGGCCCTCATTTCTTGCCGTAGAGCCTGTCCACCTTCTCGTCCTGCATGCGCTTTTCCGCCGGGTGGAGGCGCCGCTGGCGCGCGGTGCCGAAGGCGATCGCCAGCCCGAGCAGGATCGCCCCGCCGGCGACGACGAACAGCCACAGATAGTCGGCCATCGGCTGGTCTCCTTCCCTACTGTCGGCTTTCCTGGTTGCGGCCGCGCAGGATGTTCCGGTCGTCGGGGTCGGCGAGATCCTTCGCCGGGGCCTTCAGCCCGCCGCCGTCCGCCTTGGCGTCCCGCAGGCCCTTGGAGGCCTTGAGGTCCTCCTCGGCCGGGAACCGGCTGCCGCCGCCCTTCGTCACCTCCTGCCGGTTGATGATCCGCTGCTGCTGCTCGTGGGTTTTCCGTCCGACCATGACGCGCCTCCTATCGATTGGCGCGCTGGCGGTCGCGCGGGTCGACGCCGCCCCAGCGGTTGGTGTTGTTGTCCGTGTCGCCCTCGAACGTGTTGTCGCCTTCCAGGCGTTCCGCGTCCTCGGCCGAATGCAGCCCCGCCGACTGGCCGATCCCGGGATTCTCCTTCAGGTCCTTGTCGGTGGGTTTCTGCGTCTTCTCGTGTTTCAGCGATGTCATGGAAACCTCCATCGGTCGACATGCAAGGCCAACCGCCGAAACCGCCATAGGTTCCCCGATCGTGATCGTCGCCGCATCGGGACCTAGCCGCGGTCCGCGCTCCTGAGGTGCCCGGTCGGCAGTGCGGTCGTGTACTTGATCTGATCGAGCGCGAAGCTGGAGCGGATGTTGGCGACGCCGGGAATCCGGGTCAGGAAATCGACGACCAGCGCCTGGAACTTCATCAGGTCCTCGACCACGACGCGGAGCATGTAGTCCGCCTCGCCGGTCATCAGGTAGCACTCGACGATCTCCGGCTTGGTGCGGATCGCGGCGTTGAAGACGTCGAGGGATTCGCGGTCCTGCTGCTTCAGCGAGACCTGGACGAAGACGTTGACCGCAAGCCCCAGCGCCTGCGCGTCGACCAGCGCCACCGATCCCTTGATGACGCCGCTTTCCCTGAGATCGTTGACGCGCCGCCAGCAGGGCGAGGCCGACAGGCCGACCGCCTCCGCGAGATCGGAAACGCTCATCCCCGCGTCCTGCTGCAGGAGGTCGAGGATGCGGACGGAGGCGGAATCGAGGACGGCTTTCGATCTGGGCATGATCTACCTGGAACGGGCTTCTTTCCGGCAAGATCATTCGCAAGATCCCGTTCCACGGTCAACTGGGATCACTTCTTTCCCGGATTCGGGTGTAGCATTCTCCGGTTCGTGGCAGAGGGAGTAGGACACGATGACGAGGCCGGCCTTGACGCCCGCGACGCTGGCTTGCCTGAAGGACCTGGAACGGCAGGTCCTGTGGCATGCCTGCTGGATGATCCACAACGCCAATCACCTGCGCGGGAAGGGCGAGGTGAAGGTCGGCGGGCACCAGGCCTCGTCCGCCTCGCTCGCCGCGATCATGACGGCGCTCTATTTCCGCGTGCTGCGGCCCGAGGACCGCGTCGCGGTCAAGCCGCACGCCTCGCCCGTCTTCCACGCCATCCAGTACCTGACGGGCAACCAGACGCGGGAGAAGCTCGAGAATTTCCGCGGCTTCGGCGGGGCGCAGTCCTATCCGAGCCGCACCAAGGACGTCGACGACGTCGATTTCTCGACGGGCTCGGTCGGCCTCGGCGTGGCGATCACCGCCTTCGCCGCCATCGTGCAGGACTACATCGCCGCCAAGCCGTGGTCGGCGCCGCGGCCGGAGGGCCGCATGATCGCGCTGGTCGGCGATGCCGAGCTCGACGAGGGCAACGTCTACGAATGCCTGCAGGAAGGCTGGAAGCACGACCTCAGGAACACCTGGTGGGTGATCGACTACAACCGGCAGAGCCTCGACGGCGTCGTGCGCGAAGGCCTGTGGCAGCGTATCGAGGGCATCTTCACCGCCTTCGGCTGGGACGTGAAGGTGCTGAAATACGGCGCGCTCCAGGAGGCGGCCTTCCGCGAGCCGGGCGGGGCGGCGCTCGGCCGCTGGATCGACGGCTGCCCGAACCAGCTCTATTCCGCGCTCACCTTCCAGGGCGGTGCCGCCTGGCGCAAGCGCCTCACCGACGAGATCGGCGCCGAGCCCGGCGTCGCCGATCTCCTTGCCGCCCGCAGCGACGAAGAGCTCTCCGACCTCATGAGCAATCTCGGCGGCCATTGCCTCGAGACGCTGATCCGCACCTTCGAGAGCATCGACCACGACCGGCCGACCGTCTTCCTCGCCTATACGATCAAGGGCTGGGGCACGCCGCTCGCCGGCCACAAGGACAACCATGCCGGCCTGATGACCGGGGCGCAGCTGGAGGCCTTCCAGGCCCGGATGGGCGTCGCGCCGGGCGCGGAATGGGAGACATTCGGGGCGGTGGCCGCGCCCGGGCCCGTGCGGGCCTACCTGGAGACCGTGCCGTTCTTCGCCGGGGGCAGGCGGCGCTTCGCCTCCCCCGCCCTGCCGTCCCCCGGCCCGGTCTTCCTCGACGACCGGGAACTGTCGACGCAGGCCGGCTTCGGCAAGATCCTCGATGCGCTCGCCCGGCGCGACGACGCCCTGTCGGCGCGCATCGTGACCATGGCGCCGGACGTCACCGTCTCGACCAATCTCGGCCCCTGGGTCAACCGGCGCGGCCTGTTCGCGCGCGAACGGCTGGCCGACACGTTCCGCGACGAGCGCGTGCCCTCGGCGCAGCGGTGGGAATTCGGGCCGGCCGGCCAGCACATCGAGCTCGGCATCGCCGAGATGAACCTGTTCCTGCTGCTCGGCGCCGCCGGCCTGTCGCATTCGCTGTTCGGCGAGCGGCTGCTGCCGATCGGCACGGTCTACGATCCCTTCGTCGCGCGCGGCCTCGATGCCCTGAACTACGCCTGCTACCAGGATGCGCGCTTCATGATCGTCGGCACGCCCTCCGGCGTGACGCTGGCGCCGGAGGGCGGCGCGCACCAGTCGATCGGCTCGCCGCTCATCGGCATCAGCCAGGACGGGCTGGCGAGCTTCGAGCCCGCCTATCTCGACGAGCTGTCGGTGATCATGGACTGGTCCTTCGACTACATGCAGCGCGACGGCGCGGGCACGCACGACACGCGGACCTGGCTGCGCGACGCGACCGGCGGTTCGGTCTACCTGCGGCTGACGACGCGGCCGCTGGAGCAGACCGCGCTGCGCCGCGAGGACCCCGCCTTCCGGCAGGGCGTGATCGACGGCGCCTACTGGCTGCGCGCGCCCTCGGCCCGCACGCGCATCGTGCTCGCCTATCAGGGTTGCGTCGCGCCGGAGGTGCTGATGGCGGCCGGGCGGCTCGCCGACGGCCATGGCGACATCGCCGTGCTCGCCGTCACCTCCGCCGATCGGCTGAACGCCGGCTGGACGGCGGCGCAGCGCGCCCGCCGCCACGGCCATGCGGGCGCCCGCAGCCATGTCGAGACGCTGCTTTATACCGTTCCCCGCTCCGCCGGCCTGGTCACCGTCATCGACGGGCATCCGGCGACGCTCGCCTGGCTGGGCTCGGTCGAGGGCCACCGGACGGCCTCGCTCGGCGTCGAGCATTTCGGCCAGACCGGCACGATCGCCGACCTCTACGCCCATTTCGGCATCGACACCGACGCCATCTGCGAAGCGGCCGTGGCGCTCGACACGCCGTTAAGGGCCGCGCGGCCGGCCATCTAGGCCCGCATCAGTCCGGCATGCGGTAGCGGTGATGGTCGCGCATGTGCCCGACGAAGGCGTCGACCCGGCGCCGGGTCTCCGCCGGGCTCCAGCCGAGGCGGGCCGCCATGATCTGCGCGGCGGCCGCGACGGTGCTTCGCGTCAGCGCGCCCGTCCAGGCGAGCCCCGTGCGCGCGAAGAGGACGCCGGCGAGATCGCGCGCATGCTCGTGCTCGACGCAGAAGCTCACGTCCGCGGCCGTGCAGGGGTGTTCCGGCTGGAGGCGGGGCGATGCCGACGGCGGAAACCGCCGCGGCTGCCAGGGGCCGGGCCGCGGCCTGCCCGAGGGCGATATCTTCCTTCCGACGGCGGCGGCGATGCCGCGCGCGGTCGATCGATGGTTGACGATGATGCCCCAGCTCAACGCGAGCATGCCGGGCAGCCCCTCCGTCTCCAGATCGTGCAGGACGTTGAAGGGCAGTCGCCTGCCCCGGGGATGGCCGGGCGCCGCCGTGATCGCGCGCAGGCCGGCCCATGCCATGACGATATCCTCCTCCCGCAGCGCCAGTGCCGGGAACAGCCGGTTGAACTCATCGATGAGGAAGCGGATGTCGCCGTCGTCGGGACGGACATCCCCGCGGTCGCCGGAGAACCGGGTTTCCGTCGGGCCGATGTAGTGGAGGTCGTCCCAGGGCAGGCATGTCAGGGGCTCTCCGACACTGTTGACGCCGGCGAAGCCCCGCCCGCGGAATTCGGCGGGAAGCCGGACGAGCATGTAGACGCCCTTGACGGGAACGACCTTCGCCGCGGCGGAAGCACCCGCGCGGCCGACGACGTCGTCGACGAAGACGCCGGCGAGGTTGAGCACGATGCGCGCTCGCGCGGTCGTTCGCGCGCCGTCGAGCGTCCCCGCGAGGTCCGCGTGCCAGACGCCGTCCGCACGCCGCAGCCGCTCCACGCCGGTAAAGTTCCGGACCGACGCCCCGAGCCGTTCGGCGTCCAGCGCGGCATCGATGGCGATGCGTTCGGGCCAGTCGAAACGACGGTCCACGAAGGACACGACAGACGCGATGCGGTCGCGGTCCGCGAGGTTCGTGACGAAGGGATTGCCGCTCCGCTGCGGGCTATGCCGCCTGTAGCCGAGCGCGCGGTAATCGCCGGCCATCCATCCGACGAGCCGGGCGCCGAGATCGACATGCCATCCCGAATAGTCGCCGCCGCGATGGATCGGCACGGAGATCTCCATCGGGCGCAGGCGCGGCCCGAGCGTTCCGACGAGCTCGGCATAGTCGCGCGCCGTCGTGCGCGCCATGCCGAGACGCATCAGGAATTCCCGCGGATGCTTCAGGTGGTCGAGAAGCGAGGAGGGCGGCGCCAAAAGCTGCAGGCCGCAATGCAGGACGCGGCCGGAGCGGCTCGTCGCCGCAGCGCCGAAATCGCCCCGGTCGACGAGCAGCACGCCGTAGCCGTCGGCCGCGAGCTGGCGTGCGGCGGCGCAACCGTTGATGCCGCCGCCGACGACGAGCACGTCGACGATGCCGCCATCAGCGCTCATGGGCTCGCCCGCCGGCGGACGGCATGCGCGGCCGCGGGGTTTCCTCCCGCGGATGGCGAGATCATGAGCCGGCGAAGGACCGCCGCGGGGACGGCCCCTCGGCCCGGAGATCCACGGGAACGGCGCCGGCGGCCATCCGCGAGGAGACCGCGCATTTTACGGCTTGCAGGCCTGGACGGCACCGGGCAGCTTGCTCCATTCGGCATACCAGGTGTCGAACAGCCTGAGCTGTGCCTCGACATAGCCGCGCTGGCTGTCGGAGAGCACGTCCGTCTCGTTGAAGTGCAGCGCGTATTCCTTGTCCCCCTTCAGCACCATCATGTGCTTGAAGTAGAGCACCAGGTCCGGGCCTTCGTCGAAGGAGGAGAGGACGGCAAGCGCCGCCTCCAGCTCCAGCGCGCGGGCGCGCGCATCCGGGTCGCCCTTGGCGGCGGCCTTCGCGAGGTTGCACATGTGGATCACCTCCTTCGGCAGCACGCAGCCGATGCCGGTGATGGCGCCG
>NZ_JANFDG010000028.1 GCF_024609765.1 Shinella pollutisoli
GACGCGCCAGCATTGGCCGCATAACTTAAACCAAACGGTCTCCGGAAAAGCCGGGCCGGTTCATATCTACGATGTGCCTGACACCACGGTAGTTCAATAGGGGCGCGCTTTGTCGGGTTGCTCGCCCAATATGGCCAGCCTGCTTTCGGCCCCAAATCGGACATCCAGCGTGCGTAAGCTGAAGTCCGTGAACCCCTATACAGCAGTATCCAGAGTGTACATTCTGCAGGCTGCTGATAGTGAATGTGGGAACCATTGCCGCAAATCAGTATGGAGCTGATACGTTACAAGTCTCTGTGTCCTCATGCCCCCGCAACCAGATCAAACAAAAACCCCTGCGAAACAAACCGCAGGGGTTTTTGCGTTAAAGGCGCATTCGCTCAAGGCGTTCCTGGCGGCAAGCAAACGCACGCCCAAACCAAACCCCACACAACACAGGCCAACACGCATCCCATCAACGCACGCCGAAGGCACGGTGCGAGCGGCGGTAGCGCGCCGGCGTCACGTGGTAGGTCCGCCTGAACCAGTGGACAAAATGCGCGCAGTCCTGCGTCCCCGACGACGGGAATGGGGACGATGTCCCTGATGATGAGACCTCCCCGTCACGCCGCTGGCTGAAGCTGATCGGTAGGCTTTACCTATGCCGCCGCCAGTTGTGTCTGCCTTCCGGGAAACGGTCGGAAGGTCGCCAGGATCAGCACGGCCGCCAGCCCCATGCCCCACGACCCGACGTACATCAGCGCGTAGGAGTCGAAACGGTCGTAGATCAGGCCGCCCAGCAGCGGGCCGATCGACATGCCGAGGCTGCCGGCCATCGCCGTGCCGCCAATGATCGTGCCCATTATCCTGAGCGGAAAGTTCTCGCGGATGATCACCGCATAGAGCGGCATCGTGCCGGCATAGATGAAGCCGACGAGAGCCGCGACGGCATAGAAGGGACCGAGCGTGGAGACGAACATATAGGCAAGCACGCCGAAGGCCTGCGCCAGCAGCCCGATGACGAGAACGCGCTGCGCGCCGAACCGGTCGCCCGCGAGGCCGAAGCCGATACGGCCGAGCATGCCGGCAAGCCCCTCGACGCTATAGATCGATACGGCCGCCATCGTCGGAATGCCGCAGGTCACGGCATAGCTCACCGTATGGAAGATCGGGCCGGAATGGGTGGCGCAGCAGAAGAAGTTCGCCAGCATCAGGATGACGAACTGCGGCGAGCGCACAGCCTGCCGGACGGTCATGTCCGGCTGCGGCTCGTCGGCGATCATCGCGTCCGGCCCGGCCTCCAGCGCGGGCGGCCGGCGCACGAGCAGCGCCGCGGGGATCATCAGAGCCGCCGCGATGCCGGCGACGATCAGCATGGCCGCGCGCCAGTCGTGGACGGTGACCAGCCACGCCGCGAGCGGCGCCATGGTCAGCGGCGCCATGCCCATGCCGGCGGAGACCAGCGAGACGGCGAGGCCGCGCTGCGTGTCGAACCAGCCGGTCACGCACGCCATCATCGGGGCGAAGACGGCGGCGGTCGCAGCCCCAACCAGAAGGCCGAACAGCAGCTGGAACTCGACGAGCGACCCCGCCCGGCTGGCAAGCGCGAGGCTTGCCGCCAGCACGGCCGATCCCGTGAGCACCACCGGGCGCGGCCCGAACCGGTCGGAGAGGCCGCCCCACGCCATGCTGGCCGCCGCCATGGCGAGGAAGCCGATCGTCATCGCCGTCGAGATGCCGGTGACGGACCAGCCCGTGTCCTCCGCCATCGGCCGGAGGAAGATCGGCAGCGAGAACATGGCGCCGCCCGCGACGCAGCCGAGCAGGCCGCCCGCCGCGACGATCACCCAGCGGTAGGAATGGTTCATGACGATCTCCCGGATGTTGCCGCACCGCTCCCGCCTCCCGGCGCGGCCGATGCCCCAAGGACGTGCCGGCACCGCCGGCACCGACATCGGCTTCATTTCCTGCCGACATTTTTCGTGGCATCAGCCCTGCGGCTGCGACGGCTGCCAGCCGGCCGACGGTATGACGTTGATCATCCACGGCACGCCGAACCTGTCGACCAGCGAGCCGAAACCGGGCGACCAGAAGGTCTCGCCGAACGGCATGACCGCCTTGCCGCCTTCGGACAGTTGATCGAACCAGCGCCAGCCCTCCGCCTTGTCCCCGGTGTGCAGGGTGACGTCGAAGCCGTTCTTGGGCTTGTCGATGTTCGGCGCCCATTGGACGTCCATGTCCGCGCCCATCAGGGCCTGGTCGCCGACCTCCAGCCAGCAGTGCATCAGCCAGGTCTTGTACTTCCCGTCGGTGATCGGCATGCCCGGAGGCGCGTCGCCGTAAGGCATGGCCGCGGTGATCCTTCCGCCCAGGACCCTGGCGTAGAACTCGAACGCCTCCCGGCACTGGCCCTGGAAGCTGAGGCTGGTCACGATCTTCATGGTCTTTTCCTCTCTTGCCGGACGTCACGGCATCGCGGGTCGACCCGCCGGCACAGGTCGGCCGCTTCTATTGGGTTGATATCAACGCAATATGACGGTAGATGTCAACCATGCAGGTGCAATCTTCTGAAGCCGTTCGCCGGAGCGGTACCTGCCCTATCGCGATAAAATTCAACTGATCGGTTGACTATCCCGCCGATCATGCAATACTCAACCGCATGGTTGAACAAGAGCTCGACACGACCTTCCACGCGCTTGCGGACCCGACGCGCCGGGGCATGCTGGCAAGCCTCGCGCTCGGCGAAAAGTCGATCGGCGAACTGGCGCAGCCCTTCGCGATCAGCTTCGCCGGTGCATCGAAGCATGTGAAGGTGCTCGAAGGGGCGGGGCTGATCGCGCGGCGCAAGGTCGGCCGCATGCAGCTCTGCCGGCTGAGGCCCGAGCCGCTCGCCCGGGCCGACCTCTGGCTGCGCCAGTGGGAGACGTTCTGGACGGTCCGGCTCGACAGACTCGAAGCGCTGATCGAGGCCGAGAAGTCCCGCAGTTAGGAGAGAATCATGTCCTATATCGATGGCTTCGTCCTTGCCGTTCCAAACGCCAACCGCGAGCGGTTCCGCGCCATGGCGGTCCGCGTTGCGAAAATCTTCATCGAGCACGGCGCGGTGCGCGTGGTCGAGAACTGGGGCGACGACGTGCCTGCTGACGAGGTGACCGACCTCGGGCGCGCGGTTGCGCTGAAGGAGGGCGAGACGGTCGTCTTCTCGTGGGTCGAGTGGCCGTCGAAGGAGGCGCGCGACAAGGGCAACGAGACGCTCGCCGCCGATCCGCGCCTCCGGCCCGATTCCGGCGAGGCCGACATCATGGACCCCAGGCGCATGATCTTCGGCGGCTTCGTTCCGATCGTCGACATGCGCGCCTGATCAGGGAGGACGAAATGGCCAGAGCCACGCCTTTTCTCATGTTCCAGCACGGCAAGGCGGAGGCGGCGCTGGATTTCTACGTCGCGACCGTTCCCGGCAGCCGCATCGTTTCGCTCGAGCGGTTTGGCCCCGACGGCCCCGGCCCGGAGGGCACCCTGTTGCGCGCCCACGCAGAGATCGCCGGCCAGCCGGTGATGGCGCATGACAGCTTCATCACGCATGGCTTCGACTTCACGCCGTCCTTCTCCTTCTTCCTCGACTGCGCCGACGAGGCGGAGACCGAGCGGCTGTTCGCAGCCCTCGGCGAAGGCGGCCAGGTGCTGATGCCGCTCGACAGTTACGGCTGGAGCCGCAGGTTCGGCTGGATATCCGATCGCTTCGGCATCTCCTGGCAGGTCAACCTCCCATGAGCGGTCCGGTGATCCTCACACTGACGCGCGATTTCGCGGCTCCCGCCGATCGCATCTTCGACGCCTGGCTCGATCCGGCCGACGCATCCCGCTTCCTGTTCGCGACGCCGGCAGGCGAGATGAAGCGGGTCGAGATCGATGCCCGCGTCGGCGGCGAGGCCCTGATCGTCGAGCGACGCGCGGAAGGCGAGGTGCGCCATCGGCTGCGTTTCGAAGTGATCGATCGCCCGCGCCGCCTCGTGTTCCTGTTTTCGGCCGATCCCTCGGACGACGGCAAGCGGACGCGCGTCTCGATCGACATCGCCGCGACGCCCGCCGGCTGCACCCTGACGCTCACGCATGAGATGGAGGCGGCCTGGGCCGGGCATGCGCCGCAGGTCCGAAGCGGCTGGACGATGATCCTCGACGGCCTCACGCGCCTATTGGAGAAGACCATGATCGACATCGAACGCATCGCACCGGATACGATCCGGATGGAACGTCTGCTCGACGCGCCCGTCGAGACCGTCTGGCGCTGGCTCACCGAGCCCGACCTTCGCAGGCAATGGTTCGCCGGCGGCCGCATCGATCCGCGCGTCGGCGGAGAGATCGAGCTGGTCTTCGACCACGACGATCTCTCGGCGGATGACGTGCCCTATCCCGCGCAATACGCCGAATACAAGGGGGCGATCGGCCGCGAGCGGATCGTCGAGTACGACCCTCCGCGCCGTTTCGCCATCAGCTGGGACGAAGGCAGGGAAGGCACGGCGCTGTTCGAGCTGTTCGAGGCGGGCGAGCGCACGCGGCTGGTGCTCACCCACAGCGGCATCAGCGGCCCCGGCCCGATGGCGAATTTCGGCGGCGGCTGGCATGCGCATCTTGCCGTGCTGGAAGCCCGGCTGGCCGGGCGGCAGGTGCGCGATTTCTGGGCGCTGCACGCGCAGTCCGAGGAAGCCGTGGCGCGGCAGTTGCGCTAGCGTCCCGCCGGATTGCGCGGGCGGTCCCGCCGCGGCGAAGCCGGGGCCTGCATCGCCGCCGAGTATCGCGCGATCGGAGGACGACGGGCGGCATAATGCGGGGAACCGCGCCGGCCGGTGACTATACTCACCACCGGTCGGTGCGCATGGAAGGTCAGTAGGTCGGTGGCGTGATCGCGCTCAGGATCTCGCTTTGACCGTCATGCACGTTGCGGAAGCGGTGCGGCAGGCGGCTGTCGAAATAATAGCCGTCGCCGGCCTTCAGCACGCGCTTCTGGCTTCCCACGGTCACCTCCACCGCGCCGGAAAGAACCATGCCGGCCTCCTGCGCCGCATGCGTGAACTCCTCGCCCGAATCCGCGCCGACCGCATATTTCTCGTGCAGCATGAGCAATTGCCGGTTCGGATGGTTGAGGCCGATCACGCGGTAGGAGATCGTCTCGACCTTTCCGATCTCCACGAGGTCCGGCGCTGCATAGAAGGGCGTGTAGGGCAGGCTCGACTGCAGGTCGGAGAAGAAGCCGGGCAGCGTGGTTCCGAGCGCATCGAGCACGGCGCCCAGCGTATCGATCGACGGGCTCATCCTGTCCCGTTCGATGAGCGATATGGTGGAGTGCGAGATTCCGGAGCGGGCCGCCAGTTCCCGCACGCCCAGATCGCGGCGACGGCGGAGTTCACGAAGCTTGCTGCCGATCTTGGGCATATGGTCCCTTCCTGAGGATGGAGGCGAGGGGTCTCCCGGCCGGTCCGTTCCGAAGCGGTGAAAATACTAAACATGCGGTCGGCGGGCAATTGCCGGAGCGCGCCGCTTGGCGGATGCTGGCGCCAATCCCGACATGCAAGGAGGCCTCTATGACGTCGCGGCTCGCTGCCCTCAAGGGCAAATTCACCCAGATCAAATCGCCGAGAAGGGATGCGGTTTCGGATACCGCGTCGATCGAGCAGACCGTCAAGGACATCATCGCCAATGTCCGCGAACGCGGCGACGCGGCCGTGCGGGACTATTCCGTCGCCTTCGACAAGGCAGACGTCTCCAGCTTCGAGGTGACGGAGGAGGAGAAGCGGAAGGCCGTCGCCGAGCTCGATCCGCAGACGCGGGAAGACACGGAATTCGCGATCGCGCGCGTGCGCGCCTTCGCCGAGGCGCAGCTCGGCACGATCCTGCCGCTGGAGATCGATGCCCTGCCGGGCCTACATCTCGGCCACCGGGTGATCCCGATCGAGGTCGTCGGCTGCTATGTGCCGGGCGGCCGCTATCCGATTCTCTCGGCCCCGGTGATGACGATCGTCCCGGCCAAGGTCGCCGGCTGCGACCAGGTCATCGCCTGCCTGCCGCCGAACGCGCACCCGGCCATGATCGCCGGCTGCCATCTCGCCGGCGCCGACCGCATCTTCCGGGTCGGCGGCGCCCAGGCGATCGCGGCGATGGCCAACGGCACGGAGACGATCCCCGCCGTCGACAAGATCGTCGGCCCCGGCAACGCCTATGTGAACGAGGCCAAGCGCCAGGTGTTCGGCCAGGTCGGCATCGACCAGCTCGCCGGCCCGAGCGAGATCTTCGTCGTCGCCGACGAGACGGGCAACGCGGCGATGATCGCCACCGACCTCCTCGCCCAGGCCGAGCACGACGTGCGCACCCGCGTCGGCCTCATCACCACCGACCGCAGGCTCGCCGAGGCGACGCTAGCCGAGGTGGAAAGGCAGCTCAAGGACCTGCCGACCGCCGACGTCGCCGGCGCCGCCTGGCGCGACTACGGCGAGATCACGGTCTGCGCGGACGAGGCGGCGATGATCGCCTATTCCGACCATATCGCCGCCGAGCACCTCGAGGTGCATACCCGCGACGCCAGGGAGACGGCGACGAAGCTGCGCAACTACGGCTCGCTCTTCATCGGCGAGCTTGCGAGCGTCGTCTATTCCGACAAGTGCTGCGGCACCAACCACACGCTGCCGACGATGGCCGCCGGACGCTATACGGGCGGGCTCTGGGTCGGCTCCTACGTCAAGATCTGCACCCACCAGTGGCTCGACGAGCGCGGCGTCGCCGCCGTCGCCCCGCCGGCGGCGCGCCAGAGCGCGACGGAAGGGATGGAAGGCCATCGCCGCGCCGCGGCCCTGCGTCTCAGCCCCGGACAGTTCGCCGCCGCCGGCTGAATCCTTAAAGGCAGCCCACAGAAGAAACCGCCCGGCTCGCGCCGGGCGGTTTCTGCTTGTCGTCAAATCTTTCGTCCGCCCTGTCGTCACCCTCGGCCTTGAGCCGAGGATCGGGTCAAGGCCGGTCACGATGGAGGAGAGATTTCCGGATTTTGTCAGCAGTCCGGAAGCCGCCGGCTCGCGCCGGGCGGTTCATTCCAGAAGCAGGAGATCCTCGGCGGCGAAGGAGAAGCCGGCCGTCGTACCGACGTCGAGGCTTCGCACCTGGCTTGAGGAGACATTCGGCACGACCACGCTGAGCGGCGCGCCGCTGGTCTTCAGGGCGAGCTCGACATAGCTGCGGTCGCCGCGGAAGGAGAGCGCCGTCACGGTGCCTTCGCCCGCGATCCGGCCCGGGGCCGCGGCGGCGCCGGCGGCCTCGATGGCGACCTGCTCGGGCCGGACGGCCATCCGGAGCCTGCCGGAAGCGGTGGACGGAGCCGGCTCAGCGACGGAGATCGTGCCGAAGTCCGGGCTCTCGACGGTCGTCCGCCCGCCGGTGGCCGATCGGAGGACGCCGTCGAACAGGTTGATCGTGCCGATGAACTGGGCGACGTCGACGCTCTTCGGCCGGTTGTAGAGGTTCCTCGGCGTGTCGACCTGGGCGATCCTGCCGTCGAAGAGGACCGCCACGCGGTCCGACAGCGCCATCGCCTCCTCCTGGTCGTGGGTGACGAAGACGAAGGTGATGCCGACGCGCTGCTGGATGGCGCGCAGCTCCTTCTGCATCTCGTCGCGCAGCTTCTTGTCGAGCGCGCCGAGCGGCTCGTCGAGCAGCAGCACCTCCGGCTTCAGCGCCAGCGCCCGGGCGAGCGCCACGCGCTGCTTCTGCCCGCCGGAGAGCTTCTCGACGTTGCGGTTCTCGAGGCCCTTCAACTGCATCAGGTCGATGAGGCCCTCAATGGTGGCGCGCTTCTCCGCCTCGCTCGCCTTCCGGCGCTTCAGGCCGTAGCCGATGTTTGCGTAGACGTCGAGATGCGGAAAGAGGGCATAGCTCTGGAACACCATGTTGGTGTTGCGCCGGTAGGGCGGCACGTCGTTGACGCGCGTGCCGGCGATGATGACGTCGCCCGCGCTCGGCGCCTCGAAGCCGCCGAGGATCTTGAGCAGGCTCGTCTTGCCGCAGCCGGAGGGGCCGAGCAGGGAGAAGAACTCCCCCTTCGCGATCGAGAGGTCGATGCCCTTGAGGGCGACGAAGCTGCCATAGGCCTTCGACACGCCCTCGATGCGGATATGGTGGTTGCCAGACATCATTGCGCGTCCTGTTGTGCGGGATTGGTTGCGGAGCGGGCCTTGAGGGCTTCGGTCGCGAGGATGACCAGCACCGTGAAGGTCAGCATGCAGCTGCCGAGGGCGAGGATGACCGGAAGCCTGTCGGGGAAGCGGAGCTCGCCCCAGATGTAGACCGGCAGGGTCGCGTCCGTGCCGGAGACGAAGAAGGCGAGGATGAACTCGTCCAGCGATATCGTGAAGCAGAGGAGCAGGCTGGAGACGATCGCCGGCCAGCAGATCGGCAGCGTCACCCGGAAGAAGGTCATCCACCAGTTGTCGCCGAGGTCGCTCGCGGCCAGGAACAGGTTGCGGTCGAAGCCGCGCAGCCGGGCGGCGAGCGTCAGGAAGGCGAAGGGGATGCACAGGAAGACATGGGCGATGGAGACGGTGACGAGCGACAGCGGCATGCCGAGCCCGTTGAAGAACAGCAGCATGAAGATGCCGAGGATGATGAAGGGGATCGCCACGGGTGCGGCGACCGTCATCGTCACGAAGGTCCTGCCGGGCGCATCGTAGATCGTCACGCCGAGCGCGCAGAACAGGCCGAGCGCGGTCGCGACAATGCTCGCCGCGATCCCGACGGCGACGCTGTTGGAGAGCGCCGACAGGAGCGCCGGGGTCTGGAAGAGCTGCTCGTACCAGCTCCAGGTGAAGCCCTTGAGGGGCAGCGCCACGTAGATGGAATCGTTGAACGAGAACAGCGGGATGAGCAGGATCGGGAAATAGAGCGCGGCGATGTAGAGGAAGGCATAGGGCTTGAGCAGGCGGGAGCCGGACGAACGGAGCATCACTTCACCTCCACCTTGTGGACGCCGAGGAGCCGCGACGCCGCAAAGACGATCAGGCCGATGGCGAGAAGCGACATCAGCGCGATGGCGCTGCCGAGCGGCCAGTTGTTGAGCTTGGTGAACATTGCGAAGATCAGGTTGCCGATCATGATGCCGCTGGTGCCGCCGACGAGCTGCGGCGTCACGTAGTCTCCGACCGTCGGGATGAAGATCAGGATGCCGGCCGAGAAGACGCCGGACAGCGTCAGCGGCCAGACGACCCGGCGGAAGGCCTGGAGCGGCGTGTCGCCGAGATCGGCCGCCGCCTGCAACAGCGAGCGGTCGATCCGCTCCATCGACAGGAAGATCGGCACGACCGCGAAGGGCGCCCAGGAATGCGTGAGCGTCAGCACCACTGCGAAGCTGTTGTGGAGCAGCGCCTCGACCGGGGCCGATATGAGGCCGAGCGTGCCGAGGCCCGTGTTCAGAATGCCGTTGTAGCCGAGGATCAGCTTCCAGGAGAAGACCCGGAGCAGATAGCTCATCCAGAACGGCAGGGTGAGGATGGTGATCCAGAGCAGCTTGCGCCGTTGGACCTTGAAGGACACGTAATAGGCGACCGGATAGGCCGCGAGCACCGTGATCACCGAGGCGCCGAGCGCGATCAGCAGCGACTTGCCCAGCAGGAACAGGAACATCGGCTCCCGGAAGAAGCGCTGGTAGTTCAGGGTGGTCGGGGTATGGTCCATGTCGAGATAGGTCTGCGTCCAGATGCTGTAGCAGACGAGGCTCGCAAACGCGAAGGCGACGATGCCCGACACGACGAGAACCGCGGGCGCCGTCAGGAGAAGACCCTGGCGCGAGCCGCTGGCCGCAAAGATGGTCCTAGTCGTCAAGCTTGCCTCCTGCGGGCGGGAGCGTCCAGGGACCGAGGCGGCTGAGGCGCCCGGTCCATGCCGCGCTGTCATGGACGGTTGTCGCGATCGAAAGCGCCAGCCGCTCCCGGTGGCGGCCCGCGACGATCTGCAGGCCGGTCGGCAGGCCGTCGCGCCCGAGGCCCGAGGGCACGCTCACGGCGGGCAGCCGGCCGAACAGGTTGAACGGCAGCGTCATGTCGAAGAAGATGGCGCGTCCCCTGTCGTCGGTGCCGGAATAGTCGAACTCGGTCCGGCCGACCGGCGTCGCGGTGCGCGGCATGGTCGGAAGCAGCAGCGCGTCGCAGGTCTCGTAAATCCGGGCGATCTTCCGCCAGCCGTCGCTCAGCACGATCTGCGTGTGGGCAAGCTCGGCGGCGGAAAGGCTGCGGGCGAGATCGAAGAACTGCAGCAGCGTCGGGTCGAGCTCCGCGGCATGGTCGCGCTCGAAACGGCCGTAGCATTCGTGGATGTTGACGGCGAACATCTTGTAGCCCGCGTCGTAGAGCTCGGGCGTGAGCGCGAGGTCGACCTCCGTCAGGAGCGCGCCTTGCCGTTCGAGATCGCGCGCCGTCGACAGCGCGTTCTCGGCGACGTCGTCCTCGACCGACTGGAAGCCCAGGTCCGGGGAGAAGCCGATGCGCAGCCCGCGGGGGTCCCCGGCCATCGGCAGGGCGAGGTCCGGGTCGGCGGGCAGGGAGAGGGGGTCGCGGTCGTCCGGTCCGCTCGTCGCGCACAGGAAGGCGAAGGCGTCCGCCGTGGTGCGGGCGATCGGGCCGTGATGGGCGAGCGGATCGTAGAGATTGGGCAGGATGCCGAAAGGGATGCGGCCCAATGCGGGCTTCAGGCCGACGACGCCGCAGAAGCTCGCCGGGATGCGGACCGATCCGCCCATGTCCGACCCTTCCGCGAGCGCGACGCAGCCGGTGGCGACGGCGACCGCCGAGCCGCCGGACGACCCGCCGCTCGTTCGGCCGGGGTTCCACGGGTTTCTCGTCACGCCGGTTAGCGGGCTGTCGGTGACGCTCGCATTGGCGAATTCGGACGTGGTCGTCTTGCCGACGACGACGGCGCCCGCAGTCTTCAACCGCTCGACGACGACGGCGTCCTCGGACGGCACGTGATCCCTGAACAGGCGGGAGCCGAAGGCGGTTCTAAGGCCCGCCGTCGGCGTGAGGTCCTTGATCGCCACCGGCACGCCGTCGAGGCCGCCGAGCGGGCGTCCCGCCCGCCAGCGCTCCGCCGACGCTTCCGCCGCCTTGCGCGCGCCCTCCGCGTCGACGAGGCAGAAGGCATTCAGGACCGGGTTGACGTCCTCGATGCGCGCGAGGCTCGCTTCGAGCACCTCGCAGGGCGAAAACAGGCCCCGGCCGTATCCCTCGACCTGCTCTGCAGCCGAGAGCCAGTTCAGGGGATACGACGGGCGGTCGTTCTTCTCGTTGCCGGACATCGATACCGTTTCTCGTGATTGAGCTTGCCGGGTCCATGCCGGAGCACGGAAGCCTCAGAAGCCGGACTTCACCTCTTCCACCATCGTGGAATATTTCTCCCGCGTCGGCCCGTCTATCTCCTCGAAGAAGATACCCTTGGACAGGTTGCTGGTCGGCTCCTCGAGGCCGAGCTGCTGCTTCTTCTCCGCCGAGGCGATCTCGAATGACTTGCGGTTGGTGTGGCCGTAGCCGATCTCCTCGATCAGGTACTTGCCGGCTTCCGGTGCGATCCAGGCATTCATGAAGTCGTAGACCTCGTCGTCGCTCGCCTTGCCCTGCGTGGTGCGGACCACGCCGTCGAGCCAGGTGAGAATCCCCTCCTTCGGCTGCAGATAGGCGACCGGAACGCCCTGCTTCTTGAGCGAGTTGACAGAAGTGTTCCAGCCGACCGCGGCCACCAGCTCGCCGGAGGCGAGGCCCTGCTCCATGTCGGTCAGGCTCGACCAGTAGTAGCGCAGGTTACCGTGCTGCGCGCGCAGCACTTCCTTTGTCGCGGCGATCTGCTCGTCCGTCATCGAGAAGATCTCCGATTGCGGCACGCCGGCGCGCAATGCGGCCGGCAGCACGAGCTCCTCCAGGATGGTGCCCGCGGCGACGCGGCCCTGGTACTTGGGATTGGCGAGCAGCGCCCAGCTCGGATCGGCGATGTCGGCCTCGTCGACGAGGTCGGTGCGGTAGATGATCGAGGCATTGCCCCAGCAGGTGGGGCAGACGAAGGTCTCGCTCCCGTCCGTGATGCCCTTCACCGCCTTGACCTCGTCGAAGATGTCGGCCCAGTGCGACAGCTTGCCCGTGTCGATCGGACGGATTAGCTCGGCGTCGCGCCAGCGGCGGATCGACGACGTGTTGGGATGGGCGGTGTCGGCGGGAAAGCCGCCGCGCAGCTTCTGGAACGCGTCCTCGTCGTCGGACATGTAGGAGACCTTGGGAATGTCGCCGTACTTGTCCGCATAGGCGGGGAAGAGACCCTTGACGTGGTAGTTGGTGTAGGTCATCGCCGTCATGGTCGGCGCGGCGAAGGCCGCCCTGCCGAGGACCGGCATGCTGACGGCGGCCAGGCCGAGGGCCGCGAGCTTTTTGTTGAATTCGCGGCGCGAGGGATCGAAATTCGTTCGCGAGAAGGGCATCCACCGTTGCATAGTTCTCTCTCCCCGGAGATTGAGTGTAAGAAGATGCTTACGGAAGGGTATCCTTCCGGAAAGCCAGGCAATCCACGGATAAGCGGAAGCACGTGTCGTGCCTTGCTGCAGCACGGCTGCCGGCGAGGCTGTTCCTCTTCGTTCCCACCTTATTCGTTGGGCTCACTGTGATGCACGCCGGCCGCCTCAGGCAAGCGGTGGGACGGTCCGTGGTGAGTATATTGACCGACCCGGAGGAACGAGGCGGAAGAGGCATCTTGATTCTTATACGGAAGCGTTGCCTCCCTCCCGCGAAATGCGCCGCTCCGCGCCGCGGGAAGGTGAGAAAACTAAACACCGGAACATGCCGTGCACGCGGCGCCTCCGCCTGTGGCAGCCGCCTCGGACGGCTGCGGCTTTCTGTCCCGAGGCCTGCCGTCGACCTGCGGACCGGCCCGCATCGCAGGTGATCTTCGCGGGAAGACGGCTGCCGATCATGCACGGATTGTCGCACCGGGGATTTGACGCTGGTCAAAGCAATGCACGCGGATCGGGCGCATTCTTACCGAATTGCTGAACTCCGGGAGACTAGCCATGACTGCCGCAGATGTTCCTTCCGCATCCCCGACATCCGTTTCGACAAGAGAGACCAAGCTGCGGCTGGGCGCGCTGACGGCGCTCGTCATCGGCTCCATGGTCGGCTCCGGCGTCTTCAGCCTGCCGCAGAATATGGCGGCCGGGGCCGGGCCGCTCGCCATCATGATCGGCTGGGCCATCACGGCGGTCGGCATGCTGGCGCTGGTCTTCGTCTACCAGTCGCTGGCGACCCGCAAGCCGGCGCTCGATGCCGGCCCCTACGCCTATGCCAAGGCGGGCTTCGGGCCGTTCATCGGCTTCAACAGCGCATGGGGCTACTGGATCAGCGCCTGGGTCGGCAACGTCTCCTATGCGGTGGTCGTCTTCAGCGCGCTCTCCTACTTCTTCCCGGCCTTCGGCGACGGGAACACCTGGCAGGCGGTGCTCGGCGCGTCCGTCCTCCTCTGGGTGATCCATTTCCTCATCATGGCCGGCGTGCGCCAGGCGGCGATCGTCAACATGATCGTCACCGTCGCCAAGATCGCGCCCATCGTGCTGTTCATCGGCATCGTCGCCGTCGCCTTCAAGGTGGACGTCTTCAACGCCGATTTCACCGGCCTCGGCAATGCCGACCTCGGCTCGATCATGAACCAGGTGAGGAGCACCATGCTGGTGACCCTGTGGGTGTTCATCGGCATCGAGGGCGCGAGCGTCTTCTCGGCGCGTGCCGAGCGGCGCAAGGACATCGCCACGGCCACCGTGCTCGGCTTCCTGACCTGCCTCGCGCTCTATGCGCTGGTCTCGCTGCTGTCGGTGGGCATCCTCAGCCAGCCCGAGCTCGCAGCGCTCAAGAACCCGTCCATGGCGGGCGTGCTCGAGGCGGTCGTCGGCCCCTGGGGCGCCGTGCTCATCAACCTGGCGCTCGTCGTCTCGGTCATCGGCGCCTTCCTGAGCTGGACGCTGCTTGCGGCGGAGGTTCCGCATGTCGCCGGCCGCGACGGCACTATGCCGAGGTTCTTCGGCCATGAGAACGAGCGCGGCGTGCCTTCCACCTCGCTTCTCATCACCAATCTCCTGGTGCAGGGCTTCCTCGTCATCACGCTGTTTGCGCAGAGCACCTACCAGGCGCTGTTCTACATCGCGTCTGCCGCCATCCTGGTGCCCTACATCTTCTCCGGCGCCTACGCGGCGAAGCTCGCGATCACCGGCGAAAGCTACGGTGCCGGCGAGAGCCGCAACGGCCCCATGCTGATCGGCCTCCTGGCGACGGTCTACGGCCTCTGGCTCGTCTATGCCGCCGGCCTCTCCTATCTCTTCATGTGTGCCATTCTCTATGCGCCCGGCATCGTCTTCTTCGTCTGGGCGCGGCGGGAGAACGGCGAGCGCGTCTTCCACCCGGTGGAGGCGGTCCTCGCCGCCGCCCTGGTCGCGGTGGGCCTCTACGCCGCCTACGCGATGTGGACCGGCGCCGTCAGCGCCCTTTGAACCTGTCCGTCGAAAGGAACCGTCATGGCTGCTCTTGGCGCCCATTCCGAAGTCGGCCGGCTGCGCGAGGTGATCGTGCACCGGCCCGATCTCAGCCTCCGCCGCCTCACGCCCGACAACTGCAAGGCGCTTTTGTTCGACGACGTGCTGTGGGTCAAGCGCGCCCGGCAGGAGCACGACGTCTTCGTCGATGCGCTGCGCGAGCGGGGCGTCACGGTGCATCTCTTCGGCGAGCTGCTGGCCGAGACCATGGCCCTGCCGGAGGGCCGCGACTGGCTGCTCGACCGGCGCGTCGACGCCTCTGTCGTCGGCTACGACATGGTGGACGAGCTGCGCGGCTGGCTGGACGAGATGCCGGCCGACCAGCTCGCCTTGCTGCTGGTGGGCGGCATCGCCCGCGCCGAGCTGCCCTTCCAGCCGGCCGGGCTGACCGGCCGGACGCTGCTGCCGCAGGACTTCGTGCTGCCGCCGCTGCCGAACCAGCTCTTCATGCGCGACAGCTCCTGCTGGATCTATCGCTCGGTCTCCGTCAACGCCATGTTCTGGCCGGCGCGCAAGCCGGAGGCGGCGAATGTGGAGGCCGTCTACCGCTTCCATCCGCGCTTCCGCGACGCCGGCCTGCCCTTCGTCTCGCCCGACACTCCCGGTCCCGGCGTCAGCCTGGAGGGCGGTGACGTGATGCCGGTCGGCGGCGGCGTCGTCCTGGTCGGCATGGGCGAGCGCACGACGCCGCAGGCGGTCGGCGGGCTGGCGCGCAGCCTGTTTGCGGCCGGCGCGGCGACCCATGTCGTCGCCGCCCTGATGCCGCGCGACCGGTCCTTCATGCATCTCGACACCGTCTTCACCTTCTGCGACCGGGATCTCGCGACCATGTACCCGCCGGTAGTGGAGCGGCTGCGCACCTTCTCGCTGCGGCCGGGCGAGGGCGAGGCGGCCGTCGACGTGGTCGAGGAGACAAGGCCCTTCGTCGAGGTGGTGAAGGAGGCGATGGGGCTTTCGACGCTGCGCATCGTCTCCACCGGCGGCGACAGTTACGAGTCGGAGCGCGAGCAATGGGACGACGGCAACAACGTCGTCGCCGTCGAACCGGGCGTGGTTATCGGCTATGATCGCAACGTCTATACCAACACCCTGCTGCGCCGGGCCGGCATCGAGGTCATCACCGTGGAGGGTGCCGAGCTCAGCCGCGGCCGCGGCGGCGGCCATTGCATGACCTGCCCGATCGCGCGCGATCCGGTCTGATCCAGGAGGAAAGGACATGCCCGTCAACCTGCATGGCCGCAACGTTCTGACGCTGGACGATTTCTCCGGTGCGGAGATCCGCTACCTGCTGCGCCTTGCCGCCGATCTCAAGGCGGCGAAGCAGGCCGGCACGGAGGTGCCGCATCTTTCCCGCAAGAACATCGCCCTGATCTTCGAGAAGGATTCCACCCGCACCCGCTCAGGCTTCGAGGTCGCCGCCTACGATCAGGGCGCGCACGTCACCTATATCGGTCCTTCCGGCAGCCATATCGGCCACAAGGAATCCATGAAGGACACGGCGCGCGTGCTCGGGCGGATGTACGATGCCATCGAATACAGGGGCTTCAGCCAGCATCAGGCGGATGTGCTGGCCGCCCATGCCGGCGTGCCGGTCTATAACGGGCTCACCGACGAAGCGCATCCCACCCAGGTCCTGGCCGACTTCATGACGATGCGCGAGTTCACCCACAAGCATCTGTCGGACGTGACGCTCGCCTTCGTCGGCGAGGGCCGGGACAACGTGGCGAAGTCGCTTGCGGTCGGTGCCGCCAAGGTCGGCATGGACATGCGCATCGCCTCGCCCCGATCGCTCTGGCCGGACGAGGCGTTCTGCGACCATGTCCGCACGATGGCCGAGGCGAGCGGGGGCAGCTTCCGGGTGGACGAGGACGTGAAGGCCTGCGTGCTGGAGGCGGACTTCATCTACACCGACGTATGGCTTTCGATGGGCGAGAACGAAAGCGCCTGGGGCGAGCGCATAGAGCTGCTGACGCCCTATCGCGTGACCCGCGAGCTCATGGCGGCCACGGAAAATCCCCACACCAAGTTCATGCATTGCCTGCCGGCCTTCCACGACACGGAAACCGAGGTCGGAGAGGACATAGCGCGCAACTACGGCATCGATTGCATGGAGGTCACGGACGAGGTCTTCGAATCCGCCGCGTCGGTCGTGTTCGACCAGGCGGAGAACCGCATGCACACGATCAAGGCGATCCTCCTCGCCACCATCGGCACCTGAGATGAGGATCGTCGTCGCTCTCGGCGGCAATGCCCTCCTGCGGCGGGGCGAGCCGATGACGGCCGAGAACCAGCGCGCCAACATCCGGCGGGCGGCGGCCGTGCTCGCCGCGCTCGTCGCCGCCGGCCATTCGCTGGTCATCACCCACGGTAACGGGCCGCAGGTGGGCCTGCTCGCCCTCCAGGCGGCCGCCACCCCGGATGCGCCGTTCCCGCTCGACGTGCTCGATGCCGAAAGCGCCGGCATGATCGGCTATGTCCTCCGGCAGGAGCTCGGCAATGCCATAAGGGACAGGCTCTTCGCCGTGCTCCTGACGCAGGTGCGGGTCGATCCGCGCGACCCCGCCTTCGCCGCGCCGACCAAGCCCATCGGCCCCGTCTATGACGAAGCCGCAGCCCGCCGGCTGGCGGCGGAACGGGGCTGGCAGATCGCGCCGGACAACGACAAGTGGCGCCGCGTCGTCGCCTCGCCGAGGCCGGTGGAGATCCTCGAGGCGGAGGTGCTCGCCTTCCTCGTCGAGCGCGGCGTCATCGTCATCTGCGCCGGCGGCGGCGGCATCCCGGTGGTGGAGCTGGAGGACGGCAGCCTCGCCGGCATCGAGGCGGTCATCGACAAGGATTTCGCCTCCTCGCTCCTGGCGCGGCAGCTCGGCGCGGACCTTCTCCTGATGCTGACCGACGTCGATGCGGTCTATGCCGGCTGGGGCACGCCCCGGGCCCGCCCGCTCGGGCATGTGAACGCATCGGAGCTTGCGCCGGACGATTTTCCCGCCGGCTCCATGCGCCCGAAGGTCGAGGCGGCGATCGAGCTCGCCCGCACGGGCAGGGCGGCGGCGATCGGACGGCTCGAGGATGCGGCGGACATCGTCGCCGGAACGCGCGGAACGTGGGTGGAGGCGTGAAGGCCGCAGGGACCTTCGCTTGACCGGCATGGGATGCCTGTCGTTTGACGAATGCGAATAGAACGGAGAAACGGTGAAATGAGCTACAAATCCATTCTCGTGAACCTGGATATCGACGGGCCGATCGCTCCGGTCGTGACGGCGGCGACCGGGCTGGCGCTGCGCTCGGACGCCAGGCTGATCGGCTTCTGCGCTGCCGATGCATATCTGCCGGTGACGGGCCCCGAGGGCGCGGCGCTGGCCGCGGAGGTCATGCAGCAGATGCGGGACGACGACAGGCGCCGCTTCGAGGAGCTGCGCGGCGAGTTCGAGAAGCTGGTCGCGGGCGCGGTCGAGACCGAATGGCGCAGCGCCTCGGAAGGTCCGACATACGCGCTCGTCCAGACGTCGAGGGCCGCCGACCTCATTATCACCCAGGCCCGGCGCGGTGCCGCGACGGGCGACAGGGCGCGCGCGGCCGATCCGGGAAGCGTCGTCCTCCAGGCGGGCCGCCCGCTCCTGGTCGTGGGCGCGGACGCGCCGCAGCCGCCCGGCCGGAAGGTCGTCGTCGCCTGGAAGGATACGCGGGAGGCGCGGCGCGCGGTGATGGATGCGGTGCCGCTGCTGCGGACCGCCGAGGACGTCGCCGTCGTGACGGTGGCGCCGACCATCGACGATTGGGCGCGCGAGGGCATCGCCGACGTCGCCGCCTTCCTCGCGCGCCACGGGATAGCGGCGCGCAGCGAAGCGATCGAGAGTTCGCAGGAGAGCGAAAGCCTGCTCGAATTCATCGATGGGCACGATGCCGATCTCGTCGTGTCGGGCGCCTACGGTCACAGCCGCCTGCGCGAATGGGCCTTCGGCGGCGTGACCCGTTCGCTGCTCGACGAACTGCGGCTCAACCGCTTCATGTCGAGCTGACGACGGCATTCTCGCACGGCGGGAGAAAAGCGCATGCAGCCGGATCTTTCCTCGTCGCCGTCCGCCGATGCCGGGCCGGCCTATTGGGCGGTCCCCGCGGACGCGCTGCTGGCCCGGCTGGGCACGCGCAAGAGCGGCCTTTCCTCCGGCGAGGCAAGGGCCCGCCTGCGGGACGCGGGCCCGAACACGATCGGCCCCGGCGGCGGCACGTCGGCGGCGGCCGCCTTCCTGCGTCAGTTCCGCAGCCCGCTGGTCCTGATCCTCATCTTCGCGGCCGTCGTGTCGGGTCTCGTCGGCGAGGGCAGCGAGGCGGTCATCATCGCCGTCATCGTTCTGGCGAGCTGCGCCCTGTCCTTCACGCAGGAATACGGCGCCTCGCGCGCCATGCAGGCGCTGACGGCCCGCATCGCCCCGAAGGCCCTGGTGCTGCGCGACGGCAGGGAGGTCTCCCTTTCCGTCGACGAGATCGTGCCGGGCGACATCGTCCGGCTTTCGGCGGGAAACCTGATCCCCGCCGACGGCATCCTGCTGGAGACCCGCGACGTCAACGTCAGCGAGGCGGCGCTGACCGGCGAGACCTTCCCGGTGGTAAAGGCGACCGGCGTTTCGGCGCCCGACGCGCAGATCGGCCAGCGGACCAACGCGGTCTTCACCGGCACCTCGGTGCGCAGCGGCACGGCGACCATGGCCGTGGCGAAGACCGGCGTCCACACCGAATTCGCCGCGATCGCCGCCGCGATCGCGCATGTGGCGCCGGAGACGGAGTTCGCGCGAGGCATCCGCCGCTTCGGCTATCTCATGACGGAGATCATGCTGGTCATCGTCATCCTCGTCTTCTTCGCCAATCTCCTGCTGCACCGTCCGGCGGTGGATTCGCTGCTGTTCTCCCTGGCGCTGGCGGTGGGGCTGACGCCGGAACTCCTGCCCGCGATCATCAGCGTGACGCTTGCGCGCGGCGCCCGCGCCATGGCGGAGAGCGGCGTCATCGTGCGCCGGCTCGACGCGATCGAGAACCTCGGCAGCATGGACCTGCTCTGCACGGACAAGACCGGCACCCTGACCGAGGGCGTCATCCATCTCGATGCCTGCCTGGATGCTGCCGGCGCCGCGGCGCCGCAGGTGCGGCTCTGGGCGCTCCTCAACGCCACGCTGCAGGCGGGCATGGCGAACCCGCTCGACGAGGCCATCGCCGCCGGGAAGGGCGAGCGGGACGATCTGGCGGGCTACGCCAAGGTGGACGAGATCCCCTACGACTTCATCCGCAAGCGGCTTTCGGTGATCGTCCGCCGTTCGAACCAGCCGGACGACCTGATGATCTGCAAGGGCGCGGTGCAGGCGATCGTCGAGGCCTGCTCCTCCGTTCTCGTCGCAGGCGGCTCCGTGCCGCTGGACGCGGCGCAGGCGAGCGCCATCGATGACAGGGTGCGGACATGGAGCGGGCAGGGCTATCGTGTCCTCGGCCTTGCGGTGCGCCGCTTCCCCGCCCGCGCCGCCTATCGGCACGAGGACGAGGCGGACCTGGCTTTCGCCGGCTTCCTGCTCTTCCTCGATCCGCCCAAGGCGGGCATGGCGGAGACGCTGAAGGCGCTCGCCGGGCGCGGCATCAAGGTGAAGGTCATCACGGGCGATAATCGCTACGTCGCCGCGCATCTTGCCGAAACCATCGGCCTGCCCCATCGCCGCATCCTCACCGGCGCGGAGTTGGGCAAGCTGACGAAGGAAGCCCTGTTCGGGCGCGTGATGCGGACCGACATCTTCGCCGAGATCGACCCGAACCAGAAGGAACGGATCATCGCGGCGCTGCGCAGGCACGGCCGGGTCGTCGGCTATCTCGGCGACGGCATCAACGATGCGCCGGCGCTGCACGAGGCCGATGTCGGCATTTCGGTGGACGGCGCGGTGGACGTGGCG
This sequence comes from Shinella pollutisoli, assembly GCF_024609765.1. GTDB lineage: Bacteria > Pseudomonadota > Alphaproteobacteria > Rhizobiales > Rhizobiaceae > Shinella > Shinella pollutisoli. The sequence goes on from NZ_JANFDG010000028.1 coordinate 20,494, forward strand.
CGCGAGGCCGCCGACATGATCCTGCTCGAGCGCGACCTCGGCGTGCTGCTGCGCGGGGTCGACGACGGCCGCAGGACCTTCGCCAACACGATGAAATACATCTCGATCACCACCAGCGCGAATTTCGGCAACATGATCTCGATGGCCTTCGCCTCGCTCGCCTTGCCCTTCCTGCCGCTGCTGGCGCCGCAGATCCTGCTCAACAACTTCCTGTCGGACGTGCCCTCGCTGGCGATCGCCACCGACAGCGTCGACCGCGATCAGGTCCGCGCGCCGCGCCGGTGGGACATCGCCTATGTCCGTCGCTTCATGGTGACGTTCGGCCTGATCAGCTCGGTCTTCGATTTCATCACCTTCGCCTTCCTGCTCCTCGTCGCCGGGGCCGTGGCCGAGGTCTTCCAGACCGGCTGGTTCGTCGAATCCCTGATCACGGAGCTTGCCATCGTGCTCGTCGTGCGCACCCGCAAGCCCTTCTGGAAAAGCCGTCCGAGCGCGCTGCTTTCCTGGCTGACGCTGGCCGTCGGCCTCTTCGCCGTGGCGATCCCCTATCTGCCGGGTGCGGACTGGTTCGGCTTCGTCCCCCTGCCCCTGCCGGTCGTCGCCGGCCTGGTCGCGATCACGCTTGCCTATCTGGCGGCATCCGAAGCGGCGAAGCACTGGTTCTTCGCCCGCGAACGCCGCCGCGCAGGGAACCGGCGGATCGTTTGACCGGCGTCAAGGCGCCGCCGCGGGCGGAAGCGTTTGATCGAGCCTTGCCACGGAGACCGCCATGCCGCGCCGTATCCTCATCATCGTCGGCCATCCCGACCCTGGGCCGAAGCGGCTGTGCAGGGCGCTTGCCGAGAGCTATGCCGAAGGCGCCCGCTCCGCCGGGCACGCGGTCCGGTCCATCGACATCGCCACGCTCGATTTCCCCTTGCTGCGGACGGCGGAGGAATTCGCGGCGCACTCCATGCCGGCGACGCTGGAGGATGCGGTGCAGGCGATTAGGCAGGCCGAGCATATCGTCTTCGTCTTTCCGCTCTGGCTCGGCACCATGCCGGCGCTGCTGAAGGCCTTTCTCGAACAGGTGATGCGCCCCGGCGTGGCCTTCGCCTATCCGGAGGCGGGCAAGGGCGGCTTCGCCAAGACCCTGCTCAAGGGGCGTTCCGCCCGCGTGGTCGTGACCATGGGAATGCCGGCATTCTTCTACCGGCTCTGGTATCTCGGCCATGGCGTCGCGGGCATGCGGCGCAACATCCTGAACTTCGTGGGCATCAGCCCGGTGCGGGAGACGCTGTTCGGCATGGTGGAAGGCGTGAGCGATGCCACGCGGCGCGAATGGCTTGCGAGGATGCGGGCGCTCGGAGCCCGCGCCGCCTGACCCGGCATGCCTTCGCCGCCGTCAACGTGATGCGACGAGAGCCTGTGGGTCCGTGGCCGAAGCCGTCTCGATCTCGTGGAACCGGCAGCAATCCCGCCCGTCGCGCTTGGCTGCGTAGAGCGCATTGTCCGCCACGCGCATGGCCTCGTCCAGAGTGCCGCCGCCATGGCAGACGACCGCCCCGAAGCTCGCGGTGACGCGGCTGCCCGCCGGAAGGAGGCGGAACTCGTGCTGCGCCATGGCGGACATGAGCGCCTGCGGGAAGAGCCTCGCCTTGCCCTCGTCGCAACGTTCCAGCAGGACCGCGAACTCTTCCCCGCCCAGGCGCCCGCAGACACCCTGCCCGGAGGCCAGCCGCGTGAGGAGGCCGCCGAAATGCTGGATGACCTCGTCGCCCGCGGCGTGTCCGAAGCGATCGTTGACGGACTTGAAATGGTCGAGGTCCGCCATGACGAAGCAGCAGGGCGCCGACGGTGTCGCCGCCTTCAGGAGATTGCGGCCTTCCTCCAGGAACCCCTTGCGGGTGAGCGCTCCGGACAGCGCGTCGATCTGCGCCGCGGCGGCGGCCTTGCCCATGGCCTCGACGATGACGAGGCAGAGCAGGCTCAGGCCGAGCAGCAGGGACAGGATGGCGCCGATGGTCTGCGAAAGATGGGCATAGGTGCTGACGATATAGGTGTGCACCGATTGCCCCGTGGTGATCGCGGTCGCCAGCCCTGCCTTGAAGAGGAACTGAACGGAGCAGAGGGCAAGCACGCATCCGACCGCCCGGTCGATCGGCCGCCTGCGCCGGCTTGCGAGCGGTGCCGCGGCGGCGATGGCCGCCATCAGGACCGAGGAGCCTTGATAGGCGAAGGCATGAAGGATCGAGTCGCGCGGCAGATCGTAGATCACCGCCTGATGCGACAGGATCGACAGGAGAAAGAGCGCCCCGATTCCCGACAGGCGGCCGTCCGGCCGGTAGTGCCGCCACAGGCCGGCGGCGATCAGGGTGAGGGCGAGGAGAAAGGACGTGAACGAGAGGAACGACGTCAGCCTTTCCCAGGGGATGTAGGGCGCGAACGCCTCTATCGCGACCGTCGTCGCCGCGGCGACAAATCCGCCGGCGCACCAGTAGCCCAGCCTGACGTCGGATCGCCCGGCGAAGGCCACGAAGGCGGCGGCGAAGGAAAGGCCTATCGAAAAATTGACGATAAGCAGGAAAGTCGCGCCGTGCATGCCGTTATCCGACTGGTCGAGGTCAATTCGTTTCAACCTAGTCGATTTCATTGAACGAATAGTCAATAGGGCCGGATGCAGGCATGGCCGGTCGGCGGTGCGGCGACGTGGCGGAGTTTTCGCGCGGCGTGAACGGGTTCCCGACGGGTGGTCAGCCGTTGCGCGCCCTTTCGCGGAACTCGCCGGGCGGCAGGCCGAAATGCGCCTTGAAGACGCGCGAGAACTGGGTCTGGTCGCCGAAGCCCCAGCTATAGGCGATCTCGGCGGCCGTCTGGACGTTGTCGGGATCTTCCAGCGCTTCGCGGCAGGCGGCGAGGCGCTGCTGGCGGATCCAGCTTCGCACCGTCTCGCCGGTGTCCCTGAAGAGCTCGTGCAGATAGCGGGTGGAGATGCCGCAGGCGCGGGCGATGCGCTCGGGATCGAGCCGGAAATCCTGGAGGTTGGCGCGCACGTAGGTCTCGATGCGGGCGAGATGGGCACTGCGCACCGTCGAATTGCCCGAGGTCAGCACCCGCTCGTCCGCCTTGATCGCCAGCACCAGCAGGTCGACGAGCTGCCGGCCGACCGTCGTCCTCGTCTCCTGCGTCATCCCGTCGAAGCGGCCCGGCAGGAGATGCAGCATGTCGGTGAAGAGGCCGCCGGCGCCGTTGTTCGCCTCGAACTGCAGCGTGCAGAAGCGGTCGGGCGCGCGCATGCGGCCGGAGAGCGCATCGGCCTCCACCTTCAGCACCCACATGTCCGCGGGCTCGGCATGGCTGAACCGGTAGGGCTCGCTGCTGCGTTCGAGGAAGAACCCGCCGGGCCGGCATTTGACCTCGCGGCCGCATTGGGAGAAGAACACCTCGGCCCGTGCCGGCACCGTGACGAGGAATTCCTCCTCGCGGGCGCCGCGGAAATGATGCGGCAGGCGCAGGTACTGGAGCGCGTCGCAGGTCAGCCGCGAGATCGAGACGTCGCCGAACTTCCAGGTCGTCAGGTCGCCGGAGAACCGGTCGGCGTCGCGGAAGCGCAGGTCGAGCGGGAAATAGGCCGAGGCGATGGCCTCGTGCCAGTGGCGGCTGCGGTCGGGTGGGCGCGTTGCGCTCGTGGTGATGCTCGTCTTCATGCGGCTTTTCCCTCTTGCAGGAAAGGTACGCACAGGATGTCTCCCAGGCAACGAAAATGGCAGCCTGTGCGCCGTCGCGCAATCTGTTGTTCCTCCGCTGCAAAGACCGGCGCGGAAAACTCTGCCTAGATTGAAGCCGGCTTCAACGGTGCGACAGACGCCGACGGCCCGGGGAACGGACATTTCAGCACGTATCACGGTTTCCGGACCGTCGGTTCTCGCCCTCAACCAGCGTGAACACGATGCTTCATACACAGAATTCAAAGGTCGACCCGATCACCCTTTCGGTCGTGCGCGGCATGCTCGAGACCACCCAGCGCGAGATGACGCTGGCGCTGGAGAAGACGGCGCGCTCGTCGGTCTTCAACCTGGCGCACGACTATTCGACGGCGCTCTTCAACGCGCGGCCGGAGATGATCCTGCAGGGCCAGGATATCCCGATCCATCTCGGCTCGCTCATTCCCGCCATGAAGGCGGTCGCCGGCTTCTTCGGCGACGACATCCACGAGGGCGACCTGATCCTCCACAACGACCCGGCCTTCGGCGGCAGCCATGCGATCGACACCTGCATGTACAAGCCGGTCTTCTACAAGGGCGAGCTCGTCTACTGGACGGTCTGCAAGGGTCACCTCACCGATATCGGCGGCCCGGTGCCGGCCGGCTACAACCCGAACGCCACGGAAATCTACGCCGAGTGCCTGCGCATCCCGCCGGTCAAGATCTGGGACCGCGGCAAGCCGCGCCACGACGTCCTCAATATGATCCTCACCAACATGCGCGCGCGCCGCGACCAGGAGGGCGATTTCCGCGCCCTCATCGGCGCCTGCCAGGTCGGCGAGCGCAACCTGATCGCCATGCTCGACAAATACGGCAAGGCTGAGGTGGACGCCTGCGTCGACACGCTGCTCGACATGGCCGACAGGCACATGCGCGCGCTGATTTCCACCGTGCCCGACGGCACCTACGAGGGCGCTGCCATCCTGGAGGATGCCGGCCACGGCTTCGGCGATTTCGAGATCAGGGCGACGGTGACGATCACGGGCGACGCCTGCCATATCGCCATCGCCAGCCCGCCGCAGATCCCCTATTTCATCAATTCCTACGAGGGCAATTCCCATTCCGGCGTCTATCTCGGGCTGATGATGTTCGCGGCCCTGCCGCCGCCCTACAACGAAGGCCTCTATCGCTGCGTCAGCGTCGACTTCGGGCCGAAGGGCACGCTCTGCAACGCGCAGGAGCCGGCCCCGCATATGAACTGCACGACGACGCCGATGGAGACGCTGACGGACGCCGTGCGCCTCGCCTTCGAGAAGGCGATGCCCTCCAAGGTCTCCGCCTCCTGGGGCCACGCCAACGGGCTCAACATCGCCGGCCGCGATTCCCGCAACGGCGAGGAATTCGTGACCATGGTGCTCGCCACCATCATCTCCGGCGGCGGGGCGACGCCGAAGCAGGACGGCTGGCATGCGGTCGGCCCGGAATGCTGCTTCGGGGCGCTCACCTCCGGCGACGTCGAATTGCTCGAATACTCCTACCCCATCGTCATCCACCGCTATTCGCTGATGACCGATTCCGGCGGGGCCGGAAAGTTCCGCGGCGGCTCGGGCACGGCCTGGGAGGTGGAGCCGCTCAACGGCGACATGCTGTGCATCGGCTTCGGCGAGGGCCGCCGCATCCCGGCGATGGGAGCCGCCGGCGCGACCTCGGCGATGGTCGACACCAAGGTCGGCCGCGTCGAGCTGCGCCGCGGCGGCAAGGTCGAGGTCGAGCGCAAGAACATCATCGAGACCATCCGGCCGGGCGAGACCATCACCAACCTCAATCCCGGCGGCGGCGGCTACGGCAACCCGTTCGAGCGGCCGGTGGAGAAGGTCGTCTCGGACGTCAGGAACGGCCTCGTCTCGCTGGAAGGCGCCCGCCGCGACTACGGCGTCGTCATCGCCGACCCGGAGACGCTCGACGTCGACGCCGCCGCGACCGAACGGCTCAGAGCCACCGGCTAGAGCATTTTCGCTTTTCTTCGAATCGCGAAAACGCTCTATCCCTTTGTTTCTACACAATTCCGGACGCAAAACCGCTTCGCACTTTTGCTGGAATTGTTCTGAGGATCACCTATCATGACCCAGAATTCCTACCGCCTCGGCATCGACGCCGGCGGCACCTTCACCGACTTCGTCATCGCCGACCGCGCGACCGGCGAGGTCAAGCTGTTCAAGGCGCTCTCCACGCCCTCCGACCCGACCAGGGCGATCGAGAACGGCCTCGGGCTGATCGCCGCCGATCTCGGCCGGCCGATCGGCGAGATCATCGCCAATTGCGACCTCTGCATCAACGGTACCACGGTCGGCCTCAACGCCCTCATCACCCATCGCGGCGGACGCACGGGGCTGATCTGCACGGCCGGCCACGAGGATTCCATCGAGATCCGCAACGGCCACAAGGAGGACGGCTTCCGCTACGATCCCGAATATCCGGCGGCGACCATGCTCGTGCCGCGCTACCTGCGCCGCGGCGTGCGCGAGCGGGTGCTCTCGGACGGCTCCGTGCGCACGCCCTTGAACGAGGAGGACGTGCGCGAGGCCTGCCGGCTGTTCCTGAAAGAGGGGGTCGAGACGGTGGCCATCTCCTTCGTCTGGTCGGTGCTCGACCCGTCGCATGAGCGGCGCGCGGCGGAGATCGTCCGCGAGACGATGCCCGGGGCGATCCTCACCGTCGGCAGCGAGCTCTACCCGCAGGTCCGCGAATACACGCGCACCTCGACGGCGGTGACGAACGCCTATCTGGCGCCGGTGATGCGCCGCTACATCGAGGCGGTCGACGCCTATTTCCGCTCGCTCGGCGCGCGCCAGCCGGTGCGCTACTTCCAGTCCAACGGCGGGCTTGCGGTCGGCCAGGTGATGACGGACCGCTCCGTCTACGCCATCAATTCCGGCCCGGCCTCGGCCCCGCAGGCGGGCCTCTATGCCGGCGCGCCCTTCGGCCACGAGAACGTCATCACCGTCGACATGGGCGGCACCTCCTTCGACATCACGCTGACGCGCAACGGCCAGACCAACCTCAACAAGAACATCGACTTCCTGCGCTACCGCATCGGCGTGCCGATGATCCAGGTGGAGACGCTGGGGGCGGGCGGCGGCTCGATCGGCTGGGTCGACCCGCTCGGGCTCCTGCAGGTCGGCCCGCAATCGGCGGGCTCCGAGCCCGGCCCCGCCTGCTACGGCCGCGGCGGCGCGGAGCCGACCACCTCCGACGCCAACCTCGTGCTCGGCTATCTCAACCCCGAGGGCCTTCTCGGCGGCAAGCTGCCGCTCGACGTGGCGAAGGCCCGGGCGGCGATGGAGCGCGTCGCAAGACCCCTCGGCATCTCGGTCGAGCAGGCGGCCTACGGCATGTTCGCCATCGTCAACAACAACATGGTCAACGGCATCCGCCGCGTCTCGGTCGAACGCGGCTACGACCCGCGCGACTTCGTCCTCGTCGGGGCGGGGGGCGCGACGGCGGCGCATATCACGGCGCTGGCGCGGGAGATGGGCATCGACACCATCATCCTGCCCAAGCTCGCCTCCGGCCTCTGCGCCTTCGGCCAGATCATATCCGACGTGAAGTACAACTACATGGCGCCCGCACCGGTACGGCTCGACAACGCGGCCGCCTACGAGCGCATCGACAGCCTCTTCAACGAGATCGAGGCGAAGGGCGTCGCGCATCTCGAAGCGGACGGCTTTCCGCCCGAGGCGATCGACATCCGGCGTTCGATCGACATGCGCTATGTCGGCCAGGTGCACGAATGCACCGTCGACATCGGCACCTTTCCGATTACCGAAACGACGATCGAAAAGGTCAAGGACGCCTTCCATGCCCGCCACGAGGAGCTCTACACCTATGCCGAGTGCCACAGCGCGGTCGAGGTGGTGAACCTCGAATCGACCATCTACGGCCGCATCGAGAAGGTGCGCCCGCCGAAGCTCGCCGAAGGCGGCGGCGCGGAGCAGGCGCTCAAGGGCCATCGCGACGCGATCTTCGACCAGTCCGGCAAGGCGACCGCCACGTCCGTCTACGACGGCGCGAAATTCGGCGCGGGCGCGCGCATCCACGGCCCGGCGATCATCGAGGAGGTGACGACGACCATCGTCGTCGAGCCCGGCTGGACGAGCACACTGCACGAGAGCGGCAACTATCTGCTGACTCGGGAAAACTGACGGCGCGCCCCGCCTGCGGGCGGGGCCATTTGCAACAGGGAGGAGAAAGCCATGGCAGGCAGCCTGTCGGACACCGAAGCCGAAAGTTCGGACTATTCAAACGTGGCGGTTCCGCCGCAGGCGCGCATGCCGAAGGGCGCGCTCACCATGGCCTGGTGGGCGGTGTGCAGCGCCGTCTTCTACATCGTCGTCGGCGCGGCGATGGCGCTCAACTTCGGCACGTGGAATGCCATCGTCGGCATGGTGCTGTCGATCGTCGTCTACGGCGCCATCAATGCGGTGCTGAGCCGCTTCGCCATCCGCACCGGACTGTCCGTCGCGCTGTTCTCGCGCGTCCTGTTCGGCAATGTCGGGGCGGGGCTCGCCACGCTCATCTTCTGCGCCACCGCGATCTACTACGCCGTCTTCGAAGGCTCGGTGATCGCGGTCGGCATCAACACGATCCTGCCGTCGATCTCCTATCCGGTCGCGGCACTGATCGTGGTGCTCTACTCCGTCCCGCTGATCTTCGGCAGCATCCAGACCTGGCTCGACAAGTTCAACGGCGTGCTGCTGCCCTTCTATATTCTCGGCCTCGTCGTCGCCGTCGTGCTCGCCATCGGCGAATACGGCTACAGCGACAAGTGGCTGAACCTCGGCCCGGAGACGGGCGCGCCGGCCGGCGGCTGGTGGTCCTGCTTCGTCTACTACATGGGCGTCTGGGTGCTGATGATGTTCACCTTCGACTATGCCCGCTTCGGCCGGCAGGAGGATGCCGGCTATCACGCCTGGTTCAACTTCGGCATGCCCTTCTATGCCATGGCCTTCCTGGTGAGCGGCCTGTTCGGCATGTTCATGATCGGCACGGTGCCGGATCTCGGCGCGCTCTCGGAAGTCAGCGTGCTGCTCGCGCTCCTCAAGCTGATGGGCATCTGGGGCCTGCTCTTCGTCTGGGTGACCCAGACGCGCATCAACACGGCGAACTACTATCTTGCCGCCGTCAACATGGAGGCCCTCGTCCAGCTCTTCGGCCGGCTGCCCTTCGGGCGCATCGGCTGGGCGATCGCGGTCGGTGCCGTCGTCTACGTGCTGATGCTCGCCGACGTCTTCGCCTACCTGCTCTCGGCGCTCGCCTATCAGGGCATCTTCGTCGTCGCCTGGGTGGCCGTCGCCATGGCGCATATCCTCATCGACCGCTACAGCGCGCTCGTCGGCAGCACGATCGAGTATCGCTCCAGCCATGTGCCGGCCTTCAATCCGCTCGGCATCAGCGCGTGGTTCGTCGCGGCGGCGGCTGGCATCTGGCTGCATGTCTGGGGCGGCGCCTATGCGGAGCTTTCGGCGCCGGCGACCGCGGTCGTCGCCTTCGCGATCTACGCGGCAGGACTCACCCAGGCGCGCCGCTCCTGGTTCCTGGCGGCCGGCTGATCAGCGCTCCGGCAGGTGGAAGGCCTGCTGGAAATAGGAGCGAAAGGCGAGCATCGGCGGCGTGAGCTCCATGTTGCGCCGCCAGGCGAGACCGACGTCCATGGCGGGCACCGGATCGCTGACGGTGACCGTCTCGATGCGCCGGCCCTCCAGCGACCAGGGCCGGTGCACCATGTCGGAGAGGATCGCCACGCCCTGGCCGTTGGCGACCAGCGAGCGCACGGCCTCCACCGAGGACGTGCGCAGGATGACCCTCGGCTGATAGGGCGTGGCGCTCCAGTATTTCAGCGCCGAATGTGCGGCCTCGTCCACTGTCAGCATGATGTAGGGCTCCTCGGCGATCTCTTTCAGGCCCACCGTCTCGGCCTGCAGCAGCGGATGCTGCGCCGGCAGCCAGAGCCGGCGCGTCGAGCTCAGCACCTTCTCCGTCACGAGCGCCGGGTTGAGGATGTTGGAGGTGAGCAGCACCGACATGTCGTAGCGGTTGCTGAGCAGCCCTTCCTCGATGGATTCGCGGTTGAGCTCGAAGAGCTGGATCTCCAGCCTGGGAAAGAGCCGGCGCAGGCGCTCGATGTGCAGCGGCAGGAAATAGCCGATCACCGTATAGGTGGCGGCGATGGTCAGCGTGCCCTCGATCTCGCTGCTGACGACGTTGAGATGGGTCGCCTCGTCGACCTTCTTGAGGATCTCGTAGGCGTGGGAGAGGAACTGCCGGCCGGCGGGCGTCAGGTCCATGCCGTGCGGCGTGCGCAGGAAGAGACCGACGCCGACCGTGCGCTCCAGCTCCTTGATCGCCGTCGTCACCGCCGACTGCGAGATCGAGAGGTCGATGGCCGCCTGCGAGATCTGGCCGAGCTCGGCCGTCGCGACAAAGTAGCGGATCTGTCTGAGGCTGATCGTCAAGGCTGTGCGGGTCCTTCTGGTTTATCGTCTGAGCGTATCGAAAAAACAGAACGAGCGATATCGAAATGGGCATGAAGCCGCGCAGCTGCGAGCAATCGGGAGGCATCGACTTGTTTTTCCATACTTTTGCGTCGCAACAAAATGAGGCAATTGGTTCTGATTTTCAGAATTCGCATATGGAAAAATAGAATTTTTCAAATGCCGACAAAGCGCCTAGCGTTTCCTTGTCGAGGAAAGCATGCGAGGGACGAGACGGTGCGCGAGGCGGTCGACATCAATTGCGACATGGGCGAGGCCTTCGGCCGCTGGCGCGTCGGCGACACGGACGACGCATCGCTGATGCCGCTGATCAGCTCGGCCAATATCGCGGCCGGCTTCCATGCCGGCGATCCGAACCTGATGGACGAGACCGTGCGGCTCGCCGCCGAGCACGGCGTCGGCATCGGCGCCCATCCCGGCTACAACGACCTGCAGGGCTTCGGCCGCCGCAAGATCGCCGGCACCGCCCGCGAGCTCGTCAACGACGTCGTCTACCAGGTCGGCGCCATCCGCGAATTCGCCCATCGCCACGGCATGCGCCTGCAGCACGTCAAGCCGCACGGCGCGCTCTACATGGAGATGGCCGTCAATCCGGAGCTGTCGCAGATCTTCGTGCAATACATGCGCACCGTCGAGCCGAACGCCTATATCTTCTGCATGGGCGGCTCGGCGACCTGGCGCGCGGCGACCGAGGCGGGCCAGCCGGTCGTGCGCGAGTTCTACGCCGACCGCGACTATGACGACGGCGGCTCGATCGTCTTCACCCGCGATGCCGGCCGCCCCGATCCGGCGGCGATCGCCCGCAAGGTGCTGCGCGCCTGCAAGGAGGGCAAGGTCCGCACCGTGCAGGGCAACGACATCGCCATAGACTTCGAATCCATCTGCTTCCATTCCGACACGCTCGGCGCCTTGGACATCGTGCGCCGGATGCGCGAGACGCTCGTCGCCGCGGGCATCCGCATCGCGCCGGTCTCGGACGTGGCGCGGCGCTGACATTCACGTGGAGAGAGACATGAGCAAGATCGAGATCAGATCGCCCCTGCCGGGCACCTTCTACCGGGCGTCCGCGCCGGACGTCCCGCCGTTCAAGGCCGACGGCGACAGCGTGGCGAGCGGCGACGCGATCGGCCTCATCGAGGTGATGAAGACCTTCCAGGAGGTGCCGGCCGGCGTCGACGGCAAGAATATCACCTTCCTCGTCGACAACGAGGAGCCGGTCATGGCCGGCCAGGTCATCGCCGAGGTGGAGGCATGACCATCCGCTCGATCCTCGTTGCCAACCGCGGCGAGATCGCGGTGCGCATCATCCGGGCGGCGAAGGCGCTCGGCATCCGCACGGTGCAGGTCCACAGCGCGGCGGACGCCGACATGCTGGCCGTCCGCCTCGCCGACGCGGCCGTCGACATCGGCTCGCCGGCGCCGAGGAAATCCTATCTCAACATCGAGGCGGTGGTGAACGCCGCCAAGGCGGCCGGCGTCGACGCCGTCCATCCGGGCTACGGCTTCCTGTCGGAGAACGCCGATTTCGCCGATGCCATCGAGGCGGCGGGCATGGTCTTCATCGGCCCGAAGGGCGAGGCGATCCGCCTGCTCGGCGACAAGGTCGCCGCCCGCGCCGTGGCCGAGAAGGCCGGCGTCCCGACCGTTCCCGGCAGCGACGGCCGCCTCGCCACCATCGAAGAGGCGCGCGCCGTCGCGGAGAGAACGGGCTTTCCGATCATGATCAAGGCGGCGGCAGGCGGCGGCGGGCGCGGTATCCGCGTCGCCGCCGACCTCGCCGACCTCGAACGCCATTTCCCGCAGGCCTCGGCGGAAGCGCTCGCCGCCTTCGGCGACGGCGGCCTCTACCTGGAGAAGGTCATCACCAGGGCCCGCCATGTCGAGGTGCAGATCCTCGGCGACGGCGAGAACGTCGTCCATTGCTTCGAGCGCGAATGCTCGCTGCAGCGCCGGCGTCAGAAGGTCTGGGAGGAGGCGCCCTCCTTCCTGCTGCCGGCCGAGGTGCGCGCACGGCTTTGCGAGAGTGCGGTGGCGCTCGCCCGCGCGGTCGGCTATCGCGGCGCCGGCACGGTCGAATATCTCTATGACGAGACGACGCGGGAATTCTACTTCATCGAGGTCAACACCCGCATCCAGGTCGAGCATCCCGTCACCGAGATGGTGACCGGCATCGACCTCGTCGCCGAGATGATCCGCATTGCCGGCGGCGCGCCGCTGTCGGTTCGCCAGGAGGACATCCGGCTCGACGGCCATGCCATCGAGTGCCGCATCAACGCGGAGGACCCCGAGCGCGGCTTCATGCCCGCACCCGGCACCGTCTCCGGGCTTACCGTGCCGGAGGGCGAGGGCATCCGCTTCGACACCATGCTCTACGAGGGCTACACGATCCCGCCCTTCTACGATTCGCTCATCGGCAAGCTGATCGTCCACGGCGAGACGCGCGCGACCTGCCTCGAACGGCTGAAGGAAGCGCTCCAGGGGCTGGCGATCGAGGGCGTCGCCACGACCGTGCCGCTGCACCTGGCACTCGCCGGGGACGGCAACGTCGCGCGCGGCGCCTTCGACACCCGTTTCCTCGAGCAATGGCTCGAAACCGAATTCGCCGGGAAGGCCGGCCCGACCGCGGAGGTTGCCTGATGACCAGATATTCATTCGGAGGGGACGAGCACCTCTTCGTCGAATGCAGCGAGGAGATGTCGCTCGAAGCCTTCTTCAAGAGCCTTTCCATGGCGAAGGGCGTGCGCGAGAGCGGCATCAGGGGCGTCACCGAGATCTGCCCGGCCAACGCCTCCTTCCAGGTCAAGTTCGACCCGGACGTCATCCATCCCGACGACATATTGAAGGAAGTGCAGGCGATCGAGGGCGCGGCGGAGAAGGCGGAGCCGGTGCTGAAGACCCGCATCGTCGAGATCCCGGTCTTCTACAACGATCCCTGGACGCACGAGACGCTGATGCGCTTCCGCGAGCGCCACCAGGACCCCACCGGCACCGACCTCGACTACGGTGCGCGCATCAACGGCTACGGCTCGGTCGACGATTTCGTCGCCGCCCATTCCGGCTCGCCCTGGTTCGTCTCGATGGTCGGCTTCGTCGCCGGCCTGCCCTTCATGTACCAGATGGTCGAGCGCCAGCGGCAGATCCAGGTGCCGAAATATCTTCGCCCGCGCACGGACACGCCCCGATTGACGGTCGGCCATGGCGGCTGCTTCGGCTGCATTTATTCGGTGCGCGGCGCCGGCGGCTACCAGATGTTCGGCATCACGCCGATGCCGATCTTCGACCCGACCCAGACGACCAGCTATCTCAGCGACTTCATGGTCTTCTTCCGCCCCGGCGACATCGTCAAGTTCAAGCCGATCGACCGCGACGCCTACGACCAGGCGGTGGAGGACGTCGACAAGGGCCGCTTCTTCCCGCCGATTCGCGAGGTGAGCTTCGACCTTAGGGAATTCCAGAAGGACATCGACGGTTATAACGCCAAGCTGGAGGGCACGCTCAATGGCCATTAAGGTTCTCCACCACGGTCTTGCGACCACCGTCCAGGATCTCGGCCGCCCCGGCTATTTCCATCTCGGCATCCCGGTCGGCGGCGCGATGGACCGGTTTGCGCTGCGCGCCGCCAACCTGCTCGTCGGCAACGACGAGGGGGCAGCCGGGCTGGAGGCCGTCTTCATCGGCCCGAAGCTCGAATTCACTGAGGACGCGCTGGTCGCCGTCACCGGCGCCGACATGCCGGCCAAGGTCGACGGCGTCGTCCAGCCCGGCTGGAGCGCCTTCAAGGTCAAGGCCGGCCAGGTGCTGACCTTCGACTTCCTGAAATCCGGCGCCCGCATCGTCATCGCCGTCTCCGGCGGCATCGACGTGCCGGAGGCGCTCGGCAGCCGCTCGACCTATCCGATCGGCGCGCTCGGCGGCTACAAGGGCCGGCCGCTTGCCGCCGGCGACGAGCTGCCGGTCGGCAAGGGAAGTCTCGCCGGCGAGGGCCGGACGGTGCCCGAGGCGCTGCGCCGCAAGCCCGGCATGCCGGCGGAGCTGCGCGTGGTGCCTGGCCTCTACTGGCACCGGGTAACGGAGCAGTCGCAGGAGAACTTCTTCGCCGACGAATGGAAGGTCGCCAACGAGGCCGACCGCATGGGCTATCGCTTCAAGGGCGGGCGCAAGCTCGACTTCGTCGCGCGCGAACAACCCTTCGGCGCCGGCTCCGACCCCTCCAACATCGTCGACAGCTGCTATCCCTACGGCTCGATCCAGGTGCCGGGCGGCACGGAACCGATCATCCTGCACCGGGACGCGGTGTCCGGCGGCGGCTATTTCATGGTCGGCACGGTCATCTCCGCCGACATGGACCTGATCGGCCAGCTCCAGCCGCACACGCCGACCCGCTTCGTCAGGGTGACGATGGAGGAGGCGCTGGCGGCGCGCAAGGACCGCAAGGCCGCCCTCTCCGCCCTGCGCGACGCGCTGGCATAGGGGAGGGCGATGCGACAGGCCGCATCCAGATCGGTACCCGGGGCAATCGCACATCGAATGCGACGTCTCCGCTACCCCTTCTCCCCGGCGGGAAGAAGGTGGCCCGCAGGGTCGGATGAGGGGGTGGAACGCATCAGTTCGCTTGACGCGCGTCCCCCTCATCCCGCTGCCGCGACCTTCTCCCCGATGGGGAGAAGGGGCAAAAGGCATGCTCCTCATTCCATATGCGACGGCATATCGATGCCGGTCCGATCAGCCCAGCGCGGGCGCGAGATAAATGGAATGCGACATCTCCGCTACCCCTTCTCCCCGCCGGGGAGAAGGTGGCCCGAAGGGTCGGATGAGGGGGTGGGCCGCATCAGTTCGCTTGGCGCGCGTCCCCCTCATCCCGCTGCCGCGACCTTCTCCCCGATGGGGAGAAGGGGTAAAACGCGCGCTCGCCATTCCAAATGCAACGGCGCATCGATACCGCTCCGGTCAGTCCAGCACGGGCGTCAGATAGGCGGCCGTGACGCCGGGGCCTGGTATGATCGCCACGATCTTCATCTGGGCGATGGTGCGGTTGAGCGAGGCCTCCAGATGGGTCTCCATCATCGAGACGGCGGCCTCCGTCGCGCCGCGCCGCAGCAGCTCGGCGATCAGCCGCAGCTCGGTGATGATCGCCGGATCGCCCGGCAGGCCGAGGCGGCGCAGCAGCCGGTCGGTCGCCGTCACCGGCAGCAGGTTGTTGCGCACGAGGTCCTTCAGCCGCTCGTTCGGCGCGGCCAGCACGCAGCATTCGATGAATTCGGCCTGGATCGCCTCGACCTCGCGCAGCGAACCGGCCGCACTCGCCTCCTCCGCCGCACGCAGCCGCTGCAGCAGCGCCTCCAGCCGGGACTGGCTCACCGCCCGGGCGCCAAGCCGGATCGCCGGCGGCTCCAGCATCTTGCGCAGCACGAAATGGTCCTTGACCATCTGCGCGGTCAGCGGCCCGGCGATCCAGTGCGAGCTCTGGTTCTTGCGCACCAGCCCGCGCTCGCGCAGGCGCGTCAGCACGTCGCGCACCACCGTGCGGCTGACGTTGAAATGGTTGGCGAGCTCCATCTCGACGATGCGGTAGCGGCCGAAGACGACGCAGCCGGCGACGTCCGCCTCCACCCGGTTGTAGATGCGCTCCCAGGAGGAGCGGCTCTGCAGCGCCTCGTCGGCATGGCGCGGCACGACCATGCCGAGCGCCTTGATGTCGGTGCGGTTCGGCTCGATGCCTTCCCCCGGCGGACCGACGAGGAAGCCGCGCCCGGCGAAGCGATGGACGAGCCCCTCCGCCTCCAGCGTCTGCAGGGCCCGCTGCACGGGTGCGCGCGAGATCTGCAGGATGTCGGCGATCGGCCCTTCCAGCAGCACCAGGCCGGGCGGCAGGACGCCCGCCTCGATATTGCTGCGCAGCACGTCCTCGGCGATCTCGTAGCGCTTCTGCGTGCCGGTGGCTGCCTGCTCGTCCTTCATGGGTCTCGTCGTTCTCGGCCTCGGTCGGGTCCGCACTGTGACGCATTCTCCCGCGTAAGGAAAGGATAGCATAAATGATTATTGAATACAAAGTTTGCGACCTGCACGAGAGATTCTGAGCAGGACGGAAACGCCCGCATGCCCGAAAAGAGCGATGGCACTGTTCGGCCGACCTGCCGAAATTGCCGGCGCAAGCGATGATTTTTGCGCATATTGCGCGAAAAATCGCCAGATAGGCCCGCGATGCGCGAGTGGAAATCCGTCCGCTCCGGACGGGATCGCATGGGCCGTCCAAAGGATAAAGCCTGCCACGCAAATTCTGAAAAAGTCTATTGAATACAAAAATCATTCGTGGCATGGTTTTGAAAACAAGGCGCCCGGCAAGAGGCGTCGCAGGTGGAACGAAACGTCCAGGAATAGCGCTGCGGCGCGCATCCGGTCCCGGGTGCGCGAACGAGGCTCTTTGCCGTGCCGGATGCCATGCGTCCGGCGAGATGCAGGCACGCCGCGCGCAGTTCCGGCTCGAAACTGGTGGGAACAGACGTGTCATCCGTCCTCCAACTGAAGAACGTGCGCAAGGCCTTCGCGGGCGTGCCGGCGCTCGCCGGCATCGACGCCGCGCTCGCCGACAATTCCTACATCTCGCTGCTCGGTCCGAGCGGCTCGGGCAAGACGACGCTGCTCCGCGTCATCGCCGGCTTCGAGCAGCCGGACGGCGGAGAAATCCTCTTTGCCGGCCGGCGCATCGACGGCGTGCCGCCGCACGAGCGCGGCATCGGCTTCGTCTTCCAGAATTTTGCGCTCTTCCCCCATCTGAGCGTCGCCCAGAACATCGCCTTCGGGCTGGAGAACCGGGCGATCGACCCCGTCACCGACGGAAGGATCGTCGCCGCCAGGGTGCGCGACATGATCGGCCTCGTCGGCCTCTCCGGCCTGGAGGACCGCGCCATCACGCAGATCTCCGGCGGCCAGAAGCAGCGCGTGGCGCTCGCGAGAACGCTGGTGACGGAGCCGAGCATGGTCCTGCTCGACGAGCCGCTCGGCGCGCTCGACGCCAACCTGCGCACGCGCATGCGCGGCGAGCTGCGCACCATCCGCGAGCGCTGCGGCGTCACCTTCTTGCACGTGACGGGCAGCGAGACCGAGGCGCTCGCCATGGGCGACACCGTGCTGGTGCTCGACCGCGGCCGCATCGCCCAGTCCGCCGATGCCGGCACGCTCTACAGCCGGCCGGCCTCGGCCGACGTCGCCCGCTTCCTCAACTGCTACAACATCTTCCCCGGCGAGATCGCCGGGGAGAGCTTCGTGAGCCCCGTCGGGGCGCTCGCGCTCGGCGGCCTCACCCAGGCCTCCGGCAAGCCGGGCTACGCCATCCGCTACGACCGCGTGTCGATCCGCCCGCGCGACGCCGCGCCCGCCGGCGACGAGGTCCGCATCGAGGGCAGCTTCGTCGCCAGCGAATATTCCGGTGCGGCGGTCAATTCCTTCTTCACGCTCGACGACGGCCGCGTCTTCGAGGTCGAGACGCATCTGAGCCATGCTGCGCCGGAGGCCTACGAGGAGCGCGGCCGCTACGCCCTCGTCTGGAAGCGGGAGGATGCCCTTGTCTTCGCCTGAGCCTATTGGCGCTGGCCGCCTTTGGAGCGAGACGCCCGCCGCATCTTCCCTTCTCCCCTCGGGGAGAAGGTGGCCCGAAGGGTCGGATGAGGGGGCTGAGCGCGAGGAGCGCCTTGGCTTTTCCCGCCTGCGGCGTCCCCCTCATCCGCCTGCCGGCCCTTTCTCCCCGCCGGGGAGAAGGGGCATGAGGCCGTCGCCTCATGCCCTTTGTCCGTCTGCCCTTGCCCCATCGGAGAACGAGAATGACGATGGCCGCCACCAGCCATGACACCGCTGCCGAAACGGCGGAAACCAGCACGCGCAAGCAGCCCGACCGCACGTTCTGGCTGCTCGCTCCCGGCGTCATATGGATGCTGCTCTTCCTCGTCGCGCCGATCCTGATGATGGTCTACGTGTCCTTCTGGACGCAGACGACCTTCAAGATCGAGCCGACGCTGACGCTGAAGAGCTGGGTCACCTTCTTCTCCAGCGACACCTATCTCGGCGCACTGTGGACGACGATCCGCATCTGGCTGGTCGTGCTCGCCTCCACCCTCCTCGTCGGCTATCCGGCCGCACTCTTCGTCGGGCTCTTCGTCCGGAACAAGACGCTCTCGACGGTGCTGCTCGTGCTCTGCGTCATCCCCTTCTGGACCTCCTTCCTGATCCGCGTGCTCGCCTGGCGGCCGATGCTCGGCAAGGAGGGGGCGATCAACATGATCCTGATGTCGCTCGGCGTCATCGACCAGCCGATCGAGGTGCTGCTCTTTTCCGAACTGTCGGTCATCATCGGCATGACGCAGATCTACTGCGTCTTCATGGTCGGGCCGATCGCCTTCATGCTGGGCCGCATCGACCCCGCGGTGATCGAGGCGGCGCAGGATCTCGGCGCCGGCTTCTGGCGCATCCTGCGCACCATCATCCTGCCGCTCTCCATGCCCGGCGTGGTGGTCGGCGCGATCTTCGTCTCCGTCATGGTGCTCGGCGAGTTCGCGACCTCCGCGGCGCTCTCCGGCCGCAAGGTCAACCTGCTCGGCAACATCATCGTCACCCAGGTGGGTTCGCTCAAATGGGCCTTCGCCGCCGTCGCCGGCGTCGTCCTGACCATCCTGATGGGCGCGGTCGTCGCCGCGCTGCTGAGGGTCGTCGACCTCAGGAAGGAGCTCTGACCATGAACGCCACCGGCATCAAGTTCGGCCTCGGCCTCTACACGGCGCTGTTCATCGTCTTCCTCTACGGTCCGCTCGCGGTGCTGGCGATCCTCTCCTTCCAGACCGGGCCGGAGGGCGGGCCGCAGTTCCCGATCATCGAATGGTCGACCTACTGGTACAAGCACCTCTTCGGGCTCACCCCGCCGTCGCGCATCGCGCCGCTGCCGATCGAGCAGGCGCTGGTCCGGTCGCTGACGCTCGCCGTCATGACCATGATCGTCTCGACCGTGCTCGGCGTCACCGCCGCCCAGGCCTTCCGCAAGAAGTTCCGCGGCTCGGGCGTCGTCTTCTACCTGATCGTGCTCGGCATGATGGTTCCCGGCGTGCTGGTCGGCCTCGGCATGGCGCTCGTCGCCAACACGCTCGGCATCGACCGGCACTGGTGGGGCACCGCCTTCGTGCTGCACGTCGTCTACACCTTCCCCTTCGCCTTCCTGGTGATGCTGGCGATCTTCAACCGCTTCGACCCGTCGGTCGAGGAGGCCGCCTGGTCGCTCGGCGTCACGCCGGGGCGCACCTTCCGCAAGATCACCTTCCCGCTGATCTTCCCGGGCGTGCTGTCGGCCATGCTCTTCGCCTTCACGCTCTCCTACGACGAGTTCTCGCGCACGCTCTTCGCCTCGGGCCGGGACCTGACGCTGCCGCTCGCCATCTACGGCACCTTCTCGGTGGAGGTGCATCCCAACGTCTTCGCCTTCGGCGTGCTGACGACGCTGTTCTCCTTCGCGCTGCTCGGCACCTATGCGGTGCTGATGGGCCTGTCGGTGCGCCGCGCCAAGCGCTTCGCGATCCAGGAGGAAGCGTGATGCCGGCCCGTCCCGCAATCGTTACCGGTGCCGGCTCCGGCATCGGCCGCGCCATCGCCGTCAAGCTCGCCGTCGTCGGCCATGCGGTGACGGTGAACGATCTCTCGCTCGAACGCGCCGAGGCCCTGGCCGGCGAGATTCGCGCGGCGGGCGGCAAGGCTGCGGCCGTGGCGGGCGACGTCTCGGCGGAGGCGGATGCCGGCGCCATCCATGCAGCCGCAGTCGCCGCCCATGGCGACGTGGGGCTCCTCGTCAACAATGCCGGCATCGTCCACCAGGCGCTGTTCGAGGACCTGACGGTCGGCGATTTCGACCGGATGTTCGCCGTGCACGTGCGCGGCACCTTCCTGATGACCAAGGCGGTGCTGCCGGCGATGCTTTCCGCCGGCGAGGGCATCGTCGTCAACGTCGCCTCGCAGCTCGGCCAGATCGGCGGCGTCGAGCTCGTCCACTATTCCGGTGCCAAGGCGGCGATCATCGGCATGACGAAAGCGCTCGCCCGCGAGGTCTCCGCCCGCGGCGTGCGCGTCAATGCGGTCGCACCCGGGCCGATCAACACGCCGCTGGTCATGGCGCTGTCGGAGGACTGGCGTGCCGCCAAGCGCGCGGAGCTGCCGCTCGGCCGCTTCGGCGAACCGGAGGAGGTGGCCGAGGCCGTCGCCTTCCTCGCCTCGCCCGCCGCCAGCCTCTTCGTCGGACAGACGCTCGGACCGAACAGCGGAGATGTGATGCTGTGACCCCGAGGATGTTCGCCTATCGGATGAACCGTTTGCCGCATCTGCCCTTCTCCCCGCCGGGGAGAAGGTGGCCCGAAGGGTCGGATGAGGGGGTTTTGCAACGAAAACCTTTGCCTTCGGCATCCCCCTCATCCGCCTGCCGGCACCTTCTCCCCGGCGGGGAGAAGGGCAGACGCGGCGACGTCCCGCCGCACGCGATCACTCCCCTTTGAATCCGGAGACATCCATGACCGCACAGACACACCGTATCGTCATCGTCACCGGCGCCGGCATCGGCATCGGTCAGGCGACGGCAAAGGCCTTCGGGGCGCTCAGCGACCACGTCGTCGTCACAGACATCCTGGAGAAGGAGGGCCGCGAGACGGCCGAGGCCATCAATGCTGCCGGCGGCTCGGCCGAGTTCCGCTTCTACGACGTGCGCTCCACCGAGGCGGCCGACCGGCTCGTCGCCGATGTCGAGGCGCGCCACGGCAGGATCGACGTGATCGTCGCCAATGCCGGCATCGCCCACCGCACGCCGCTTGCCGAGCTCACCGACGAGAAGTGGGACCTCACCTTCGACATCGACCTCAAGGGCATCTTCCGCCTCGTGCGGGCGGCGGCACCGGGCATGCGCGCCCGCGGCTCGGGCGCCATAGTCGCGCTCTCCTCGATCATGGGCGTCGCCTACGGCTGGGACGAGCACGTGCACTATTCCGCCGCCAAGTCCGGCGTCGTCGGCCTCGTGCGGGGGCTGGCGGTCGAGATGGCGCGCGACGGCGTGCGGGTGAACGGCATCGCGCCCGGCTACATCCGCACCGCCCAGCTCCTCTCCGAGGAGAACTCGCTCGGGCCCGCGGGCGCGGAGAAGGCGGCGGAGTTCATTCCGATGGGGCGGCTCGGGACGCCGGAGGACATCGCCGATGTCGCCGCGTTCCTCGCCTCCGACAGCGCGAGATACATGACCGGCCAGGTGCTGGTCGTGGATGGCGGCCTGCTCGTGGGCCGGTACTGAACCGCTCCGTCACGGCGAAGGGTAGCGCCGCGGCGGGGTAACGAGGGGTCGCGGGGGCGCGGCTCCGGGGAACGACAAACAAAACTGGAGAAGAGAACATGTTGAAGTCGCAAATCAATCGCCGCTCGCTGCTGAAGCGCTCGGCCGGCATGATGGCACTCGCCATGGGCGGCGGCACGCCCTTCCTGTCCTCGCGCGCGGCCTATGCTCAAGGTGCAGACCTCGCCGGCCAGCAGCTTCGCACCATCGGCCTGTCGGTGACGGTGCAGGAACGCATCCTGGAGGAGTTCAAGAAGCTCTCCGGCGTCGGCTCCACCTCCGGCACGGCCGCGACCTTTCCGGACGCGCAGACCAAGATCCTCTCGGGCTCGAAGGACTACGACTGCTGGGAGATCATCGCCGAGCGCCTGCCCGCCATCGTCATGACCGACAATGTCGAGCCGATCCCGGCGGCCTCGCTCAAGAACTGGGCGAACATCCGCGACACCTTTACGACGCCCGACGCGAAGTGGGACCGCGCCGCGCAGATCGTCGGCCAGATCTGGGCGGACGAGGCCCAGTCCGTGCTGAACATGGTGCCGGCCGTCTACAACTACGACTCGATCGGCTACAACCCGGATGTGCTCTCCGAGGAGGAGGCCAACACCTGGACGTCGATCTTCGATCCGAAGTGGAAGGGCAAGTCCGGCCTCAACACCGACCCGCTGATCGCCTTCGGCCAGGCCATCATGGCGATGAACACGCTGGGCCTCTCCGACGTCAAGAATCCCGGCAACCCCACCGCCGCCGAGATTGACGAGGCTGCCGCCTTCCTCGTCTCGAAGAAGAAGGAAGGCCAGTTCCGCGCGCTCTGGGGCGATTTCGGCGAGCTGGTCAACCTCATGGCCTCGGGCGAGATGGTCGTCAGCGACGCCTGGCAGCCCGCCGTCATGGCCGTCAAGGCGCAGGGCAAGCCCTGCAAGTACGCCGTGCCGAAGGAAGGCTATCGCGGCTGGGCGATCGGCCCGTCGATGATCGCCGGCACGACCAACCGCGAGGCCGTCATCGCCTATGCCGACTACTGGCTGTCGGGCGAGCCGGGCATCACCGTCTCCGAGCAGGGCTACTACTCGCCGTCGACCAATATCAAGGACGTCATGGCGCCGGAGAAATACGCCTTCTGGTACGAGGGCAAGCCCTGGGTCGGTGCCGAGGAGCGCGGCATCAAGGAGGGGGACCTCCGCGACGGCGGCTCGCTGGAGGAGCGCTCCAAGAACGTCGCCTACTGGCACCAGTGGCCGGACGAATACGACCACCTGATCCAGAAGTGGGACGAGTTCCTCAACGCATGATCCCAAGACTTGAGGACCGGGGCATCCGCCCCGGTCCCCGACCGATCCGTTCGGGAGACGCCCCATGATATTCGACCTGGAACTCAACAATGTCGGCAAGGTCTACGACAACGGCACGCCGGCCGTCATCGACTTCAACCTGTCGGTCGCCAAGGGCGAGTTCATCGCCTTCCTCGGGCCGTCCGGCTGCGGCAAGACGACGACGCTGCGCATGATCGCCGGCTTCGAGAGCATCTCCTCCGGCGACATGCTGATCCGCGGCGAGCGTATGAACGACGTGCCGCCGCAGCGCCGTCCGACATCGATGATCTTCCAGAACTACGCGCTCTTCCCGCACATGACCGTGCACCGCAATGTCGGCTACGGGCTGGAGGTGAAGGGCATGCCCAGGGCCGAGCGCGAGGCGAAGGTGGACCGCATCCTCGCGACGCTGGGGCTGGAGGACATCGCCGGGCGGAAGCCCGACAAGCTCTCCGGCGGCCAGCGCCAGCGCATCGCGCTCGCCCGCGGCCTCGTCGTCGAGCCCGACATCCTGCTGCTCGACGAGCCGCTCGGCGCGCTCGACGCCAATCTCAGGAAGGCGATCCAGAACGAGCTGAAGCTCCTGCAGAAGAGCCTCGGCATCACCTTCGTCTTCGTCACCCATGCCCAGTCGGAGGCGCTCGCGCTCTCCGACCGCATCGTGGTGATGAACCAGGGCCGCATCGAGCAGGTGAGCCCGCCGCACCAGCTCTACACGCGCCCCAACACGCCCTTCGTGGCGCAGTTCATCGGCCGCAACACCGTGCTTTCCGGCGAGGTCGCCGGCAACGAGGGCGACGACGTCGTGGTGACGACCGGCATCGGCACGCTCGCAGGCCGGGCCAACGGCGCGCTTTCGGGCAAAAGCCGCGTCAGCCTCGTCGTCCCGGCCGAGGCGATCGAAGTCCATGCCGCCGGCCGGCGCGAAGCGCTTGGCCATGCGCGCAACCTCGTCGACGCCCGCATCGAGCGCTCCGAGGTGGTCGGCCACATCGCCCATCTGACGGCGCGCCTCGAGGACGGGCGGGCCGTCGCGCTGGAAGCCCATGTCGACAAGTACCGGCCGGGCGATTTTCCGGCCGGAAGCCAGGTGTTCCTGAGCTGGAACCCCGCCGAGGCGACGGTCATTCCCGCTTAGGACGCTTCAAAAATCAGGGAAAACCAAAGGAGAGATACCCATGGCGAAGGAAATTTTTTGCAGTTTCGGCATCGACGTCGATGCCGTGGCCGGATGGCTCGGCTCCTATGGCGGCGAGGATTCGCCGGACGACATCTCGCGCGGCCTCTTCGCCGGCGAGGTCGGCAGCCCGCGGCTCCTGAAGCTCTTCGAGCGCTTCGGCATCAAGACGACCTGGTTCATCCCCGGCCACTCGATCGAGACCTTCCCCGACGAGATGCAGGCGGTGGCGGACGCCGGCCACGAGATCGGCATCCACGGCTACAGCCACGAGAACCCGATCGCCATGACCCGCGAGCAGGAGACGGAGGTGCTCGACAAGTGCATCGAGCTCGTCACCAAGCTCTCCGGCAAGCGGCCGACCGGCTATGTCGCGCCCTGGTGGGAATTCTCCAACGTCACCAACGAGCTGCTGCTGGAACGCGGCATCAAGTACGACCACTCGCTGATGCACAAGGACTTCACGCCCTATTACGTGCGCGTCGGCGACAGCTGGACGAAGATCGACTATTCCAAGAAGCCGGCCGACTGGATGGTCCCGCTCAAGCGCGGCCACGAGACCGACCTCATCGAGATCCCGGCCTCCTGGTATCTCGACGACCTGCCGCCGATGATGTTCATCAAGAAGTCGCCGAACAGCCACGGCTTCGTCAATCCGCACGACATCGAAGAGATGTGGCGCGACCAGTTCGACTGGGTCTATCGCGAGATGGACTATGCGGTCTTCCCGATCACCATCCATCCGGACGTGGCCGGCCGGCCGCAGGTGTTGATGATGCTGGAGCGCCTCTATGCGCACATGATCAAGCATCCGGGCGTGAAGTTCGTGACGATGAACGAGATCGCCGACGACTTCGCCAGGCGCTTCCCGCGGAAGAAATGACGGAAGGTCCCCTCATCCGGCCCTTCGAGCCACCTTCTCCTCAAGGGGAGAAGGAAGTCGGGGCGCCGCGTCGTCCCCTTCTCCCCATCGGGGAGAAGGTGCCGGCAGGCGGATGAGGGGGCCTTGCCAAGCCAAGCAACGGAAAGGAGGCGCCATGTGTTCGCTTTGCGGCGTGCTCGGTGGAAACGAGCACTGGACGGATGCCGCCGCGCGGCCCGGCGTCTTCACGCGCAATGTCGAGCGAATCGACCGGCGGCGCGAGCGTGCGCGGCGGGTGGCCGCGGCCAACCGTGTGCTGGCCGCCTTCGGCATGAGCCTTTCCGACTGGCAGGGCTCGTCCTTCGTGCTCGCCACACGCACCGGCAAGAGCGAGATCGTCGAGGATCTCGGCCATCTCTGGCCGGCGGCCGAGCGGCTGTCGGGCCGCGCCTGCGATCCGCTCGATCCAGACCTCATCCGCCGCATGGAGGAGGACGGGCATGGCTGACGCGCCCGTCTTCACCCCCGTCCACCTGCTGACCGGCTTCCTCGGCTCGGGCAAGACGACGCTCCTGAAGCGGCTGCTCGCCGACCCCGCGCTCGCCGACACGGCCGTGCTGATCAACGAGTTCGGCGAGGTCGGCCTCGACCATCACCTGGTCGAGCGGATCGACGAGACGATGGTGCTTTTGCAGTCCGGCTGCGTCTGCTGCACCGTGCGCGGCGAGCTCGCCGATGCGCTGCGCGATCTCCATTCCAGGCGCGAACGCGGCCTCGTGCCGCCCTTCACGCGCGTGGTGATCGAGAGCACCGGGCTCGCCGACCCGTTCCCGGTCCTGTCGACGCTGAAGTCAGATCCGGTGCTGCGCCATCATTTCCGCGCCGGCAGCGTGGTGACGACCGTCGACGCCGTCAACGGACTCGCCCAGCTCGATACCTATGTCGAATCGAACCGCCAGGCGGCGATCGCCGACCGGATCGTCCTCACCAAGGCGGATCTCGCCGCCGACGGCGCCGTGCCGGCCGCCCTCATGGCAAGGCTGGCGCAGATCAATCCCGACGCCGTCCGCCATGTCGCGACCGCCGACGGCCCCGCTGCCGAGACCCTGCTCGGCGATACGGAGGCGCATCGCGCGGGCAAGCTGCAATCGGCAAGCGGCTTCTATTGCGACGCGCCCGCCACGCTGCTTGCGGCGGACGGCACGGCGCACCGCTCGGCCATCTCCTCCTTCGTCGTCGCCGTCGACGGGCCGGTCGACTGGACCGGCTTCGGCGTCTGGCTCACCATGCTGCTCAACCGCCACGGCGAGCGGGTGCTGCGGGTGAAGGGCATCCTCGACATCGCCGGCGAGGAGCGCCCGGTCGCCATCCACGGCGTGCAGCACCTCGTCCATCCGCCGGTGCATCTTGCCGCCTGGCCGCCGGAGGGGCGCGGCTCGCGCATCGTCTTTATTGTTGACGGTCTCGACGCGAACCTGTTGAAACGGTCTTTTGACGCCTTCGCGCGTGCCGGGAAAACGCGCGAGGGCGCACAGCCGGAGGCAGCGGCGCAGGTTCGCAACGTCCAGAGTTCCTGATGAACAAGCATTCCCCGAAACCGGCAACCGCAGCACCGGCCGTCCACACGGCGGGCCGGCCGAAGCTGCGCGTGCTCGGCACCGCGATCTCGCTGCTGGAGGAGCTGCGCGTGAAGGCCGAGGCCGATCTCGGCATCGAGGTCAGCTTCGACAACAACGATTTCATCGTCACCCAGCACAAGGCCGCGCAGGAGCCGGACAGCTACGACATCTACGACCAGTGCTTCCACAATCTCGACATCGTCTGGTACTGGCGGGCGATCCAGCCGATCGAGATCTCCCGCATCGCGCTGTGGGACGAGATCAACGACCTGACGAAAACCGGGCAGATCGGCCCGAGCGCCCGCATGGGGCAGGGCGACGTGCCGGCCCGCAAGCTCTACGTCCAGCCGTCTTTCGCGCTCGGCGACACGCCGACCGGGCGCATCTCGATGCTGCCGACGACGCACAATTTCGACAGCTTCGCCTACCGGCGCGACGTGGTCGACGACCTGCAGCCGATGACGAGCTGGGCGGCCTTGCTGGACGAGCGCTGGAGCGGCCGGGCGGCGCTCGTCGACGAGCCGGCGATCGGCATCTTCGACGCCGCGCTCGCCGCGCAGGCGGCCGGCCTCATGAGCTTCGGCAATGTCGGCAACATGACCGTCGCCGAGATCGACCAGTTGATGGATATCCTGGAGGCCAGGCGCAAGGCGGGCTTCTTCCGCTCCTTCTGGCGCACCGCGGAGGACGCCGCCCGCCTGATGATAGACGGCGAGACCGATATCCAGAGCATGTGGTCGACCGGCATCGGCATCCTCAACAGCCAGGGCTTTCCCGTCGAGCAGGCCGCGCCGGCGGAGGGCTATCGCGCTTGGCACGGGGGCCTCTGCCTGTCGCGCCGCCTCGGCGGGCGCATGCTCGACGTCGCCTACGAGTATCTCAACTGGTGGATCTCCGGCTGGCCGGGGGCGGTCGTCGCCCGGCAGGGTTACTACATCTCCACCCCGGAGCGCTCGCGCCGCTACATGAGCGCGGCCGAATGGGACTACTGGTACGAGGGCCTGCCCGCGCGCGAGGACCTGCCCGGCCCCGACGGGACGGTCCGCGTCAAGCGCGGCGCGGTGCGCAGCGGCGGCTCCTACTGGCAGCGCGCCAACGGCATCGCCGTGTGGAACACGACCATGGATGAACACAACTATCTTGTCCGCCGCTGGATGCAGCTCGTCGGACGCGCAGAGAAGGATATTTGACGATGCCGACGCCGCGCTCGGTCGCCCAGCTTTCCGTGCTCCTGCAATCGGGGGCGCTCGACCCCGTCGTGCTCGCCGAGGAGACCCTTGATGCCATCGAGGCGCACCCGGACGCGGCGATCTTCACCTGCCTTACGAAGGAACGCGCGAAGAGGGAGGCCGAGGCCGCCCGCCGCCGCCTGCGCGAGGGCCGGTCGCTCGGCGCGCTCGACGGCGTGCCGATCGCCTGGAAGGACCTGTTCGACATCGAGGGCCTGCCCACAACCGCCGGCTCGCGGGTGCTCCGGGGCGCCGAGCCCGCCGGCAGGGACGCGGCCGTGGTGCGCGCGCTGGCGGGCGCGGGCATGGTCAGCGTCGGGCGGGTCAACATGAGCGAGTTCGCCTTCTCCGGCCTCGGCATCAATCCGCATTACGGCACGCCGCGCAACCCCGCCTCGCCCGACGGCGAGCATCGCCTTCCGGGCGGCTCCTCCTCGGGCTCGGGCGTCGCCGTGGCGGCCGGCCTCGTGCCCGTCTCGATCGGCACGGATACGGGCGGCTCTGTGCGCATCCCCGCCGCCTTCAACGGCATCGTCGGCTACAAGGCCTCGCGCGGCCGCTATCCGATGGAGGGCGTGTTTCCGCTTGCAAGGAGCCTCGATTCGCTCGGGCCGCTCTGCCGCACCGTCAAGGACGCCGTCCTCGTCGACGCGGCCATGCGCGGCCTGCCGGCGGCGGAGGCCCTGCCGCGCCCCGCCCCGGCCGATCTTTCCCTCGTCATTCCCGAAACCGTCTTCTTCGACGGAGCCGAGCCGGAGGTCGTGGCGGCCTTCGAAACGGCCGTCGAGCGGCTGGCGAGGGCAGGGGCGCGCATCCGCCGGCAGGCTTTCCCGGAATTCTCCGCGATCTTCGAGCTGATGGCGAAACACGGTGCGCTCGTCACCGCCGAGGCCTTCGTCCTGCACCGCGAACGCATCCAGGGGCCGGCGGCGGCCGAGATGGATTCCCGCGTGGTCAAGCGGACGCTGCTCGGCGAGAAGATCACGCTTGCCGACTATCTGGAGACGCTCGCCGCGCGCGAGCGGCTGACGGCCGCCTTCGAGGCGCGGCTCGGGCCGGACAGCCTGCTGATCGCCCCGACGCTGCCGCATGTCGCTCCGGCGCTCCAGCCGCTGCTCGACGACGAGGAGCTGTTCTTCCAGGCGAACGCGAAGACGCTGC
Organism: Shinella pollutisoli; assembly: GCF_024609765.1. Lineage (GTDB taxonomy): Bacteria > Pseudomonadota > Alphaproteobacteria > Rhizobiales > Rhizobiaceae > Shinella > Shinella pollutisoli. The sequence goes on from NZ_JANFDG010000028.1 coordinate 49,430, forward strand.
GCAATACCCTCGTCGGCAACTTCCTCGACTGGTGCGGCGTGTCGCTACCCTGCGGGACCGGCGCGGGCGCAATGCCTGTCGGGCTCCTCATCTCGGCGCCGAGGAACGCCGACGACCGCCTTCTCGCCGCCGCGGCGGCGATGGAGAGCCCGCTCGGCGACCTGTCCCGTTCCGCCGAATAGCGAAGGGCGGCGGATGCCAGCTCCGAGCACGCCCTCGAAGGCTTCGTGATGTCGACGGACCGGTGGCGCCGCCTCGGCGGCGTCAGTGATGGGCGTGCTGCTCGTTGCGCTTGCGGGTCGCGGCCGCCTTCTTGGCGGAGGCGGAGCGCTCCGCCTTCGGCCTTGCCGCGGATGCCGCGCCGCCCTTCCGCCCGCCCTTTTCGGAAGAGGCATGGCTTTCGGGATGGCCGCGGCCGGCGCCGGATTTCTTGCCGCCCCCGCTCTCCTTGTTCACGGTGGCCCAGGCGCGCCGTTCGGCTTCCTTCTCGGAAACGCCGCGCTTCTCGTATCCTTCCTCGATATGTTCGGCCTTGCGCTTCTGCTTGTCGGTATATGAGGATTTGTCGCCGCGGGGCATCGCGTCTCTCCTTGTCCCTGGTTCCGATCGGTCTCCAACTGCCCGGGCAGGACATTGTTCCCCCGGGGCGCGCGCCTCTATTCGCCGGTCTGGGTGTGGGAGGCTGCGACCGGCTTCGATTCCGGCGATCCGCGGAACCGCAGGAAGATCGAGAGGACCACGATGACGGCGGTCGACAGGAATTCGGACTGCCAGTTCTGGAAGGATTCGAACCAGAACTTCGCGCCGCCGAGGTGCTGCCAGAGCGTCGGCGCGGGTTGCCCGTGACGCAGCGCCTCCGCCGCTTCGGCGACGGCGCTTTCCTGCAGGTGGAGGGCGAAGCTGAGAACGAAGAGAAGGAACAGGACGATGCCGAGGGAGTAGGAATAGAGCGTGCGCGGCACGCCGCCGAGGCGGACCGGGAGCGGCGCGTTCGGGTCGTTGCGATGGCGCGCGGGGTCTTCGTCCTGCTCGGCGCTTTCGTCGGGGTCCCGCGATTCCGCCGAGCCCCGCTGGAAGAGGAATGCCGTCAGCACCACGTAGGCCGACATCTGCAGGAACTCGCTCTCCCAGTTCTCGAACACCGCGGACAGGAAGTGTCCGCTGAGCACGTAGCCGGCGAGCGTCACCAGGGGCTGGTGGTGCTGCGCCAGCTCGTCGTTGTAGACCGACAGCCCCGTCAGCAGCATTCCGATCAGCGTCGCGGCGGTCGCGGCGGCCAGGGTGATGGTCAAGCCATTGTCTCTCAATCGGTCCACTTGCCGCTCCCGCCGTTCTCCGAGGTTCTCCGGCCGAAACTGCCTGGAACGAGCAAAGTTCCTCCGCGCCTGCGGAGCGTGCTTGGAACAATCCGTGCGGTCTCCGGTTCGGATCACGCAAAGGAGAACCGACATGAGACCCTATATTCTGGCATTCGCTCTGGCGGCGGCGATCACCCCGGCAAGCGCACAGAGCACCGCGGAAGAGACCGGCGTGAACTCCGCGCTCGGCATTCCGCCCGAAACGGTGGACTTCGTGCGGATGGCCGCGCAAAGCGACATGTTCGAGATCGAGTCGAGCAAGCTGGCCGTCGAGCGCGCCCAGGGGCCGGTGAAGGCCTTCGCCGAGAAGATGGTGCAGGACCATCAGAAGACGAGTGCCGAGCTCAAGCAGCTGCTGCAGAACGCCAAGCTCGACATCGAGCTTCCGACCGCGCTTTCGGAGGATCACCAGGAAGCCCTCCAGGAGCTCGGTAAGCTGCAGGGCGCCGAATTCTCCGAGGACTACGTCGACAAGCAGGTGGATGCGCACGAGGACGCCGTCGACCTCTTCAAGCGCTACGGCGAGGAAGGCAGCAACGCGGACCTCAAGACATGGGCCGCCGCGACCGCTCCCCATCTGCAGCAGCACCTCGACATGGCACGCGACCTGGACGAGTGACGGGCAAGGCCGGGCGGACCGGCCTTTTCCCGACGGCCTGGATTTCCACGCTTGGAGAACGAGATGACCGACATACGCTATCCCATTCCGGCGCAGCCGCATCGACAACGGACACCGTTCCCCGGAACGGAAGGTGCCGGATGGGAGGGCGGGCGATGAAGGCGCTGACCTGGCACGGAAAAAGCGACATCCGCTGCGAGAGCGTTCCGGACCCGAAGATCGAGGACAGCCGCGACGCGATCATCAAGGTGACGGCCTGTGCGATCTGCGGCTCCGACCTGCACATCTTCGACGGCGTCATTCCCTCCATGCAGCACGGCGACATCGTCGGCCACGAGACGATGGGCGAGGTGGTCGAGGTCGGGGCCGGCAACGGCAAGCTCAAGGTCGGCGACCGGGTCGTGGTCCCCTTCACCATCGCCTGCGGCGAGTGCTTCTTCTGTGAGCGCGGCTACTATTCCGGCTGCGAGCGCTCCAACCCGAACCGCGAGAAGGCGGCGAAGCTGTGGGGCAACTCGCCGGCCGGCCTCTTCGGCTATTCCCATCTGCTCGGCGGCTTCAGCGGCGGGCAGGCGGAGTACATGCGCGTGCCCTATGCGGATGTCGGTCCGATCAAGGTCCCGGACGGATTGACGGACGAGCAGGTCCTGTTCCTCTCCGACATCTTCCCGACGGGCTACATGGCGGCGGAATTCTGCGACATCAAGCCGGGCGACACGATCGCCGTCTGGGGCTGCGGTCCGGTCGGGCAGATGGCGATCAGGAGCGCCTTCCTGCTCGGCGCGGAGCGGGTGATCGCCGTCGACACCGTTCCCGAGCGCAAGGCGCTGGCGGAGGCGGGCGGCGCGCTCGTCCTCGATTTCCGCACCGAGGACATCTACGACCGCATCATGGAATTGACCCATGGCCGCGGCGCCGATGCCTGCATCGATGCCGTCGGCACGGAGCCCGACACCATGTCCGGCGTCGACGCGCTCGTCGACCGCGTGAAGGTGGCGACCTTCATGGGGACGGACCGGCCGCACGTGCTGCGCCAGGCGATCCATTGCTGCCGCAACTTCGGCACGGTCTCCGTCGTCGGCGTCTACGGCGGCTTCCTCGACAAGATCCCGATGGGTTCGGCGATCAACCGGGGCCTCACGTTCAGGATGGCCCAGACGCCCGTCCAGCACTACCTGCCGCTCCTGCTGGAGCGCATCGAACGGGGCGACATCGATCCCTCCTTCGTGATCACCCACCGCGCGGGCCTGGAAGACGGGCCCGAGCTCTACAAGACATTCCGCGACAAGAAGGACGGCTGCATCAAGGTCGTCCTCAAGCCGTGAACCCGGGAGACAGGACCATGGAAGAGAAAGGTCGCAGGCTTGCGGTCGTCACCGGCGCCTCCTCCGGCATCGGCCTGGAACTCGCGAAGATCGCCGCGCGGGAGGGCTATGATCTCGTCATCGCCGCCGACGAACCGGAGATCGATGCCGCCGCCGAGATGCTGCGGACGACGGGCGCCGTCGTCTCCGCGATGCAGGTCGACCTGTCGACGAAGGACGCGGCGCTGCGTTACGCGCGCTTCGTCGCCGATACGGGCCGGCCCGTCGACATCCTGCTCGCGAACGCGGGAACGGGGCTGGGAGGCGGCTTCCTCGACCAGGACCTCGACAGGGCGCTGCACGTCGTCGCCACGAACGTCGTCGGAACGCTCGCCCTGATTCATGCGATCGGCAACGGCATGCGTGCCCGAGGGCAGGGACGGATCCTGATAACCGGCTCCATCGCCGGCTTCATCCCCGGCACCTACCAGGCCGTCTACAACGGCACGAAGGCCTTCCTGAACTCCCTGTCCTTCGCGCTGCGCCGCGAGCTGAAGGATACCGGCATCACCGTCACCTGCCTCATGCCGGGCGCGACGGACACGCGCTTCTTCGAGCGGGCGGGCATGCTCGACACGGAGGTGGGCCGGGCCGAGAAGGACGATCCGGCCGAAGTGGCGGAAACCGGCTTCCGGGCCATGATGGACGGCGAGGGCGACGTCGTCTCGGGATGGAAGAACAAGCTCCAGTCCGCGCTCGCCAACGTCACGCCCGCCGGCATGCTCGCCGAGCAGCACGCCAGGATGGCGGCCCCCGGCGACGCGGAGGAATGATCGCGGTCAGTCGGTCCGCGCCTTCAGCAGAAGCCCGAGGATGTCCTCCCGTCCGGCCGGGATCAGCGAGAGCTGCTCGGAAACGGCCTTTGCCATGCGGCGCGTATGGTCCGCATAGAAATCGAACCGGCCCTCGAAATCGACCAGCGGGACGACGAGGCTCATGGTCGCCAGGCAGCGCCCTTCCGCGTTGAGGACGGGCGAGGCGATGCAGGCGAGATGAGGGTCGACCTGGCCGTGAAGGGCGAAGACGTCGCTGTCGCGCGCGGATTCGATCGAGGCGATGAAGGCGTCCGGCGTCATCACCGAGCCGTCGCGCAGCACGTAGTCGCGCTCGTCGATGTTGTCGAGGATCTCCTGTCGGCCGAAATCGCGCAGCAGGAACCGGCTCGACGCCGTTCGCGGCAGCGGGTGCCGGCTTCCCTCGGCCGACAGCAGGTAGCTCGGCCGGCGGGCGACCGCCGCCATCAGCACGAGCTGCTTCCAGCTGTCGAGCGCCACGAATTCCGCGAGCTGGTCGGCGTCGGCGGCAAGCTGCTGCACGGCGGCCCGGATGAAGCGCGCGAAGTCGAGGTGCTTCATCGCCACCTTGCCCAGCACGGCGACGCTGCGGCCGAGCTGGTAGGCGCTGTTGTCGACCTTCTCCAGATAGCCGCGCGCCTCCAGCCGCTCGATCAGGAGATAGGTGGTGGAGCGGGGAGACGATATCCCGACGCAGATTTCCGGAACGGTGCAGGGCGTTCCCCGCGCTGCCAGGAAATCAAGAATGTCGAGCACCCGGTCGGTGCCCCTGCCCCTCGATGCTTCCGCTTTGCTTTCCGCCATCGTCTCCCCGCGCTCGCTTGCCCCCTCGTGAACCGCTCCACCCATAAAGTCGGGTCCGCGTCAAAGGAATGGTTGACACCAAGTGGGGCGTGTGTAAAGTTCAGTATATAGGACTTAGTCCAATATATTGGATTTGTCCAGAGGCAACACCGAGAGATCGCGAGGGAGGAAATCGCATGGCGCGGATCGTTACCGTTGGGGCAGCACAGCTTGGGCCGATCGCCCGCTCCGAGGGGAGGGCCGAGGTCGTCGAGCGCCTCGTCGCACTGATGCGGCAGGCGAGGACGCACGGTTGCGATCTCGTCGTCTTTCCGGAGCTGGCGCTGACGACGTTCTTCCCGCGCTGGTTCATGGAGGATCAGGCCGAGATCGACACGTTCTTCGAACGCGCGATGCCGGGGCCCGAGACGCAGCCGCTGTTCGACGCTGCGCGCGAGCTGGGCGTCGGCTTCTACATCGGTTACGCCGAGCTTACCGAGCAGGACGGCCGCACGCGTCACTTCAACACGTCCATCCTCGTCGACAAGCAGGGCGAGATCGTCGGCAAGTACCGCAAGATCCACCTGCCGGGCCATGCCGAGCACGAGCCCTACCGGCCGTTCCAGCATCTCGAGAAGCGCTATTTCGAGACGGGCGACATGGGCTGGCCGGTGGTTCGGGCGTTCGGCGGCCTCATGGGCATGTGCATCTGCAACGACCGCCGCTGGCCGGAGACCTATCGCGTGATGGGGCTCCAGGGCGTGGAGATGGTGATGGTCGGCTACAACACGCCGCGCCACAACCCGCCGTCGCCCGAGCACGACAGCCTCAGCGATTTCCACAACCACCTGGTCATGCAGTCGGCCGCCTACCAGAACGGCACCTGGGTCATCGGCGTCGCCAAGGCCGGTGTCGAGGAGGGCTGCGAGCTGATCGGCGGCAGCGTCATCATCGCGCCGAGCGGCGAGATCGTCGCCAAATGCGTAACGATGGGCGACGAGCTCGCCGTCGCCCGCTGCGATCTCGACATGGGTATTTCCTACAAGAACACGATCTTCAACTTCGCCGCGCATCGGGAGCCGCAGCATTACGGCATGATCGTCGAAAGAAAAGGCGCAATAATAGAAAAATAATGCATCGAATTGAAGGCTTGGAATACTTCGAATTGGTGAAAAAGAGAGGGTACAGAAATGCTGAAAAGAAGAACTGTCGTGACAGCCCTTGCGATTGCCTCCGGGCTGTCGGTTCTGGGAGTGGGGAGCGTCAGCGCCCAGGAGAAGGTCCTCAAGATCGGCCAGCTCGGCGTCATGAGCGGCCCGGCCGCCTCCTGGGGTCTCGTCAACCGCTATGCGGCGGAAGCCCATGCCAAAATGATCAACGCCAACGGCGGCTGGGAGATCGACGGCGAGAAGTACCGCGTCGAGATCGTCAGCGTCGACGACCGCAACGACCCGCGCACGGCAATCGCCGGTGCCGAGCGCCTCATCTATCAGGAAGGCATCAAATACATCATCGGCACCAATGTCGACGATACCACGCAGGCGATCCTGCCGATCCTGAAGGCCGGCGGGGCCTTCGCCATCTCCTACGGCCACACGCGTGAAATGTTCGTGTCGCCGAACGACAACACCGCGCTCGGCAACATCGCCGGCTACCAGATGTCGCCGATCATCTACAAGTACCTGGTCGAGCAGCGCGGCATCAAGAGCGTCAGCTTCATCGCCCGCAACGACCTCAACGGCCTCGGAAACCGCGACGCCGGCGTGGCCGCGGCCAAGGAACTGAACCTCGAGATCGTCTCCGCCGACGCGACCTACGAGCCCGGCACGAGCGACTATTTCCCGGTCCTGTCGCCGCTCGTGCGCGCCAATCCGGACATGATCGTGCTTTCGGGCGTCGCGCCCTCCGACGCGGGCCAGCTGCTGCGTGCCGCGCGCGAGCTCGGCTACGGCGGCATCATCAGCACGGAGACGGCGCACGACGCGACGGTGCTCAAGGAAACGGCGGGAGACGCGGCCAACGGCTTCATCTCGCAGGGCGGCGCCAGCACGCCCGAGATCCGCACGCCCTATGTCGAGGACTTCATGAAGGCCTACGCCGAGGTCGCCGGCGAGTGGAACGACGAGGCGGGCACGAAGATCTACGCGCTCGAGACCATCCTCCAGACGCTGAAGCTCGCCGGTGCCAAGGCGATCGACGACGTCGAGGTCTTCAAGGCGGCGATCCCGAAGCTCGACATGGAGAACCCCTTCGTCAAGGGCGGCGAGCCGAAGCTGCGCTGGGTCGGCGAGAAGTGGTTCGGCCATCAGCGCCAGCTTGCCGTGCCGGTCGTGGTCAACGAATATCAGAACGGCGAATTCGTCACGCTCGTCGTCGACAGCGTCAACTGACTGATCCATGCCAGCGGGTGCGCCTCGGGCGCATCCGCTGCGGTTTACGGTAGCCTGCGGGGCGCCTGCGCGTACCGCCACCCTTTCGTTCGACCAGAGGCACTATGGAACAAGCTCTCGTGAACGGCCTCGTGCTCGGCATGAACTATGCCCTGATCGCGCTCGGGCTGACGATGATCTTCTCGCTCATGAACGTGCTCAACTTCGCGCACGGCCAGATGTACGTGCTGGGCGGATTCATCACCTACTACGTCTGCACCTCGCTCGGCCTGCCCTATTTCGTCGCCATCCTCGCCTCGATCGCTGGCCTCGCCGTCGTCGGCCTGGTGTTCGAGCTGTTCCTGTTCCGCCCCGTGCTCCAGCGAAGCGCGCGCGAGGAGAGCTCGATGCTGCTGGCGGCGGGCACCGCGACGCTGCTCGAAAGCCTCATCCTGCTGTTCTTCGGCGAGAAGCAGCGCGGCATCCCGCCGGTCGTCTCCGGCGTCTTCGAGGTCGGCGGCGCGTTCATTCCCGCAAGCCGCGCGCTGGTCTTCGTGATCGCGCTCGCCTCGATCATCGCCTTCATGCTGTTCATGCGCTACACCCGTCCGGGCCGGGCGCTGAGGGCGATCGCCCAGGACCGCGAGGTCACCGCGCTGCAGGGCGTCAACATCCAGCGCTATTCCGCGCTCGGCTTCATGATCGGCGCGGGCCTCGCGGGCCTTGCCGGCTCGCTGCTGATCACCGTGCTCTCCGTGAACTCCGGCATGGGGACCTCGATCTCCGTCAAGGCCTTCATCATGGTCATGCTGGGCGGGGCCGGGGTCATCCCGGGCGCCATCATCGGGGCCTTCGTCCTGGGGCTCGCCGAGGCCTTCGGCTATGCCTTCATCCCGAGCTCGATGACCTATCTCATCATCTTCGTCGGACTGATCGTCTTCCTGATCATCCGCCCGCAGGGCGTCATGGGCAAACCGTGGGGCTGAAAGCGCCGATCCCCTGCACGCGTAAACGAGGAACCCTGCTGTGAACGACACGAAAAGCAAACTCCTGGCCTATGTCGCCTTCGCGGTGCTCTACCTCGTGGTGGTGCCGCTGGTCTTCTCCGGCTCGCCCTATGCGCTCGGCGTCTTTTCCATGTCCGCCGCGCTCAGCGTCATCGCGCTCGGCGTCTGGGTGACCTTCACCATCGGGCGCATCAACCTCGGGCAGGCGGCCTTCGCGCTGATCGGCGGCTTCGTCGCGGCGATCTGCATCACGCGCCTCGGCCTGTCGTTCTGGATCGCGCTGCCGGTCGCGGGGCTGGTGTCGGCCGGCGTCGGCGTGCTGCTCGGCCTTGGCATCCTGCGCCTGCGCGGCGTCTATTTCGCGATGATCACGATCAGCCTCTCGGAGGCGGTGCGCCTCGCCATCCTCAACGGCGGGTCGCTGACGGGCGGCGCCACCGGCATCACCGGGATTCCGGTGCCGGGCGAGCTCAGCCTGTTCGGTCTCGTCCTCATCCCCGATTTCGCCAGCGTCAACACGCACCGGGCGTTCTATTTCCTGTCGGCCTTCCTCCTGCTCGCCAGCATCCTCCTCGTCTGGCGCCTGATGGCGAGCCGCCTCGGCCGCGTGTTCGCCTCCCTCCAGCAGGGCCAGGAGCTGTCACAGAGCCTCGGCATCAACATCACGAAGTACCGCCTGATCGCCTTCTCGGTGAGCTGCTTCCTCGGCGGCATCGGCGGCGCCTTCTTCGCGGCGATGCAGCAGAGTATCTATCCCGGCAGCTTCGTGGTGGCGGATTCGATCTCCTTCACCCTCTACTGCTTCCTCGGCGGGCTCGCCTATGTCGCCGGGCCGATCGTCGGGGCGTTCCTGCTGACCATCGCCTTCCAGCTCCTGCACGAGTTCCAGCAGTATCAGCAACTGGTCTACGCGCTGCTCATGATCGGCATCATGATGTGGCTTCCCAACGGTCTCCTGAGCCTGCGGCTTCCCACGTTCGGCGGCAGAGGCAGCGCATCGCGCGAGGTAACCCGCAATGAAGCCTGACAGAAATTCCACCCCGAGCCTTCTCGACGTGAAGGGCCTGACGCGCCGCTTCGGTGGCCTCGTGGCCGTGAACGACGTCAGCTTTTCCGTAAAGCCGGGCGAGATCTTCACCGTCATCGGCCCGAACGGCGCCGGCAAGAGCACGATGTTCAAGCTCATCGGCGCCTTCATCCGCCCGACGAGCGGCGACGTGGTCTTCGAGGGCAAGAGCCTGGTCGGGCTGGCGCCCCATCAGGCGGCCGCCCGCGGCGTCGTGCGCACCTTCCAGGAGACGACGATCTATCGCGAGATGACGACGATGGAGACGGTGCGCACCGCCTTCCACCTGCAGTGCAGGGCGACCAGCCTCGGCGCCTTCTTCAACACGCGGCAGGCGCGTGCGGACGAGGCGGAGGCGAACCGGGCGGCGGAAGAGATCCTCGAGCTCCTGCAGCTGCAGCATGTCCGCCACGAGCAGGCCAAGAACCTGCCGCACGGCTATCTGCGCGCGCTCGGCATCGCCATGGCGCTCGCCGCCCGGCCGAAGCTCCTGATGCTGGACGAGCCCTTCGCCGGCATGAACCCGGAGGAGACGGACGCGGCCGTGCAGATGGTGCGCCGCATCCGCGACCAGGGCATCACGGTGATGCTGGTGGAGCACGACATGCACGCGGTCATGCGCATCAGCGACCGGATCGCCGTGCTCAATTTCGGGCGGAAGATCGCCGAGGGCACCCCGCAGGAGATTCAGAACGACCAGAACGTGATCGACGCCTATCTGGGCCAGGAAGACGAGGAACTCGGCATATGAGCGCGCTGCTGTCCATCGAGGCCATCGACGTCCGCTACGACAAGGTCCGGGCGCTGAACGGCGTCTCAATCCGTCTCGACAAGGGCGAGGTGGTCGCGCTGATCGGCGCGAACGGCGCGGGGAAATCCACGACGCTCCGGGCGATCTGCGGCCTCGCGCGCCCGGTTGCCGGGCAGATCAGCTTCGACGGCGCGCCCATCAGCGGCCTGCGCGCGGACCAGATCGTCGCCCGCGGCATCTCGATGGTGCCGGAAGGCCGGCATATCTATCCGTTCATGACCGTCAAGGACAACCTGCTCATGGGCGCCTTCCTGCGCCGCGACAAGGCGGGCATCGCCTCGGACCTGGAACGGCTCTTCGTGCGCTTCCCGCGCCTGAAGGAGCGGATGGGCCAGCAGGCGGGCACGCTTTCGGGCGGCGAGCAGCAGATGGTGGCGATCGGCCGGGCGCTGATGGCGCGCCCGCGCCTGCTTCTCCTCGACGAGCCCTCGCTCGGCCTTGCCCCGCAGATGATCCGGGAGATCGCGCGGGTCATCAAGTCGGTCAACCAGGAGGACGGCGTCAGCATCCTGCTGGTCGAGCAGAACTCGCGCATGGCGCTCAAGGTCTCGAACCGGGCCTATGCGCTGGCGACGGGCCGGATCGCGCTGGAAGGCAGCTCCGCCGACCTGCTCACGAACGAAGAGATACGCAAACTGTACCTGGGCATCGGCGACGCGGAGGCGTCCGCCGGCGTCCACGCGTAACGCAACGGCCCGGGGGCCGGACAAGGGAGAGACGGAGATGAGCGAACTGGATTTGGTGATACGCGGCGGCACGGTCGCGACGGCCAGCGACGTGTTCAGGGCGGATGTCGGCATTGCCGGCGGCCGGATCGTCGCGCTCGGCGAGAACCTCGGGGCCGCGCGCCGCGAGATCGACGCCACGGGCCGCCTGGTACTGCCGGGCGGCGTCGACAGCCATTGCCATATCGAGGAGCCGCAGGTGGGGCAGGTCCGCAACGCCGACAGCTTCGCCTCCGGCACGGCCTCGGCGGCGGCCGGCGGCACGACGACCGTCATCTCCTTCTCCGGCCAGACGAAGGGCGGCACGGTCACCGAGAACCTGCGCGCCTACCACAAGAAGGCCGAGCAGGCGCTGATCGACTACTCGTTCCACCTGGTGATCTCCGACCCGTCCGAGGCGGTGCTCGCCGAGCTGCCGGGCCTGATCGATGAGGGGCACCGCTCGCTGAAGATCTTCCTCACCTACAACAACGTCGTGCTGGACGACGCCGAGACGCTGAAGGTGCTGGCGCTGGCGCGGCGCTGCGGCGCGCTCGTCACGGTGCATGCGGAGAACCACTCGGCGATCATGTTCCTGACCGAGGCGCTGGAGCGCGCCGGGCTGACCGGGACGAAATACCATTCCTGGGCGAAGCCCATGGTGGTGGAGCGCGAGGCGTGCCACCGCATCATCGCGCTCGCCGAGCTGCTCGACACGCCGATCCAGATTTTTCACGTCTCGGGGGCCGAGGCCGCCGAGGAGATCCGCCGGGCGCAGGGCCGCGGCCTGAAGATCTTCGGCGAGACCTGCCCGCAATACCTGATGCTGACCGAGGCCGACCTCGACCGGCCGGATTTCGAGGGCGCGAAGTTCCTGTGCAGCCCGGCGCCGCGTACGAAGGAAGACCAGGCGGCGCTCTGGACCTATCTCGCCAACGGCACGCTCGGCGTCGTCTCGTCGGACCATGCGCCGAACCGCTTCGACGACCCGCACGGCAAGAAGGTCGGCGGCGTGAACGCGCCGTTCAGCACCATTCCCAACGGCGTGCCGGGCCTCGCCACCCGCCTGCCCATCCTGTTCTCGGAAGGGGTGAAGAAGGGGCGCATCGATCTCCAGACCTTCGTCGCGCTCACCTCGACCAATCCCGCCCGGCTGTTCGGCATCCATCCGCAGAAGGGAACGATCGCCGTCGGCGCCGACGCGGATATCGCCATCTGGAATCCGGACAAGAAGGTGACGATCCGCAACGACATGCTCCACCACCAGATGGACTATACGATCTTCGAGGGCGTCGAGGTCACCGGCTGGCCGGAGATCACCCTCTCGCGCGGCGAGATCGTCTGCGAGAACGGCGAGATCAAGGGCAAGGCGGGCCACGGACGGTTCCTGGCGCGCGGGCCCTACGAGGAGATCAGGCCGCTCGGGCGCTTCGTCACACCCTTCGACCCGGTTTCGGGAACCGTCCTCGGCGCGTGAGCCGGATCGATTGGAAAAGGCACCGCTCTTGCGCGTGCGAGGAGACAGACATGAAGATCAAGGTCATCAATCCGAATACGACCCTGTCGATGACGGCGAAGATCGGCGAGGCGGCCGCATCCGTCGCCGCACCCGGCACCGAGGTGGTCGCCGTCAGCCCGCGCATGGGCCCGGTCTCGATCGAGGGGCACTATGACGAGGCGATCAGCGCCATCGGCGTCATCGACGAGGTTCGCCGCGGCGAGGAGGAGGGCTTCGACGGCTACCTCATCGCCTGCTTCGACGATCCGGGACTGGCCGCCGCGCGCGAGATCGCCAAGGGGCCGGTCGTCGGCATCGCCGAGGCGGCCATGCACACCGCCTCCTATATTAGCGGCGGCTTCACCGTCGTCGCCACGCTGCACCGCAGCCGTATCATCCTGGAGCACCTGGCCCGCGCCTACGGCATGGACCACAAGTGCCGCAAGGTCCGCACGACCAGCCTCGCCGTCCTCGACCTGGAGGTGGAGGGCTCGGACGCCCAGTCGGTGATCTTCGAGGAATGCCGCCGGGCGATCGCCGAGGACGGGTCCGACTGCATCGTGCTCGGTTGCGCCGGGATGGCGGATCTGGTCGCGGCGATCCACAAGGAGGTGGGCGTCCCGGTGATCGACGGCGTGACGGCCGGCGTCAAGGTCCTCGAGGGCCTGATCGGCCTCGGCGTCACCACGAGCCGGCTCGGCGGCTACGCCCATCCGCTGAAGAAGACCTACATCGGCAGCATGGCCCAGTATCAGCCGGACTAGGCAGGGGCCAGTCCGGCCGGCCGCGCAATCCCGGGCGCCATGCGTGCGGGAGACGGGCGGGCCGTGCCGGCGGCAGCCAGAAACCACTCGGAATTCGGGAAGACAGACATGACGCAATCCTATCCCATCGCCGCCGCAAGCCCGCTTGCCGCGCTCACCGACGTCACGGTCGACGGCCGTACAAAGGGAATGCCGGGCGCGCTCGCGTCCACGCCGCTCGCGGAGGTCGGCGGCAAGGGCTGGAACCTCCTGCGTCACGACCTGCCGCTGCCGCTTGCGGTGCTCGACATGGACGCTCTGACGCACAACAGCCGCTGGATCGCCGCGGTCACGAAGCACTACGGCGTGTCGCTCTGCCCGCACGGCAAGACGACCATGGCGCCGCAGCTGTTCCACCGGCAGCTCGAGGACGGCTGCTGGGGCATCACCCTGTCGACCCAGCACCAGGTGGCGGTGGGCCGGCACTACGGCGTCTCGCGCATCTTCCTCGCCAACCAGATCCTCGATCCGAACTTCCTCGCCTACGTCGCCGACGCGCAGGTGCAGGATCCGGCCTTCGACTTCTACTTCCTGATCGATTCCGCCGAGGGCGTCGATCTCATCGAGCGGACCGCGAAGGGCCGGAGGGGGCATCGTCCGTTCCAGGTGCTGATTGAGATGGGGCATCCGGACGGGCGCACCGGCTGCCGCACGATGGAGGAGGCGCTCGCACTCGCGCAGCGCGTCAAGGCCATGCCGGACGCCGCCGTCATCGTCGGCATCGAAGGGTTCGAGGGCAGCATCCGCGGCAAGGACACGGGTGAGATCGAGGCGCGCATCGTGGCGTTCCTGGAGCTCATGAACGAGACCGCCCGGCAAATCGAGGCGCGCGGCCTCTTCGGCGGCCGGGAGATCCTGCTGACGGCGGGCGGGTCCGGCTTCTTCGACCTCGTGGCGCGGACGCTCACGGAGGCCCGTTTCGGCTCGCCGTCGCGCGTCGTGCTGCGCAGCGGCTGCTACATCGCGCACGACGCCGTCATGTATGCCGAGCAGGTGGCCCGGGCGATCGAGCGGTCTCCCGAGCTCGCCGCGCTTCAGATCCGGCCGCGCCAGGCGCTCACGGTCTGGGCCATGGTGCAGTCGCGCCCGGCCGACGACGTGCTCTATCTCAACGTCGGACGGCGCGACGTCTCCTACGACGCGCACCTGCCGCGCGTCCTCAGCTACGTGGACGGCAGCCGGTCGGGCGCCATCCTGCCGCTGGAAGGCGCGCACGAGACCACGATGCTCTACGACCAGCATGCCTGCGTGCGGTGCCCGCAGGACAGCCCCCTGCGGCCGGGGATGATGGTGCAGCTCGGCATATCCCATCCGTGCACGACCTTCGACAAATGGGACGTCCTGGCTCTCGTCGACCGGGACCAGAACGTGATCGGCGCCGTGAAGACGTTCTTTTGATGGATTGAGGGAGGTAATCGAATGACCCAGAGATTGCTGCTGGAAGGCGCGCCGCCGCGCGCAGGGGCCTATGCCCACGCCGTCGTGTCCGACGGGCTGGTCTACGTGTCGGGGCAGGGGCCGAAGGACCCCCGCACCGGGCGTCTCCCCGAGAGCTTCGACGCGCAGGTCCAGCAGGCGCTGGACAACCTCGCCTTCATCCTCGACGGCGCGAACAGCGCCATGACGGAGGTCATCAAGCTGAACGCCTATCTGGCGGACCTCACCAACTTCGACAGCTTCAACGCCATTTTCGAGAAGAATTTCGGCGGCACCCTGCCGGCCCGCACGACGATCGGCTGCCAGTTGCACGGGATCATGTTCGAGGTCGACTGCGTGGCCAAGGTGCGCGCGTAGGCGAAGCGGCGACGGCCCGCGCCGCGATTGGCGGCGCGGCGCTGCGGCATCGGACCAAGCGATCGTCCGCGCGGGCAAAAGCCTGAGGGTCGGCATCCTCGACATTTCAATTCGCGATATCCGGGCCGCCGGTTTTCCGGCGGGCCAACGGGAACCCGCGCCCATACGTACGGCGGAGCAATCGAAAAAATAAAATCCGATACGATATCGTATTTGATATTGCATTTGCGGAAGACCGCTGTAGCATCCGGTCCGACAAACGAATTCGGACATGGCGAACCGCTCCACGGCGGCGCCGCGTCCGGCACGAGGCGGGGGCGCGGCATGGGCCGCGACATCCGCCCGAGGGAACCTTGCGCCTCGCGGCGCCTGTCCAGTGATGAGAGGGAAAATGTCCAGAAAACTGAATCTTGCCGTCGGTCAATTGGGTCCCATCCAGCGGGCCGACAGCCGTGCGAGCATCGTCAACCGCCTGATGGAGATGATGCGCGAGGCGAAATCCCGCGGTGCCGAGTTCATCGTCTTCCCGGAGGCGGCGCTCACCTCCTTCTTCCCGCGCTGGTACATCACGGACGAGGCGGAGCTGGATTCCTACTACGAGGCGGAGATGCCGAACCCCTCCGTCCAGCCGCTCTTCGACCTTGCGGCCGAGCTCGGCGTCGGCTTCTACATCGGCTATGCCGAGCTTGCCGTCGAAAACGGCCGCAAGCGCCGCTTCAACACGTCGATCCTTGTCGACGGCCGCGGCAAGGTGGTCGGCAAGTACCGCAAGATCCATCTGCCGGGCCACGCCGACCACGAGCCGGACCGGCCGTTCCAGAACCTCGAGAAGCGCTATTTCGAGAACGGCGACCTCGGCTTCCCGGTCTACGAGCTGGACGGCAACAAGGTCGGCATGTGCATCTGCAACGACCGGCGCTGGCCGGAGACCTGGCGGGTGCTCGGCCTCAACGGCGCGGAGCTCGTCTGCCTCGGCTACAATACGCCGATGCTAGAGCCGCGCACGCCGCAGCATTCCCACCTGACCTCCTTCCATCACCTGCTGAGCGTGCAGGCCGGCGCCTACCAGAACGGCATGTGGGTCGCGGCCGCGGCGAAGGCGGGCGTGGAGGAAGGCTGGCTGCTCGTCGCCCACAGCTGCATCGTCGCGCCGACCGGCGAGATCGTCGCGCTGACCAATACCATCGACGACGAGGTGATCACCGCCACCTGCGACTTTGCCCGCAACCGGGAGATCCGCGACCACATCTTCAACTTCGAGAAGCACCGTCAGCCGCACAACTACAAGATCATCGCCGAGTGAGGAAACGAGGCGAGGCTGCATAACCGCAACCGAAAAGGGGAACCAACCGTGACGATACTGAAGAAACTGAAGGCGACCGCCGTCGCCGGCCTGATGGGCGCGCTCCTGGCCGCCCAGCCGGCCCTTGCGCAGTCGGAGCTGGATTCGTTCAAGCCGGGCGAACCGGAGGCCGGCGTGGAGATCCCGTCCGCCGACGTCAAGTTCGGCATGAAGCCCTATGCCGACAACACGTTTTATATCATCGCCATCCAGAAGGGATGGTTCAAGGACGTCGGCATCAACATCCTGCCGGAGCCGAACGGCATCGCGCTCAACGAGACGAACACCATCCCGCTGCTGCTCAACGGCCAGGTCGACATCTCGAGCAACTGGTGCGTGGGCATGATGCCCACCTATACCGACACCAACGAGCTGAAGTGCATCGCCTTCATCGACAACATCGTCTCGGCGTCCATCCTCGCCAATCCCAAGCTCGGCCTGAAGTCGTTCCGCGACTATGTCGGCGAGGGCAAGTCCTTCGACGAGGCGATCAAGCTCGCGCTGGCGCCGATCAACGGCAAGACGCTGGTCGGTCCGCCGGACGCCACGGCCCGCCCGTTCGAGAACACCGCCGCCGACCTCGCCGGCGTCGAGTGGAGCCTGCAGGCGCTCGAGGATTCGAAGTCGGTGGTGCTCGCCATGTCCGGCCGCGCGGATTTCGTGCACCCGAACGGCGCGCCGATCGTCTACAGCCTGCTCAAGGCCGGCTGGACGCCGCTCATCACCCTCGACGACCTCCTGACCCACGGCCCGCGCGGCGCGGATTCGCCGATCGTCGCGCTGGTCAACAGCACCGGCATCGCCGCCAACGGCAACTTCGTCAACGAAAACCCGAACACCGTCCTTCGTTTCCTGTCGGTCGTCTGGCGCACCATCGACGCGCTGGAGAAGGACCCGGGCCTCTTCGATCTGCAGGCGCCCTATCTCAACAGCGTGGCCGGCACCAGCCTGACCGGTGCCGAGATCACCGACATGGTGGCGAAGCTCCATCCCTATATCGGCTTCGACGGCAGCGAGCCCTGGTATGCGGACGCCAACTCGCCGACCAACATCACGCCGGTCTACGACGCCATCATCGCCGACCTGGAGAAGAGCGGCGTGATCCCCGCCGGCAAGATCACCACGGACACCTTCGCCTGGAACCGACCGATCTGGGAACTGGCGAAGTCCTACCGCGACAAGGCGAGCGACCTGATCGAGAAGGTCAAGGCGGGGTCTCCCACGCCCGAGCAGGCCGAACTCCTGGCCTCGGCGGAGCAGCACTTCGCCTGGTTCAACTATCTCGACGCCTATCGCTTCGCGCTGGCGGCCAGTGAATAGGCCGGCCTTCGAGGAAGTCGTTCCATGAATGCTACGGTAACAGCCCGGAGGACGACGCCGTCGTCCTCCCCCCGCCCGGTCCGCTGGCGGCCGCGCGTGGACGTCGTCGGACTGTGCGGCGTCGTCGCGATGCTGGGCGTCTGGCAGGCCATGTCGGTCCATTTCGGCCGCGTCGTGCCGTCGCCGCTCACGGTCGCAAACGAGATGGCCAAGAATTTCATCTCGGCCCCGACCTTCCGCCACTACGGCATCGCCGACGCGGGCTACCTCGACGCGATCCTCTACACGGCGGGCAATGTCAGCATGTCGATGATCGCCGGCGGGGCCGCCGGCATCGCCTTCGGCCTCTTGACGGCGCGCCGGCGGCTGCTGCGCTCGGCGCTCGACCCGATCTTCCTGACGCTGGGCACGATCCCGATCTTCATCGCCGCGCCCTTCCTGCTGCTCTGGTTCGGCATCAGCCGCTTCAGCGCGGTGGCGATCGTCGCCATCTACGTGGCGACCATCGTCTATGCCTATTCGCAGCGCGCCCTCTACAACCTCTCGCCCGTCTACGAGCAATATGCGCAGACGCTGGGCGCCGACGACCGCCGCCTCTTCTGGGACATCATGGTTCCGGGCACCCTGCCGGAGATCCTCGGCGGGCTCAGGATCGCGCTCGCCGGCGCCTGGGGCCTCGCGGCGATCTCCGAGCTGATCGGCTCGCAGCGCGGGGCAGGCAAGGTCATCCAGTCGCTCGCCAACTCCGTCGACGTGAAGGCGATCTTCTGCGTGCTCCTTCTCCTCGGGGTCGTGGCGGCCGCGATCGATGCCCTCATGGCGCTCGTCATCAGCCGCGTCACCGCCTGGAACCGTGCCGGAGGCAACGACCATGAATGAAACGAACGACCGGACCGCGATCGCCGTCCATAATGTCACGCGGCGCTTCCAGCGCACCGGCGGCGGCGAGGTGATCGCGGCCGACAACATGTCGCTGACGATCCCGCGCGGCGAATTCGTCTGCCTGGTCGGACCGTCCGGCTGCGGCAAGACCACCATGCTGCAGATGATCGCCGGCCTGCTGGCGCCGAGCGAGGGCGAAATCGAGGTCGACGGCCGCAAGGTGACCGGCCCCGGGCCGGACCGCGGCGTGGTGTTCCAGAAAGACAGCGTCTTTCCCTGGATGACCGTCATCCAGAACATCGAATACGGCCTGAAATGCCGCGGCGTGCCGGCGGCGGAGCGCCGGGCGCTCGCGCGGCGCTATCTTGCCCATGTCGGGCTCGAAGGCCTGGAGGAATCCTGGCCGCGCGAGCTGTCGGGCGGCATGCTGAAGCGCGTGGCGATCGCCACCGTCTTCGCCAACGGCTCCCGCGTGCTCCTGCTCGACGAGCCCTTCGGCGCCCTCGACTATGTCACGAAGCACCAGCTCTACGACGTGCTGCTGTCGCTGTGGAGCGAGGACGAGCAGCACCGTACCGTCGTCTTCGTCACCCATGACATCGACGAGGCGCTGCTGCTCGCCGACCGCGTCCTCGTCTTCAAGGCCGGCCACATCGCCGCCGATCTTTCCATCGACAGCCCGCGGCCGCGCAACACGGAAAGCCTGCTCCAGCCCGCCGTCGTCGCGCACAAGCGCACGATGCTGGAGCATATCGGCCTGCGTCCGTCGGGAGGCACGGCATGAACGGCTCCCGCTCCTTCAACGACCGGCGGGTCGGCGTGGCCGCGCTTCTCGCGCTCGCCCTCGTCTGGCAGCTGATGTCGGTGCTGTTCCCGATGGAGATCGTGCCGGGCGTGCCGATGGTGCCCGGCTGGCAGGTCGTCGTCACGCGCACCTTCCTGTCGCTGTCCAACTTCTGGGAGGGCGGCTTCGGCATTCCCGCCGCCAGCGCCGGCACGCCGCCGAGCTACGGCGTGGCGTTCCTGTCGCTGCTGTTCAATTCGCTGGACACGTTCAGGAGGCTCGCGCTCGGCTTCGTCATCGGCGGCGGCATCGGCTTCGCGCTCGGCCTGCTCTTGTCCCTGTCCGAATGGTCGAACCGCTTCGTCGGCGCGCCGCTGCGCTTCATCCGGGCCTTGCCGCTGCTCGCCATGATCCCGCTCTTCCAGCTCTGGTTCGGGATTGCCGATTTCGGCATGGTCGTCTTCATCGCCTACGGCGTCGGCGTCATCATCTTCACCTCGGTCATCAACGCGGTGCCCCGCGTGCCGCAGATCTACCGTGACAACGCGCGCACGCTCGGCGCCTCGAAGCTGCGCACCTTCTACACGGTGACCGTCCCGGCCATCCTGCCGGAGGTCCGCTCCGCGGCGGTCATCGCGGTCGGCGTCGGCTGGGCGGCCGCACTCGGCGCCGAATATCTCGGCGCGCAATCCGGGCTCGGCCGCATCGTCGTCGCCTCGGAGGCGTTCGGCTATCTCGACCGCATGTTCCTCACCGCCGTCGTCATCATCGTCTATGCGGCGATCAGCACGTGGCTCGTCGAGCGCGGCTTCGCCCGCCTGCTGCGCTGGGCATGACGATGGCGATTTTCCGTCGATATCAGGGAGACAGGCCATGCTGGTCGAACTAGACGAGGCCCGGTCGGTCGCGCTCGGCGTGCTCGGCAATGTCGGGACGCCGCAGGTCCATGCGGAGCTGCAGGCGGAAGTTCTGCTGGAGGCGGAGCTGCGCGGCCTTCCCTCCCACGGGCTGCTGCGCCTGCCCCGCATCGTCGAGCGGGTGCGCAACGGCGTGGCCGATCCGCGCGCCACCGGCCGGCACGCCTGGCGCGGCGAGGCTCTGCTCGACGTGGACGGCGAGGGCGGCTTCGGGCCGGTGGTGGCCTGCGCGGCGATCGAGCCTGTGCGCAAGCGCGCGAAGCGGCTTGGGGTCGCCGTCGCCGCCATCCGCAACAGCGGCCATCTCGGCGCCATCGGCTGGTATGCCGAGGAGATCGCCCGCGGCGGCCAGCTCGCCATCGTGCTCTCCACCAGCGAGGCGCTGGTGCATCCCTGGGGCGGGCGCAAGGCGATGATCGGCACGAACCCGATCGCCATCGGCGTGCCGGTCGAGCCGGAGCCCTTCGTCCTCGACATGGCGACCGGCGTGATCTCCATGGGCAAGGTGCACGACTATGCCAATCGCGGCCAGCCGCTGGAGCCGGGCTGGGCGCTGGATGCGGAGGGCAACCCGACCACGGACGCCGCCGCCGCCCGCGACGGCGCCATCGCCCCCTTCGGCGACGCGAAGGGATACGGGCTCGCGCTCGGCTTCGAGCTCCTCGTCGCGAGCCTCACCGCCTCGGCGCTGGGCACCGACGTCACGGGGACGCTCGATTCCACCTTCCCGGCCACGAAGGGCGACGTGATCGTCGTCCTGGAGCCGCACGGGCGGAGCGCCTCGGCGCTCTCGGCCTATCTCGACGCGGTGCGCGCCTGCCCGCCGATCCGCGAGGGAGAGGCCGTCACCGTGCCCGGCGACCGGTCCCGCCAGCGCCGCGCCCGCAACCTGGCGCGCGGCCTCGAAATCCCCGACGCGATCTGGTCGCGACTGCGCGACCTCGCCGATTCATCATTGGAGAGCTAGATGTTTGGAACCTTCCGCAGCCCGAATGCGGTCTATTTCGGCGCCGGCCAGCGGGCCATGCTGGGGCGCGTGGTCGCGAGCTTCGGGAACCGGGCCCTCATATGCACCGACGAGCGGCTGGCCGGCGACCCGGTCTTCCGCGCCATGGTGGAGGATGTCGAAGCGGCCGGCGTCCATGTCGCGGTGTTCGGCCGCACCATCGCCGACCTGCCGCTCGGCTGCATCGACGAGGCGGTGGCCGAGGCGCGCGCCGCAAGGCCCGACAGCATCGTGGCGATCGGCGGCGGAAGCTGCCTCGACCTCGCCAAGGCGACGGCCCTCGTCTACACCCACGGCGGCCGCCCGCAGGATTATTACGGCGAGTTCAAGGTGCCGGGCGCCGTCCTGCCGGTAATCGCGGTGCCGACGACGTCCGGGACGGGGTCCGAGGTGACGCCGGTCGCCGTCCTGTCCGATCCCGACAAGACGCTCAAGGTCGGTATCTCCGATCCGCGGCTGATCCCGGCCGTCGCCATCTGCGATCCGGAACTGACGCTCACCTGCCCGCCGTCGCTGACGGCCGTCGCCGGCGCCGACGCGCTGACGCACGGCATCGAGTCCTTCACCGCCATCCGCCGCGACGAGGGGGCGAACCTCCCCCTGGAGCGCGTCTTCGTCGGCAAGAACATCATCAGCGACCATCATGCGCTGGAGGCGATCCGGCTGATTTCCGGCGCGCTGGAGGGCGCCGTGGCGGACGGGAGCCGGCTCGACCTGCGCGCCCGGCTGATGTACGGCGCCATGCTGGCGGGCCACGCCTTCGCCAATGCCGGTAACGCCGCCGCGCACGCCCTGCAATATCCCGTCGGCGCGCTGACCCACACCGCGCACGGCATCGGCGTGGCGGCGCTGATGCCCTATGTCATGCGCTACAACCTGCCCGCCTGCCGGGACGACTATGCCCGGATCGCCGCGGCCATGGGCGTGCCGCCCGAGGATGACACGGCGGCGATGGCCGAGGCCGGCATCGGCGCGGTCGCCTCCCTGTTCGCGGCCGTCGGCATCCCCCGCACGCTCGCCGAGCTCGGCTTCGAGGAAGAGAAGATCGACTGGGCCGCCGAACAGGCGATGACCGCCGCCCGGCTCGTCCACAACAACCCCGTGCCGCTCGGCGTCGAGGACATGAAGGCCATCCTGCGGGCCGCCCATCACGGCGACCCCGCGCTTCTTTCCTAGCCGCTTTCCGACAGACCCACCTTACGGATGAAGATCATGAACACTGTATCGAAACCCCGCCCGCTCGCCCTCGACACGCTGCCGACCCGCCTGCTGATCGGCGGGGACTGGCGCGACGGACGGGGCGGCGAGGACATCGACGTCCTCGATCCCTCGACCGAGGCCGTCGTCGCCTCCGTCGCCAATGCCTCGGTGGAGGACGGCATCGCCGCCGTCGACGCCGCGGCCGCCGCCGCGAAGGACTGGGCGGCGACCGCGCCGCGCCGGCGCGCGGAGATCCTGCGCCGCGCCTTCGAGCTGATGACGGAGCGGGCGGATTTCCTCGCCGCCGTGATCTCGACGGAAAACGGCAAGGCGCTTTCCGACGCGAAGGGCGAGGTCGCCTATGCGGCGGAGTTCTTCCGCTGGTATGCGGAGGAGGCCGTCCGGCTGGCGGGCGACCTCGGCCCGTCGCCTTCCGGCGCGTACAACATCATGGTCCAGCACGAGCCGATCGGCATCGCCCTCCTGATCACGCCGTGGAACTTTCCGGCGGCGATGGCGACCCGTAAGATCGCGCCGGCGCTGGCGGCCGGCTGCACCTGCATCCTCAAGCCGGCGACCGAGACGCCGCTCACCGCGCTCGCCGTGGCGGAAATCCTTGGTCAGGCCGGCGTGCCGGCCGGCGTCGTCAACGTCGTGACGACGCGCAGCACCGGCAAGGTCATGGGTGCCGTCCTGCGCGACCCGCGCGTGCGAAAACTGTCCTTCACCGGTTCCACCGAGGTCGGCCGCGTGCTGCTGCGCGAGGCCTCGCACCAGGTCATCAGCTGCTCGATGGAGCTCGGCGGCAACGCGCCCTTTCTCGTCTTCGAGGATGCCGACCTGGAGGCCGCGCTCGACGGGGCGATGCTCGCCAAGATGCGCAACGGCGGCGAGGCCTGCACCGCCGCCAACCGGTTCTATGTCCACGAGGCGCTTTACGACCGCTTCGCCGACGCCTTCGCCGCCCGCATGGCCGCGCTCACGGTCGACGACGGCGTGCTGCCCGAGACGCAATGCGGGCCGCTCGTCAATCCGGCGGCGGTCGAGCGGATCGACGATCTCGTGCAGGACGCGGTGGCGCGCGGTGCGAAGGTGCTGACGGGCGGGCACAGGCTGAACCGCACCGGCTATTTCTATGCGCCGACGGTTCTGCGCGACGTGCCGCCCGAGGCAAGGATGATGCAGGAGGAGATCTTCGGGCCTATCGCTCCGCTCGCGTCGTTTTCCGACGAGGAGGCGGCCATCGCCGCCGCCAACGCCACGGAATACGGCCTCATCTCCTATCTCTACACCGGCAATCTCAGGCGCGGGCTCCGGCTTTCCTCCCGCCTGCAGAGCGGCATGGTGGGCCTCAACCGCGGGCTCGTCTCGGATCCGGCGGCACCGTTCGGCGGCATGAAGGCGAGCGGTATCGGCCGCGAGGGCGGCCATCACGGGATCATGGAATATATCGAGACCAAATATACGGCCGTAAGCTGGTAGACGAGCGCGGCGCCGTCGCATTTTGCGGTGGCGCCGTCTGCGGCGTGTCAGTATGTCTTTGGGCAGGTTGCAGGAGCACTGGAATTGCATGGGGGAGGGCGTGCCATGACGCGCGGCCGGAAACGGACAGAAGGACCCGACGAGGCGGAGCAGGCTCCGGTGACCCGGGCTCGGCGGCTGGCGGATGAGGCCTACAACCTCATCCTGGAGCAACTGATCTCGCTGAAGCTGCCGCCGGGCGCGCGCATCACGGTCGACGAACTGGCCCGCCAGTTCGGCATATCGCAGACGCCCATCCGCGAGGCGCTCACCCGGCTCGAATCCCACGGCCTCGTCAGCAAGACGCATCTGATCGGCTATCACGCGACCCCGCAGCTCGATCGCGAGCAGTTCCGCAAGCTCTACGAGGTCCGCTCGCTGCTGGAGCCTGCCGCGGCGCGGAACGCGGCCGTGAACATGGACGACGCGCAACTGGAAAGCCTCGTCCGCTTCGCCGCCGACATGCAGAAGGAAGTGGCCGACGCCAAGCGCATCAACTACGGCCGGTTCGCGCTGCATGACGACGAGTTCCACGCGCGCATCGCCGAGGGTGGGGGAAACGAGCTCATCTTCGAGGCGCTTTCCCGCCTTCACTCGCATGTCCACATATTCCGGCTCTATTTCCATTCCTGGGTCACGGAAAGCGCGCTGAAGGAGCATCAGGCGATCGTCGACGCGCTGGTGGCGCGCGATCCCGACGCGGCGGAAGCGGCCATGCGGTTTCACATCGACGAATCCTGGAACAGGCTCCAGCAAGGCTTTTGAGGAACGACATGCTCATCTCCCAGATTTCCAATCCCGACGGCTCGATCACGGTGGCGGTGCGCGAGGAGGGCGGCCCGGCACGCGCCGTCAGGGGGGCGGGAAGCGTCCACGCGCTCGCCCTGGAGGCGGCGAATAGTGGCCGCTCGCTTGCGGCCGTCATCGAGGAGAAGGGCCTTGGCGATACAGTCGACCTCGAAGCCGCCTATGCCGCCGGCCGGCTGCTTGCGCCGATCACCCATCCCGATCCCGCCCACCTGCACCTGACCGGCACCGGCCTCACCCATCTCGGCTCCGCCGCCACCCGCGATTCCATGCACAGGAAGACGACGGAGGCTGCCGAGGAGACGCTCACCGACTCCATGAAGATGTTCCGCATGGGTCTGGAGAACGGCAAGCCTGCGCCCGGCGAGACCGGCGTGCAGCCGGAATGGTTCTACAAGGGCAACGGCACCCAGGCGGTCGC
>NZ_JANFDG010000029.1 GCF_024609765.1 Shinella pollutisoli
ATAGCGAATAGCGAATAGCGAATAGCGAATAGCGAATAGCGAATAGCGAATAGCGAATAGCGAGATCGGGGAAACCGTTTCTGTCGTCAACCCTATTCGCTATTCGCCACTCGCTATTCGCTCATCTCACTTCGTATTATACGGCCCCTCGTCGAACCCCATGTAGAGCTTGGTGAAGTTGCCGGAACCGCCGGGCAGCGGGATGTTGGCGTGGCTGAAGATGAACTGGCCGGTGCCGGAATCGGCCGGGATCGTCGCCTCGAACTGGACGAGCTGCGAATAGAGCGTCTGCGTGCCGTCGGTGGCGGCGACGCGGATCGGCATGGTCACGGTGCCGGGCGTGCCGGCGGGACCCGTGACAATGCGGCCCTGCGCCATGACCGTGACGACGAGCTGGCTCTCGTTCAAGACGCAGCGGCGCGTCGTGTCGGCAAGCGTCGCCTGGAAGAGCAGCTTCTCCGGATCGTCCTTCGCGCCTTTCGCATATTTGCGGTAGACCGCCGTGCCGTCGCGCAGGAAGACCTGCGGGCAGCCGCCCTGGATGACGGCGGCCTGCTGCTGGGCCGCGGCGGGCTGGTCGCCGGTGGCAGCCGCGTCGCTGGAGACGCCGAGATTCGCGCTGTTGTCCGTCTGGTTGCAGCCGGCGAGGATCGCCAGGAGGGAGAGGCCGGCGAGGGTTCCACGCAATCGCGGACGCGAAACGGCTGCGGACTTCTGCTGCGATTGCTCTTGGCGGGTCGTCATTCCAAACACGTTACTGATACCCCTCGATCAGGCCGCGCCGCGGGTGCGCGGGCCTTTCGGATGTGGTGTGGCGGGCCTTTTCACGACCCCGGGCGATGGTCTATAGCAGCGGCGCGGCGAAAAATCGATTGTCGAATGGAACCGCCCGCAGAATTTCCGGCGCGCCTGCGCGATATTCCAAGGATTTGTGCTCGTGGACTATGTTTCGACGCGGGGCGAGGCCCCTTCCCTCGGTTTCTCCGATGCGCTTCTCGCCGGGCTCGCCCGCGACGGCGGCCTCTACGTGCCGCGCGAATGGCCGGTCTTCTCGAAGAAGGAGATCCGGCAGCTCCGCGGAAAATCCTACCAGGAGATCGCCTTCACGGTGCTGTCGCCCTTCGTCGAGGGCGACATCGCGCCGGAGGAGTTCCGGGCGATGATCGACGAGGCCTATGCCACGTTCCGCCATCCGGCGGTGGCGCCGCTGGTGCAGACCGGGCCGAACGCCTTCGTGCTGGAGCTCTTCCACGGCACGACGCTCGCCTTCAAGGACGTGGCGATGCAGCTCCTCGCCCGGCTGATGGACCATGCGCTGGCCGCCCGCGGCGAGCGCGCGACCATCGTCGGCGCGACCTCCGGCGACACCGGCGGCGCGGCCATCGATGCCTTTGCGGGCCGCGAGCGCACCGACATCTTCATCCTTTTCCCGCAGGGCAAGGTCTCGCCGGTGCAGCAGCGGCAGATGACGACCTCGACGGCGAAGAACGTGCACGCCATCGCCGTGAAAGGCAATTTCGACGACTGCCAGAACCTCGTGAAGGCGATGTTCAACGACCAGTCGTTCCGCGACCGGATGAAGCTCTCCGGCGTCAACTCGATCAACTGGGCGCGCATCATGGCCCAGATCGTCTACTACTTCACGAGCGCCGTGACGCTGGGCGCGCCGGACCGCAAGATCTCGTTCACCGTGCCGACCGGCAATTTCGGCGACATCTTCGCCGGCTACGCCGCCAAGCGCATGGGGCTTTCGATCGACAGGCTGGTGATCGCCACCAACGAGAACGACATCCTCGCCCGCACGCTGAAGACCGGCCGCTACGAGATGCGCGACGTCAAGGCCACCACCTCGCCGTCGATGGACATCCAGATCTCCTCCAACTTCGAGCGGCTGCTCTTCGAGGCGCACGGGCGCGACGCGGGCGCGGTGCGCCGCGCGATGGACGGCCTGAGGCAATCCGGCGCCTTCGAGATCGGCGAAGGCGCGCTGAAGGCGATCCGCAGGGAGTTCCGGGCCGGCCGCGCCTCGGAAAAGCAGGTCGCCGCGACGATCCGCGAGACGCTCGCCTCGACCGGCTACCTGCTCGACCCGCATTCGGCGATCGGCGTCTTCGTGGCGGCGAAGCACGAGAAGCCGGGTGCGCCGATGGTGACGCTCGCGACCGCCCATCCGGCGAAATTCCCCGCCGCAGTAAAATCCGCGAGCGGTATTGACCCGGCGCTTCCGACGTGGCTTGCTGATCTGATGCAAAGGGAGGAGCGGTTCGACGTCCTGGAAGCAAAGCTCGACAACGTGGAAGCCTTCATCGGCGACCATTCGCGGGTCCGGGGCTAGGAAGCGCGGAAAGTGCGGAAGATGAGAGTTGAGTGCACCCGGCTTCAATCCGGGTTGACCGTGGTGACGGAAACGATGCCCCATCTGGAGAGCGTGGCTCTCGGGGTCTGGATCAAGTCGGGATCGCGCAACGAAACCACGGACGAGCACGGCATCGCCCACCTCCTCGAGCACATGGCCTTCAAGGGCACGGCACGCCGCTCCGCCCGCGAGATCGCCGAGGAGATCGAGAACGTCGGCGGCGAGGTCAACGCCGCCACCTCCACCGAGACCACCTCCTACTACGCCCGCGTGCTGAAGGACCACGTGCCGCTGGCCGTCGACATCCTCGCCGACATCCTCACCGAGTCCGTCTTCGACGAGGAGGAGCTGCGCCGCGAGAAGCACGTCATCCTGCAGGAGATCGGCGCGGCCAACGACACGCCCGACGACGTCGTCTTCGACAAGTTCTCCGAGACCGCCTATCGCGGCCAGACGATCGGCCGGGCCATCCTCGGCACGCCGGAGACGGTGCTCTCCTTCTCGCCCGGCGAGATCCGCACCTATCTGTCGCGCAACTACACGACGGACCGCATGTTCGTGGTGGCGGCGGGCGCCGTCGAGCACGACGAGTTCGTGCGCCAGGTCGAACAGCGCTTCGCCTCGCTGCCGGTCGCGCCGAGCGCGCCGCCGGTCTTCGAGGCCGCGCGCTATTCGGGCGGCGACGTGCGCGAGACGCGCGACCTGATGGACGCGCAGGTCCTCCTCGGCTTCGAGGGCAAGGCCTATCATGCCCGCGACTTCTACTGTTCGCAGATCCTCGCCAACATCCTCGGCGGCGGCATGTCCTCGCGCCTCTTCCAGGAGGTACGCGAGCACCGCGGCCTCTGCTACTCGATCTACGCCTTCCACTGGGGCTTCTCCGACACCGGCATCTTCGGCATCCATGCGGCGACCGGCGGCGAGAACCTGCCGGAGTTGATGCCCGTCATCTTCGAGGAACTGCGCAGGGCCTCCGACCGTATCGACCAGCAGGAGATCGAGCGGGCGCGGGCGCAGATCCGCGCGCAGCTGCTGATGGGCCAGGAAAGCCCGGCCGCCCGCGCCGGCCAGATCGCCCGGCAGATGATGCTCTACGGCCGGCCGATCCCCAACGAGGAACTGATGGAGCGGCTCGCCGGCATCACCACCGAGCGGCTGACCGATCTCGCCGGCCGGCTCTTCTTCGACACAGTGCCCACCCTTTCGGCGATCGGCCCGCTGGACCAGCTCGTGCCCGCCGGCGACATCACGCGCTCCCTGTCGCGCGGGACGGAGGCGCAGCGGGCGGCGGGATAACGGCTGCGCGGCATTCGTGATACCCCCCTCTGGCTGCCGGCCATCTCCCTCTCAAGGGGGATTGTCGAATATGGCTCGACGCTGCCGGTTCCTCCTTCTCCCCGGCGGGGAGAAGGTGGCCCGAAGGGTCGGATGAGGGGGTTGGGCACGCCTTCGGCGTTCCCCCTCATCCCGCTGCCGCGACCTTCTCCCCGCCGGGGAGAAGGGACAGGCGGCACCCTCGGAACTCCATATGCGATAGCCCTGCTCGAGGGGGAGATGCCCGGCGGACCAGAGGGGTAGGCCATTTCCTCCATTTGACGCCGTCACACATACCGGCATAGTCTCGGCGCAGGCATGCCCGTGCGGAGGATTTGATGGCGAGGTCGGTTTTTCGGTTCCTGTCGCGGCAGTCCGAATCCGTCGAGCTTGCCGGCGAAGCGCATTTCCTCCGCCTGCCCCGCTACCAGGACTACCGGCAATGGTCGGCGCTGCGCTCGGAGAGCCGGCGCTTCCTCGAACCCTGGGAGCCGACCTGGCGCGGCGACGAGCTGAGCGAGAGCGCGTTTCGCGCCCGGGTCACGCGCAACGAGCAGGAATACGCCTCGGGTCAGGCCGTTCCCCTCCTCCTCTTCTCCCGGTCGGACAACGTGCTGCTCGGCGGCCTCACCGTCGGCTATATCCGCCGGGGTGCCGCGCAATGCTGCATGATCGGCTACTGGATGGGCGAGCGCCACGCCGGCAAGGGCCACATGTTCGCGGCGCTCAAACTGGTTATTCCCTACATCTTTTCCAGCCTTCAGTTGCACCGTATCGAGGCAGCCTGTATTCCAGACAACACGAGAAGCATACGCCTCCTTGAAAAGGCCGGCTTTCGGCGCGAAGGCTACCTCAGGGAGTATCTGAAGATAAACGGGGAGTGGCGCGACCACGTCATGTATTCGCTGCTTGCGGCCGACGCACGGCCGGGGCCGCAGACAAGCGTGATGCAGACGGACGCGGCCGGGTGAGGACAGCCAAGGGCAATGCAGTTTCCATGATCTTTTCCCGCCTGCCGCAAACGCCGCCCGCCGGCCGGCTGCTCGCGCTCGTCCTTCTGGCGGCCATGCTGCTCGTCGGCGCGCTTTCGGGCCTGGCGCACGCGGTCGAGCCGGTCCGGATCTCGCGCGACGACACCGCGCTCGACCTGACGGCGACGACGGAAATCTATACCGGCCGGGGCGAGGCCTTCCAGGTCTCGACCGCGCCCGGCACCGACGGCATCGTGCGGCGCATCGAGGTGCGCGCCACCTCCCCCGAGCATCAGGGCGACTGGGCGGTCTTCGCGCTCGCCAACGTCTCCGAGGAGCAGATCGACCGGGTGATCGTCGCGCCGCATTTCCGCCTCGTGCAGTCGAAGCTGTTCTGGCCGGACCTCGGCGCGAAGCGCATCCTCTCCATCACCCCGTCCGAAGGTTTTGCGCTCGACCGGCAGCCGAGCGACGAGGCGGACGTCTTCCGCATCACGCTGAATCCCGGCTCCGTCGTTACCTTCGTCGCCGAGCTCGCCACGCCCGACCTGCCGCAGATCTACCTCTGGGAGCCGGACGCCTACAAGGACACGGTCAACGCCTTCACGCTCTACCGCGGCATCGTGCTCGGCATCGCCGGCCTGCTCGCCGTCTTCCTCACCATCCTCTTCGTGGTGAAGGGCACCTCGATGCTGCCGGCGACGGCGGCGCTCGCCTGGGCGGTGCTCGGCTATATCTGCGTCGATTTCGGCTTCCTCTCCAAGCTCATCAGCATCACGGCCGGCGACGAGCGGATCTGGCGGGCGGGAACGGAGGTCTTCCTCGCCGCCGGCCTCGTCGTCTTCCTCTTCACCTATCTCAATCTCAACCGCTGGCACGCGCATCTCTCCTACGCCACGCTCGCCTGGGTGCTCGGCCTTGCGCTGCTCTTCGGCGTGGCGATCTACGACCCGCCGATCGCGTCCGGCATCGCCCGGCTCTCCTTCGCGCTCACCGGCTCGGTCGGCATCGTGCTGATCGCCTATCTCGGCTTCAACCGCTACGACCGGGCGATCCTGCTGGTGCCGGCCTGGGCGCTGATCCTCGTCTGGCTGTTCGGGGCCTGGCTGACGGTGACGGGCCAGCTCAACAACGACATCATCCAGCCGGCGCTCGGCGGCGGGCTGGTGCTGATCGTGCTGCTCATCGGCTTCACGGTGATGCAGCACGCGTTTGCCGGCGGCGCCTACGGCCAGGGCCTGTTCTCCGACCTCGAACGCCAGTCGCTGGCGCTGACGGGCTCCGGCGACACGGTCTGGGACTGGGACGTGGCGCGCGACCGCGTCGTCACCATTCCGGACATCTCCACCCAGCTCGGCCTTGCGCCCGGCGTCATGCACGGGCCGGCGAGGAACTGGCTGCCGCGCCTCCATCCGGACGACCGCGACCGTTTCCGCGCGACGCTCGACGTGCTGCTCGAACACCGCCGCGGGCGACTCAACCACCAGTTCCGCGTGCGCGCCGAGGACGGCCATTACCACTGGCTGTCGATCCGCGCCCGGCCGGTGCTCGGCGCCAACGGCGAGGTCATCCGCTGCGTCGGCACGATCATCGACATCACCGAGCAGCGCAATTCCGTCGACCGGCTGCTGCAGGACGCGCTGCACGACAACCTCACCGGCCTTCCCAACCGCCAGGTCTTCCTCGACCGGCTGCAGGCGATCCTGTCCTTGACGGGAAGCTCGGAAGAGGTGCGCCCGACCGTGCTCACCATCGACATCGACCGCTACAAGCAGGTGAACGACGCATTGGGCATCGCCGCCGGCGACAATATCCTGATCGCGCTGACGCGGCGGCTGCGCCGGCTGCTCAAGCCGCAGGACACGCTGGCGCGGCTTTCCGGCGACCAGTTCGGCCTGATCCTGATGTCGGAGCGCGACCCGGCCAAGGTCGCCGACTTCGCCGACGCCGTCAGCAAGGCGATCATGGTGCCGATCAACTTCGCCGGCCGCGAGATCATCCTGACGGCCTCGATCGGCCTCGTTTCCTGGGTCGACCAGCAGGAGGACGCCGCGGGCCTCCTCAACAACGCCGAGCTTGCCATGTACCGGGCGAAGAAGGCCGGCGGCAACCGCGTGGAGCCCTTCCGTCCCGCCTTCCGCACGCTCGGCGCGGACCGTCTCCAGATCGAGACGGACCTGCGCCGCGCCATCGAGCGCAAGGAACTGTCGCTCGCCTACCAGCCGATCGTCCGGCTCTCCGACGCCGAGATCGCCGGCTTCGAGGCGCTGATGCGCTGGGACCACCCGAAGCGCGGCAATATCTCGCCGGCCGAGTTCATCCCGATCGCCGAATCCTCCGACCTCATCGGCCAGCTCGGCCTCTTCGCGCTCGACCGCGCGGCGAGCGACCTGATGGACTGGCAGCTGCAGACGGGCGAGCTGCCGATCTTCGTCTCCGTCAACCTGTCGAGCGCCCAGCTCATCAACAACGAGCTCTACACCGATGTCCGCGCGGTGCTGGCGAAGACCCACTGTGCGCCGGAGAAGCTGAAGCTGGAGCTCACCGAATCGGTCGTGATGGAGAACCCGGAACAGGCCCGCCTGATCCTCACCAAGCTGAAGGAGGCGGGCCTCGGCCTCGCGCTCGACGATTTCGGCACCGGCCATTCCTCGCTCTCCTACCTCACCCGCTTCCCCTTCGACACGATCAAGATCGACAAGGCGCTGGTGCGCGACGGCTCGGACAAGCGCACGGTGCTGCTGCGCTCCGTCATCTCGATGGCGCGCGAGCTCGACATGCAGGTCGTGGCGGAAGGCATCGAGTCGGAGGAGGACGCCATCGAGCTCGGCAACATGGGCTGCGCCTACGGCCAGAGCTACCTCTTCGGCCCGCCGATCGGCTGCGATTCGGTGCAGCGGCTGCTGAAGGAGCGGTTTCCGCTGATGAAGCGGGCGTGAGGGGCGGCGTCAGGCGGCAAGGACACGAAGCACGGCTTCGGGTTCCTTCTCCATGACGCGCAGGAGCGTGCGGGCGGCGCCGCTCGGTTGCCGCTGTCCCTGTTCCCATTTGCGGTAACCGGAAACGCTCGTTCCCAGGAAGCGCGCCATCTGCTCCTGCGTCAGGTTGAGGTTCCTGCGAATGGCCTTGGGATCGACGCCGTCAGCGTCGACGGTATGGACGATCGTGCCATGCAAGGGGCTGCCCGAGGCATGGGCAAGCGCCTCGGACAACGCTTGGGAAAGCTCGCTTCCAAACGCCGTCTTCTTTGTCATATCACTTGCTCCTCTGATGCTGTTTTATCGCCTTCGCAATCGCAGCAACCGTCTTCTTCTCCGCAGGCGACAGATCCGTGCGAACGCTCTTGGCATAGACGAGCAGGGCGTAGATCGGTGCCTCATCGCCATACCAGTAATAGATCACGCGCGCACCGCCGCGCTTGCCCTTGCCGCCCGCTGAGAAGCGCAGCTTGCGAACGCCGCCCGTGCCGGGAATCTCGTCTCCCATCAACGGATATGCCGCAAGATAGTCGATCAGCGCCGTGCGCTCTTCCGGCGAGAAGATCGCCTCCGCCTGCCGGATGAACGTTGGAAGCTCGACGACCGTCTGCATGATTGAACATAACCCATTGGGCTATGCTTTCCAAGCATCATTCCGCCGATTCATGCACCAGCCGATTGATGAAATCCAGCTTCTCCACCACCGGCGGCGGCAGGACGAAGGGGTAGCTGTCGGGCTGGCCCATCGAGCGCTGGATGGCGTTGAGCGCGACGCTGAGCGGTATCCAGGCCTCGACGAGGCGGGCGGCGTCCGGGGCGCGGTAGGGGTCGAAGGTCACCTCGGCCTCCAGCTCCGCGTGGCCCTTCGGGTCGGTGACGAGGCCGAAGGCGCGGGCGGTCTCCAGCGTGTCGACGATGTGGAAGAAATGCGCCCAGCACTCGGCGAAATCCTCGGCCGGATGGCTGCTCGCGTAGGTGCTGATGAAATGCTGCTGCCAATCGGCGGGCGGGCCTTCGTCGTAGTTGCGCCGGAGGGCCGCGGCGTAATCCGCGCGCTCGTCGCCGAACAGGCGGCGGGCTTCCTCCAGCGTCGCCTCGTCGCGCACCAGCCGCTGCCAGTAGAAATGGCCGATCTCGTGGCGGAAATGGCCGAGCAGCGAACGGTAGGGCTCGTTCATCGACACGCGCACGCTCTCGCGCACCTCGTCGTCGGCTTCGGCCGCGCGCAGGCTGATCAGCCCCGCCTCGTGGCCGGTCATGGCGGCGGAAACGACGTTGCCGTTTTCGTCCAGCTCGTCGGCGAGGAAATCGAAGACGAGGCCGCCCTCCGGATCCTCCTCGCGCGTCGGGCGCGGCAGGTTCCAGCGCAGCAGCGAATAGAAGAGATGGCGCTGGGCGAGGCCGATGCGACGCCAGCGTTCGAGGCCGCGCGGATCCGTGACGGGCACGATGCGGTTGTGACGGCAGGCCTCGCAGAAGGCGTGCGGGCCGTCGGCCGGCACCAGCCAGTTGCAGACCCCGTGTAGGGCGTTGTCGCAGAAGCGGTAGAGCGCGCCGCCCCCGCCCGGCGCCAGCGCCCACAGGCCCTCGCCCGCCGGCACGAGCGCGTGCAGCGTCACGTCCCCGGCGACGAAACCGAGCATGGCGCCGCAGCGGACGCAGAGGCGGTTGTCGAAGTGGACGGTCTGCCCGCAGGTGCGGCAGGTGAAGAGCTTCATCGATCCCCCCATCCGGAAGGCGGCTTCGGCCCGCCTCCCTCGATGGGGAGGTCGCCGCGCAGCGGCGGGCGGGGATGAACCGCCGGCATTTTGATATGCCGCTTCACCCCACCCCGGACCGGCAGTCCGACCCTCCCCGTCGAGGGGAGGGTAAGCGTGCCGCGAGCGCCGACCGCTTACAGCCGGTCGACGGCGCCCTTCACCGCGTCCTTGGCCTTGCCGACGGCCTTCTGGGTCTTGCCCTTGGCTTCCTGGCCGGCGCCCTCGGCGCGCAGCTTCGGGCTGTCGGTCGCCTTGCCGACGGCCTGCTTGGCCTTGCCGGCCATCTCGTTGGCGGTGCCCTTGATCTTGTCGGAGGTGCTGCCCATCGTTCTGCTCCCTTGCTGAACCGCATGATCATTCATGCCGCCGGAAAACGGGACGGAGGGAGACAAGTTCCAGGGATGCGGAAAAAATCCGCGTGAATGCGTCAGGCGTGCCCCGCCTCGGCGGAGAGCATGGCGGGGGTGACGCCCATCAGCGCCAGCGCCCGCTCGTACTTGCTGTCGAGGTTGGTGTCGAAGATCAGCTCCTCCTGCGCCGGGCAGGTCAGCCAGCCGTTCGCGCCGATCTCGCTCTCGATCTGGCCGGCGCCCCAGCCGGCATAGCCGAGCATCATCAGCCCGCGCCGGGGGCCGCGGCCGCGGGTGATGGCCTTGACGATGTCGAGCGTCGCCGTGAGGCAGATGTCGTCGCTGACGGGAATGCTCGATTCGGACATGTAGTCGTCCGAATGCAGCACGAAGCCGCGGCCGCTCTCCACCGGCCCGCCGCTGCGGATCGGGAAGTCGCGCGTGGCGCCCGGCAGGCGGATCAGCTCCTCCTCGCCGACGAGCTGGAGGTGCAGCAGCACGTCGGAAAAGCTCAGCGGCTGCGGCCGGTTGATGACGAAGCCCATCGCCCCGTCCTCGGAATGGGCGCAGATATAGACGACCGTGCGGGCGAAATTGGTGTCGGCCATGTTCGGCATGGCGATCAGGAAGTGACCGTCAAGGAAACCGCGCTCGCGCCTGTTTCTCAGCACCGAAATAGCCATAGCCCCACCAGCCTACCAATTCGCCGGCAAATGAAAAGCTCTCTTTTTGCGCCCCGACGATCAAGCATTTATGATCGTTCCCGGCGCTTTGCCGCTGGAAAGCGGCCCGCGCCGGCGCTAGACCTTCGGCATGACGCGCTTCCGCACGGCCCTCGCCGCCCTCGTTCCGCTCCTCCTCCTGCCCCCCGCGGCGCTCGCCGCCGCCTCGGCATGGGTCGCCACGCCCGGCGGGGATGTGCGGCTGGTGGCGCTGCCGGCGGATGCCTCCGGCCGGGTGCGGGCGATGCTCGACATCCGCCTCCACGACGGCTGGAAGACCTATTGGCGCGATCCCGGCGGCGCCGGCATCCCGCCGGCCCTGACGGCGACGGGGGCGAGGCTCGAGGCGGTGCGCTTTCCCGTGCCGAAGCGGCTCGGCGACGCGGAGCTGCACTATGTCGGCTACGACGCGCCGGTCGCCCTGCCGCTGACGCTCACGGACGTCTCCGGGCCGGTGACGCTCTCCGTCTTCCTTGGCGTGTGCAAGGAGATCTGCATTCCCGTGCAGGCGGAGCTTGGCGTCGACCCGCGGCAGGAAGCCTTCGCCAACCCGCTGGAGGAGACGGCGATCGCCGCCGCCGAGGCGAAGCTGCCGCCCGCCGCCGCCGAAGACCTCGCGCCGCTCTCCGGCCGCTGGTCGGCCGACGGCAAGACGCTCACCGTGCGCTTCCGCGCGCCGGAGGGCGGCGGGCCGCCGGAGGTCTATGTCTCGGGTCCCGACGACATCCAGTTCGGCCCGGCGGGCGCGGCAAGGCGCGACGGTGAAGCCTATGTCGCCGACGTGCCGGTGCTCTACCGGCC
Source organism: Shinella pollutisoli (assembly GCF_024609765.1). GTDB lineage: Bacteria > Pseudomonadota > Alphaproteobacteria > Rhizobiales > Rhizobiaceae > Shinella > Shinella pollutisoli. The sequence goes on from NZ_JANFDG010000029.1 coordinate 11,253, forward strand.
GAAGGCCTTCGACGCGGCGGCGGGGCCCGTCCTCCTTGCCGTGCGCATCGGCACGCGCACGATGGAAGCCCCGCTTGCGATCGAGTGATCCGCCTCTATATTGCCCGCACGTCACCAGAAAAGGGAGAGACCCGTGACCATAGCCGTTGGCGACAAGCTGCCCGACCTCAAGCTCAAGGAACGCACGCCGGACGGCCCGGCCGACGTCTCCACAAACGACCTCTTCAAGGGCCGGCGCGTCGTGCTCTTCGCCGTGCCCGGCGCCTTCACGCCGACCTGCTCGCTGAACCACCTGCCGGGCTATCTTGAAAACCGCGACGCCATCCTCGCCAAGGGCGTGGACGACATCGTCGTCGTCGCGGTCAACGACCATCACGTCATGGGCGCCTGGGCAAATTCCACCGGGGCGGCCGGCAAGCTGCGCTTCATCGCCGACTGGGACGCCGCCTTCACCAAGGCGCTCGGCCTCGACGCCGACCTCTCCGGCGGCGGCCTCGGTGTCCGCTCCAAGCGCTATTCCATGCTCGTCGACGACGGCGTGGTGAAGACGCTCAACATAGAGGAAAGCCCCGGCCAGGCGACCGTCTCGGCGGCGGCTGCGATGATCGGGCAGCTGTGAGGCAGTAGGGAAGATAGCCGGTTTTCCGGATTCCTACTGCCTAATTCCTATTGCCTATTGCCTGCCTTGAACGGCGCCATGCCCCCGCGCGCCAGCTCGTCGGCGCGTTCGTTTTCCGGGTGGCCGGCGTGGCCGCGGACCCAGTGCCACTCGACCTTGTGGCGCAGCCGGGCCTCGTCGAGGGCCTGCCAGAGGTCGCCGTTCTTCACCGGCTTCCTGTCGGCCGTCTTCCAGCCGTTCTTCTTCCAGCCGTGGATCCATTTCGAAATGCCGTCCATGACGTATTTCGAGTCCGTGTAGAGGTCGACCTCGCAGGGGCTCTTCAGCGCGGTGAGCGCGCTGACGGCGGCGGTCAGCTCCATGCGGTTGTTGGTCGTCAGCGCCTCGCCGCCGGAAAGCTCCTTCTCGACCTCGCCGTAGCGCAGCACCGCGCCCCAGCCGCCCGGGCCGGGATTGCCCGAGCAGGCCCCGTCCGTGAAGATGTCGACGTGCTTCATCGCGCAAGCCCGTATTCGGCCGGACCCGCCACCTGCCGGTGGAAGCGCAGCTTGCGCAGATATTCGAGCGGGTCCTTCTTCACCACCAGCGCGCCCTCCGGCGTCGTCAGCCAGTCGTAGAGCCGCGTCAGGAAGAAGCGCAGCGCCGAGCCGCGGGAGAGCAGCGGCAGCGCCGCCGCCTCGGCCTCCGACAGCGGCCGCACGCTCTCGTAGCCGGCCAGCAACGCCATGCCCTTCGTCAGGTTGAAGGCGCCGTCCTTCTCGAAGCACCAGGCGTTGAGGCAGATCGAGACGTCGTAGGCGAGGAGGTCGTTGCAGGCAAAGTAGAAGTCGATCAGGCCGGAGAGCCGTTCGCCGATGAAGAAGACGTTGTCCGGGAAGAGGTCGGCATGGATGACGCCGGCCGGCAGGTCCTTCGGCCAGCGGGCTTCGAGGAAGGCGAGCTCGCCGCCGATCTCCGCCTGCAGGCCCGTCTCCACCTCGTCGGCGCGGCCGGCCGACTTCTCCCAGAGCGGCCGCCAGCCGTCGACGGAGAGCGCGTTGCGGCGGGTGAGCGAAAAGCCCTCGCCGGCGAGATGCATCTCGGCGAGCGCCCGGCCGACCTCGCGGCAATGCTTCGCCGCGGGCTTGCGCAGCCACATGCCTTCGAGGAAGGAGATCATCGCGGCGGGGCGGCCGGAGAGCTCGCCGAGCAGCGCGCCGTCGTTCCTCGGCAGCGGCAGCGGGCAGGACAGGCCCTTCTCCGCCAGATGGTGCATCAGGCCGAGGAAGAAGGGCAGGTCGCCCGGGTCGACGCGCTTCTCGTAGAGCGTCAGGATGAAGGCGCCCTTCGTCGTGTGCAGGAGGAAATTGGAGTTCTCGACGCCCTCGGCGATGCCCTTGTAGGAGGTGAGCGTGCCGGCGTCGTAGGCGGTGAGGAAGCGGGCGAGGTCGTCCTCGGTGATGTCGGTGTAAACGGCCACGGCGGGTCTCAGGTTGGGATAGTATGGACAGGTTTGATGGGGATCAGGCCCCTCACCTGCCTGTCGGCATCCTCTCCCCGCAAGCGGGGCGAGGAAGGATGGGCGCGCCGGCTTCCTCCTTCTCCCCGTTTACGGGGAGAAGGTCCCGGCAGGGGGATGAGGGGCGGACGCCCGAGGAGAACCGTACTATTCGCCATTCACGAAGGCCATGTCGGCGGCGGTGAGTTCGATGGCGCGCAGTTCCCGGTTGACGAGGAAGTGCTCGTTCTCCTCGACGGTGTCGGCAAGCTCCACCTTCGCGTCGTAGCGGGCGCGGAAGGCCTCGATGATCTCGTTGACGATAACCTCGGGCGCCGAGGCGCCGGCGGAGAGGCCGACGGTGCGGATGGCGCCGATCGCCTCCCAGTCGATCTCGGCGGCGCGCTGGACGAGCACGGAGCGCGTCGCCCCGGCGCGCAGCGCCACCTCGACGAGGCGCTTGGAGTTCGACGAGTTCGGCGCGCCGACGACGAGGAAGAGGTCGCAGCCGGGCGCCGCCTGCTTCACCGCCTCCTGCCGGTTCGTGGTGGCGTAGCAGATCGAATCGGCGGCGGGCGCCGTGAGATTCGGGAAGCGCTCGTGCAGGCGCTTGATGACGCCGGCCGTGTCGTCCACCGACAGCGTCGTCTGGGTGACGTAGCCGAGATTGTCCGGATCCGGCGGCACGTAGGCGTCGGCGTCGGCGACGGTCTCGACCAGCGAGACGGAGCCTTCCGGAAGCTGGCCCATGGTGCCGATCACCTCCGGGTGGCCGGCATGACCGATCAGCACGACGTGGCGGCCCTGGCGCTGGTGGCGCATCGCCTGCTTGTGCACCTTGGAGACGAGCGGGCAGGTCGCGTCGAGATAGAAGAGGTTGCGCGCCTGCGCATCCTCCGGCACCGACTTCGGCACGCCGTGGGCGGAGAAGACGACGGGCTGCTTGCGGTGCTCCTCGGGAATCTCGTCGAGCTCCTCGACGAAGATCGCGCCCTTCGCCTCCAGGCCCTCGACGACATAGCGGTTGTGGACGATCTCGTGGCGGACATAGACCGGCGCGCCGTAGGCCTTCAGCGCCAGCACCACGATCTGGATCGCCCGGTCGACGCCGGCGCAGAAGCCGCGCGGCCCGCAGAGCCGGATCGTGAGGGGGGATTTCACCTGCATGTCCATCGGATCGTCGCCGTCCTTTCGGTTCGCCCCGGGTTTACCACAAAATGCCGCGAGGAAAAGGCTCCCGCCCTCAGGAACGCCGCCGGAAGACGTAGAAGCCGCTGACGAGCACCAGCGCCAGCGCCAGCCCGTACCAGGTGACGGCGTATTGCAGGTGGTTGTTCGGCAGGTCGAACTGGGTGACGCCGCCGATCGGCAGGCCTTTCGGGTTCGGCGCGTCGCCGGCATCGACGAAGAAGGGCACCAGCCGGTCGGGCCCAATCCCGGTGCTCGCCGCCATCGCGTCGAGGTCCTTCCAGTAGAAGACGTTCTTGGCGAGGTCGTTGTCGGGCACCAGCGAGGACGGCTTTTCCGCGAGCCGCGCGCGGGCGAGCCCGGTCACCGTCTGCACGCCGGTCAGTTGCCCCTGCTTGCGCATCTCCGGCTCCTTCGCCTCGAAGGGCACGAAACCGCGGTTGACGAAGAGGAAGCGGCCGTCGGCAAGCGCCAGCGGCGTATAGACGTGGTAGCCCGTCCGGCCGCGCCAGGTGGCGAAGAAATGCCGCTCGCGGTCGTTGGCGAAGGTGCCGGTGACCGTCACCGGGCGGTATTCGATGTCCTCGCCGCGCGCCGCCATCGCCTCGATCTCGGCGAGCGGCGCCGGGGGCGCGACGCGGCGTTCCGCCATGTCGGCGAGCAGCGCCTCCTTCCAGAAAAGCCGCTGCACCTGCCAGGTGCCGAGCGACAGCAGGATGGCGAGCGCCGCGAGCACCAGGGCGACGGAAAGCGTCGTGCGCACCCTGCCCGGCCGGCGGCCCGCCTGTGCCTCAGCCACGGTCGATCTCGCCGGGCCGCGCGTTGTTGCGGTATTGCAGCGCGATCAGCACGCCCTTGAGCACGCGCATCACCGTGAGGCCGAGGACGATCGTCAGCGGTATCCACATGATGAAATGCACCCAGAGCGGCGGGTTGACGTTGACCTCCGTCCACAGCGCCGCGCCGACGACGATGAAGCCGACGATCAGGAGAACGAAGACCACCGGCCCGTCGCCCGAATCGGCGAAGGAATAGTCGAGCCCGCAATTGCTGCAGGCCGGCCTCACCTTCAGCAGCCCGTCGAACAGCCGGCCCTCGCCGCAGCGCGGGCAGCGGCCGCGCGCGCCGGCGCTGAAGGGATCGACCGGCGGAAAGAGCGCCTTGTCCTCATCCATGATCGGTATCCGTCCTCGTGCGGTTGCGGGCCCCTCACCTGCCTGCCGGCATCCTCTCTCCGCAGGCGGGGCGAGGAACGATGGGCTCACGGTTTTCCTCCTTCTCCCCGTTTACGGGGAGAGACGGTCCCGGCAGGGGGATGAGGGGCAAATCCGGATGCCGGTATAGCCGCCTCGCCCCTTCGCGTCCAACCCAAAAGCAAACGGCCGCATCGCTGCGGCCGTTCGGTTCCTTCGTGCCGGCGAAATCAGCCGTGCACCGGCGCGCCCCAGCCGCCCCAGATGTAGATGGCGAAGAAGAGGAAGAGCCAGACGACGTCGACGAAGTGCCAGTACCAGGCGGCCGCCTCGAAGCCGAAATGCTGCTTCGGCGTGAAGTCGCCGCGCATGGCGCGGACGAGGCAGACGATCAGGAAGATCGTGCCCACCAGCACGTGGAAGCCGTGGAAGCCGGTCGCCATGAAGAAGGTCGCGCCGTAGATCGAATCCTTGAAGGCGAAGGGCGCATGCGCATACTCGTAGGCCTGCACGAAGGAGAACAGGATGCCGAGCGCGACGGTCAGCGCCAGGCCGTTGACGAGGCCCTTGCGGTCGTTGTGGAGCAGCGCGTGGTGCGCCCAGGTCACGCAGGTGCCGGAGAGCAGCAGGATCACCGTGTTGTAGAGCGGCAGGTGCCAGGGATCGAGCACCTCGATGCCCTTCGGCGGCCAGACGCCGCCGGTGTGCTCGACGCGGGCGGCCTGGATCGCCTCGCCCGGGAACAGGCTGGCGTCGAAGAAGGCCCAGAACCAGGCGACGAAGAACATCACCTCGGAGGCGATGAACATGATCATGCCGTAGCGCAGGTGCAGCGAGACGACGCGGGTGTGGTGTCCCTCATGCGCTTCCTTCACCGTGTCGGCCCACCAGCCGTACATGGTGTAGAGGACGATCAGGAGGCCGATGAAGAAGATCCACGGCGTGGCGAGGTCGAGGCCGAAGAGATGCAGCGAGCCGCCCGACAGGTAGCGCATGTAGGCGACGCCGCCGATCGCCAGCACGAAGGCGCCGATCGAGGCGAGCAGCGGCCACGGGCTGGGGTCGATGATGTGGTAGTCGTGTTTCTTCTGGTGCGCATCGGCCATGTGACTTATCCCCGAATGTATCGCTTCAGCTCCCGGCATAGCCGGAAACGTCTGTTTTTCAAAGCTGGTTTGCGTTCCCCGCCTTCGTCTCGACGGCCGAGGCCACGGGCTTCGTGCCGGCATGCGGATAGAAGGTGTAGGAAAGCGTGATCGTGTGGATGCCCTTCGTCTCGACCGGATCGACGATCGCCGGGTCGACGAAGAAGACGACCGGCATCTCGAGCTCCTCGCCCGGCTTGAGCGCCGTCTCGGTGAAGCAGAAGCACTCCACCTTGTTGAAATAGGCGCCCGCCGCCTCCGGCGTGACGTTGAACGTCGCCTGGCCGGCGGTCGGCGTCGAGGCGAGATTGCGGGCCTTGTAGAGCACCTGCACCGTCTCGCCGATCCGAAGCTCCACCTCGCGCTGCACCGGCGTGAAGGACCAGGCGAGGCCCGGCGCGGTGTTGGCGTCGAAGCGCACCTTGATCTTGCGGTCGAGGATGACGTCGGAGGCTTGCTCGACGCGCTGCGTCGTGCCGCCGTAGCCCGTGACCTTGCAGAACAGGTCGTAGAGCGGCACGGCCGCATAGGCCATGCCGAGCATGCCGAAGACGAAGGCGCAGCAGACGGCGACGATCCCGCCGTTGCTGATGCCGCTCTTCTCGATCTTCCGCGGTTCCGTCATGGCTCAGCCCGCTATTCCGCCGGTGAACTTCACCAGCGTGATCACGTAGAACAGGACGACGAGGGCGAAGAGCACGACGGCGAGCGCGACGTTGCGGCCGCGGCGCGACTTCTTCTGGTTCTCGGTGAGGTTCACGGTTTCCATCACGACACCCATCCGAAGGCGGCGACCAGGTGGTCGAGCATCAGGCCCGAGAAGATCGCGAAGAGATAGAGGATGGAGAAGGCGAAGAGCTTCTTCGCCGGCACCATGGCGCGGTCGCCCTCCGGCATGAAGAGCACGCCCAGCGAATACCAGACGAAGCCCGCGCCGAGCACGGCGGCGAAGACGCCGTAGCCGAGGCTCGCGAAGCCGAGGAAGGTCGGCACGACGGCGATCGCCGCCGTCAGCACGGCATAGGCGAGGATCTGCACCTTGGTCGTCGCCTCGCCCGCCACGTTCGGCAGCATCGGCACGCCGACGGCGTCGTAGTCGCGCATCTTGAAGAGCGCGAGCGCCCAGAAATGCGCCGGCGTCCACAGGAAGGTGATGAGAAAGAGGACGACGCTCTCGATGGAGACGCCGCCGGTGACACAGGCCCAGCCGATCATCGGCGGGAAGGCGCCGGCGGCCCCGCCGATGACGATGTTCTGCGGCGTCGAGCGCTTCAGCCACATCGTGTAGACGACGGCGTAGAAGAAGATGGTGAAGGCGAGCAGGCCCGCCGAGAGCCAGTTGACCGCAAGGCCGAGGATGACGACGGAGAAGACCGAGAGCGTCAGCCCGAAGGCGAGCGCCTCTTCCGGCCGGATGCGGCCGGCGGGGATCGGACGCCTCGCCGTGCGCGACATCACCGCGTCGATATCGGCGTCGTACCACATGTTGAGGGCACCGGACGCGCCGGCGCCCACGGCGATACAGAGGATGGCGATGAGGCCGAGGACCGGGTTGATCGTGCCCGGCGCGACGACGAGGCCGGCGAGCGCCGTGAAGACGACGAGCGACATCACGCGCGGCTTCAGCAGCTCGAAGAAATCGCGCGCGGTGGCTTCGGAGAGAGCGATCTCGCCCGCGCCGCTTTCCGCCTCAAAATGTTCGATGACCGCCATGGCTTACCCGTCTTGCTCGTCGGCCGGTTCCGCCGGCCCTTCATCCTTGTGGCGGAGCCGCCGTCTCCGGCGGCCCCGTCGTTCACGCGAAGATCACTTGATCTTCGGAAGCTGTTCCCACTGGTGGAACGGCGGCGGCGAGGAGAGCTGCCATTCCAGCGTGTTGGCGCCCTCGCCCCAGGGATTGTCGCCCGCCACGCGCTTCTTCGAGAAGGCCTCGAAGACGCCGTAGAGGAAGATCAGCACGCCGACGGCCGAGATGTAGGAGCCGTAGGAGGAGACGAGGTTCCAGCCCGCGAACGCATCCGGATAGTCGATGTAGCGGCGCGGCATGCCGGCCAGCCCCAGGAAGTGCTGCGGGAAGAAGATCAGGTTCACGCCGACGAACATGACCCAGAAGTGCAGCTTGCCGATGAACTCCGAGTACATGTAGCCGGTCATCTTCGGGAACCAGTAGTACCAGGCCGCGAAGATGGCGAAGACGGCGCCGAGCGACAGCACGTAGTGGAAGTGGGCCACCACGTAGTAGGTGTCGTGCAGCGCGCGGTCGAGGCCGGCGTTGGCGAGTTGGACGCCCGTGACGCCGCCGACGGTGAACAGGAAGATGAAGCCGATCGCCCAGACCATCGGCGTGGTGAAGCGGATCGAGCCGCCCCACATCGTCGCGATCCAGGAGAAGATCTTGATGCCCGTCGGGATGGCGATGACCATCGTCGCGAACACGAAGTAGCGCTGCGTGTCGAGCGACATGCCGACCGTGTACATGTGGTGCGCCCACACGACGAAGCCGACGGCGCCGATCGCCACCATGGCATAGGCCATGCCGAGATAGCCGAAGATCGGCTTGCGGGCGAAGGTCGAGACGATGTGGCTGACGATGCCGAAGCCGGGCAGGATCAGGATGTAGACTTCCGGGTGACCGAAGAACCAGAAGAGATGCTGGTAGAGGATCGGGTCGCCGCCGCCTTCCGGCGCGAAGAAGGTCGTGCCGAAGTTGCGGTCGGTGAGCAGCATGGTGATGCCGCCCGCCAGCACCGGCAGCGAGAGCAGCAGCAGGAAGGCGGTGATCAGCACGGACCAGGCGAAGAGCGGCATCTTGTGCAGCGTCATGCCCGGCGCGCGCATGTTGAGGATCGTCGTGATGAAGTTGATCGCGCCGAGGATCGAGGAGGCGCCGGCGATGTGGATGCCGAGGATCGCGAGGTCCATGGCGGGCCCGGGCTGTCCCGACGTCGAGAACGGCGGATAGAGCGTCCAGCCGCCGCCGACGCCGTAGGCGCCCGCCGGGCCCTCGACGAACATCGACATGAGCGTCAGCAGGAAGGCGGGGACGATCAGCCAGAACGAGATGTTGTTCATGCGCGGGAAGGCCATGTCCGGCGCGCCGATCATGATCGGCACCATCCAGTTGGCGAAGCCGCCGATCAGCGCCGGCATGACCATGAAGAAGATCATGATCAGCGCGTGCGCCGTCGTGAAGACGTTGAACATGTGCTTGCCGCCGTCGATGGCCGCATCGCCTTGGAAGCCGTAGACCATCTGCGCGAGGCCGTGGAAGATCTGGATGCCCGGCTCCTGCAGCTCCATGCGCATGAAGACCGACAGCGTGCCGCCGATGAGGCCGGCGACGATGGCGAAGATCAGGTAGAGGGTGCCGATGTCCTTGTGGTTGGTCGACAGGAACCAACGCTGGAAGAAGGTGAGCGGCTTGTGTTCGTGGTGATCGTGATGATCGCCGTGAGCGGCGGATGTTCCGGCCATGGATCTTGCTCCCTTGGAATTACTGCGCGGCGTTTTCGGCGACGGCGACGGACTTCGCCGCACCGTCGACAGACGCCATCAGGGCCTTGTTCGCCTCGCCGACATTCGTCGCGGCGGCCGCAAGCCAGGTATCGAACTTCTCCTGCGAGACGACGCGGACGGCGATCGGCATGAACGCATGGTCCTTGCCGCAGAGCTCGGAACACTGGCCGTAGAACAGGCCTTCGCGGTCGGCCTTGAACCAGGTCTCGTTGAGGCGGCCCGGCACGGCGTCGATCTTCACGCCGAAGGAGGGCATCGCGAAGGCGTGGATCACGTCGCCGGCGGTGACGAGGAGGCGGACATGCTTGCCGACCGGCACGACGACCTCGTTGTCGACGGCGAGCAGGCGCGGATAGACGGCCTTGTCCTCCTTGCCGGCGGCCGCGCGGTCGCCTTCCTGCAGGAGCAGGCTGTCGAAGGAGAGCGGGTTGTCGCCGACCTGGTACTCATAGCCCCAGTACCACTGGTAGCCGGTGGCCTTGATGGTCAGCTCGGGCTCCTCGGTGGGGGCGAGCTGCTTGGTCAGGAGCTGGAAGGAGGGAACCGCGAGGAAGAGGAGAACGATGACCGGACCGAGGGTCCAGACGACCTCGATCGCCGTGTTGTGGCTGGTCTTGGAGGGAACCGGGTTCGCGCTCTCGCGGAACTTCACGACGACGATGATGAGCAGCAGCAGGACGAACAGCGTGATCGGGACGATGAACCAGAGCGTATACTGCTCGAACCAGCGAATCTCCTCCATGATGGAGGTGGCGGCCGGCTGGAGCCCCTTCTGCCACTCCACCGGCTGGTCGGCGAAGGCGGTCGAAGCAAAGAGCAGACAGCCGAGAGCGGCCAGACCTGCATAGGCTTTGTTTTTCACAACGTATCTCCCCAAGGTGTTTGATCGGGATCAAACAGATGCGCAGAATCCCTGCTATACTGACTGCTTAAAATCACAGTTTCATGCTCGCCGCAACCGCATTGGGGGAGAGCCCGTGCGGCATTTTTGCGCAAAGGCAAGTCGCGCGCGCACTTCCCACATTTTCTTCCTATTTCCTTATAGCATGAATGGGTTGACCGGGGCGAGCCCGCCGGCGGACGCCGTCGCGCGCCGCTGCCGGACCGCCCTCCGCAAAGGGCCGGAAGCGCGCGGCGCGCGGCGCGGCGGCGGTCCAAATTCCGCCCACAATCGACCGGAAATGAGGGGCCGGGGCTTTTCATTTCGCCGCCGGCTATTCAAAGATACCGGCGATGATTCGAGATTTCGAGGTTTTCATGGGTTTCCTCTCCCTTTCCAGGCTGTCGCGGGCGGCATCCGGCCTTGCCGTCCTGGCGCTCGGCACCGCCGCGCTCTCCGCTCCGGCGGCGGCGCAGCAGCCCGGCACGGTGAAATCGAACCACGGCGCCTGGTCGATCGTCTGCGACCAGCCGGCGGGTGCCTCGGCCGAGCAGTGCGCGCTGATGCAGAACGTCATCGCCGAGGACCGGCCGGAGCTCGGCCTTTCCGTCGTCATCCTCAAGACCGCCGACCGCAAGGCGAAGATCCTCCGCGTGCTCGCGCCGCTCGGCGTGCTGCTGCCGAACGGCCTCGGCCTCAACGTCGACGGCAAGGACATCGGGCGCGCCTATTTCGTGCGCTGCTTCTCCGACGGCTGCTATGCGGAGGTGGTGCTGGAGGACGAACTGCTGAAGACCTTCCGCTCCGGCGCCACCGCCACCTTCATCGTCTTCCAGTCGCCCGAGGAAGGCATCGGCATCCCCGTCGACCTCAAGGGCTTCGGCGACGGCTACGACGCCCTGCCCTGAGCGGTCTCCGCAAGGCCCAGGAACAAGGCCATGGCGCGGGTAACGGCCGCAAGCGTCTCCTCGTCCAGGCGGCCCAGGGCCGCACCGATCCTTTCACGCCGCACCGTCACGACCTTGTCGACCATGACCTGCGAGGGCAGGCGCAAGCCATTCGCCGCATCGGGCGCGACATCGATGCGCAGGCGCGGCGCATCGCGCAGCGTGCTGGACAGAAGCAGCAGCGTCACCGTCGGCGCATCGGCGAAGAGGTCGGACTGCACGACGAGCGCCGGCCTCGGCTTGCCGAAATCGCCCGGCACGGCCACCGTGACGAGATCGCCGCGCTTCACGTATCCGGGCCGTCGAGATCGGTGAACGCCGCGTCGAGGAAGCCGGCGAGATCGCGGTCCGACATCTCCGCCTCGGCGACGAGCCGCGCCTGGCGGCGGCACTCCTCCGCGAAGCCGGGCGTGCGCGTGTCGGGAAGCCAGATCTGCACGGGGCGCAGGCCGGCGGCGCGAAGCGCGTCGCGCCGCTTGCGCACCCGCTCGCTGACGGTGCTGGCCATGGGCGGTCCTCCGGTTTCGTTACATGTAACATGGATACCACGGATGCCCCCGCCGAGGCAACGCGCAGCCGTGCGAACTTGCCCTGCCCCGCCGTCGTCTCTACATGGGGGAAAACGATCAAGCAGCAGCGGAGCCGCCCCATGAACACCGATCTCCTCTCCCTCTTCGACGCCGACGAGGCGACGGTGCAGGCGGTGCTGCGCGAGACGCTTTCGGGCGCCGACGACGGCGAGCTCTTCGTCGAGCACGCCGAGGCCGAGACGCTCTCCTTCGACAACGGCCGCCTCAAGGGCGGCAGCTTCAACACCGACCAGGGTTTCGGCCTGCGCGCCGTCGCCGGCGAGGCGGTGGGGTATGCGCATTCGGGCGAACTGTCGCTCGCGGCGCTGAAGCGGGCGGCGGATGCGGCGGGCGCGGTCGCGCGCGGCCGTTCCGGCACCTATGCGGACGCGCCGCAGGGCACGATCCGCCGGCTCTACGGCCCGGACAACCCGATCGGCGCGCCCAGCTTCGAGGAGAAGGTGGCGCTGCTGACGGAAATCGATGCCTATCTGCGCGCCAGGGACCCCAAGGTGCGGCAGGTGACGGCCTCGCTCGCGGCGAGCTGGCAGGTGGTCAACATCCTGCGCGCCGACGGCCATCGCGTCGGCGACGTCCGGCCGATGACGCGGCTCAACATCTCGGTCGTCGTCGGCGAGGGCGACCGGCAGGAGACCGGCAGCTACGGCATCGGCGGGCGCACGGGCTTCGGCGACTTCCTGACGGCGGAAGGCTGGCGGACGGGCGCCGACGAGGCGCTGCGGCAGGCGCTCGTCAACCTGGAGGCGATCGAGGCGCCGGCGGGCACGATGGACGTGGTGCTCTCCTCCGGCTGGCCGGGCGTGATGCTGCACGAGGCGGTCGGCCACGGGCTGGAGGGCGACTTCAACCGCAAGAAGACCTCCGCCTTCGCCGGCCTGATGGGCGAGCAGGTGGCGGCGAAGGGCGTCACCGTCGTCGACGACGGCACCATCGACAACCGCCGCGGCTCGATCACCGTCGACGACGAGGGCACGCCGTCCGCCTGCAACGTGCTGATCGAGGACGGCAGGCTGGTCGGCTACATGCAGGACCGGCAGAACGCGCGCCTCATGGGCATGGCGGCGACCGGCAACGGCCGCAGGCAGGGCTACGCCCACCGCCCCATGCCGCGCATGACCAACACCTACATGCTGTCCGGCAGCCAAACGCCGGAAGAGATCATCGCCTCGGTGAAGAAGGGCCTCTATGCCGTCTCCTTCGGCGGCGGGCAGGTCGACATCACCTCGGGCAAGTTCGTCTTCGGCTGCACGGAGGCCTATCTCATCGAGGACGGCAGGGTGACGGCGCCCGTCAAGGGCGCGATGCTGATCGGCAACGGGCCGGACGCGATGAAGCGCGTCACCATGGTCGGCAACGACACGAAGCTCGATACCGGCATCGGCAATTGCGGCAAGGCGGGCCAATGGGTGCCGGTCGGCGTCGGCCAGCCGCACCTGCGCATGGACCAGATCACGGTCGGCGGCACGAAAGCCTGAGCGCCTAGGACCCGGCCGGCACGCCGAGACGCCGCAACAGCCAGGCGCGGAACGCGCGCGCCTGCGGCGAGAGGCGGCGGAAGCTGCGCGCCACCAGCCAGTAGGCGCCGTGGCGGACGGATAGGCCGAACGGCTGGACAAGGCGGCCTGCGGCGATGTCCTCGGCCGCGAGGAAGAGATCGACCAGCGCGACGCCGTGGCCGCGCAGCGCCGCCTGCAGCACCAGGTTGCCCTCGGCGAATATCTGCGCGCGGCCGAGCGGCGCATCCGGCAGACCGGCGGCGGCAAACCAGCGCTCCCAGACGCTGCGGTTTTCCTCGTGCAGCAGCGTGTAGGCGAGCAGGTCGGCCGGTCCCTCCAGGGCGGGGCCGCCCGCCAGCAAAGCGGGCGCGATCACCGGCACCATCGTCACGTCCATCAGGTGATCGGCCTCCGCGCGCGGCCAGGCGCCGGCGTGCGCGCCGTGGCGGATGGCGATCTCGGCCTCGTGCGCACGGAACTCGATGAGCCGCATGTCGGAATCGACCGCGACGTCGATCTCGGGAAATCCCGCGCGAAAATCGTCGAGATGCGGCACCAGCCAGCAGGCGGCGAACGAGGGCTCGGCGCTGATTTCCAGCAGCCCGCCGCCGCGCCGCCCGCGGATTTCCGAGAGGCCGGCATCCATCGCATCGAAGGCGCGCGAGACCGTGCCGAGCAGCGCCGTGCCCGCCGCCGTCAGCCGCACGGCGCGGTGGCGCCGCTCGAAGAGCGGCTTGCCGATCTCGGCCTCCAGTTCCTTGATCTGCCGGCTGACGGCGGCCTGCGAGACGAAAAGCTCGTCGGCGGCCAGCGTGAAGCTTCCGAGCCGGCCCGCCGCCTCGAAACTCCTGAGCGCCGTCAAAGGCAGCCGTCCGCGCTTCATGGCATAACCTCAAGTCATCCGAAACCGACGATAAACTCGTTTGAACCGTGCAGGCAAGCGGGCGGACAATCCATGCGGTTCAAACGCAGGGAGGGCCGGACATGGCCGGCAGCATCACCGCCATCATCCTGGACGTCGTGCGCATCCTCACCTTCCAGCGCAGGCAGGCCGCCCCGCCCCGCCGCGGGGAGGCCGCCGTTAACCGCTCGGATACCAACCGGATGCGATAACGGCCGCGGGAAGCGAAAAGGAAGACCGGGCCGCCATGCCGATCCGCAGCGTCATGCGACAGGGACTGAAGCGCGCCGTCATCACCGGCGGGCTGGAGTTCGCCCACCTCGCCGAGCGCGCCGGCCTGATGACCTCGGCGCGGGGCCAGGGGGCGATCTTCACGCTGCACCATGTGCGCCCGAAGGTCCCGCACGCCTTCGATCCCAACGCCCATCTGGAGATCACCCCGGACTTCCTCGACGCGGCCATCGAGCATCTGCGCGCGGAAGGCTACCAGTTCGTGGCGCTCGCCGACATGCCGGCGCGCATGGCCGTCGCCCGTCCCGGCGAGCGCTTCGCCGCCTTCACCCTCGACGACGGCTACCGCAACAACGCGGTCCATGCCCAGCCGGTGTTCACGCGGCAGAAGGTGCCCTTCACCGTCTTCGTCGCGCCGGGCCTGTCCTGCGGCACGCACGGCCTCTGGTGGGAGACGCTGGCGGAGCTGCTGCGCGCCCTCCCCCATCTCGAATTCGACTTCGGCTCTGGCCCGGTGACGATGCCGCTCGCCACGCCCTTCCAGAAGCAGGCCGCCTTCGACCGCTTCGCCGCCTTCATCCGCTCGGGCCCCGACGAGGCGGCGGCGGTCGAAAAGCTCGACGCGGCGGCGCAAGCGCACGGCATCGACCCGCGGATGATCACCGAGCGGCTGGTGCTGCGCGAGCCCGAGCTGAAGAGCCTCGCGCTCAACCCCTTCGCCGCGCTCGGCGCGCATACGGTGAGCCACCGCGCGCTCGCCATGCTCGGCGACGGGGAGGCACGCCGCGAGATGGCGGAATCGGCCGAGCGCGTTGCCGCGCTCACCGGCCGGCCGCCGGAGGCCTTCGCCTATCCCTACGGCGACCGCGCCGCCGTCTCGCCGCGCGAGCACAGGCTCGCCGCCGAGCTCGGCTTCCGCGTCGCCGTCACCACCGAGCCCGGCACGCTCTCCCCCCGTTCCTTCGACGCGCCGACGGCGTTGCCGCGTATCTCGCTGAACGGTCTCTACCAGAAGCGCAAATATGTCGGCGCGCTCGCCTCCGGCATCCCCTTCCGGCTGATGCGGCGGTAGCGGAACGGCAGGTTTCGACCTCGCAATTGCCCCTCATCCCCCTGCCGGGACCTTCTCCCCGTAAGCGGGGAGAAGGGGGAAAACGGCACGGCATAAGTTCCTCGCCCCGCTTGCGGGGAGAGGATGCCGGCAGGCAGGTGAGGGGCAAATAATCCCTAGGGATACATCCTCACCTTCTCCCATCCCTCCCCGGCACGGCGGAATTCGATGCGGTCGTGCAGGCGGAAGGGGCGGTCGTGCCAGAATTCGATGGAGACCGGCTTCAGGCGGAAGCCGGACCAGTGGGACGGGCGCGGGATCTCGCCGATGGCGTAGCGGGCGGTGTATTCGGCCACCGCCTTCTCCAGCGCGAAGCGGCTTTCGAGCGGGCGGGACTGCTTCGAGGCCCAGGCGCCGATGCGGCTGCCGCGCGGGCGCGAGGCGTAATAGGCGTCGGCCTCGGTGTCGGCGACGATCTCGACGTCGCCCCTCACCCGCACCTGGCGGCGCAGCGACTTCCAGTGGAAGCACATGGCGGCCTTGCGGGCGGAAAGCAGCTCGACGCCCTTGCGGCTCTCGAAATTGGTGTAGAAGACGAAGCCCTTCGCGTCGAAATCCTTGAGCAGCACCATGCGCACATTGGGCATGCCGCTTTCGTCGACGGTCGCCAGCGCCAGCGCGTTGGGGTCGTTCGGCTCGCTCTTTCCCGCCTCCGCAAGCCATGTGCCAAACAGGGAATAGGGTTCGCTTTCCTCGGTGAAGTCACCGGTTGTTAACGCTTTTTCGCTCATATTCGTCTCAATGCCGATCTTTCTGGCTCACGGGCGGGCAGGAGTGGAAGTCATAGCAAAGTCGCGACCGCAGACAAACCCTTGCGCAGCACGGCGCCTTGCGCGCGCCGTGGCGGCGGTGTCGGTCGTCCTGCTTTGCGGCTGCACCAGCACGCTCGACCTGTTTCCGACCGGCAAGGTCGACACCGCCGTCAAGACCAGCTCGGTCGGCGGCGCGCAGGGCAAGGACCGCGTCTCCGACGAGACGACGATCCGCAACGCCGTCTCCTCCGTCGACATCCAGCGCAACGCCGGCAATCCCATCCCCTGGGCCAATTCCGCCTCGGGCAGCGCGGGCGTCATCTCGCGCATCGCCGAGCAGCGCGACGAGGCGGGCCGGCTCTGCCGCGACTTCGTCACGACGCGCCATTCCTACCAGGGCATCGCCAATTTCCGCGGCCGCACCTGCGCGGGCGGCGACGGCGAATGGATGCTGCTCTCCTTCGACCGGCAGGGCTGAACATTTGCGTTTCGTCAACATTGTCACGTAACCAGCGGTTAGGACGTTGCCACCTATGATGGCCGGCAAAACGGATAAGGGCGGATAGTCATGCGTGACCCCTATACGGTGCTTGGCGTCAAGAGGAACGCGGGCCAGGACGAGATCAAGGCCGCCTGGCGCTCGCTCGCCAAGGCCGTGCATCCGGACCAGAACCACGACGATCCGCTGGCGACGGTGCGCTTCACCGAGGCCGGCCGCGCCTACGACCTGCTGCGCGATCCGGACAGGCGCAGCCGCTACGACCGTGCCCAGCGCGAGGCGGAGCTGCGCCGCATGGAGCAGATGCGCCGCCAGCAGGCCGAGCGCAAGGCCCGCGCCGAAGCCCCGAAAATGTCGGACGAGAGCGCCGAGGACATGATCGCGCGAATCTTCGGCGTCGATTCGCGCGGCCAGCCCGCCGAGCCGAAGGCCGAGGTCCGCCCGCAGCCGCAGCAGGCCGCGCAGGCGCAGGACGCCCGCAGGGCGGCCGTCGACGAGGAGGCCTCGGACGACGAGACGCTGGCGGCCAGGGAGCGCGGCGTCGCGCCCGCGGCGGCGATCATCTCGGCCATCGTGCGGCGCATCCGCGGCGCGCGCGTCAAGGCGGACAAGG
Organism: Shinella pollutisoli; assembly: GCF_024609765.1. Lineage (GTDB taxonomy): Bacteria > Pseudomonadota > Alphaproteobacteria > Rhizobiales > Rhizobiaceae > Shinella > Shinella pollutisoli. Next base: position 28,411 of record NZ_JANFDG010000029.1, read on the forward strand.
CGCCGGACCTCGCCTGCGAGGTCGTGGTCGACGTCGCGGACATCCTGAAGAAGACGCGCGCCAGCGTCGAGACGCCGGACGGGCAGGTGCTGCGCGTGCCGCTCGGCGCGGGCTCGACCGACGGCCAGGTGATTCGCCTGCGCGAGCAGGGCCACCGCATCGAGAAGCTGAAGCGCGGCGACGCCGTCGTGACCGTGCGCGTGGCGCCCGGCCCCTTCCGCGTCGACGGCTTCGACCTCAGGACCGACCTGCCGATCACCATCGAGAACGCCGTGCTCGGCTGCGAGGCGACGATCGACGGGCCGCTCGGTCCGGTCGCGGTGACGGTGCCGGCCTGGTCCGGCTCCGACCAGGTCGTGCGCATTCCCGGCGAAGGCCTGATCAAGGAGGACGGCGAGCGCGGCGACCTCATCGCCGAAATCCGCCTCCTGCTCTGGGAAAAGCCGGACGACAAGATGATCGACCTGATGCGCAGCCTGCGCGAAGGCCTTTATCTTTAGTCAATTCATGACGTCCGGGTGAAACATGCACCCATTGTTACCTGTGCTAACAGTTCCTGATGCTCCGCGCGCTTGAACCGCATTGCCGCCTATGCCATAGGCGGAAGCGATTGAGATAGCAGGGGACACACCATGGTTCAGGCAACCGGTCTGATGCAGGGCAAGCGCGGCGTCATCATGGGCGTCGCCAACAACCGCTCCATCGCCTGGGGCATCGCCAAGGCCATCCACGCGCAGGGCGGCGAGATCGCCTTCACCTACCAGGGCGACGCCCTGAAGAAGCGCGTCGAGCCGCTCGCCGCCGAGATCGGCGCGGTGCTTGCCGGGGACTGCGACGTGAGCGACGAGGCCTCGATCGACGCCGTCTTCGAGAACGTCGGCAAGATGTGGGGCAAGATCGACTTCGTCGTGCACGCCATCGGCTTCTCCGACAAGGACGAACTGACCGGCCGCTACGTCGACACCACGGCGGACAATTTCGCCAAGACGATGCAGATCTCCGTCTATTCCTTCACCTCGGTCGCGCGCCGGGCGGAGAAGCTGATGACCGACGGCGGCTCGATGCTGACGCTGACCTACTACGGCGCGGAAAAGGTCATGCCGAACTACAACGTCATGGGCGTGGCCAAGGCGGCGCTGGAGGCGAGCGTGAAATACCTCGCCGTCGACCTCGGCCCGAAGAACATCCGCGTCAACGCCATCTCGGCAGGCCCGATCAAGACGCTCGCGGCCTCGGGCATCGGCGACTTCCGCTATATCCTCAAGTGGAACGAGTACAACGCGCCGCTGCGCCGCACCGTCACCATCGAGGAGGTGGGCGACGTCGGCCTCTACATGCTGTCCGATCTGTCGCGCTCCGTCACCGGCGAGGTCCACCACGCCGACAGCGGCTACCACGTCATCGGCATGAAGGCCGTCGACGCGCCCGACATCTCCGTCGTCAAGGACTGAGCCCGGGGCCTTGCGCATCTACCTGATCCGTCACGGCGAGACCGACTGGAACGCCGAGGGCCGGCTGCAAGGGCAGAAGGACATCCCCCTCAACGGGACCGGCCGCGGACAGGCGGCCGGCAACGGCCGCGCGCTGAAGACGCTTCTCGGCGATGCCGCGGGCTTCGATTTCGTGGCGAGCCCGCTGTCGCGCACCCGCGAGACCATGGAAATCCTGCGCGGCGCCATGGGCATCGACCCCGCCGCCTACCGCACGGACCGGCGCCTCGTCGAGGTCTCCTTCGGCGACTGGGAGGGCCATACGCTGCCCGAGCTGATGGAGATCGCGCCGGAGCGCGTGCGCGAGCGGGCGCGCGGCAAATGGGACTTCATCCCGCCCGGCGAGGCGGCGGAAAGCTACGAGATCCTCTGCTGGCGGGTAGGCTCCTGGCTCGCCGACGTCCGCGGCCCGACGGTCTGCGTCGCGCATGGCGGCGTCTGCCGCGCCCTCTTCCGCCTCCACGGCATGGAGCCCGAGGAGGCGGCCGGCACGCCGATCCATCAGGACCGGATCCTCTCGATAGACGAGACGGGCATGCGCTGGCTGTAGGCCGCCGGCGCGCCCTGCTATTCGACGATCTCGAGGTCGTTGATGACGCGCTTGCCGTCGACCTCGGTATAGAAGACGAGCACTTTCACCCCCGGCTCCAGGCCCTCGAAATTGAACTCCTCCGGCGCCTGGTAGCTCTTGCCGTCGTCGAGCAACAGGCTGAGCGCGTTGAGATCGACCTTGGTGATGACCGCCTCGACGTCGGCGCTTTCGGCCGAGGCGCTGAGCGGCGACAGGATGCCGACGACTGCCAGCAGCGTTGCGATCAGGAACCGCATCTTACGAACCCTCCCGGAGGAATCACTCTTCTTCGTGGCCACGTCAGATGCCTCCCAAATATGGCGAAATTCGCCGTGCCGGCGCGTGCGATCGCACAGGGATGGCCGGAAAGCCGGGGCAAATCAAGGCGGAGGCCGGCGTCATCCCCCGGATTGTCGGGCGCACAGCGTGAAACCCGTGTCGCGAAACCCTTGTCGCCCGCCTGCCTTTTCCACTAAGAGAGGACCCACGTCTCCAGGGGTCCCGTTCCGCTCATGTCGCACAACACCTTCGGTCATCTCTTCCGCGTCACCACCTGGGGCGAAAGCCACGGGGCGGCGCTCGGCTGCGTGGTGGACGGCTGCCCTCCCGGCATCCGCTTCACGCTCGCCGAGATCCAGGCCTGGCTCGACAAGCGCAAGCCCGGCCAGTCGCGCTTCGTCACGCAGCGGCGCGAGGACGACCTCGTCAAGGTGCTCTCGGGCGTGATGCCGGACGACGACGGCGAGACGATGATCACCACCGGCACGCCGGTCTCGATGCTGATCGAGAACACCGACCAGCGCTCCAAGGATTACGGCGAGATCGCCCGGCGCTACCGCCCGGGACACGCCGACTATGCCTATGACGTGAAATACGGCATCCGCGACTATCGCGGCGGCGGCCGCTCCTCGGCGCGCGAGACGGCGGCGCGCGTGGCGGCCGGCGGCCTCGCCCGCAAGGTCGTGCCGGGACTTACCGTACGCGCCGCGCTGGTGCAGATCGGCAGGCACAGGATCAACCGCGACAACTGGGACTGGGCCGAGGTCTCCAACAACCCGTTCTTCGCCCCCGACCCGGCGATCGTGCCGGTCTGGGAGGAATATCTGGACGGCATCCGCAAGGCCGGCTCCTCGATCGGCGCCGTGGTCGAGGTGGTGGCCGAGGGCGTGCCGGCGGGCATCGGCGCGCCGATCTACGGCAAGCTCGACCAGGACATCGCCTCGCTGCTGATGTCGATCAACGCGGTCAAGGGCGTGGAGATCGGCGAGGGCTTCGCCGCCGCCGAGCTGACCGGCGAGGAGAACGCCGACGAGATGCGCATGGGCAACGACGGCAAGCCGATCTTCCTCGCCAACCACGCGGGCGGCATCCTCGGCGGCATCGCCACCGGCCAGCCGGTCGTGGCGCGCTTCGCCATCAAGCCGACCTCCTCGATCCTCACCGAGCGCCGCTCGATCGACGCCGACGGCAACAATGTCGACGTGCGCACCAAGGGGCGGCACGACCCCTGCGTCGGCATCCGCGCCGTGCCGATCGGCGAGGCGATGGTCGCCTGCGCCATCGCCGACCATTATCTACGCGACCGCGGCCAGACCGGCCGGCTGCAAACAGGAGCATTTTCATGAGCTACGACCAGACGCGCGTCGTCGAGGCCATCCGGGCCTTCGAGGCCGGCGAGATCGTCGTCGTCACCGACGACGACGGGCGCGAGAACGAAGGGGACCTCATCGTCGCCGCCGTGCACTGCACGCCGGAGAAGATGGCCTTCATCGTGCGCCACACCTCCGGCATCGTCTGCGCCCCGATGCCGCGCGAGGAGGCGAAGCGCCTGAACCTCAACGCGATGGTGGCGGAGAACGACAGCGCCCACACCACCGCCTTCACCGTCTCCGTCGACTTCAAGCACGGCACGACCACCGGCATCTCCGCCGACGACCGCACGCTGACGGTGCGCAACCTCGCCAACCCGAATGTCGGCGCCACCGACTTCGTGCGCCCCGGCCACATCTTCCCGCTGGTCGCGCGCGAGGGCGGGGTGCTGATGCGCTCGGGCCATACCGAGGCCGCCGTCGACCTCTGCAAGCTCGCGAGCCTGCCGCCGATCGGCGTGATCTGCGAGCTCGTCAACGACGACGGCAGCGTGATGCGCGGGCCCCAGGTCGCCTCCTTCGCCGAGACGCACGGGCTGAAGCAGGTCTCCGTCGCCGACCTCATCGCCTACCGCCAGCGCAAGGAGACGCTGATCGAGCAGGTGGGCACGTTCGACGTCGAGACCCCCTACGGCAAGGCCAGGGGCCATACCTACACGCTGCCCTGGGATCCGATGCACCACCTCGCCGTCGTCTTCGGCGACATCCGCGACGGCGTGGACATCCCCGTGCGCCTGCATCTGGAAAACGTCGGCGACGACGTCTTCGGCGCGCAGCGGCAGGTGGACGCCTTCATGAAGCGCATCGCCGAGGCCGGGCGCGGCGTCATCGTCTACCTGCGCGAGGGGTCCGTCGGCGTCGGCGCCTCGCAGACCGCGCGCAAGGGCAAGCACGACCGCGAGGGCCACGACGAGGCGCGCACGCGCGAGAGCGAATGGCTGGAAATCGGCCTCGGCGCGCAGATCCTCAAGGACCTCGGCGTCACCTCGATCCGCCTGATGGCCTCGCGCGAGCGCCACTATGTCGGCCTGGAAGGGTTCGGCATCCGCATCACGTCGACGGATATCGGCTGAAGACGGGCGAAGGCCCCTCCGTTGCCGCCGGGCCGTTTCCCGGCGGCAGTTCTCAGGGCCCGCTTTCAGGGCTTCCGCGCGCCGGACGATATCGCCGATGCGTTCCAGAGTTCCCTCGATCGTCGTGCGGACAGGCGCCGGCGCGCCGCCCGGTTCCGCCCCCGTCATCGGTTCCAAACCGTCGCGAAGCTCGCTCCGGCGCGCCAGGTCGTCGCTGGCGTTCAGACGCCGCATCATGCCGGCGATATCCTTCCGGATCGGGCGCATTCCCCCACGTTCGCCTTCGCCTGCCGCGCCAGACATTCGACGCCTGTGTTTCCGACGCCGCGTCGACCCCACCCGCCCGGCGATCCGTTCCATCGCCGGGGGCGCAGAACCACAAACCGCTACTCCTCCCCCCGCCAGCCGTCGAGCCAGCGCACCGTCTCGACGCCGGAGAATTTCGCGAGGCGGGAGAGCTCCGCCTCCAGCTTCTCCATCCGGCCGGCCGAGGCCCTCACCTTCGGTTCCCACCAGAGGCGGCGGACGTCGAGCGTGCCGCTCCTGCGGTCCGCCTTCATGTCGATGCGGCCGACGAGGCGGTCGCCTTCGAGCAGCGGGAAGACGTAGTAGCCGTATTGCCGCTTCGGCTCCGGCACGAAGATCTCGATCCGGTAGAAGAAGCCGAACAGCCGTTCGGTGCGGTTTCGGTCGCGGATGAGCGGATCGAAGGGCGAGAGCACGCGCAGCCGCGCGGGCGGCTCGGGAATGTCGCCGAGGTTCTCCGGGAAGCCGGAAAAGGCGTGCGAGGGGCGCGGCCTGCCGCCGTCGGCGGGCGCGACCAGCACGGGGCGCAGCGCGTCGCGATGCGTCTCGACCCAGGCCTTCGCCTCCTCCGGCGCGACGAGGTCGAAGAAGGCGGCGATCTCGCCATGGGTGGCGAAGCCGAGCCGTTCCAGCGCGCTGCGGCAGGCCCAGTCGACGAAGGCGTCGTGGCCGACCTCCGGCGCGTGATGGTGCGGCGGCAGCACGCGCTCGGCGAGGTCGTAGACCTTCTGGAAGTTCTCCCGCCTTGCGATCGCCACCTTGCCGGTGCGCCACAGATATTCGAGCGCCGTCTTGTTCGGATGCCAGTTCCACCAGCCGCCGGACTTGTGGTCGTCCGCCTTGAGGTCGCGCGACATCACCGCGCCGCCCTCGGCGATGCGGGCATAGGTCTCGTCGAAGGCCTCCTCGAAGCCCGGTCCGCGCCATTTGCGCCAGCGCTCCAGGATCGAGGCCTCCTCGCGGCGGAAGCGGTGCTTCCAGTAGCGGTAGAAGGCGCTCGGGATGATCGAGGCGTCGTGCGTCCAGTTCTCGAAGAGCTCGCCGTCCCTCTCCAGCAGCTCGGCGAGATGCTCGCGGCGATAGGTCTGGTTGCGGGAAAACAGGATCTGGTGATGCGCCCGCTCGACGGTGGCGATGCTGTCCACCTGCACGAAGCCGAGGTCGTGGATGAGCGAAAGCAGCCCCTCCTTGCCGAGCGCCCTGCCCGGCGGCGCGGAAAGCCCCTGACGGGCGAGGAAGATGCGGCGGGCCTCGGTGTTGGAAAGGAGAATCGTCATGCGGGATGATAGGCATATATTCTTGGTTTGTTCCAGCCTTCCTGCGGCACGTGCCCCTCACCTGCCTGCCGGCATCCTCTCCCCGCAAGCGGGGCGAGGAGCGACGGGCGCAACGGTTTCCCGACTCTCGACAGGAGGAAAACGGCGCGACATCACCTTCTCCCCGCCTGCGGGGAGAAGGTGGCGGCAGCCGGATGAGGAGCATCCTGCAAAACCGCTTCCCACGTCTCCCGCAATTGCTCTATAGCTCCCCCAGCCTCGCGAACCGGGACCCAGACCCTTGGACATCGTCTTTACCGCCGCCACGGTCAGCTATGCCGGGCGCGTCGCCCTCCACCCGCTCTCGCTCACGCTGTCGGAACGGCGCATCGGCGTCGTCGGGCTGAACGGCTCCGGCAAGACGACGATGGCGCGGCTGATCAACGGGCTGGTGAAGCCGAGCGGCGGCGCGGTGACGGTGGACGGGCTCGACACCGTCAAGGATGAGGAGGCCGCGCGCGGAAAGACCGGCTTCATCTTCCAGAACCCGCAGCACCAGATGATCCTGCCGATCCTCGCCGAGGACATCGCCTTCGGGCTGAAGAACCGCGGGCTCGACAAGGCGGAGATCGCGGCGCGGACGGCGGCGATCCTCGAGCGCTTCGGCATTTCCCATCTCGCCCGCCGCCGCGTGCACGAGCTGTCCGGCGGCGAGACGCAGCTCGGCGCGATCGCCAGCGTGCTGGTGACCGGCCCGAAGCTGCTCATCCTCGACGAGCCGACCAACCAGCTCGACCTCAGGAACCGGGCGCTGATCGCCCGCACCATCGCCGGCCTGCCGGAGCAGGTGCTGGTCATCAGCCACGACCTGCCGCTCCTCGACGGCTTCGACCGGGTGCTGGTGTTCCACGAGGGCCGGCTTGCCGCCGACGCGCCGCCGGCGCAGGCGATCCGCGCCTACCGGGAGATCGCCGCATGCTGAACGGGCTCGACATCGAGGGCCGCACGCTCCTCCACCGCCTGCCGGTGCGCGGCAAGCTCGTCCTCCTGTTCACCGCCGCCATCCTGCTGTTCCTGACCTCGGACCTCCGCATCCTCGGCCCGGCGCTCGCCGCCGCGGCGGTCCTCTTCCTGTCGACCGGCATCGGCCTCCGCGAGGCCTTCCGGCGCGTGCGCTTCGTGCTCTTCACCGTCGCGCTGGTCGCCGCCGCGAACTACGTCTTCGTGTCGCCGCGCGAGGCGGCCGCCGTCCTCTGCCGGCTTTCCGCGCTGGTGCTGCTCGCCGCCGCCGTGACGGCGACGACCGGCATCCCGGCCTTCATGGACGAGGTCGCGCGGCTCCTCGCCCCGTTCGAGCGGCTCGGCCTCGTGCGCGCCGCCGACGTCAGCCTCGCCGTCGGCCTCGTCATCCGCTTCGTGCCGGAGATCCTCGCCCGCTACGGCGAGATTTCGGCCGCGCACAAGGCGCGCGGCCTGCCGGTGCGGCCGCTCACGCTCCTGACGCCGCTCGTCATCCTGACGCTGAAGGACGCCGACACGATCGCCATGGCGATTGACGCGCGCGGCTTCCGGCGGCATTGAACGGGCATCCATCAACGGGGACATCAGACATGACCACCAGAGACATCGTGCTCGTCGCCCTCTTCGCCGCCATCATGATCGTGCTCGGCCTCATCCCGCCGGTGACGCTCGGCTTCATTCCGGTGCCGATCACCGCGCAGTCGCTCGGGCCGATGCTGGCCGGCTGCATCATCGGCGCGCGGCGCGGCGCCGCCTCCATGCTGCTCCTGCTGCTGCTGGTCGCCATCGGCCTGCCGGTGCTGTCGGGCGGACGCGGCGGCCTCGCCGTCTTCGCCGGGCCGACGGCCGGCTATCTCGTCGGCTGGGTCGTCGGCGCCTTCGTGACCGGGCTCATTGCCGAGCGCTTCGTGCGCGAGGGGCAGAAGGAAGTCCTCCAGCTCGCCGCCTTCCTCGGCGCGGCCGTCATCGGCGGCATCCTCGTCAACTATCTCTTCGGCCTCGCCTGGCTCGCCCACATGAGCGGCAAGGCCTTCCTCGAAGTGTCGCTCGCCTCCGCCGTCTTCCTGCCCGGCGACCTCCTCAAGGCGGCGATCGCGGCCCTTGCCGGCCGTGCCGTGCTCGCCGGCTATCCGCTGCTGCACCAGCGCGCCTGAGCGAGCCCTGTTGAAAGACGGCGGGCGCGGTCCCTTTTCCGTGGACCGCGCCCGCCGCAGACGGTAGCCTTGCCGGCATGACGACGATCCTCTTCGAGAATCCGATCTTCCTCGAGCACCAGACCCCCGAGGGCCATCCGGAGCGGGCCGACCGGCTGCGCGCACTGAACATCGCGCTGGAGCACGAGCGCTTCGCCGCGCTCGCGCGCGAGAAGGCCCCGCAGGCGAACGAGGACCTCGTCCTGCTCGCCCATCCGGAAAGCCACCTGCGCGCTGTCATGCAGGCGATCCCGGAGGAGGGCATCAACCATTTCGAGGCCGATACCCATGCGAGCCCCGCGAGCCTCCAGGCGGCGCTGACGGGCGTCGGCGGGGCGGTCGCCGCGGTCGACGCCGTCCTCTCCGGCAAGGCCGACAACGCCTTCGTCGCCGCCCGCCCGCCCGGCCACCATGCCGAGCGCGAGAAGGCGATGGGCTTCTGCTTCTTCAACAATGCCGCGATCGCCGCCCGCCACGCGCAGAAGGCCCATGGCGTCGAGCGCGTCGCCATCGTCGACTGGGACGTGCACCACGGCAACGGCACGCAGGACATCTTCTGGGACGATCCCTCCGTGCTGTTCTGCTCGACGCACCAGATGCCGCTCTATCCCGGCACCGGCGCGAAGGACGAGACGGGGGCCGGCAACATCGTCAACGCGCCGCTGTCGCCCGACACCGGCAGCGAGCATTTCCGCGAGGCCTTCAAGTCGCGCGTGCTGCCGCGCGTCGCCGACTTCCGGCCGGACCTGATCATCGTCTCGGCGGGCTTCGACGCCCATCACCGCGACCCGCTGGCGCAGTTGAACCTCGTCGCCGAGGATTTCGACTGGGCGACGGCGAAGCTGATGGAGCTCGCCGACCGCTCGGCGCAGAACCGCGTCGTCAGCCTGCTGGAAGGCGGCTACGACCTGCAGGGGCTCGCCGAATCCGCCGCCACCCACATCCATCGCCTGATGAGAGGCTGACACCCATGACCAATGCCGCACCTTCCGCCCCGGACGTTTCCGCCCTCACCTTCGAGCAGGCCGTGGAGGAGCTGGAGAAGATCGTCGCCGCGCTGGAACGCGGCGACGTGGCGCTCGACCGCTCCATCGAGATCTACGAGCGCGGCGAGGCGCTGAAGAAGCACTGCGAGGCCCTGCTCTCCGCCGCCGAGAACCGCATCGAGAAGATCCGCCTCGACCGCGCCGGCAGGCCGCAGGGCACGGAGCCGCTCGACGGGGGGTGAAGGCCCCGTTCCCTGACCACACCGTCAACCGCCCGCGCCCTATCCATGCTCCGCTTGCCCCGCTAGCATTGCGCCATCGACAACAGAAGGAGGGCGCCATGAGCTTCTTTCCCGGAAAGGACCCGGAGGCAGGCGATGCTGCGGCCTGCGATGCGCTGGAGCACCTGATCATCCCGCGCACGAGCGACATCGGCGGCTTCGCGGTGCGGCGCGCGCTGCCGACGGCGAAGCGCCGGCTGGTCGGGCCGTTCATCTTCTTCGACCGGATGGGGCCGGCGCTGCTGAAAGCCGGCGAGGCGATCGACGTGAAGCCGCATCCGCATATCGGCCTTTCCACCGTCACCTATCTCTTCGACGGCGAGATCAAGCACCGCGACAGCCTCGGCACCGAGATGGTGATCGCGCCCGGCGACGTGAACCTGATGACGGCGGGGCGCGGCATCGTCCATTCCGAGCGTTCGCCGGAGAACCTCCGCGGGCGGCCGCAGTCCCTCTCCGGCCTGCAGACCTGGCTGGCGCTGCCGGACCACCTGGAGGAGAGCGTCCCGGTCTTCGCCCACACGACGGCGGCGGAGCTGCCGTCCTTCTCGGCGGACGGCATTTCCGGGCGCACGATCATCGGCCGCTACGAGGGCCATGCCTCGCCGGTCCGCGTGCCGACCGACACGCTCTATACCGACCTGACGCTTTCGCCGGGCGCCGCAGCACCGCTCGCCGCCGACTGGGAGGAGCGTGCGGTCTACGTGCTTTCCGGCACGGTGGACGTGGCGGGCGATCTCTTCGAGGCCGACCGGCTGCTCGTCTTCCGGCCCGGCGACGCGATCACGCTGAAGGCGGGCGCGCAGGGCTGTCACCTGATGCTGTTCGGCGGTGCGGCGCTCGGCTCGAAGCGCTATATCTGGTGGAATTTCGTCTCCTCCTCGAAGGAGCGGATCGAGCAGGCGAAGGAGGAGTGGCGCACCGGCCACTTCGACATCGTGCCCGGCGACGAGGAGGAATTCGTGCCGCTGCCCGCCGGCTGACAAAATCGGGTGCGACGATGGCGCGGAGGAGAACCATGGAACGCAAGACGCCGAAGACGAAACCGGACGAGGTGGTGCTGCTTTCGGGCGGCAATCCGCAGATCGCCAAGGGCTACGGCGACGGCCCGGTGCAGGCCTATATCGCCGCCATGCCCGGCTGGAAGAGCGACGTCGGCCGGAGAATCGACGCGCTGATCGAAAAGACCGTGCCGGACGTCGCCAAGGCGGTCAAATGGAACTCGCCGCTCTACGGCATCGAGGGCGACGGCTGGTTCCTCAGCCTCCATTGCTTCGCGAAATACATCAAGCTCGCCTTCTTCCGCGGCACCTCGCTCGATCCGGTGCCGCCGGTCGCCTCGAAGACGGCGGAGGCGCGCTATTTCCATATCCACGAGGGCGACGACCTGGACGAGGCGCTGCTTTCCCGCTGGATCGAACAGGCGAGCCGGCTTCCCGGCGAGCGCATGTAGGAGACGGACCATGGAGCAGACGGAATCGCCATCCGAGAAGATCGATGCGCGGATCGCGGAACTCGCCGACTGGCGCGGCGAGACGCTGGCGCGGCTGCGCGCGCTCGTCCGCGAGGCCGATCCCGACGTGGTCGAGGAATGGAAGTGGCGCGGCGTGCCCGTCTGGTCGCATGCCGGCATCCTGTGCACCGGCGAGACCTACAAGGCGGTCGTGAAGATGACCTTCGCCAAGGGGGCGTCGCTTCCGGATCCGAAGGGCCTCTTCAACGCCAGCCTCGACGGCAACACGCGCCGCGCCATCGATGTCCGCGAGGGCGACCGGATCGACGCGGAGGCGCTGAAGGCGCTTGTCCGCGAGGCCGTGGCGCTGAACGTCGCGGCGCGGGCGAAACGGTCCGGCAAGGGCTGAGCGGCGGCTGCGGCGTTTCTCCGGTATCAATCCGGAGAAATCGGTTCTAGACTGGCCGAAACGGTTGAAATCGCGCGCCGCATTCTGCATGGACGGGGCGAGCCTGCCGGCTCTCCGAGCGGACGGTCCGGCCAGGCGTGACGAAGAGGCACGAGAGTGACAAAAGCACCCGCCACCCCCCTGCTCGACACGGTCCGCATCCCGGCCGACCTCAAGGCCGTGCCGGACCGCGACCTGCCGCAACTGGCAGGCGAGCTGCGCGCGGAGATGATCGACGCCGTCTCGCGCACGGGCGGGCATCTGGGCGCCGGGCTCGGCGTGGTGGAGCTCACCATCGCCATCCACAAGGTCTTCGACACGCCGCACGACCGGCTGATCTTCGACGTCGGCCACCAGTGCTATCCGCACAAGATCCTGACCGGAAGGCGCGACCGCATCCGCACGCTGCGCCAGGAGGGCGGGCTCTCCGGCTTCACCCGCCGGGCGGAGAGCGAGTACGATCCGTTCGGCGCCGCGCATTCCTCGACATCGATTTCCGCCGGCCTCGGCATGGCGGTGGCCGCCGACCTTTCCGGCGAGAACCGCAACGTGATCGCCGTCATCGGCGACGGCGCCATGTCGGCCGGCATGGCCTACGAGGCGCTCAACAATGCCGGCGCGCTCGACGCCCGCCTGATCGTCATCCTCAACGACAACGACATGTCGATCGCGCCGCCGACCGGGGCGATGAGCGCCTACCTGGCGCGGCTCGCCTCGGGCCGCACCTACATGGGTTTCCGCGAGCTCGGCAAGAAGCTGACGGCCTATCTCGGCAAGACGGTCGACCGCGCCATCACCCGCGCCGTCGAGCACGCCCGCGGCTACGTGACCGGCGGCACGCTGTTCGAGGAGATGGGCTTCTATCACATCGGCCCGATCGACGGGCATTCCTTCGAGCACCTGCTGCCCGTGCTGCGCAACGTGCGCGACAATGCCAGGGGACCGGTGCTGATCCATGTGGTGACGCAGAAGGGCAAGGGCTATCCGCCGGCCGAGGCGGCCGCCGACAAGTACCACGGCGTCAACACCTTCGACGTCATCACCGGCGCGCAGGCGAAGGCCAAGCCGAACGCGCCCGCCTACACCGCCGTCTTCGCCGAGGCGCTGGTGCAGGAGGCGGGCTATGACGAGAAGATCGTCGGCGTCACCGCCGCCATGCCGTCGGGCACCGGGCTCGACAAGCTCGCCATCGCCTTCCCCGAGCGCACCTTCGACGTCGGCATCGCCGAGCAGCATGCCGTCACCTTCGCGGCGGGGCTCGCGGCGGAAGGGTACAAGCCGTTCTGCGCGCTCTACTCCACCTTCCTGCAGCGCGGCTACGACCAGGTGGTGCACGACGTGGCGATCCAGGGTCTGCCGGTGCGCTTCCCCATCGACCGCGCCGGCTTCGTCGGCGCCGACGGGCCGACGCATGCGGGCTCCTTCGACACCGCCTATCTCGCCGCCCTTCCCGGCTTCGTGGTGATGGCGGCGGCCGACGAGGCGGAGCTGAAGCACATGGTGCGCACCGCAGCGGCTCACGACGACGGCCCGATCTCCTTCCGCTATCCGCGCGGCGAGGGCGTCGGCGTCGAGATGCCGGCGCGCGGGGAGATCCTTGCCATCGGCAAGGGTCGCGTGGTCAAGCAGGGCTCCAAGGTGGCGCTCCTCTCCTTCGGCACGCGCCTTGCCGACTGTTTGCTGGCCGCCGAGGACCTCGACGCGGCGGGCCTTTCCACCACGGTCGCCGACGCCCGCTTCGCAAAACCCCTCGACCATGACCTTATCCGCCAGCTCGCCCGCCATCACGAGGTGCTGATCACCGTCGAGGAGGGCTCGGTCGGCGGCTTCGGCAGCCACGTGCTGCAGTTCCTGGCGGTGGAAGGGCTGATCGACCACGGGCTGAAGGTGCGGCCGATGGTGCTGCCGGACATCTGGATGGAGCAGGCCAAGCCCGAGGCGATGTATGCCAAAGCCGGCCTCGACCGCGCCGGCATCGTCGCCACCGTCTTCCAGGCACTCGGCCAGAAGGCCGTCGGCGTCGGCGCGGCGGGGTGATCTTTTAGAATCGGCTGCGCCCCTCATCCGCCTGCCGGCATCTTCTCCCCGCAAGCGGGGAGAAGGGGTTTGTCGGGGCGTTTTCCGAAGGAAGCCTTAGCCGGGTTCCCTTTCTCCCCGCTTGCGGGGAGAAGTCGCGGCAGCGGGATGAGGGGCCTTTCGCGGCCCTACTGCATCGCCGCCATCGGCTTCAGCAGCAGGATGTCGATGTCGCGTTCCGGGTAGAAATCCTTCGCCTTCATCTCGAAGGTGGTCGGGCCGGTCTTGCGGACGCCGTCGCCGCAGAAGCTGACGAGGTTTTCCGGCGCCCCCTTGTCGACGGTGAGCGTGAAGTCGCGGATCGGGCCGCTCCAGTTGGCACCGGTCGTCAGCACGTAGGAGATCCAGTTCTCGACGAGATAGGATTTTCCCGCCGCCATGTCCTTCTCCGACTGCACGGCGCGGCGCACGATGTCGTCCTCGATGCAGTAGCGCTTGCGGTAGTCCTCGAAGCGCTCGCCCTTGCCGGCGCCGTCCTCCAGGAAGGTGATGCCGACCGTGCCGCCGACGCCCGGACGGTAGCGGTGCTGCACGGCGACCTCGCGGCCCGCCGGAAAGGTCGTGCGCCACCAGTAGACGGATTTCAGCGTCCAGAGCGGCGTGCGATGGTCCTTCATGCCGGTGCCGTCGTCGTCGTAGCTGTCGACGAAGATGATGCCGCGGGAAATCCAGTCCCCGGCCACCTCGGCGGGAAGCTTTTCCAGCGCCGCCTTCGTCGCTTCCGCATAGGGCAGCAGCGGGACGCCGCGGGCGACGAGGTCCCCGGTGACGTCGAGGCCGGCGGCCTCCGCGCGCTGCTGCAGGTTGACGGCGACCGCCCGGCCGTCCTGCGCGGCGGTGAAGGCGAGGTAGTTGTCCGTCTCCGTGTCGTCGAGGGCGACATTGGCATAGGGGTCGCCGCCGATCTCCGGCATCGGGAAGGCGACGAGGCCGGAGACGTCCTTGTCCGAGGTGTTGGTGAAGACGTAGTCGACGCGGATCTCCGTCGGCGAGATGAAGAGCGCCTCGCGCGTCATCTCCACGTCCGGCGAGCGCACGAAGGTGAGGCCGCCCGCCTTCAGCTCGGCCATGGTGTCGTTCGCCGCGGCGGGCGCGGCGGCGAGAGCGAGAAGCGCAAGCAGGCTGAGAAGGGCTTTCATGGTCGTCCTCGGAGGGTCAGGCCTTGCGATATCAGCCGAAATCCCCTTCGCCGGCAAGGCCTCATCCTTTCTCAACCATGCCGCTTTGCCCGGGCGTAACCATGTCCCTTGGCCGTTCCGCAACCTCCCGCCGCTAGTCTTGCCGGCAACGAGAAAAGACCGGACAGGGAATACCATGCGCCATCTGCCGATTGCGGCCGCCGCCGCGATGCTTTGCCACGCCGCCGTCGCCGCGGCCGAGGAGCGGCCCTCGCACGACCCCGCCGTCGAGGCGGCGGCGATCGCCATCCTGCAGAAGAAGCTGCCGGAGATCCGCAAGTCGCACGGCATCGCCGACAGGCCGGTGATCGTCCGCAGGCCCGACGACGCGGCGAAGCCGCAGGGGATCGCCGCGATCGTCGAGCCCGGCGAGGGCCCCTCCCCGACCGGCCGGATCATCTGGCTCTGACGGCGGCGGTGATGCCGGCTCTTGCCAGCGCCGCGCCGAGGCGGCATGAGAGGCGATGCCTCACGAACCCACCCGCCTCGACCAGCTCCTCGTCAATGCCGGCCTCTTCGCCAGCCGCTCGCGGGCGCGCGACGCGATCGCCCGCGGCACGGTCCGCGTCGACGGCCGCGTGATCACCAAGCCGGGCGCCGCCGTCCTGCCCTCCGCCGTCCTTGCCGTGGACGATCCGGCGCAGGCCTACGTCTCGCGCGCGGCGCTGAAGCTGATTGCGGCACTCGACGGCTTCGGCCTCGATCCGGCGGGCCGCGACTGCCTCGACATCGGCGCCTCCACCGGCGGCTTCACGCAGGTGCTGCTGGAGCGCGGCGCGCGCCACGTCGTCGCCGTCGACGTCGGCCACGACCAGCTGCACCCGAGCCTCCGCGACGATCCGCGCGTGACCAATCTCGAAGGGCTGAACGCCCGCGCGCTCGGCCGGGCCGACCTCGGCGGGCGCGAGATCGGCGCGGTCGTCTCCGACGTCTCCTTCATCTCGCTGAAGCTGGCGCTGCCGCCGGCGCTCGCGCTCGCGGCACCCGGCGCCTTCTGCGCGCTGCTCGTCAAGCCGCAGTTCGAGGCCGGCCGCGCGGCGATCGGCAAGGCGGGCCTGCTCAAGGACCCGGAGAGCGCGCCGCAGGTCGCCGCCGGGCTGGAGCGCTGGCTCGCGGAGGAGATGGGCTGGAAAAGCCTCGGCCTCATCCCCTCGCCGATTTCCGGCGGCGACGGCAATGTCGAATTCCTGCTCGGAGGCCTGAAGCCATGACCGCCGAAACGCTCACCGTCTCCCGGCTCGGCAGCGGCGGCGACGGCATCGCCGACGCACCCGGCGGGCCGGTCTACGTGCCCTTCTCGCTGCCCGGCGAGACGGTGGCCGTGGCGCGTGTGAAGAACCACGGGACGATCCTCTCCATCGCCAAGACCTCACCCGAGCGGGCGGAGCCGCCCTGCGTGCATTTCGGGCCGGACGGGAAGAACGGCACCTGCGGCGGCTGCACGCTGCAGCACGCGGGCGACGCGCTCTACCATGCCTTCAAGCGCGACCTCGTCGTCAACGCGCTGAAATCGAAGGGGCTTGTCGCGGACGTGGCGCCGCTCGTCATCGCCCGGCCGGGCGAGCGCCGCCGCGTCGTCTTCACCGCGCGCCGGACGGAGAAGGGCATGCTGCTGGGCTTCAACCAGGCCGGCAGCCACCACATCGTCTCCATCGACCACTGTCCGATCAGCAGCCCCGGCATCGTCTCGCGGCTCGGGACGATCCGCCGCGTGGCGGGCGCGATCGCCACCGGCGCCGAGCCGTTCCGCATCACCGTTCTGGAGACGCTGACCGGCCTCGACCTCGCCTTCGAGGGCGTGAAAAAGGTGGGCGACCGGGAGCGGCGGGCGGTGACGGAATGCGTGCTCGCCACGCGCGGTATCGCCCGGGTGACGAGCGACGGCGAGGTGCTGATTTCGCCGGAGCGGCCGGAGATCGACTTCGGCGGCGTCATCGTCTCGCCGCCGCCGGGCGGCTTCACCCAGGCGACGAAGCCCGCCGAGGACGCCATGGCCGACATCGTGCTCGCCGCCATCGGCAAGGCGAAACGCGTCGCCGACCTCTTCGCCGGCGCCGGCACCTTCTCGCTGAGGATCGCCCGCAAGGTGCGGGTGCATGCCGTCGAGGGCGAGGAGAAGGCGCTGAAGGCGCTCGACCATGCCGCGCGCAACACGCAGGGGCTGAAGCCGGTGACGGTGGAGAAGCGCGACCTCTTCCGCCGCCCGCTGATGGCCTCCGAGCTCAAGGCCTACGACGCCGTCGTCTTCGACCCGCCGCGCGCCGGCGCCGAGGACCAGTGCCGCGAGCTCGCTCGCTCCGGCGTGAAGACGATCGTCGCCGTCTCCTGCAATCCGCTGACGCTCGCCCGCGACCTCGCGATCCTGACGGCCGCGGGCTACCGCATCCGGCTCGTCACGCCGATCGACCAGTTCCTCTGGTCGGCGCATGTCGAGGCCGTGGCGGTGCTGGAGAAATAAGCGGCCTCAGTGCCGTTCCATCAGGAAGGCGAGGAGGTCGCGGGTGATGTCCGCCTTGTGGGTGGCGAGCAGGCCGTGCGGCGCGCCCTCGTATTCGATCAGCCGGCTTCCCGAGATGCCGCGCGCGGCCGCCCGCGCCGAGGCGTCGATCGGCACCGTCTCGTCCTTGGTGCCGTGGACGATCAGCGTCGGCACGGAGAAGGCCGCGAGATCGCCGCGGAAATCCGTGGTGGCGAAGGCCTTCGCGCAGGCCAGCGTCGGATGCAGCCCCGCCAGCATCGACTGGCTCACCGACCAGTCGAGCACCTCCTGGCTCACCGGGTGCTCGAAGAAGCCGACGCCGTAGAAGCTCTGGAAGAACTGGGCGAAGAACTGGGCGCGATCCTTCCGGATGCCGGCCTCTATCCCGTCGAAGGTCGATTGCGGCGTGCCGTCAGGGTTGTCGGGGGTCTTCAGCATGTAGGGCACGACGGAGGCGATCAGCCCGGCCTGGCGGATGTTGCGGCCGCCGTGCCGGCTCATGTAGCGCGCGACCTCGCCGCCGCCCATGGAGAAGCCGATCAGCGCCGCATTCTCCGCGCCGGTGGCGGCGATGACGTCGGCGAGATCGTCGGCGAGCGTGTCGTAGTCGTAGCCGGCCCAGGGCTGGGCGGAGCGGCCGAAGCCGCGGCGGTCGTAGGCGATCGCCCGCATGCCGGCCTCGGCGATGGCGAGCGCATGGTCGTCCCAGCTGTCGGCCGACAGCGGCCAGCCGTGGAGGAGGATGACGGGGCGACCCTCGCCCCACTGTTTGACGTAGAGCGTCGTCCCGTCGCGTGTCTCGATCGTGGCCATGGCGTTTCCTCTCGATTGGAATCGGGGAGGAAAGCCGGAGGCGGCGGATTGTTCCGCCGCGGGAGGCTCAGCGCCGGGCGAGGAAGGCCTCGAAGGCGGCGCGCGCCTCCGGGCTTGTAAGCTGCCGGGCGAAATGCGCCGCCTCCTCGTCGATCCGGGCGGCGACGGCCGCGCGGTCGCCGCGGATGAGGTCGCGGGCGATCGCCAGCGCCTGCGGCGGCTTGGCGGCGAGCCGGGCGGCGGCGGCAAGCGCCGTCTCCTCCACCGCCCCGGCCTCGACGACGGCATGGATCAGCCCCGCCTCGCGCGCCGCGTCCGCGGAGAAGGCCTCGCCCGCGGCGAGCAGCGCGAAGGCGCGCTGGTGGCCCATGACGCGCGGCGCCAGCAGGCTGGAGGCCGCCTCCGGCACCAGCGCGAGATCGACGAACGGGGTGCGGAACTCGGTACGCGGCGAGGCGTAGGTGAGGTCGCAATGGAGGTGGATCGTCGTGCCGATGCCGATCGCCAGCCCGTCGACGCCGGAGACGAGCGGCTTGCGGTGCGCGGCGAGCGCATGCAGGAACTCCACCACCTCGCCGCCCATCGTGCCGCCCCTGGCGAAGGCGAGGAAGTCGTTGAGGTCGTTGCCGGCGGAAAAGCAGCCCTCGCGGCCGAGGAAGAGGGTGGCGCGCACGGCCTCCTCCGCGTCGGCGCCGCGAAGGGCCGCCGTCATCGCCGCGTACATGGCGCGGGTGATGGCGTTCTTCTTCTCCGCCCGGTCGAGGCGGATCACCAGCACGCCGGACACGGGGCGCTCGATGCGGATGTGGTCGGTCATGGCGCTCTCCCCTCGCGTCTGTTCTGGCTGTCGCCACCCCCCTCTGCCCTGCCGGGCATCTCCCCCCTTGAGGGGAGATGCCCGGCAGGGCAGAGGGGGCAAAAGCCTTCACCCCAGCACCACCCGCGCCGCATCGAGGCTCGCCGCGCCCGAGACCACGCGGTCGCGCAGCGCGGCCGCCTCGGAAAGCAGGTTCTCGGCGAAGAAGCGGCAAAGCGCGCGGCGCTCGTCCCGGCGGCCGTCGCCGGCCTCGGCGAGCGCGCCTTTGGCGAGGTAGCAGCCGGTGAGCACGAGGCCGAGCAGGCGCTGGTAGGGCGTGGCGCCGGCGAGCGCCCCGGCCTGGCGGCCTTCGGCCAGGGCCGCGGCGAGCCAGGCGGTCGCGGCCTCGAGGTCGGCGACTGCGGCTTCGAGGCGGGGGCCGGTCTCGCCGAGGGCCGGGTCGGTCCCGGCTTCGGCGGCGACGGCACGCAACTCGGCGATCAGGCTCCCGATCTGCCGGCCGTCGGAGAGCGGCAGCTTGCGGGTGACGAGGTCGATCGCCTGGATGCCGTTGGTGCCCTCGTAGATCGGCGCGATGCGGGCGTCGCGGTAGAGGCGGGCGGCCCCGGTCTCCTCGATGTAGCCCATGCCGCCGTGCACCTGCAGGCCGAGCGAGGCGACCTCGACGCCGACGTCGGTGGTAAAGCTCTTGGCGACGGGGGTGATGAGGCTCGCCCGCTCCGCCCAGTGCCGGCTCTCCTCCCCCTCCGTGGTGTGCGCCATGTCGACGGCATGGGCGCAGGCATAGGCGATGGCGCGCGCGCCCTGGGTCAGCGCCTTCATGGTCAGCAGCATGCGGGCGACGTCCGGGTGCTCGACGATCGCGCTCATGCCCTCGCCCGTCCGGCCGGGCGCGCGGCCCTGCGTGCGCTCCCTCGCATAGGCGAGCGCCTTCTGCGTGGCGGCCTCGGCGATCGCCACACCCTGCATGCCGACGGCGAGCCGCGCATTGTTCATCATCGTGAACATGCAGGCGAGCCCGCGGTTCTCCTCCCCGACCAGCCAGCCGACGGCGCCGGGCTCGTCGCCGAAGCGGCCGTCGCCGTAGATCATCGTGCAGGTGGGGGACGCGTGGATGCCGAGCTTGTGCTCGATGGAATGGCAATGGACATCGTTGCGCCGTCCGGGCGCGCCGTCCTCGCCGACGAGGAACTTCGGCACGAGGAAGAGCGAGATGCCGCGCGTGCCGGCGGGCGCATCCGGCAGGCGGGCGAGCACCAGATGGACGATGTTCCCGGTGAAATCGTGCTCGCCATAGGTGATGAAGATCTTCTGGCCGAACAGCCGGTAGGTGCCGTCGCCGCGCCGCTCGGCCCGCGTCTTCAGCGCGCCGAGGTCGGAGCCGGCATGCGGCTCGGTGAGGTTCATCGAGCCCATCCACTCGCCGGAGACCATCTTCGGCAGGTACTTCGCCTTGAGCTCCGCAGAGCCGTGCGCGGCGAGCGCCTCGACCGCGCCGATGGTGAGCGTCGGGCCGATCGCGAAGGCCATCGAGCCGCCGTTCCACATTTCCAGCGCCGCGACGTGCAGCATGTGCGGCAGGCCCTGCCCGCCGAATTCCGGCGGCGCGGTGAGCGCGTTCCAGCCGCCCTCGGCCCAGGCGCGGTAGAGCGCCGGCCAGCCGTCAGGCATCGTCACCTCGCCGTTTGCCAGTCGCGCGCCCTGGCGGTCGCCGACCTCGGCGAGCGGCGCGATCTCCTCCGTCGCGAAGCGGCCGGCCTCGGTGAGGATCGCGTCGACGAGGTCGTCGGTGAGCTCGCCGAGCCGGCCGGATTCGAGCGCGCCGGCAAGCCCCGCGACATGCCGCAGCGTGAAGGCGATCTCCTCGACCGGCGCCCTGTACATCGCTATCCTCCTCCCGGCCCCGCCCTGACTCGCGGGCTTTTTTCCAGACTATTTGTTTGTACGTAAGCGTCAACGGCCGCCCGCCGATCGCGGGTGCGCTGCGTCAAGCCTTTGTTAACCATGTTCGCGCCACCATGGCCGCTTGCGGAGGACCGTCGATCCGACAGGAGCGCCCATGATCGCCAAGCACCTTTGCGGCCTCGCCGCCCTTCTCCTCGCCTGCCTGCCCCATGCCGCCGGGGCGGCCGACGTCGAGCCGTGGAAGAAGCGGGAGAACGCCATCGTCATCGACGCCTACGAGCTCAACGAGATCGACTGGGCCGAGATGCTGACGGACAAGCGCATCGCCGGCTTCATCTCCAAGGCCTCGGACGGGCTGCCGGAAAGCTACAGCTGCAAGGGCGACCACGGCGGCGACACCTTCGCCCATTGCAAGACGATGTGGCGCAAATACGCGGTGAGCCGCGAGCTCTACGAGACGCGCCGGCTGCTCGCCCGCTCCAAGGGCCTGCTCTGGGGCGCCTATCACCTCGCCCGTCCGGGCAATCCGGTCGACCAGGCCAACCACTTCCTCGACTACGCCAATCCGCGGGACGACGAGATGATGGTGCTCGACATCGAGGCGATCGATCCGGAGCGCTTCATGTCGCTTGCCGACGCGCAGGTCTTCGCCGGCCACATCAAGACGCGCACGGGCCGCTATCCAGTGCTCTACACAAACCACGCGACGGCGCGCCACATCGCCGCCAACCGCGACAGATACCGCATCCTCTCGCGCCTGCCGCTCTGGTATGCCCGCTACAAGCCGGGCATCGAGGGCGTCTTCCCGATGGGCAACTGGGACAATTACGCGCTCTGGCAGTTCTCCGCCGCCGCCAACTGCACGAAGCGCGCCTGCCCCTACCGGGTGAAGGGTGCCGCAAACGACATCGACGTCAACGTGGCGGCGATGACCAGGGCGGAGCTCCGCAAGGCCTGGGCCTTCGGCGGCCTGCTGCCGGAAAAGCCCTTCGAGCCGCTCGACGGCATGTTGACGGCCTCCATCTCCGCCGAAGGCCGGCTTTCGGCGCGTGCCGAGGCGGACGCGACGGCCGGCGCATCGGCCGCGGTGACGGGCACGATGGCGCTTTCCGGTGTGCTGGCGACGGTTTCGGCGGATGCGCGCGCGGGCGCGGGCGTCAACGGCGCCGCCACGGTCTCGCTGTCGCGCCGGCTCGTGGAGGTCACACCGCTCAACTACCAGGATTTCTGAAAGGTTTGCTTAACCCTGTCTGCGTAACCTTCGCTGCAGGTGGCGCGAGATGGAGCCGGCGCGTGGAGACCAGGAAGTTCCGCTATTACGATGCCGTCGCCTACAAGCGGGCGACGCTGGCGAAGGTCGCCGTGCACACCGAGTTCCTGCGCACCGGCCGCATCGAGCGCAGCAGCGCCTGGAGCGCCAGCGAGAAGCGCTACCTCACCCATGCCGAAGTCGCCGAGCGCACCGGCCGCAAGCTGGAGCGGGCCGGCACGACGACGCACGAGCGCATCAACGGCTTCCACCGCTCGATCCGCTTCCCGAAGCTCATCTTCCACCGCACGCTCGCCGAGACGCCGCATCTCGGCTATTGCCACGTGACGGTCGCCAACTCCCGCTTCGCCGAGTTCGACAACGTGCAATGGGCCTTCTACATCGCCAATTTCCATGCGGAGATCGGCGCCGGCGAGCAGTTCTTCGCCGACATCTCGCAGAAGCAGGGCCGCATGTATTTCGCCGTCGCCATCACGCCGGCCGAGGAGGAAGGCCGGCTTTCGATCGACCGCAAGGTGCGCGGCAACGGCGTCATCTTCCGCACCGCCGACCCGAAGACGGCGATGAAGAACGTCCTGATGCTGGGCGCGCGCGACGAGGCGCTGCGCAAGATCATCGACGCGCTGTAACGCCCCTTGGCATCGCCGGCCAAAGCCCTGTAAAGGGAGGCATGGCCGAGATCATCGACACGAGGACGGACCCGGAGGAAGCGTTCGCGCGCGGCTGCGAGGCGCTCGCGCGCGGCGTGCCGGTCGCCATTCCCACCGAGACGGTCTACGGCCTTGCCGCCGACGCCACCGATCCGCGGGCGATCGCCCGCATCTACGAGATGAAGGGCCGGCCGCGCTTCAATCCGCTGATCTGCCACATGGCCGACCTCGCCATGGCGGAGCGGCACGCCGTCTTCGATCCCCTGTCGCGGACGCTGGCGGAGGCCTTCTGGCCGGGGCCGCTGACGCTGGTGCTGCCGGTGAGGCCGGACAGCGATATCCATCCCCTCGCCCGCGCCGGGCTCGACACGGTCGGCATCCGCGTGCCGACGGGATTTGCGAGCCGGCTGCTTGCCGCCTTCGGCCGGCCGCTCGCCGCCCCCAGCGCCAACACCTCCGGCCGCATCAGCCCGACGACCGCCGCACACGTGGCGGCCGATTTCGGCGGGAAGCTGGAACTGGTGCTCGACGCCGGGCCGGCCAGGGTCGGCCTCGAATCGACGATCCTCAAGGTGGAGGGCGGCACGGTCCGGCTGCTTCGGCCCGGCGGGCTCGACGCGGGCGAGATCGAACGCGTCGCCGGCCGGCCGGTCGAGCGGCCGGAACGGGCAGGCGCGGCCATCGTCGCGCCCGGCATGCTCGCCTCGCACTATGCGCCCGGCGCACCCGTGCGGCTCGAGGCGGAGGACGTGCGGCCGGGCGAGGCGCTGATCCGCTTCGGCGGCCGTCCGCTGCCGGGCGAGGACAAGGCCGCGCTGGTGCTCGACCTCAGCCCGAGCGGCGACCTCGCGGAAGCCGCCGCCAATCTCTTCGGCTACATGAAGCGGGCGGATGCGGCCGGTGCCGCCGCGATCGCCTTCTCGCCGGTGCCCGCGACCGGCCTCGGCGAGGCGATCAACGACCGTCTGCAGCGCGCCGCGGCACCGCGGCCCGGGGCTGCGGAACGGGCAAGTTGAGGATGCCGCGCCATACCCCCCTCCGCCCTGCCGGGCATCTCCTCCTCAAGGGGGGAGATCGGCAAGAGGCGAAGACCCCGCTCACATTGCGTCGCTCAGGATGGGCGGGACGAAGCCCCATCCAATCTCCCGCCTTGAGGAGGAGATGCCCGGCAGGGCAGAGCGGGGCGAGGCGGCATTTGACCAACGGAAAGGCAAGCCCATGACCCCGGACCTCATCGCCCGCTTCGCCGACATCACCGGCCCCGCGCACGCGCTCGTCACGCCGCAGGACATCGCCCCCTATCTCGTCGAGAGCCGCGGCCTCTATCACGGCTCCTCGCCGCTGGTGCTGAGGCCCGGGTCGGTCGAGGAGGTGTCGGCGATCCTGGCGCTCGCCAGCGAGACCGGGACGGCGGTCGTGCCGCAGGGCGGCAATACCGGCCATGTCGGCGGGGCGGCGCCGCGCGAGGGGCAAAGCGACGTCGTGCTGTCGCTTGCGCGCCTCAACCGCATCCGCGAGGTCGATCCGGTCGGCAACGTCATCGTCGCCGATGCGGGCGCGGTGCTCGCCGAGATCCAGCGGGCGGCGGAGGCGGCGGACCGGCTGTTCCCGCTGTCGCTCGGCTCGGAGGGCTCCTGCCAGATCGGCGGCAACCTTTCCACCAATGCCGGCGGCACGGCCGTGCTGGCCTATGGCGGCGTGCGCCAGCTCTGCCTGGGGCTGGAGGTGGTGCTGCCGACCGGCGAGATCTGGAACGGGCTGCGCAGGCTGCGCAAGGACAATACCGGCTACGACCTGCGCGACCTCTTCATCGGCGCGGAGGGCACGCTCGGCGTCATCACCGGCGCGGTGCTGCGGCTCTTCCCCCGCCCGCTCGGCCACGAGGTCGCGCTCGCCGGGCTGAAATCTCCCGCCGACGCACTGAAGCTCTTCGAGCGCGCCGCCGAGCGCTGCGGCATGGCGCTCACCGGCTTCGAGCTGATGCCGCGGCTCGGCGTCGACTTCACCATGCGCCACATTCCCGGCGTACGCGACCCGCTCGCCGGCCGGCACGACTGGTATGCGCTGGTCGACGTCTCGACCTCCGATTCGGCCGAGGCCGCGCGGCGGATGATCGAGGTCCTGCTTTCGGAAGGAATCGAGACCGGGCTGATCGAGGATGCGGTGATCGCCGAGAGCGAGACGCAGCGCCAGGCGCTCTGGCACATGCGCGAGAGCATGTCGCCGGCGCAGAAGCCGGAGGGGGGCTCGATCAAGCACGACGTCTCGGTGCCGGTCGCAAGCATCCCCGCCTTCATGGCCGAGGCGGACGCGGCGGTGCTCGCGGCGATCCCCGGCGCGCGCATCTGCGCCTTCGGCCACATGGGCGACGGCAACATCCACTACAACGTCTCCCAGCCCGTCGGCGCCGACACGGCGGCCTTCGTCGCCCGCCGGCGCGAGATCAACGCGCTGGTGCACGGCCTCGTGCGGAAATACGAGGGCTCGATCTCCGCCGAGCACGGCATCGGCCAGATGAAGCGTGACGAGCTGGCGGAGGTGCGCGCGGGAATCGAGATCGAGCTGATGCGCCGCGTCAAGCGCGCCTTCGACCCGGCCGGGATCATGAACCCCGGGAAGGTATTGGCCCAGGACCGATCGACACCCGGTTCCGGCCGGTATCGGTCCTAGCGCCGGCGCGGCTCGGCGGTCGTGCCGCGCACGACGAGGGGGCCGTCGACCTTGATGGTCATGGCGCGCGCCGGCTTGCCGTGGATCGCCATGTCGATGAGGATCTCGGCCGCCTTCTGGCCCATCTCGTAATTGGGCAGCACGAGGGTGGAGAGCGGCGGATGCGTGTAGCGGGCGAGCTCCTGGTCGTCGTAACCCATGACGGAGAGGTCCTCCGGCACGCGCCGGCCCTTCTCCTGCGCCGCCTCCATCATGCCGATCGCCATCAGGTCGTTGCCGCAGAAGATCGCCGTCGGCGGATTGTCCAGCGACAGGAGCTCCAGCCCCGCCTCGTAGCCGCGCAGCGGCAGCCAGTCGCCGTCGCGCACGAGGCTCTCGTCGAAGGCGATGTCGGCGGTGGCGAGCGCCTGCTTGTAGCCCTTGAGGCGGTCGATCGCCGCGTCCATCCACGGCTCGCCGTTGATGAAGCCGATGCGCTTGTGGCCGAGCGCCGTCAGGTGCGCCGTCGCCGCGAAGCCGCCGGCCACCTCGCCCGGCACGATCGCCACGTGCTGGCGCGGCTCGCAATAGCAGTTGAGCAGCACGGTCGGGATGGACTTCAGCGCGGGCGGCACGCGCACCTTGCGGGTGAAGATCGTGGCGTAGACGACGCCGGCGATCGCCGGGTCGCGCAGCACGGAGCGCAGCACCGCCTCCTCCAGGTCCGGGTTCGAGCGCGTCGCATGGGCGGAGACGAGCAGGCCCTGCTCGAAGGCGTAGTCGCGGATGCCGTCGAGGCTGACGACGGGATGCGGGCTCGTGGAGATCTCGTCGACGATGAAGGCGATCGTGTCCTTCTCCACCGCGGGCGCGGCGACAGGGGCGCGGGTCGCCGGTAATTTATAACCTATTTTATGAGCAGCCTCGCGCACCTTCTGCTGCGTCTCGGGCGAGATGCGCGAGCCGGACATCTCGTTGAGCACGAGGGAGACGCTGGACTGGGAAACGCCCGCGATCCGCGCGACATCCGTCATCGTCGGCCGCCCGTCGCCGCCTCGTCCGGCATTCCTCCCGTTTTCCCTGGCCATCCGCGTTCCTCACCTCCGATGTGCAGCGCAGCAGGACTTTTTGCACCTGCTCATAATTTTAGCGCTTGACTGCTCATATTATTAGCGCAAGATTTACCCATGTGAAGCACAAAATGCTCACGTCCGGTAGAGATATCGGTTCCGTTTTTTGGGAGGAGAACCCGCCTATGACCATGATTTCCCGCCGCACCTTCCTGCTCGCCGCGACGGCGGCCGGTGCGCTGGCCGCCGCCGGCGTCGCCATGGCCGAACTGCCGAAGCTGGCCCAGAAGGACACCTACAAGGTCGGCTTCGCGCAGACGGAGTCCAACAATCCCTGGCGCATCGCCCAGACGAACAGCATGAAGGCCGAGGCCGAGAAGCTGGGCTTCCAGCTCGTCTACACGGACGCCGCCGGCTCCGCCGCCAAGCAGGTCGCCGACGTCAACTCGATGATCGCCCAGGGCGTCGACGTCATCTTCCTCGCCCCGCGCGAGGAGAAGCCGCTGATCCCCGCCGTCATGGCGGCCAAGAAGGCCGGCATCCCGGTGATCCTGCTCGACCGCTCGGTCGATCCGTCGCTCGCCAAGGCCGGCGAGGACTACGTGACCTTCATCGGCTCCGACTTCATCGAGGAAGGCAAGCGCGTCGCCGAATGGCTGATCAAGAACGCCAACGGCAAGTCGAAGATCATCGAACTCGAAGGCACGACCGGCTCGTCGCCCGCCAACGACCGCAAGAAGGGCTTCGACGAGGCGATCAAGGCGGCCGGCGGCTTCGAGATCGTCGCCTCGCAGACCGGCGACTTCGCCCGCGACAAGGGCCGCCAGGTCGCCGAGGCCCTGCTCCAGGCCCATCCGGACGCCGACGTCATCTACGCCCACAACGACGAGATGGCGATGGGCGCCATCGCCGCGCTCGAAGCGGCCGGCAAGGTGCCGGGCAAGGACGTGCTGGTGCTCTCCATCGACGGCGGCAAGGAGGCCGTGCAGGCGGTCGTCGACGG
Organism: Shinella pollutisoli; assembly: GCF_024609765.1. Taxonomy (GTDB): domain Bacteria; phylum Pseudomonadota; class Alphaproteobacteria; order Rhizobiales; family Rhizobiaceae; genus Shinella; species Shinella pollutisoli. Next base: position 56,047 of record NZ_JANFDG010000029.1, read on the forward strand.
CAAGATCGCCGCGGTCGTCGAGTGCAACCCGCGCTTCGGCCCCAAGGCCTTCGAGACGATGCTGCGCTATGCCAAGGGCGAGGCCATCGACCCGTGGGTCATCAACGAGGACAAGTTCTACGACGCCTCGAACGCGGCCGCGGAACTCGCCGACGCCTACTGATCTGATCTCCCGAGACCTTTCCGGCCGGGGCGGCACAACCGTCTCGGCCGGCTTTTTGAACGGACGGCCCCGCCGCGGCACCGGGCCTGACACGGCGGCCCGTTCGGGTGTAGTCTTGCGCCGGCCGGCGGGCTGGCGAAGGGGAGGAATGCGATGCTTCTGTCCATGCAGGGCATTTCCAAGGCGTTTGCCGGCGTGGCGGCGCTGAGATCGGCCTCGCTGGAGGTCGGGCGCGCCGAGGTCATGGCGCTGGTCGGCCAGAACGGCGCCGGCAAATCCACGCTCATCAAGATCCTGACCGGCGTCTACCGCCGCGACGAGGGCACGATCGCGCTCGACGGTCGCGAGGTCGACTTCGCCATGCCGGCCGAGTCGCAGGCCGCCGGCATCGCCACGATCTACCAGGAGATCAATCTCGCACCGCAGCGCTCGGTGGCGGAGAACATCTATCTTTCGCGCGAGCCGCGGCGCTTCGGCATGATCGACCACGCCGCCATGCGGCGCGGCGCCGAGGCGGTGCTCGCGACCTTCAACCTTGCAATCGACGTCGACCGGCCGGTCGCCCGCTTCGACGCGGCGACGCGGCAGATGGTGGCGATCGCCCGCGCCGTCACGCAGAACGCCCGCCTCGTCATCATGGACGAGCCCACCTCCTCGCTCGACGAGCGCGAGGTCGCCGTGCTGTTCGAGACGATCCGCACGCTGAAGCGCTCCGGCGTCTCCGTCATCTTCATCGGCCACCGGCTGGACGAGCTCTACGCGATCTGCGACCGCGTCACCATCATGCGCGACGGCCAGACCGTGGCGAAGAGCGCGATGGCCGACATGTCGAAGATGGACCTCGTGCGCCACATGCTCGGCAAGGAGCTCGCCGCCTTCCAGGCAATGGCCGCCGACGGCGCGACGAGCGACCGGCCCGTGCGGCTCGCCGTCGAGAAGGCCGGCGCGGGCGTGCGCGTGCGCGACGTCAGCCTCACCGTGCGCGAGGGCGAGATCTCCGGCCTCGCGGGTCTCCTCGGTTCCGGCCGCACGGAGACGGCGCGGCTGATCTTCGGCGCCGACCGCATGGAGCGCGGCACGATCCGCATGGACGGCAAGGCGCGCGACTACCGTGAGCCGGCCGCCGCCATCGCCGACGGCATCGGCCTCGTCTCCGAGGACCGCAAGGTCGACGGCATCGTGCCCGACATGAGCATCCGCGAGAACATGACGCTGGCGCTGCTGCCGAAGCTCAGGAAGGCCGGCATCGTCGACCGCGCCCGGCAGGACGAGATCGTCGCGCGCTACATCCGCGCGCTCGGCATCAAATGCGCCTCGCCCGACCAGCCCATCAAGGAGCTCTCCGGCGGCAACCAGCAAAAGGTGCTGCTCGCCCGCTGGCTTGCAACCGACCCGCGCGTGCTGATCGTCGACGAGCCGACGCGCGGCATCGACATCGGCGCAAAGTCGGAGATCCTGAAGCTCTTGCGCGGCCTCGCCGACGAAGGCCTGAGCGTGCTGATGATCTCCTCGGAGCTGGAGGAGCTCTTGGCGGCGGCCGACCGCGTCACCGTGCTCAGCGACGGCTCCTCCGTCGCCGAGATCGCGCGCAAGGACCTGAGCGAGGCGGCGCTGCTTGCCGCCATGGCCCACCAGATGCCCCAGGGTGAAACGGCATGACGACCATCGAGACCCCCGCCTCCCGCTCCGGGCCGTTTTCCGGCGGCCGGCTCTTCACGCTCGCCGGCCGCTACGGCACCTTCGTCGCCTTCCTGGCGCTGATCCTGTTCAACGTGATCGTCACGCCGAATTTCCTGTCGCTGCAGACGCTCAACGTCAACCTCACGCAGGTGGCGACCATCGTCATCGTCGCGACCGGCATGACGCTGGTCATCGCCACCGGCGGCATCGACCTCTCCGTCGGCTCGCTGATGGCGATCTCCGGCGCGCTCGCGCCGATGATCTTCATGGGCCGGTTCTGGCCCGTGGAGAACATGGCGTTGGCCGTGGCGCTCGCCTTCGTCATCCCCGTCGTCGTCGCCGGCCTGTTCGGGCTCTTCAACGGCGCGCTGGTGACGCGCTTCTCGATCCAGCCGATCATCGCCACGCTGGTGCTTTTCATCGCCGGGCGCGGCATCGCCCAGGTGATGACCAACGGCAACCTGCAGGTCTTCAAGAACGAGGGCTTCCAGTTCATCGCCATGGGCCGCATCGCCGGCATCCCGGCGCAGGTCGTGCTGATGGCGGTGATCGTCGCGCTCGCCTGGGCGATGGTGCGCTACACGGTCATCGGCCGGCAGATCATCGCCGTCGGCGGCAACGAGAAGGCCGCACGGCTTACCGGCATCCCGGTGAAGCGCGTCAAGCTCTTCGTCTACATGGTGAGCGGGCTGCTTGCGGGCGTCGCCGGCCTCGTCGTCGTGGCGCGCAACGCGGCGAGCGACGCCAACCTCGTCGGGCTGGGCATGGAGCTCGACGCGATCGCGGCGGTGGCGGTCGGCGGCACGCTGCTGACCGGCGGGCGCGCCAACATCATCGGCACCGTGCTCGGCGCCTTCGTCATCCAGCTCGTGCGCTACACGCTGCTCGCCAACGGCGTGCCGGACGCGGCCGCCCTCGTCGTCAAGGCGGCGCTGATCGTGCTCGCCGTCTTCATCCAGCAGCGCGCCGACAAGCATTGAGGAGCCCCGCCATGCAAGCGATACTCAGGCCCTTTGCCATCAAGTCCTCCGGCGACATCGCCCGGCTCGGCGTCATCCTGGCGCTTCTCGGGCTGATCCTGTTCGGGGCGCTGCGCTACGACTACTTCCTGTCGCCCTACAACATCCTCTCGTTCCTGCGCTACAATTCCATGTTCGCGCTGATCGCGCTCGGCATGGCCTTCGTCATCATCACCGGCGGCATCGACCTGTCGGTCGGCGGCACGGCGGCGATGGCGAGCGTGGTGGCGGCGCTGCTGTCGCCCCACCATTGGGCGGCCGGGCTCCTGGGCGGCATGGCGGCGGGGCTCGCCGTCGGCGCGGTGAACGGCTTCATCATCACGAAGATGCGCATCCAGCCCTTCATCGCCACGCTCGCGACCATGCTCGCGGCCTACGGCACGGGGCTGCTGCTCGCCGGCAACCAGTCGGTCTCCGTCTCCTACGACAGCGGCTTCACGGTGATCGGCCAGGACGATTTCCTCGGCTTCCCGATCCCCGCCTGGATCGCGCTTGCCGCCTATGTCGCGGGCTGGCTGGTGCTGGAGAAACTGCCGATCGGCCGGCACATCCTCGCCATCGGCGACGGCGAGGCGACGGCGGGGCTGATGGGCCTCAAGGTCGAGCGCACGCTCGCCGGCGTCTACCTCGCCTCCGGTGCGCTCGCGGGGCTTGCCGGCGTCGTCCTCGCCGCGCAGTTCGGGGCGGGCCAGCCGACCGAGGGCGTCGGCTGGGAGCTCTTCGCCATTGCCTCCGTCGTCGTCGGCGGCACCTTGCTCACCGGCGGTGCGGGCTCCGTCGGGGCGACGCTCGCCGGCGCGCTACTGCTCGCCATGGTCTTCAACATCCTCAACTTCGAGAACGGGCTCGGCTGGATCTCGCTGTCGGCCTACTGGCAGTCCGTCATCCGCGGCGCCTTCCTGCTCGTCGTCGTGGTGCTGCAGGCCAAGCTGATGAAGAAGCACGAGGGGGCGTGAGGTTTTTACCCTCCCCTCGATGGGGAGGACTATCGCCCATGGAATGATGAGGGTGCTTCCTGCCGCCTTCTCCCCGGCGGGGAGAAGGTCGCGGCAGCGGGATGAGGGAGTGCCGCAGGCACGATACGACGAGCTTGCCCCCTCATCCGGCCCTTCGGGCCACCTTCTCCCCGGCGGGGAGAAGGGGCGATTGCCCTGCCCTTGAGGGGGAGGCGAAGACGCCGCCGGCGCCCGGGTCAGCCCGTCCTGATCTCCCGCGCGACCGCCTGCAGGCGCTCGAAGGCACGGTAGCGGGCGGCGTGGGCGGCGGCGATGTCGCCGCCGGCGGGACGGAAGACCGTGGCGAGGCGCGACATCGCCGTCATCGCCGCGTTCAAGGAGGGATAGCGGCCGGCCGCGACGGCGCCGAGCATGGCCGCGCCGAGCAGGACCGGCTCGTCCGTATCGGCGGCGCTGAGCGCGACGCCGGTCGTGTCGGCGAGCACCTGGCGCACGAGGCCGCTCTGCGCCGCCCCGCCGCTCGCGACGATGAGATCGATCGCAATTTCCGCCTCCGAAAGCTTGTCGAGGAGCTGGCGCAGGCCGTAGCCGATGCCGCAGAGGCCGGCGACATAGAGCGAGACGAGGCTGTCGACGCCGGTTTCGAGCCCGATGCCGGCGATCACCGCGCGCGCGTCCGGGTCGGCGTGGGGCGAGCGGTTGCCGAGGAACTCCGGCACGACATGGACGGCGCCGGCAAGCGTCACGGCCCTTTTCGGGCTGCCGGCTCGCCGGCCCGCCTCGCGGTCGAGCCAGGCGACGAGCGACAGGCCGGCCGCCTCGGCGAGCCGCCGCGCCTCGGGCGCTGCCGGATGCATCGTCACCAGGTGGTCGATGGCCGCGCCCGCGGCGGACTGGCCGCCCTCGTTCAGCCAGAGGCCCGGCAGCATGGCAGAGAAATAGGGACCCCACACACCGCGCACGAAGACCGGCTCGCGGCTCGACGCCATGGAGCAGGCCGAGGTGCCGAAGATATAGGCGAGCCGGCTGCCGACGCCGGCGTCGATGCCGGGCGCCGTGCCGCCGAGCGTGCCGACGCCGCCCGCATGCGCGTCGATCAGCGCGGCGGCGACGGCGGTGCCCGGGGCAAGGCCGAGGTCGGCGGCGGCAGCCGCCGTCAGGCCGTGCCCGAGCGGCGTGCCGGGATCGACCACCGCGGTGCCGATGCGCGCAAAGCCCTCGGCCGCGAGCTCGCCGAGGCCGATCGCCTCGAAATAGGCGGCGTCCCAGCGCTTCTCGTGGGCGAGATAGGTCCACTTGCAGGTCACCGTGCAGACCGAGCGGGCGAGCGAGCCGGTGGCCCGGAAGGTGAGATAGTCGGGAAGGTCGAAGAAATGGCCGGCGGCGGCGAAGGATTGCGGCCGGTTGCGCTTGAGCCAGAGGAGCTTCGGCGTCTCCATCTCCGGCGAAATGCGTCCGCCGACATAGTCGAGGACGGCGTGTCCGCCGGCGTTGATCCCGGCCGCCTCGCCCGCCGCCCGATGGTCCATCCAGACCATGACGTTGCGGGCGGGGTCGTCCGAGGGTCCGACCGCCACCGGCGCGCCGTCGGGATCGATCACGACGAGCGAGCAGGTCGCGTCGAAGCCGAGCCCGGCGACGTCCTCCGCCGCGATGCCGGCTTCGGCCACCGCCTCGCGCACGCTCTCGCAAACGGCCTGCCAGATCTGCTCGGAGGACTGCTCGACGATGTGGCCCGGCTCGTGCCAGATGGTCACCGGACGCTTCGCGGCGGCGACGAGGCCGCCCTTCTCGTCGAAGATGCCCGCCCGCGCACTGCCCGTGCCGACGTCGATGCCGATGAAATAACGCGCCATGATCCCCGATCCGTCATCGGCGGCACGGGGTCGCGGACTTCCGGCGGCGGCGTCAGCCTGAACGGCGAGCGCCTGCGCCATGTCGATCCGATCCGCGATATCCCGGCCGCCCTTTCCGCCGCACCTTAGCCCCGGGCCTGCCGCCGATCAATGCGGCGACCCCGCTCAGCCGCCGATGCGCAGCTGCGCGAGCGACATCAGCAGGTCGGCACCGATGCCGGCGCCGGCGGAGCCCGTGAGCACGGAGAGCGCCGGGTCGAGGGTGGCCGCATTGTCGGCATCGTAGAGCACGGAGAACTTCACGATCATCTTGGAGACCTTCTCCGGGTCCTGCAGGTCCTTCAGGTCCATGTAGCGCTCGATCATGTCGGCCTGCGCGTCGACGTCGGCGTTGCCGATCTCGTCGGGCAGGGAGTAGAGGACCTTGAACACTTGGAAGAGCGCGTCGTCGGCGAGCAGGTCGTAGGGGCTCGATATGGTGGCGGCCTTGCGCTCGAAATAGAGGGCGAGGCGCACGCCGGCATTGTCGGCGCCGGCGTCCTCCTCCATCATCTGCCGGACGAAGCTGTCGATCGTCTGGTAGATGCCGCGGCGCGACTGGATCTCGGCCTCGTCGGGCCGCACGACCAGGCCGTCGGGACCGAAGTTGAAGGAGGCGACGATCTTGCGGAAGGAGCGGTCCGCCTGCTGGTTGACGAAGCTCGCGGGGTCGTCGAGGTCGGAGGTGAAGATCTTCGCCATGAATTCGGCGTCCACGCTCGCCGGGTCGATGCCGTTCGCCTCCAGCACGAAGGCGACGAGGCGCGGGTCGGAGAGGAACGCCTTGACCGAATCGACCTTCTGCATCTGCCGCGAGTAATATTTCGCCTCCTCCTCGGCGAGCGTCTTGTCGTCGGCCGTGCCGAAACGGGATTTCTCGACGATATAGGCCCGCGACATGGCCAGCACCTCGGCGGAGGACTGTGCCAGCTTGGGCTGCGTGACGATGCCGTCCGATCCGAAATTGAACGCCTTGGCGAGCTCGACGAAACGCTCGTCCTTGAGCGTGTAGACGTAGCTCTTCGGGTCGTTGAGGTCGCTCTTGAGCACGTTCTTGACGGTCAGGACGGAGACCTTGGCCGGGTCGATGCCGAAGGCCTTGAGGGCGAAGTCGTAGATGGTCGCCTCGCCGACGAAATCCTGCACCGAGGTGACGGCGCCGATCTGCGCCCTGAACCGGCTGACCGCCTTGTCGTCCGCCTCCTCGTCCTTGTCGTTGTAGTGGACCATGTAGCCGCTCGTCGTGACGCTCGTCTGGCCGATCGTCTGCGCCGCGTCGCCGGCGGCGAGGGTGCCGTCCTCCTGGAAGTTGAAGGCCGCCCGCAGCGCGACGTACTTCTCCTTGTCCGCCCCGCCGAACCGGTTGATGTAGCTGTCCGGGTTGTCCGGGTCGGGATCGCTCGTCAGGATGTTGCGGACCGTGTAGCCGACGACGGAGAGCTTATCGAGGTTGAAGGCCACCTTGACGTAGGAGAGGAGCCGCGGGTCGGCGATGAGCTCGTCGACCGTGCCGATGCTGCCGATCCGGCTCTCGAAATAGTCGCGGTTCATCACCGCCGCCGCCGTCGTCACGCGCGGATTGGAGAGCGTGTAGAGGTCGTTGGTGTTCTTCTTCTGCTCGACCGTCTGCACGGTGCCGGCCACCGCCGTGCCGTCGGCGGAGAAGCTGAGGGCGCTGGCGAGCGAGATGTAGCCGGCGGCGCGCTTGACGACGCCCTGCATCGTCGCGATCTCGGCCCGCACCTTGTCCTTCTCCGCGTCGGTGAGCGTGCCGGAATTGAGGCGCGTGTTGGCCTCCGCGATCTTGACGCCGAGCTCCTCGATGACGGGGACATAGGTCCGGTTGACGTAGCTGTCCGGGTCGCCGACGTCGCTCGTCAGCACCTGCTTCATGTTCTCGCGCGACCAGGTCTTCTCGTCGAGGCCGAAGGCGGTGAGGAGGTAGCTGCGCAGCCGCTCGTTGTTGAGGAGCTGGTCGACGCTCGTCACCGTGTCGACGACGATGTTGTAGTAGCGCGTCTCCTCCTTGATCGCCGTCCCCGCATTGGCCGCGGTCGCCTTGTAGAGGCCGATGACCTCGTCGAGCTGGGCCTCGGTCTGCGCCGTCGCGGTGGTCGAGCCGCCGAAGCTGAAGGCAGCGGCGAAGGTGCGGTAGCGATCGTCGGTGAGTAGGTTGGCGAAGCTGTTCGAATCGGAGACGTCGCTTTCCAGGACCTTGCGCATGAAGGCCTTGGCGTAGGTCATGTCCTCCAGGCCGTAGGCCTTCATCGCGTAGGAGTAGAGGCGGTAGTCGTCGAGGAACTCGTCGAGCGAGGAGACCTTGCCGATGTTCTCCTTGTAGTAAGCCGCCTCCCGCGCGTTGACGTTCTCGTTCGCCGTGCGGTTCAGCGAGGTGAGCAGGTCGCGCGTGATCAGGTTGTAGCTCATGTAGGTCGACAGCATCGGACACCGTTCCTTCCCGGCGGCCGGCGGCCGCACCGGGCGCCAGTGTCGCGCACGAGCCTTGTCCCGGCCTGTCGGCGGCCATTCACCGCTTCTAAACCCTGTGCCGTGCGCTTTTGCTAACCATCGGGAAACGCAAAGTTTTCTTAACCGCGATTTTTAAGCGGCACGGAAGGGGCCGCGCCTAATCTTCCCCCCAGAGGACGAAAAGTCCCGACGAGAAGACCGGAAACCGGCTCTCAAGGAAGACAAGGGCGAAAGACATGCTGAATACCGTTTCCAATCCGGCCTGGGCCGGTTCCACGCTCCGGCTGGACCCCCGGCGCTTTCCGCAGCAGACGAGCTTCCGGCCGCGCGGCGACGAGGCGCTGGCGACCGTCACCCTCGACGAGCGCGGCGCGGTGCTGCGCCGGGTGCTGCCGTCGAGCGGCCTGCCGCTTTCGATCGCGTTGCCGATCCGCGCCTTCAAGGGCATCGCCGCCCGCGCCATCGATCACGGCAACGGCGCGGTGACGGTGACGCTGGAACTGCACCACGACGATCCCGAGCTCTGCATCCCGCTCCTGGTCGCGCACGACCTCTGCGACATCGCCGCCGACTGGCGGAGCTGGGCGGAAGCCTACCGGATGCCGATGCTGATGGTCGAGGCGGACGGCATCGCCCGGCCGCTGGAGGAACACCTGACCGGCGTGGGCGGCCGCCCCGCCCGGCCGCGACGCCGCCACTCCTACTTCGCCGACCGGCGCCCGCGCTTCCTCGTGCGCCGCACCACCGGCAAGCTCGGCGTCCAGATGAAGATCAACGGCCGGGAGATCATCGCCCGGCGTTGAGCATGCGATGAAACATGGACCTCCGGGAAAAGCCGGCCGGCCCCTGCGGCCGGCTTTTTCTGTTCCCTCCGGAACACCCCGGGCCCCGGCGGCGTGGGAAGAACGGTCGCAAACCGGAACAAGGGACGACCGCCATGACGAAGTTCTTCACCACCCTTCTCGGCCGCATCCGCATGCTCGACGCGGCCGCCGAACGCACCCGCCCGCCGCGCCGCGGCTCGGAGCTCGCGCTGCATCCGGCGACGCTGCGCCGGCTGACGGAGCGGCCGCAGACCGGCAGCCGCAGCCCGCGCCACCGCTGAGACGTCAGGCGAACGGGATGGCGACGACGAGGCCGAGGAAGACGATGAGGCCGACGACGCCGTTGAACTTGAAGAGCGACAGGCACTGCTCGGCATCGTCGATGTCGAGCATGGCGATCTGCCAGGCGAGCAGCGCCGCCGCCAGCACCAGGCCGACATAGGCCGGGATGCCGGCGCCGGCGAGATAGAAGGCGAGCGCCAGGAAGACGACCGTGAGCCCGTAGAGGCCCATCAGCCACAGCGGCGTGTTCTCCGCGAAGAGCCGTGCGGTGGAGCGCACGCCGATCAGCGCGTCGTCCTCCTTGTCCTGGTGGGCATAGATCGTGTCATAGCCGATCGTCCAGACGACGGCCCCCACGTAGAGCGCGAGGGGCGCGGCCGACAGGGTGCCGAACGTCGCCGCCCAGCCCATCAGCCCGCCCCAGGAGAAGGCGAGCCCCAGGAAGAACTGCGGCCAGTCGGTGAACCGCTTGGCGAAGGGGTAGACGGCGACGACGGCGAGCGAGGCGATGCCGAGGACGATCGAGAAGCCGTTGAACTGCAGCAGCACGAGGAGGCCGGCGAGCGCCTGCAGCGCCATGAAGACCTTCGCCTGCCTGCGCGTGACGCGGCCGGACGGCAGGGGGCGCGAGCGGGTGCGCGCCACCGCCTGGTCGATCTCGTGGTCGACGAGGTCGTTGTAGGTGCAGCCGGCCCCGCGCATGGCGACGGCGCCGACGAAGAACAGCAGGAGATGGGCGGCGAGGCGCAGCCAGTCGAAGCCGCCCGCGGCGAAGGCGGCGTTCTCGGCGAGCGCCGCCGACCAGAAGCACGGCCACATCAGCAGCTGCCAGCCGATCGGCCGGTCCCAGCGGGCGAGCTGCGCATAGGGCCACAGGCCGCGCGGCAGCGCGCGGTAGACCCAGTTGTCGGAAGGCGCGTCGGCGACGCGGCCGGAATCGGGCGTTGGGCTGGTCATGCGCCTAGATGGCAAGCCGCCCTGCCCCGGTCAAGCCGGAACAAAGGCCGGCAGGCCGCGTTCGGGACCGAACGAAACGGGAGGCTGCGATGACCGTCAGCACCATGGAACTGAAACTTCAGGCGATCCGCGACGACGAGGGCCTGTCGCGCGAGGAGAAGATCGCCCGGCTGGAGCGCCTGCGCACCGAGGCGCGCGCCCTGCAGCGGGCGGCGAGCGAAAGCAGCATGGTCGAGGACGACGGCTGGTACGAGGACGTGCACCTGATCGACCTCGTGCTCGACCGGCTCGGCAGGCCGGTGGAGGAAAAGGGCGCGGCGACGCTGTGAGGCCCCAGGGGCCCTGGCATGTGGGATGATGATGGCGCGTCCTGCCCCTTCTCCCCGCCGGGGAGAGCGACTGTCTTAGCCGTCAAGCGTTTTGCCATGGTTTTCCGTCTCGGATGATTGC
>NZ_JANFDG010000003.1 GCF_024609765.1 Shinella pollutisoli
CACGTTTCTCTTTCTTCTCAATCTTCAATTGTCAAATAACTAACGACACCAAATCGTCGTTCACCCGGACAAGGCAGCAAACCGACCCGGACCAAAGTCCGGCCAAATTCTCCCAGCCCCTTCCGGAAACCTCAACGCAAAGTCAAATGCCGCCAGAAGCGCCACCGCCCTCGTCGATGAGCGGCGTTATAAGCCCACCAAAAGGTAGACGTCAACAGGCAAGAGCGAGAAATGCGAAAATTCCTTTATCCTCTTGAAATCAAAAGACAATGCCTGCGGGTGATCCGGCTTCGGCGGGAAAGAGTGCGAAAAATCTTGTCCAAACGGTAAAATCGGCCCGCCGTCTCCGGCGGCGGCCGCACCCCTTTTCGCGCCCGCCGCGGCGCGATATTCAGGCGGGACCTGAGACCGGAGCGACAGATGCCAGCCCTCGAACGATTCCCGTCCCGCCGCACGGGCCGCAGGCCGGCGGCATGACCGGCCGGCCCGCCCTGCCGCACCTGCCCGTGAGCGCGGCGCTCGGCCCGCTCGGCGCCGCGCTCGCGGCAGGCGCCTGCGCGGTGCTGTCGGCGCCGCCGGGGGCGGGCAAGACGACGCTCGTGCCGCTCTTCCTGCTCGACGCGCCCTGGCGCGGCGACGGCCGGATCATCCTGCTCGAGCCGCGGCGGCTCGCCGCGCGGGCGGCGGCGAACCGGATGGCCGACCTGCTCGGCGAACGGGTCGGCGAGACGGTCGGCTACCGCATGCGGCTCGACAGCCGCGTCTCGGCGAGGACGCGGATCGAGGTGGTGACGGAGGGCGTGTTCGCCCGCATGATCCTCGACGATCCGGAGCTTGCCGGCGTCGCGGCCGTGCTCTTCGACGAGTTCCACGAGCGGTCGCTCGACGCGGATTTCGGGCTGGCGCTGGCGCTCGACGTGCAGGCGGCGCTGCGCGAGGACCTGCGCATCCTCGTCATGTCGGCGACGCTCGACGTCGAGCGGGTGGCGGCCTTGCTCGGCGATCCGCCGGTGATCGCGAGCGAGGGCCGCAGCTTCCCCGTCGAGATCGTCCACCGCGACCGGCCCGCCGGCGAGCGGATCGAGGAGAGCATGGCGCGCGCCATCCTGGAGGCGCATCGCGGCGAGACGGGATCGATCCTCGCCTTCCTGCCGGGACAGGGGGAGATCCTGCGCACGGCGGAGCGGCTCACGGGCCGGGTCGGCGCGGATACCGCCATCGTGCCGCTCTACGGCAATCTCGGCCAGCGCGAGCAGGACGCGGCGATCCGGCCGGCAGCACCCGGCACGCGCAAGATCGTGCTCGCCACGTCGATCGCCGAGACCTCGATCACCATCGACGGCGTGCGCATCGTCGTCGACAGCGGCCTGCAGCGCCTGCCCGTCTTCGAGGCGGCGACGGGGATCACCCGGCTGGAGACCGTGCGCGTCTCGCGCGCCTCGGCCGACCAGCGCGCCGGCCGCGCGGGGCGCACGGAGCCGGGCATCGCCATCCGCCTCTGGCATGCCGGGCAGACGGCGGCGCTTCCCGCCTTCACGCCGCCGCAGATCCTGTCCAGCGACCTGTCCGGCTTCCTGCTCGACCTCGCCCATTGGGGGGTGAGCGATCCGGCCGCACTCCGGCTTGTCGACCAGCCGCCGGCCGCCGCGGTGGAGGAGGCGCGCAACCTGCTGCGGCTCCTCGGCGCGCTCGACGGCGCGGGCGCGCTGACGCCGCTCGGCCGGCGCATCCGCGACCTGGCACTGCCGCCCCGGCTTGCCGCCATGGTGATCCGCGCGGCGGACGAGGGCGACGGCGGCGCGGCGGCGCGGCTTGCCGTGCTCTTGACCGAGCAGGGGCTCGGCGGCACCGCGATCGACCTGGAGGAGCGGCTGCGGCGGTTCGGATCGGAGCGGGGCGAGCGCGCGGAGGCGGCGCGGAGGCTCGCCGCACGCATGGCCGAGGGCGCCGGGCGAAGCGGCAAGCGGGGCGCGGGCGGGACGACGGCCGGGGCGCTGCTGCTCCACGCCTTTCCCGACCGCGTCGCCCTGCAGCGCGGCGGGCGCGGGCGGTTCGTGATGGCGAACGGACGCGGCGCGGAACTGCCTGAGACCGAGCGGCTTGCGGGCAGCGCGATGATCGTCGTCGCCGACCTCACCGGGCAGGCCGGGCGGCAGCGCATCCTCGCGGCGGCGGAGATCGACCGCGCCACGGTGGAGAAGGAGCTTGCCGGCGATATCGTGCGCGAGGAGCAATGCGTCTTCGACAGGGCGAGCCGCCAGGTCCGCGCCCGCCGGGTCGTGCGCCTCGGCGCGATGATCCTGGAGGAGACGCCCCTGCCGCGGCCGGCCGGGCCGGCGGCGGCGCGGGCGCTTGCCGAGGGCGTGCGCCAGCTCGGGCTGCAGGCGCTCTCCTTCGGCAAGGAGACAGCGCAGTTGCGCGACCGGATCGGCTTCCTCCACCGCTCGATCGGCGCACCCTGGCCGGACGTGAGCGACGAGGCGCTGCTGGCACGGCTTGCCGACTGGTTCGAGCCGTTCCAGGCGGAGACGCGCGGCCTGGACGACGTTTCCCAGGCGAGCCTGCGCGACGGGCTGATGGCGCTCGCCCCGCACGCGGCGCAGCGCGAGCTGGCGCGGCTCGCGCCCACCCATTTCGAGGCGCCGACCGGCCAGCGCCACCCGATCCGCTACGACGGCGACGAGCCGGTGCTGTCGATCCGCGTGCAGGAGCTGTATGGCCTCAAGAACCATCCGGCGATCGGCGGCGGACGGCTGCCGCTGCTGCTGGAACTCACCTCGCCCGCCCACCGCCCGATCCAGACCACTCGCGACCTGCCGAGCTTCTGGGCCGGCTCCTGGCGCGACGTGCGGGCGGACATGCGCGGGCGCTATCCGAAACATCCCTGGCCGGAGGACCCGGCCGCGGCAAGCCCCACGACGCGCGCCAAGCCGCGCGGCACCTGACGGATGGAGCATTTCCGCTTTTCTCCGAATCGCGGAAGCGCTCTATCCTTGTCGCAGTCACGCAAGTCCCGCAAAGCCGCGTTCCGCGGCTTGCCGGAACTGCCCAGGAAAGGACGAACCATGGCGGGCTACCATCCTATCGACCTCGAGGCTTCCGGCCGGCGCCTGCGCCTCGAGACGCTCATCCGCCTGCGCTGGCTCGCCGTCGCGGGCCAGTCGATCGCGGTCATCGTCGTCGCCTTCTGGCTCGACTTTCCGCTGCCGGTCGTGCCGGCCGCCGTGCTGATCGCGCTGCTGGCGGGCGTCAATTTCTTCCTCGCCGTGCGCTTCCCCCCTGCGCACCGGCTGACGCCGGCGGCCGCCTTCGCGCTGCTCGCCTTCGACCTCGGCCAGCTCGTGGCGCTGCTCTTCATCACGGGCGGGCTTGCCAATCCCTTCGCGCTGCTCGTCTGCGTGCCGGTGATCGTCTCCTCCTCGCTGCAGCCGGTACGCTACAGCCTGACGCTCGGCCTGCTCTCCTTCGCCGGCATCACGGCGCTCGCCTTCACGCCCTTCCCGCTGCCCTGGTTTCCCGGCGCCGTGCTCGTGGTGCCGCCGGTCCTGACGGCGGGGCTGTGGGTCGCGATCGTCTGCACCACGGCCTTCGCCGCCTTCTATTCCTATCGCGTCTCGCAGGAGGCGGCGGAGCTTTCCGACGCGCTGGCGGCGACCGAGCTCGTGCTCCAGCGCGAGAAGCACCTCTCCCAGCTCGACGGCCTTGCGGCCGCCGCCGCGCACGAGCTCGGCACGCCGCTCGCGACGATCAGCGTCGTGGCGAAGGAGATGGAGCGCGACCTCGGCAACGACGAGCGCTTCGGCGAGGACGTGCAGCTCCTGCGCAGCCAGAGCGAGCGCTGCCGCGACATCCTGCGCCGGCTCACCACGCTGTCGACGGAGGACGAGGCGCACATGCGGCTCCTGCCGCTCTCCTCGCTGCTGGAGGAGGTGACGGCGCCGCACCGCGAGTTCGGCATCCGCATCCGCCTGGTGGAGACGGACGGGCGGGCGGGCGAGCCCGTCGGCAACCGCAATCCCGGCATCCTCTACGGCCTCGGCAATCTGCTCGAAAACGCCGTCGACCATGCCCGCGAGGAGGTGACCGTGACGGTGAGCCATGCGGGCGAGCGGGTGCGGATCGTCATCGAGGACGACGGCGACGGCTACGCGCCCGACATCCTGCAGCGCATCGGCGATCCCTACGTCACCAAGCGCCAGCGCGACGACCGGGCGGGCGGGCTCGGCCTCGGCCTCTTCATCGCCAAGACACTGCTCGAGCGCTCCGGCGCCAAATTGACGTTCGCCAACCGCACCGGCGCCACGCCCGGCGCACGGGTCACGGTCGACTGGCCGCGCGCGCGGATGGAGGCGAAGGTGGCAAAATGACTTTACCCGCCATAATTAACAGGCGATAAGCTGTCGCGAAGCGAAAACAGGAAAGATGGCGGGATACGATGAGCGAAACCGGCACGGCAGCGGATGAAACGGACAACGGCGACGGCATCGGCCCGGACCGCTCGCTCCTGATCGTCGACGACGACGGGCCGTTCCTGCGACGGCTCGCCCGGGCGATGGAGACGCGGGGCTTTGCGGTGGACACGGCCGAATCGGCGGCCGAAGGCATCGCCAAGGCCAAGGCCAAGGCGCCGAAATATGCGGTGGTCGACCTCAGGCTCGGCGACGGCAGCGGGCTCGACGTGATCTCCGCCATCCGCCAGCGGCGCGACGACACGCGCATCATCATGCTGACGGGCTACGGCAACATCGCCACCGCCGTGACGGCCGTGAAGCTCGGCGCCGTCGACTATCTCGCCAAGCCCGCCGATGCCGACGACATCTTCGCCGCGCTGACGCAGCGGCCCGGCGAGAAGGTGGAGCTGCCGGAAAACCCGATGTCGGCGGACCGGGTGCGCTGGGAGCACATCCAGCGCGTCTACGAGATGTGCGAACGCAACGTCTCCGAGACCGCCCGCCGGCTCAACATGCACCGCCGCACGCTGCAGCGCATCCTCGCCAAGCGCGCGCCGAAATAAAGCGCCACGCCTCATTTCTCCTTCTCCCCGCCGGGAGAAGGTGGCCCGAAGGGTCGGATGAGGGGGTGGGATGTGCCGAGGCCTTGCCTGCGGCGTCCCCTCATCCCGCTGCCGCGACCTTCTCCCCGGCGGGGAGAAGGAGAAAAAGGCACGCTCCGCATTCCATAGCAATTGCCTCTCCTCATGCCGGCGCGTCGCGGCTGCCCGAGACGATCGAGGCGATGTCCGGGCCGTCGCGCCGCGGGTCCATGGCGAGCTCCGCCAGAAGCAGGCGGCCGGCGGAGACCCGGGCGAAGGCGAAGGTCACGCTCTTGCGCGTCGGCGCGGCGAGCCTGTGTTCCGGCGCCTCGCGCAGGATATGCGCGCCGTAGCCGTCGGAGAGCATCAGCCCGCAATCCTCCGGGAAGATGTCGAGCGGCACGTCCCTGTGGGTGGCGAAGAACAGCCGGTCGCAATGGCGGCGATAGTCCGGCCATTTGCGGTCCACCCGGAAATCCTCGATCGACGTCTTGATCTCGACGATCCAGATCTCCCCCTTGTCGGACAGGCTGATGAGGTCGGCGCGCCGGCCGCCCGCAAGCGTCAGCTCCGGCAGCACCGCATGGCGCATCTCGGCGAGCATGCGCTGCACGCCGCGGCGCACCAGCATGGCGCGGTCCGACTGGCGGCCGTCCAGAAGCGGGTTGTCGTTGTGGATCGAAACGATGGTCATTCCGGCTGGTCTCCCCGAATCGCATTGTAAGGGATTCGTTAACCGTGCAACGCGGTTTCTGTGCGGCAGCCGCAAGACGGGCCGTCAAGACCGTTGAACGGCGGCGGACGGCGTGCTTGGCATGGGAGCGGACGGGTGCCAAGCGACTGGCTTTCGCGGATTGTTGTTGCAAAAAAACAATCCCCCCGCTTTTTGCTTCCGCGCACGCTCCCGCCATGGCGCGCGCACTTGCATTGCCCGGTTTAATCGAAAATAAACCATGATCGATGAAAGTTCTGCGTCACGGAACTTCTTAATCCCTTGATACCCAAGAGAACCCCATGCGCCTCCGCAATGCCCTCCTTCTGTGCGGCCTCGCAGCAGCCGTCACGCTCGCAGGCTGCTCGTCCTCCTCGACCGGTGCGCCCGGCGAGAAAGTCGCGACCAACGCGATCTTCACCTCGGAATATGGCGCCGTCGAGGACAACGGCTATGCCCTGCCGGCGATCCCGATCAACCGCGTGAACACCAAGTTCCACCGGCAGATCGTCGACTACAAGACCAAGGAAAGGCCGGGCACGATCATCGTCAACACGCCGAACCGCTTCCTCTACTACGTGCTGCCCGGCGGCAAGGCCGTGCGCTATGGCATCGGCGTCGGCAAGCAGGGCTTTGCCTGGGAGGGCGAGGCCTATATCGCCTGGAAGCAGGAATGGCCGACCTGGCATCCGCCGGAAGAGATGGCCGCCCGCAAGCCGGAGGTCGCCCGCTACGTCAAGGAAGGCATGGGTCCGGGCCTGAAGAACCCGCTCGGCGCGCGCGCCCTCTATCTCTTCAACGAGAAGGGCCAGGACACGCTGTTCCGCCTGCACGGCACGCCGGAATGGTCCTCGATCGGCACCGCCGCCTCCTCGGGCTGCATCCGCCTGATGAACCAGGACATCATCGACCTCTACAGCCGCGTGCGCCCGGGCAAGAACGCCCGCGTCATCGTCCAGCAGTAAGAGGCTCGCGAGGGAAAGATCCGAAGGGCCGCCGGATGGCTTCCGGCGGCCCTTCGTCGTTGATGCCGTTCCTCATCCCGCGATCCGAAGCCGGTGCGGCATATCCCTTCTCCCCGCTTGCGGGGAGACGGTGCCGGCAGGCGGATGCGGGGCGGAAATGCCTCCTCAGCCCCTCGCCTTCAGTTCCAGGCGGCGGCGGTGCAGCACCGGCTCGGTATAGCCGTTCGGCTGCTCGCGGCCCTTGAGCACGAGATCGAGGGCGGCCTGGAAGGCGACGGAGCCGTCGAAATCGGCGGCCATCGGCCGGTAGGCCGGATCGCCCGCGTTCTGGCCGTCGACGACCGCGGCCATCCGCTTCATCGTCTCGACGACCTGCTCGCGCGTGACGACGCCGTGGTGCAGCCAGTTCGCCATGTGCTGGGCGGAGATGCGCAGCGTCGCGCGGTCCTCCATCAGGCCGACATCGTTGATGTCCGGCACCTTCGAGCAGCCGACGCCCTGGTCGATCCAGCGCACGACGTAGCCGAGGATGCCCTGGGCATTGTTGTCGAGCTCGCGCTGGATCTCCTCCGGCGTCCAGTTCGGCCTGACCGCGACCGGCACGGAGAGGATGTCGGCGAGCTTCGCCCGCGCACGCGAGCGAAGCGAGGCCTGCACCGCGGCGACGTCGACCTTGTGATAGTGCGTCGCATGCAGCGTCGCGGCCGTCGGCGAAGGCACCCAGGCGGTGTTGGCGCCGGCCTTCGGATGGACGATCTTCTGCTCCAGCATGGCCGCCATCAGGTCGGGCATCGCCCACATGCCCTTGCCGATCTGCGCGTGGCCGGAAAGGCCGCATTCGAGGCCGATGTCGACGTTCCAGTTCTCGTAGGCCGAAATCCAGGCGGCCTGCTTCATGTCGCCCTTGCGGATCATCGGCCCCGCTTCCATCGAGGTGTGGATCTCGTCGCCGGTGCGGTCGAGGAAGCCGGTGTTGATGAAGACGACGCGCGCCTTCGCCGCGCGGATGCATTCCTTGAGGTTGACCGTGGTGCGGCGCTCCTCGTCCATGATGCCCATCTTCATCGTGTTTTCCGCCATGCCGAGCGCCTTCTCGACGCGGCCGAACAGTTTTGCCGCGAAGGCGACCTCCTCGGGACCGTGCATCTTCGGCTTGACGACATACATGGAGCCGGCGCGCGAGTTCTTCCGCCGGCCGTTCGGGCCGATGTCGTGCAGCGCGATCAGCGCCGTGACCATGGCGTCCATGATGCCTTCCGGCACCTCGGCGCCGTCGCGGTCGAGCACGGCCGGGTTGATCATCAGGTGGCCGACGTTGCGCACCAGCATCAGCGAGCGGCCCGGCAGCGAGACGGGCGACCCGTCCGGCCCGGTGAACGCCACGTCGCCGGAAAGCCTGCGGGTGAAGGTCTTGCCGTTCTTCGTGACCGCCTCGGTAAGGTCGCCCTTCATCAGGCCGAGCCAGTTGCGGTAGACCGCGACCTTGTCGGCCGCATCGACGGCGGCGACCGAATCCTCGCAGTCCATGATCGTGGTGATCGCCGCTTCGAGGCCGACATCGGCGATGCCCGCGGGATCGTCCTTGCCGATCAGGCTGTCCGGATCGACGAAGACCAGGGTGTGGAGGTTGTTCGTCCTGAAATAGAGACGGAAGGCGGTGTCGCTCTCGCGCCTGAACCCGGCATACTGGGCCGGATCGGCAAGACCGGTGCGGCCGGCCGCCGTCTCGACGAACAGGGCGCCGTTCTCGTAGTCGAAACCGGTCGCGTCGGCCCATTTGCCGGCGGCAAGCGGGATGCTGGTATCGAGGAAGTCCTTGGCGAAGGCGACCACGCGGGCGCCGCGCGCCGGATCGTAGCCGCTGCCGCCCGGCAGATCGCCGAGCGCGTCCGTGCCGTAGAGCGCGTCGTAGAGCGAGCCCCAGCGGGCGTTGGCGGCATTCAGCGCATAGCGTGCGTTCATGACGGGGACGACGAGCTGCGGGCCGGCGATCTCGGCGATCTCCGGGTCGACATTGGCGGTGGTGACCGAGAAGGCCTCGCCCTCGGGCAGGATGTAGCCGATCTCGCGCAGGAAGGCCTCGTAGGCGGCAAGGTCCGTCGGCGCGCCGTTCTCGCGGTACCAGGCATCGAGCTGTTCCTGGAAACGGTCGCGCTTGTCGATGAGTGCCCGGTTCTCGGGGGAGAGGTCGTGCACGATCGCGGAGAATTCCCGGAAGAAGGTCCCGGCATCGACGCCGGTGCCCGGGAGGGCCTCGTCGACGATGAAATCGTGGAGCGCGCTGTCGACCCTGAGGCCGGCCTTGTCGAGATAGGTCATTTTCAATGGACTCCGGATGTGGGGAGGGAGTGATCGCGGATAGTGCCACTTTCCAGAGCTTTCATACCCCGTCAATCCGGCAATGGTTCAAAGAATTTGTTCCGCCGCGAAGAAGATAGCGGACTATGCATCGCTGGCTATGCGCGGCCGCCCGCTCGCCGTCGCGGTGAAGCGGGCCTCGATCAGCTTGCGCCGCCCCTCGATCTCCGGCGCATCCACCTCCTCGGCAAGGGTGACGACCGGCTCGTCGGCGCCATTGGCGCGCGCGGCATGGAGGGCGGCGGAGAGCGCCCGTTCGCGGGCGAGCGAGAAGGCGGCCTCCTCCTCGGTCAGCCGCACGCTGTCGCCCGCCCCGCCGACGAAGAAGATGCCCTCCTCCGGCATGGTGACGAAGACGGTGACGGCGGCGCGCACCTGGCCGACGACGGCGCCGACGGCATTGGCGACGCCGGCGTCCTCCGGGATCACCGAGCGTGCGCCCAGCATCCCGGCGATATCGGGATAGTAGACCGGCGCCGAGGCGCCGAGGCCGACCAGCGGCCGGTCGAGGCTGACGCGGAACTGCACGATGCCGGGCAGGCGGTGAAGCGCATGGTCGACGAAGAGCGCATTGGCGGGGCCGGCCGCACCGATGCCGTCGTCGGCGAGACAGGCGGCGAGGATCACGTCGGACGACTGGCGGGTGAGCCGGTCGACGATGCGGCGCGCGAGCCCTTCCGCGCCGTCGGCGATCGGCCGGCCGGAGCCGTCCTTCATGCGCGCGGCGAGTTCGAGGCCGAGGCGGGCGGCCTCGGCGTCCCACTGTTCCTGGCCGCCCAGCACGTGCAGCGCGTCGGAGGGGGTGATGGCGCAGATATGGACGAGGCCGCGGGCGACGAGACGGTCGAGCGTCGCCCGCTGCAGCGTGCTCATCAGCAGCCCGTCGAGCGGCAGCGGCACGGCGCCGATCCGCTCGTAGAGCGCCTGCTCCTGCGCCAGCAGGCCGCTCGCCAGCCGCTCCGGCACGCCGGTGCGCACCGCGAAGCGGCCGTCGTGGCGCCCGGCATGGGGCGAGCGGAGCTGGCGCTCCAGCACCGGCACGATCGCGCCCGGATGCTGCGCGGAGGCGAGGCTCAGCGGCAGGAAGCGCCGGGGTCCGAGGTCGAGGCTCGCCTTCAGGCCGCGGTCGCCGATGCGCACCTCCGAATCGCCGCCGAGCCCGTAGGTGCGCATGGCGACGGCCTCGACCATCGTGCGGTAGCCGCCGACCACGGCGCCCTCGGCGTCGAGCTTCGGCCGGCCGCCGTCGAGCACGGCGACGTCGGTGGTGGTACCGCCGATATCGGAGACGACGGCGTCGTCGAGGCCGGTCAGATGACGCGCGCCGACGAGGCTCGCCGCCGGTCCCGACAGGATGGTCTCGATCGGCCTCAGCCGCGCCTCGGCGGCGGCGATCAGCGCGCCGTCGCCGCGCACCACCATCATCGGCACATGGATGCCGCGCCGGTCGAGATAGTCCTCGCAGGCGCCGATCAGCCGGTCGATCATCGAGACGAGCCGGGCGTTGAGCAGCGTCGTCAGCGCCCGGCGCGGGCCGCCGAGCTTCGAGGTGAGCTCATGGCTGCAGGTCACGGGGAGCTGCGAGACGGCGCGGATGCGCTCGCGCACCCGTTCCTCGTGGGCGGGGTTGCGCACGGCGAAATAGCCGGCGACGGCGAAGGAGGAGACCGTGCGCGACAACTCCGGCAGCGCTTCGTCCAGCGCCGTCATGTCGAGCGTGCGCTCGTTGCCGTGGACGTCGTGGCCGCCGGGCAGGAACAGGACGGGGTCGTTGCCGAGCGCGTCGGCGAGCCCGTCGCGCTTCAGGTCCTCGGGGCCGAAGCCGACCATGACGAGGCCGGCGCGGCCGCCCTGCCCCTCCACCAGCGCATTGGTGGCGAGCGTGGTGGAAAGCGAGACCAGCGCGATCGACGAGATCGCCGCCCCGGCCTCCTCCAGCACCGCCTCGACGGCGCCGGAAATGCCGACGGCGAGGTCGTATCGGGTGGTGAGAGCCTTGGCGCGGGCGACGACGCCCGCCGTTTCGCTGTAGAGAACGGCGTCCGTATAGGTTCCGCCGGTATCGATGCCGAGCAACAACTGATCCGTCACGATATGTCTTCCAACTTGCAGGCGGGCCTTTTCAAACCGGCCCGCCGATGGTGTTATTGCATGTCAGAGGCAAAGGCCATCGTTCCGCCGGCGACATCCGGCGTGGGATCGGGAGGATTTCGATGGATTTCGGCGGAAAGCATCGGCTCGCGCTCGTCCTCTTTCTCCTCCTCGCCGTCACCGGCCCGGCCGCCGCGCAGGAGGACGACGAGGAGGAATACCGGCCGCAGATCCCGGACGTCTCGATCTACAAGGCGATGCTCGACGCCAACAAGCAGACGGGCTGGATCCAGTTCCGCGATTTCGCCGGCAAGCAGCTCGTCTATTTCACGGCGCTGCAGACCATGCACTGCCGGCTGTCGGAGGTGCGCTACTCGATCAATTCCGACGCGCTCGACCGGCGGCTGCCGCTCGGCACGTGCGACCCGCAGCTGCCCTTCAACCTGCCGGCAGACGACACGAACGAATATATCTACATTTCGCTGAAGCCCGGCGAGGCCGAGACGGTCGCCGTGCAGGCCGTCTGGGACGACGGCAGCGGCAGCGAGATCGTCATCTACAAGCCCTGCGAGAACGCCGGCGAGGCCACCTGCGCGGCGATCAAGTCGATCAAGAAATCGAAGAAGCGCGCCGACGAGCCGGCGCCGTCCATGCCGGCGCGGTAGGGGTTTCGTTTTCGCGGCAGCGGGATGAGAGGGGGGACGCTCGCCAAGCGAAATCAGGGTCGAAAAGCTGTGTTCCACCCCCTCATCCGGCCCTCCGGGCCACCTTCTCCCCGGCGGGGAGAAGGGGAAAGCGGCGGAGAGTTGCGCCTGATGCGCTCAGAGCAGGCCCTTCAGCTCGTCGAGCCGGTCGTTGACCAGCCAGCCGTAGTAGTTCTCCTCCGGCCAGGTCGCCTCGCCCGACGCGCGGCGGGCGGCGAAGGCGGCGGCGCGGGCGTCCGGATTGCCGAGATTGTAGAGCGTGGCGGTGATGCCGGGATTGCGGGAGATGTCAACGCCGGCGATCCTGCGGTAGGCGTCGATGGAGCGCTTGATCGAGGCGGCCATGTAGGCAAGCGAGATGTCCGGGTCCATGATCGCCTTGTAGACGCCGGCCGCGTCGTTCTCGTCGAGCCGATCGTAGCCGGAGACGCGCGCCACGTCGTCGGTGAGCGTCAGCGCGGTCAGCGGGTTGATCTGGCCGAGGCCGAAGGTCTGCCCGGCATAGAAAGGCTGGAAGAAGACCGCGCTGAAACGGTTGTTCGGGAAGGCGGTGCCGCCGACGCTCTTGCCCTTGAACTGCCTGTTCCAGACGGTCTCGCGGCAGGTCCACAGCGCATAGGAGCCCGTCTTCTCCGCGCATTTCGCAAATTCCGGCCGGCCGACGAAATCGCCGATCGATTCGCCGTCATAGGCGAAGCGGAAATTGCCGGCATAGGACGCGGCCTTGACGTAGTAGCTCTGCAGCCGGTCGTAGGCGTCGACATTGTAGGTGTGCTCGCCGACGATCGCGCCGACCATGTGGATCGGGTCGATGCCGTACTGGCCCGCGACCTTGCGGATCTTGCCCATCAGCGCCCGGTCGGTGGCGAGCAGGTCGCGCACCTTCTCGTATTTCGCGTCGAAGGAGGTCTTGCCCGCCTTGGTGCGGCGCACGGAGGCGCCCGGAACCTGCGGCTGCTCGGCGTTGCGGTTGCCGGGCGGCACGAGCTCGGCGGCCGCCGCGAGGGTCTGGCCGTGAAGCAGGAGGGCCGCCGCGAGGGCAAGCATCAGGGAGAACTGTCGCACGGTCTGCGTTCCCGTCTTAACGATATCGGCGAATCGCGCCGATCGATGCAATCCAATCGTGTCGGAATCATGCCGAAGCACGGCAGGGGCCGGCCTGTCGAGGGCGGGAAGGCGCGAAAACGGCGACCGGCGGCCGCAAGCGCGGCCACCGGTGCCGAAACGTCACAGAATGTAGCGCGACAGGTCCGTGTTGGCGGCAAGCGCGCCGACATGCTTGCGGACATAGTCCGCATCGATGACGAGCCGGTCGCCGGACTTGTCCGGCGCCTCGAAGGAGATCTCGTCGAGCACCCGCTCCATCACCGTCTGCAGGCGCCGCGCACCGATGTTCTCGACGCTGGCGTTGAGCTGAACGGCGACGTCGGCGAGCGCGTCGATCGCGTCCTCGGTGAAGTCGAGCTCGACCTTCTCCGTCTCCATCAGCGCCTTGTACTGGCGGATGAGGCTCGCCTCGGTCTCCGTCAGGATGCGGCGGAAATCCTCCTTCGTCAGCGCGCGCAGCTCGACGCGGATCGGCAGGCGGCCCTGCAGCTCCGGCAGGAGGTCGGAGGGCTTGGAGACATGGAAGGCGCCGGAGGCGATGAAGAGGATATGGTCCGTCTTCACCGGCCCGTACTTGGTGGCGACCGTCGTGCCCTCGACCAGCGGCAGCAGGTCGCGCTGCACGCCCTCGCGCGAGACGCCGGCACCGAGCCCGCCGTCGCGGGCGGCGATCTTGTCGATCTCGTCGATGAAGACGATGCCGTCGTTCTCGGCCGAGCGGACGGCCTCGCGCTGGATCTGCTCATTGTCGAGGAGCTTGTCGGATTCGTCGTCGATCAGGATCTTGTAGCTGTCCTTGACCGTCGTCTTCACCTTCTTCGTGCGCCCGCCCATCGCCTTGCCGAACATCTCGGAGAGGTTCAGCACGCCGATATTGGCGCCCGGCATGCCGGGGATCTCGAAGCCGGGCATGCCGCCGCCGGTATCGGCGACGTCGATCTCGATCTCCTTGTCGTCGAGCTCGTTGTTGCGCAGCTTCTTGCGGAAG
Source organism: Shinella pollutisoli (assembly GCF_024609765.1). GTDB lineage: Bacteria > Pseudomonadota > Alphaproteobacteria > Rhizobiales > Rhizobiaceae > Shinella > Shinella pollutisoli. The sequence goes on from NZ_JANFDG010000003.1 coordinate 13,958, forward strand.
CTGTCGCGCGTGGCGGGCGAGGCGGTGGCGCCGACCAGCGCGTCGAGCACCCGCTCCTCGGCATTCGCATGGGCCTTGGCCGTCACCTCGGCGCGCTTCCTGTCGCGCACCAGCGCGATGCCGACCTCGACGAGGTCGCGCACGATCTGCTCGACGTCGCGGCCGACATAGCCGACCTCGGTGAACTTGGTCGCCTCGACCTTGACGAAGGGCGCGCCGGCGAGCTTGGCGAGGCGGCGCGAGATCTCCGTCTTGCCGACGCCGGTCGGGCCGATCATCAGGATGTTCTTCGGCATCACCTCGTCGCGCAGGTCCGGCGACAGCTGGTGGCGGCGCCAGCGGTTGCGCAGCGCGATCGCCACGGCGCGCTTGGCGTCCTTCTGGCCGATGATGTAGCGGTCGAGCTCGGAGACGATCTCGCGGGGGGAGAAATTGGACATGGGCTTTCCGTTTCTGGCAACGGTCCCGGGCCATCGTCGGCGCCGGGCCGTCCCGTATCAGTCCTTCATCTTGTCCGCGGCACCCGGCCGGACGGCCCGGGCATCGCGGCGTCAGCGGTCGGCGTCGAGCGTTTCGACGACGACATTGTGATTGGTGTAGACGCAGATGTCGCCGGCGATCTGCATGGCGCGCCGGGCGATCTCCTCGGCCGACTTGTCCGTGTCCATCAGCGCGCGGGCGGCCGCATAGGCATAGTTGCCGCCGGAGCCGATCGCCATCGTGCCGTGCTCGGGCTCCAGCACGTCGCCGTTGCCGGTGAGCGCCAGCGTGACGGACTTGTCGGCGACGAGCATCATCGCCTCCAGCCGGCGGAGATACCGGTCGGTGCGCCAGTCCTTGGCGAGCTCCACGGCCGCGCGCATGAGCTGGTCGGGATATTGCTCCAGTTTCGACTCCAGCCGTTCCAGCAGCGTGAAGGCGTCGGCCGTCGCGCCCGCGAAGCCGGCGATCACGTCGCCCTTGGCGAGGCGTCGGACCTTTCGCGCGTTGCCCTTCATGATCGTCTGGCCGAGGCTCACCTGGCCGTCGCCCGCCATCACCACCTTGCCGTCCTTGCGGACCGTGATGATGGTCGTGGCATGCATCGTCGCATAGGGATCGTGTTCACTCATGACATACCTTCAGGGCCCGTTGCCGGGCGGGATGCCACCCCCGCGGGGCGGCTTCGTCGACCCCTATGTAGGCGGCCCGCCGGCAATTGCAAAGGACCGCCGACACGCTGGCGTTTTGCGGCGCACCCTGTTATGGAGCGGCGTCAGCAGGCCGGAGAACCCCGGAGAAAACCATGAGCCGCAAAGCCAGCGTTTCGCGCAAGACGAACGAGACCGCCGTTTCCGTCACCGTCGACATCGACGGCACCGGCACGTCGACGATCTCGACGGGCGTCGGCTTCTTCGACCATATGCTGGACCAGCTCTCGCGCCATTCGCTGATCGACATGGAGATCAGGACCGAGGGCGACCTCCACGTCGACGACCACCACACCGTCGAGGACACCGGCATCGCCATCGGCCAGGCCATTGCGAAAGCGCTCGGCGACCGGCGCGGCATCACCCGCTACGCCTCGCTCGATCTCGCCATGGACGAGACGATGACGCGGGCCGCCGTCGACGTCTCCGGCCGGCCGTTCCTCGTCTGGAACGTCGCGTTCTCCGCGCCGAAGATCGGCACCTTCGACACAGAGTTGGTGCGCGAGTTCTTCCAGGCTCTCGCCCAGCACGCCGGCATCACCCTGCACATCCAGAACATCTACGGCGCGAACAACCATCACATCGCCGAGACCTGCTTCAAGGCCGTCGCGCGCGTGCTGAGAACCGCGACCGAGATCGACCCCCGCCAGGCAGGCCGCGTTCCCTCGACGAAGGGCTCGCTGGCCTGACGGCCCATCCGGAGGCCAAACCATGGCCACATTCCTCGTTCTGATCCCCCCGGGTGCGGCCGCGCACGACGAGAAGGCCCGCTTCCTGCGCGACCGCTTCTCCTGGATCGCCTTGCTGCTGCCGGTCCTCTGGCTGCTCTGGCACCGGGCTTTCGCCGCCGCGCTCCTCGCGCTCGCCGTGCAGGGCCTCGGCCTTGCGATCATCGGCCATGCGGGGCTCGGGGCCGCCGGCGCAGCACTTCTCCTTGCGACCGGCCTCATCGTCGCGCTCGAAGGCCCGTCGATGGTCGCCGCCGGCCTCGGATACAGGGGGTGGACGCAGGACGCCGTGATCGTCGCCGAGGACCGGGCGACGGCCGAGGAGATCTATTATACGGAAACCGCCGGCACGCCGGAGCGCGTCGAGCCCAGCCTCACGGCATCGGATGCCGGGCGCAGGCACGGGCCGATGCTCGGCCTCGTCGGTTTCGGGGAAGGACGCTGAGAATGCGCGTTGCGATCATCGACTACGGCTCGGGCAACCTGCGCTCGGCCACCAAGGCCTTCGAGCGGGCGGCCCGCGAGGCCGGGATTGCCGCCGAGATCGCGCTCACCGACAGGGCCGAGCGCGTCGCTTCCGCCGACCGGATCGTGCTGCCGGGCGTCGGCGCCTATGCCGATTGCCGCCGCGGCCTCGACGCCGTGCCCGGGATGGTAGAGGCGCTGCGCGAGGCGGTCGAGGCGAAGGGAAAACCCTTCCTCGGCATCTGCGTCGGCATGCAACTCATGTCCTCGCGCGGGCTGGAGAAGACCGTCACCGAGGGACTCGGCTGGATCAAGGGCGACGTCGTTCTCATGAAGCCTGCGGATCCCACGCTGAAGATCCCGCAGATCGGCTGGAACACGCTCGACCTGAAGCGTCCGCATCCGCTCTTCGACGGCATCCCGGCGGGGCTTCACGCCTATTTCGTCCATTCCTACCATCTCGCCGCGGCGGACGCGCAGGACGTGGTGGCGACCGTCGACTACGGCGGGCCGATGACCGCCTTCGTCGCCCGCGACAACAAGGCCGGCGCCCAGTTCCATCCGGAGAAGAGCCAGGCGCTCGGCCTTTCCCTCATCACCAATTTCCTGCGCTGGAAGCCGTAAGATGATCCTCTTTCCCGCCATCGACCTGAAGGACGGCCAGTGCGTTCGCCTGAAGCTCGGCGACATGGACCAGGCCACCGTCTACAATCCCGACCCCGCCGCCCAGGCGAAGGCCTTCGAGGACCAGGGTTTTAAGTGGCTGCATGTGGTCGACCTCAACGGCGCCTTCGCGGGGACAAGCGTCAACGGCGCCGCGGTCGACGCGATCCTCAAGGCGACGAGGAACCCGGTGCAGCTCGGCGGCGGCATCCGCACGCTCGACCATATCGAAAGCTGGCTTGCGCGCGGCCTCTCCCGCGTCATCCTCGGCACCGTCGCCGTGCGCGACCCGGCGCTCGTCATCGAGGCCTGCAAAAGGTTCCCCGGCAAGGTCGCCGTCGGCATCGACGCCAAGGGCGGCAAGGTGGCGGTCGAGGGCTGGGCGGAGGCCTCCGAGCTCGGCGTGATCGAGCTTGCGAAGAAGTTCGAGGGCGCGGGCGTGGCCGCGATCATCTATACCGACATCGACCGCGACGGCATCCTCGCCGGCATCAACTGGACCTCGACGCTGGAACTCGCCGATACAGTCTCGATCCCCGTCATCGCCTCCGGCGGGCTCGCCTCGATGGACGACATCCGCCGTCTCGTCGCCCCCGAGGCCCGCAAGCTGGAAGGCGCGATCTCCGGCCGCGCGCTCTACGACGGCCGGATCGATCCGGCGGAGGCCCTGGCCGTGATCCGTGAAGCGAAAGGACGTGCGGCGTGACCCTGAAAGCCCGCGTCATCCCATGCCTCGACGTCAAGGACAGCCCGCGACGCCCGCAGCCGCGGAGCGGCGAGGACGCGCAAAGCAAGAAAGAGGAGGCCGTCCTTTGACCCTCAAGGCCCGCGTCATCCCATGCCTGGACGTGAAGGACGGCCGTGTCGTCAAGGGCGTCAGCTTCGTCAACCTCATCGATGCGGGCGATCCGGTGGAGTCGGCCAAGGCCTATGACGCGGCCGGCGCCGACGAGCTCTGCTTCCTCGACATCACCGCCTCCTCCGACAACCGCGAGACGATCTTCGACGTGGTGGCGCGCACGGCCGAGCATTGCTTCATGCCGCTCACCGTCGGCGGCGGCGTGCGCGCGGTCGCCGACATCCGCAAGCTGCTGCTCGCCGGCGCCGACAAGGTGTCGATCAACTCGGCCGCCGTGGCGAACCCCGACTTCGTCGCCGAGGCCGCCGACAAGTTCGGCAACCAGTGCATCGTCGTCTCCATCGATTCCAAGAAGGTGTCGCAGGCAGGCGAGGAGGACCGCTGGGAAATCTTCACCCATGGCGGGCGCAAGCCGACCGGCATCGACGCCGTCGCCTTCGCCGAAAGGATGGTGGAGCGCGGCGCGGGCGAGCTGCTGCTCACCTCGATGGACCGCGACGGCAGCAAGAGCGGCTACGACATCGCGCTGACGCGCACCATCGCCGACCGCGTCTCCGTGCCGGTGATCGCGTCGGGCGGCGTCGGCACGCTCGACCACCTGGTCGAGGGCGTGCGCGACGGGCATGCGACCGCCGTGCTCGCCGCCTCGATCTTTCATTTCGGCACCTATACGATCGGCGAGGCCAAGCGCTACATGGCCGAGCACGGCATTCCCATGCGGCTCGACTGAGGAGAGGCCATGACCACCTTCACCCTTGCCGATCTCGAAGGCATCGTCGCGGAGCGCGCGAAAGCCGACCCATCGCAATCCTGGACGGCGAAGCTCGTTGCCGCCGGCCAGGGCAAAGCGGCGAAGAAACTCGGCGAGGAGGCGGTGGAAACGGTGATCGCCGCGATCGAGGGCGACCGGGCGGCACTCACCAGCGAGGCCGCCGACCTCCTCTATCACCTGATGGTCGTATTGAAAATCGGCGGCGTGGCGCTACAAGAGGTGCTGGAGGAGCTGGAGGGCCGTACGCGCCAGTCCGGCCTTGCGGAGAAGGCCGGCCGGCAGAACGGATGATCCAGGCAGCGCGCGACAAGGACCAGGCGGATATTCCGGACGATTTCGGAAATCACGACTATTCGCCCTATCGCTTCTTCTCCGCCGAGGAATGGGCGCATTTCCGCGCCGATACGCCGCTGACGCTGACGGCCGACGAGGTGCGCCGGCTGCGCTCGCTGAACGACCCGGTCGATCTCGACGAGGTCCGGCGCATCTACCTCTCGCTGTCGCGGCTTCTCTCGGCGCATGTCGAATCCTCGCAGATGCTGTTCGAGCAGCGCAAGCGCTTCCTCAGCCTCTCCAACGAATCGAAGACGCCCTTCGTCATCGGCATCGCCGGCTCGGTCGCGGTCGGAAAATCCACCACCGCCCGTATCCTCGCGGAACTGCTCTCGCGCTGGCCCTCCAGCCCCAAGGTCGATCTCGTGACGACCGACGGCTTCCTCCATCCGAACGCCGTGCTCCAGCGCGAGAACCTGATGGACCGGAAGGGCTTTCCGGAGAGCTACGACACCGGCGCGCTGCTCCGCTTCCTCTCGGCGATCAAGGCCGGCCTGCCGAACGTGCGCGCGCCGACCTATTCGCACCTCACCTACGACGTGCTGCCGAACACGTTCCGCACCATCGACCGCCCCGACATCCTGATCTTCGAGGGCATCAACGTGCTGCAGTCGCGCAACCTGCCGGCCGACGGCAAGATCGTGCCGATGGTCTCGGACTTCTTCGACTTCTCGATCTACATCCACGCCGAGGAGGCGCTGATCCACAACTGGTACGTGGAACGCTTCATGCGACTGCGCGACACCGCCTTCCGCAGTCCCGATTCCTACTTCCACCGCTACGCGACGATCGGCGAGGACGAGGCGCTGTCGATCGCTGAAGGCCTCTGGCACAACATCAACCTGAAGAACCTGCGCCAGAACATCCTGCCGACGCGCCCGCGCGCCGACCTGATCCTGCAGAAGGGTCCGAACCATCTCGTCGAGACGGTGGCGCTCCGCAAGCTCTGATCGCTTCACGCAATTCCGGACGGAAAACCGCTCCGCACTTTTCCTGGAATTACCTAAGCCGGCTAAGGATTCACCCGCCGTAACGTCAGATTGATCCGCCCGCCGTTCTTCAACAGCGTCGAGGTGCCCGGATAGATGCGGTCGACCCCGTGGAAGACCAGCCGGCTTTCGCCGCCGAGCACCAGCACGTCGCCGCTCGACAGGCGGAAGGAGCGCGTGGGGTCGTCGCGCCTGAGCCCGCCGACGCGGAAGAGGCACTGGTCGCCGAGCGAGACCGAGACGACGGGCGCGGCAAATTCGGCCTCGTCGCGATCCTGGTGCAGGCCCATCCGCGCCTCCCCGTCGTAGAAATTGACGAGACAGGCTTCCGGCGGAGCCTGGAAGCCGGCGACGGCCCGCCAGAGGTCGAGGAGAACGGCGGGAATCTCCGGCCAGGGTCTTCCCGTCTCGGGATGGGACGGCTGGTAGCGATAGCCGCGCTCGCGGTCCGTCACCCAGCCGAGCGGGCCGCAATTGGTCATGCGCACGGACATCGGCTTGCCGGTCCTCGGCATGCGCGGCACGAACAGCGGCGCATCCGCGACCACGCGGCGGATCGCGGCGACGAGACCCTCCTGCGCCTCGCGATCGTAGTAGCCGGGCAGGTAGCGCAGGCCGGGCGGCAGCGACGGGTCAGCCATTCTCGGACCTCGGCCGGCCGCGCATCTTCTTGACGTCGGCGCGGCCCGCCTTCTCCTTGAGCCGGCGCTCGACCGAGCCCTTCGTCGGCTTCGTCTTCCTGCGCGGCGGCGGTGGCGGCTCGGCGGCGGCGAGGAGCAGCTCCTTCAGCCGCTCGCGCGCATCCTCGCGGTTGCGCTCCTGGCTGCGGAAACGGTTCGCCTCGATCATCAGCACGCCGTCCTTCGACAGCCGCCGGCCGGCGAGCTTTTCCGCATTCGCCTTGATGCGGTCGGGAAGCGAGGGCGAGTTGCGCAGGTCGAAGAAGAGCTGGACGGCGGTCGAGACCTTGTTGACGTTCTGACCGCCCGGGCCGCTGGCCAGCACGAACTGCTCCGTCAGCTCCCAGCCGGCGATGGTGATGGAGCCCTTGATGTGGAGGGGGGCGCTGGCCATGGCACGTTCCTTTCCACGCCCTTGTAGCCGCCCGCGCACAAAACGGAAACCCGGCCTTGCGGCCGGGTTTCACGTGAATCAGCCGGCCTTGCCTTATTCGGCGGCGACCTTGAGGCCCGGCGCCGCGTCGCGGACGCTGCCGTCGACCTGATCCTCGAACTTCTCGAAGTTGGCGACGAACATGTCGACCAGCTTGCGCGCCTGCGCGTCATAGGCGGCCCCGCTCGCCCAGGTCGAGCGCGGGTCGAGGATCTTCGTGTCGACGCCCGGCACGGAGACCGGCACCTGGAAGCCGAAATTGTCGTCGCGGCGGAAGAGCGCGTTCTTCAGCGAGCCGTCGAGGGCGGCCGACAGCAGCGCGCGCGTCGCCCTGATCGGCATGCGCCGGCCCTCGCCGTAGGCACCGCCCGTCCAGCCGGTGTTGACCAGCCAGCAATCCACGCCGTGCCCGGCGATCAGCTCCTTGAGCAGGTTGCCGTAGACGGTCGGGTGGCGCGGCATGAAGGGCGCGCCGAAGCAGGTGGAGAAGGTCGCCTCCGGCTCGGTGACGCCGCGCTCCGTGCCCGCGACCTTGGCGGTGTAGCCGGAGAGGAAGTGGTACATCGCCTGGTCGGGCGTCAGCCGGGCGATCGGCGGCATCACGCCGAAGGCGTCGGCCGTCAGCATGATGATCGTCTTCGGATGGCCGGCGCGGCCGGTCTCGCTGGCGTTCGGGATGAAGTGCAGCGGATAGGCGCAGCGCGTGTTCTCCGTCAGCGAACCGTCGTCGAAGTCCGGCACGCCGTTGGCGTCGAGCACGACGTTTTCCAGCACGGTGCCGAAGCGCCGGGTCGTCGCGAAAATTTCCGGCTCGGCCTCGGCCGAGAGCCGGATCGTCTTGGCGTAGCAGCCGCCCTCGAAGTTGAAGACGCCGTTCTCGCCCCAGCCGTGCTCGTCGTCGCCGATCAGCGTGCGCTTCGGGTCGGCCGACAGCGTCGTCTTGCCGGTGCCGGAAAGGCCGAAGAAGACGGCGACGTCGTCCTCGGGCCCGACATTGGCCGAGCAATGCATCGGCATTACCTTCTTTTCCGGCAAGAGCCAGTTGAGCACGGTGAAGACCGACTTCTTCATCTCGCCGGCATAATAGGTGCCGGCGATCAGCACGATGCCGCGCGTCAGGTCGCAGGCGATCATCGTCTCGGTGCGGGCGCCGTGGCGCTCCGGATCGGCCTTGAAGGTCGGCAGGTCGATGATGGTGAGCTTCGGTGCGAAGGTCGCGAGCGCGGCCTCCTCCGGGCGGATCAGCAGGTTGCGGATGAACAGCGAGTGCCAGGCGAGCTCGGTGACGACGCGCGTCGGCAGCGCATAGTCGGCATCGGCACCGCCGACGAGGTCCTGCACGAAGAGGTCGCGGCCGGCGGCATGCGCCAGCATGTCGGCGTGGAGCGCGTCGAAATGCGCGCGCGACAGCGCCTTGTTGTTGTCCCACCAGATATGGTCGGCGGTATTCTCGTCCCGCACGACGAACTTGTCCTTGGGCGAACGGCCGGTGTGCTGGCCGGTCAGCGCGCGCAGCGCTCCGTGCGCGGTCTTGACCGCCTCGCCGCGGCCGAGGGCCTCCCCGTAGAGCGCCTCGGCGGCAAAATTGTACCGGACCGTGCCGTTCGTATGGATACCCATCGCGTCGAGCCCCAGGGCGGGGTTGCGAATTCCAAGTTCCTGCATGGTGCGGTTTTCCTCCATGGCGACAAAAGTCCCGCGTGAAATTTTCGTGAAACTAATCTGCGCATGACGGAAAAACAAGCGGGCAGTTCGAAATTAACCAATGATATCAAATAATTAATCGATTTAAAGAATTATCTTACTTTTTTAATCGGTTAAATAATCGATTTAAATCCCCGGCGGCGGCCGCGTCGAAAACGCACCCTTTATCTTCGCCACAATTTGTTCCACCTTTATCCCCAAGGAGGCGCATCGGAAAAAACCGGAAAGGGCGCCCATGACGATGGAGAGCAGGATGCAGACGATCGCACTCGTCGACGACGACCGGAATATTCTGACCTCCGTGTCGATCGCGCTGGAGGCGGAAGGCTACAAGGTCGAAACCTACACCGACGGCGCCTCCGCGCTCGACGGCCTTCTCGCCCGCCCGCCGCATCTCGCCATCTTCGACATCAAGATGCCGCGCATGGACGGGATGGAGCTCTTGCGCCGGCTGCGCCAGAAGTCGGACCTGCCGGTGATCTTCCTCACCTCCAAGGACGAGGAGATCGACGAGCTGTTCGGCCTGAAGATGGGCGCCGACGACTTCATCACCAAGCCGTTCTCGCAGCGCCTGCTGGTCGAGCGGGTGAAGGCGATCCTCAGGCGCGCCTCCAGCCGCGAGCAGGCCTCCGCCAATGCCGGCAGCGGCGCGGCCAAAAGCGGCGATACGCCGGCGCGCTCGCTGGAGCGCGGCCAGCTCGTCATGGACCAGGAGCGCCACACCTGCACCTGGAAGGGCGAGCCGGTGACGCTGACCGTCACGGAATTCCTGATCCTGCATTCGCTCGCCCAGCGGCCCGGCGTGGTGAAGAGCCGCGATTCGCTGATGGACGCCGCCTATGACGAACAGGTCTATGTCGACGACCGCACCATCGACAGCCACATCAAGCGGCTGCGCAAGAAGTTCAAGATGGTCGATGCCGATTTCGACATGATCGAGACGCTCTACGGCGTCGGCTACCGCTTCCGCGAGACCGCCTGAGGCGCGATTTCGCTTGCATCGACGGCGGCGGCAGGGCATGCCGCCGCTTTCGCATCGAGGATGACACCGCGTGTCGCAGACCGTTCTGGAGAGGGATGGAGAGGATATCGACGGCCGCCCCGCGCCGCGCTCGATCCGGCGACGCTGGACGCGGCCCTTCACGCTCGCCCGCCGCATCTTCGGCAACGCGGTCTTCTCCAGCCTCACGCGCCGCATCCTCTTCTTCAACCTCGTCGCCCTCCTCGTCCTCGTCGCCGGCATCCTCTATCTCAACCAGTTCCGCGAGGGGCTGATCGACGCCCGCGTCGAGAGCCTGCTGACGCAGGGCGAGATCATCGCCGGCGCGATCTCGGCATCCGCCTCCGTCGACACCAACTCGATCACCATCGATCCGGAGAAACTCCTGGAGTTGCAGGCCGGGCAGTCGATCACGCCGCTGCCGAACGACGAGGACCTGGAATTCCCGATCAATCCGGAGCGCGTGGCGCCGGTGCTGCGCCGCCTGATCTCGCCGACGCGCACCCGCGCACGCATCTACGACACCGACGCCAACCTGCTCCTCGATTCGCGCCATCTCTACACCCAGGGCCAGGTGCTGCGCTTCGACCTGCCGCCGGTCGAGCCCGAGAGCGTCGGCATCCTCGATCGCTTCAACGCCTGGTTCAACCGGCTGCTGCAGCCGGCCAACCTGCCGCAATACAAGGAGGCGCCGGGCGGCGACGGCTCGATCTACCCGGAGGTGATGAACGCGCTGACCGGCGTGCGCGGCGCGGTCGTGCGCGTCAACGACAAGGGCGAGCTGATCGTCTCCGTCGCCGTGCCGGTGCAGCGGTTCCGCGCGGTGCTCGGCGTGCTGCTGCTCTCGACGCAGGCCGGCGACATCGACAAGATCGTCCATGCCGAGCGGCTCGCCATCATGCGGGTTGCGGGGGTGGCGGGCCTCGTCAACATCGCGCTGTCGCTCTTGCTCTCCAGCACCATCGCCAATCCGCTGCGACGCCTCGCGGCGGCGGCGATCCGCGTGCGCCGCGGCGCCAAGGAGCGCGAGGAGATCCCCGACTTCTCCTCGCGGCAGGACGAGATCGGCAATCTGTCCGTGGCGCTGCGCCAGATGACGACGGCGCTCTACGACCGCATCGACGCGATCGAGAGCTTCGCCGCCGACGTGAGCCACGAGCTGAAGAACCCGCTGACCTCGCTCAGAAGCGCCGTCGAGACGCTGCCGCTCGCCCGCACGGACGAATCGAAGACGCGGCTCATGGACATCATCCAGCACGACGTGCGCCGCCTCGACCGGCTGATCAGCGACATTTCCGACGCCTCGCGCCTCGATGCGGAGCTCGCCCGCTCGGACGCGCGCACCGTCGATCTGGAAAAGCTGCTCGGCGACCTCATCGACATCTCCCGCCAGGTCAACAGCCGCAAGAAGCCGGTCACCCTCGATTTCGTCGTCGACCGCAGGGACAATCCCAAGGCCCGCTTCGAGATCTCCGGCTACGAGCTGCGCATCGGCCAGATCGTCACCAACCTCATCGACAATGCCCGCTCCTTCGTGCCGGAGAACGGCGGGCGGATCGTCGTACGCCTTTCGCGCGGGCGGAACGACCGCTGCCTGGTCCAGGTGGAGGACAACGGGCCGGGCATCCAGGCGGAAGACATCGACCGCATCTTCGAGCGCTTCTACACCGACCGCCCGGCGAGCGAAGGCTTCGGCCAGAATTCCGGCCTCGGCCTCTCCATCTCGCGCCAGATCGCCGAGGCGCACGGCGGCACGCTCAAGGCGGAGAACATCCTCGACAAGGCGACCGGTGCGGTCGCCGGCGCGCGCTTCACGCTGTCGCTGCCGACGAGCGGCGTGACGGGACCGCGGAAATGATGACGGCGAGGTTGCCGCAAATACAAGGCAGTGCGCCGCCATACCCCCCTCTGCCCTGCCGGGCATCTCCCCCTCTGGGGGGGAGATCGGCAAGATGCGAAAACCTTGCTCAAACCGCAGGGTTCGAGTGGGGCGGGACGATGCTCCATCCGATCTCCCCCCTTGAGGGGGAGATGCCCGGCAGGGCAGAGGGGGGTCAAGAATGACGCCGGTCCCCGCCAACGTGCACGGCACGGCGATCGTCGTCGGCACGACCGGCCTTCTCTTCATCGGCCGCTCGGGCGCCGGCAAGAGCGCGGTCGCGCTCCATTGCCTGGAGCAGGCCCGGCTGCGCGGCCTGTTCTCCGCGCTGGTGAGCGACGACCAGGTGCTGATCTCCATTGAAGGCGGGCGGGCGGTCGCCCGCGCACCGCGGACGATCGCGGGGCTCCTGGAGGTGCGCGGCGCCGGCGTCGTCCGCATGCCGGCGATCGAGGCGGCCGTCCTCGGCCGCGCCGTCGCGCCGCTTGCGCCCCCCTTCACCGAGCGGCTGCCGCCGGAGGAGGAGACCGCCGAGGTCCTGCCGCAGCTTTTTCTTCCGCTCACCCGGCTTCCGCTTTTTCCCGGCTGCTGCGCCTTTTCCACTCTTGTCGCGATTCATCCGGAAATCCTCCGGGGGTGGCGGTCAAAGGCTCGTGAAAAGGCGAAATCGGCCATTTAGGGCTTGCGCTCAAGCGTTTCATTGACAAGATGGCGTCCCCGACGGTGGACGGAATTGCTGCATTGCGGTATTCCGGCTCCGTTCTGTGCTGGGAAACTGGAGCGTCTGCATATGATCGGACTGGTGCTTGTCACCCATGGCAAGCTGGCGGAGGAATTTCGCCACGCCCTTGAACATGTCGTCGGTCCGCAAAAGGCGATCGAGACCGTGTGCATCGGCCCCGAGGACGACATGGACCAGCGCCGTCAGGACATCCTCGAGGCCGTCAAGCGCGCCGACGAGGGCAACGGCGTCATCATCCTCACCGACATGTTCGGCGGCACGCCCTCCAACCTCGCCATCTCCGTGATGACCGGCGCGGGCGTCGAGGTGATCGCCGGCGTCAACCTGCCCATGCTGATCAAGCTCGCCGGCGTGCGCGGCGAAAACGACATGGAGAAGGCGCTCGTCGACGCCTCGGAGGCCGGCCGCAAGTACATCAACGTGGCAAGCCGCGTGCTGAGCGGCAAGTAGAGGCGCGGCGCCGTCCATGACCGTCTCGAAGGAGCTTCTCATCATCAACAAGCGCGGCCTGCACGCCCGCGCCTCGGCCAAGTTCGTGCAGACGGTCGACGGCTTCGACGCCGAGGTCACCGTCACCAAGGACGGCATGACCGTCGGCGGCACCTCGATCATGGGCCTGATGATGCTGGCGGCAAGCCCCGGCTGCAGCGTGCTCGTGACGGCAACGGGCGCCCAGGCCCAGGAAGCGCTCGCCGCCCTCGACCGGCTCGTCGCCGACCGCTTCGGCGAGGAGATGTAGGCCCGCTGGGCCACATAAGGATATAAAGACTTCTTTATGTTCGGTTGCTCCGACCGCCTTTTCCTGATAGACGAGCGCCATAACGGAAAAGGCCAGACGGCTGGAGAAACCCATGACCACCACGCATGACTACCACGTCGCCGACATCGGGCTTGCCGATTTCGGCCGCAAGGAAATCGCCATCGCCGAGACGGAAATGCCGGGCCTGATGGCCTGCCGCGAGGAATTCGGCGCTTCCAAGCCGCTGAAGGGCGCGCGCATCACCGGCTCGCTGCACATGACGATCCAGACCGCCGTGCTGATCGAGACGCTGGTGGCGCTCGGCGCCGAGGTCCGCTGGGCCTCCTGCAACATCTTCTCCACCCAGGACCACGCCGCAGCCGCCATCGCCGCCGCCGGCATCCCGGTCTATGCCGTCAAGGGCGAGACGCTCACCGAATACTGGCAATATACCGACAAGATCTTCCAGTGGGCCGACGGCGGCTTCTCCAACATGATCCTCGACGACGGCGGCGACGCCACCATGTACATCCTGCTCGGCGCGCGCGCGGAAGCGGGCGAGGACGTGCTGTCGAAGCCGGGCTCCGAGGAAGAGGAGATCCTCTTCGCGCAGATCAGGACGCGCCTTGCCGCCTCGCCGGGCTGGTTCACGAAGCAGCGCGACGCCATCAGGGGCGTCACCGAGGAGACGACCACCGGCGTCAACCGCCTCTACCAGCTGCAGCAGAAGGGTTTGCTGCCCTTCCCGGCGATCAACGTCAACGACTCGGTCACCAAGTCGAAGTTCGACAACAAGTACGGCTGCAAGGAATCGCTGGTCGACGGCATCCGCCGCGGCACCGACGTGATGATGGCCGGCAAGGTCGCCGTCGTCTGCGGCTACGGCGACGTCGGCAAGGGCTCGGCCGCGTCGCTCAGCGGCGCCGGCGCCCGCGTCAAGGTCACGGAGGTCGACCCGATCTGCGCGCTGCAGGCCGCCATGGACGGCTTCGAGGTCGTGCAGCTGGAAGACGTCGCCGGCAGCGCCGACATCTTCATCACCACCACCGGCAACAAGGACGTCATCCGCCTCGAGCACATGCGGGCGATGAAGGACATGGCGATCGTCGGCAACATCGGCCACTTCGACAACGAGATCCAGGTCGCGGCGCTGCGCAATTTCAAGTGGACCAACATCAAGCCGCAGGTCGACATGATCGAGTTCCCGAAGGGCAACCGCATCATCCTGCTCTCGGAAGGCCGGCTCCTCAACCTCGGCAATGCGACCGGCCACCCGTCCTTCGTGATGTCGGCCTCCTTCTCCAACCAGGTGCTGGCCCAGATCGAGCTCTTCACCAAGGGCGAGGCCTACAAGAACGAGGTCTACGTGCTGCCGAAGCAGCTCGACGAGAAGGTCGCGCGCCTCCATCTCGCCAAGCTCGGCGCCAAGCTCACCGAGCTTTCCTCCGAGCAGGCCGACTATATCGGCGTCGGCCGTGAGGGTCCGTTCAAGGCGGAACACTACAGGTATTGATCCTTACCCGACTTATCCACAACATGTGGAGGCCGCGTGCTTGACAAAGCGCGCGGCCTCTTTTTTGGGCGCGTCCCTTCCCGCCGATTCGGGAAACAAGTATCCTTCAATCTCCCGATTCGGCGCCGGATGCGGACCTGGCGCGCCGGACGGGGATGTCCGATCAGCGGCAAATTGGACGGAGACGGAACGGGGATGATGGCGGAATTGGAACGAGGCCGTTCCGGGCAGGCGCACGCGCTGCCGGGATGCGGGACGACGCATGCGGACGGTGCGAACCCCGCCGGACGGCGGCGACGCCGCTTCTTCTCGCTGCTCGCCGCCGGCTCGGCGCTGACCATGGCGGCGGGCCCGGCGCAGGCCGCGCCCTATCTCGCCACCGGCGAGATCGTCACCGTCTCGATGCTGCTCGGCGTCCTGTCGGCCGCCGTGGTCTCGACGCTCTGGACGGTGCGCCTGCGCGGCCGGACGGAGACGACGAACCGCGACCTCAAGGCCCATCTCGCCGACGCCCGCCACACCGTTTCCCGCCTCCACGCGCTGATCGGCGACAAGAACCGGCGCATCGTCGTCTGGGACGGCCTGTCGCAGAAGCCGGAATTCCTGGGCGAACTGCCGCCGGAGACCGGCGCGCCCGCCGCCGACCGCGATTTCCTCGCCTTCGGCCGCTGGATGACGCCGGCATCGGCCGGGGCGATCGAGCGCGCCATCGAGACGCTGCGCGCGCAGGCGCAGAGCTTCGACCTCATTGTCGAGACGGCGCGCGGCGAGGTGCTGGAAGCGCAGGGCCGCGTCTCCGGCGGGCAGGCCTTCGTGCGCTTCATCGCCCTCAACAACCTGCGCGCCGAGGCGGCGGAATTGAAGCTGGAACGCGACCGGCTCGTCGCCGCGCTCGCCACGCTGCAGAACCTGCTCGACCAGATCGACCTGCCCGTCTGGCAGCGCGACGCGGGCGGCAAGCTCTCCTGGGTGAACGCCGCCTACGCGCAGGCCGTCGAGGCCGCCGACGCCGCGCGCGCCGTCAGCGAGGGCCGCGAGCTTCTTCCCACCATTGCGCGCGAGAAGATCCGGTCCGCGAGCACCTACGACACGCCGTTCCGCGACAAGGTCTCGACCGTCATCCGCGGCAACCGCGGCTTCCTCGACGTGGTCGACGCCAAGAGCCCGACCGGCTCGGCCGGCATCGCCATCGACGTCTCCGACGCGGAAGCGGTGCGCGAGGAGCTGGCCCGCACGCTGAAGAGCCACGCCGAGACGCTCGACCATCTCGCCACGCCCGTCGCGATCTTCGACGGCGAGCAGCGTCTGCAGTTCTACAACCAGGCCTTCCAGCAGGTCTGGGGCCTGGAGACCGCCTTCCTGGAGACCAAGCCCGGCAACGGCGAGCTCTTCGACCGGCTGCGCGCGGCGGGAAAACTGCCCGAGCAGCTCAACTGGCGGCAGTGGAAGGAGAACGCCCTTTCCGTCTACCGCGCCATCGACACGCAGACGGACCTCTGGCACCTGCCGAACGGCCAGACGCTGCGCGTCTTCGCCACCGCCCGCCCGCAGGGCGGCGCCACCTGGGTGTTCGAGAACCTGACCGAGAAGGTCGCGCTCGAGGCCCGCTACAACACGCTGGTGCAGGTGCAGGACGAGACGATCGACCATCTCGCCGAAGGGGTCGCGGTGTTCAGCCCGGACGGGCGCATCCGCCTTTCCAACCCCGCCTTCCGGGCGCTCTGGGGCATCACCGAGGATGAGGCGAAGCCCGGCACCCACATCCGCGCCATCGAGCAGGCCTGCGCGGCTTCCTACGACAAGCCGGACGGCTGGAAGCGCTTCGCCCATATCATCACCAGCTTCGACGACGAGCGCCCGTCCTGCCAGGGCGTGCTGGAGCTTCGCACCGGGCTGGTGCTCGACTTCGCGGTCATCCCGCTTTCCAACGCGCAGACGATGCTCACCTTCGTCAACATCACCGACAGCGTGCGCGTCAGCCGCGCGCTCACCGAGAAGAACGAGGCCCTGCGCAAGGCCGATGCGCTGAAGAACGACTTCGTCCAGCACGTCTCCTACGAGCTGCGCTCGCCGCTCACCAACATCATCGGCTTCGCCGAGCTCCTGAAGACGCCGACCATGGGCGACCTCACCGAGCGGCAGGCCGAATATGTCGACCATATCGCCACGTCCTCGGCGGTGCTGCTGACCATCGTCAACGACATCCTCGACCTTGCCACCGTCGACGCCGGCATCATGGAGCTCGACTACAGCGAGATCAACCTGACCGACCTCGTCGACGACGTCGCGCTGCAGTTCTCCGACCGGCTGCAGGAAGGCCGGCTGACGCTGGAGATCGTCGCGCCCGACGCGCTCGGCACCATCGTCGCCGACCCGCAGCGCCTCAAGCAGATCCTCGTCAAGCTGCTCAGCAACGCGGCCAACTTCGCCCCCGAGGGCTCCTCGATCCGCCTCGCCTGCCGGCGCGAGGGCACCGACTTCGTCTTCACCGTCTCCGACGCCGGCCCCGGCATTCCGCAGGACGTGCTGAAGACCGTGTTCGGCCGCTTCGAGAGCCACGGCCGCCACAGCGGCGCCGGCCTCGGCCTCTCGATCGTCGAGAGCTTCGTCAGCCTGCACAACGGCACCGTCACCATCGACAGCCGCGAGGGCGAGGGCACGGACGTGACCTGCCGCATTCCGACCGCGGCGATGCCGGCGGTCGCGGCGGCGGAATAGGGCGCGGATGCCCGGGGAAACGCTTTTCCTCGCCGACGAGGCCGCGACGATCCGCTTCGGCGAGGACATGGCGCTGGCGCTGAAACGCGGCGACTATCTGGCGCTTTCCGGCGATCTCGGCGCCGGGAAATCGACCTTCGCCCGCGCCCTGATCCGCGCCGTCGCCGACGACGCCGGGCTGGAGGTGCCGAGCCCGACCTTCACGCTCGTCCAGACCTACGCGCTCCGGCTCCCCGTTGCCCATTTCGACCTCTACCGCATCGCCGACGCCGCCGAGATCGACGAGCTCGGCTTCGACGAGGCGCTTTCCGACGGCGTCTGCCTGGTCGAATGGCCGGAGAAGGGCGAAGGGGCGCTGCCCGAGGACGGCATCACGCTCCGCTTCCTGCACGAGGGCGCCGGCCGGCGCGTCGAGATCGCGGCACCCGAGGCGTCGCTCGCCCGCATCCGCCGCACGCTCGCCATCCGCCGCTTCCTCGACGAAGCCGGCTATGGAAATGCGGCGCGGCGGCACCTGACGGGCGACGCCTCCGTGCGCGCCTACGAGCGCGTCCATGCCGGCGGCGAACGCTTCGTGCTGATGGATGCGCCGCGGCACCCACCGGGGCCGATCCTCGCCGACGGCAAGTACTACCAGCAGATCGCCCATATCGCCGAGGACGTCCGCCCCTTCATCGCCGTCGCCCGGCACCTCGCCGCGCGCGGCCTGCGCGCGCCAGAAATCCATCGGGCAGATATCGGCGAGGGCATACTGCTGATCGAGGACCTCGGCGGCGAGGGCGTGCTCGACGCCGACGGCGGGCCGATCGCCGAGCGCTACCTCGAAAGCGCCGCATGCCTCGCCCGCCTGCACGCGCAACCCTTCGCACGCGATCTTCCCGTCACCGGCGACATCGTCCACCGCGTGCCGGACTTCGACCGCGACGCGATGCAGATCGAGGTGAGCCTGCTTGCCGACTGGTATGTCCCCTGGAAGCGCGGCGCGCCGCTGCCCGAGGCGAAGCGGCGGGCCTATGTCGCGATCTGGGACGGGCTGATCGAAACGCTCGCCGACGGCGAGCGCAACCTGCTGCTCCGCGACTTCCATTCGCCGAACATCCTCTGGCAGGCGCAGGCGACAGGGATCGGCCGCGTCGGCCTCATCGATTTCCAGGATGCGATGATCGGCCCGACGGCCTACGACGTCGCCTCGCTCGCACAGGACGCCCGCGTCGACATGCCGGCCGGCCTTACCGACGACGTGCTCGCCCGCTATCTGGCGCTGCGCGAAGAAAACAGTCCCGGCTTCGATCGCGACCGCTTCCTGCGCGACTGGCACATCATGGCGGCGCAGCGCAACTGCAAGCTCGTCGGCATCTGGGTGCGGCTGATGCGGCGCGACGGCAAGCCGGCCTACATGCGCCACATGCCGCGCACGCTCAGCAATCTCGACCGGGCGCTCTCCCATCCCGATCTCTCCCCCTTGCGCGACTGGTGCGGAAAGGCTGGAATCCTCGCGACCGAATCATGATCGCGGGACGGGAATGACAATCGAAGACGCCATGGTGCTGGCCGCCGGCCTCGGAACGCGGCTGAGGCCGATCACCGACAGGATGCCGAAGCCGCTCGTGCCGATCGCCGGCAAGCCGATGATCGACTACGGGCTCGACGCGCTGGCGGCGGCCGGCGTGAAGCGCGCCGTCGTCAACGTCCACCATTTCGCCGAGCAAATGATCGCCCACCTTTCCGCGCGCCAAAAGCCGGAGATCCTGGTCTCCGACGAGACGGAGCAGCTGCTGGATTCCGGCGGCGGGCTGGCGAAAGGGTTGAAACGCCTCGGCCGCGGTCCGGTCCTGGTGATGAACGCCGACCTCTTCTGGATCGGCGAGAGACCCGGCAGGCCGACGAACCTCCAGCGCCTCGCCGAGGCCTTCGACCCGGAGCGCATGGACATCGCCATGCTCTGCGTGCGGCTCGAGGACACGACCGGCCACAACGGCCGCAACGACTTTTCCATGGATGCCGACGGCCGGCTCTCGCGCTACCGCGAGGGCGCGGGCACGCCCGTCGTCTATGCCGGCGCGCTCGCCCTGATGCCGGCGCTGCTCGACGACGCACCGGCCGAGCCCTTCAACCTCAACATCTATTTCGACCGGGCGATCGCCGCCGGCCGGCTGTTCGGCCTGATGCTGGAAGGCCACTGGATCACCGTCGGCACGCCGGAGGCGATCGGCGCGGCCGAAGCCGCCGTGGCGAGGATCGCAGCGTGACGGCGCGGCGGGGCGGGCGCGTCTATTCGATCCCGGCGAGCCTGCCCTTCCTCAAGACGGTCGCCGAGGCGCTGCTCGACGGCCGCCTCGTCCCGGGCTTTTCCTACGATCCGGCGCGCCCGCTGGCGCTCGCCGACGCCACCATCTACGTGCCGACCCGCCGGTCCGCCCGCGTGCTGCGCTCGCAGTTCGTCGACCTCCTCGGCGGCCGCTCGGCGATCCTGCCGGTCATCCGCCCGCTCGGCGAGACCGACGACGACAGCGGCTTCTTCGACGAGGCCGCGCCCGCCCTCCTCGACATGGCCGAGCCGCTCTCCGGCCCCGTGCGGCTGATCGAGCTCGCCCGGCTGGTGCTCGCCTGGCGCAACCGGCTGCCGGCGGCGATCGCCGCCGTCCATGCCGAGAGCCCGCTGGTGGCGCCGGCGAGCCCCGCCGACGCGATCTGGCTCGCCCGCAACCTCGCCGAGATCATCGACGCGATGGAGACGGAGGCGCTCGACTGGACGGCGCTCGACCGGCTCGGCACGTCCGGCCATGCGCTGTGGTGGCAGCTCACCGCCGAGTTCCTGAAGGTCGCGCACGAATTCTGGCCGGCGCGGCTCGCCGAGCTTGCCCGCTCCTCGCCGTCGCTGCGCCGCAACGCCACGCTGCACGCCGAGACGGAGCGCCACCGCACCGCACCGCCGGACGGCCCCGTCGTCATCGCCGGCTCGACCGGCTCCATTCCTGCCACCGCCGGGCTGATCGCCGCCGTGGCGAAGCTGCCGAACGGCGCCGTCGTCCTGCCCGGCCTCGACCGCGTCATGACGGACGCCGACTGGCGGCTCGTCGGCCTGGAGGCGGTCGCGGACGGCCGCAGCGATTCCACCGCCCGCAGCCACCCGCAATACGGCCTCAACCGGCTGCTCCACCGCATGGGCTGCGAACGCGACGATGTGGAGACGCTCGGGAGCCCGCCGGAGGACCTCGAATACCGCGCCGCGGTGCTCTCCAGCGCCTTCCTGCCCGCCGAGGCCACCGCCGGCTGGAGCGCCGTGCGCGAAAAGCTCTCCGCCGAGCGCATCCACGCGGCCTTCCGCGACGTGGCGCTGGTGGAGGCCGCGGGCGAGCGCGAGGAGGCGACGGCGATCGCCATCGCGCTGCGGCTGGCGCTGGAGGACGGGCCGGAAAGCCAGGCGGCGCTGATCACGCCCGACCGCAAGCTCGCCCGGCGGGTCGCGGCCGAGCTTGCCCGCTTCGGCATCGAGGCGGACGATTCGGCCGGCACGCCGCTCCTCTCCACGCCGCAGGGCACGCTCACCCGGCTCCTCACCGACGCCGTGCTGCGGCCGGGCGATCCGGTGCCGCTCGCCGCCCTCCTCAAGCATCCCCTCGCCCGCTTCGGCCTCGACGCCGCATCCTTGCGCGAGGGTGCGGCGGCGCTGGAGCTGATCGCGCTGCGCGGCGGCACCACGGAGATCGACATCGCCGCGCTCGGCCCGCTCCTCGACGCGGCGCTGGAACGGCAGGCGGAGGACCGGCATCCGCCCGCCTGGCGCATGGCGATCCCGGCGGACAGCATCGCGCTCGCCCGCAAACTCGCGCGCCGGGTGGGCGAAGCGGTGGAGCCGCTTGCCGGCGTGCTGGTGCGCGAGGCCCGCACCGGCCGTCGCTTCACGACCAAGCGTACGCTTTCCGACTGGGCCGAGCGGACCGGCCGCGCGCTGGAAGCGGTCGCAATGGACGAGCGCGGCAATCTCGCGGCGCTGTGGTCGGGCGAGGCGGGCGACGGGCTCGCCGCCCTCCTCAGGGGCGTGATCGAGGCCGACGGCCAGATCGAGGCCGACGGGCCGCAGTGGTGCGACATCATCGAGGCGCTGGCGGCGAACGAGAGCGTGAAGCCGCGGGCGATGCGCCATCCGCGCGTCTTCATCTTCGGCGCACTCGAATCGCGCCTGCAGAGCG
Organism: Shinella pollutisoli; assembly: GCF_024609765.1. Classification (GTDB taxonomy): domain Bacteria; phylum Pseudomonadota; class Alphaproteobacteria; order Rhizobiales; family Rhizobiaceae; genus Shinella; species Shinella pollutisoli. The sequence continues at coordinate 35,558 of NZ_JANFDG010000003.1, forward strand.
TCGACACGGTGGTGATCGGCGGGCTCAACGAGGGCACCTGGCCGGGGCAGACGAGGAACGACGCGTTCCTCTCCCGCGTCATGAAGGTGGACATCGGCCTCGAGCCGCCGGAGCGGCGCATCGGCCAGCTCGGCCACGACCTGCAGATGGCTGCCGGCACGCGCAAGCTGATCCTGACCCGGGCGCTGCGCAACGGCACCGCCCCCACCGTCGCCTCGCGCTGGCTGCAGCGGCTGCTGGCCGTCGGCGGCCCGGCGCTCGCCGCGGATCTGCGCGCGCGCGGCCGCGACCTGATCGCCTGGGCGGCCGCCATCGACACCGCGCCGCCGGTACCTTCCGTCACGCAGCCCGCGCCAAAGCCGCCGGCGGAGCTGCAACCGAGAAAATACTCCTTCAGCGAGATCGGCCGGCTGCGCCGCGACCCCTACGCGATCCACGCGCGGCACATTCTCCGCCTCCATCCCGTCGCCCCGTTCAACCTCGATCCCGGCCCGGCCGAGCGCGGCTCGCTCTACCACCGCATCGTCGACCGCTTCGTGCGCGAGGAAGGAACGGCCGAGCCGCTGACGCTCGTCCGCCGCATCCTTAACGAGGAATTCGACGCGGTCGGCCTGCCGCTCCATGTCGACGCCGTCTGGCGGCCGCGCTTCGCCGCCGTTGCCCGCACCTTCGTGGACTGGCACCTGAAGCGCCGGCCGGCGATCCGCGAGGTACTGACGGAGGTCGGCGCCGCGCTCGACCTTTCCGCCGGCATCCGGCTCACCGGCACGGCCGACCGCATCGACATCCTGCCGGACGGCACGGCCGACATCATCGACTACAAGACCGGCAGCAGCCCGTCGCTCAAGGTCGCCCGTGCACTGCTCGACCCGCAGCTCGCGCTGGAGGCGGCGGCGCTGCGCCGCGGCGCCTTCCGCAAGGCGGGAATCCGTGAGCCGGCTAACCTTCTTTATGTCCGCCTGAAGCCCGGCGAGCGCTTCAAGCCGGAGCAGGTAGACAATAAGGACAAATCCGCGCTCATGCTGGCGGAGGACGCGCTTACCGAGCTGGAGAAGCTGCTCGCCGGCCTGATCGAGGGCCGCTACGGCTTCGCCTCCCGGCTGATCCCCGAGCAGGAGCGCGCCTGGGGCGGCGAATACGACCATCTGGCCCGCGTCGCCGAATGGGCCTCGGCGGAGAACGGGGAGGGCGAGGATGCGTGACGAGGACAGGCCACTCTCCGACGATCCCGCCGAATGGCTCGGCTGGACCGCGCTCCGCCAGGCGGATGCCTCCGATCCCGTCCGCTCCGCCTGGGTCTCGGCCAATGCCGGCTCGGGCAAGACCCATGTGCTGACGCAGCGCGTCATCCGGCTGCTGCTCGCCGGCTGCCGGCCGTCCGCCATCCTCTGCCTCACCTATACCAAGGCGGCCGCCTCGGAGATGTCGAACCGCGTCTTCCAGCGGCTTGCCGAATGGGCGACGCTGCCGGACGAGACGCTTTCGCAGAAGGTGGCCGAGATCGAGGGCCGGCAGCCGGACGCCCTCAAGCTCGCCGAGGCGCGCCGGCTCTTCGCCCGTGCGCTGGAAACGCCGGGCGGCCTGAAGATCCAGACCATCCACGCCTTCTGCGAGGCGCTGCTGCACCAGTTCCCGCTGGAGGCCAACGTCGCCGGCCATTTCTCGGTGCTCGACGACCGCGCCGCCGCCGTGCTGCTCGCCGACGCGCGCCGCACGCTGCTCACCGCCACGGCCGCCGAGGACGACCGCCCGCTCGCCGCCGCCTTCGCCACCGTGCTCGACATCGCCGACGACACCGGCCTCGACCGGCTGATCTCGGAGATCGTCGCCGCGCGCGGGCCGCTGCGCGCCTTCCTCGACACGGCCGCCGCGACGGGCGGCGTCGACGGCGTCCTCCGGCGCGGCATGGCGATCGGCGCGGACGAAAGCGCTGCGGATATCGTCGCCGCCTTCTGGCCGCTCGACGGCCTTCAGGGCCCCGTGCTCGACGGCTACCTGTCGCTTGCCGAGACGCTCGGCAGCGAGACGGTGAAAACCTCGGCGGCCGTCCTCAGGGCGGCAAGCCGGCTCGCGGACGACGAGGCGCGCCGCGCCGCACTCGCCGATCTCTTCTTCACCGCCGGCGGCGCGCCGAAGAACCTCGACCGCGCCTTCCTGTCGAAGAAGGTGAAGGAGGCGGCGCCGCATCTGGAAGAGGCGCTTGCGGCGGCGCAGGCGCATATCGTCGCCTGCACCGACCGGCTCCGGCGCTTCCGTCTCTACGAGGCGACGGCGGCGGCGCTCGTCATCGCCGAGCGGCTGATCGGCGACTACGAGGACTTGAAGCGCGGCCGCAGCCTGCTCGACTTCGACGACCTGATCGACCGCACGGCGGCCCTTCTCACCCGCGACGGCGTGAGCGCCTGGGTGCACTACAAGCTCGACCAGGGCATCGACCACATCCTCGTCGACGAGGCGCAGGACACGAGCCCGCGGCAATGGCAGATCGTCACCGCGCTGACGGACGATTTCTTCGCCGGCGAGACGGCGCGCGCCGCCCGGCGCACGATGTTCGCCGTCGGCGACGAGAAGCAGTCGATCTATTCCTTCCAGGGCGCGCGGCCGGAACGATTTGCGGAGGAAGGCCGGGTCCTCGCCCGGCGCACGCAGGCCGCCGAGGCGTCCTTCAGCCAGATCAGGCTGCTCCTCTCCTTCCGCTCGACGCGCGAGGTGCTCTCGGCCGTCGACCGGGTCTTTTCCGACCCCGCCAATGCACGCGGCCTCACGCCCGACGACAACGTCATCGTGCATGCCTCCAACCGCGGCCGGGAGCCGGGCGCCGTCGACATCTGGGAGCCGATCGCCGCCCCGCCCGGCCTCGACGAGGAGGACTGGACCGCGCCCTTCGACGCGGTGGCGGAAGAGGCGCCGATCAACGTGCTCGCCCGGCGCATCGCCGACACGCTTCACGGCCGGATCGGCCGAGAGACCGTGACGGAAAAGGGCAAGGCCCGGCCGATGGAGCCCGGCGACGTCATCGTGCTGGTGCGCAAGCGCGACGCCTTCGTCAACGCGCTGACCCGGACGCTGAAGCAGCGGCATCGGCTGCCGGTGGCAGGCGCCGACCGGCTGGTGCTGACGAAGCACATCGCCGTGCAGGACCTGATGGCGCTCGGCCGCTTCGCCGTGCTGCCGGAGGACGACCTGTCGCTGGCGGCGCTCCTGAAAAGCCCGCTCTTCGGCCTCGACGACGACCGGCTCATCGACCTCGCCGGCTATCGCGGCGAGCGGCAGAGCCTCTGGGCGCGGCTGAAGGAAGACGCGGCACTCGGCGATATCGTCCGCCGGCTCGAAACCGCGATCGCCGAGGCGCGCGTGCTGCCGGTGCACGACTTCTATGCCCGCATCCTCGGGGCGGGCGGCGGCAGGCGGGCCTTCCTCGCCCGGCTCGGCAGCGAGGCCGGCGAGATCATCGACGAGTTCCTGACCTTCGCGCTCGACCAGGAGGAGAACGGCCTGCCGGGCCTGCAGGCCTTCGTCTCGACGCTGGAGCTGGAGGCGCCGACCGTCAAGCGCGAGCAGGACAAGGCGCGCGGCGAGATCCGCATCATGACCGTGCACGCCGCCAAGGGGCTGGAGGCGCCGGTGGTCTTCCTCGTCGACGGCGGGTCGAAGCCCTTCAGCCACAGCCACATGCCGCAGCTCCGCTTCCTCGCCGCGCCCGGCCTGCCGGAGGGCCTTCCCGCCTGGCTGCCGCTCAAGGACCTTTCCAACACGCTGACCGAGGCCGACGCGGCGCGCATCCGCGCGGGCGCGGAGGAGGAATACCGGCGGCTCCTCTACGTGGCGATGACGCGGGCCGCGGACAGGCTCGTCGTCTGCGGCTATCGCGGCAAGACCGAGAACGAGGGCACTTGGCACGGGATGGTCGCGGGCGCGCTTGCCGGCGACGCGCGCTGCAGCGAAGCGACCTTCTCCACGCCGGGCGAGACCTGGCAGGGTTTTCGCTGGCGCGAGGATGGGGCACGGACCGCCGAGCCGGAGCCCGTGGCAGCACCGGAGACGGCGGAAGCGCCGCCCCTGCCGGAGGCGCTCTCCCGCCCGCTGCCGCCGCAGGCGACGCTGCCGCGGCCGCTCAGCCCCTCGGGAGCCGCGGCCGTCATCGAGACGGACGCCGCCGACCTCATGGTGCCCTCCGCCCTCTTTTCCCGCAAGGGCGTGCCCGGCGGCGCGCACGCGCTGGAGCGCGGGCGCATCCTGCACCGCTTCGTGCAGGTGCTGCCCTCCCTCGACCCGTCCGACCGCGCGGCGGCCGCCCGGCGCTACCTGGAACGGGCGGCCGGCGGCTGGCCGGAGACCGAGCGCGCCGCGCTGGTCGAGGCGGCGCTCGCGGTGATCGCCGACGACAGCCTCGCCACGCTCTTCTCGGCGGAGGCGCGGGCGGAGGTCTCGATCATGGGGACGCTCACGCTCGGCGGCCGCGACTATGCCGTCTCGGGCCGGGTCGACCGGATGGCGGTCGGCGCGGAGACCGTCGAGATCGTCGATTTCAAGACCAACCGCGTGCCGCCCTCCACCCCGGCGGACATTCCCTTCGAGCACAGGGCGCAGCTTGCGATCTACCGCGAGATCCTGCGGCCGCTCTATCCGGCCCGCGATATCCGTTGCGGCCTGATCTACACGGAGGGCCCGACGGTCTGGTGGCTCGACGGCGGGCTGCTCGACGCGAGCCTTGCCGAACTGGGCACAAAGTGAGATACCGGCCGCAAACATCCGCGCCGCCCCTTGAACCCCGCGGCCTCATGCATCACATCTTGAGCAACGTTCACCATCAGGAGAGCCCCATGGCTACCGTCAAAGTCGACAAGTCCAATTTCCAGGCCGAAGTGCTGAATTCCGCCGAGCCGGTGGTCGTGGACTTCTGGGCGGAATGGTGCGGCCCGTGCAAGATGATCGCGCCGGCTCTGGAAGAGATCTCGGCCGAGCTCGCCGGCAAGGTGAAGGTCGCCAAGCTCAACATCGACGAGAATCCGGAGCTCGCCGCCCAGTTCGGCGTCCGCTCGATCCCGACGCTTGCGCTCTTCAAGGGCGGCGAAGTGGCCGACATCAAGGTGGGTGCCGCCCCGAAGACGGCGCTGTCCTCCTGGATTTCCAGCGCCGCCTGACGCGGTCTCACGGAAAACGGACGAAGCCCGGCCTCGCGCCGGGCTTTTTCGTTTCAGGCGGGCGGCGTGCCGTTGTCGGCGAGCACGTCGCCGACGAGATAGAGCGACCCGCCGATCAGGATGCGCGGGCGCGTCGTGATGCGGCCGATCGCAGCGAGCGCATCGGCGACGGTCGAGAGCGGTTCGGCGGCAAGGCCGGCGCGGGCGGCGTCGGTCGCCAGCGCCACCGGGTCGAGGCCGGCGTCGGAGCCGCGGATCGGCACGGTGAAGACGCGCTCGGCAAGGCCGCGGAACGGCTCGAAATAGCCGACCGGGTCCTTGGTGTTGATCATGCCGGTGACGAGGAAGAGCGGGCGCGGATCGCGCTCCTCGAAGCTCGTCATCGTCTCGGCGATCACCTGGCCGGCACCGGGGTTGTGGCCGCCGTCGACCCAGATCTCGCTCCCCTCCGGCGCAAGGCGCGCGAGCGTCCCGTCCGTCAGCCGCTGCAGCCGGCCCGGCCACTCGACCTCAGTCAGCCCCCGTTCCAGCGCCCGGTCGCCGACCGTAAAGCCCGCCGCCTTGACGGCGCGGATGGCGGCGGCGGCATTGGCATATTGATGCCGGCCCGGCAGGCGCGGCAGCGGCAGGTCGGCAAGGCCGGTCTCGTCCTGGTAGACGAGGCGGCCGTGCTCCTCGTAGGCGAAGAAATCCTGGCCGTAGACGCTGTGCGGGCAACCCAGCCGCTCGGCCGTCGCGACCAGCACGTCGCGGGCGGCCGCCTCCGGCTGGTAGCCGACGACGACGGGCGCGCCGCGCTTCATGATGCCGGCCTTCTCCGCCGCGATCAGCTCGACCCGGTCGCCGAGATAGGCCTGGTGGTCGAGCGAGACCGGCATGATCACGGAGACGGCCGGGCGCGGGATGACGTTGGTGGCGTCGAAGCGGCCGCCGAGGCCGACCTCCAGGATCGCCACATCCGCCGGATGCTCGGAGAAGAGCAGGAAGGTGACGGCGGTCAGGATCTCGAAGACCGTGATCATCTGGCCGCCATTGGCGGCGGCGACCCGGCGCACGGCATCGGCCAGCACGCCGTCCTCCACCAGCCGGCCGCGCCCGCCTTCGACGCCGAGCCGGTAGCGCTCGTGCCAGTTGACGAGATGCGGCGAGGTGTGGACGTGGACGGAAAGGCCTTCCGCTTCCAGGATCGACCGGCAGAAGGCGGAGACGGAGCCCTTGCCGTTGGTGCCGGCGGCATGGATCACCGGCGGCAGGCGGAGGTGGGGGTCTCCCAGGGTGGAAAGCAGCCGCGCGATGCGGTCGAGCGACAGGTCGAAGCCCTTGGGGTGGAGACCGAGAAGCGCCTCGATCTCCCGCGCGGCCTCGCTCATGCTTCGGCGACGGCCGGCAGGGCGCCGTTGGTGATCGCCTTCTGCGGCCTGGCGGCGGGCTGCTTCGTCAGGATCTTCAGGAGCCGGGCGAGCGTGTCGGGAATGTCGTGGCGCTTCACCACCATGTCGACCATGCCGTGCTCCAGCAGGTATTCCGAGGTCTGGAAGCCTTCCGGCAGCTTCTCGCGGATCGTCTGCTCGATCACCCGCTTGCCGGCAAAGCAGATCTCCGCGCCGGGCTCGGCCAGATGCACGTCGCCGAGCATGGCGTAGGAGGCGGTCACGCCGCCGGTCGTCGGGTTGGTCAGCACGACGATATAGGGCAGGCCCGCTTCCTTCAGCATCTCCACCGCGACCGTGGTGCGGGGAAGCTGCATCAGCGAGAGGATGCCCTCCTGCATGCGCGCGCCGCCCGAGGCGGGGAACATGACGAGCGGGCACTTTTCGGCGATCGCCCGCTCGAAGGCCTTGATGATGGCCTCGCCCGCGGCAATGCCGAGCGAGCCGCCCATGAAGGCGAATTCATGGACGACGGCGACCAGCTTGACGCCGCGCACGCGGCCGACGCCGGCGAGGATCGTGTCCTCCAGCTCGGTCTTGGCGCGGCTGTCGCGCAGGCGGTCGGTGTATTTCTTGGAATCGCGGAACTTCAGCGGGTCCTGCGCCACCTTCGGCTGCGGCAGCTGCTCGTAGACGCCCTCGTCGAACAGGTCCCGGAGCCGCGCCTTGGCCGGCATCTTCATGTGATAGCCGGAGGCGGGGATGACCCACTTGTTCTCCTCGAGATCGCGGTGGAACACCATCTCGCCGGTCTCGGGGCACTTTATCCAGAGGTTCTCCGGAACTTCCCTGCGGCCGAGCATCGAGTTGATCTTCGGCCGAACGTAATTGGTGATCCAGTTCACGTGCTAAACTCCGATTGTCCGCCCCAAATCTGGGTATTCTATTCCGCCGCCGCAAGGCGCGCGGCGCGCACGCCCGAGGCGAGGCTCATCACCAGCGTCTCGACGCCGGCGACGGTGGCGGCACTCGCCTTGCCGTCCTCGGTCAGGCTGGAGGCGATCTGGTTGACGATGGCCGTGCCGACGACGACGCCGTCCGCCGAGGCGCCGATGGCGCGCGCATGCTCGGCCGTCTTGACGCCGAAGCCGACGCAGACCGGCAGGCGCGTATGCGCCTTGATGCGGCCGACCGCGCCGGAGATCAGCGACGGATCGGGCAGCGCCGAGCCGGTGATGCCGTTCATCGACACGTAATAGACGAAGCCGGAGGTGTTGCGCAGGACCGTCGGCAGGCGCTTGTCGTCCGTGGTGGGCGTGGCGAGCCGGATGAAGTTGACGCCCTTGGCGACGGCCGGCAGGCACAGCTCGTCGTCCATCTCCGGCGGCAGGTCGACGACGATCAGGCCGTCGATGCCGGCGGAGATCGCATCGTCCAGGAAGCGGTCGACGCCGTAGATGTAGATCGGGTTGTAGTAGCCCATCAGCACGATCGGCGTGGCGTCGTCGGTGCGGCGGAAGTCGCGGGCCATCTGCAGGGTCTTGGCCAGCGTCTGCCCGCCCTTCAGCGCGCGCTGGCCGGCCATCTGGATCGCCGGGCCGTCGGCCATCGGGTCGGAGAAGGGCATGCCGAGCTCGATGACGTCGGCGCCGGCCTTGGGCAGCGCCGTCATGATCTCCAGCGAGCTCGCATAGTCCGGGTCGCCGGCCATGAAATAGGTGACGAGTGCCGGGCGGCCTTGCGCGGCGAGATCCGCGAAGCGTTTGTCCATGCGTGCGGTCATCTCAAAGCTCCCATCTCACAGTTCCATGCCCAGGATCTTGCCGACGGTGAAGATATCCTTGTCGCCGCGGCCGCAGAGGTTCATGACGACGATCTCGTCCTTGCCCATCTTCGGCGCACGCTTGACGACCTCGGCGAGCGCATGGCTCGGCTCCAGCGCCGGGATGATGCCCTCGACGCGGGTCAAGAGCTGGAAGGCGGCGAGCGCCTCTTCGTCCATGATCGGCACATATTCGACGCGGCCCATGTCCTTCAGCCACGAATGTTCCGGACCGATGCCCGGATAGTCGAGGCCGGCGGAGATCGAATGGCCTTCCTTGATCTGGCCGTCGCCGTCCTGCAGCAGATAGGTGCGGTTGCCGTGCAGCACGCCGGGCGAGCCGGCCGTGAGCGAGGCACAGTGCTCCTCGCCGTCGAGCCCCTTGCCGCCGGCTTCCACGCCGACGATCTTCACGCCCTTGTCGTCGAGGAAGGGGTGGAACAGGCCGATGGCGTTCGAGCCGCCGCCGACGGCGGCGACGATCAGGTCGGGCAGCCGCCCTTCGGCGGCGAGGATCTGCTCCTTCGCCTCCTTGCCGATCACCGACTGGAACTCGCGCACCATCTCCGGATAGGGATGCGGGCCCGCGGCGGTGCCGATCATGTAATAGGTGTCGTCGACGTTGGTCACCCAGTCGCGCAGCGCCTCGTTCATGGCGTCCTTCAGCGTGCCGTGGCCGGCCGTGACGGGCTTCACCTCGGCGCCGAGGAGCTTCATGCGGAAGACGTTCGGCGCCTGGCGCTCGACGTCGGTCGCGCCCATGTAGACGACGCAGGGCAGGCCGAAGCGGGCGGCGACCGTCGCGGAGGCGACGCCGTGCTGGCCGGCACCGGTCTCGGCGATGATGCGGGTCTTGCCCATGCGCTTTGCCAGCAGGATCTGGCCGAGGCAGTTGTTGATCTTGTGCGAGCCGGTGTGGTTGAGCTCGTCGCGCTTGAAATAGATCTTCGCGCCGCCGAGCTCCTCCGTCAGCCGCTCGGCGAAATAGAGCGGGCTGGGGCGGCCGGTGTAATGGGTGTTGAGGTTCTGGAGCTCGGCCTGGAAGGCCGGGTCGGTCTTGGCCGCGTTCCACTTCTCCTGCAGGTCGAGGATGAGCGGCATCAGCGTCTCGGCGACGAAACGGCCGCCGAAGATGCCGAAGCGGCCCTCCTCGTCGGGTCCCTCGCGGAACGAATTCAGGTTCGGTGACTGGTTCACATGCCTCTCCTCGCGTGCGCGATGTCGCCTTGCGCCGTCCGCACCGCTGCAAAAAAATCGTCCATCAGGCCGAGGTCCTTGACGCCCGGCCGGGACTCGACGCCCGAGCTGACATCGATGCCCGGCGCGCCGGTGACCGCCAGGGCCTCGGCGACGTTGTCCCTGTTCAACCCTCCCGAAAGCATGTAATCGACGCCGCCGTCAAGCGAATGCATCAGCCGCCAGTCGAAGGCGACGCCGTTGCCGCCGGGAAGCTCGGAGCCCGCCGGCGGCTTGGCGTCGAAGAGGAAGCGGTCGGCGATGCCGAGATAGGGCTCGATCTTCTTCAGGTCGTCGGCCTCGCGCACCGAAAAGGCCTTCATCGCCGGCAGGCCGTAGACCGCCTTGACGGTCAGCACGCGCTCCGGGCTCTCGCCGCCGTGCAGCTGCAGGATGTCGGGCGACAGTAGGGCCACGATCTCGTCGAGGTCGTCGTTGTCGGCATCGACCGTCACCGCGACGATCCTCGCCTTGCCGCGCACACGATCCGCCAGCCGGCCGGCATCGGCGGGATCGACGTTGCGCGGGCTTTTGGCAAAGAAGATGAAGCCGACATGGGTCGCGCCGAGGGCCACGGCCCGGTCGACGGCCTCTTCGGTCTTCAGCCCGCAGATCTTGATGTCGAGTGTCATGCTACGCTCCATGGGGCACGGGACTCGCACGAATCACCGGAAGAGTCGAGCCTCAGGCGAAATCGACGGCGTGCAGGAGGCTGCCGTTGCGCTTCAGCCAGCGCTTCGCCTCGTCCATGCCGGGGCAGAGCTCGCCGCAGAGCGCCCAGAAGGCCGGGCCGTGGTTCATCTCGCGAAGATGCGCCACCTCGTGGGCGGCGAGATAGTCGATGACGGCGGGCGGCGCCATGGCGATGCGCCAGGAGAAGCTGAGCGCGCCGTCGGCCGAGCAGGAACCCCAGCGGCTGCGCGTGTCGCGCAGCGTCAGCGACTTCGCCCGCCTGCCGATCCGCCCGGCATGGACGGCGACGAGCCGTTCGAGCTCGATGCGCGCCTCCTTTTTCAGGAAATCGGCGATGCGGCGCGGCAGGCTCTCCTCCATGCCGCCGACCCGCAGCACGGCCTCGCCGTCGACGACGAGCGCTTCCGTCAGGCCGCGCAGCCGGCCGGTCGCCTCGATGCGGTGCGAGACGCCGCGCAGCATGACGTAGCCGCCGTCGACGAGCGCATTGCTGGTGCGGAAGCGGGCGAGCCGGGTCATCAGCCAGCCCTGATGGCGGTCGAGGAAGTCGCGGATCTCGCGCTCGGGCAGGCGCACCGGCACGGTCAGCCTGAGCGCCCGGCCGCCGGGCTCGATGCGCAGCGTCAGCCGCGTCGCGCGCCGGTCGCGCCGGACGACGAGCGGCATCCGGCGGCCGTTGACCTCGATCTCGCGCGTCTCCGGCTGAGGCGGCGCCTTCAAGGGCCGGCGGGGCTTGCCGAACGATGGAAACATGGAGCCTTTCATAGCCGATTCGACGCCGGCTGAAACCTTGCCGGAAAAGAGAAACCGGCGCCCGTGGCGGGGCGCCGGTCCATGCTGCGGTCGGTCTGTCCGGGCGTCAAGTCGCCGGGAAGCCGGGGACGTCGCCCTGGCCGGCGGCGCGGCGTTCGCGCATGAAGCGGTCGAACTCCTCCTGGTCCTTGGCGCGGCGCAGCTCGCGGACATAGGCGTCGAACTCCTCGCGCATCTCGTCGAGCTTGCGGCGTTCCTCGTCGAGGCGGGCAAGCTCGGCTTCGCGCCAGTCGTCGAAGGCGACGTTGCCGGTGGCGCTGCGGAAGGACGGGCCACGACCGCGACGGCCGCCGCATTTTCCGCGCCAGGAGGCGAAGGCGCCGTCGACGGCCTCGTTGGCATCCTTCTTGAAGGTCTTCAGGCGATCGCCGAAGACGATGTAGGCGAGCATGGCGAGGCCGAGCGGCCAGAACACCACGAAGCCGAGCACCATCAGCGCGATGGTGGCGGGCGTCCAGTCCGGACGAATCAGGGCTGACTGGTTCATGTGCTTTCTTCCTCACGATCGGCGGCGGCCACCCTGGCCTCCGTTGTCTCCGATGTGGGCAGCGGCGTTTCGCCGTTCAAGGCGAACGCCCGCAAATTCGGGCAAGTGCCTGAAAGCGACCCCGAAAATCGGTCCGTAATTCAGGCCGCGTCCCCGGCCTTGCCGCCGCGGATGACGCGCGGGCGGGGCTTCGCCCTGTCCGTCTTGCCGTGCTCGCCGATGAAGGCGAGGATGCGGGGCGCGATCTCCTTGCGGAAGCGCGAGCCGTTGAAGACGCCGTAGTGGCCGACGTCCGGCTGGACATAGTGCATGCGCATCTGGTCGGGGATGGCGGTGCAGATCGTCTGCGCCGCGCGGGTCTGGCCGACGCCGGAGATGTCGTCGTTCTCGCCTTCGACCGTCAGGAGCGCCACCTTGCGGATCGCCGTCGTGTCGACCGGGCGGGTGCGGTGCATCATCTCGCCCTTCGGCAGGGCATGGCGCATGAACACCGTCTCGACGGTCTGGAGGTAGAACTCGGCCGTGAGATCCATGACGGCGAGATATTCGTCGTAGAACTCGCGGTGCTTCTCGGCCGCGTCGCCGTCGTTCTTCACCAGATGCGCGAAGAACTCCTTGTGGGCGATGACGTGCCGGTCGAGGTTCATCGACATGAAGCCGGAGAGCTGCAGGAATCCCGGATAGACGAGGCGCATCACGCCCGGCTGCGGCCACGGCACCGGCATGATGACGTTGTCCTGGAACCACTCGATCGGCTTCTCCTCCGCCAGCTTGTTGACGGCGGTGGGGTTGATGCGCGTGTCGATCGGTCCGCCCATCAGCGTCATGGTGGAGGGCGAGAGCGGATCGTCGTCGGCCTCCATCAGCGCGACGGCGGCGAGAACCGGCACCGCCGGCTGGCAGACCGCCATCACATGCGTGTCCGGCCCGAGCGTGTGGATCATCTGGATGACGTAGTCGATATAGTCGTCGAGGTCGAAGCTGCCGTCCGAGGCCGGCACCATGCGCGCGTCCACCCAGTCGGTGATGTAGACCTCCGCCGCCGGCAGGAGCGCCTCGACGGTGCCGCGGAGCAGCGTCGCGTAGTGGCCGGACATCGGCGCCACGACCAGCACCTTGGGATCGCGGCGGTGGCCGGCCGGCAGACAGCGCTCGAAATGGATGAGGTTGCAGAACGGCGCCTGCCAGACGATCTTCTCGTGCACGGAGACGGGCTTGCCGTCGATCAGCGTCTCGCCGAGGCCGAAGGCCGGCTTGCCGTAGCGGCGCGTCGTGCGCTCCAGAACCTCCATGCTCGCAGCGACGGTGCGGCCGAAATAGGTGTGCGCCAGCGGATTGAACGGGTTGCGGAAGGCGAGCCGCATCTGGTCGGCGGCGGCCCGCCAGGGCGCCATCATCGCATGGTTCATTTCATAGAGGTGATAGTACATCGGCCGCGTTATCCCGTTCCGGACGCGGGAACGTCCTGCGCCCGCGCCGCTTTCTTCTGGTTTCCGCAATTGCGAAAAGACTAGCATGTTTTCGCTGCGTGGCAACAGATCGTGGAACACGGCTGTCGTCACGACGCCATGGTGCAGCAAAGACCTTTCGCGGGGATGAACGGAGGGGCTAGACGCGGAAGACTTCGTGCGGAAGCACAACGCCCTTCTTCAGGATAATGTTTCCGTAAAGACGGAATTCGGTCGTCGCCACGATGCAGGCGGCCTTCTTCGCCATCTCGTAGAAGGCGAAGCGCTCGACCGAATGGACCGTGAAATCGCCGGCAAGGCGATGGACGACCTCCTGGAAGGTGGCGCAGACCTCCGGCACCGCCGTCGGATCGCCCACCACCTCCATGCGCCAGGCGGCTTCGGGCACGAAGGTGTCGAGCGGCATGTGGGCGAGGATCGCCTCGGTCATCGCCACGGCGTCGACGCCGTCGGCGCGGACCACCTTCGGCCCCATGAAGCCCGCCGGGAAATTGGCGTCGGCGATGACGATGTCGTCGCCGTGGCCCATGGTGCGGATCGCGTGCAGGAGCTCCGGTCCGAGCAGCGGGTGAATACCTTTCAGCATGGGCGACGATCCTCCTCCGGTCGATGCTTTTGCGTCTTTATCGGCATTCGCCGCGAGCGAATCAATAGCCGCCGCCGCGTTCCGCCTGGTCGAGCCCGAGGAAGCGGCGGCGCAGCCCGTCCGCCGCCTCGACGAGGCAGCCGACATCCGTGCCGATGGCCATGAAATCGGCGCCGAGCGCGCGGTACTGCTCGGCCTGCGCAAGCGAGACCGTCATGATGCCGCGCGCCTTGCCATGCGCCTCGATCCGCCGGAAGGCGTCGGTGATCATCGCCAGCACCTCCGGGGCGCCCGGATTGCCGAGGAGGCCCATGTCGGCGGCGAGATCGGACGGGCCGATGAAGAGGCCGTCGACCCCCTCCACCGCGGCGATGTCGTCGAGCGCGGCGAGGCCCGCCCGGCTTTCGATCTGCACCAGCAGGCAGATCTCGGCGTTGGCGGTCGCGAGGTAATCCGGCGTGCGGTTGAAATCGCTCGCCCGGCCGAGGCCGGCGCCGACGCCGCGGATGCCGTGCGGCGGATAGCGCACGGCGCGCACCAGCGCGCGGGCCTGCTCGGCCGATTCGACCATGGGGATGAGGAAGGTCTGCGCGCCCTGGTCGAGGAGCTGCTTCATGAGCCAGGCCTCGCCCATCGGCGGGCGCACGATGGCGTGGCTTTGCGAATGGCGAAGCGCCCCGAGCTGCGCGCCGATCAGCGGCATGTCGTTCGGTCCGTGCTCGCCGTCGATCAGCAGCCAGTCGTAGCCGCTTCCCGACAGGATCTCCGCGACGTAGGGGCTGCCGAGCGCCACCCAGAGGCCGAGCTGGAAGCGGCGCTCGGCGAGCGCCGCCTTGAAGGGGTTCTTCGGAGCCGCCATGGATCAGCCGATGCCGCCGAGGCAGACGTACTTCATCTCGGTGAATTCCTCGATGCCGTATTTCGAGCCCTCGCGGCCGAGGCCGGAGAGCTTGACGCCGCCGAAGGGCGCTTCCGCCGTCGAGATCAGGCCGGTGTTGACGCCGACCATGCCGTATTCCAGCGCCTCGGCGACGCGGAAGACGCGCGACAGGTCCTTGGCGTAGAAATAGGAGGCGAGGCCGAATTCCGTGTCGTTGGCCTGGGTGACGACGTCGTCCTCGTCCGTGAAGCGGAAGAGCGGCGCGACCGGGCCGAAGGTTTCTTCCCGCGCCACGGCCATCTCGGGCGTGACGTCGGCGATCACGGTCGGCTCGTAGAAGGTGCCGCCGAGCGCATGGCGCTTGCCGCCCGAGACGACGCGACCGCCCTTCTTCAACGCATCGGAGACATGCTCCTCGACCTTCTCCAGCGCCGCCTGGTCGATCAGCGGGCCGAGCGTCACGCCCTCGTCGAAGCCGTTGCCGGTCCTGAGCTTGCCGACGGCGGCGGCGAGCTTTTCGGAGAAGGCGTCGTAGACGGCGTCCTGCACGTAGATGCGGTTGGCGCACACGCAGGTCTGGCCGTTGTTGCGGAATTTTGCGATCAGCGCGCCCTCGACGGCGGCGTCGAGATCGGCATCGTCGAAGACGATGAAGGGCGCGTTGCCGCCGAGCTCGAGGCCGAGCTTCTTGATGGTCGGCGCGCACTGCCTGTAGAGCTCGGCGCCGATCTCCGTCGAGCCGGTGAAGGTGAGCTTGCGCACGATCGGGTTCGACGTCAGCTCGGCGCCGATCTCGCGGGCCGAGCCGGTGATCACGCTGAAGAGGCCGGCGGGCAGGCCCGCGCGTTCGCCGAGAACGGCGATGGCGATGGCGGAAAAGGGCGTCTGCGAGGCGGGCTTCAAGACCATTGCGCAGCCGGCGGCGAAGGCCGGGCCGGCCTTGCGGGTGATCATGGCGTTCGGGAAGTTCCAGGGCGTGATCGCCGCGACGACGCCGATCGGCTGCTTCATCACCAGGATGCGCTTGTCCTTCTGGTGGCCGGGAACGATGTCGCCGTAGAGGCGGCGGGCTTCCTCGGCGAACCACTCGACGAAGCTCGCGCCGTAGACGATCTCGCCGGTCGCCTCCGGCAGCGGCTTGCCCTGCTCCATGGTGAGGATGCGGCCGAGATCGTCCTTGTTCTCGATCATCAGCTCGAACCACTTGCGCAGCACCGCCGAGCGCTCCTTGGCGGTCCTGGCGGCCCAGGCCTTCTGGGCGACGGCGGCCGCGTCGATCGCTTCCTTCGTCTCGCTTGCGCCGAGCTTCGGCACGTGGCCGATGAGCTCTCCCGTCGCCGGGTTCTTCACGGCGATCCCGGTCGAAGCGTCGGCTTCGATCCAGCGCGTGCCCACAAGGGCTGCCTGGCGCAGCAGGCTCGGGTCTTTCAGGCTCATCGGACGGTCTCCCAATTGTCGATGCTGTCGGTCGTGGTGCCGTTATATTGCCTCGCCCGCCGCTCGGGCAATGCGGCAGACCGTCGTTTTCACAAAGCGGAGCGAATCTCTTTTCCCGAAGGGCGGGAATCGCTACTTGGAGGAAACCGACAGAACAGGACACCCAGGATGACACACGATACCGGACGCACCGCAGACCATCCCGTCGACGGGCTCTTCCTCGACCGATGGTCGCCGCGCGCCTTCACCGGCGAGGCCATGCCGCACGAGACGCTCCTCACCCTCTTCGAGGCCGCGCGCTGGGCGCCCTCGGCCGCCAACGGCCAGCCCTGGCGCTTCGTCTACGGCCACCGCGGCACCGAGGCCTTCGAACGCATCCTCGCGACGCTCGACGACGGCAACCGGCGCTGGGCGCCGAATGCGTCGGTGCTCGCCGTCATCGTCTCGCAGACCCACCGGACGAATGCGGGCGGCGAGCTGCGGCCGGCCTACACCCACGCCTTCGACACCGGCGCGGCCTGGGGCTACCTCGCCCTGCAGGCCCGGCTCAGCGGCTACCATGCCCATGCGATGGGCGGCATCGACCGCACGAAGGCGACGGCCGATCTCGGCATTCCGGAAGGTTTCCGGGTGGAAGCGGGCCTGGCGATCGGCAAGCTGGCGGCGAAGGAAACCCTGCCGGAGGACCTCATGAAGCGCGAGGTCCCGAGCGGGCGCAAGCCGGTCGCCGAGTTCGTCTCCGAGGGCCGGTTCGCGCCCTGATCCGGCTGACGGACCCCGCGAAGATCGTGCCGGGCGCTCGGCCCGCCCTCACCCTAGCGCGCGAGACGACGATGGTTCGGGAAAACGGTGCGTCCCGTCTCCTTCTCCCCGCTTGCGGGGAGAAGGTGGCCGGCAGGCCGGATGAGGGGCCATATCCGGAAGAGAGGGCGGCCGGGCTAAATATCGAGGTTGGCGACGCTCAGCGCGTTTTCCTGGATGAAGTCGCGGCGCGGCTCCACCTCGTCGCCCATCAGGCGGGAGAACAGGCCGTCGGCATTGGTGGCGTCGTTGACGCGCACCTGCAGGAGCGAGCGGACGTCCGGGTCGAGCGTCGTTTCCCAGAGCTGCTCGGCATTCATCTCGCCCAGCCCCTTGTAGCGCTGCATCGAAAGCCCCTTGCGGCCGGCGGCGAAGACCGCGTCGAGCAGCGCCCGCGGGCCGGTGATCTCCACCTCGCCGTCCTTGCGGCGCAGCTTCGGCGGCACCGCGTAGATGTCGGCGAGGCGGCCGGAGAGCTGGTCGATATGGCGGGCATCGGACGAGCCGATCAGCGCCATGTCGAGATGGGCGAATTCCTTGACGCCGCGCACCATGCGCTCGAACTTCAGGCCGCCGTCGGCGGCGACCGATCCGGTCCAGCCGCGCTCCGTCTCCTCGGCGATGAGGTCGAGGCGGCGGGCCACCTCCTCCGCCTTCGCCGCATAGGCCTCGCGGTCGTGGCTGAGCTCGAGGTTGAGCGCGCCGGTGATCGCCGCCTGCTCGACAATGGAGCGGGAGTAACGCGAATGCAGGCCGTCGACGAGCGCGCGCAGGCGCAGCGCGTCCTGGATCAGCTCGCGGATGTCCTGGCCGGCGCGCACCTCGCCCGAACCGAGCGCCAGCGACGCGTCGTCGAGACCGGCGGCG
This sequence comes from Shinella pollutisoli, assembly GCF_024609765.1. Lineage (GTDB taxonomy): Bacteria > Pseudomonadota > Alphaproteobacteria > Rhizobiales > Rhizobiaceae > Shinella > Shinella pollutisoli. The sequence goes on from NZ_JANFDG010000003.1 coordinate 53,163, forward strand.
ATGAGGTAGTCCTCGAGCGCCTTCTCGTCCTTGAGGTACTGGCTCGATTTGCCGCGCGAGACCTTATAGAGCGGCGGCTGGGCGATGTAGAGATGGCCGCGCTCGATCAGCTCCGGCATCTGCCGGAAGAAGAAGGTCAAAAGCAGCGTGCGGATATGGGCGCCGTCGACGTCGGCGTCCGTCATGATGATGATCTTGTGGTAGCGCAGCTTGTCCGGGTTGAACTCGTCCTTGCCGATCGAGGTGCCGAGCGCGGTGATCAGCGTGCCGATCTCCTGGCTCGACAGCATCTTGTCGAAGCGGGCGCGTTCCACGTTGAGGATTTTCCCGCGCAGGGGAAGAATGGCCTGGTTCTCGCGCGAGCGGCCCTGCTTGGCCGAGCCGCCGGCCGAATCGCCCTCCACCAGGAAGAGCTCGGATTTCGCCGGATCGCGCTCGGAGCAGTCGGCGAGCTTGCCGGGCAGCGACGAGATGTCGAGCGCGCCCTTGCGGCGCGTCAGCTCGCGCGCCTTGCGGGCGGCCTCGCGGGCGGCGGCGGCCTCCACGACCTTGCCGACCAGCGTCTTCGCCTCGGCGGGATGCTCCTCCAGCCAGATGCTCAGCGCCTCGTTGACGAGGCCCTCGACCACCGGTCGCACCTCGGAGGAGACGAGCTTGTCCTTGGTCTGCGAGGAGAATTTCGGATCCGGCACCTTGACCGAGAGCACCGCCGTCAGGCCCTCGCGGCAGTCGTCGCCGGTGAGCGAGACCTTCTCCTTCTTGAGGATGCCGGAGCTTTCCGCATAGGAGACGACCTGGCGGGTCAGCGCGCCGCGGAAGCCGGCGAGATGCGTGCCGCCGTCGCGCTGCGGGATGTTGTTGGTGAAGCAGAGGACGTTCTCGTGGTAGCTGTCGTTCCACCACATGGCGACTTCCACCGTGATGCCGTCGCGCTCGCCGCGGATCGAGACGGGTTTCTGCACCAGCGGCTTCTTCGCCCGGTCGAGGAAGGCGACGAAGGCCTCGAGGCCGCCGTCATACATCATCTCGTCCTGCTTCACGTCCGAGTGGCGCCGGTCGGTCAAGAGGATGCGCACGCCGGAATTGAGGAAGGCGAGCTCGCGCAGCCGGTGCTCCAGCGTCGCATAGTCGAACTCGATGTTCGAGAAGGTGCCGGGCGACGGCAGGAAGGTGACCTCGGTGCCCGTCTCGTCGCCGCAATCGCCGGTGACGGCGAGCGGGCCGTCGGCGACGCCGTGGGTGAAGCTCATCTCGTGGATGCGGCCGCCGCGGCGGATCTTCAGCTTCAGCTTGACGGAGAGCGCGTTCACCACCGACACGCCGACGCCGTGCAGGCCGCCGGAGACCTTGTAGGAATTCTGGTCGAACTTCCCGCCGGCATGGAGCTGGGTCATGATGACCTCCGCCGCCGAGACGCCCTCTTCGCGATGGATGTCGGTCGGGATGCCGCGGCCGTTGTCGGTGACGGTGACGGACCCGTCCGCATTCAGCGTCACGGTGACGATATCGGCATGTCCCGCCAGCGCCTCGTCGATGGCGTTGTCCACCACCTCGTAGACCATGTGATGCAGGCCCGAGCCGTCGTCGGTGTCGCCGATGTACATGCCCGGGCGCTTGCGCACCGCATCGAGGCCCTTCAGGACCTTGATGGAGTCTGCGCCGTATTCGGCCGGGCCGCCGTTTTCGGTCTCGGGTGTGTCGGTCATTCAGAGGGTCTTTCCAAAGTTCTTGCGAAAGGCGGAAAACAAGGGGCGAATCACGGTTTTCCAGCAGGCGGACTATAGGGATTTTGCCGGCAAGTTCCAAACCGATGGCAGGGAATCGGGGCAGAAATCAGGGGATCACCGCGCTTTTTCCCGGCTATTGCACGCCTTTTCGAGAATGCCGGCGAGGCGGCGCACGGTCTCGGGCGAAAGCCCCCGGATTTCCGCCGAAAGCCGGTTGGCGAAAGCGGTGTATTCGGGCGGCAGGCCGGCCGTGTCGACCACCACGCGCGGGTCGGAGATCCGGGCGAGGCGCAGGAGTTCCTCCGCCTCGTCCCAGATCACGTTGAAGTAGCCCGCCACGCGCTGCAGGAAGTCGAAGCTCGGCACGCCGCGCCTGCCGTGCTCCAGCGCCGAGAGATAGGCGGGCGTGACGCCGAGCGCCGCGGCCATCTCCTTCTGCGAGACGCCCTTGCGGGCGCGCAGGTGCCGCACGGCCTTGCCGAAGGGCGTCGTCATCGCTTCTCTCCCGGCTGGCGGGCGAGCCGCACGTAGAGCGCGCCCTCGCCGCCGTGATTGCGCGCCGCCGGCTCCCAGGAGGAGATCAACGGCCGGAACTCCGGCAGCGAGAACCACAGCGGCACCGCCCGCTTCAGCGCGCCGTCGCTGCCGAGCGAGGTGCCCTTGCCGGTGATGACGAGGACGTGGCGCAGCCCGCGCTCGTGCGCATGGATGAGGAAGCCGAGCAGGAAGCCGTGCGCCTCGCTCTGGATCATGCCGTGCAGGTCGATGCGGGCTTCGAGCGGCAGGCGGCCGCGGGCGATCTTGCGCTTGACCGGCCGCTCGAGCGGATGGTGGCGCGCCTCCTTCCTGCCGCCGAGAACGAGGGGGATGTCGCCGGACGGCCTGCCGGCGGCCTCCTTCGCCGCGGCGGGCGCGGCCTTCGGCTCCGCCGGCTTTTCGGCGAAGGCCTCCTCGAATTCGGTGAGCGCGTCGAGCCGGCCCGGCAGCGCCCGCGTCGAGCGGGCGACCTTGCCCCAGAGGATGCGGTCCTCGCTCGACAGCGTCTTATCCTTCGGCATGGAGGTATCTCGCCGCCGCCGCCTTCGGGATGAGCAGGAAGAAATCCGCCGCGTTGCGGACGGAGCCGGCAAGCGCGCCGGCGGCATCGCCCGAGCCGGTGAAGATGTCGCCGCGCGCCGGGCCGACGATCGCCGTGCCGGTATCGAGCGCCAGCATCAGCCGGCGGAAGGGCTTGTCCCCGTCCATGTGCGTGAGGCTGTCGCTCGCCACGAAGAAGGGCAGGCCGAAGGTGTGGATCGCACGATCGACGGCGAGCGACCGACCGGCGACGAGCGGCACCTTGGCCGCGGCGACGGGGCCGAGTGCCGGATCGTCCACCGCCGCCTCGCGGAAGAAGATGAAGGAGCGGTTGTGCCGGAGCACCGCGTCCGCCTCGTCCGGATGGCGGGCGAGCCAGTCGCGGATCGACGCCATCGACACCGTCGCCGCGTCGATCTCGCCGCGCTCGATCAGGAGCTTGCCGATCGCCGAGAAGGGATGGCCGGACTTGGCCGCATAGGTTATCCGCTGCATGCGCCCGTCGGGATGGACGAGCCGGGCCGCACCCTGCACATGGGCGAAGAAGACGTCGACCTTCGAGCGCGCCCAGGCGATTTCCAATCCGCGCCCCGCGAGGAAGCCGTCCTCGATTGCGCCGCGGTCCGGATATTCGGCGATGCTGCCGTCCTCCAGGCGACGGGCGAAGGCGAAGGAGGGATCGAGGCCTGCCGGACGGTTGCCGTCGTCGAGATCGACCAGGTCGTCGGGCCGGCGGTAGAAGGGATGGCGGTATTCCGCGTCGGGCTCGGCCCGCACCGCCACCTCCGGCTCGTAGAAGGCGGTGACGAAGCCGGCCGAGCCGTCCGCCTTCTCGATGCGGAAGGGCACGCATTCGGCCTCGAAGAAGGCTCGGGTCGCGGCTGCGCCTTCCGGCCTCGCCTCAGCCGCCGCGTCGAGCAGCGCCAGAAGCTCCTGCGCCGTCACGCCGAGCGCGCCGGTGCGGTAGGGCTTCACCGTGCGGACATGGCGGCGACAGCGCTTCATCGCCGCGATCAGCGGCGAGGGATCGTCCTCGTCCCAGCCGGGAAGCGCCGCGAAGCCGACCGGGACGAGACGGTAGTCCATCGTTCAGGCCCCGCTCAGCCTTCCGACTCGGTGGCGATCAGCTTCCAGTTCGGGTCGCGGGAACGGATGTCGCGGGCGAAGGTCCACAGATCGTTGACCTCGGCCACGCTCTCGGCGTCGCCCTCGATCAGCGCGCCGGCCTTGTCGTAAGTCGCCGAGATGAGCTGGCTGACGATGCGCAGCGTCACGTTCGCCTCGTCGCCCTTGACCTCGGCGGCGACGATGTCGGCCTTCTCGATGCCGACGAAGGTGGAGCGGACGACCTCGCCCTTCGCCTCGCGTTCGGAGATCGCCGCGTCAAAGCCTTCGTAGACCTCGCGCGAGAGCAGGTTCTTCAGCGTCTTGCGGTCGCCGTCGGCAAAGGCGACGACGATCATCTCGTAGGCCATGCGGGCGCCAGCGACGAACTCCTTCGGATCGAAGGAGGGATCGGCGCGCACGATCGCGCGCAGCTGCTCGTTGAGCGGCGAGCCGGGCGGCGTGAAGGCGTCGACGGAGGCGTAGGGGCTTGCTTCCTCGTCCGTCCCGTCGCGGCGCGGCAGCGTCACCACCTTGCCGCGGTCGGGCGATTCGGCCTGGTCGGCAGCCTCCCGCCGCGAGTACGGATCGAAGGGCGGCCGTTCATGCCCGGTCCGGCGTCCGAGCACGTTGCGCAGCTGCAGGAAGATGACGACCGCAGCCACGAGGAAGAAAATCGTTACAAAATCGAATGAGCCCATTATCCGCGCAGCCAATGTTCCTATTTTTCGTGTCCTTCCCATATAGTCCGCAACGGCGCATCATTCAAATGGCGATGGCGTGAACGGACACGGCCTCGCAAGAACCGAAAACCCTGCGCTCCCGGGAAGCCATGCCGAGACTTCTTCTGCCGCTCTTCTTCCTCCTGCTGCCGCTTGCGGAAATCGCCGGCTTCATCCTCGTCGGGCGGCGCATCGGCGTCTGGCCGACGCTCGGCCTCGTCGTGCTTTCGGCGGTCGCCGGCGTCGTCCTGATCCGCGTCCAGGGCTTCGGTGCGCTCGCCCGCCTGCGCCAGGCGGCGGCGGGCGGCGACGAGCCCGGCCGGGCGCTGCTCGACACGGCGATGATCGTGCTCGCGGGCTTCCTCCTGCTCATCCCCGGCTTCCTCACCGACATCATCGGTCTCCTCCTGTTCCTGCCGCCGTTCCGGCGCTGGCTGTGGAACCGGATCCGGCGCAATTTCGTCGTGGTCGACATCTCCGCCGGACCGCGCCGCAGCCCGCCGGACGACGGCCCGCAACGCACCATCGAGCTTGGCGAGGACGAGTTCCGCCGCGACGAGCGGGACGGAGGCCGAGGGTTGTAAGGCCGGGACCGAAATGCTAGATGGCCTCACTTTCCGGAACCCTCGAGGACCAATCGATGACCACCGACGCAGCAGCAACCGAGAAGCCCGCGGCGAGCCCCTCGCTCAACATCCTGGCGCAGTACGTGAAGGACTTCTCCTTCGAGAACCCGGGTGCGCCGCGCTCGCTCCAGGCCCGCGACAAGGCGCCGGCGATCAACATCAGCGTCAACGTCAACGCCAATCCGCTCGCCGAGAACGATTTCGACGTCGTGCTCTCGATGAACGCCGAAGCCAAGGACGGCGACAAGGTCCTCTTCAACGCCGAGCTCGCCTATGGCGGCGTCTTCCGCGTCTCCGGCTTCCCGCAGGAGCACATGCTGCCGCTTCTCTTCATCGAGTGCCCCCGGCTGCTCTTCCCCTTCGCCCGGCAGATCATCGCCGACGCCACCCGCAACGGCGGCTTCCCGCCGCTGATGATCGACCCGATCGACTTCGCGCAGATGTTCGCCCAGCGCATGGCCGAGGAGCAGGTCAAGGCCAAGGTCAACTCGGCCGCCAACTAGGGACTCGTTCCTGGAAATCGAAGACGCCCGGTTCGGAAAGGAAAGGACCGGGCGTTTTTTGTTCGAGCATGTCTCCGGATCGCGTCAGGCGCCGTATTTCGCCCAGATCGCCTTGGCGCCGATCTTTTCCACCATCGCCCGGTGGGCGGCCTCCTCTTCCGCCGTCAGGCGGGGGGCGAGCGGCCGCGGGCGGATGCCGAGGGGTACGACCACGTCGTCCTCCATCTCGACCAGGGTCTGGCGCCCGGCTTCCGCGGTGCCGAGGCCGAGGGCCGCCTGCCGGCCGCCGATCATCTCGATATAGACTTCGGCCAGAAGCTCGGAGTCGAGCAGCGCGCCGTGCTTGGTGCGGTGCGAATTGTCGATGCCGTAGCGCCGGCAGAGCGCGTCGAGCGAGTTCGGCCCCATCGGATGCTTGCGGCGGGCGAGCGCCAGCGTGTCCGTCACCCGGTCGGCGGCGACCGGAGGCAGGTCGAGCCGGGCGAGCTCAGCATTGATGAAGCCCATGTCGAAGGTGGCGTTGTGGGCGACCCAGCGGGCGTCGCCGAAGAATCCGAGGATCCTCTCCACCACGTCGGCGAAGGGCGGATGGTCCTTCAGGAACTCGTCGGTGATGCCGTGCACGGCGAGCGCGTCCGGATGGACCTTGCGGTCGCCCGGGTTGATGAAGAGATGCAGCGTCCTGCCGGTCGGGAAATGGTTCTCCAGCTCCACGCCGCCGATCTCGATCACGCGGTCGAGCTTGTTGTCGAGACCGGTCGTTTCCGTATCGAAGATGATTTCACGCATCGGCCGCAGGCTCCCTCAATCGTCGAATCACCTCTTCCACCTGTTTGCGCGCCGCTTCAAGTCCCCTGCCCGTATCGATCACGAAATCGGCCCGGCGGCGCTTTTCCGCATCCGGCACCTGGCGCGACAGGATCAGGGCGAACTTCTCCTCCGTCATGCCCGGGCGCGACAGCACGCGCTCGCGCTGGATCTCCGGAGCGCAGGAGACGACGACGATCCTGTCCATCCGGCTCTCGCCGCCGACCTCGAAGAGGAGCGGGATGTCGAGCACGACGAGGTCCGTCCCCTTCGCGCGCTCGGCCGCGACGAACTCCGCTTCGCGGCGGCGCACGAGCGGGTGGATGACCGCCTCCAGCTCGGCGAAGCGCTCCGGGCTCTTCGCGAGCGTCGCCGAAAGGGCGGCCCGGTCGATGACGCCGTCGCGCAGCGCCTCGGGAAAGCGTTCGGCCACCGGTGCCACGGCCTCGGCGCGGTAGAGATCGTGCACCGTCGCGTCGGCGTCGTGCACCGGCACGCCGAATTCGCGGAACAGCTCGGCCGTCGTCGACTTGCCCATGCCGATCGATCCGGTGAGGCCGACGACCAGCATCAATGCCTCTCCATGTCCGCGAGGATCAGGCGGCGCAGCGTCTCGTCGACGACCGGACGGACGCCGAACCATTTCTCGAAGCCCGGCACCGCCTGGTGCAGCAGCATGCCGAGCCCGTCGACGGTGGCAAAACCCTGTTTGGCCGCCTGTCTCAGGATCGGCGTCACCAGCGGCACGTAGACGATGTCGGTCACGACGGCATCTTCGGCCAGCGGCAAGAAGTCGAAGTCGGGCGCCGCCTCGCCGTCCATGCCGAGCGAGGTCGTGTTGACGAAGAGCCCCGCCCCTTTCGAGACCTCGGCGAGCGCTTCCATCGGATGGGCGTGCACCCGCGCGCCGAACCGGTCGGCGAGCTCCCGCGCCCGCGCCACGGTGCGGTTGACGACGTGGATTTCGCCGACGCCGCGATCGCGCACGGCCTGGATGACGGCGCGGCTCGCCCCGCCGGCGCCGAGGATGACGGCGCTGCCGATGCCGTTCCAGCCGGGGACGGCTGCATCGAGATTGGCGAGGAAGCCGCGGCCGTCGGTGTTGGTGGCGTGGATGAGCCCGTCCTCCAGCCAGAGCGTGTTGGCCGCGCCCAGCTCCTCGCTCAGCGCGTCGGGCCTGTCGGCGAGGCGGAAGGCCGCCTCCTTGTGCGGGAGGGTGACGTTGCCGCCGCAGAAGCCGGATTCGCCGCTCTTGAGCGCGGCGATGAAGCCGGCGAAGTTTTCCGGCGCCACTTCCTCACGGGTGTAGCTGCCCGGAATTCCGAGCGTTTCCAGCCAGTGGCCGTGGATCAGCGGCGAGCGCGAATGCCGGACCGGAAAGCCGGTGACGAAGGCGCGGCGGAAGGATGTTTCACGTGAATCATGCATCGATGGCACCGAGCTCCCTCAGTTTGGCCAGCAGCGGCAGCAGCGGCAGGCCGAGAATGGTGAAATAGTCGCCGTCGATCGCCTCGAAGAGCTGCACGCCCTCCCCTTCGAGCTGGTAGGCGCCGACGCTCGCCAGCACCTTGCTGCCCACCCGCGCCAGATGCCGATCGATGAAGGCCTCCGACAGCGGCCGCATGGTGAGCCGGGCAATGGAGACGTGGCGCCAGAGGACGGTGCCGTCGCGCGCAAGCGCGATGCCGCAGTTGAGCGCATGGGTGCGGCCGGACATCGCCGTCAGGTGCGACTTCGCCTCCGCCATATCGCCGGGCTTGTGGAAGACGCGTCCGTCGAGCGACAGCGTCTGGTCCGAGCCGATGACGAGCGCGCCCGGCACCGCCCGCGACACGTCGAGCGCCTTGGCGGCCGCCAGTTCGCCGGCAAGCTCCGGCGGGCTCGGGTCGCGCGTGGCGAGCCTAGCCTCCACCGCCCGCTCGTCGATCGACGCCGGTCGGGCCTCGAAGGAGAGGCCGGCATTTTCCATCAGCATGCGCCGGAACGGGCTTTGCGAGGCGAGGATCAGGGGGGTCGTCATGCATATCTCCGGTGGTGCCCCTCCGCGTTAGCGGAGCCTCGGGCGAAGGGCAACGATTGCCGCGGCGGTTTCCTCGATCGAGCGGCGGGTGACGTCGATCATCGGCCAGTTGTTGCGCGCGCAGATCGCGCGCGCATATTTCAGCTCCTCGGCGATCTGCGCGCGGTCCGTGTAGTCGTCGCCGCGGAAATCCTGGGTCTGGCCGAGAATGCGGTTCTCCCGCACCTGGGAGATCCGGTCGGTGGTGGCGATCAACCCGACGATCAGCGGCCGGGTGGCCTGCGCCAGCCGCTCGGGCAGCGGCACGCCGAGCACGATGGGCACATTGGCCGTCTTGATGCCGCGATTGGCGAGATAGATGCTCGTCGGCGTCTTCGAGGTGCGGCTGATGCCGACGAGGATCACGTCCGCCTCGTCGATATCGGCGGGCAGCTGCCCGTCGTCATGGTCCATCGTGAAATTCAGCGCGTCGATGCGGGCGAAATAGTCGGCGTCCATCACGTGCTGCGCGCCGACGCGGCGGCGCGACGGCGCGCCGAGATAGGACTGGAAGAGGTCGATGATCGGCTCGAGCACGGAGACGCAGGGAAGCCCCATCTCCCGGCAGCGCTGGTCGATGATCTCGGAGAGCTCGCGGTCGACGATCGTGTAGAGGACGATGCCGGGCGCGCCGTCGATGGCGTCGAGCACCGCCATCAGCTGCTTGCGGTTTCGCACCAGCGGATAGACGTGCTCCAGCGCCTGCGAGGACTGGAACTGGGCGGCGGCGGCCCGGCCGGCGGCGATCAGCGTCTCGCCCGTCGAGTCCGAAATCAGATGGAGATGGAAGTAGTTTTTCATGCTCTCCACAATATCCTCCGCTGCCTGTTGATAGGCCGGGACGGCCAAGAGCTAATGACGGCGGCGGCCCCGAGGCAAGGGGACAACGTCCGATTTATCCACAAAGGCGGGTGACGCCCGGCCGCTTGTCCCGCGGCTGTGGACAAGACTCGCGGAACGGCAAAGTGTCGCGTCCATCCACAGCCGGCCCACAGGAACGGCATTTTCCAAGACCGGCGTAATCTCCTGATTCGAAAGCCGGAATCCGAATGATCCCCGATCTTCTGGAAAAGCATCCGAATCCATCCTCCGGATTCGGGCGCCGCGGCGCATCAAGGGTTCCCTGTGGAGCGGATTTAATCCTTGATAGTCACCGACTCTAAGAAATAGAAACCTCTTCAAAGAGATTTTTTCATTGTTTGGGAGAGTTCCGCGGTGTCTCGGAAAAGCCGGAAGATCGTCGATGTTTTGAATGGCAAGACGGTTTCTCCCCCTCCCCTGTGGCTGATGCGGCAGGCGGGACGCTACCTGCCGGAATACCGCCGGACGCGGGAGCAGGCGGGCGGCTTCCTCGATCTCTGTTATTCGCCGGAGCTCGCGACGGAGGTGACGCTGCAGCCGATCCGGCGCTACGGCTTCGACGCGGCGATCCTGTTCTCCGACATCCTCGTCATCCCCGATGCGCTGAGGCGCAATGTCCGCTTCGAGGAGGGCCATGGACCGAGGCTCGACCCGATCGACGCCGACGGCATTCGCGCGCTGAAGCCCGATGCGGTCGCCGACCACCTGCGGCCGGTGATCGAGACGGTCGGCCGCATCCGCGCGGCCCTTCCGGAAGAGACCGCCCTTCTCGGCTTCTGCGGCGCGCCCTGGACGGTCGCCACCTACATGATCGCCGGCCACGGCACGCCGGACCAGGCGCCGGCCCGGCTCTTCGCCTATCGCGACCGGGCGACGTTCTCCTATCTCCTCGATTTCCTCGCCGACGTCTCGGCCGATTATCTCGTCGCGCAGATCGATGCCGGCGCCGATGCCGTGCAGATCTTCGATTCGTGGGCGGGGGTTCTCGGCGAGCGGGAATTTGCCGATTTCGCGGCGCGTCCCGTCCGGCGCATGATCGATTCGGTGCGCGCGCGCCGCCCGGCCGCGAAGGTCATCGCCTTCGCCAAGGGGGCCGGCCTGCTCCTGAAGACCTACCGCCAGGAGACGCGGGCCGACGCGATCGGCCTCGACTGGTCCGTGCCCCTCTCCTTCGCCGCCGAGCTGCAGAAGGACGGTCCGGTGCAGGGCAATCTCGACCCGATGCGCGTCGTCGCCGGCGGTGCGGCGCTCGACGAGGGCGTCGACGCGATCCTCACGGCGCTCGGCAACGGCCCGCTGATCTTCAATCTCGGCCACGGCATCACGCCGCAGGCCGATCCGGAGAACGTGGCGCGGCTCGTGGACCGGGTGCGCGGGGGCCGGCCATGACCGAGCGGCAGACGGGCGAGGCGCCGGGCCGGCGCGCGCGCATCCGCGCGGCGATCGCCCTTGCCGTCTTCGCCCTCGTCGCCGGCCTCGTCGTGCTGTTTCCGCCGGAAAATCCCTATCTGTGGCTGAAGGCGCTGCACATCATCGCCGTCATCTCCTGGATGGCGGGCCTGCTCTACCTGCCGCGGCTCTTCGTCTATCACACCGACGCGCCGAAGGGTTCGCCGCTTTCGGAAACGCTGAAGGTGATGGAGCGGCGGCTCTACCGCGTCATCATGCAGCCGGCGATGGGCCTTGCCTGGCTGCTCGGCCTCTATCTCGCCTGGTCGGTCTACGGCTTCCAGGGCGGCTGGCTGCATGCGAAGCTGCTTCTCGTCGTGCTTCTCACCGGCGTGCACCAGTTCTACGGCCGCGCCGTCGAAGCCTTCGCCCGCGACGAGAACCGCCGCAGCGGCCGCGCCTGGCGCGTCTGGAACGAGGCGCCGGCGGCCCTGATGATCCTCGTCGTCGTGATCGTCGTCGTGAAGCCGTTCTGAGCCGTCCGTTGCGACAGGAAGGAGAAATTCCGACGCCCCCTTGCGGCCCAGGGCCGGAACCGCTATTTTCCGCGCATCTCATCTTTCGTGGCATGTGTATTCGTTCAGTGGACTGCTCCGGACCTCGCGCAGTTCGTCCTTGACCCGCACGCCTTCTCCCATCCCGAAGACCTCCAGCATGGACCATTCATGGCCGAAATGAAGCTACAAGACCTCAAGAACAAGACTCCGACCGACCTCCTCGCTTTCGCCGAATCGCTCGAGGTCGAGAACGCGAGCACGATGCGCAAGCAGGAACTGATGTTTGCCATCCTCAAGATGCTGGCCGCGCAGGACGTGGAGATCATCGGCGAGGGTGTTGTGGAAGTGCTGCAGGACGGATTCGGCTTCCTGCGCTCGGCCAATGCGAATTACCTGCCCGGCCCGGACGACATCTACATCTCGCCCTCGCAGATCCGCCGCTTCTCGCTGAAGACCGGCGACACGGTCGAGGGGCCGATCCGGGGACCCAAGGAGGGCGAGCGCTATTTCGCGCTGCTCAAGGTCAACACGATCAATTTCGACGACCCGGAGAAGATCCGCCACAAGGTCCATTTCGACAACCTGACGCCGCTCTATCCGAACGAGCGCTTCAAGATGGAACTCGACGTTCCGACCTCGAAGGACTTGTCGCCGCGCGTGATCGACCTCGTGGCGCCGCTCGGCAAGGGCCAGCGCGCGCTGATCGTCGCGCCGCCGCGCACCGGCAAGACGGTGCTCCTGCAGAACATCGCCCATTCGATCACCGCGAACCATCCGGAATGCTACCTGATCGTGCTGCTCATCGACGAGCGGCCCGAGGAGGTGACCGACATGCAGCGCTCGGTGAAGGGCGAGGTCGTCTCCTCGACCTTCGACGAGCCGGCCGCCCGTCACGTCCAGGTCGCGGAGATGGTGATCGAGAAGGCGAAGCGCCTGGTCGAGCACGGCCGCGACGTCGTCATCCTGCTCGATTCGATCACCCGCCTCGGCCGCGCCTACAACACGGTCGTGCCGTCCTCCGGCAAGGTGCTGACCGGCGGCGTCGACGCCAACGCCCTGCAGCGGCCGAAGCGCTTCTTCGGTGCGGCCCGCAACATCGAGGAAGGCGGCTCCCTGACGATCATCGCCACGGCGCTGATCGACACCGGCAGCCGCATGGACGAGGTCATCTTCGAGGAGTTCAAGGGCACCGGCAACTCGGAGATCGTCCTCGACCGCAAGGTCGCCGACAAGCGCATCTTTCCGGCGATGGACATCCTCAAGTCGGGGACCCGCAAGGAGGACCTGCTCGTTCCGCGCCAGGACCTGCAGAAGATCTTCGTGCTGCGCCGCATTCTTGCACCGATGGGCACGACGGACGCGATCGAATTCCTCATCGACAAGCTCAAGCAGACGAAGAACAACGGCGACTTCTTCGATTCGATGAACACCTGAGGTTTCCATTCAGGTCGGTGTGCGATGGTCCCGCCCGCAAGGCGGGGCCATTTTTCGTTGATGCGAATCGATTCTTCTCCGAAACGAACTTTCGATTCGCTTCCGTAACCTGTGGCGTTGAACGATGAACGACGAAACGATCTATGCCCTTTCGAGCGGCGGATTGCCTTCCGGCGTCGCCGTCATCCGCATCAGCGGGCCGCAGACGCAGCATGTTCTCGATGCCTTGTGCGGGCGCATGCCGGAGCCTCGGTTCGCGACGCTCCTTCCGATTCGCAACCGGAACGGTGAGGCTTTAGACCGCGGACTGGTGCTCTATTTCCCCGGGCCAGCCTCCTTCACGGGTGAGGATACCGCCGAATTGCAGATCCACGGGGGCCGGGCGACGGTCAGGGCGGCGTTCTCGGCGCTGGACGCGATCCCGGGCCTGCGGGCGGCCGAAGCCGGCGAGTTCTCGCGCCGTGCCTTCCTGAACGGCAAGATGGATCTGGTCGCCGTCGAGGGGCTTGCCGATCTCGTCGCCGCGGACACGGAGATGCAGCGCCGGCTGGCGGCGGAGCAGGCCTCCGGCGGCCTGTCCAGGCTCTACGAATCCTGGGCGAAGCGCCTGACCCATGCGCGGGCGATGATCGAGGCCGAGCTGGATTTCGCCGACGAGGAGGATGTCCCGGGCTCCGTTGCCGAAACCATATGGGACGACATGCGCCTCTTGCATCAGGACGTCGTTAACCATATTTCGTCCGCGCAGGCGGGCGAGATCGTCCGGGACGGGCTGCGGGTCGTCATCGCCGGCCCGCCGAACGCCGGAAAATCCAGCCTTATCAACTATTTGGCCAAGAGGGATGTGGCGATCGTCACCGATGTTCCGGGCACGACGCGCGATGTGCTGCATGTCGACCTCGATCTCTATGGCTTCGCCGTGCGGCTTTACGATACGGCCGGGTTGCGGGATACCGAGGATCTCGTCGAGCGGGAGGGCATTCGCAGGACGCATCTGTCGCTCGCCGAGGCCCATCTGGTGCTTTTGCTCCGCGATCGGCCGGATGCGGAGATCGATAGCGTGAAAAGCGTCTATACCGGGCCGGTCATCCGCGTCGGCACGAAGGTAGACCGGCAGGAATCGGCTTGGCCGGCCGGCACGGCGGATGTTATGATTTCCGTCGAGACAGGTGCCGGCATTCCGGAGCTGCTTGCAAGGATCGGTGCGTACCTGCCGGACATTTCGGCGGCCAATGCCCAGGCCCTCCCGACCCGCAAGCGGCATTTCGACAATCTCCGCGTCGTGGAAGACAATCTGGGGCAGGCGATCGATGCGGCGCATGTCGGGCTGGATATCCGGGCGGAGTTCCTGCGCCGCGCCGCACACGCCCTCGGGCGTATCGCGGGGCGCGTCGACGTGGAGAATCTTCTCGATGTGATCTTCTCCGAATTCTGCATCGGAAAATGATTCACGTGAAACAGTGCAACGTGAGCGAGTCGCATGACGCGTTTCACGTGAAACAGGTGGACTGAGACATGACAGAGCGGCTTGGCTATGATGTCGTCGTGATCGGCGGCGGGCATGCGGGTACGGAGGCGGCCGCGGCCTCGGCGCGCTTCGGTGCGCGGACGGCCCTCGTCACGCACAAGGCCGCGACGATCGGCACGATGTCCTGCAATCCGGCGATTGGCGGTCTGGGGAAGGGCCATCTCGTGCGGGAAGTCGATGCCCTCGACGGGCTCATGGGCCGTGTCGCCGACAAGGCGGGGATTCAGTTCCGGCTTCTCAATCGCCGCAAGGGGCCCGCCGTCCGGGGGCCGCGCACGCAGGCGGACCGCAGGCTTTATCGGGAAGCGATGCAGGCGGAGATTGCTGCGATCGACAATCTCGATGTGATCGAGGGCGACGCCTTCGATGTCGAGATCGTTGATGGCCGGGTGTCTGCCGTGATCATGCAGGACGGGCGCCGGATCGCGTGCGGGTCGGTCGTGGTGACGACCGGGACCTTCCTGCGCGGCCTTATTCATATCGGCAACGAAAAGATTCCGGCGGGCCGCGTCGGCGAAGCGCCGTCGATCGGTCTTTCGGCGACGTTCGAGCGGCTGGGCCTCGGGCTCGCGCGCCTCAAGACGGGAACGCCGGCACGGCTGGACGGCCGGACGATCGACTGGAGCGCCGTCGGCCGGCAGGTGGCCGACGAGGATCCGGTGCCCTTCTCCTTCATGACGGACCGCATCACCACCCCGCAGATCGAGTGCGGCGTCACGCGCACGACGGCCGAGACGCACCGGATCATCGAGGAGAATATCGGCCGTTCGGCCATGTATTCCGGGCAGATCGAAGGCGTCGGGCCGCGTTATTGCCCGTCGATCGAGGACAAGATCGTCCGTTTCGGCGAACGGGACGGACACCAGATCTTCCTCGAGCCGGAGGGTCTGGACGACGACACGGTCTATCCGAACGGCATTTCCAACTCCCTGCCGGTCGATGTGCAGGCGGCGTTCATCCGCACGATTCCGGGCCTGGAGACGGTTCGGATCCTTCAGCCGGGCTATGCGATCGAGTACGATCACGTCGATCCCCGCGAGCTGTCGGCCACGCTGGAGGTGCGCCGCGTCGCCGGTCTCTTCCTTGCCGGGCAGATCAACGGGACGACGGGATACGAGGAAGCGGCGGCGCAGGGTCTCGTCGCCGGCCTGAACGCGGCGCGCCGCGCCGGCGGTGGGGACGGTCATGTATTCAGCCGGACGGAGAGCTATATCGGCGTGATGATCGACGACCTCACGTCACGCGGCGTGACGGAGCCCTATCGGATGTTCACGTCCCGCGCGGAGTATCGGCTGTCGCTGCGCGCCGACAATGCCGACATGCGCCTGTCGCCGCTCGGCCTCCAGCTCGGCCTGCTCGGCGAAGCGCGCGCCGAGCGCTTCGGGCGCTGGTCGGCGGACATGGATCGGCTTCGCGGCCGGCTCAAGGCCCTGACGCTGTCGCCGAACGAGGCCGCCCATGCCGGGATCAAGGTGAATCAGGACGGGACCCGCCGGAGCGCCTATGATCTGCTCGCCTATCCGGACATCGACTATGCACGCCTTGCCGGCATCTGGCCGGAGGCCCTGGCCGCGGTCGCGCTACGCATGCGGGAAGCGATCGAGATCGAGGCGAGCTATGCGGTCTACATGGAGCGCCAGCAGGCGGACATCGCCGAGACGAAGAAGGAGGAGGAGCGGCGCATTCCCGACGCTTTCGACTTCCTCACCTTGCCGGGGCTCTCGATCGAATTGCGCCAGAAGCTGACGGCTGCACGCCCAGCCAATCTGGCGCAGGCCGCCAAGGTGGACGGAATGACGCCGGCTGCTTTGACGCTGCTTCTCGCCCACCTGCGGCGCGGGCAGAATGACGATGCCGTGCGGGCGGCACACTGATGGAGAGTCTGCCCCGCGACCTGAACGGCCTGCGTGTTTCACGTGAAACCATGGACCGCCTGCACGGCTTCGTCGCCCTGTTCCGCAAATGGGCTAGGGCGATCAACCTGGTGGCGCCGTCGACGCTTGCGGAGCTGTGGCGCCGCCACGTCGTCGACAGCGCGCAGATCTACGCCCTCCATCCGGGGCCGCGGCACTGGGTAGATCTCGGAAGCGGCGGCGGCTTTCCGGGGATCGTCACCGGCATCCTGCTGGCGGAAGCCGGCGACGGCTGGGTGCATCTGGTCGAAAGCAACAACAAGAAGGCGGCCTTCCTGCGCACCGCTATTCTCGAAACCGGTGCGCGCGCCTCGGTCCATCCGATCCGCATCGAGGAGGCGCCCAGGGTAATCGAACATTGCGACGCCATATCCGCGCGCGCCCTCGCCGATCTCGATCTCCTGCTCGAATTCGGCTTTCCCTGGGCCGAGCGGAACGCCGATCTGCGCTTTTTCCTGCACAAAGGCCGGGATTATCAGCGGGAGGTCGATAAAGCGGTTGGTCGCTGGAGTTTCGATCTGGTAAAACATCGAAGCATCGTCGAGCCGGATTCGTTCGTGCTCGAGATTGCGAATCTTTCGCAAAGACCCTCGTGATATTGGCGGACGTCCATGGCAGGCGAGAAGAACAGGATCATCACCATTGCGAACCAGAAGGGTGGCGTCGGCAAGACGACGACGGCCATCAACCTCGCGACGGCGCTGGCGGCGATCGGCGAGCGCGTGCTCATCGTCGATCTCGACCCGCAGGGCAATGCCAGCACCGGCCTCGGCATCGACCGCCGCAACCGCGAATTTTCCTCCTACGACCTGCTGATCGGCAGCCACGGGGTCGCGGAAACCGCGCTGGAAACGGCCGTGCCGAACCTGTCGATCATTCCCTCGACGATGGACCTGCTCGGCATCGAGATGGAGATCGCCCAGCAGAGCGACCGCGTCTTCCGGCTGCGGCGTGCGTTGGCCTCCGCAGAGGCGCTTGCCTATTCCTATGTGCTGGTGGACTGCCCGCCGTCCTTCAACCTGCTGACGATGAATGCGATGGCCGCCGCCCACTCGGTCCTGGTGCCGCTGCAATGCGAGTTCTTCGCGCTCGAGGGCCTGAGCCAGCTTCTGGAGACGGTCGACCAGGTGCGCCGCACGGTCAATCCCTATCTCGACATCCAGGGTATCGTGCTGACCATGTTCGATTCGCGCAACAACCTGGCGCAGCAGGTGGTCAACGACGTGCGAACCCATCTCGGCGAGAAGGTCTATCACACGCTGATCCCCCGCAACGTGCGGGTCTCGGAGGCTCCGTCCTACGGGAAGCCGGCGATCCTCTACGACCTTAAATGCGCCGGAAGCCAGGCCTATCTTCAGCTGGCGTCGGAAGTGATCCAGCGCGAGCGGCAACGCAAGGCCGCATGACCCTGTACCGTGAGTAGAAGTCATGAATGAAGACAACTCAAAGCGGCGCCTCGGCCGCGGCCTTGCCGCCCTGATCGGCGAAATGGACCAGCTGCCGGCGGCGGATCTCTCCAGCCGGCCGTCCGTCAATCCGGACCGGATGGTGCCGATCGAGTTCGTCGGCCGCAACCCGCGCAACCCGCGCCGCCATTTCGACGAGTCCGAGCTCCAGGACCTCGCGTCCTCGATCCGCCAGCACGGCATCGTCCAGCCGGTCGTCGTGCGCACCACCGCCGACAACCGCTACGAGATCATCGCCGGCGAGCGGCGCTGGCGGGCGGCGCAGCTTGCCGGCCTGGTGGAGATCCCGGTGATCATCCGCGACGTGGACGACCGGACGGCGCTGGAAATCGCCATCGTCGAGAACGTGCAGCGCTCGGATCTCAATCCGCTGGAAGAGGCGATGGGCTACGAGCTGCTGATCGCCGACCACGGTTATACGCAGAACGACCTCGGCGAAATCATCGGCAAGAGCCGCAGCCACGTGGCAAACAGCCTGCGGCTCCTGAAACTGCCCGAGCCGGTCCGGGAGATGCTCGCCTCGGGCACGCTGTCGGCCGGTCATGCCCGCGCGCTGATCCCGACCTCCGATCCGGTGGCGCTGGCGCGGGCCATCGTCGCCAAGGGCATGTCCGTGCGCGATGCCGAGCGGCTGGCGCAGAACGACATCCGCGCGCAGGGCAATCCGGACCATGCGGCCGGCGCGGCGCGGCCGCAGGAGAAGGATGCGGATACGCTGGCGCTGGAGCGCACGCTCTCCGACGTGCTCGGGCTCGACGTGACCGTCAACCACAAGGGCAATGGCGGCCACCTGCGCATCGCCTACAAGACCCTGGAGCAGCTGGAAGAGATCTGCCGCCTGCTGGAGCGGCGCTGAGTTTCCTTAGCCGGATTCAGGAGCTCTTTCGCCCGGATTGCAGGACGGTCGCCAGCAGGGTCTGCATGGCGATCGTGTCCTCCAGCGCGGGACGCTGGCGGCTTTGCAATATGGCCGCCTGAAGCCGCTGCGTCTCGCGGCGGATGGCTGGGCCGGTCCAGGTTCTCAGCGCATTTTCCACGACGGGCTTGCGGCGGAAATGCAGGTGCCGGCCGAGCGTCGCCAGGGCCTGTGCGGCAGGCATGCGCTTCTCGTCCATCTCGGCGCGCATCAGCTCCAGGAGCTGGAACTGGCGCAGGCAGCCCTGGAGCACCAGGAAGACCGGCGTCCTGGACGAGACGATCTTCTGGATGGCATGAAGGAAGCCCTCGCGATCGCCCCGGAGGACCGCATCCACCGCGTCGTCGGTGGAAATGGCGCTGGCGTCGCCGACGATCTCCTCCACGTCCGCCTCCTCGACGACCTCCCTGCCGCGGCAGTAGAGCGCGAGCTTCTGCAGCTCGTTGCGCGAGGCGAGCCGGTCGCCGCCGATCGTCTCCGTCAGCCGCTCGCGCGCGGCCGGCGAGATGCGCAGGCCGGCGGCGGCGAGCTCCTGGTCGATGAGGCTCTGGAGCGCGCGGCTGTCGTCGGCATAGCAGGGGATGGCCACGGCCTGCGGCGTGGATTCGGCGAGCTTGCGCAGGGCCGCGCCCTTCTTCAGGTCTCCGGCCTCGACGATCAGCGTGGACGGGCCGGGCGGCATCCCGGCGAGATGCTGGAACGCGTCGCAGAGGCCCTTCTCGTTGGCCGCGCCGCGCACCCAGACGAGCCGGTCGCCGCCGAAGAGGCCGATGGCGTTCATCTCGTCGATCAGCCGGCCGGCATCCTGCGCGACGTCGCCGGCGTCGAGCTTGATCACGGAGAAGGGGTCGTCGAGGGCGACGCCGCTTGCGGCCGCGAGTGCTACGGCGCGCTCGGAGACGAGGCCGCGGTCGGGGCCGTAGACAAGGAGGAGGCGCACGGGCATCGGCCGCCGCTTCACGAAAGCGTCGAATTCGTGCGACTTGATCTCGGCCATGGCCGGTTCAGCGCCGCGCGAGCGCGGCGGCCACGTCGGCGCGGATCAGCTCGGCGAGCTCGCGGGCGGCGCGGTTCTCGGCGTCGCGCACGGCCCTGAGCTTGGCGAATTCCTGCACGGGGAAATCGACCGAGGCGACGGTCGAGCGCCGGCCGGAGGCCATGGTCTCGCCGGTGTCGATCTTGGCGAGGTTGTAGTCGGCGGTCACGACGAGGCGGCCGGCGCGGGGCACGTCCGTCTTGATGTCGAGCAGCACGCCGACATTGCGCACCGTGACGTTCAGGTCGAGGTGGTAGGCCGCCGTCTGCGGCTCGCCGGCGCCGCCGGCAAGGAGAAAGATCAGGCTGTTGCGTACCTGCTGCTCGACGCGGTCGTCCGCCTCGGAGATCGAGACGGAGGCGAGCTTGCCCCCGGTGTCGCCGCCGGTGGAATAGAGCGGCCGCACCTGGCAGCCGGCGACGAGGGCGAGAAGCGCCAGTCCGCCGGCCAGCTTCGCCAGCCGAAAACGGCCCGTTCCGTCAGACAACAACATTCACGATCCTCTGCGGTACGACGATGATCTTCTTCGGCTGCTTTCCGGCGAGCGCCGCCTGCACGGCCTCGAGCGCCAGCACGGCGCCCTCGACGGCAGTCTGGTCCGCGTCGCGGGCGATTGTCAAATCCGCCCGCTTCTTGCCGTTGATCTGCACCGGCAGCGTGATCTCGTTTTCGGCAACAAGCCGCTCGTCATAGGCCGGCCAGCCGGCGGTGGCGACGAGGTCGGCGCCGCCGATCTCGCGCCAGCATTCCTCCGCGAGATGCGGCGTCATCGGCGCGACGATGCGGATCAGGATGCCGACGGCCTCGCGCAGTGCCGCGGCGAGCTCCGGCGAGGCCTTGCCGGCGGCGGCGGCCGCAAGCGGGGCGGCGAGCGTGTTGACGAGCTCGTAGATGCGTGCCACGGCCTTGTTGAAGGCGAGCTTGTCGTAATCGGCCTGCACGGCCTTCAGCGTCCTGTGGGCGGCCTGCGAGACGGCCAGCGCCTCGCCTTCCGCGCCCGGCCGGCTCTCGACCGCCGTCAGCGCCGGTGCGGCCTCCGAGACGAGACGCCAGACGCGCTGGACGAAGCGATGGGCGCCCTCGACGCCGGCTTCCGACCAGATGACGTCACGGTCCGGCGGCGAGTCGGAGAGCACGAAGAAGCGGGCCGTGTCGGCGCCGTAGGAGGCGATGATGTCGTCCGGGTCGACCACGTTCTTCTTCGACTTCGACATCTTCTCGATCGAGCCGATCGCGATTTCTTCTCCGGATTCGACGTGCACGGCGCGGCGCCTGCCGTCCGCCTCCTCGATGCGGATCTCGGCGGGCGTCACCCATTCGCGCTTGCCGCCCGTCTCGCGGCTATAGGTCTCGTGCACCACCATGCCCTGGGTGAAGAGGCCCTTGAAGGGCTCCTTCAGGTCGAGATGGCCGGTCTCGCGCATGGCGCGGGTGAAGAAGCGCGAATAGAGCAGATGCAGGATCGCGTGCTCGATGCCGCCGATATACTGGTCGACCGGCAGCCAGGCATTGGCGGCGGCCGGATCGGTCGGGTCGTTCTCCCAGGGCGCGGTGAAGCGGGCGAAATACCAGGAGGAGTCGACGAAGGTGTCCATCGTGTCCGTCTCGCGCCGGGCATCCCTGCCGCAGGCCGGGCAGGCGACGTGGCGCCAGGTCGGATGCCGGTCGAGCGGGTTGCCCGGCTTGTCGAAGGTCACGTCGTCGGGCAGCTTCACCGGCAGGTCGGCCTTCGGCACCGGCACGACGCCGCAGGCCTCGCAATGGATGACCGGGATCGGGCAGCCCCAGTAGCGCTGGCGCGAGATGCCCCAGTCGCGCAGCCGGAAGTTCACCTTGCGCTCGCCCTGCGGCGCGCCGCCGAGCATGGTCGCCGTCAGCTTCTCGGCCACCGCCTCGAAAGCGGCGTCGGTGGAAAGCCCGTCGAGGAAGCGGGAGTTGATCATCACGCCGTCGTAGACATAGGCCTCGTCGCCGATGGCGAAGGTCGCGGCATCGCCGTCCTCCGGCATGACGACGGGCACGACCGGCAGGCCGTATTTGCGGGCGAAGTCGAGGTCGCGCTGGTCGCCGGAGGGGCAGCCGAAGATCGCGCCGGTGCCGTAGTCCATCAGCACGAAATTGGCGACATAGACCGGCAGTTCCCAGCCCGCGTCGAAGGGATGGCGCACGCGGATGCCGGTGTCCATGCCCTTCTTCTCGGCCGTCTCGAGGGCGGCGAGCGAGGTGCCGGCGCGCCGGCATTCCTCGGCGAAGGCTTCGATAGCCGGATTCCTCGCCGCCGCCTCGCGGGCGAGCGGATGGTCGGCGGAGATCGCGAGGAACGAGGCGCCGAACAGCGTGTCGGGACGCGTCGTGTAGACGGTGACGTCCCTGGCGGCGGTGAGGCCCGCGCCGTCGGAGATCTCCCAGCGGACCAGCATGCCCTCGGAGCGGCCGATCCAGTTCTTCTGCATCAGCCGCACCTTCTCCGGCCACTGGTCGAGCGTGTCGAGCGCGTCGAGCAGGTCCTGGCTGAAATCGGTGATTCGGAAGAACCATTGCGTCAGCTCGCGCTGCTCCACCAGCGCGCCGGAGCGCCAGCCGCGGCCGTCGATCACCTGCTCGTTGGCGAGCACGGTGTGGTCGACCGGGTCCCAGTTCACCTTCGACTGCTTGCGGTAGACGAGGCCCTTCTCCAGGAAGTCCAGGAAGAGGTGCTGCTGGCGGTGATAGTATTCGACGTCGCAGGTGGCGAACTCGCGCGACCAGTCGAGCGACAGGCCCATCGATTTCAGCTGGCCGCGCATGGTCTCGATGTTCTGGTAGGTCCAGCCCTTGGGGTGGACCTTGTTCTGCATGGCGGCGTTCTCCGCCGGCATGCCGAAGGCGTCCCAGCCCATCGGGTGCAGCACGTTGTAGCCGCGGGCGCGCTTGTAGCGGGCGACGACGTCGCCCATCGCGTAGTTGCGCACGTGGCCCATGTGGATGCGGCCCGACGGATAGGGGAACATCTCCAGCACGTAGTACTTCTCGCGCGGGTCGTCGTTCTTCGTCAGGAAGACGTTCTCTTCGTTCCATTTCGCCTGCCAGCGGGGCTCGGCATCGCGCGGATTGTAGCGTTCGGTGGCCATGTCTGTGATGTTCCGGAAGTCTTTTGGGGAAGTTCTCGGCGGGCGGTGCGCCCATGCGAAGTTGTCGCGCTGACCTTCACCATGAAACCGCCGGAGCGTCAAGTTTTGCGGGCTCGCGCTTGGCTTTCCGGCCGGATTTCGCTAGGTCCGGCAGGACCGACAGCGGGGAGAACGACCATGGAGCTTCAGGACCGTCTCGAAGAGGTGCGGGCGCGCATCGATAAGGCGAGCCGCGAGGCCGGCAGGCCTGCCGGCGCGGTGACGCTGGTCGCCGTCTCGAAGACCTTCGACGCGGAGGCGATCCGCCCGGCGCTCGCCGCCGGCCAGCGCGTCTTCGGCGAGAACCGCGTGCAGGAGGCGCAGGGCAAGTGGCCGGCCCTGCGCGCCGGGACGCCCGGCATCGAGCTTCATCTGATCGGCCCGCTGCAATCGAACAAGACGGCCGACGCCGTGGCGCTCTTCGACGTGATCGAGACGGTGGACCGCGAGAAGATCGCCCGGACGCTCGCCGCCGAGATGGCGCGGCAGGGCCGGCGACCGCGACTCTATGTCCAGGTCAACACCGGCCTCGAGCCGCAGAAGGCCGGCATTGCGCCGGACGGGACGCTCGCCTTCGTCGCCTTCTGCCGCGACGAACTCGCGCTCCCGATCGAGGGGCTGATGTGCATCCCGCCGGCCGACGAGAACCCGGGGCCGCATTTCGCGCTGCTCGCCAAGCTCGCCGCGCGGGCGGGGCTGGAGAAGCTCTCCATGGGCATGTCGGGCGACTACGAGACGGCGATCGCCTTCGGTGCCACCAGCGTGCGCGTCGGCTCGGCGATCTTCGGCACGCGCTAGCAGTCCCGGCAGGCGCATCCGCGCCCTCCCCTATCGTCCTAACCCTTTGGTCTGGCTTTTCGCCGGCCCCGCGCTCTCCTATCCTTCGACCCCGAGGAGCGACGGCCGCCGGTTCGGCCGTCCCGTCGGGAGGATGCAATGCAGAGCAATTACGGGGAAATCTACCGGGCCTGGCGGTCCGATCACGTCGCGCACTGGACGGAGGCGGCGCGCGGCGTCGACTGGTTCGAGCATCCGGCCACCGTCTTCGACGAGACGCTCGGCGTCTACGGCCGCTGGTTCCCGGACGGGCGCGGCAACACCTGTCACAACTGCGTGGACCGCCATGTCGAGGCCGGGCACGGCGAGCGCACCGCGCTGATCTACGACAGCCCGGTCACCGGCCGGAAGGCGCGCTACAGCTATGCCGAGCTGCTCGGCGAGGTGAACGCCATGGCGGCGGTGCTCGCCGACCACGGCGTGGAGAAGGGCGACCGCGTCGTCATCTACATGCCGATGATCCCGGAGGCGGTCTTCGCGATGCTCGCCTCAGCCCGCATCGGCGCGATCCATTCCGTCGTCTTCGGCGGCTTCGCGGCGAACGAGCTTGCCGCGCGCATCGAGGATTCGCAGGCGAAGCTCGTCGTCTCGGCGAGCTGCGGCATCGAGCCGAACCGCATCGTCGCCTACAAGCCGCTGCTCGACGCGGCGATCGGCCTGTCGCATCACAAGCCGGACCATTGCCTCGTGCTGCAGCGGCCGGAGCATGAGGCCGAGCTTGGCGAGGCGCGCGACGTCGATCTCGGCCCGGCGCTGGAGGCGGCGCGCGGGCGCACGGTGCCCTGCGCGTCGCTCGCCGCCACCGATCCGCTCTACATCCTCTATACGTCCGGCACGACCGGCCAGCCGAAGGGCGTGCTGCGCGACAACGGCGGCCATATGGTGGCGCTCGCCTGGTCGATGCGGGCGATCTACGGCGTTTCGCCCGGCGAGGTCTTCTGGGCGGCCTCCGACATCGGCTGGGTCGTCGGCCATTCCTACATCGTCTACGCGCCGCTCCTCAACGGCAGCGCCACGGTGCTCTACGAGGGCAAGCCGGTCGGCACGCCGGATGCCGGCGCCTTCTGGCGCGTCGTCGAGGAATACAAGGTCTCCGTGCTCTTCACGGCGCCGACCGCCTTCCGCGCCATCCGCAAGGAGGACCCGGAAGGGGCGCTGGTGAAGGACTACGACCTCTCCAGCCTCCGGGCGCTGTTCCTCGCCGGCGAGCGGGCCGATCCGGACACGGTGCAATGGGCGGAAAGGGTGCTCGGCGTGCCGGTCATCGATCACTGGTGGCAGACGGAGACGGGCTGGACCATCGCCGGCAATCCGCTCGGCCTCGGCCAGCTTCCCGTCAAGCACGGCTCGCCGACCGTGCCGATGCCCGGCTACGAGCTGCACGTGCTGGACGATGCCGGCCACGAGGTGCCGCCCGGCACGCTCGGCAACATCGCGCTGAAGCTGCCGCTGCCCCCGGGCTGCCTGCCGACCTTCTGGAATGCCGACGCCCGCTTCCGCGCCGCCTGCCTCGACGAGTTTCCCGGTTACTACAAGACGGCCGACGCCGGCTATGTCGACGAGGACGGCTACGTCTTCATCATGTCGCGCACCGACGACATCATCAACGTCGCCGGCCACCGCCTCTCCACGGGGGCGATGGAGGAGGTCTGCGCCAGCCATCCGGACGTCGCCGAATGCGCGGTGATCGGCGTCGCCGACACGGTGAAGGGGCAGATCCCGGCGGGCTTCCTCGTGCTCAACAGCGGTGTTTCACGTGAATCATCGGTGATCGAGCGCGAGGTGGTGGGGCTGGTGCGTGACCGCATCGGCCCGGTCGCGGCCTTCAAGACGGTGATCTGCGTGAAGCGCCTGCCGAAGACGCGCTCGGGAAAAATCCTGCGCGGGACGATGCAGAAGATCGCCGACCACGAGCCGTGGAAGATGCCCGCCACCATCGACGATCCGTCGATCCTCGACGAGATCGCCGCCGCGCTCCAGACCCGGGGCATCGGCGCATGAAAAAACCCGGCCGCGGATGGCGGCCGGGTTTTTTGTGAAGGGATGGGCCGGCCGGTCTCAGAACCGGTCGTCCTCCTCGTCCTCGTCGGGGGAGGAGGACTTCAGCGACTTCAGCTTGGCGAAGACGGCGTCGGCGTCGATCTCCTTCTCCTCCTCGCGGTCGCTGTAGGGCAGCTTTTCCGTTTCCTGCGCGGATTCGAGCGTGGCGCCGACTTCCGCCGCCGTCGGCAGCGGGCGGCCCTTCGAGGCGCGTTCCACCTCGAGGTCGAGGTCGATCTGCGAGCAGAGGCCGAGCGTGACGGGGTCCATCGGCGTCAGGTTGGCCGAGTTCCAGTGGGTGCGCTCGCGGATCTGCTCGATCGTCGACTTGGTGGTGCCGACGAGGCGGGAGATCTGCGCGTCCTTCAGCTCCGGATGGTTGCGCACCAGCCAGAGGATGGCGTTGGGGCGGTCCTGGCGCTTGGAGACCGGCGTGTAGCGCGGGCCCTTGCGCTTGGATTCCGGCACGCGCACCTTCGGTTCGGAGAGTTTCAGCTTGTGGGCGGGGTTCGCCTCGGCGCGGGCGATCTCCTCGCGGGAGAGCTGGCCGGTGGCGATCGGGTCGAGACCCTTGATGCCCTGCGCCGATTCGCCGTCCGCGATGGCCTTGACCTCGAGCGGATGCAGCTTGCAGAACTGTGCGATCTGGTCGAACGAGAGCGCCGTGTTGTCGACCAGCCAGACGGCGGTCGCCTTTGGCATGAGCAGCTGTTGAGCCATGGATATAGTCCTCTTGTCCGTCCGCGCCGGTGTCGCGGGCCGTGGAATGTTAACCACTCTAATTTCCGGGAATTGCGCCCTCTATAACGCCGCGTCGCAAGAAATGCAATTCTCCGCAAGGCAAATGACCTTCGTCTAATTGCCGGAAGGGTTTGACCTGATATGTATGGGCGAGACTTGCGCGGCCGCAGGAGACGGCCCCCGCGCGTTTGCATCGAGTGCATCGAGGGAGGAATTTCATGTCCACGAAGACCTATCCGGTTCTGAAGTCCGCCAGGAGCCGCACGCTCATCGACAACGAGACCTACCAGAAATGGTATCGCGAGAGCGTGGAGAACCCGGACCGCTTCTGGGACAAGCACGGCATGCGGATCGACTGGTTCAAGCCCTATACCAAGGTCAAGAACACGTCCTTTTCCGGCAAGGTCTCGATCAAGTGGTTCGAGGACGGCATCACCAACGTCTCCTACAACTGCATCGACCGGCATCTGAAGGCGCATGGCGACCAGGTGGCGATCATCTGGGAAGGCGACAACCCGTATATCGACAAGAAGATCACCTATAACGAGCTCTACGAGCACGTCTGCCGCATGGCGAACGTCTTGAAGAAGCACGGCGTCAAGAAGGGCGACCGCGTCACCATCTACATGCCGATGATCCCGGAAGCGGCTTACGCAATGCTCGCCTGCGCACGCATCGGCGCGGTCCATTCGGTCGTCTTCGGCGGTTTCTCGCCGGATGCGCTGGCCGGCCGCATCGTCGACTGCGAATCGACCTTCGTCATCACCTGCGACGAGGGCGTGCGCGGCGGCAAGCCGATCCCGCTCAAGGAAAACACCGACATCGCCATCGACATCGCGGCCAAGCAGTTCGTGATCGTCAACAAGGTGCTGGTCGTGCGCCGCACCGGCGGCAAGACCGGCTGGGCGCCGGGCCGCGACCTCTGGTACCACCAGGAGATCGCCACCGTCCCGCGCGATTGTCCGCCGGCGAAGATGAAGGCCGAGGATCCGCTCTTCATCCTCTACACCTCCGGCTCGACCGGCAAGCCGAAGGGCGTGCTGCACACGACGGCCGGCTATCTCGTCTTCGCCTCGATGACGCACAAATACGTCTTCGACTACCAGGACGGGGACATCTACTGGTGCACGGCCGACGTCGGCTGGGTCACCGGCCATTCCTACATCGTCTACGGGCCGCTCGCCAACCGCGCGACGACGCTGATGTTCGAGGGCGTGCCGAACTTCCCGGATGCCGGCCGCTTCTGGGAGGTGATCGACAAGCACAAGGTCAACATCTTCTACACCGCGCCGACGGCGATCCGCGCGCTGATGGGCGCGGGCGACGCCTTCGTCAAGCGCTCCTCGCGCTCGTCGATCCGCCTGCTCGGCTCGGTCGGCGAGCCGATCAACCCGGAAGCCTGGGAATGGTACTACCACGTGGTCGGCGAGGGCCGCAGTCCGATCGTCGACACCTGGTGGCAGACGGAGACGGGCGGCATCATGATCTCGCCGCTGCCGGGCGCGACCGACCTGAAGCCGGGTTCGGCGACGCGGCCCTTCTTCGGCATCAAGCCGGAGATCGTCGACAACGAGGGCCATGTGCTGACCGGCCCGACCGACGGCAACCTCTGCATCGTCGACAGCTGGCCGGGGCAGATGCGCACGGTCTACGGCGACCACAAGCGCTTCATCGAGACCTACTTCTCCACCTACAAGGGCAAGTATTTCACCGGCGACGGCTGCCGGCGCGACGAGGACGGCTATTACTGGATCACCGGCCGCGTCGACGACGTGCTCAATATCTCCGGCCACCGCCTCGGCACGGCCGAGATCGAATCGGCGCTCGTCTCGCACCATCTGGTGTCCGAGGCGGCCGTGGTCGGCTATCCGCACGGCCTCAAGGGCCAGGGCATCTACTGCTACGTCTCGCTGATGGCCGGCGAGGAGGGGACGGATGCGCTGCGCCAGGAGCTGGTCAAGCACGTGCGCAAGGAGATCGGCCCGATCGCCACGCCCGACAAGATCCAGTTCGCCCCCGGCCTGCCGAAGACCCGGTCGGGCAAGATCATGCGCCGGATCCTGCGCAAGATCGCCGAGGACGATTTCGGCGCCCTCGGGGATACCTCGACGCTTGCCGATCCGGCCGTCGTCGACGACCTGATCGCCAACCGGCAGAACAAGGCGGCGGGCTGACCGCCCTACGGATGGAAACGGCGGCCTGCGGGCCGCCGTTCTCGTTCAGGAGGTCGCCCTCCGCTTTTGTCCCTTCTGCCATTCGGAGAGGGAAGCGGGTCGCGGCCCGCACCGGCATTTCCTGAGCCGGATTCTCTCAGAAATCGATCGCTCGGCCCTTGATCTCCCAATCGCCGTAGCGGGCCGGGTCGGCACCGCCGCGGCCGCCGATCTCCGGCGCGGGCTCGGCCGGCATCGCCGCCCTGCGCCGTTCCTCCGCTTCCTTCAGCGCGCGCAACGCGGCGGGTGAAAGGACCTTCCGGCCATCGCTACGATTGTCGTTGTCGCTTTGCATGAGAATCGGCATCCTTCCCGGATATTGAAGAAGTCCTGTCGGATGACCATCATATAAGGGCGTGGGTTCGCTGTGGAAAGCGTTGATTCACGTGAAACATTCCTTGACAGCAAGGGAAGCGACCAGGGCAACGAGGCAGACAGGAGCCGGAAAAAGCATGAACATCGTTCGCACAGCCATGCTGCTCGCCGTCATGACGGCGCTTTTCATGGGCGTGGGCCTGCTGATCGGCGGCAAGGGCGGCATGATGATCGCCTTCTTCGTCGCGCTCGCCATGAACATCTTCTCCTACTGGAACTCCGACCGGATGGTGCTGTCGATGTACGGCGCCAAGGAGGTCGATGAGCGTTCCGCCCCGGAATATTACGGCATCGTGCGCGATCTCGCCGCGCGCGCCGGCCTGCCGATGCCGCGCGTCTACGTGATCAACAGCGACCAGCCCAACGCCTTCGCCACCGGCCGCAACCCCGAGAACGCCGCCGTCGCCGCCTCGACGGGCCTCCTCCATTCGCTGTCCTACGAGGAGGTGGCGGGCGTCATGGCGCACGAGCTCGCCCATGTCCAGAACCGCGACACGCTGACGATGACGATCACGGCGACGATCGCCGGCGCGATCTCCATGCTCGCCAATTTCGCCATGTTCTTCGGCGGCGGCAGCAGCCGCGAGAACAACAATCCGCTCGGCTTCGTCGGCGTGCTGATCGCCGCGATCGTCGCGCCCTTCGCCGCCATGCTGGTGCAGATGGCGATCAGCCGCACGCGCGAATATTCCGCCGACCGGCGCGGCGCGGAGATCTGCGGCAATCCGCTGTGGCTCGCCTCGGCGCTGAAGAAGATCGCCATCGCCGCCGGCCGCATTCCCAACGAGGAGGCCGAGCACAATCCGGCGACCGCGCACATGTTCATCATCAATCCGCTGTCGGGCGAGCGGATGGACAACCTGTTCTCGACCCATCCGAACACGGAAAACCGCATCGCCGCGCTGGAAGAAATGGCGCGCGGTGCGCGGCAGCGCTCGACGGAACCGGTCCGCGCTGATACTGCGGTGCGCAAATCGCGCTCCGTTCCGACGACCGGCTGGGGGCGCGGTGGCGAACCGCCCAAGGGCCCCTGGTCCTAGAGCAATTCCAGCAGAAGCGTGTCGCGGTCTTGCGTGCGGAATTGCGTGAAGACGCTGAAAGATGACAAAGTCTTGAACGACGACGAAGCGAAGCGAAGAACCCATCCGAAGCGACCGCACGGTGCGAACCCGTCCGCGCCGGCCCGGCACGAGAAGCCGGGGCTGAAGGCACGGCAGGCCGCCGCCCGCATCCTTGCGGCCGTCGTCGACCGCAGGACCCCGCTCGACGGCATGCTGGACGCGGAGAACGGCAATCCCGTCTACCGGCAATTGCCGGAGGCCGACCGGGCGCTGGTGCGCGCCATCCTCAACACGGCGCTGCGCCACCTCCCCCGCATCGAGGCGATCCTCGATTCGCTGGTCGGCACGCCGCTGCCGGAAGGCGCGCGCGCCCTCCACCACGTGCTGACGGTCGCCGCCGCGCAGATCCTCTATCTCGACGTCCCGGACCATTCCGCCGTCGACCTCGCCGTCGAGCAGGCGCAGATCGACCCGCGCAACCGGCGCTTCGCCAGCCTCGTCAATGCCGTGCTGCGCCGCCTCGCGCGGGAGAAGGCCTCCCACCTGACGGCGACCCATGCGGTTCCGGCCGTGCCGGACTGGTTCCACCGTCGTCTCGTCGCCGTCTACGGCGCCGAGCATGCGGCGCGGATCGCCGAGGCGCTGCTCGAGCCGTCGGCGATCGACCTCACCGTCAAGTCGGATGCCGAGGGCTGGGCGGCGCGGCTTTCCGGCAGGGTGCTGCCGACCGGCTCGGTGCGCCTGCCCGCCGGCTCCGGCGCCATTCCCGCGCTCGAAGGCTTCGAGGCGGGGGAATGGTGGGTGCAGGACGCCGCCGCCAGCATTCCCGCGAAGCTGTTTTCCAACCTTTCCGGCAAGCGCGTCGCCGATCTCTGTGCGGCCCCCGGCGGCAAGACGGCGCAGCTCGCGCTCGCCGGTGCCGAGGTGACCGCGCTCGACCAGTCGGGAAACCGCCTCAAGCGCCTCGTCGGCAATCTTGTCCGGCTCGGCCTGTCGGCCACGGCCGTCGAGGCCAACATGATGGATTACCGGCCGGCCGAGCCGTTCGACGCCGTGCTGCTCGACGCGCCCTGTTCCTCGACCGGCACCATCCGCCGCCATCCCGACGTGCTGTGGACCAAGGGGCCGGAGGACATCGAGAAGCTCGCGCGCCTGCAGGAACGGCTGCTGCGCCACGCGCTGACGCTGGTCAGGCCGGGCGGCGAGCTGGTCTTCTCCAACTGCTCGCTCGATCCCGACGAGGGCGAGGCGGTGACGGCGCGGGTGCTCGCCGACAATCCCGGCTGGCGCCGCGTGCCCGTCGATCCGGCGAACTGGCCGGGGCTGGAGGCGGCGATCACCCCGCTCGGCGAATTCCGCACCACGCCGGCCATGTTGCCGGCCGCGGGCGGATTTGCGGGCGGGCTGGACGGTTTCTACGCCGTGCACCTGCGGCGGGAGGCATGACCGGCCCGCCGCTCATCAACAGCGGATCGCCGGCGGGTCGATTGACGGCCCTCCATTCCTCGGCCTACCAATAGGCCGGTGGAGGCAACTTTTAACCATGCAGCTTTCCGACCGGCAGCGGCTTCTCTATCTGTATCTGCGTGAGGGGTGGCGCCGTTTCTCGCGGAGGCTCGCCCTCGGGCGCATCACCGCGCTGCGCTTCGCGGGCCTTTCGCCGGACCGCCTGATCGTCGCGCCGACCGATCTCCATCCGGCCGATTCCTTCGTCGGGGAGGAGATTCTCGGCGGGCGCTTTCCGCTCGCCGGCCGGGTGCTCGATTGCGAGGGCGAATCGCCCTTCGCGCTGGAGCTTCCCTCGGAGGAATTCGCCGTCCGCCTCCATTCCTTCGGCTGGCTGCGCCACATGCGCCTCGTCGAGCCGGAAGCGGCGGCGCTCGCCGCCCGCTTCATCGTCGACGACTGGCTGCAGAGCCACGGCAGGGTGATCGGCGGGCTCTCCTGGCGGCCGGACGTCATCTCACAGCGCATCATCGCCTGGCTTTCCCATTCGCCGGTCGTGCTGAAGGATGCCGACTACGCCTTCTACCGCCGCTTCCTGAAGAGCCTCGCCTTCCAGGTCCGCTATCTCCGGCACATCGCCGATACGACGCGCGACGGCGAGCCGCGGCTTCGCGCGCGCCTCGCGCTCGCCATGGCCTCCATCGCCATGCCGGCCTCCGCGTCGCGCATGCGCCGGGCCGCGCGCGACCTCGACCGCGAGCTGATGCGGCAGATCCTGCCGGACGGCGGCCACGCGTCGCGCAACCCGCGCGCCGCGCTCGACGTGCTGCTCGATCTCCTGCCGCTGCGCCAGACCTACGTGAACCTCGGCCACGAGATGCCGGCGCAGCTCATCCCCTCGATCGACCGCATCTATCCGGCGCTGCGCTTCTTCCGCCACCAGGGCGGCGAGCTCGCGCTCTTCAACGGCGCGACCTACACGCTGGCGCACGAGCTGATGTCGGTGCTGCGCTACGACGAGACGGGCGGAGCGCCCTTCAAGGCGCTGCCGTCGAGCCGCTACGACCGGCTGGCGGCGAAGGAGACCGTCGTGCTGATGGATACCGGGCTGCCGCTGTCGGTCGACCTGTCGGCGACGGCGGCGGCGGGCGCGCTGTCGATCGAGATGTCCTCGGCGCGCAACCGTTTCATCGTCAATTCCGGGCGGCCGCGCTTTGCCGGCGAGGCGCTCCGGCAGATGGCGCGCGCGACGGCGGCCCATTCGGTGGCGACGCTCAACGACACCTCCTCCTCGCGTATCTCGACCTCGCGCTTCCTCGGCCCGATCCTCGTCAGCGGCGTGCACAGGGTCGAGGCGTCGCGCTACGAGAGCCAGGCCGGCGCCGACGGCATCCGCGCAACCCACGACGGCTATCTCAAGAGATTCGGCCTGATCTACGAGCGCGACATCCATCTCGCCGCATCCGGCGGCGAGGTGCGCGGCCGCGAACGCTTCTTCAACCCGAACGACGCCGATGCGACGCTCGCCGGCACGGCGGTCGTGCGCTTCCACATCCATCCGGCGATCCAGCTCTACCACGCGTCGGCGAACGAGACGCGGCTGGTGGCGCCCGACGGCGAGGCCTGGGCGCTCACCTGCATCGACGTGCCGGTGGAGGAGGAGGAGGATGTGTTCTTCGCCGATCCCTCCGGCGTGCGCGCCTCGCGGCAGCTCACGCTCACCATGCCGCTCGGCACGGTGCCGGACGTCCAGTGGCTTCTGACGCGGCGGCGCTGATTCCGCACGGTTTCGAGGTTTTCTCCGGCCCGGCGCTATGATAACGGGGCGCATGTCCACCCGGCCCCTGCCCTCCTCCCGCGCGGGGCCGTCAGAACGGAGCGTGCCATGGCCGTCATTTCCAAGAAAATCCCCGCCCCCGACCGCGTCGAGATCCGAACGGCGCTCCTCTCCGTCTCCGACAAGGCGGGGATCGTCGAGCTGGCGCGGGCGCTTTCGGAAAAGGGCGTGCGGCTCCTCTCGACCGGCGGCACGCACAAGGCGCTGAAGGACGCCGGCCTTGCCGTCACCGACGTCTCCGAGGTCACGGGCTTTCCGGAGATCATGGACGGCCGCGTCAAGACGCTGCATCCGGCCGTCCACGGCGGCCTGCTCGCCATCCGCGACGATCAGGAGCACCGCCACGCGATGGAGGTGCACGGCATCGGCGCGATCGACCTTGCCGTCATCAACCTCTATCCGTTCGAGGAGGTCCGCGCCAGGGGCGGCGACTATCCGACGACCGTCGAGAACATCGATATCGGCGGCCCGGCGATGATCCGCGCCTCGGCGAAGAACCACGCCTATGTGACCATCGTCACCGATCCTTCGGATTACCCGGCACTGATCGAGGAGATCGCCGGCGGCGCGACCTCCTATGCCTTCCGCCAGCGCATGGCGGCGAAGGCCTTCGCGCGCACGGCGGCCTACGACGCGGCGATCTCCAACTGGTTCGCCGAGGCGCTCGACATCGCCATGCCGCGCCACCGCGTGCTCGGCGGCGTGCTGAAGGAGGAGATGCGCTACGGCGAGAACCCGCACCAGAAGGCGGGCTTCTACGTCACCGGCGAGAACCGGCCGGGCGTCGCCACCGCCACGCTGCTGCAGGGCAAGCAGCTTTCCTACAACAATATCAACGACACGGATGCTGCCTTCGAGCTGGTCGCCGAGTTCCTGCCCGAGAACGGGCCTGCCTGCGCGATCATCAAGCATGCCAACCCGTGCGGCGTCGCGGTCGGCAAGACGCTGAAGGACGCTTACGTCCGGGCGCTCGCCTGCGATCCGGTCTCGGCCTTCGGCGGCATCATCGCGCTCAACAGCACGCTCGACGGCGAGACGGCCGAGGAGATCGTCAAGCTCTTCACCGAGGTCATCATCGCGCCGGATGCCGACGAGACGGCCCGCGCGGTCATCGCCGCCAAGCCGAACCTGCGCCTGCTGGTGACCGGCGGCCTGCCCGATCCGCGCGTGCCCGGCCTTTCGGCCAAGACCGTGTCGGGCGGCCTGCTGGTGCAGACGCGCGACAACGGCATGGTCGAGGATCTCGAGCTCAAGGTCGTGACGAAGCGCGCGCCGACGGCCGAGGAGCTGGAGGACATGAAGTTCGCCTTCAAGGTCGCCAAGCACGTCAAGTCCAACGCCGTCGTCTACGCCAAGGGCGGCCGGACGGCGGGCATCGGCGCCGGGCAGATGAGCCGGGTGGATTCCGCCCGCATCGCCGGCCTCAAGGCCGAGGAAGCGGCGAAGGCGATGGGCCTTGCCGAGCCGCTGACGCGCGGCTCCGCCGTCGCCTCCGAGGCCTTCCTGCCCTTCGCCGACGGCCTGCTCTCGGCGATCGCGGCGGGCGCCACCGCCGTCATCCAGCCGGGCGGCTCGATGCGCGACGCGGAAGTCATCGCCGCCGCGGACGAGGCAGGCGTCGCCATGGTCTTCACCGGCATGCGGCATTTCCGGCACTGAAATGCGCGGCGGGTGAACGCCGGGCGGGAATCGATAGCCGGATTCAGCGCGCCCTGCCCGCGGGATAGGGCGTGCGGAGAAGAAGGATCAGGCCGGCGACGAGGAAGACGATCAGCACCGCCATGCCCGCTCGCGCCGATCCGGTGGCCGTGGTGATGAGGCCGACGGAGAGGGGCGCCAGGAACGAGGTCGCCCGGCCGGAGAGCGCGTAGAGCCCGAAATAGCGGCCGGCCTCGTCCGGATGGACGCTCTGCGCGAGATAGGAGCGGGCGGAGGCCTGCACCGGACCGAAGGCGACGCCGACGAGGAGGCCGAAGATTATGTAGGCCTTCTCCGCCGCCGTGCCGAACAGGCCGCCGGTATCCCCGGCCGGCAGCGGCACGAGGCCGAACAGGGTGAAGCCCGGCCCGGTCGAGACGATGCCGAGCGTGGCGACGACGAGGCAGACGAGGCTCGCCACCACCACGACCTTCGAGCCGAGCCTCCGGTCGAGCCGGCTCGCATAGAGGCAGCCGCCGATCGCCACGACGTTGAGGATGATGCCGAAGAGGCCGAGCTCGACCGTCTGCCAGGCGAACATGCCGGCGGCGAAGGTGCCGCCGAGCGCGATCAGCCCGTTGACGCCGTCCTGGTAGATCATGCGGGCGATCAGGAAGCGCAGGATGCCGGACCTCTGCCGGAGCTCGCCGAGCGTGTGGCGAAGCTCGGCAAGGCCGGTCCGGACTGCGCCGCGAACCGGCGGGCCCCTCGGCCGGTCCGGCGTGAAGAGGAACATCGGCAGCACGAAGACGAGGTACCAGAGCGCGGAGACCGGCCCGGTGACGCGCGCATCCTCGCCGCTCGCCGGATCCAGACCGAAGAGCGGCTCCAGCCCGGCGATCGTGCGTCCCGTGTCGGGGCTTGCGGCGAGCAGCGTGACGACGGCGATCAGCACGATCATGCCGCCGAGATAGCCGAACCCCCAGGCGATGTTGGAGATGCGCCCGGTCTCGGCCGGCGGCACCAGCCGCGGCATCATCGAATCGTTGAAGACGATGGAGAATTCCGCCGCCACCGTCGCCAGCACGACCATCGCCAGCGGAAAGACGAGGCCGCTGCCGGGGGCAGCGAACCAGAGGGCGGCGAGCGACAGGATCTTCACGACGGCAAAGGCGCCGATCCACGGCTTTCGCGGGCCGGAGGCATCGGCGATCGAGCCCAGCACCGGCGCGGCGAGCGCGATGGCGATGCCGGAGATCGTCAGCGTGTAGCTCCAGGCGGCCTGCCCCGTCACCGGGTCCTCCGCCAGCCGGGAGACGAGATAGGGGCCGAAGACGAAGGTGGTGACGACCGTGAAGAACGGCTGCGCGGCCCAGTCGAACAGCATCCAGGCGCCGATGCTGAGCCGGCTTGCCCGTCCGCCGCCGGATTCCGTCACGCTTGCCATCGTCCCTCGCTTTGTTGTGAGGCGAGGCTAGCACTTGCAGTCGGCGTGATTCAACTGCCGGAGGCACTGTAAAGCCCCCTCATCCGCCTGCCGGCCCCTTCTCCCCGGCGGGGAGAAGGGGCATGACGAGACGTCGGCGATCTTCTCCTTCTCCCCGGCGGGGAGAATGTGGCCGAAGGCCGGATGTGGGGGCCTGTCCTCCTTCGCGTCCCTCCCCTACCGCGCCCGGTCCTGCACCAGGTCGCTCAGGATGCCGGCGGCGACGCTGATCTTGGCGAGCGTCGCCTCGCCCCCCTCCGTCAGGGCGGAGAGGCGGCCGGTGACGCGGGCGAGGCGTTCGCTGTCGGCCTGCAGCCAGGCGGCAAGCGGCGCCTTGTCGCCCTTGTGGCGGGAGAGCACGGCGGTCGCGAGGTCGCGCCGCGCATTGGCGATGTCCGTCAGGCTGCGCTGCAGGGCGAGCGCCTCGTAGAGGTCGGTGGTCGGCACGCGGCCGGCCGCGGCGATCAGCCGGCCGATGTTGAGCGCGCCGCTGATGCCGGCAAAGACCTGCGCCGTCTTGCCGAGCGTGTCGCCGGTGGCGGCGGCGATCAGCATGACCTCCGGCACGAAGGTCATCGTCGAGAGCAGCGTGATCTCGTCGGCGAGCGCCGCCGGCACGCCGCTGTCCTGATAGGCCTGCGAGCGGCGCCGCGCCTCCTCGCCCGCCTGTTCGGAGACGAGCGTCGCCATGTGCGGGCGGAGCTGCTTCAGCGCCTGCTTCAGCTTGTGCACCGCCTCGTTCATCGGGCCGGCGACGGCGCCGGTCGTCAGAAGCAGGCCGGTGACGGTGGCGTAGATGCGGCCGAGCTCCTCGTAGAGCTCGTTCTGCACCGCGCCGTTCACCGCATTGTCGAGCGCGTCGATGCCGGCGTGGAGCGGCTGCAGGCCGTAGCCGTCACGGGCGACGACGGCGGCCTTCACCACGTCGGCGGTGACGAAGCCGGTGCCGTCCGTCAGCGTGCTGACGAAGGCGGGGCCGCCGAGGTTGATCGCCTCGTTGGCGAGCACGGTGGCGACGATCTCGCGGCGCAGGCGGTGGCTGCGGATGTCCTCCGCGTGGACCTTCTGCATCTTCGCCGGGAAATAGCCCGAAAGCGTCGGTTCGAAATAGGGCTCGTCCGGCAGGTCGCTGCGGATCAACTCGTCGAACAGGACCAGCTTGGCATAGGAGAGCAGCACGCCGATCTCCGGCCGCGTCAGCCCCTTGCCGGCCTGGTAGCGCTCGGCGATCGCCTGGTC
The DNA here is from genome assembly GCF_024609765.1 of Shinella pollutisoli. Taxonomy (GTDB): domain Bacteria; phylum Pseudomonadota; class Alphaproteobacteria; order Rhizobiales; family Rhizobiaceae; genus Shinella; species Shinella pollutisoli. The sequence continues at coordinate 90,950 of NZ_JANFDG010000003.1, forward strand.
GTCCGGCAGCGTCTCGACCTTGCGGTTGAGCTGGCCGGAGGCCTCGAACCGCGTCATCAGGCGGGAGAGCGGCGCGCGGTTGGCCGCGCCCTGGCGCTCGGTGAGCGAGATCGCCAGCGACTGCAGGTAGTTGTTGCGCAGAACGAGGGCCGCCACCTCGTCGGTCATCGAGGCGAGCAGCGTGTTGCGCTTGGCGCGCGTCAGGCGCCCGTCGCGCATCGCCGAGGCGAGCGCGATCTTGATGTTGACCTCCACGTCGGAGGAATTGACGCCGGCCGAGTTGTCGATGGCGTCGGAATTGCAGCGGCCGCCCTTGAGGCTGTAGGCGATGCGGCCGCGCTGGGTGACGCCGAGATTGGCGCCCTCGCCGATCACCCTCGCCCGCACGTCCTCCGCGGCGACGCGGATCGGGTCGTTGGCGCGGTCGCCGACCTCCGCGTCGGTCTCCGCCTGGCTGCGGATATAGGTGCCGATGCCGCCGAACCAGAGGAGGTCGACCGGCGCCTTGAGGATCGCCGACATGATCTCGAAGGGGGTGGCCTTCTGCTTGTCGATGCCGATGGCGGCCATCGCCTCGGACGTGAGCGTGACCGACTTCTCCGTGCGCGAGACGATCATGCCGCCCTTCGAGAGCAGCGACCTGTCGTAGTCCTGCCAGCTCGATCGCGGCAGGTTGAACAGCCGGCGTCGCTCCGCGAAGGCGGAATCGGTATCCGGCGAAGGATCGATGAAGATGTCGCGGTGATCGAAGGCGGCGACGAGCCGGATCTTGCGCGACAGCAGCATGCCGTTGCCGAAGACGTCGCCCGACATGTCGCCGACGCCCGCCACTGTGAAGGGCGTCGCCTGGATGTCGATGTTCATCTCGCGGAAATGCCGCTTGACGGTCTCCCAGGCGCCGCGGGCGGTGATACCCATCTTCTTGTGGTCGTAGCCGGCCGAGCCGCCGGAGGCGAAGGCGTCGTCGAGCCAGAAACCGGCCTCCTGCGCCAGTGCGTTGGCGGTGTCGGAGAAGGTCGCCGTGCCCTTGTCGGCGGCGACGACGAAATAGGGGTCGTCGCCGTCGAGGCGCACCGTGTCCGGCGGCGGCACGACGTCCTGGCCGACGATGTTGTCGGTGACGGAGAGCAGCGTGCGGATATAGGTCTTGTAGGCCTCGGTGCCGGCCTTGAAGACCGCGTCGCGGCTGCCGCCGGCCGGAAGCTGCTTCGGATAGAAGCCGCCCTTGGCGCCGACCGGGACGATGACGGCGTTCTTGACCTGCTGCGCCTTGACGAGGCCGAGCACCTCGGTGCGGTAGTCCTGCGCGCGGTCCGACCAGCGAAGCCCGCCGCGGGCGACCTTGCCGAAGCGCAGGTGCACGCCCTCCACCTCCGCGCCGTAGACGAAGATCTCGCGGTAGGGCCGCGGCTCCGGCAGGCCTTCGAGCTGCTTCGGGTCGAGCTTGAGCGCAAGCGTGGCGCGCGGCCTGCCGCCCTCGTCGCGCTGGAAGTAGTTGGTGCGCAGCGTGGATTCGATGGCGTTGACGTAGCGGCGGAGGATCCGGTCCTCGTCGAGGCTCGGCACGTTCGCCAGCGCGTCCTCGATGCTTGCCGCGATCTCCGCCGACTTCTTCTCGCGCTGGCGGGCGGAGACGCGCGGGTCGAGGCGGATCTCGAACAGGCGGAAGAGGTTGGCGGCGATCGCCGGATACTTGTTGAGCGTGTCGGCGATGTAGTCCTGCGAATAGGCGATGCCGGTCTGGCGGAGATAGCGCGCATAGGTGCGCAGCGCCATGATCTCGCGCACGTCGAGGCCGGCCGTGAGGATCAGCCTGTTGAACGTGTCGTCGTCCGTCGTGCCGTGCCAGGCGGCGAGGAAGGCCTCCTCCAGCACGGCGCTGAGCCGGCCGAGGTCGATCTCGAGCCCGTCGCGGTGCGTGAGCTCCATGTCGTGCAGCACGATCGTCCGTTCCGCCCCGCCGGGCGTGACGAGCAGGAGCTCGTGCGTCTGCTCGCTGACGACGCTGAAGCCGAGGTTTTCCAGGAGCGGCACGCGGCGCGACAGCGAGACGGCGGTCTCGGCGTGGAAGATCTTCAGCTCCAGCGAGCGCAGGTCGGTATTGGCGGCCTTGCGGTAGAAGGAGATGCGGATCGGGCTTTCCGGCGTGGCGCCGGTGATGAAGGGCAGGTCCGCATGCGCCTCGGCGGGCGAGAAATCCTCCTGGTAGCTCTGGTCGGCGACGAGCCGGATGCCGTCGGCGCCGGCGAGCGCCTCGAAACGGTCGCTCCAGCGCGTGGCGATCTCGCGCACGGCCTGCTCGAGCCTGCCCTGCGCGATGCGCGGCGTCTTGCCGCCGGAGCGGCCGATGATGAAGTGGACGCGCGCCAGCCCCCCTTCCGGGAAGGCCGGATAATAGGCGGAGACGCGGCCGTCATAGACGGATTTCAGGTGGTTGCCGATCTTCTCGCGCACGTCGGAATCGTACTGCTCGCGCGGCACGTAGACGATGACGGAGACGAAGCGGTCGAAGCGGTCGATGCGCGGCAGGACGCGGATGCGCGGCCGGTCGGACAGTTCGTTGATCTGCTCGCAGAAGCTGGCGAGCAGGGCGGTGTCGATCTGGAAGAGGTCGTCACGCGGATAGGATTCCAGCGTGTTGATCAGCATCTTGCCGGAGTGGCTCTGCGGGTCGTAGCCGAAATGCTCGATGATCTCGGCGACCTTGGAGCGCAGCAGCGGGATCTCCCCGGCGGCGTGCGTATAGGCGGTGGAGGTGAAGAGGCCGACGATGCGCAGTTCGCCGATCACCCGCCCGTTCCCGTCGAAGCGCTTCATGCCGACATAGTCCATGTAGGCGCGGCGGTGGACGACGGATTTCACGTTGGCCTTGGTGACGATCAGGAAATCCGGGCCTTCGAGGAATTCCAGGATCTCCGGCGTCGTCGTCACGGCGTCCTTGCCGAGGCGCAGCACGCGCACGTCCGGGTCGGAGAGGATGCCGAGGCCCTCGCCGCCGCGTTCGACGGTCGCCGCCTCCCCCTTGCCGCTGTAGGTGTATTCGCGCATGCCGAGGAAGGTGAAGTTGTTGCCGCGCAGCCAGCGCAGGAAGGCGAGCGCCTCCTCCTTGTCGCCGCCGCGCTTCGCCGTCGCGTAGCGCTCCATGTCGGCCATGGCGCTGTCGAGCTTTTCGACCATCGCCGGCCAGTCGCCGACGGCGAGATGCACCTGGTCGAGCACGTGGCGCACGCGCTCCGCAAGGGCCGCGGCCTCGCCGGGGGCGAGCTCCGACAGGTGGATCTCGATATGGCTCACGCGGTGGGCCGGGTCGCTCTCCTCGTCCGGCGAGAAGAGCTTCGGCGGCTCGTCGCCGTTGACGACGAGGATCGGGTGGACGGCGAGATGCAGCTCGCGATGCGTGCTCGTGACCTCGCCCATCACCGAATCGTAGAGGAAGGGCTGGTTGCGGTCGGTGACGGAAAGCACCGTCACGGGCTGGCGCTGCGGGGCGACGCCCGCGAGGTTCGTCACCGTCACGCGCGGTTCCTTGCCGTCCCAGGCGGCAATCTCGCTCATCGCATGGGCGGCGGTGATGGCGAGCATCTCGCCGCTGTAGTGGTCGAGATCGTCCTGGCTGGCACGCCCGAACAGGATTTCCGGGCTCAGTATGTTCGCGCCGAGGGCGGCGGCCGCGGTCTTGGCTGCTTCGATGTATTTTTCGCGTTTCATGATGGTCCTGGCACCCATGGATCTATCCCCGAATCCGATGGCCGGACGTTAGCAGAAGAAAATTGCGGCGCGGCGAAATTTGTGATTTTCCGAGAAAATTCAATCGATTTTGTCCGCAGGAGCCCTCCGCGACCGTAAAAGCGAGGAAAAACAGCGCCGTTTCCGCTCGAAATGGCGAAAATGGCGACCGGCAGGACCATGCGACGAGGGCGGTTGACAGGCTCCGAGCCCCCTGCGATCACTCGGGCGAGCGATCGGGAAAGGCGGACATGGAAGGCGGCAAGGGAACGGTCATCGTGGTTTCGAGCCATGTGGTGCGCGGCACGGTCGGCAACCGCGCGGCCGTCTTCGCGCTCGAGACGCTCGGCCATCCCGTCTGGGCGGTGCCGACGGTGATCCTGCCCTGGCATCCGGGCCACGGCCCGTCGACGCGGATCGCCATCGGGCCGGAGGATTTCGATGCCGTCGTCTCGGACCTCATCCGCGCCCCCTGGCGCGGCGAGGTAAAGGCGGTGCTCTCCGGCTATCTCGCCCATGCGGGCCAGGCCGAGGCCGTCGCCCGGCTGGTCGAGGCGCTGCGGGCGGAGCGGCCCGACCTCGTCTACATGTGCGATCCGGTGCTGGGCGACGAGGACGGGCTCTACATCGCCGAGGAGACGGCGCGGGCGATCCGCGACCGGCTGATCCCGCTCGCCTCCATCGCCACGCCGAACCGCTTCGAGCTCGCCTGGCTGTCGGGCGCGCCGCTTGCGTCGAATGCGGCAATCATCGACGCGGCGCTGGCGCTCGGGCCGGCGCAGGTGCTCGTCACCTCGGCGCTGCCGATGATGGCGGGGAGCACCGGCAACCTCTATCTCTCCGGCCGCGCCGCGCTGCTGGCCGAGCACCGCCTCGTCTCCGATCCGCCGAACGGCACCGGCGACCTGCTGGCGGCGGTCTTCCTGTCGCGGCTGATGGAGGGCCTGCCGGAGGAGCGGGCGCTCATGATGGCGACGGCGAGCGTCTTCGAGATCGTGGCGCGCACGGCCAAGCGCGGCGCCGACGAGCTGACGCTGGAACAGGACGCCTCCAGCATCGCCACGCCCATGGCCATGGTGCAGATGCGCCGGCTCGTCCATCCGGCGCAGGGACGGCGCCGCTGATCCCCGCATCCGCCCTTGCGCGCCCGTGCGCGGAGTGATTTATGCCTGCTGTGGATGGCCGCCCAGGCCGAACGTCGCAAAGGGGGTACTCGACCGCATGAACCGCTTTCCCGACCGTCTCCTCAACGGCTACCGCAACTTCATGGCCGGCCGCTACAGCGAGCAGCACCTGCGCTACAAGGCGCTTGCGGAAACCGGGCAGAAGCCGAAGACGCTGGTGATCGCCTGTTGCGATTCCCGCGCGGCGCCGGAGACGATCTTCGACAGCGGGCCGGGCGAGCTCTTCGTGGTGCGCAACGTGGCGAACCTGGTGCCGCCCTACGAGCCGGACGGGCAGTTCCACGCCACTTCCGCGGCGCTCGAATTCGCCGTGCAGTCGCTGAAGGTGAGCGACATCGTCGTCATGGGCCACGGCCGCTGCGGCGGCATCTCCGCCGCGCTCGACCCGGATGCCGAGCCGCTGTCGCCCGGCGACTTCATCGGCAAGTGGATGGGCATGCTGAAACCCGTGGCCGAGCAGATCCAGAACGCCGAGATCCTCACGGCGGGCGAGCGCCAGCGGGCGCTGGAGCGGGTCTCCATCCGCAATTCGCTCGCCAATCTCCGGACCTTCCCCTGCGTGCGCATCCTGGAGGAGCGCGGCCGCCTCCAGCTTCATGGCGCCTGGTTCGACATCTCGACCGGCGAACTCTGGATCATGGACGCCAAGACCGGCGATTTCCAGCGGCCGGGAACGTAGGCGCTAACAAAGGAAAACCCGGCGCGGTCTCCCGCACCGGGTGGATTCCCTCCGCGATCGGGGACGGTCAGTTGCCGTCGATCTCCGCGCCGATGATGGCGATCGCGCGCTGGTAGACGCTCGCCGCGTTCCAGCCCTGCAGGGCGCCGAAATTGGCCTGGCCCGGCTGGTAGCCGGCACCGGGGGTCCAGCCGTGACCGCGCAGGAAGTTCGCGGTCGAGGCGAGCGCGTCGGCCTTGGAGCCGACGAGGTCGATGCGGCCGTTGCCGTCGCCGTCGACGCCGTATTTCAGGACGTTCGCCGGTAGGAACTGCGTCTGGCCGATCTCGCCGTGCGCCGCGCCGCGCGCCGACGGGCTGAGGATGCCCTTCTGCACGAGCTGCAGGGCGGCATAGAGCTGGTTGGTGAAATATTCCGGGCGCCGGCAGTCATAGGCGAGCGTGGCGACGGCCGAGAGCGTGTGCTCCTTGCCGAGGAAGCCGCCGAAGCCGGTTTCCATGCCCCAGATCGCCAGCAGCGGGCCGGCTGGCACGCCGTAGCGGCTCTCGATGCGGTTGAAGAGCGCGGCGTTCTGCTGCTTCAGGCTCTTGCCGCGGCGGATGATGGTCGCGCCGCCGCGCTTCTGCATGAACTGCTCGAGGGAGAGCTTGAAGCTCTTCTGGCCGCGGTCGGCGCGGATCGTCGCCTTGGCGTAGCCGACATTGGCGAAGGCCTTGTTCAGGGTGCCCTTGTCGATGCCGCGTGCGGACGCCTCCTGCTTGAAGGCCTCGACCCAGGCGGGGAAGCCGCCGGCGTCGTTGCCGCACCTGGCGGCGTAGGCGGTGGCCGGCAAGGCCGCCGTCGTGATCATTGCGGCCAGCAGCCCGGCCGCCTTTGCTGTCATGCCCATGAAAAACCCCGTGATCCGTCTATCCTGCCGCGGAACATGCCATGTCCCGCAAAACCTGTCACCGCAACTTGCCGAGAGCGAGCCCGTCAGCTCCATTGACGGCGCCGACGGGAGATTTATTGCAAATTATTTACCAAAAGCTGATCAGGCCGCCTGCTTCTTGGCCTTGATGAGGCCGCGGTCGACGAGAAGCTCGGCGATCTGCACGGCATTCAGCGCCGCGCCCTTGCGCAGGTTGTCGGAGACGACCCACATGTTGAGGCCGTTCTCGACGGTGGCGTCCTCGCGGATGCGCGAGATGTAGGTGGCGTCCTCGCCGGCCGATTCGTACGGCGTGATGTAGCCGCCGTTCTCCTGCTTGTCGATCACCTGGCAGCCCGGAGCCTCGCGCAGGATCTCGCGCGCCTCCTCGGCGGTAATCTCGTTTTCGAACTCGATGTTGACCGATTCGGAATGGCCGATGAAGACCGGCACGCGCACGGCCGTGCAGGTGACCTTGATCTTCGGGTCGAGCATCTTCTTGGTCTCGGCCACGACCTTCCACTCCTCCTTCGTGTAGCCGTCCTCCATGAAGACGTCGATGTGCGGGATGACGTTGAAGGCGATGCGCTTGGTGAACTTCTTCGATTCGATCGGGTCGGCGACGAAGACGGCGCGGGTCTGGTTGAAGAGCTCGTCCATGCCGTCCTTGCCGGCGCCGGAGACCGACTGGTAGGTCGAGACGACGACGCGCTTGATCGTGGCGCGGTCATGCAGCGGCTTCAGCGCGACGACGAGCTGGGCGGTCGAGCAATTCGGGTTGGCGATGATGTTCTTGCGGGTGAAGCCGGAAATGGCGTCCGGGTTCACTTCCGGCACGATCAGCGGCACCTCGGCGTCGTAGCGCCAGGCCGACGAATTGTCGATGACGACGCAGCCCTGCGCGCCGATCTTCGGCGAATACTTCTGCGAAACGGAGCCGCCGGCCGACATCAGGCAGATGTCGGTGTCGGAGAAGTCGTAGGTTTCCAGGTTATGGACCTTCAGCGTCTTGTCGCCGAAGGAGACCTCGGTGCCGACGGAGCGGCTCGACGCCAGCGCCACGACCTCGTCCGCCGGGAAGCCGCGCTCCGACAGGATGTTCAGCATCTCGCGGCCGACATTGCCGGTCGCGCCGGCGATTGCGATCTTGAAACCCATTGCAAGCTCTCTTTCTCTGTCTCTCCGCGGGTCCAGGAGGGGAAACCCGCCGGCCTTCGACGCGGGTTCCGGTCCCCGGCCTTGCCGGGGAGAGAGCGGCGGGCCAGAGACGTCAGACGGTTTTCGTCGTCGTTTTGGCCGTTGTCTTGGAAAACGATGCGCAAGGGCGAACCCGCCCGGCGTCGAAGGCCGGGACGTTGATGCGGGCGATGGCAGGACCAGGGCGGTGCATGGCGGTTCCTTTGCGTGGCTGCTCAATACGCCGATCGCGTCAGGAGTCAAGACCCAGGCGCTTCGGTTGCGGCCATCCGGCGGCATCGAAGCGGAAGAGCCATTGCCGGCCGGCAAAGAGGAAGGCGGCGGCGATCGCCGTCCAGAGGCCGAGCAGGAGGCCGGCGGCGACGTCGCTCGGATAGTGCGCGCCGACGACGACGCGTGACACGCCGATCGTCAGCGCGCCGGCGAGGAAGAGCGGCCTCAGCCCCGGCACCAGCATCGAGAAGGCGCCGAAGAAGGCGCCGACCGCCGCCGAATGGCCGGACGGGAAGCTCTGGAACAGCGTGTCGAAGGAAAGCGGCGTCAGGTCGTAGGCGCCGCGCTCGGAGAGAAGCGCCGGGCGCGCCCGGCCGACGACGAGCTTGGCGAGATGGACGAGCGCGCTCGTCGCACCGATGGTGAGGAAGAAATAGAGGGAGAGGCGCAGCCCCGTGCGCGCCCTGCCCGCGACCGTCGCGCTGCGGCTCGCGCGCCCGAGCACATAGGCGACGATGACGAGCAGGCCGGAGCCGTAGATCATCCAGCGGAAGGTGCCGAAATCGGTGATCGCATGGTTGAAGAGAACGATCCGTTCCGGAAGCGCCTGGGCACGCTGCGACAGCGCCGGATCGAAGGGAACGAGTGCCACGACGAGGACGACGGTGGCGGCGAGCAGCCAGAGCGAGGACGTTGCGAGCGGACGGTACATGACGGCCTTTCAAAGCGATGCAGGCCTGATGTGCGTGAACAAGCGGGCTTTTCAAGGGTGTCCGGGAGGGGAAAAACGCCCCTCACCCTAACCCTCTCCCCGCAAGCGGGGAGAGGGGACCTGCCTCATGAGACGATGATGGTTCGGGAAAACGATACGGCATGTCTCCTTCTCCCCGTTTACGGGGAGAAGGTGGCCGGCAGACGGGATGAGGGGCTTGGGCCCTGCCCTCCCGACGCCGGAAGCCTCAGGCGTAGTGCTTCCTGAACGCCGTAAGGATCGCGTCGCCCATCTCGGCGGTGCCGACCTGGCGGCAGCCCTCGGCCATGATGTCGCCGGTGCGGATACCGCTGTCGAGCACCTCGGCGATCGCCTGCTCCAGCCTGTCGGCGTCCTCGACGAGGTTGAACGAGTAGCGCAGGCACATGGCGAAGGAGGCGATCATGGCGATCGGGTTGGCGATGCCCTTGCCGGCGATGTCGGGCGCCGAGCCGTGCACGGGCTCGTAGAGCGCCTTGCGCTTGCCGGTCTTCGGGTCGGGGGCGCCGAGCGAGGCGGACGGCAGCATGCCGAGCGAGCCGGTAAGCATGGCGGCGACGTCGGAGAGCATGTCGCCGAACAGGTTGTCGGTGACGATCACGTCGAACTGCTTCGGCGCCCGCACCAGCTGCATGCCGCCGGCGTCGGCGAGCATGTGGTCGAGCTGGACGTCGGAGTAGCTGCGCTTGTGCGTCTCGGTCACGACCTGGTTCCAGAGCACGCCGGACTTCATGACGTTGCGCTTCTCCATCGAGCAGACGCGGTTCCTGCGGGTGCGCGCGAGCTCGAAGGCGACGCCGGCGATGCGCTCGATCTCGTAGGTGTCGTAGACCTGCGTGTCGATGCCGCGCTTCTGGCCGTTGCCGAGGTCGATGATCTCCTTCGGCTCGCCGAAATAGACGCCGCCCGTGAGCTCCCGCACGATCAGGATGTCGAGGCCCTCGACCAGCTCCGGCTTCAGCGAGGAGGCGCTGGCGAGCGCCGGGTAGCAGATCGCCGGGCGCAGGTTGGCGAAGAGCTTCAGGTCCTTGCGCAGGCGCAGGAGGCCCGCCTCCGGGCGCACCTCGTAGGGCACCGCGTCCCATTTCGGGCCGCCGACGGCGCCGAACAGCACGGCGTCGGCGGCAAGCGCCTTCTCCATGTCGCCTTCGGAGATCGCCGCCCCATGGGCGTCGTAGGCGCAGCCGCCGACGAGGCCCTCGTCGGTCGTGAAGCCGGCGCCGCGCTCGGCGTTCATGTAGGCGATGATCTTGCGGACTTCCGCCATGGCTTCCGGGCCGATGCCGTCGCCGGGCAGGAGGAGAAGGGTGCGGGTCGTCATGGGAATATCCTTGGTCGCGGAGGGCGGGAAGACGTTCGCGCGCTTCTTAGCGCAACTTCCGTTCAAGGAAAATCGTTATCCGGCAAGAAATTTGCGCGGCTCAGGCGCGCTCGCGGCGCAGCGCCGTCACCTCGATCTCGATCAGCATCTCCGGGCGGATGAGGCCGCAGACGACCATGGTGGCGGCCGGCCGCACCGGCCCGAAGGTCTCTCCGAGGATCGGGAAGACGCGGTCGGCGAAGGCGGCGTCGGTTACGTAATAATGGCAGCGCACGACGTCGGCGAGGGAAAAGCCCGCGTCCTCCAGCACCCTGCCGATGGTGGCGAGGCAAGTGCGCGTCTGGTCCTCGACGCTCTCCGGCATGGTCATCGTCGTGTAGTCGTAGCCGGTGGTGCCGGAGACGAAGCACCAGTCGCCGTCGACGACGGCGCGGGAATAGCCCGCCGTCGTCTCGAAGGGGGAGCCGGAGGAGATCAGCCGGCGCATCGGGCCCCCGGGATTAGAACCAAGGGATTAGAACCAAGGGATCAGGCCCAGGGACGCGACGTGGCGGTCTGCTTCTCGAACGTGTCGATGGCCGACGCCTTCTCCAGCGTCAGGCCGATGTCGTCGAGGCCGTTCAGCAGGCAATGGCGGCGGAAGGCGTCGATCTTGAAGCCGATGCGGCCGCCGTCCGGGCCGGTGATTTCCTGGGCTTCCAGGTCGACCGTCAGGACGGCGTTCGAGCCGCGGCTGGCGTCGTCCATCAGCTTGTCGAGGTCTTCCTGGCTGACGACGATCGGCAGGATGCCGTTCTTGAAACAGTTGTTGTAGAAGATGTCGGCGAAGCTCGTCGAGATGACGCAGCGGATGCCGAAGTCGAGGAGCGCCCAGGGCGCGTGCTCGCGCGAGGAGCCGCAGCCGAAATTGTCGCCGGCGACCAGGATGGTCGCGTTCTGGTAGGCGGGCTTGTTCAGCACGAAATCCGGGTTCGGGCTGCCGTCCTCGAGATAGCGCGCCTCCGCGAAGAGGCCCTTGCCGAGACCGGTGCGCTTGATGGTCTTCAGGTAGTCCTTCGGGATGATCATGTCCGTGTCGATGTTGACGACGGGAAGCGGCGCGGCGACGCCGGTCAGCCTGACGAACTTTTCCATGGCGGATACCTCGAATGGGAATGATGTCGTGGCCAAGCGTTTAGATCAGTTTCCCCGCGATTTGAAGGGAAATCTTGGCCTTCGCCGCGCAGACGCGCGGGAAACCGGGCGCCGGAGCACCCGGTGGAGCCGCCGGGCTGCAGGCTCAGAGGTCGATAATGGTGCCGCGGCCGTCGTTCCAGATGCGCGGCTCGCGCCCGCCGGGCGCGGCCTTGCGGCAGCGCGCCGTGGCGCGGACCGGGGCCGGCTGGAGCTTGCCGGCGAGCATGCTGCCGAGCGCCAGCACGGCGAGGATGCCGGCGATGGCGAGGCCGACGGAGGCGGCGAACAGGACGGTCGCGCCGGCGACGAGGATGGCGAAGACGGTGAAGATGGCGGAGCGGATGCGCTGCATTGGATTGTGCCCTTTCTCTGAAGGCAATGTGGGGGGCGATCTTGTCCATTGCAAGGCGGAATTCGGTCGGACTTGCCGGCTGCGGCAAAGCGCGGCAAAAAGGGTCGCATGAACAGGACGCCCCACCACCATCCGCTCCGCCTGCGCCGTTCGGTGCTGAGCGTTCCCGCCGCGAACGCCCGGGCGCTCGCGAAGTCCGCGAGCCTCGATTGCGACGCGATCATCTTCGACCTGGAGGATTCCGTCCTGCCGGAGAAGAAGGCGGAGGCGCGCGAGGCCCTCGTCGCCCATTTCGCGGCGTTCGACCGGTCGGTCGGGCGCGAGCACGTCATCCGGATCAATGCGCTGTCGGGGCCGGACGGAGCCGCCGACCTCGAGGCGGTGCTCGCCTGCATGCCGGATGCGGTGCTGCTGCCGAAGGTGAGCGAGCCGCAGGACATCCTGACGGCCGCGGACTGGCTTTCGGAAGCCGGGGCGGACGAGACCCCGCGCCTCTGGGCGATGATCGAGACGGCCGCCGCCCTCCTCAACATCGGCGCCATCGCCGAGACGGGGCGCACCCATGGCGGCCGGCTCGACTGCTTCGTCGTCGGCCTCAACGACCTGCGCAAGGAAACGGGCATCGCCGACGTCGCCGGCCGGCCCTACCTCGTGCCGCTCCTGATGCAGGTGATCGTCGCCGCGCGCGCCTCGGGGCTCGACGTCGTCGACAGCGTCTTCAACGACTTCGCCGACAGCGAGGGGCTTGCGGCGGAATGCCGGCAGGGCCGGCTGATGGGCTTCGACGGCAAGATGCTGATCCATCCGGCGCAGATCGACGTCGCCAACGAGGCCTTCGGCGTCGACGAGGGGGACGCGGCCGAGGCGCTCGCCATCGTCTCCGCCTTCTCGGCGCCGGAAAATGCCGGCAGGGGCGTCGTCAACCTGCGCGGCCGGATGGTCGAGAAGCTGCATGCCGAACAGGCCGAGCGGCTGCTCGCCAAGGCCGACCTGATCAACGAGAGGAAGAAGCGCCGATGAAAGTCTATCGATTCCTGACCGGTCCGGACGACGCCTCCTTCTGCCACAAGGTCACGCTGGCGCTGAACAGGGGCTGGGAGCTGCACGGCTCGCCGTCCTATGCCTACAACGACGAGACGCGGCAGATGCAGTGCGGCCAGGCGGTGGTGAAGGACGTGCCGGGCAAGGACTACACGCCGGACATCAAGCTCTCGGAACAGTAGAGGGCGTGCGGGCTCAGCCCGCCGCGATCTCGGCGCTCGCCTCGATCCTCTCCATGTCGTCGTCCGACAGGCCGAAGTGATGGCCGATCTCGTGGATCAGCACGTGGGTGATGATGTCGCCCAGCGTCTCCTCGTTCTCCGCCCAGTAGTCGAGGATCGGGCGGCGGTAGAGGGTGATGCGGTTCGGCATCTCGCCGGTCTCGACCGTGAAGCGCTCGCCGATGCCGCGGCCCTCGAACAGGCCGAGCAGGTCGAAGGGCGTTTCCAGCGCCATGTCCTCATAGACGTCGTCGCTCGGGAACTCGGCGATCTCGATGATGAGGTTGCCGGTCAGCGCGCGGAACTCCTCCGGCAGATGACCATAGGCTTCGAGCGCCAGCGATTCGAACGTGCTGATCGTCGGCGCGTGGCGGTTGCGCCAATCCTCGGTCTGGTCGATGCGGGCCATGGGGTCTCCTTTGCCCGTCATATAGACGATTTTTCCCGCTTTTCGAGGGCGGATTTTGCGAAACCGGCCGCCGCCGCCGCGGCGGGCATCGATTCGACCCGGCGGCGGCCGGCACGGGCCATCCGCCGGCCGGGGCCGGAATCGGGGGATTGCAATAAAATGTGATCGGCCGGCGCCTGCGACAAAATGGTCGCCGCCCGCGCGTTTCCTCTCACGTAACGGCATGAAAATACGATGTTATTTGTCAAGTTTAGAATCGGTCTAAATTAATGGGACAGCAGGGTTGACCTGTTCTTTCTTGACAGCAAATGTCCTCTTTTGCTTAATCCCGGAAACTCAGTACATTGCGTATGGCAGGCACGACGAAATGCTGGTTTGCAGCTGCAATTTCATCTCCGAAAAGGAAATCGTGGATGTGATCAACACCCTCCTCGACGAGGACTGTTGGCAGTTGATCGTGCCCGCGAAAGTCTACCATGCGATGCAGAAACGGGGCCGTTGCTGCGGCTGTTTCCCCAACGTCGTCGACATCATCGTCCGCACCACCGAGCAGTATCACGCCCGCCGCGACTCGACGGAAGCCGAGATATTTGATTTCATGATCCGCCTCAAACAATTCCATGAAGATAACAGGAGAGCGGACCTTGAAAGGCGACAAAAAAGTCATCGAGCAGCTTAACGAAGCGCTCTATCTCGAGCTGGGCGCTGTCAACCAGTACTGGCTCCACTACCGCCTTCTCGAAGACTGGGGTTACACGCTTCTCGCCAAGAAGGAGCGTGCCGAGTCGATCGAGGAGATGCACCACGCCGACAAGCTCGTCTCGCGCATCATCTTCCTCGAAGGCCACCCCAATCTCCAGACCGTGGCGCCGCTGCGCATCGGCCAGACCGTCCGGGAAGTGCTGGAAGCCGACCTCGCCGGCGAATACGACGCCCGCACGGCCTACAAGAAGTCGCGCGACATCTGTCATGACGCTGGCGATTACGTCAGCATGAAGCTTTTCGAGGAACTGCTGGCCGACGAGGAAGGGCATATCGACTTCCTCGAGACCCAGCTCGAGCTGCTCGGCAAGCTCGGCGAGGAGAAGTACGGCCAGCTCAACGCCGCCCCGGCGAACGAAGCCGAATAAGCCTCCCGCATCGCGAAGATCGAAGAAATCCCCGGCCTCGTCCGGGGATTTTTCGTTTCCGACCCTGTTCCCGCGGGAACAGGGTCCGTCCGGCGCACCCGGTCTTGCCCCTCCGTCAGTTCCCGGGGGAACAGGGAAGCAAATTTTTCTGCCGAATATAGCCGGCAAGAACACGGACGCATCCGTCCGTGCTCGATCGGACGAAATGCCTCCCCGGCGTCCGGCAGGACGCCTTCCCAGAACCCCGGATGCTCCGGCGCGATCCGCCTGCAGGCGGACGCGCAGGGCGGAGCCGTGCCGGGATAGACCAGGAGAACCGAATGGGTACGATCATGGGTACGAACGCCGCCGACACGCTGGTCGGCAGCGATCTCGAGAATGACTTCATCATGGCGCTCGACGGCGCCGACAGGGTCGACGGCGGCATGGGCGCCGACCAGATCTTCGCCGGCAGCGGCGACGACGTCGTCGACGGCGCCTTCCAGGGCGACTTCATCATCGGCGACGAGGGCAACGATACGCTCTCGGGCGGCAGCGGCGACGACATGATCGACGGCGGCTACGGTGCCGACACGCTGAACGGCGGCTCCGGCCGCGACACGCTGATGGTCGGCCGGCTCGAGACCGCCTCGGGCGACGTCGTCGACGGCGGCTCCGGCACGGACCGGCTGATGATCGACTATTCCGACCAGAGCGCTGGGCTCGACATCACCATCCGCGACTGGATCTCGCCGCAGACGCTCACCGGCAACGTGCGCGTGACCAATGTCGAGAGCTTCCAGATCACCGGCACGGACTTCAACGACCGCATCACCGGCGGCAACTATGCCGACATGCTGACCGGCGGGCGGGGCAACGACATCCTGTCGGGCGGCCGCGGCGCCGACATGCTGTCGGGCGACGAGGGCAGCGACACGCTGCGCGGCGGATACGGCAGCGACTACGTCACGGGCGGCGCGGACAACGACACGCTCTACGGTGACGCCGGCAGCGACCTGCTCTACGGCGGCGACGGCGTCGATACGGTCTATGGCGGCGACGGCGCGGACTATGTCTACGGCGATGCCGGCAACGACCGGCTTGCCGGCGACCGGGGCGACGACGTCGTCTCCGGCGGCGACGGCGACGACACCGTCAACGGCGGCGAGGGCAACGACTACCTCGAGGGCGGCCGCGGCAACGACCGCATCGAGGGCGGCGCCGGCCACGACACGATCGTCTACACCTTCGGCCAGGGCCGGGACACGATCACCGACAGCGCCGGCAGCGACCGGCTGGCGATCAACGCCTTCAACGGCAACTTCACCGCCAAGGCCGCAAGCCTCGCCAACACGATCGACGGCGGCACGTCCTTCAAGGGGATCGAGCACTACACGATCTATGCGACGGGCTCCGGCGCCAACCGGATCACTACCGGCTCGGGCAACGACGTGGTGGATTCGGGTGCGGGCAACGATGTGCTCGGCGGCGGCGCCGGCTACGACCGGCTGCATGCCGGCACCGGCCGCGACAAGGTGTCGGCGGGTGCCGGCAACGACTATGTCAGCCTCGGCAGCGGCGGCGCGGATGCGGCCGACGGCGGCACGGGCACCGACACGGTCGCCGTCGACCGCCGCGACGGCAAGTCCTCGCTGACCTTCCAGGCGACCGGCGCCTCGGCCAAGCTCAGCGACGGCACGAGCCTGAAGAACTTCGAGCACATCGAGGTGTCCTTCGGTGCCGGCAACGACGTGGTGAAGTCGGTCGGCTCGGCGAAGTCCGTGGTCTTTTCCGGCGGCGCCGGCAACGACAAGCTGATCGGCACGAAGGGCGGCGACGTTCTCGACGGCGGCACGGGCAACGACTCCCTCGTGTCGGGCTCCGGCAACGACCGGCTCTACGACTTCGGCGGCGTCAACAAGATCAGCGCCGGCTCCGGCAACGACCGCGTCGAGGTCGGCAACAGCCTCAGCGGCGTGACCGGCCACAACACCGTCAGCCTCGGTTCCGGCAACGACAGCTTCTACCGCACAGCCTCCACCGGCAAGCTGAAGCTAGACGGCGGCACGGGAACGGACTTCGCCGCCATCGACTTCAGCCGCTACTCGAAGGACATCACCTTCACGCTGTCGCCGAACGTCATCGTGAAGAACGCGCCGGTCGTCGTGAAGAACGTCGAGCGCGTCGGCCTCGTCGGCGGTTCCGGCAAGGACACGTTCACCGGCGGCAAGCTCGCCGACGACCTGCGCGGCGGGAACAACAACGACCGCCTCAGCGGCGGCGCCGGCAACGATCTGCTGTCGGGCGACGCCGGTCACGACACGCTGAACGGGGGCGACGGCAACGACATCCTCTACGGCGACGGCTTCGGCCGCACCGGCGGGCGCGACAAGCTCTACGGCGGCGCCGGCAACGACCGGGCGCATGCCGGCATCGGCGACTTCGCCGACGGCGGCACGGGCAGCGACGTGCTCAACCTCAACGTGGCGGAACAGTCCAAGGCCATCTCCTTCAAGTTCTCGACCGGCACCGTCAAGGTCGACGGCACGACGAGCTTCAAGGGCTTCGAGGCGCTGGAATATTCCGGCAGCAAGGGCGTGGACACCGTCACCGGCGGCAACCTCGCCGACACGCTCGACGGCAATGCCGGCAACGACGTGCTGCGCGGCGGCGGCGGCAACGACCTCCTCGAGGACGGCGCCGGCAGCGACCAGCTGTTCGGCGACGCGGGCAACGACCGCCTGCTGCGCTCCGAGTTCACCGGCAAGGACGTCTTCGACGGCGGTTCCGGCACCGACACGCTGATGTTCGGGCTCGGGCAGACGTCCGTCGTGATCGACCTCGAGAACCAGGCGAAGAACAAGGGCATGGCGCTCGGCCTCACCGTCAGGAACGTCGAGGTCATCCACGGCAGCGCGGGCGACGACGACATCCGCGGCGACGCCGGTGCCAACGTGCTCCACGGCAACGGCGCCGACGACGTGCTGCAGGGGCGTGCCGGCAACGACACGCTGGTCGGCGGGGCGGGCGACGACTGGCTGAGCGGCGGCGCCGGCCGCGACCTGTTCGTCTTCGATCGCGCCGGGCGCGACGGCGAGGGCGACACGATCACCGACTTCGCGCGCGGCCAGGACAAGCTGGTGATCGACCGGGCGGCCTACGGCATCGCTTCGGGCGACAAGGCGGTGACGCTGGCGATCGGTGCCGATCCGGTGGCCACGAGTGCGAAGGGGACGTTCCTGTTCGAGACCGACAACGGCCGCCTCTGGTTCGATGCAGACGGCAAGGGGACGGCGGCCGATCTCGAGCTGGTCGCCACGCTTCAGGGTGTCAGGACGCTGTCGACGGGCGACTTCGACCTCCTCTGAGCGGCGACGGAGAACGCCCTCCCCGG
Source organism: Shinella pollutisoli (assembly GCF_024609765.1). Taxonomy (GTDB): domain Bacteria; phylum Pseudomonadota; class Alphaproteobacteria; order Rhizobiales; family Rhizobiaceae; genus Shinella; species Shinella pollutisoli. The sequence continues at coordinate 108,633 of NZ_JANFDG010000003.1, forward strand.
CTTTGCCGGGGAGGGCTTTTCGCGTTCACGGCGCAAGATGGGCGAAGGTCGCGACGACCTCCTCGTAGACCTTGCGCTTGAAGGGGACGATGAGCTCCGGCAGGTTGCGCATCGGCTTCCAGTCCCAGGCGTCGAATTCCGGGGCGTGGCCGCCCGGCGGCGGATTGATGGCGATCTCGCTCTCGTCGCCCGTAAAGCGGAAGGCGAACCAGCGCTGCGTCTGGCCGCGGTATTTCCCCTTGAGGCCGATGCCGATCAGGTGCTCCGGCAGGTCGTAGTTGATCCAGCGGCCGGCATCGGCGATCAGCGAGACGCTCCTGATGCCGGTCTCCTCGTAGAGCTCGCGATGGGCGGCTTCCAGCGGGTCCTCGCCCTTGTCGATGCCGCCCTGCGGCATCTGCCAGAGCTGCGGCGAGCCGTCGTATTCCGAATTGCCGACGGCGAGCCGGTGGCCGGCCCAGACGCGGTTCTCGGCGTTCAGCACCATGATGCCGACGCAGGGACGATAGGGCAGGTCTTCGGCGCGCACGGTCTTGGCCATGGAAATTCCCCGGAAAAGCTATTGTCCGGCGGGCATGCCGGCAAGCGAGGCGACGCCGACGATCTCGATGCCGCGCCCGCCCGCTTCTTCGCACCATTCGCGGATCGCGTCCACGCTTTCGTCGAAGGCCGAGGCGATGCCGATCGCCGTGCCGTTGCGCCGCGCGATGCGCTCCAGCTCGTCGAGCTTCCTCAGGATCGCCTCGCGGGCGAGCTCGCCGTCGAGCTGCAGGTCGGCGAAGGCATGCGGTGCCTCGATGGCGCCGGCGATCGTGCCGGAGAGCGACTGCGCCGAGCTGCCGTCGTCGAGGAAGAGGAGGCCGCGGCCGGCGATGTCGCGCATCACCGGCTCCAGCGCGTCGGCGTCGGCGAGGAAGCGGCCGCCCATGAAATTGACGATGCCGGTATAGTTGGTGATCCGCGCCATGGCGCGATGGAGGTCGGCGATGGTCTTCTGCCGGCCGGTGTCGGTGCGCAACGTATAGGGGCCGGGATCGTTCTGCGGATAGTCGAACGGCTCCATGGGCATCTGCAGCAGAATCTCGTGGCCGTCGCGGCGCGCATCCTGCATCCAGCGCGCGAGGCTGTTGCCGCTGGCGGCGAAGGCGAGCGTCACCTCGCCCGGCAGCTCGCGGATCGCCCGCTGCGTGCCGGTCTGGCTGAGGCCGAGGCCGCCGACGACGATGGCGATGCGCGTGCCGCGCGCGCCGGACCAGGGCCGGGCGTACTGGTCCATCGGCCGCGTGCCGTCGAGGCCGATGACGGGGATCCTGCCCTCCGGCGTCTCCTCCAGCAGGTCCTCGTTGGGGAAGGCGGCCGAGCGCGCGTCCTGGCCGATGCGGCTCGCCTCCAGGATCAGCGGGCCCTTGCCGTCGCGCGTGCCGGGGGTGAAGGTGCGCACCACGCTGCCGTCGTCGGTCATCGTCTCGGAAACGCGGGCGCCGGACAGGCCCTTCTCGCGCCGCACGCCATCCCTTTCCGCCGGCGCCCGGCCGGCGACGGCCGTGTCGCCGTCGGTGGCGGCCTCCTCGGCGGGCACCGTCGGGGGCGCATGGCTGAGGCCGCTCGGCGCAAGCGCCGTCCAGCCGGAGAAGGCGAGCAGCCCGACCGCCGCGAGCGCGGAAAAGACCGTTCCGGCGGAGAACCGCGACGGTCCCGCCGGATCCGGCCTCGCCTTGCGGTCCCGGCCGAGTGGTGCGTGAATGTCAGTGCCCAAGGTCGCTCGCGGCCCGCCGGATATGCTGCGGCAATTCCAGCAAAAATGTGTAGCGGTTTGTCCGGAATTGCGTGAAACGAAAGGCATCCGGGCCCCCGGCGACCGGGAGCCCGGACGGAGGTTACTGCTTCAGTTCCGCCTTTTCCGGACTGGCGGGGAAGGACGGATCGGTCTTCTCGCCGCGCAGGAGCTGCAGCGCGTATTGAAGCTGCAGGTCGTCCTTGGCCTCCGGCGGCACGTAGGCGGCCGAACCGGACCCTTCCTCCGTCTCGTTCTGGCCCTGGATGTGCCCGCGCAGGTTGGATTCGCCGGCGGCCTCCAGCTTGCCCTGCAATTCGGGCGGCAGCGGCTGGTCGACGATGATGTCGGGCGTGATGCCCGTGCCCTGGATCGACTTGCCCGACGGCGTGTAGTAGAGCGCCGTCGTCAGGCGCAGCGCGCCGGCCTCGCCCATCGGGATGATGGTCTGCACCGAGCCCTTGCCGAAGGAACGCGTGCCGAGCACGGTGGCGCGGCGCAGGTCCTGCAGCGCGCCGGCGACGATCTCCGAGGCCGAGGCCGAGCCGCCGTTGATCATCACGACCACCGGCTTGCCGTCGGAGAGGTCGCCCGGCGAGGCGTTGAAGCGGCGCGTCTCGTCCTCGTTGCGGCCGCGGGTGGAGACCACCTCGCCGCGCTCCAGGAAGGCGTCGGAGACGTTGATCGCCTGGTCGAGCAGGCCGCCGGGGTTGAGGCGGAGATCCAGCACGTAGCCCTTCAGCTTGTCGGCCGGCACCTCTTCCTTGATCTTGGCGAAGGCGTTTTCCAAGTCGTCGTAGGTCTTCTCCGTGAAGGAGAGGACGCGCAGGTAGCCGACGTCGTTCTCGACGCGGAACTTCACCGCCTTGACGGCGATGATGTCGCGCATGATCGTCAGCTCGATCGGCTTGTCGGCGCCCTTGCGGATCAGCGTCAGCTTGATCGGCGTGTTGACCGCGCCGCGCATCTTCTCGACCGCCTCTTCCAGCTTCAGGCCGCGCACGTCCTTGCCGTCGATCTTGGAAATGAAGTCGCCGGCGAGCACGCCGGCGCGGGCGGCGGGCGTGTCGTCGATCGGCGCGATGACCTTGACGAGCTCGTCCTCCATCGTCACCTCGATGCCCAGCCCGCCGAATTCGCCGCGCGTCTGCGTGCGCATGTCCTCGGCGTCCTTGGCGTTCATGTAGGAGGAGTGCGGATCGAGCGAGGTCAGCATGCCGTTGATGGCGTTCTCGATCAGCTGGTCCTCCTTGGGCGGCGTCACGTATTGCGCGCGCACGCGCTCGAAGACGTCGCCGAAGATCGACAGCTCGCGGTAGGTCGACGAACCGGCGGCCTCCGCAGGCAGGGTCGCCGTGTTGATGACGCTCATGGCCGTCGCACCCATCAGTGCGCCGACGAGAACAAGTGAAGCCCTACGAATCATTGCGTGCCTTTCCAGAGTCTTTCGCGGACCACCAGGGCCGGGAATCAACCGGTTTTCCATTCTTTCGGAACTCAATGTAAAGTGTCGGCTTGTCCGTTTCCAGCGTCAAGGCGTTGACACTCGCCACCCTTTTCTCACCCATCACGGCGAGCGGCTCGCCGGCGACGACGAACTGCCCTTCCCGCACGTTCACCCGGTCCATGCCGGACAGGACGAGGTGAAAGCCGTCCCCGGCGTTGAGGATGATCATGCGGCCGTAACTGCGGAACGTGCCGGCGAAGACGATCCATCCGTCGGCGGGGGCGGTCACGAGCGCGCCGGGATTGGCGGCGAGGATCACCCCTTGCGATTCGTGGCCCGTGCCGTCGGCGTCGCCGAATCGGCGCAGCACGTCGCCGGCCACCGGATAGTCGAGCTTCTCGTGCAGTTCCTGGAACGGATATGCCGGAGCAATGCGGTTTTTGTCGGGCACGCCGCTCTGGGCGAGCGCCCTCGCCCTCTCGCGCTCGGCCTCGCTCTGGTTGCGCCGCTCCTCTTCCCTGGCGCGCGCGAGTGCCGCGGCATCGCGCACCGAGCCGATCTCGCGCTCCAGGCTGCCGATCAGGCCCTCGAGGCTTCCGGCGCGGGCGGCGAGCTCCTCGGCGCGGCGGCGTTCGGCGGCGAGCGTGCGGCTGTTCGTCTCCTTGAGCGCCTCGTTGCGGGCGATCAGGAGCTCGGAGCGCTTCTCCTCCTCGATGCGCAGGCGCATGGCGGAGGCGAGATCGGCCTTCTCCGCCTCGATCTGCCGGCGCACGTCGGAGAGCGCCGTGAGGTCGGCGGCGAGCTCCTCCGTCTCGCTGCGGATGCCGGGCACGACGGCGCCGAGCAGGATGGCGCTGCGCACGGAGGAGAGCGCATCCTCGGGCTTGACGAGGAGCGCAGGCGGCGGGTTGCGGCCCATGCGCTGCAGCGCCGCCAGCACCTCGGCGAGCAGGCCGCGCCGCTCGTGCAGCGAGGCGCGCACGGCATCCTCCTCCGCACGCATGCCCTCCAGGCGCTTCTCGCCGTCGAGGATCTTCCCCTCCATTTCCTTGCGGACGGCGGCGGACCTGACGATCGCCTCGCGCAGGTCCTGGCGCGTCTTCTCCAGCACGGCGATCTCGGCCTCCAGCTCCTTCGCCCGCTCCGTCGACAGCGTGATCGTCTGCGACAGCGCCTCCAGCTCGCGCCGGGTGCTGTCGCGGCGCAAGGCCAGCGCAGCGGCGGGATCGGGCTCGACCTTCGGCAGCGAGGCGGTCTTTTCCAGGGCGACGCCGGGCTCGGCGGAAAGCGGCGCCGGCAGGAGCAGGACGGCCAGCACCGCCCGCCGCAACAGGCGGCCGACGCCCCGTCCCGGATTGGATCTGCCGGCTCTCCTCATCGCGTCCAGGACGTCCGTTCCTTCCCCATTCTGCCGAAGTCTTCCATATCGCCAAGAAACCGCGCCGAAAATACGGCTTGAGCCTTGCGCGACGGTATCGTCTCAGACGCGGTGGTAGGGATGGCCGGAGAGGATGGTGACGGCGCGGTAGAGCTGCTCGGCGATCAGGATGCGCACGAGCTGGTGCGGCCAGGTGAGCCGGCCGAGGCAGAGAATCGCGTCGGCGCGGTCGCGGAGCGCGGGGTCGAGCCCGTCGGCGCCGCCGACGGCGATCACGAGGTCGCGCTTGCCGGCGTCGCGGAAGCCCGCGAGCAGGTCGGCGAAGGCGGGGGAATCGAGCGCCTTGCCGCGCTCATCGAGCAGGACCAGCACGCCGCCTTCCGGCAGCGCCTTCTCCAGCATCGCCGCCTCTTCGCGCTTGCGCGTCTCGGCATTGCCGGCGCGGCTTTCGGCCACCTCGGAAATCCTTCCGAGATCGAGGCCGACGGCGGGGCCGGCCTTGGCGAAGCGGTCGAGATAGCGGGCCGCGAGCTCCTTCTCGGGGCCGGCCTTCAGCCGACCCACCGCAAAAAGACCGATCCGCATCGCCCGCTCCGTCCGCTCGTCTTCGCGCGGAGGCCGCGCGGTTTCCGTCTCAGTGGACGGTTCCGTCCTCGATCTCGGGAGCCGCCCACATCCGTTCGATGTTGTAGAACTCCCGCACTTCCGGCCGGAAGACGTGGACGATGATGTCGCCCGTGTCGATCAGCACCCAGTCGCCGCCTTCGAGACCCTCGACGCGGGCATTGCCCAGGCCTTCGTCCTTGAGGTCGGAGATGAGATGGTCGGCGATCGCCATGACGTGACGGTTGGAGCGTCCGGATACGACCACCATGTAGTCGCCCAGCGCCGATTTGCCGGCAATGTCGATGGTGACGATATCTTCCGCCTTGGAGTCCTCGAGGCTTGCGAGGACCAGTTGAAGGGCTCGGTCGGCGGCATCGTCGCCACGTCCCGGGCTTTTCGAGAAGGCGCTCTGGGCGCTTCCCTTCGCGTGCACTGTTGTCAGGTTCGTTCCTTTCCGTGTAACAGGACAAGCACGTCTCGCACCGGCAAAGAGCGCCGGCACACCGTAAAAGGTGGCATCAACGGGTGCCCGTTTCAAGACGTCACTTCTGAGGGATCACTTTCTCCATCGCCGCGCGGCGGCGCAGCGCGGTGGAGCTCGCCGCCGAGCGGGGGCCGTGGATGAAGGTCCAGGCGGGCGCGGGGCGGCCGGGAAGGCTTCTCGCGTGCTCCTCGTCGACGCGTGCATGGTCGAAGGTCTTGGCCATGCGGGAGGAGAGATAGGCGAGCGTCGAGCCCGGCCGGTCGACCACGGCGATCGGGAAGGTCGTGGCGATCTTCCGCCAGTTCTGCCAGTGGTGGAAGGTCGCGAGATTGTCCGCGCCCATGACCCAGACGAAGCGGATGCCGCGGTTGAGCGCCCGCACGCGCTCCAGCGTCTTCGCCGTGTAGTTCTGGCCGAGCCGCTTCTCGAAGGCCGTCACCTTGATGCGCGGGTCCGGGGCGATCGCCTCGCTCCAGCGGATGCGCTCGGCAAGCGGCGCGAGCTCGCGGTGGCTCTTCAGCGGATTGCCGGGGGTCACCATCCACCAGAGCTGGTCGAGGCCGAGACGGCGCAGCGCCGTCTCGGCGACCAGCGCATGGCCCTCGTGCGGCGGGTTGAACGAGCCGCCGAACAGGCCGACCGCCATGCCCTTCTCCACATGGGGCATCTTGAGATAGCGCTCGGCGACATCGTCCGTCGTCACGTCAGGGCCGCACCTGTCCGGTGCCGCGCACCCGGTACTTGAAGGAGGTGAGCTGCTCGACGCCGACGGGGCCGCGCGCGTGCATCTTGCCGGTGGCAATCCCGATCTCGCCGCCCATGCCGAATTCGCCGCCGTCGGCGAACTGCGTCGAGGCGTTGTGCAGCAGGATCGCCGAGTCGATCTCGTTGAAGAAGCGCTCCACCACCGCCGGATCCTCGGCGATCACCGCTTCCGTGTGGGAGGAGGACCAGCGGTTGATATGGGCGATCGCGCCGGAAATGCCGTCGACCAGGCTGACGGCGATGATGGCGTCGAGATATTCCGTCGACCAGTCCGCCTCGTTCGCGGGGACGAGGCCGGGGATCAGGGCGCGGATCTCCTCCGTCGCGCGCACCTCGCAGCCGGCCGCCTGCAACGCTTCGACGAGGGGGGCGAGATGGGTGCCGGCGACGGCGCGGTCGACGAGCAGCGTCTCGGCCGCACCGCAGATGCCGGTGCGGCGCATCTTGGCGTTGACGACGACGTTCGTCGCCATGGCGAGATCGGCGGAGGCGTCGACATAGACGTGGCAGAGGCCTTCGAGATGGGCGAAGACCGGCACGCGCGCCTCGCTCTGCACGCGGGCGACGAGGCTCTTGCCGCCGCGCGGGACGATGACGTCGATCGCGCCGTTCAGCCCCGAGAGCATGGCGCCGACGGCGGCGCGGTCCGTCACCGGGACGTACTGGATCGCGTGTTCCGGCAGGCCGGCGGCCTTGAGCCCGGCGACGAGGCAGGAATGGATAGCCTGCGATGAATGCACGCTGTCCGACCCGCCGCGGAGAATCACGGCATTGCCGGCCTTGAGGCAGAGCGCGCCGGCATCCGCCGTCACGTTCGGCCGGCTCTCGTAGATGACGCCGATGACGCCGAGCGGCGTGCGCACGCGCTCGATATGCAGGCCGTTCGGCCGGTCCCAGGCGGCGATCACGCCGCCAACCGGATCGGGGAGCGCCGCGATGTCGCGGATGGCGGCGGCGATCGCCGCGATGCGCTCCGGCGTCAGCGTCAGCCGGTCGAGGAAGGACGCGGCGACGCCGCTCTCGCGGGCGTTTTCGAGGTCGATGGCGTTGGCGGCGAGGATCGCCTCGCTGCCCGCGAGGATCTCCGCGGCCATCGCCTCCAGCGCACGGTTCTTCCGTTCGGCCGTCGCGATCGCCAGCGGCCGGGCGGCGGCGCGCGCATTGCGGCCGATTTCGGCCATCAGGCCGTCGATATCGGTCTGGTCAAGCATGGGCGACGTCCTTCTCTGCCGTGGCGGCACGTCCGGTCACGACGAGGTCGTCGCGGTGCACCATGGCGGCGCGGCCGGCATAGCCGAGGATTTCGGCGATCTCGGCGGATTTCTTGCCGGCGATCAGCCGCGCCTCGTCGGCATCGTAGCCCACGAGCCCGCGGGCGATCTCGCGCCCGCCGGTGCCGATGATCGAGACGGTATCGCCGCGCGAGAACGTGCCGGAAACGGCGCGGACGCCGGCCGGAAGCAGGCTCTTGCCGGAGGAAAGCGCGCTTTCCGCGCCCGCGTCGATCTCCAGCCGGCCGGCCGGCTGCAACTGCCCGGCGATCCACGTCTTTCGCGCGGTGACGGGGGAGCCGGAGGGGGCGAACCAGGAGGAGCGGGCGCCGTTCTCGATCGCCGACAGCGGCCGGTCGATCTTGCCCGAGGCGATGATCATGGCACAGCCGGCGCCGGTGGCGATCTTGCCGGCGTCGATCTTCGTGCGCATGCCGCCGCGCGACAGTTCGGAGGCCGCACCGCCGGCCATCGCCTCGATCTCCGGCGTGATGGCGTCGATGGTTTCGAGGAAGCGGGCGGAAGGGTCGAGATGCGGCGGCGCGGTATAGAGGCCGTCGATGTCGGAGAGCAGCACGAGCAGGTCGGCGCCCGTCATCGTCGCGACCCGGGCGGCGAGCCGGTCGTTGTCGCCGTAGCGGATCTCGGTCGTGGCGACGGTGTCGTTCTCGTTGATGATCGGCACGGCGCCGAGCTTCAGGAGCTGGCTGATCGTCGCGCGCGCGTTGAGGTAGCGCCGCCGCTCCTCGGTGTCGCCGAGGGTGAGCAGGATCTGCCCGGCGACGATGCCGTCCGCCGACAGGCTCTCCGACCAGGCGCGGGCGAGCGCGATCTGGCCGACGGCCGCGGCCGCCTGGCTTTCCTCCAGCTTCAGCGCGCCCGACGGCACCTTCAGAACCGAGCGGCCGAGCGCGATCGCGCCCGAGGAGACGACCAGCACCTCCGTGCCGCCGGCGCGAAGTGCGGCGATGTCGGCCGAGAGCGCGTCGAGCCAGGCCTTCTTCAGGCCGGCCGCCCGGTCGACGAGGAGCGCCGAGCCGATCTTGATGACGATCCGGCGGTATTTCCCGAGCGGCTTGCGGCTTTTCGTCATGGTCAGTCGCCGTTTCTCGCCGCGACGATGACGTCGCGCAGCGCCCTCAGCGTTTCCGTCATGCCGGTATGCGCCGCGGCGGACAGCTGGAACGGCGTGCGGCCGCAGGCCTTCGCCAGCGCCTTGACCTTCTTCTTCAGCGTCTCCGCGTCGACGGTGTCGATCTGCGACAGCGCGACGATCTCCGGCTTGTCCTCAAGCCCGCCGCCATAGGCCTCCAGTTCGTGCTTCACCGTCCTGTACGCCTTCGCGACGTCCTCCTCCTGGGCGGAGACGAGGTGGAGCAGCACGCGGGTGCGCTCGACATGGCCGAGGAAGCGGTCGCCGAGGCCGATGCCGTCGTGCGCGCCCTCGATCAGGCCGGGGATGTCGGCGAGGATGAATTCCTGGCCGTCGATGGTGGCCACGCCGAGGTTCGGGTGCAGTGTCGTGAAGGGATAGTTGGCGATCTTCGGCCGGGCGCGCGTGCAGGTGGCGAGGAAGGTCGACTTGCCGGCATTCGGCAGGCCGACGAGGCCGGCGTCGGCGATCAGCTTCAGCCGCAGCCAGATCGTCTTCTCCTCGCCGGCAAGGCCCGGGTTGGCCCAGTTCGGCGCCTGGTTGGTCGAGGACTTGAAATGGGCATTGCCGAAGCCGCCGTTGCCGCCGGCGGCGAGCCGGAAGCGCTGGCCCTCGGCGACGAGGTCGACGATCAGCGTCTCGTTGTCCTCCTCGAAGATCTGTGTGCCGACCGGCACCTTCAGCGTCACGCTCTGGCCGTTCGCGCCGGTGCGGTTGCGGCCCATGCCGTGCATGCCGGTCGAGGCCTTGAAATGCTGCTGGTAGCGGAAGTCGATCAGCGTGTTGAGGCCGTTGACCGCCTCCACCCAGACGTCGCCGCCGCGCCCGCCGTCGCCGCCGTCCGGGCCGCCGAACTCGATGAACTTCTCGCGCCGGAACGACACCGCGCCCGCGCCGCCGTCGCCGGACCGGATATAGACCTTCGCTTCGTCCAGAAATTTCATCGGCCGTTCTCGTCCGCCATTTGCGTTTTTGTCTCGATATAGCCGGTTCCGGCGGAGGTCAAAGATTATCGGCGAAAATCGTCGGCCGAGGCCCGGCCAGAGCCGGCGCACCCCCCGAGCCCGGGGTGCGAAAATAGAGTTTTGTTTACCTTGCCTGCCTAATTGTGCTGCGCAGCATGATCACGGCCTCCGGCGGTTCCATCCGGGCGGCCGTCCTCGTGCCGATCCTCCCCGCATCCGATGAGCGGATGCTTCCGTGCGCGATGTCCCTTGCCTTACGAGCCGGTCCGTATCCGCGGACGCGGCCGCTTACCGATGAGATGAAGAGGCCTCATGTCCTTTCTGACGAATACCAAGATCAAGACGAAAATCCTGTCGGTGATTGCCGGCGTTTCCGTGCTGGCGCTCGCCGGCGCGGCCTACATGGCCCAGAGCTTCAGGGAGAGCGATGCGGTTTACAAGGAGTTCATCACGCAGGATGCCGCGGCGTTGCGCCAGATCGCGCGCGCCGACCGCAACTTCGTCACGCTCTTCCACGACGTCTACCGCATCGGCGTGCACGGTGCCGGAACGTCCAGCTACGATTTCGCCGTCGCCGACCTGAAGGCCAATTCCGAGCAGATGTATGCGCGCATGGAGGAGGCCAAGGCGCAGTTTCCGGAAAAGACCGCGGACCTGGACGCGTTCGTCGCCGAGATGCGCTCCATCGAGGCCGACCTGAACAGGCTCGCGGCGGAAAGCAGGAGCGGCCCGATCGAGACCTTCCGCGAGAAGACCGTCTCGCTCGACAAGCGCGGCGCCGCGTTCACCGAGCGGCTGCGCGCCTATACCGACGAGCTGCGCCACGAGCTGGACGTGCGCGTCGAGGAGATCTCGACGCGCAACTCGGAAACGATCCTGTTCTCGCTGGCCGGCATCGTCGCGGCCATCGCCGCCGCCTTCGCCGGCGGTCTCGTGGTGGCGAGCCGCGGCATCGCCGCGCCGATCGGCCGGCTGCAGGAGCGCATGCGCACGCTTGCCGCGGGCGGGATCGACGAGGGCATCCCCGGCATGGACCGCGGCGACGAGGTAGGCGCGATGGCGAAGGCCGTCGACGTCTTCCTGGAGAACGCCCGCGCGCGCATCCGCCTGGAGCAGGAGGCCGAAGCCAACCGCAGCCTCTCGGAGAAGGAGCGCATCGAGCGCGAGGAGCAGCGTGCCCGCGAAGCGGCCGACATCAAGTTCGCCGTCGACAACCTCGCCGCCGGCCTCTCCCGCCTGTCGGACGGTGACGTCTCCTCGCGCATCGAGGCCACGTTTGCCGGTGCGCTCGACGGCGTGCGCCGCGACTTCAACGCATCCGCCGAGAAGCTGCAGTCGGCGCTCTCCCGCGTCGCGGAGAACGCGCGCGGCATCGACGCCGGCGCCAACGAGATCAAGGCGGCCGCCGACGACCTCGCCAAGCGCACCGAGCAGCAGGCCGCCGCCGTCGAGGAGACCGCCGCGGCGCTGGAGGAGATCACGACGACCGTCAAGGACTCGACCAGGCGTGCCCAGGAGGCCGGCCAGCTCGCCGCCCAGGCCCGCCACGATGCCGAGCAGTCCGGCGCCGTGGTGCGCCGCGCCATCAACGCGATGGAGCGGATCGAGACGTCGTCGGACGAGATCGGCAAGATCATCGGCGTCATCGACGAGATCGCCTTCCAGACGAACCTCCTGGCGCTGAACGCGGGCGTCGAGGCGGCCCGCGCCGGCGAGGCCGGCAAGGGCTTCGCCGTCGTCGCCCAGGAGGTGCGCGAGCTCGCCCAGCGCTCGGCCAATGCCGCCAAGGAGATCAAGGCGCTGATCACGACCTCGAACGAGCAGGTGCAGGAGGGCGTCGAGCTCGTCGGCGAGACCGGCCGGGCGCTGGAGACGATCGTCGCCGAGGTGCAGGACATCGACCGCAACGTCGCGGCGATCGTCGAGGCGGCGCAGGAACAGTCCTCCGGCCTCCAGCAGATCAACACGGCCGTCAACCAGATGGACCAGGACACGCAGAAGAACGTCGCGATGGTGGAGGAGACGACGGCCGCGAGCCACAGCCTCGCCCGCGAGGTGACGTCGCTGAACCAGCTGCTCGGCCAGTTCAGGCTCGCTTCCGCCTCCGCACCGGCCTTCCGGCCGGCGTCGGGCGGCGAGGCGCCGGTCGCCTCGCCCGCCCGCGCGCTCGGCCGCAAGGTCGCGTCCGCCTTCTCCGGCAAGATGGCGGCGGCCGCGGCCGCCGACTGGGAAGACTTCTGAGAAACGGCCGGGCGGCGCGAGAGGCGCCGCCCGGCGCTACCCGATCATTCCGGAACCTTCTGGCCGACGGTCGCCGAGGGGGAGGACGCGGCCTCCCTGCCCGCAGGCTCGCCCGCTTCCTCGCCGGTGATGACCGAGACGACGTCGGCCGCCAGCATGCCGAGCAGCTCCTTCTCCCGCTCCGACAGGGCGTGCGGGCGCGTGTCGAGCAGGCAGAGCGCGCCCAGCACGTGGCCGTCCGGCGTCTTCAGCGGCGCGCCGGCGTAGAAGCGGGTGCTCCACAGCGTGATCGCCGGATGGTCGGCGAAGCGCGGGTCGCGCTCCGTGTCCGGCACCACCAGCATCTCGCCGCTCGCCACCACGTGGTCGCAGACCGCCTGCTTGCGCGGCATGACCACGGTGCCGTCGGCGGTCGTCATGCCCGGCAGGTCCTTGCTCTGGCCGATGATGAACTCGCGCTCGGCGTCGATCGCCGAAATCACCGCGAAGCCCACGTCGAAGACGTCGGCCGCCCGCTTGGCGAGCGCGTCGAGATCCTCCCGCGCATGGCCGGCGAGCACGCCGCTCGCGTGCAGCGCGTCGATCCGTCCGGGATCGTTCTCCGGCTCGGTCGCCGTGCGCGCCGCCAGCCCTTCGTCGGGGGAGAGCATGTGCTGCATGCGCCGCACCGCCTCGTCGACGGAGGCGACGACGGCATCGGCGCCGAGATCGCGGTGCGCGCCGTCCTTCAGCAGGTCCGGCGGGCTGTTCCACAGCGCCAGCACGATGCGCAGATGCGGGAAGCGGTGGCGCAGCCGGCGGCAGAGCTGGCGGGCGGCGGCGGCCGGCGCCGGGCTGAAATAGCTGAGGCAGACCACGTCGGCGCCTTCGAGCTCCAGCTTGGCGACATGGCGGGTCGAGACGCCGCCGGCGGCGTGGAAATCGGCCGGAATGCCCTCGTGCGCCAGCGCATGGGCGAGCATCTCGGCGGCGACGGCGTCGATATGCCACTTGCCGCCGAGGCAGACGACGCGCGGGCTTTCCTTCCCGACACCGTCGGCCGGATATTCCTCGCGCAGGTCGTCCAGCAGCTCGTCCATGCCGTTGGCGACGCGCAGCCGGTGCTCGGCCGTGGAGTTGCCGCCGTGGTCGGCGCCGGCGAGGCGCAGCACCGCCATTCCGGTGTCGTTGTAGAAACCGACGAGCGAGGACGCCTCGATCTCGTCGATGGCGATGTCGATCGCCTCCTCCGGGTCGTCGGCTAGCAGCCGCTGGTAGATGCGCGTCGGCACGTCGAGGGCCGGCGAAGAGCCGAGCAGCGTGTCGAGGAACTGCAGCTGCGGCAGGTTGCGGCCGATCACCAGCAGGCAGACGGTGAGCGGCGTCGACAGCACCAGCCCGACCGGCCCCCACAGCAGCGTCCAGAAGGTGGCGGCGGCGATCAGCGACATGGCCGAAAGTCCCGTGCTGGTGCCGTAGAGCATCGGCTCCACCACATTGTTGCTGGCGAGCTCCAGCGCGACGATGAGGCCGACGGTCAGGAGCACCATGGACCAGCCGGGATCGACGGCGAAGGCGAGCGCGATCGGGAAGACCGCCGATATCATCGGGCCGATATAGGGAATGAAGCGCATGACGCCGGCGACCGTGCCCCAGAGCAGCGCGCCGGGCACGCCGATCAGCCAGAGGCCGAGCGCCATCGGCACGGCATAGGTGAGGTTCACGAGGAGCTGCATCAGGAGATACTTGCTGATGCGGGTGCCGGCCTCCTCGATGGCCGTGGTGGAGCGGTGCAGGTTGCCGCCGAGCAGCCTGAGCAGCCGGTCGCGCAGGTCGCTGCGGTCGAGCAGCGCCAGGAACACGAAGACGAAGACGATGCCCGCCGTCGCCAGCGGCTCCAGCATCGGCACCAGCCATTCGAAGGCGGTCTCGAAGGGCGACTTGGCGACGCCGACGATCTCGACGCGCTGCGGCCCGTCGGCGGCCGGTTCCTCCGGTTCGGCCAGCATCTCCTTCTGCACCGCGTCCACCGTCTCCAGCGCGCCCTCCAGCATGCCCGGCCCCTTCATGCCGGCGCGCAGGTCGGAGAGCTTTTCGCGGATCGTCGTCTGGTAGGTCGGCAGCTCCGTGCTGAGCGCGCGGACCTGGGTGGCGAGCAGCACGCCGAGGCCGGCGATGAAGGCGAACACCGTCACCATGACGAGGATGACGGCGAGAAGGCGCGGCAGCCCGCGCCGGGCGAGCCAAGAGACGAAGGGATTGAGCGCGAAGCCGATCAGGAAGGCGACGGCGAGCGGCAGCAGCACGTCGCGGCCGAGATAGAGGGCGGCGACGAGGACCGCTGCGACGATGAAGGCGGCGGCGAGGCGCACGATGTCGGTCTGCGGGGAAAGGAGCGCCTCGCCGTCCCGCGCGCCGGGATCGGGGGCAAGGAGGGGGTCGCGCTTTCGCACCGTCTGTCCTTTCCGTGAGAGCACCGCCGTCCGGGCGGCGTGACGGATATCTTGCGCGGCCGCCGCGCAGATCAAGGGCCCGTAGCAGGCAAATTATCCCGCCGACAGGCCGCCGCGGCTCTCCTTGACGGTTTCCATCGCCACGCTGGTCGAGGTGCTGGCGACGAAGGGCAGCGTCGAGATGCGCTCGCCGAGGATATAGCGGTAGCGCCGGATGTCACGCGTGCGGATCTTCAGGAGGTAGTCGAAGCGGCCGGCGATCATGTGGCACTCCTCGACCTCGCGGATCTTCTTCACCGCGTCGTTGAAGCTCTTCAGCGCGTCCTCCTTCGTGTTGGTGAGCTTCACCTCGGCGAAGGCGATATGGTCGAGCCCGAGCTTGCCCGGGTTGAGGACCGCCGTGAAGCCCTCGATATAGCCCTCCTCGATCAGCCGCCTGAGGCGGATCTGGCACGGCGTCTTCGACAGGCCGACGCGGGCGGCAAGCTCGGTGATCGAGATGCGGCCGTCTTCCGTGACCGCCTTGAGGATCTTGGCGTCGAACCGGTCCAATTCACCAGGATCATGCTTTTCCATAGCCATTTTGCACCGTCTATCCGCTAAAAATAAGTTTTTACGCCCAAGAAAGGCGGAAAAGCAAGTCGGAACGATTTTAGCCCTTGGAGTATGGTGCGGCCACTGAATCCGGCGCGCCGCCGCGGCCGGCGGCCCGCCTGCGCGAAAGCCTTGCAAGCGGGCGCGGACGGCGGGAATATCCTGCGGACCGGGTTCGAAGTCGATACCAGCCGGATCGCCGGCGGCTCCCATGCGGCCGAGGGCGTCCACATCGCAACGCTTCTTTCGTCAGGGACTCCGATGCTCAAAGCAGACGCCACCTCCGCCGGCCCCTCCCCCTTCTCCGCCTTCGCGCCGCCGATCCGGCCGCAGAGCGCGCTGCGCCGGGCGATCACCGCCGCCTACCGCCGCCCCGAGCCGGAATGCGTCTCGGCGCTCCTGCCGGAGGCCCGCGTGTCCGACGCCGAGCGCGCCGCCATCGCCGGCACGGCCCGCAGGCTGATCGAGGCGCTGCGTGCCAAGCACAAGGGCACCGGCGTCGAGGGCCTGGTCCAGGAATACTCGCTGTCGAGCCAGGAGGGCGTGGCGCTGATGTGCCTCGCCGAGGCGCTGCTGCGCATTCCCGACACGGCGACGCGCGACGCGCTCATCCGCGACAAGATCGCCGAGGGGGACTGGAAGTCGCATATCGGCGGCGGGCGCTCGCTCTTCGTCAATGCCGCGACCTGGGGCCTGGTCGTCACCGGCAAGCTCACCGGCACCGTCAACGACCGCAGCCTCGCGGCGGCGCTGACGCGCCTCATCGCCCGCTGCGGCGAGCCGGTCATCCGCCGCGGCGTCGACATGGCGATGCGCATGATGGGCGAGCAGTTCGTCACCGGCGAGACGATCGACGAGGCGCTGAAGCGCGCCCGGCCGCTGGAGGCGCGGGGCTTCCGCTATTCCTACGACATGCTGGGCGAGGCGGCGACGACGGCGGCCGACGCCGAGCGCTACTACCGCGACTACGAGAACGCCATCCACGCCATCGGCAAGGCCGCGGCCGGCCGCGGCATCTATGACGGCCCCGGCATCTCGATCAAGCTGTCGGCGCTGCATCCGCGCTATACCCGCGCGCAGGCCGAGCGCGTGATGAACGAGCTCCTGCCGAAGGTGAAGGCGCTCGCCGTGCTCGCCAAGGGCTACGACATCGGCCTCAACATCGATGCCGAGGAGGCCGACCGGCTGGAACTGTCGCTCGACCTGCTGGAAGACCTCTGCTTCGACGCCGACCTCAAAGGCTGGAACGGCCTCGGCTTCGTCGTGCAGGCCTACGGCAAGCGCTGCCCCTTCGTGCTCGACTTCATCATCGACCTCGCCCGCCGGGCCGAGCGGCGCGTGATGGTTCGCCTCGTCAAGGGCGCCTACTGGGATGCGGAGATCAAGCGCGCCCAGCTCGACGGCCTGTCCGACTTCCCCGTCTATACCCGCAAGATCCACACCGACGTCGCCTATGTCGCCTGCGCGCGCAAGCTGCTTGCGGCGCCCGACGCCGTCTTCCCGCAGTTCGCCACCCACAACGCCCAGACGCTTGCCACGATCCACCACCTGGCGGGTCCGGACTTCTCCGTCGGCAAGTACGAGTTCCAGTGCCTGCACGGCATGGGCGAGCCGCTCTACGACGAGGTGGTCGGCAAGGACAAGCTCGACCGGCCGGCCCGCATCTACGCGCCCGTCGGCACGCATGAGACGCTGCTCGCCTATCTCGTGCGCCGCCTCCTGGAAAACGGCGCGAATTCCTCCTTCGTCAACCGCATCTCCGATCCGGCCGTCTCCGTCGGCGAGCTTACGGCCGACCCGGCCGAGATCGTCGCCGCCATGCCGGTCGTCGGGGCGCCGCACGACCTGATCGCGCTGCCGAAGGCCCTTTACGGTGCGGCGCGGGAGAATTCGGCCGGCCTCGACCTCTCCAACGAGGCGACGCTCGCCGCGCTTTCGGAGAACCTCGCCGCGACGGCGCGCACCGCCTGGCATGCGGGCCCGCTGCTTGCCGACGGATCGACGGACGGCGACACCCGCCCGGTCCTCAATCCCGCCGACCACCGCGATGTCGTCGGCTCCGTCACCGAGCTGAAGGTCGAGGATGCGGGGCGCATCGCGCGGATGGCGGCCGAGCACGCGCCGGCCTGGGCGGCGGTGCCGCCGGCCGAGCGTGCGGCCTGCCTCGACCGGGCGGCCGACATCATGCAGTCCCGCATCGAGACGCTGATGGGCATCGTCATGCGCGAGGCCGGCAAGTCCGCCGCCAACGCGATCGGCGAGGTGCGCGAGGCGGTCGACTTCCTGCGCTACTATGCCGACCAGGCGCGCCGCACGCTCGGGCCGGCGCATGCACCGCTCGGCCCCATCGTCTGCATCAGCCCGTGGAACTTCCCGCTCGCCATCTTCACCGGCCAGGTCGCCGCCGCGCTCGTCGCCGGCAACCCGGTGCTGGCCAAGCCCGCCGGGGTGACGCCGATCATCGCGCACGAGAGCGTGAGCATCCTGCACGAGGCGGGCGTGCCGCGCGGCGCGCTGCAGTTCGTGCCCGGCAGCGGCCGGCTGGGCGCGGCGCTGGTCGCGGCGCCGGAGACGGCCGGCGTGATGTTCACCGGCTCGACGGAGGTCGCCCGCCTCATCCAGGCGCAGCTCGCCGAGCGGCTTTCGGCCGCCGGCAAGCCCATCCCGCTGATCGCCGAGACCGGCGGCCAGAACGGCATGATCGTCGATTCCTCGGCGCTCGCCGAGCAGGTCGTCGCCGACGTCATCACCTCGGCCTTCGACAGCGCCGGCCAGCGCTGCTCGGCGCTGCGCGTGCTCTGCCTGCAGGAGGAGATCGCCGACCGCACGCTCGCCATGCTGAAGGGCGCCTTCCGGGAGCTTTCGATCGGCCGCACCGACCGGCTGAGCGTCGACGTCGGTCCGGTCATCAGCCTCGACGCGAAGAAGGAGATCGACACCCATGTCGAGCGGATGCGCGGCCTCGGCTGCAAGGTCGACCAGCTCCCGCTGCCCGAGGGCGCCGGGGAAGGCACGTTCGTCCCGCCGACCATCATCGAGATCAAGGCGCTTTCCGACCTGAAGCGCGAGGTGTTCGGGCCGGTGCTGCACGTCATCCGCTACCGCCGCGTCGATCTCGACCGGCTGATCGACGAGATCAACGCCTCGGGCTACGGCCTCACCTTCGGCCTGCATACCCGCCTCGACGAGACGATCGCCCATGTGACGAGCCGCATCCAGGCCGGCAACCTCTATGTGAACCGCAACATCATCGGCGCCGTCGTCGGCGTCCAGCCTTTCGGCGGGCGCGGGCTCTCGGGCACGGGGCCGAAGGCGGGCGGGCCGCTCTATATCGGCCGCCTCGTGCAACGCGCGCCGGTGCCGCCGCAGCAGGATTCGGTCCATACCGATCCGGGACTGCGCGACTATATCGCCTGGCTCGACCGCAAGGGCCTTGCCGAGGCGGCGGAGGCGGCGCGCGGGCTTGCCGGCCGCTCGGCGCTCGGGCTGACGCGCGAGCTCGACGGCCCGGTCGGCGAACGCAACCTCTATGCGCTGCATCCGCGCGGCCGCATTCTGCTCGTGCCGGAGACGGAAGCCGGGTTGCACCGGCAGGTCGCCGCGGCGCTCGCGACGGGCAACAGCGTTGCGGTCGACGCGGCCTCCGGCCTGGAGGGTGCGCTGTCCGGCCTGCCGGTCTCGGTCGCCGCGCGCCTCTCCTGGACCGCGGACTGGGAGAAGGACGGGCCCTTCTCAGGTGCGTTGGTCGAGGGTGACGCCACCCGGGTCCAGGCCGTGAACCGGCGGATCGCCGCGCTTCCCGGGCCGCTGGTGCTGGTGCAGGCGGCGAGCGCCGCCGAGCTTGCCGGCGATCCCGAGGCCTATTGCCTGAACTGGCTCCTGGAGGAGGTCGCGACCTCCATCAACACGGCGGCCGCCGGCGGCAATGCGAGCCTGATGACGATCGGCTGAGGCGCTGCCGCCTTGCCGGATCGGGACGGGGCGGCCGCGCGGTCGCCCCGTTTTCCTTTCGTGAGCGGCGCGGCAATGCTATCAACCGGAACCGGCAGCACGAACGGACGCAAGGAGACGGCAATGGCGGCGGAAAAGGTGGCGATCATCACGGCGGGCGGCAGCGGCATGGGGGCCGCGGCGGTGCGGCGGCTCGCGGCGGACGGATACCGGGTGGCGGTGCTCTCCTCCTCCGGCAAGGGCGAGGCGCTGGCGGCCGAGCTCGGCGGCTTCGGCGTCACCGGCTCCAACCAGTCGAGCGACGACCTGAAGCGCCTGGTCGACGGCACGCTCTCCCGCTGGGGCCGCATCGACGCGCTCGTCAACAGCGCCGGCCACGGCCCGCGCGCGCAGATCGTCGAGATCAGCGACGAGGACTGGGCGAAGGGCATGGACACCTATCTGATGAACGTCATCCGCCCTGTGCGCCTCGTCGCCCCGGTGATGCAGGCGCAGAAGGCGGGCGCGATCGTCAACATCTCCACCGCCTGGGCCTTCGAGCCGAGCTCGATGTTCCCGACCTCCGCCGTCTTCCGGGCAGGGCTTGCCGCCTATACGAAGATCTTCGCCGACACCTATGCGGCCGACAACGTGCGCATGAACAACGTGCTGCCCGGCTGGATCGACAGCCTGCCGGGCACCGAGGAGCGGCGCGACAGCGTGCCGATGAAGCGCTACGGCACGAGCGAGGAGATTGCCGCGACCGTCGCCTTCCTGCTCTCCGAGGGTGCCGGCTACATCACCGGCCAGAACCTCCGCGTCGACGGCGGACTGATGCGCTCCGTGTAGGGCGCGTCTGCTGCAAGCGCAAAATCATGCTGCACATGCGCAGACTTTTGCCGAAAATAGGCCTAAGTTTGCGCTTGCAAGGGCCCGGACGATACGGAACATTAGCCCCAACGTCGTGATGCCGACAGGGGGAGGGTCGTCATTACTTTGCCCTGGAACAATCTCAGCCGCCGCAAGCGACAGGTGCTGGAAGGCGCCTTCTGGTCGCACGGCAGCTCGCGCCAGGGGCTCGCCACCTCGCTCGGCTTCTCCCGCAGCAAGGCCAACGGTCTCGTCTCCGAGCTGGTCGAGCAGGGCCTGATCGAGGAGAGCGGCCACCGGCCCTCGACCGGCGGGCGCCGGCCCGAGGCGCTCAGGCTCCACCGCGACCTCGGCCTGGTGGCCGGCGTCGATCTCGGCGCGACCAGCCTGGACATCGCGCTCCTCAAGCCCGACATGAGCGTGGTCGGCCGCCATGCCGAGGCGGCGGACGTGCGCGAGGGACCGGCGGTCGTGCTGTCGCGCGTGCGCGCGTGCCTCAAGGAGCTGATGCGCCAGCACCGGGCGGAGGGCCGCCTGCTGGCGATCGGCATGGGCGTGCCGGGGCCGGTCAATTTCGGCATCGGCCAGCTCGTCGCCCCGCCGTTGATGCCCGGCTGGGACAGTTTCTCGATCCGCGACTACATGCGCGACATCGCCCCCGCCCCCTGCTACGTCGACAACGACGTGAACCTGATGGCGCTCGGCGTGCTCTGGCGCCAGCGCCGCCAGCACCGCAACTTCCTCGTCGTCAAGGTCGGCACCGGCATCGGCTGCGGCGTCATCTGCAACGGCGAGCTCTATCGCGGCCAGACCGGCTCGGCCGGCGATATCGGCCATATCTGCGTCGACGAGAACGGGCCGCAATGCACCTGCGGCAGCCGCGGCTGCGTCGAGGCGATGGCCGCCGCCCCGGCGATCGCCCGCATGGGCACGGAGGCGGCGACAAGCGGCGAGAGCCCCTTCCTCGCCGACTGGCTTTCCCGCAACGGCACGCTGACGGCCGAAGCCGTCGGCGCGGCGAGCCGGGCGGGGGATGCCGCGGCCGACCGCATCATCGCGCGGGCGGGCGGGCTGATCGGCCAGATGCTCGCCTCGGTCGTCAATTTCTTCAATCCCTCGCATGTCTTCATCGGCGGGGGCGTGGCCAGTCTCGGGCCGCTCTTCTTCGCCGCGATCCGCCAGCGCGTGCACCAGCGCTCGCCGGCTCTGTCCATCCGCCACCTCGAGATCGCCTCGCTGCCCTTCGTCGGCGATACCGGGCTGATCGGTGCCGGCGTGCTTGCGGTGCGCGAAGCCTTGCGTGACGGGGAGGTCTATCCATGAACGATGCGGCAAAGCCGGGGCTCGCGGTCGAGTTCGACGACGTCGTCAAGGATTTCGGCACGGTGCGCGTGCTGCACGGCATCGGCTTCGCGCTCGAGCCGGGCCGGGTCTACGGCCTGCTCGGCGAGAACGGAGCCGGCAAGTCGACGCTGATGAAGATCCTCGGCGGCTACCAGCCGCAGACCTCCGGCACGATCCGCGTCAACGGCCGGCCGGTCGCGTTTTCGAGCTCCCGCGACGCGGAGGCCGAAGGCATCGTGCTGATCCACCAGGAATTCAACCTCGCCGACGACCTGTCGATCTCTGACAACATCTTCCTCGGCCACGAGAAGAAGCGCGGCCTGCTGCTCGACAACCGGGCGATGCACGCCGAATCGGCGAAGGTGCTGGCGAAGGTCGGCCTCGCCGTCGATCCGGCGACGAAGGTCAGCCGGCTCATCGTCGCCGAGAAGCAGCTCGTCGAGATCGCCAAGGCGCTCGCGCGCAACGCCCGCCTGCTGATCATGGACGAGCCGACGGCGACGCTGACGCCGTCGGAGACGAACCGGCTGTTCCGCCTCATCGAGGAGATGCGCGCCGACGGCGTCACCGTCATCTACATCTCCCACAAGCTGGACGAGGTGGAGCGCATCACCGACGAGGTCATCGTGCTGCGCGACGGCCGCTTCGTCGGCCGTTCGCCGACGAAGGACATTTCCCGCCGGCAGATGGCAAACATGATGATCGGCCGCGAGGTCAACGACCTCTTCCCGCCGCGCGCGCCGGTGCCGCGCGAGACGGCGCCGGCGCTGCGCGTCACCGATTTCTCGGTGCCCGGCTGGGCGGAGAAGATCTCCTTCGAGGTGCGCCCCGGCGAGATCCTCGGCTTCGCCGGCCTCGTCGGCGCGGGCCGCACGGAGCTGTTCGAGGGCATCCTCGGCCTGCGCAAGGGAAGCGGGCGGATCGAGCTTTCCGGCAGGACCGTCACCTTCCGCTCGCCGCGCGAGGCGGCCGACCACGGGCTCACCTATCTGTCGGAGGACCGCAAGGGCAAGGGCCTGCACGTCAATTTCGGCCTCGGCGAGAACCTCACGCTGATGGCGCTGGAGCGCTACGTGAAGCCGCTCCTCGACCCTTCCGCCGAGCACGCCGCGCTGGAGGCGGCCGTCAAGGAATACGGCATCCGCACCGGCACGCTGCGCAACAAGGCCTCCGCCCTTTCCGGCGGCAACCAGCAGAAGCTGGCGCTCGCCAAGGTGCTGCATCCCGAGCCGAAGGTCGTCGTGCTCGACGAGCCGACGCGCGGCGTCGACATCGGCGCCAAGCGGGACATCTATTTCCTGATCAGCCGGCTCGCGTCGCAGGGGCTCGCGGTGATCGTCATCTCCTCCGAACTGCTCGAGCTGATCGGCGTCGCCCACCGGGTCGTGGTGATGCGGGCCGGCCGCTTCTCCGCCGAGGTGGACGGCGCCCATCTCACCGAGCAGGAACTGATCGCGCACGCAACGGGGACCGCCAATGTCGACGCCTGAACCGAGCCAAGCCAATGCCACCGACGCCGTGCGCCCGCGCGAGTCGTCCGCCGCCACCTGGCGCGAGCGCATCCAGAGCTACGGGCCGGTCGCCGGCCTCATCCTGCTGTGCCTGATCGGCACCTGGCTCAACAGCGACTTTGCCACGCCCGAGAACATCCTCAACGTGCTGACCCGCACCGCCTTCATCGGCATCATCGCCGTCGGCATGTGCTTCGTCATCATCTCGGGCGGCATCGACCTGTCGGTCGGCTCGATGGCGGCGCTGATCGCCGGCTGCGTCATCATGCTGATCAACTGGGCGGGACAGGCGGTCGGCTCGCCGCTCGCCGCGGTGCTGATCGGCGCGCTCGCGGCTATCGTGCTCGGCGCCTTCCTCGGCATGATCCACGGCCTGCTCATCACCCGCGGCCGCATCGAGCCCTTCATCGTCACGCTCGGCACGCTCGGCATCTACCGCGCCTACCTTACCTATTTCTCCGGCGGCGGCGCGATCACGCTCGACAACGCGCTCGCCGACCTCTACGCGCCCGTCTACTACGGCTATTTCCTCGGCATCCCGATCCCCGTCTGGGTCTTCCTCGGCGTGGCGCTCGCCGGCGGCCTCGTCCTCAACCGCACGGCCTACGGCCGCTACGTGCAGGCGATCGGCTCGAACGAGCAGGTGGCGCGCTACGCCGCCGTCGACGTCGACTGGGTGAAGCTCAAGACCTACATGCTGCTCGGCGCCTGCGTCGGCGTCGCCACGCTGCTCTACGTGCCGCGCCTCGGCTCGGCCTCGCCCACCACGGGCCTGCTCTGGGAGCTGGAGGCGATCGCCGCGGTCATCGTCGGCGGCACGGCGCTCAAGGGCGGCGCGGGCTCCATCGCCGGCACGGTGGTCGGCGCGATCCTGCTTTCCGTCATCAGCAACATCCTCAACCTGACCAGCATCATCAGCGTCTATCTCAACGCGGCGGTGCAGGGCTTCGTCATCATCGCCGTCGCGCTGCTGCAGCGCAGCCGCCGGACATGATCCAGGCAACCACAACGATCCAACAAAGGGAGTGAGAACATGACAGCGATTACCAGACGTTTCGTCCTTCAGGCCACGGTCGCCGCCGCGGCGCTGATGGCCGCGACGGCGATGGCCCAGGAGAAGGTCCATCTCGGCGTCTCCATCCCGGCAGCCACCCACAGCTTCATGGGCGGCGTCAACTACTGGACGGAACAGGCCAAGAAGGACCTGGAAGCCGCCCATCCGGACCTGAAGATCACGATCAAGACGGCGGCCAACGCCACCGAGCAGGCCGACCAGCTGCGCGACCTGTCGACGGTCTCGAAGATCAACGCCCTCGTCGTCTTCCCGTTCGAATCGGCGGCGCTCACCAAGCCCGTCGCCGACGTGAAGGCCAAGGGCGCCTACATCACCGTCGTCGACCGCGGCCTCACCGACCCGTCGATCCAGGACGCCTATGTCTCGGGCGACAATACGGCCTTCGGCAAGATCCCGGCCGAGTACATCGCCAAGCAGCTTAACGGCAAGGGCAACGTCGTGGCGCTGCGCGGCATCGCCACGACGCTCGACAACGAGCGCATGGACGCCTTCAACAGCGTGCTGAAGGACTATCCGGACATCAAGCTGCTCGACGCGCAATATGCCAACTGGAACCGCGACGACGCCTACAAGGTCACGCAGGACTTCCTGACGCGCTTCAAGGAGATCGACGCCTTCTGGGCGGCCGACGACGACATGGCCTTCGGCGCGATCCGCGCCATCGACCAGGCCGACCGCAAGGACATCAAGATCATCTTCGGCGGCGCCGGCGCCAAGGACATGGTCAAGGTCATCCTCGACGGCTCCGATCCGCGCATCCAGGCGAACGTCAGCTATTCGCCGAAGTTCATCTACGACGCGATCAAGATGACGGCCGAGGCGCGGCTGAAGGGCGAGGCCCTGCCGGCCAACAACATCATCCCCTCGGTGCTGATCGACAAGGACAACGCCAAGGACTTCTACTTCCCGGATTCGCCGTTCTGAGCCGGCGACCGGACGAAACGGGCGCCGCCGGCCTTCCGGCGGCGTCCTCTCCCCTTGCCCGCCGGCGCTTGGGGCTGCTTGCCGCCGTGACGGCGGCGGCGCTGACGATGGGGGCCGCCATGGCGCAGACGAAGGAGCAGCGGCTGATCGAGGCCGCGCAGGACGGCGACACCGCCGCGATCGCGGCGCTCCTGCCGCAGGGCGTCGCCATCGACGCGCGCAACGACCGGGGCGAGACCGCGCTCATGATCGCGACGCGCGCCAACGACGTCGCGGCGGCGCGGCTGCTCGTCGAGGCGGGCGCCGACGTCAACGCGAAGGATGCCATCGCGGACAGTCCCTATCTCTACGCCGGCGCGCGGGGCCACCTGGAAATCCTGCGCATGACGCTCGCCCACGGGGCGGACCTGAAGAGCACCAACCGCTTCGGCGGAACGGCGCTGATCCCGGCCGCCGAGCGCGGCCATGTCGAGACCGTCAGGACGCTGATCGGGGCGGGCGTCGACGTCGACCACGTCAACGACCTCGGCTGGACCGCGCTCCTGGAGGCGATCATCCTGTCGGACGGCGGCCCGCGCCACATCGCCATCGTCCGGCTCCTCGTCGCGGCCGGCGCCCGCACCGATCTCGCCGACCGGGACGGCGTGACCCCGCTCCAGCACGCCCGCGCCCGCGGCTACGGGGAAATCGCGGCGATCCTCGAAGGCGGGTGACCGTGATCCATGCCGCATGCTTGCGGACGAAACGCCGGAGGCCATGCCGTTACGGGTAATTGGAAGCGGGGAAGCCTGGATCCGCCGTGCGCGGGATATGGCGGAGAGGGTGGGAATCTCGCTCGACCACCCTCAAACGCCTGAGAAACCAAGGTTCTTGAGTCGCCAAATTGGTGCCGTGTGTACCAATATTGTGACCTTCACTTAGCCGTCAAATGCGGTGGGCGTCAATGGATTAAGCGGCCTTAAGCAGATCGTGTTCGACACCTGAGCAGTTATTTGGAACCGTGAACTGATTGGAACTGCTCTAACTCAGTGCTGGAAGTTCGATTCCCAGCATGATGCGGTCTGTTTCCGCCAGAATCTTGATAATCTTCTGGTAGTGGCGAATATCGTCCCATCCCAGCGCACGCCCCTTGCGATCCTTGAGCCACTTTTGCACGGGCCGATAACCACCGATGGGGAAATCCCAGGCAACGGCGGGCACGTTATCGAAATACTGGGTGTTGTTAATCCAGATGCGCCCTGCATCGAAACGCGGCTTGTCTACCACGCTGTCACCGTCTCCGTCGAAGGGATAGGGCGTTGCACCGATGGCAACATCTTCCATCAGATGCAGGCGGCGTAGTTCCTCCCCCTTTGCGCTAACAGCCCCGAACACTTCTGGCGAGGCCGGGAACGGAATGCGGGGGAAGTTGGACTTCAGGAACTCGGCGTAGGTCTGACGATAGGCGGGGCAATGCAGCACGCCATAGATGTAGTCGAACACCTTGACCTCCTCGGGACGGGCTTCGCCAGCCGCCTTGCGGAAGCTGTCCGTGCCATCGGGTGTGGAGAGCATCCCAGCTAACCCCGCCGCCTTGCGGATTCGAGCATATAGCTTGGGGTCGAAGTTCAGACTGATGGATTGGTCGAGGGTGCCTTCTTCCGGATACAGGTAGAGAGGGCAGAAATATCCACGCTCTTTTGACCGGTTGGAGACGTAGCTGTCATCTCCGATCAAACTAGCGATAAAGACATTCGCCCAATCCCCTCCGACCCCTTGACGGCAAATCGCCAAGGCCAAGTTTGCTTTTGTGATAAAATGGCGCATCACCCTTTCGCGTCGATGAACGGCTACGTGAGGGTCATAAACGGTGTAGCGAGTGTCGAATGGCCTGTAAGCGATAGGCGTTATTACGTTCCGCCATGCACCATCGGCCAGCGCGGATTTGGCAGTGGCATAGTTCCACTGGCTTTGCGAACATAGGCGAAATTGCTGGCGGGCTTCGGCTTCGTTCGCAGTCGAAAGCAGGCGCTCCACCTTTTCCGCAGCTTCAGCGGCGGTCCACGAAATCGCGAACTCGTCATGGGTCGTGACAATGCCCGGGGCTGGGCGGCCATTGGGTGAAAATAGGTCCGCCACAGAAAATCCGGCCTGATACGCAGCTTCCAGCACCTTGTCGGTGGGCTTGAAACGCCAAGGCGCGGCATCTGGTGAAACATCCTGTGCGGCAAGTTCGCCGGTCGTGCCGTCCCACAACCGCTGATATTTTGCTTCCCGGTCGCCCCATAGGTCGCCGTGGAACACGCTGGCCAGCTTCTTCGCCCCGCCTGCCTCACCCCGGTTCACTGCAATAATGATCGCCACGCCCTGCATGATGTCGAACACGTTTTTGTCCGGCGAACCGTCTGGGCTGACTTCCTTTTTCTTGGAATTGCCGTGCAGGTCCAGCACATAGATTCGATCAAATGTCTGGCGCAGATGATTCCGCATATCGAGGAATGTCGGGTTATCAAGATAACCGTGGTTGGTTATGAAACCCAGCACCCCTTCGCCGTTCTTCTCGATCATATGTTCGGCAAAACGGACGAACTTCACATAGTCATCTGACAGCCATTTGGCCTGTGCCGGGCGTTTCAATTCTGAGCTGACCTTGTAATCAGCCATTAGCTTTTCGATCCATTCCCCCTTGTTGGATGAATGACCAGAATAAGGCGGATTGCCGATCACTACCATGATGGGCATTTGCCGTTTGATGTCGCTGGCGGCCTTGGCTTCCTCGGCAATGGCGCGAGACAGACCAAATAGGGTCTGTTCCACCCGCTCGCCTTCTTCAAGGCTGTTGGTAAGGTAGACACCAAGGCGGGGCGGCTTCGCCGTGGGCTTGTAGCCCAATGCGGTCAAGGTCATATCCAGTTTCATGTGGCACATGGCGTAACTGGCCATCAGCAGTTCGAAGCCGTGGATACGCGGTATCAGGTCTTTTTCGACATAGTTGGACCATTGCCCCGGCGCGATCCCCTTCACCCGTTCGGCAACCAGCTTCACCACTTCGGCGAGAAAGGTGCCAGTGCCAGTAGCCGGATCGAGAATCTGGACGCGATGAACCTGTTTCTTGATCGTGATCGGCTTGCTTTTCTTGTCGTTCTGCCCAGTGTCCCAGTTGATTGTGATGCGGCTGGTGTCGGCCAGTCCGTCCGCTAGGCCGAACTCCGATTTGAGCACTTCGTCCACCGCACGAACTATGAAATTCACAACTGGCTCTGGCGTATACCAGACGCCACGCGCCTTGCGTTTAGCTGGGTTATATTCGGCTAGAAATACTTCATAGAAATGGAGGAAAGGGTCTTGTCGCGCGGTCACTTTGCCGAAATTGGCCAACACTTTGGCCATGTTGGTTGCACAGAAAACATTGCACAATTCGTCTATCACTCGGCGCAGACGTTCGTCCAAATTTGGTCCGGCTATATAGATAAATAACTGACGCAGGAATGGATTGGACCTGGGCAGAAGGTCCAACGCTTCAGCACGAGTGAAACTGCTTGGCGTTTCATCATGTAAGCGCGCGGCAAAAAGACCGTAGGCGATGGTTTCCGCATAAATGTCAGCGAAATCTTCAACCTTAATGTCGTGAATCAGATTCGACTTGAATGCCTCATATTGGCCTATCAAATCAGTTGGTGGGGCTCCGTTATCTCGTTCCTTAAGGTCGGCACCCAGCGCGCGCGCCATTATGTCTTTGATGATCGCCGCCTTGCCTGCCATCATCTCGGCTAGTCGTCTCGACGAGGTGATGCTGAGGGGAGTGACGGTGGCGAAATCATGTAGGCGGTTTTCCAACGCGGAGAAGTTTTCTACACGCGCGGGTAGCGTCGGAATAAGGTCCGCAATAGTGATAAAGTCCACCACCTCGCCTTCGCGGATGAACTCGAAATCCAACCCATTGGTGTAGATCAGATTGGGAAGGCCCTTTTTGTATCGCTCTTTTTGAGCTTTGCTGTAGTCATTCGAGGCAAACTTGCGAACATCCCTGCCAATGTCCTTTGCCTCGCACCAACCGATAGCGATGTCTCCACGATTGAATACGAAATCGGGCGCACCAACGTCAGTGATATGTTTCGGCTCGTTGATAACGGTGAGCGCCGGATCAATAGCATTAAAGAGCTTGGCCAACGCGGGACGGAAGCTATGTTCGGTTGTCTGTCCACTCGCGTAAAGCGCACGAATTTCGTTGATATAACCCTGAATATCCATCGCGCTATCTAGAACAAGATGTTTCATTTAGGCAATCGCCAACAACGCGGGGGATCAAGACGGCATTCATCCGACAATGCGCTCCCTTGTGTTTTTTGTCCCCCGTTTTCGGTCTCTCGAGCCCAGTTTTCTCCAGATTGCTATACAGGATCAATAACTGACGATGACCGAGTCGTCATGTCGATTCGGCCATCGTCAGTTGTCAAGGTTTGGGCGACTGCGGATCATCTTCAGGTTTATCGTCGTCACCTGGCTTCGGCGGTTTCAATTCATGTTCCGTGTCCGAGGGAACGGAAGGTCCGCCCCCCGATTTCTTCTGGGCCTCGACCCAGGCGAGCGTAGCCTTGAGCATCAGGACATGGGCATCCTCCTCGCTGGCATCCGGGCGGAAACAGCGTGACAGCTCTGACCAGAGGTGCCGTTCCTCAACGTGCGCAAGCCAGTCCAGCGCCTCGACAGGAGCGGATTTGCGCAGCTCGTCAAGCGCATCCCGCCGTGTGGCTCCGCCCTGGCGGATATGCTCGACGAGCACTGGGTATGGCACCTTGCCTTTACTCAGAACGATATCAAGATACCGTGTCGGCACCCCGAGATGCCGCGCAGCTTCGATGCGTTGGACCTGCCGCGGGGACATGGCCGGCGCGACGTAGCGCTGAGGGGCCGATACAGGTGCGGCAACCGGCATCCTGCCGAGGAGAAAGCCGAAGATGCCGAGCAATTGCATGGCTGACGATGCCGCGGGATTGTTCATCTGGGCGCGGCGAGCTTCAAGCCAGCGCTTGCGTGCGCGATCATAACAGGTGCGGCGTCTTTTCTCCTTGTGAATATCTGGTTTCATGATCTGATCCTCCTCGTCAGATCATAGCTCGGGCTTTTCTCCTCGATCGGTTCCGCCGGCGTGATTGTTTTCTGTACGCGCTTTGCTTCCGCAATCCGCCATGCAAGGCGATCCCTTTCCGGGGCGAGCATCGACATGATGGAGACGGCCAGTTCCATCGCCCGCCTGAGGAGATCGTCCAGGTCCAGTTTCGTAAGACGGTGTAGAAACAACGCCTCACGCGCTCGCGCTATCGACGCGGTAGCCGATCGACCTTTTCGGTGAGGCTTTTCAGCGCCGTGGCTTGCATGTGCTGCGCGTCGAGTATCGAACCCAGGATTTCCATGAGTTGCGCTATTCGGTCTGGCCCCTCTGGTGGCTCCAGAAGCGCGAGAAGCGGCAAGAGCCGTTCGGTGTTGCGCTCTGTTGCCATGATCATGCTCCGATACTCGGGGCGGACTTCTGCTGTGTCGTTCATTGGGGACTTCCTCCTGTAGGTGTTTCTCGAATTCGGCGCGCTTCACGCCGGCCGCACGGCACGCGGCGGAAACGAATGCTCCGCTCTCGACGGAGACCAGGATCGCGCCCTTCTCGCCCTCGGCAATGCGGAGCCCCTGGCGGTGAAGTTCGGCACGAAACGCCGCGCCCCCTTCGGCAAAGGATTTTCTCAACGCGGTGCGGTCGAAACTCGGCGCAACCCGCTCCGCCCGTTTACGTGCGGTGTCGGAAAAGCCTTCTGCCCGGTCACGTCGTCTTTCGGCGCGCGCTGGCTGGACGGTCTCGCCGTGGTCCAATTCGTAGCGGCGGGCGAGGTCTTCAAAACGCCGATAGTCATTCTTGCAGTCGAGCACCCGCAACGTCCCGGGATCGACCTCGGCAACGGCAAGGTGAAAATGGCTCCGGCCATTTTTGATGTGGCGGACGATGAGGCGCGGTCGATTGGGACCGATATGGAATTCCGCATCCACCGATCTGAGGAATTCGGATAATTGCCCTGGGGTCATCTCCCGCTCGGGAGAGATCGAGAGATGGCGGATGCTGTATCGACAGCCTTTTGCGGAGGCGAGCGCGTGGGCATCATGAAGGGCGATCCTATCACCCGCCAGAATCTCGATCCGTTCATTTTCATCGGTTTTGTCGAGCAGATGGCGGACCAGATACTGAACCCCGCCGGCACGATTGATCCGGGTCGTCTGCACGATCATGAGATGATCTCCCGAAGGCGACCGCGCAGCTTGTCGAGTTCTGCGAGGGCCGACACGAGTTCGGCATCGTGGCCTGACAATTTGCCCGCGTTTGCGCGACGGGCCAATTGATTGATGTTGCCACCGATACGGCCCAGTTCGGCCAAGGTCCGAGCCAGCAAGCCGACATGAGTGGCATCAAAAGACCGGACAGGCATACGAACGCCGAGTGCGGCACGGCGGAGCAAGTCCGACAATGACAGACCTCGGGCAATGGCGCGGTCCTTCATTGCCGTTGCCTCGTCACGGCTGGCGCGAATCCGGATGATCTGATCCCGCATCGATCGTCTCCTGTTCGGCCCGTCTCGGGCCGTGAGGGGGTTCACGGGGGAGCTTGCTTCCCCTGACCAGCGGCGTGGGCACACGCCATTGCTGGCTCCCCTTTCTGTCTTCTGAGAAAAAGGATGCGATCAGGACTCCGCCGGCGCAAATAGCGCCAGGTCTCGGAGGGAGACAGATGGTTCCGCCTCCGCATGATCATCGTGGGTTTCGGGATGGAAGTGCGGGTTGCCGGATGCCGCGACGACGGCGGCATCTATCCGGACCATGGCGATTTCTACTGGGTATCAAACATCATCCATGTCACGGAATCGCACTGTATGGGCCTCCCTGACGGTCGTTTTTTGACCTGGAAGCCCAAAATAGGCAGATTCTCGGCATCTTGGCCTCAAGCGGCCTGTTTCAGCGTCGTGACAGATTCCAGCTCTGGAAGAACCGATACGGCCGGCCGACGTGGTTTCCGTTTCTTCTGGAGCTTTGATGCCTCGAATTCTGCGAGCACGGAAAGCGCCCGTCGTAGATCGCTCTTCGTGTTTTTCGGTAGCGCATCGAAACCAGACGCGGCTTCAAGCGCAAGGAGTTCGTGGCCCATATCCGCGAAGGTTCTGCCGTGAAGCAGACGCCGCGCCCTGCCAACATTGGCTTTGATATTGTGCGCCGTTGTCCGGGTACGCCCGACGCGGACAAGCCAATCGACAAACCGCCCCTCGATCGCGGGAACCGATTGCCCCTGGTGGCGCTCAAGGATGATTTCTCCGAGCGCGCGCGCCACCGGCGCGGGCACCGCGTTGGCGATCATCTGCAAGACATCGCGCTTCGGTATATCGCCCCACGTCCACTCGGCGGGGAAACCTTGAATGCGAGCGATTTGATCGACGCTGAGCACCGCCGTGTCCGTTGCCGTAACTGGATCGAGGTGATGGGGCGCACTCAGATAACGCGGCGTCGGCCGTTCCCAGGATGTGCGGGTGATCGTAGCAATAGGCTCATCGATCGAGCGGACCCCGCGTCCGCCGCGAACTGGCCGGGAATATACGTATCCGTTTTCCAGCAAGGCCACATCGGCGGGATGGTATCTGTGACCTTCTGGAAGCGATCGGATCGACCGTTCCCGGATTGTCGGTGCGGATTCATCGGCCGAGTAAAAGGAGCGTCGGGCATCTGATGTTGCGGGGAAAAACACGGCATCTGGCACCGCCGAGCCGAAAAACTGGCGCAACGTCATCGGTGCTGCGGATGCCTTCGTGGCAATGGCCGATTGAAGGAAACCGTCCTTCTCTCCCAATCGCCCGACGACAAAAAGACGCCGCCGAGATTGCGGCACCCCGAAATAGGCGGCGTTGATTTTGGATTCCGAAAGTCCATAGCCGGCGCGTTTCAGCATGGCGCGCGACTCGGCCCAAGCTTCTGACTTCTGGGCTTGTGTCACATTTTCCATGATGAACCACTGAGGGCGAACCGTCGTCACGACGATTGCGAACGCGATGGTCATGGACGCATTCTTCCCTTCCTCGCGTCTGCCGGCGAGCGAATAGTCCTGACACGGCGGACCACCACAAATGATATCTGGCGCAAGCGCCGATATTTCCGGAACGACGGTGAGGAGATTATTCAGGTCGGCCTCGACCACATGAGGTCCGATATTTCGGCGGTAGGTTTCCACCGCGGCGGGCCAGGCATCGTATGCCCGAACAACGTCAAATCCCGCATCGACAAGGCCGCGGGACATCCCGCCAGCACCACAAAACAACTCAACCGCTCGCACGAAACCCCTGCCATGCCTATCATGTACTTGTACATGAGGTTTCTTCACATGCCAGGGGTTACGAAAATGCGAATATCGAGCAGCGGTGTCAGCGTCCGTTTTCGTGTTGCTCGATTCTGAGGATGAGCTGCCAGGCTTCATCCAGCCGCACCCTGACATCGGTTAGTGCGCATGAAACGTTGTATCCGTCAGTCGTTCCGAGGTAATCAAAACGGTCTGCCGCGGTCTCAATCTCATCCCGAAGGCGACGATACTTCTCGACATTCAGAGGAAAATCTGGCGTTGGGATGTCGGTGAATTTCCTCATATCGGCCTCGCCAGCTTGGCCCATTTCTGCGTGCGATAAGCAGGATTGAATGCCCGGACGATATCGCATTGCCAAGGGTCGAGACGCCACCAGGCACCTTCCTCGTCCTTGGCAAAACTGGGATTCGTGTGCTCCAGTGCGTTGAGTGCCAGCCCGATTGTCATGCGTTCGGTCGTGGACCCTGGCAAGTCTCCCACGGCGATTTCGCCCCGTGCCACCTGGCCGATTTTCTCGATGATCTTTTCTCTCATGCCGTTTTCCTCTCAAGCTTCTGTTCTGGGGGATTGCTGACGCGCGGACCTGAGCGCCTTCGCCAGCGTCTCGTGCGGCTCGTAAGTCATGGTGTCGTCAGTGATGTCTTGGACGTGCCACCAGCGACGATCGGGGTGCCGCCGGCCGCCACCGGTCACGTAATCTCCGCCGAATTCGAGCACGTCACCAGGCTGAACGGGTTCAAGGTCAACAACCTCGCCCACGGCCTTTAGAAATGCCCGTTCGCAATTGGCGGCATTCCTTCCGCGCATGATCGCGGCCCAGTTCCTTCCGCGCCGGTGATTGCAATAAGCAGGGTTTTCGACGGATCGGCCGTCGAGTTCGATAGTTGTCATGCCCGTTTTCCTTTCTCTTTGAGGGCTGTTTGCACCAGGCTCGTGACGAATGCCCGGATGGTCGTTTCACGCTGCGCGGCATGGATTTTCAGCGCCATCAGCGTTCCTGTCGGAAGCTCGACCGTCAGCCTTTCGGCACGGCTCCGCCCCTCCCGCAGAAGCGGGTTATTTCTTGATTTCGTTCCCATTTTCAGAGTTCCTGTTTTTGTGAGAAGGCAACTTTGTGCGTCCTCACATCATCATGCTGACGCCGATATCGGATGCCCACAAGGGGGCCGGCGCACGATTTCTGAAAAAAGATCGAGATGCCCTGTGGGGCAACAATGATGTCGGAATTGCCGCGGCCTACGATCGATCTGCGCCACGCCGGCCTGAAGGTTTCAGTTCCGGGCAAAGCGTCGGAATGCCTGAATACCATCGCGCTCGATCTCTCGACGTAGGTGTTCAGCGGCACCCAGAAGACGCGATCGGCGGATGAGATGCCGTGCGGACGCGGTTTCCACGTAGATTGATGCCACGTATCCGTTGACATGTCCGGCCGCATCCCGATCCTGGAATTCTTCAATCAGGATGTTGTACGTCAGCCCTCTGAAAACGGTTGTTCTGATCGCCATGGAATGCCTCGATTTCCGGTGTTTCCAATGGCTTGATTATAGCCGCCGCAATGCAGGAGCCCAGGAAGGAACGCGGCATGGTTGCATCATGCCGGAGGCGCGGTAAGCGGAATCAGTAGAATTCTAGGGTTTTCCAGTTTGCCCTGTTCCCTGTTCGATGCGCCGGCCGCGAGAACCCGCCCCGTAGGGGCGGCCGAGACGTTCCCCGTCCCGATGCCTCAAAGTCGCCATCGCGCACAGCGGCAGTCACCCGGAAGGGCCGAAACGACGTGGAGGATGTCCGTAGGACATTGACAGAGCGCGCACGGCGGCAGGCTTGCGCGTCAGAGTGGGGTTGGATTTCAGGAGGTATCTGAGGTCATCCGAAGTGTATATTAGCGCTGTACGAGCCTCCAGGAGCCTCTTTTTTCGATACCGATGTCCGAAATCGCGGAATCCGCCCTTTCGCGCGGTTTTCCGCGCCCATGAGAGACGTGAGCATATCGGAGCCCCAAGCATAGCGACCCGATAGGGATGGGGCGGGAATTCGCGCATGCGGTAATCGGAGAGAGGGTAGCCGCAGGAAGGGTAGCATCGCGCCGCCGGCGGGCGGACCCTGGGACCGACTACCCCGATATCGCATTCCGTTTCTAACCCATTCGGAGAGGTGCAAGGTCACGCCCTTCCCATGCCCGTTTTTCGGCTCCGCGACTGGGGTGAACGTCAGGGCAAGAGACGGAAGATGATTTTATAGGATCGGGTGGGGGTGCAAGCACCCCCTGGCCTTCGGCCTCCCCCAGCCTCAGTAAACACCATACACCGTGACGAATCGTGACGGACGCTGAATTTGCAGATGGTCACAGCTAGCCGGCGGCGGCTCTGGCTTCTTTCATGGCTTTGGAAATCTGGCCTGTGGAAACGCCGAAACGAACGGCCAGGTCATCGCGGGTCATGCCGTCCTTAGCGGAGAGGTGAAGGCATTTCCTGCCGAGCTCCAAGCGAGCGGCCTGTTGCTCGTTCTGATCTTTTGCACCGCGTCGGCGGCGGCTCTCCGTCTGACGCTCGGCCTCGCGCTCGCGGCGTCTGTCCGTGTCGATGAGTACCCGGAGATCGGCGGCCCGCATTTCGGCGGGCTCGATCTGGAGCCAGTCGATAATGGTGCCCACCTTCATTCTGTACCGGGCATCGACTTCCTTGCCGTTATAGGTTGCCATCTTTCCAGAAACGGCCTGTCGCGCCCGTTTCACAACGGCGCTCATTCTGGCTTTGGACTCCGATTCCGACCATCCCGCCGATTGCATTGCAAGGATACGGATTTCCCGTTCCATGTCGTCCACCGCGCGGGTCCAGGAGAGGGCATTGGCCGCGACGAAAAGCCAGATGTCGCGTTGTCCCGGGGGAAGGGTCCCCGTGACGGGATTGCGGTATCTACGAAGGCTCTGAAGGTCGTCGTGTACCGTGGACCAGTATGTCGCGCCGGTCAGCTTCTGGCCCGACTGTCTGGGCCGTCCCTCACGCTCCTCGTGGCGGGCGGCGCGCTCTGCCTGTAGCGAAATGATCTGGGCCTGAGTGTACGGCAGCACCTCGTCCGCAAGCGTGCCGAATACGTGACGTGTCGGCGTATCTGGTGTTCCCTGACACCAGATCATGCCGACCTGACGCCGATCCCAATCGGCGCGGGAATTGGTGCTTCCGGAAAGTCGGAAAACACGAGCGGCATCCAGCGCCCTCTTGTCCGCGCCGAATTCCGTGAGCGCGCCGGCCAGAGCTTTTTGCACCTGGCTCCAGCGCGGCAACGCCATAGGTGGAAGGAGTTCGGTCAGCCAGACGCAGACCAGGCCGCGCCCTGTCGCAAGGATATAGGATGGAAACGGTATGCCGCCTTCTTCGAGTTTATGAAGAACCGCCGCGGCAACAGCACTTGGCCGCTTTTCCTTCCATCGCACGCGCTGGTGATAATCGAGATCGACGTAATTTGAACCGAGAGCGGACAGGTCCGCAACGCCGCGCCAACGATTGAATGCCTGTTGGCTGATATACACATCGTCGCCACCGACGCGAAGGACTTGCTCGGCCTGAAGGATAGCATCGCCGCCAACGGGAACGGTCCACTCTCGCCAGTTCTTCTTGCCGTCCGATACGCGCTGGGCGAAGGATACGACACCCTTGCGAATGCCGTTATGGGTTCTGGTGTTCTCTGGATGAAGAGCCTGCAGATGCTGGCGAGGGCCGAAGAGATCATATCGGAACGTCCCATCGGGCCAAAAATGTTGACAACTTTCGCCGGGTAAAGTGGGGCTCTGATCGGCTGGGATATGTCCCAGCCTCGCCGTCACTCAGCCGTCAATGGCGGCTTTACAATGCAGAAAAGATCGTTCATCATTTTCGAACATTCCCAAGAAAAACCGCCGGAGGGTTGCGAGCCCGTTGATGGCGGTTTTTTCATGGTCGGGTGATACCACGTCGGCGTCAAGCGCCGAATATTCGCTACGATGTAGTACGGTGGAGGGCCTATGGTGGCGACACGATTTTGTCGCCACAGCGATCTATAGTAGTCGGTTACTCCAGCGTAAACTTCGGAAGCTTCGATATCTCATGCGCAAGTACATGCGGCTCGAAACCGCCATAGGCTTCGCCTTCCGTTGCAGGAACATGGCCTTGCATGTAATCGCGCGCGCCTACATCCATGTAAACACCGCGTGCTTTCGTCTTGAAGAGATGCCGCCACGCATGGTTCGGGGAAATATTCTCATCATCAACGCCGAGCTCGCGAATCCATGCGGCAAGTCGCTCTCCGACCTTTTTGTATTGCGGGTTTCCGTCCTTGCCGCCACGGTATCGGGCCGGGTCGTAGAATAGAGGGCCGATCTTCTTCGACTGCACGAATGCCAGGAAGCCTTGCTCGATCAAATGCGGGTGGATCGCCACAAATCGGGCTTTCGAGTCTTTGGTCGACCCCGCCTCTGGCGTAATCCTAATAAGCCAATGGCCTTCTTCCTTGATGATATCCTGTTTGCGCAACTGTGTGATTTCGCCAACGCGCGCGCCGGTGTAGGCGCACAACCAGGGAATCCATCGTCGCGCAGCCTTATTTTCCTCGGAGAGCCGCTTGGGTGGTTCAGCCGTGGTACCGATAAGGATCGTGCGGACTTCTCCGGCCGTGAACCATTTGTTCCGGACTTTGCTTTTCTTAGGGATGGCGACCACTACATCATCAACGGGATTGACAGCTATCCGCCCATTCCCCTTACCCCAATTGCAAGTGGCCTTGAGGCAGGCAAGGTAGCTATTTTTTATGTGCCCGTGATCCAGGCCCCTCGCCACAAGCCGATCCTTCCAGTCAATCACCCATTCGCGTGTCAGATCGCGAATGTCGGGCACCTCCTCCGCCACCTTGGCGATAATCGGCTTCCACTTCTTATATGTCGCATGTTTGACTGCTTTCTCGGCGGCGTATTTCTCGAAGACGGTCAAGAGCGCGAAATTCCCCAGGTTCTCCTTGCTGTCTTTTTTAGGAGCCAGGTCGAGTTCTGGGAAGCGGTTGGCATCCGGGTCTGGCCGATAGTCGCCCTCGGAAAGCTTCAGAAGATGCTCCTTGGCCTGGAGAATGGCTTCGGCCACCGCTTTGCGTAACAACTCCATGCTGGCGGCATCGATGCGATACCCATGGCGATCGAGGTAGGCATTGATGGCCTTGTCGTTGCGGAGCGTCTTCGTCGCATGCAAAATCCGCTCGACGAGCTCCGCATTCCTGGAGATAGGGATGACCTTGACCTTCTCTGGACGGAGGTGAAGGTAGTCGCTCATCAGAGACGCTTTTCGAGAAGAGGGGGCACCTGGGTTGTCTTCGTTCTCCTCGACCATGCTCCGATAGATTTGCCCAGACATAGCAACAGCCTGTTTCTGCGACAGGGAGATCACCCCTGCCGATAACTGCCGCCATCGGGATTCGACTTCGACCAGTATTTGAGCATGCGCGATTACGGCCTCCTGCGGGTCGCGGGTGCCGAGGCTCTTCTTCACATACGGCATTCCGACAAGAGGAATCAGATGCTGCGGGACGCGTTGGCGGAACTGGTAAATGCCAGTTTTGGGGTGCTTTGTAGGGCGTGTCATTCTCAGGACCATGTGTACCGCCTTTGTGTACCACTCTGGCGGTTAAAGGTCCCTGAAGCTCAGCTAGTTAAGCAATTTCAACGCTGTTTGGAGGGAATGGCGGAGAGGGTGGGATTCGAACCCACGATACCCTTGCAGGTATGCCGCATTTCGAGTGCGGTGCATTCGACCACTCTGCCACCTCTCCGCATCGTCGGTCGGCGCTCGTCGAGCGCGGGCGCTACATAGCGGCTGCCGGGCTGGCTTGCAAGGGGCGGCGGGCGGAATGTTCGTCTATTTCGTGACGGGCGGCGCGGGGCCGCTTGACAGTTTCTGCGGCTTCGCCTATTGGGCACGGTGCCGTGGCATGGGACTTTTCCGTGCCGGAACGGTTCCTTGCGCGATGCGCGGGGTTTCAAGCGGCGGCGCTCCATGCGCCGCTTCCTGCAGCGACTGACAAAAAGACGGCCGTGCCCCTCCGGGGTCAAGAGCCGGACCGAACATGAAAGGACAAAAGATGTTCGCAGTCATCAAGACCGGCGGTAAGCAGTACCGCGTGGCCGCCAACGACGTTCTGACGGTCGAGCGGCTGACCGGCGACGCCGGCGAAAAGATCGAATTCACCGAAGTGCTGATGGTCGGCGTCGGCGCCGATGCCACGATCGGTGCGCCCTTCGTCGAAGGCGCCGTCGTGACCGCGGAAGTCGTCGAGCACGGCCGCGCCAAGAAGGTCATCGCCTTCAAGAAGCGCCGCCGCCAGAACTCCAAGCGTTCGCGCGGCCATCGCCAGCACAACACGACTGTCCGCATCGTCGACATCGCGGCAGCCGGCGGCAAGGCCAAGAAGGCTTCCAAGAAGTCCGAAGCCGCCGCGGAAGCCGCCGAATAACGTTCAAGGACAGGTAAAGGAGAACTCCCATGGCACACAAGAAAGCTGGCGGTTCCTCGCGCAACGGTCGCGATTCCCAGTCCAAGCGCCTTGGCGTGAAGAAATTCGGCGGCGAAGCCGTCATCGCCGGC
The DNA here is from genome assembly GCF_024609765.1 of Shinella pollutisoli. Lineage (GTDB taxonomy): Bacteria > Pseudomonadota > Alphaproteobacteria > Rhizobiales > Rhizobiaceae > Shinella > Shinella pollutisoli. The sequence continues at coordinate 148,355 of NZ_JANFDG010000003.1, forward strand.
AACATCATCGTGCGCCAGCGCGGCACGCAGTGGCATCCCGGCGCCAATGTCGGCCTCGGCAAGGATCACACGATCTTTGCGCTCACGGCCGGCAACGTGAATTTCCGTACGAAGGCGAACGGCCGCACCTACGTGTCCGTCATGCCGAAAGCGGAAGCAGCGGAATAAGCCGGTAGCGCTCTAAAACAGCCGGCGTCTCATCGACCCGGCTGGCGCTTTAGGTTCAGACCTGACGAAGAAGGGGAGATGAGGCAAGACCTTGTCTCCCCTTTCTCATTCGGAGGACTGAACCATGCAGATGGAATTGATGCGGGAGGGCCAATCCCGGTCTCCCCAGGACAGGCCGAGGCCGGAGCGGTCGAGGACCGATTGCCCGATATTGTTGTCGCAAAGGCTCGTTCTCAGAGCCCCGCACGAAGACGACATCGACGCCCTTGCCCATCTCGCCAACAATGCCAACATCGCCAACATGGTCGCCCGCATGCCGCACCCCTACACGGTGGCGGACGCCGCCGATTTCGTGCGACGCACGCGCGACGGCGCGATCGGCAAGTGCGTCTATGCCATCACGAAAGCCGACAACGGCGCCTTCCTCGGCTGCTGCGGGATCGAGCCGCAGGACGAGCGCACGGTCGAGCTCGGCTACTGGCTCGGCGAGCCCTACTGGAACAGGGGCTATGCGACGGAGGCGGCCCAGGCCGTCACCGACATGGTCTTCCGCACCCGCGACGTCGAGCAGATCGACGCGCGCTGCCGCGTCATGAACATCGCTTCGCGCCGCGTCATCCAGAAGTGCGGCTTCCAGTTCCAGGCGACCGGCATGGTGCAGAGCCTCGCCGTCGGCGGCATGGTCCCCGTCGAATGGTACCGGCTCGACCGCAAGACCTGGGTGTCGCTGAAGAGCTGGGGCAACCTCGGCTGATCGCGCCGCGCCGGACGGAGAAACGAGAGCGCCCGGATTCGTCCGGGCGTTTTTTATAATTTCCTCGCGAAAAGTCTGTTTGCGACGGGAAATGCGGCGTTGGCGCGGAATAATTTTTCTCCGAACCCCCGCGTCCCCGGTCGCGGAGTTTTGTCCTTCCCGCCTGCCACGACCGTGAAGTTTTGTCGGCGTGCCGTGTCGGGAACTTGTTTTGCAGTCTCGTTTTTGAGCGTTGACTAACTCTACTAATTCAATAGGGTTTCTCTAACTTCAGAGATCGAGGAGGTCGACATGTCTATGGTGGCGAGACGATTGGGCGCGGCTTTGCTCGGCGTCGGACTGGTTTTCGGCGGGGTTTCGGGCGCGCTTGCGCAGACGACGCTTCTGAACGTGTCCTACGACCCGACGCGGGAGCTCTACAAGGACTTCAACGAGGCCTTCGCGGCGCACTGGAAGGCCGAGACGGGCGAGGACGTGACGATCCAGCAGTCGCATGGCGGCTCCGGCAAGCAGGCGCGCGCGGTGATCGACGGGCTGGAGGCCGACGTGGTGACGCTGGCGCTCGAAAGCGACATCGACGCGATCGTCGAGAACACCGGCAAGATCGCCAAGGACTGGCGCGGCCGGCTGCCGAACAATTCGGCGCCCTACACGTCGACGATCGTCTTCCTGGTGCGCAAGGGCAACCCGAAGGGCATCCAGAACTGGGGCGACCTGGTGAAGGGCGACGTGCAGATCGTGACGCCGAACCCGAAGACGTCCGGCGGCGCGCGCTGGAACTATCTCGCCGCCTGGGCTTGGGCGAACGAGGAATTCTCCGGCGACCAGGAGAAGATCAAGGCCTATATCGCCGAGCTGTTCAAGCGGGCGCCGGTGCTCGACACGGGTGCGCGCGGGTCGCTCACGACCTTCGCGCAGCGCCAGATCGGCGACGTGCTGCTCGCCTGGGAGAACGAGGCCTATCTCGCCGGTGCCGAATTCGGCGAAGACGCCTTCGACATCGTCGCCCCGCCGATCTCCATCCTCGCCGAGCCGCCGGTCACGGTGGTCGACGGCAACGTCGACGCCAAGGGCACGCGCAAGCAGGCGGAGGCCTACCTCAACTATCTTTATTCGGACGAGGGCCAGAACATCGCCGCCAAGCACTTCTACCGCCCGTCGAAGCGCGATGTGGTCAAGCCCGAGTTGTTGCAGCAGCTTCCCGATATTAAGCTGGTGACGATCGACGATCCGCTGTTCGGCGGCTGGGCGAAGGCGCAGCCCGAGCACTTCGGCGACGGCGGCGTCTTCGATCAGCTCTACAAGCCGGGGAACTGACGCCCTTGACGACACCTGCCGCTGCCTCCGTGCGGTGGCGACTGAGACAGCCGAGCGTCATTCCGGGTTTCGGACTGACGCTCGGCTTCTCGCTCGCCTATCTCACGCTCATCATCCTCATCCCGCTGTCCGGCCTGCTGTGGCGCACCGCCTCGCTGTCGGGCAGCGAATTCCTGTCCATCCTGACCGACGAGCGCACGCTCAATGCGCTGAAGGTGAGCTTCGGCACCGCGCTGGCGGCGGCCTTCATCAACGTCGTGTTCGGGGTGATCGTCGCCTGGGTCATCGTGCGCTATGAGTTTCCCGGCCGGCGCATCATCGACGCGGTGGTCGACCTGCCCTTCGCGCTGCCGACGGCGGTGGCCGGCATCGCGCTTGCGGCGCTCTACGCGCCGAACGGCTGGATCGGCCGGCTGCTCGGATATATCGGCGTCAAGGCGGCCTTCAACCCCACGGGCATCGTCATCGCGCTGGTCTTCATCGGCCTGCCCTTCGTGGTGCGCACGGTGCAGCCGGTGATGGAGGAGATCGACCGCGAGGTGGAGGAGGCGGCCGCCACGCTCGGCGCGAACCGCTTCCAGACCGTGTTCCGCGTGCTGCTGCCGGGCCTGGCGCCGGCGATCCTCACCGGCTTCTCGCTCGCCTTCGCCCGCGGCGTCGGCGAATACGGCTCGGTCATCTTCATCGCCGGCAATATCCCCTACGTCTCGGAGATCGCGCCGCTGCTGATCGTCATCCGCCTGGAGGAGTTCAACTATGCGGCCGCGACCGCGATCGCCACGATCATGCTGTCGATCGCCTTCCTGATGCTGCTGGTCATCAACCTCATCCAGGCCTGGAGCCGCAGGAGGTACGGTCATGGCGCATGACGTTCCCTCCCGCCGGCTGCGCTCGCCGACCACCGAGGCGCCGGCCGCCCGCTATGCGCTGATGGCGCTCGCCCTCCTGTTCCTGGCGCTGTTCCTGCTGCTGCCGCTTGCGGCGGTGTTCATCGAGGCCTTCCGCAAGGGCACCGGCGAGTTCATCGCCGCGCTCGGCGAGCCCGACACGCTGGCGGCGATCCGGCTGACGCTGATCGTCGCGGGCATCTCGGTGCCGCTCAACCTCGTCTTCGGCGTTGCCGCCGCCTGGGCGATCGCCAAGTTCGAGTTCAAGGGCAAGGCGTTCCTGACCACGCTGATCGACCTGCCCTTCTCGGTCTCGCCGGTGATCTCCGGCCTCGTCTACGTGCTCCTGTTCGGCGCGGGCAGCGCGCTCGGGCCATGGCTGAAGAGCCACGGCATCGAGGTGCTCTTCGCCGTGCCCGGCATCGTGCTCGCCACGATCTTCGTCACCTTCCCCTTCGTCGCGCGCGAGCTGATCCCGCTGATGCAGGAACAGGGCAACGGCGACGAGGAGGCGGCCCTTTCCCTCGGCGCGACGGGCTGGCAGACGTTCCGCTACGTGACGCTGCCCAACATCAAGTGGGGCCTGCTCTACGGCGTGCTTCTCTGCAACGCCCGCGCGATGGGGGAGTTCGGGGCGGTCTCGGTGGTCTCCGGCCATATCCGCGGCCTCACCAACACCATGCCGCTGCATGTGGAAATCCTCTACAACGAGTACAATTTCGTTGCCGCCTTCGCCGTCGCGTCGCTGCTGGCCGGGCTCGCGCTCGTCACGCTGGTCGTCAAGACGCTTCTCGAACTCCGCTACGGCGCGGACATCGCCGCCGGCCGCAAGCACTGAAAGGCATGCCTGAATGGAAGTCAGGGTTTCCAAGATCCGCAAGGAATTCGACCGCTATCCGGCGCTGCACGACGTCTCGCTCGACATCCGCTCGGGCGAGCTGATCGCGCTGCTGGGCCCGTCCGGCTCCGGCAAGACGACGCTGCTTCGGCTGATCGCCGGCCTGGAGCAGCCGACGCTGGGGCGCATCTTCTTCGGCACGGAGGACGCCTCGCTGAAGACGGTGCAGGAGCGCCATGTCGGCTTCGTCTTCCAGCACTACGCGCTTTTCCGCCACATGACGGTCGCCGAGAACATCGCCTTCGGCCTCAAGGTGCGGCCGCGCGGCGAGCGTCCGCCCAAGGCGGAGATCCGCCGCCGCGTCGAGGAGCTCCTGGAGATGGTGCAGCTCTCGGGGCTGGAGAAGCGCTACCCGAACCAGCTCTCCGGGGGCCAGCGCCAGCGCGTGGCGCTCGCCCGCGCCATGGCGATCGAGCCGAAGGTGCTGCTGCTCGACGAGCCTTTTGGCGCGCTCGACGCGAAAGTCAGGAAGGAGCTGCGCCGCTGGCTGCGCGCCTTCCACGACCGCACCGGCCACACGACGATCTTCGTCACCCACGACCAGGAGGAGGCGCTGGAGCTCGCCGACCGGGTGGTGGTGATGAGCCAGGGGCGGATCGAGCAGGTCGGCTCCTCCGATGACGTCTACGACCGGCCGAACTCGCCTTTCGTCTTCTCCTTCATCGGCGACAGCGCCAGCCTGCCGGTCACGGTCGGGGAGGGCGCCGTACGCCTGCGCGACGTCCCGCTCGGCATCGCGCCGCGCGGCGGCGACGTCCGCTCGGGCGAGGGCACGCTGTTCTTCCGCCCGCAGGACGTGACGCTGGTGACGGACGGCGGCCCGGCGCTGGAAGGCCGGGTGGCCACCAGCCGGCGCCTCGCCGGCACCCGCATTGCCGACCTCGATATTGGCACGCCGGCCGATCCGCACCATGTCGAGATCGAGGTGCCGCTCGACGCCGACGCGACGGCGGGCACGCTGATCCGCTTCCGCCCGACCCGCTGGAAGATCTTTCCCGCCGAGGGCTGAGACCGCCCGCGCCTTGACAGCCGCTGCGGAACCGGACAGGGCAGGACGGTTCGAAGCGCGGAGGCGGCATGGCGGCGGGGCGAAGGATCGGGATCGTCGGCGGCGGGCCGGCCGGGCTGATGGCGGCGGAGGCGCTGTCGGCGCTCGGCCATGCGGTCACGGTGCTGGAGGCCATGCCGACCGTGGGGCGGAAATTCCTGCTCGCCGGCAAGTCGGGCCTCAACCTCACCCATTCCGAGCCCTATGATCGCTTCGTCACCCGCTTCGGTGCGGCCGGCGAGCGGCTGCGCGCCGCGCTTGACGCCTTCACGCCGGAGGACCTTCGCGCCTGGGCGCAGGGTCTCGGCACGGAAACCTTTGTCGGCAGCTCCGGCCGGGTCTTTCCGACCGTCATGAAGGCCTCGCCGCTGCTCCGGGCCTGGCGGGCAACGCTGGAGGCCCAGGGGGTCACGATCCTTACACGCCATCGCTGGACGGGCTTTTCCGCGGCGGGGCTTACGATCGAGACGCCGGAGGGGCCGCGCACCTTCGCCTTCGACGCCGTGCTGCTGGCGCTCGGCGGCGCGAGCTGGCCGCGCCTCGGCTCCGACGCCGCCTGGGTCGGCCGGCTTGAGGAGAAGGGCGTCGCCGTCGCACCCTTCCGTCCCGCCAATTGCGGCTTCGACGTCGGCTGGAGCGCGCATTTCGCCGAACGCTTCGCCGGCGTGCCGGTCAAGGCCGTCACGGCCCGCTCGGCGGCGGGCATGGTCCCGGGCGAATTCGTCGTCACGCGCACCGGCGTCGAGGGCAGCCTCGTCTATGCCCATGCGGCGGCGCTGCGCGACGCGCTGGAGCGGGACGGAACCGCAACGCTCCTCCTCGACCTCGCGCCGGGGCGCAGCGAGGCGCGCCTTGCCCGCGACCTCGCGCGGCCGGCCGGCAAGGCGAGCTTCTCCAACCGGCTGCGCAAGGCGGCGGGCCTCGATGCGGTGAAGACGGCGCTGCTGCGCGAATGCCTGCCGCAGGCGGCCGCGCTTGCCGCGCCGGGCCTCGCGGCGGCGGTCAAGGCGCTGCCGCTCGCCGTGCTCCGGCCCCGCCCGATCGCCGAGGCGATCTCGTCCGCGGGCGGCATCCGCTTCTGCGAGCTGGACGGGAACTTCATGCTGAAAGCCCTGCCGGGCGTCTTCGCCGCCGGCGAGATGCTCGACTGGGAGGCGCCGACGGGCGGCTATCTGCTGACCGCCTGCTTCGCCACGGGCCGGGCGGCGGCCCGGGGCGTCGACCGCTGGCTCGGGTCCTGATGCCGCATCCTGGCATTTTCGACGCATTGGATGTCGCGAACCGGAGGGATTCCGGATGGCGCCCGTCGTAGCTTCTGCGCCTTGCAGGGGCTTGCGCCGACGCAGGCGGCCTGAAAAAAGGGGACCCGACGATGCCGCGCCCCGGGCATCGACCGAACGCGAGACAGAACCGATGAAAAGCCACGTCCTGACCGTATCCTGCCAATCGACCCGCGGCATCGTCGCCGCGATCACCGGCTACCTCGCCGACAAGGGGTGCTACATCTCCGACTCGTCGCAGTTCGACGACCTGGAGACGGGCCTGTTCTTCATGCGGCTGACCTTCCTCAGCCAGGAGGGCGTGTCGGAGGAGGAGATCAAGTCCGGCTTCGCCCCGGTCGCCAAGCCCTTCGGCATGACCTACCGTTTCAACGACAGCGACGAGCGCATGAAGGTGCTGCTGATGGTCTCGCGCTTCGGCCACTGCCTCAACGACCTGCTCTACCGCTGGAAGATCGGCGCCCTGCCGATCGACATCGTCGGCGTCGTCTCCAACCACTTCGATTATCAAAAGGTCGTGGTCAACCACGACATCCCCTTCCACCACATCAAGGTGACGAAGGAGAACAAGCCGCAGGCCGAGGCCCGGCTGATGGAAGTGGTCGAGCAGTCCGGCGCCGAGCTGATCGTGCTCGCCCGCTACATGCAGGTGCTGTCGGATGCCGTCTGCAAGAAGATGTCGGGCCGGATCATCAACATCCACCACTCGTTCCTGCCGTCCTTCAAGGGCGCCAACCCCTACAAGCAGGCGTTCGAGCGCGGCGTGAAGCTGATCGGCGCGACGGCGCACTACGTCACGGAAGACCTCGACGAGGGCCCGATCATCGAGCAGGACGTCGCCCGCATCACCCATGCGCAGTCGGCGGACGACTACGTGTCGATCGGCCGCGACGTGGAGAGCCAGGTTCTCGCCCGCGCGGTGCACGCCCACATCCACCATCGCGTCTTCATGAACGGCAACAAGACCATCGTCTTCCCGCCGAGCCCGGGCTCCTACGCCTCCGAGCGGATGGGCTGAAACGAAAACCTCCTCATCCGGCCCTTCGGGCCGCCTTCTCCCCGCCGGGGAGAAGGGGAAAACCATCGGCGCCGCAATCCTCCTTCTCCCCGCCGGGGAGAAGGTGCCGGAAGGCGGATGAGGGGCTATCACAGCCCGAAGGCGTCCTTGAACTGGTACCACCACGAGCCGATGGTGGAATATTGCGCGCGGAACATGCGGCCCCCCGGGAAGGGGATCCAGGGCAGCTTCTCGAACTGGCTGAAGCGGGAGAGGTCGCCGTCGATCGCCTCGCTCAGGATCTTGCCGTAGAGATGCGAGCCGGTGACGCCGTGGCCGCTGTAGCCGTGGGCGAAATAGGTATTTTTGCCGATCTTGCCCATCTGCGGCACGCGCGAGAAGGACAGCGCGAAATTGCCGCTCCAGGCGTAATCGATCTTCACGCCCTTGAGCGAGGGGAAGACCTTCTCCATGTTCGGCCGGATTTTTGCGCGTACGTCCGCCGGATCGGTGCCGCCGTAGACGGTGCCGCCGCCGAAGATCATGCGCTTGTCGGCCGAAAGCCGGAAATAGTCGAGGATGTAGCGCACGTCCTCCACGCACATGTCGCTCGGGATCAGCGCGTCGGCGCGCTCCGCCCCGAGCGGCTCGGTGGCGATCATCTGCGTGGAGACCGGCATGACGCGCGAGACGAGCTTCGGCACCACGTCGCCGAGATAGGCGTTGCCGCAGAGAACGACCACATTGGCCGTCACGCTGCCCTTGGCGGTATGGATCACCGGCTTTGCCGCCTCGTGCTCGACGCGGACGGCGGGCGACTGCTCGTAGACCGTGCCGCCCAGCTTTTCGAGCGCCGCCGCCTCGCCGAGGGTAAGGTTCAGCGGGTGCATATGGCCGCCCGTCGTGTCGAGCATGCCGCCGGCATAGACGTCGGTATTGACGAGCTTGCGGATGGCTTCCTTGTCGAGGAGCTGGTGGTCGTCCATGCCGTAGCGCTTCCACAGCGCCTTCTTGTGCTCCAGCTCGCGCATGTGGGCGGGCGTATAGGCGGCGTAGATGTTGCCGTCCTTCAGGTCGCAGTTAATGCCGTAGGTCGAGACGATGCGGCGGATGATCTTCCCGCCCTCCTGCACCAGGGAGCCGACGAAGGCGCCGGCCTCCTCGCCGTAGCGGCGGCGGATGGTGTCGAGGCTGGCGTTGAGGCCGTTGACGATCTGCCCGCCGTTGCGCCCCGAGGCGCCCCAGCCGACGCCGGCGCCCTCGACGACGGCGACCTTGTAGCCCTTCTCGGCGAGATGGATGGCGGTCGACAGGCCCGAATAGCCGGCGCCGAGCACGGCGACGTCGGCCGTCACCGCACCCTCCAGCACCTTCGGGGTGCGGACGATGTTGCGCGAGGCGGCATAGTAGCTGTCGGGATAGGCGCCGTTGCCGGCGTAGGATGCAGTCCTGCTCATCAGACGATTTCCAGATAGGCGCTGAATTCGTAGTCCGTCACCTGCTCGGCGAAGCTGGCGATCTCCTGCCGCTTGCAGGCGATCAGCATGGAGCGGAGGTCCTGGTCGAAGATCTCCGACATGATCGCGCCGTGCTCGAACTGGGTGACGGCGGAGCCCCATTCGCTCGGGATGCGCGGAAGCTGCGAGAGATAGGCGCGGCCGGAGACGGGGGCAGGCGGCTGCCACTTGTTGCGGATGCCGACGAGGGCCGCGCCGAGGATGGCGGCCATGACGAGATAGGGATTGGCGTCGGCGCCGGCGACGCGGTGCTCGATGCGCCGCGCCTTGGGATTGCCGCCGGGAATGCGGATCGCCGCCGTGCGGTTCTCGTAGCCCCAGGAGATCGAGGTCGGCGCGTGCGTGTCGGGGCGCAGCCGCCGGTAGGAATTGTAGTGGGGGGCGAAGAGCAGCGTCGATTCGGCCATGGCGCGGGTGAGGCCGGCGACCGCGTTCAGCATCACCTCCGAGCCCTCCGCCGTGCCATTGTCGAAGACGTTGTTGCCGTCCTCGTCGATCACGGAGAAATGCATGTGCATGCCGCTGCCGGAGCGCATGCCGTAGGGTTTCGCCATGAAGGTGGCGGCGAAGCCGTGCTTGCGCGCCACGCCCTTGATGATGCGCTTGAAGAACAGCGCGTCGTCGGCGGCCTTCAGGGGATCGTCGGAGTGGATCAGGTTGATCTCGAACTGGCCGATGCCGTTCTCGGCGACGGCCGAATCGGCCGGCACGTTCTGCCGCTCGCATTCGGCATAGACGTCGGAGAAGAACTCGCCGAAGTCGTCCAGCTCGTCGATGGAGAGGATGGCGTCGGAATCGAGCCGCTTGCCGGTATAGGGCGAGATCGGCGGCTCGGCATGGTCCGGCTCGGCGTCGATCAGGTAGAATTCCATTTCCGAGGCGACGACGGGCCTGAGGCCGAGCTCGTGATACTGGCGCACGATATTCGCGAGCGCCTGGCGCGGGTCGGCGAGGAAGGGCTCGCCCGATTCCTTGAACAGCCAGAGCGGCACGACCGCCGAGGGCTTCAGCGTCCAGTTGATCGGCAGCGCGCCGCGGCCGGTCGGGCTGCAGATGCCGTCCATGTCGCCGCTTGCGAAGACGTGGCTCGAGCCGACGATGTCCTCGCCCCAGACGTCGACGCCGACGATCGACAGCGGCATGCGGATGCCGCCCTTCAGCACCTTCTCGGCCTGGGTCACCGGCACGCGCTTGCCGCGCAGGATGCCGTTCAGGTCGCAGACGACGGCCTGGATGCTCTCCACGCCGTCGGCATTGACCAGCCAGTTCGGATCGTCGCTCAATGCCATGCGTCCCCGCCGCCTGAATATCACATGTTTATTTTTGTGATCACATTTTGAAAATATGCACACTTTCTTGTCGTCGGTCAAGCTGCTAAAACCGGGACGACGGTATAGGAAGCCGGGCGGTCGCTTTCGGGAGGGAACGGATTGGGCAACTTGGCGCTGGAGCCGCTGGACCGGCCGGAAGGCATGACCACCCACGAATATGCGCACCGCCGGCTCCGCCAGGCGATCATGGTGGGGTCGATCCGGCCGGGGGAATCGCTGACGATCCGCGGCATCGCCGAGGCGATGGAGTCGAGTCCCACGCCCGTGCGCGAGGCGCTGCGGCGGCTCTCCTCGGAAGGGGCGCTACGTGTGCTCGACAACCGGCGCATCATGGTGCCGCGCATGACGGCCGACCGCTTCCTGGAGCTGATCTCGCTGCGCTCGGTGCTGGAGCAGCACGCCGCGCGCCGCGCCGTGCCGCACATCACCGAGCGGCGAATCGACCGGCTGGCGGAGATCGACCGGGCGCAGGACGATGCGATCGCCCGCAAGGACAAGGCGACCGCCCTGCTCCTCAACCAGGAATTCCACCGCACGCTCTACACGGCCAATCCCGAGCAGGTGATCATGCCGATGGTGGAGAGCGTCTGGCTGCAGCTCGGGCCGCTCCTCGGCATCGCCATGGAGCATGTCGAGCAGCTCTATCTCGTCGACCGCCACCAGGAGGCGATCGCGGCGCTGCGCAAGCGCGACGAGGACGCGGTCGCCGCGGCCATCGACGCCGACATCCGCGAGGGCATCGGCGGTTTCGAGCGGCCGGCCATCGAAAACCTCCTGCGGCTCGCCGGGCAGTGAGCGGCCGGCGGAAAGCCGTGCCGGGCATATTGCCTTGCCCGGACGGCCATGCATTGATCGGCTCGCAATAATCGCAATCGGGGCAGGCACATGAAGACGGATGTCATCGTTCTCGGCGCGGGCGTGGTCGGCATTTCGGCCGCGATCCATCTGGCGCGGCGCGGCAAGTCGATCGTGCTCGTCGACCGGCGCGGGCCGGCCGAGGAGACGTCCTACGGCAATGCCGGGCTGATCCAGCGCGAGGGCGTCTTTCCCTACGGCTTCCCGCACGATTTCGGCGCGCTGTTCCGCTATGCGCTGAACAACACGATCGACGCGCATTACCATCTTTCGGCGATCCCGGGCATCATCCCGTTCCTCGCCCGCTACTGGTGGCATTCCGGCTTCCGCCAGCACCAGAGCATCGCCCATCTCTACGCGCCGCTGATCGAGAACTCGATTACCGAGCACGCCGACCTGATCGCCGCCTCCGGCGCCGAGGACCTCATCCGCAAGGACGGCTGGATGAAGGTTTTTCGCACGGAGAAGGAGCGGGACAGCGCCTATGCGGATGCGGAGAGGCTCTCGGCCAATTTCGGCGTGCGCCACCAGAAGCTGACGACCGAGGACATCAGGCGCGCCGAGCCGCATATCCGCGCGGAGCTCACGGGCGGCCTGCGCTGGACCGATCCGTGGTCGATCCGCGACCCGCAGAGCCTGCTCAAGCGCTACCTCGCCTATTTCCAGTCGCTCGGCGGCGAGCTGAAGTCCGGCGACGCGGCGACCATCGAGCACGTGCTGGAGGGCGAGGGCTGGCGCGTGGCGACGCCGGAGGGTCCGCTGGAAGGCAAGGACGTCGTCGTGGCGCTCGGTCCCTGGGCCGACACGGTGACGCGCAAGCTCGGCTACCGTTTCCCGCTCGCCGTCAAGCGCGGCTACCACATGCATTACGGAACGGAAGAAGGCGCCCAGCTCAACAACTGGGTGCTCGACGCCGAGCGCGGCTATTTCCTCGCGCCGATGCTGCGCGGCATCCGGCTCACCACCGGGGCGGAATTCGCCAGGCGCGACACGCGCAAGACGCCGGTGCAGCTTCGCCGCGCGGAGAAGGTGGCGCGCGAGTTCTTCCCGCTCGCCGAGCGGCGCGACGAGGAGCCGTGGATGGGCGCGCGTCCCTGCACGCCGGACATGATGCCGATCATCGGCAAGGCGCCGCGCCATGCCGGCCTCTGGTTCGCCTTCGGCCATGCCCATCACGGCATGACGCTCGGCCCCGTCACCGGCCGCGTGCTGGCGGAGAAGATGCTCGGCGAGCGCACGCTGATCAACATCGGCCCCTACCGGCCGGAGCGCTTCATCGCCTGAACGTCCCGGTGCGCCAGCCGCCTTGCGATCAGCCCTGGATATCGATGCCGGCCTGTTGCTGCGCCAGATAGCTGCGCAGTTTATCCCCGGGCCTTGCGAGCTGCACCATCTCGCTGTCGGGGATCCTGGCGGCATCCAGGGAGCCGGGGCCGAACACCTTGCCCGCGAGGTTGAAGACCCGGCCTTCGAAGCGCACGCCGATCACGTCGAGGTCTTCGCCCGCATTGAGCCTTTCGGTGGAAATCTGCTCCTTCAGCGAAAGACTGGCGAAGAGATAGTCCTTGTTTGACATCTTCATCTGTTGCCCCTGAAGCTCCTTCAGCTCGGCCAGCAGGCTTGCCAGCTTGTCCGGCCGGGGCTTTGTCAGCGAGGCGGTTTCCTGTCCGGCGAGATCGGAGCCGGATTTTGACCGCTCCGCGGCATGGCGGCCGGTGAAGGCGGAATAGGACGTCGATCCGATTGTCGTCATGGCATATCTCTCCACGGTTGTTTCCGATACCTGCCATGCAATCCTTGCGCCGGCCTAGCCATTCGCCTCCGGCGTCCTGCCCTATCGCCTGATCCGCGTCGACAGGATGATCGACGACAGCGTGCGCTCCACGCCGTCGATGGCGCCGATGCGGTCGATCAGGTGGTCGAGCTCGGCGATGGAGGCGGCCTCCACCACGGCGATCAGGTCGAAGCTGCCGCTGACGGAATGGAGCGTGCGCACCGCGGAGATCGCGTGCAGCTCCGTCGTGATGCGGGCGAGCGTCTTCGGGGCGATGGTGATCAGCACATGCGCGCGCACCATGCCGCTCTCGTAGGCGTCCGAAAGCCGGACGCCGTAGCCGGCGATCACCCCGTCGCGCTCCAGCCTCTCGATCTTCGCCTGCACCGTCGTGCGCGACAGGCCGAGCCTGCGGGCGATCTCCGCCACCGGCGCGCGCGCGTTCTCGCTGAGGATGGACAGAAGCGCCCGGTCCTTCGGGCCTAGCGTCGATATGTTCATTTCCGTCGTCGTTTCGCCGATCGAGATCGCTCATTATGCCAGATACGGCGCTTTAAATCGACAGGCTTCGCGAGGAGAATCCGGCCCACATCCCGATTCCGGAGGAAGCATACATGAAGGACATCGTCGTCATCGGCGCAGGCAAGATCGGCTCGACCATCGCCCGCCTGCTCGCCCATAGCGGGGACTACCGCGTCACGGTCGCCGACCGTGCCGAAGAGCAGCTTGCGGCGATCGAGAGCCATCCGGCCGTCTCCACCGCCATGGTCGACATCGCCGACGGCGCCGCGCTGCGCACGCTGCTTGCCGGCAAGTTCGCCGTGCTCTCGGCCGCCCCCTATCATCTGACGGTCGCCATCGCCGAGGCGGCGGCGGATGCCGGCGTGCACTATCTCGACCTCACCGAGGACGTCGAATCCACCCGCCAGGTCAAGCGGATCGCCGCGAACGCCAAGACCGCCTTCATCCCGCAGTGCGGGCTTGCGCCGGGCTTCATCTCCATCGTCGCCAACGACCTCGCCAGCCGCTTCGACACGCTCGACAGCGTGCGCATGCGCGTCGGCGCGCTGCCGCAGTACCCGTCGAATGCGCTCAACTACAATCTCACCTGGAGCACGGACGGCGTCATCAACGAATATATCGAGCCCTGCGAGGCGATCGTCGAGGGCGCGCTGATCGAGGTGCCGGCGCTGGAGGAACGCGAGGAGTTCTCGCTCGACGGCGTCACCTACGAGGCCTTCAACACCTCGGGCGGCCTCGGCACGCTCTGCGAATCGCTGAAGGGCAAGGTCCGCACGCTGAACTACAAGACGATCCGCTATCCGGGCCACGCCGCCATCATGAAGGCGCTGCTCAACGATCTGGGGCTCCGTCACCGCCGCGAGGTGCTGAAGGACATCTTCGAGAACGCGCTGCCGACCACCACGCAGGACGTCGTCATCATCTTCGTCACCGTCTCGGGCCGCAAGGACGGCCGCCTGATCCAGGAGACCTACGCCAACAAGGTCTACAGCGCGCCGATCGCCGGCCGCCTGCATTCGGCGATCCAGATCACCACCGCCGGCTCGATCTGCGCCGTGCTCGACATGCTGGCCGACGGGACGCTCAGGGCCAAGGGTTTCGTGCGCCAGGAGGAGATCGCGCTGACCGCCTTCCTCGCCAACCGCTTCGGCCACTACTACGCCCAGGAGCAGCGCGGCGCCCACGCCGCCTGATTCCCGAAACCCGTTCGACGCCCCGGTTGCCGCCGGGGCGTCGCCATGACTGCGGCTCACTCCGCGGGGAAGAGAGAACGCCCACCAAGGGCGCGGTCAATAAAAATGGGGGGCTCGAAGCCCCCCTCTTTCCGTTCCGGCCCGGTGGTCACGACAGCCGGGTGCAGGCCTCGGCGATGCGCCTCAGCGCTTCCTTGAGCTCGGCTTCCGACGTGGCGTAGGAGATGCGGAAAAAGGGCGAGAGGCCGAAGGCCGAGCCCGGCACCACGGCGACATGCGCCTCCTCCAGCAGGTAATCGGTGAAATCGCCGTCCGCCTCGATCCGCCTGCCCTTCGGCGTCGTCTTGCCGATCACCCCGCCGCAGCCGGCGAAGGTGTAGAAGGCGCCCTCCGGCACCCGGCAGGTGATGCCCGGTATGGCGTTCAGCGCCGAGACGACGAGGTCGCGGCGGCGCCGGAAGCTTTCCCGGCGTTCTTCCAGAAAGTCCTGAGGCCCATTGAGCGCCTCGACGGAGGCCGCCTGGCTGACGGAGGAGGGGCAGGAGGTCGCCTGGCTCTGGATCACCGCCATCGCCCTGATCAGCGCCTTCGGCCCGCCGGCATAGCCGATGCGCCAGCCGGTCATCGCATAGGCCTTGGAGACGCCGTTGATCGTCAGCGTGCGGCTTTTCAGCCGCGGCTCGATGGCGACGGGCGTGACGAAGCGGAAGCCGTCATAGACGATGTGCTCGTACATGTCGTCGACCATCAGCCAGACATGGGGGTGCCTCAGCAGCACGTCGAGGAGCGGCCGGTAGTCGGCCTCGCTGTAGGCCGCCCCCGAGGGATTCGACGGCGAATTGAGGAGCACCCAGCGCGTCCTCGGCGTGATCGCCCGTTCGAGCTGGTCCGCCTTCAGGCGGAAGCCCGCTTCCGCATCGCAGGGGATCAGCACCGGCACGCCGCCGCAGATCTCGACGATGTCGGAATAGGAGGTCCAGTAGGGCGTCGGGATGATCACCTCGTCGCCGGGGTCGATCGTCGCCATGAAGGCGTTGAAGAGGATCTGCTTGGCGCCGGTCGCGACCGTCACCTCGTCGAGCGCGTAGTCGATGCCGTTCTCGCGGCGGAATTTCTCGCAGACCGCCGTCTTCAGCGCCGGCGTGCCGTCGAGTGCCGTGTATTTCGTCTCGCCGCGGTCGATCGCCGCCTTGGCGGCCTCCTTGACGTTGTCCGGCGTGTCGAAGTCGGGTTCGCCGGCGCCCAGCACGATGACCGGCAGGCCGTCCCTCTTCATCGCGGCGGCGCGGGCGCCGATCTGCAGGATCTTCGAGACCCCGACGGAGGCGATGCGCGAGGCGGGCCGGAAGCCCGCCTCCTCTGTTGTCGGTGCCATGGTCATGGTGGCCTACTCGATGTCGCCCTATTCAATATCGAAGGAGACGCCCTGGGCGAGCGGCAGCGCCTTCGAATAGTTCACCGTGTTGGTGGCGCGGCGCATATAGGCCTTCCAGGCGTCTGAGCCGGATTCGCGGCCGCCGCCGGTCTCCTTCTCGCCGCCGAAGGCGCCGCCGATCTCCGCGCCCGAGGTGCCGATGTTGACATTGGCGATGCCGCAGTCGGAGCCGTCGGCCGAGAGGAACCGCTCGGCCTCCTGCATGTTCAGCGTGAAGATCGACGAGGAGAGGCCGGCGGCCACCGCGTTGTGATCGTCCAGCACCGCGTCGAAGTCCGAATACTTCATGACGTAGAGGATCGGCGCGAAGGTCTCTTCCAGAACCGGGCCGGCCTGCTTCGGCATCTCGACGATGGCGGGCTTGACGTAATAGGCCGTGTCCTTGCCGGCGTCGGTGACGCGCTCGCCGCCGGTGACGGTGCCGCCCTCGGCCTTGGCCGCTTCCAGCGCCTTCTGCATGGCGTCATAGGCCTGCCTGTCGACGAGCGGGCCGACCAGCGCCGAGGTTTCCAGCGGATTGCCGACGGAGACGCTCGTGTAGGCCTTCTTCAGGCGCGGCACGAGCTCACCGTAGACGCTCTCGTGCACGAAGAGGCGGCGCAGCGTCGTGCAGCGCTGGCCGGCGGTGCCCATGGCGCCGAAGGCAATCGCGCGCAGCGCCATGTCGAGGTCGGCCGAGGGGCAGACGATGCCGGCATTGTTGCCGCCGAGCTCGAGGATCGAGCGGGCGAAGCGCTTTGCCAGCCGCGGGCCGACCTCGCGGCCCATGCGGGTCGAACCGGTGGCCGAGACGAGCGCGACCTTCGGATGGTCGACCAGCGCCTCGCCGATCGCGCGGTCGCCGACCAGCACCTGGGAGAGGTTTGCCGGCGCGTCGCCGAAGCGGGCGATGGCGCGTTCGAGGATCGCCTGGGAGGCGAGGGCGGTGAGCGGCGTCTTCTCCGACGGCTTCCAGACGATGGCGTTGCCGGCGACGAGCGCGAGCGCGGCGTTCCACGACCAGACGGCGACCGGGAAGTTGAAGGCCGAGATGATGCCGACGACGCCGAGCGGATGCCAGGTCTCCATCATGCGGTGGCCGGGGCGCTCGGTGGCGATGGTGAGGCCGTAGAGCTGGCGGGAGAGGCCGACGGCGAAATCGCAGATGTCGATCATCTCCTGCACCTCGCCGAGGCCCTCGGAGGCGATCTTGCCGGCCTCGATGGAGACGAGGCGGCCGAGATCAGCCTTGGCGGCGCGCAGCTCCTCGCCGAGCAGGCGCACCAGCTCGCCGCGCTTCGGCGCCGGCACCAGGCGCCAGGCCTTGAAGGCTTCATGGGCGGCATCGATCGCCTTGCCGGCCTCGGCGGCGGAGACGGTCTTGAGCCTGGCGATCTCCTCGCCGCTCACCGGGCTGTAGGAGGCCATGTCGCCGCCCTGCCAGGCGGCGCGCGCGACGCCGAGCTTGTCGAGAAGGGTTGCGGTTTCGGCTTTCACGTCGACGGTCTTAGTCATGGGGTCTCCCTGTTCGTCCTGTCTTGCGCTGGCGCGCCATGTTGACGATGCGCGGGCGGATTTCAAGCGCCCGCCCGGTCACGCGGAAAGCCCGCGCCGCCGGAATCCTCTTTCGCGGCGCGCGGTCTCGTCCTAAAAGGTCATTCTCGAAATGGATCATAACGGATCGCCGCGACCGGCGATTGCGACCGTTTTGACTATGTTGATGCGAGGAACGAATGAAGCTGAGCCGCCGGCTGATCCCGGACGTCACCACGCTGCAGGCTTTCGAGTGCGCGGCCCGCCACGGCAGCTTCACGCAGGCCGCCCATGAGCTGAACCTGACGCAGAGCGCCGTCAGCCGGCAGATCAAGGACCTGGAGGAGCAGATCGGCGTGCTCTTGTTCGAGCGCGTGCGCCAGCGCGTCGTGCTGTCGGAGGACGGCCGGCGCTTCCTGCCGGAGGTGCGCAAGCTCCTGCACCAGACCGAGGAGACGATGCTGCGCGCCATGGCGACGGCCTCGTCCGAGCACAGCCTCAGCCTCGCGACGCTGCCGACCTTCGGCAGCCGCTGGCTGACGCCGCGCCTGCCGGGCTTCCTCGCGCAATATCCGGGCACCGTGCTCAACATCGCCTCGCGCTCGGAACCCTTCGATTTCGACGAGGAGAATTTCGACCTCGCCATCCATTACGGCCAGCCGGTCTGGGCGCGGGCGGCCTGCTCCTATCTCTGCGGCGAGGTGATCCTGCCGGTGGCGAGCCCCGCGCTTCTGGAAAGCTGGCGGCTTGCCGATCCGAAGGATCTGGAGCGGGCGCCGCTCCTCCATCTCGCCACCCGGCCGAAGCTCTGGGCGCAATGGTTCGAGCTCACGGGGGCGTCGGCGGAGACCGCCTATCGCGGCAACCGCTTCGACCAGTTCTCGATGGTCATCGAGGCCGCGCTCGCCGGGCTCGGCTTCGCTCTGGTGCCGCTCTACCTGATCGAGCAGGAGATCGCCGGCGGCCGTCTCGCCGTCGTCTTCGACCGGCCGATGCAGACGGAGAACAGCTACTATCTCGTCGTGCCGGAGGGAAAGCTCGAAAACCCGCTGAGCCAGGCTTTTCGCGCCTGGATCGTCGGGCAGGTCCGGTAAAGGCAATTCCGGCAAAAGTGTACAGCGGTCTCGCGTCCGGAATCGCATGAAAACGAGGGGCCTCATGCCGGACAGGCATGATCCCGTTCCGATTTTTCGCTTCCTTACCCGCGCGCGATCGCCGATTGTGGCCCCGTCGCATTCCTCCCTCGCCGAAAAGACAGACGCCCATGCTCAACGATCCGCGCTCCCATGGCCTTTGGGAGATGACCGCCCCGCCCGCGCCCGAAACCGTCGCCTTCTCCGGCCGGCTGGAGACGGACGTGGTGGTGGTCGGGGGCGGCTATACGGGCTTCTCCGCCGCGCTCCATCTCGCCGAGCGCGGCGTGCGCGTCGTGCTTCTGGAGGGGGCGGAGATCGGCTTCGGCGGCTCGGGGCGCAATGTCGGCCTCGTCAATGCCGGCATGTGGGTGATGCCCGACGAGCTGCCGGGCGTGCTCGGCAAGGATTACGGCGGGCGGCTGCTCGACCTGCTCGGCAATGCGCCGCGCGCCGTCTTCGACCTCGTCGCAAAGCACGGGATCGACTGCGAGGCGATGCCGGTCGGCACGCTGCACTGCGCGGTCGGCCGTTCCGGGCTCGACGAGCTTGCGGCACGCGCCGAACAGTGGGCCCGTCACGGCGCGCCGGTGCGCCTGCTCGACGCGGCCGAGACGGCGGCGAAGGTCGGCACGACGGCCTATGCCGGATCGCTCCTCGACCTGCGCGCCGGCACGATCCAGCCGCTCGCCTATGTGCGCGGCCTTGCCCGCGCGGCGATCGCCGCCGGCGCCGATGTCTTCACGGGCAGCCCGGTCACGGACGCGGAGCGGAGCGGCGGGCGCTGGACGGTGAAGACGGCGCGCGGCAGCGTCACGGCCGGCTGGGTCGTCGTCGCCACCAACGCCTATACCGTCGCGCCCTGGGCCGAGGTCCGGGCGGAGCTCGTCCACCTGCCCTATTTCAACTTCGCCACCGTGCCGCTTTCGCCCGAGATGCAGGCGAAGATCCTGCCGGAGCGGCAGGGCGCGTGGGATACGCGCGAAGTGCTCTCCTCCTTCCGCTTCGACAGGCGCGGCCGGCTGGTGTTCGGCAGCGTCGGGGCGCTCCGCGGCACCGGCACCGCGATCCACAGGGCCTGGGCGCGGCGCGCGCTGAAGAAGCTCTTCCCCGAGATCGGCGACGTCGCCTTCGAGGCGGAATGGTACGGCAAGATCGGCATGACGACGGACGCGCTGCCGCGCTTCCACAGGCTTGCGGAGAATGTCGTCGGCTTCAGCGGCTACAACGGCCGGGGGATCGCCCCCGGCACCGTCTTCGGCCGCACGCTCGCGCGGCTGATCGCCGGCGAGATCGCCGAGACGGACCTGCCGCTGCCCGTCACCGATCCCGCCGCCCGGTCCTTCCGTTCGCTGCGCGAGGGCTATTACGAACTGGGCGCGCAGATCGCCCATTTCTCGGGCGCGCGGTTCTAGGTTTCTAGTGCCGGCTTCCGGGCAGGCGCGGCAAGAGCACCGTCAGGATGCCGAGAAGCGGCAGGTAGGAGCAGACGCGGTAGACGAAGTCGATGCCGTGGCTGTCGGCATAGACGCCGAGGATCGCCGCCCCCAGCCCGCCCGCACCGAAGGCGAAGCCGAAGAAGATGCCGGCGATCAGGCCGACGCGGCCCGGCACCAGCTCCTGCGCGAAGACGACGATCGCCGAGAAGGCCGAGGAGAAGACGAGGCCGATCACGACGGTCAGCACGCCCGTCCAGAACAGGTCGGCATAGGGCAGCATCAGCGCGAAGGGGATGACGCCGAGGATCGACAGCCAGATGACGAAGCGCGCGCCGTAGCGGTCGCCGATCGGCCCGCCGAGGAAGACGCCGGCCGCCGATGCGCCGAGGAAGAGGAACAGCATCAGCTGCGCCTCGCGCACGCCGAGCCCGAAGCGCTCGATCGTGTAGAAGGTGAAATAGCTGGAGATGCTGGAGATGTAGACGTTCTTCGTCGTCGTCAGGAGGACGAGGACGAGGAGCGCCCAGACCACCCGGTTCTTCGGTAGCGGCAGCGCGCGGCTCGCCTGCGGCCGGCCGGCGGCGAGCCTCCGCTCGCCGGCATACCAGTTGCCGACCCAGGTGAGGATGCCCATGCCGACGAGGGCGATCGCCGAGAACCAGGCGAGGCTCGTCTGGCCGAAGGGCATCACGATGAAGGCGGCGAGCAGCGGCCCGATGGCGGTGCCGGCATTGCCGCCGACCTGGAACATCGACTGCGCGAAGCCGTGCCGGCCGCCCGAGGCGAGCCGCGCCACGCGCGAGGATTCCGGATGGAAGACCGACGAGCCGAGGCCGATCAGGCAGGCGCCGGCCACCAGCACCGGGAAGCTGTGCGCATAGGCGAGCAGGATCAGCCCGCAGAACGTGCTGCCCATGCCGACCGGCAGCGAGAAGGGCATCGGCCAGCGGTCCGTCACCATGCCGACGGCCGGCTGCAGCAGCGAGGCGGTGACCTGGAAGGCGAGCGTCAGGAGGCCGATCTGCACGAAGTCGAGCGCATAGTTCTCCTTCAGCAGCGGATAGATCGAGGCGAGCAGCGACTGCATGATGTCGTTCAGCATGTGGCACAGGCTGACGGCGAGAATGATGGAGAAGGTGGTGCGCGCAGGGGAAGGCGCGGCAGGCGTGACCGCCGACATCTGGACCTCGATCGTTTCGAGAAGGATTCAAAGCCCCTCCATACAGGGATTGCCCGCGGCCTGCTTTCGTGCTCTGGTCCATTTCTTACGCGTTCGGGCCAAAAATGGACAAACTGTCGCACGATCTCACCGCCTCCCTCGACGACGACCACCTGCGCAACCTGGCGTGGATGGAGCAGTCGAACGCCGACGTGCTGGTGCACAGCGCCGAGATCCCCGGCGGCTATGTCGTGCCGGCGCACAGCCACCGCCGCGCGCAGTTCCTCTGCGTCGTCGCCGGCGTCGTCCTCGTCGCGACGGTGCGCGGGCGCTGGATGATCCCGCCCGGCCACGCGCTGCTCATCCCGCGCGGGCTCCAACATTCGGTGGAGATGTACAGCGACGTGACGATGCGTTCGGTCTACGTCTTCTCCGACGAGGGGCTCGCGGGCTCGCCGGAACCGGCGGTGCTGGAGGTGACGGCGCTCGCCCATCACCTCCTCGACGAGGCGGTGCGCCACCGGCGGGTGAGCGACGACGCGCACCGGGCCGAACTCGTCACGGCGCTGCTGATGGACGAGATCGGGCGGCTGCGGGCGCGGCCGCTCGGCCTGCCCTTCCCCGCCCATCCGCGGCTCGCCGCCCTCTGCCGCCGCTTCGTCGACGGGCCGTCGGCGGATGCGAAGATCGACGACTGGGCGGCGCGGCTCGCCATGAGCCGGCGCAGCTTCACGCGGCTCTTCCGCGAGGAGACGGGCGTTTCCTTCTCCACCTGGCGCCAGCAGGCGGCGATCTTCGCCTGCCTGCCGAAGCTCGCCGCCGGACTGCCGGTGACGCAGGTGGCGCTGGAGGCGGGTTACGACAGCGTGCCGGCCTTCACCACCATGTTCCGCCGCATGCTCGGCAGCTCGCCGAAATTGTACTTGCGCAGCCGCGAGGCAGCGTGAGTCTCAAAAAGACCGGCCGAGGACGCGATCGGGGCACTGTTTTCTGGTAGGGTTTGCGAGTAGGAAGGACGAAGCGGGACCCAAACCGGGCCGCGGGACAGCCGGCAGCGCACAGGGCGCACGGAGACGACAGTGGCACGACGCATTCGCATCATCGGCATCGGCGCGGGCAATCCCGACCACATGACCGTTCAGGCCATCGATGCGCTGAACAGCTGCGACGTGCTCTTCCTTCCCGTGAAGGGCGAGGAGAAGGCCTTCCTCGCCGACATGCGCCGCGAGATCTGCCGGCGCTTCATCAGGGGCGCCGAACCGCGCGTCCTCGAATTCTCCGTGCCGAAGCGGCGCGCCGACGGCGACTACGGCGCGGGCGTCACCGACTGGCACGCGGCGATCGCGGCGATCTACGAGAGGATGCTCCTCGATTCGGTCGGCGAGGCGGAGACGGTCGGCTTGCTCGTCTGGGGCGATCCGATGCTCTACGACAGCACGATCCGCATCGTCGAGCACGTGCGTGCCGGCGGACGCGTCGCCGTCGACTACGACGTCATTCCCGGCATCACCAGCCTGCAGGCGCTCTGCGCCGGCCACCGCATTCCGCTGAACCGCATCGGCCTGCCGGTCGAGATCACCACCGGCCGCAGGCTGGCCGAGGGCTGGCCGGAGGGCGCGCGCGACGTGGCGGTGATGCTCGACGGTGTCCAGGCCTTCGCGACGGTCGACGACCCCGGGGCGGAGATCCACTGGGGCGCCTATCTCGGCACGCCGATGGAGATCCTCGTTTTCGGCAATCTTTCCGAAATGGCGCAGACCATCGCCGAGACCCGCAGGGCCGCGCGGGAAAGACACGGCTGGATCATGGATACCTATCTCATCCGCCGCCCGGTTCCCGACGGTGAGGGGAACGGGGATACGGTCCGGCATCTCCCTTCTCCCGATCGGGGAGAAGGTGCCGGCAGGCGGATGAGAGGGCAATCGAAGCAGGAGGTCCCCTCATCCGGCCCTTCGGGCCACCTTTTCCCCGGCGGCGAGAAGGGGACGGCCTCCTTGCCGCCTGATGAAGCGGATGGGAAGGAGGGGCCGGCATGAGCGCTGCTCTTCGCCTGCCGCCGCCGCCCGTGCGCCGCGGCGCCTGCCCGTCCGTCGCCGCGCCGATGCCGACCGGCGACGGCCTGCTCGTGCGCCTGCGCCCGCGCGCGGCCGGGCTTTCGCCGGAAAAGTGGCGCGCCATCGCGGCGCTCGCCCGCCGCCACGGCAACGGCCTCGTCGAGGTGACGGCGCGCGGCAATCTGCAGATCCGCGGATTGACCGCCGACAGCGCGCGGATGCTGGCGTCCGGGCTCGACGCCGCCGACATCGCCTTGCGCTCCGGCACCGCCATCGAGGTGCCGCCGCTTTCCGGGCTCGACCCCTCCGAGGCGGCCGATGCGACGCCGGTGGCCGCGGCCATCGAGGCGGCCATCGCCGCCCGTGGTTTCGCGCTGGCGCCGAAGCTCGCCGTCGTCGTCGACGGCGGCGGCGTGCTCTCGCTCGCCGACATGGTCGCCGACCTGCGGCTCGATGCCGAGCGGACGGCCGAAGGGGTGATGTGGCGAATCTCCACCGCAGGCGATGCATTTTCCGCCCGCCCCGTCGCCCGCGCGGATGCGGCGGACGCGGTGGAAACGGTCGTCGGGCTGCTCGGCCTTCTCGCCGCGCTCGGCCCGGCCGCGCGCGGGCGCGATCTCGGCGAGGCGCTCGTTCCCGCGCTGGCGGGGCCGACGGTTCGTCCATCGCTGCCGCCGGTGCCGGTCGGGCCGATCGCCGTCGGCGCGGGGCAGGTGCTCGGCCTGCGGCTACCCTACGGGCGGATCCATGCCGACAGGCTGGAAGGGCTCGCGAACGACCTGGAACGGCTCGGCGCGACGGAAATACGGCTTGCGCCGCATCGCGCGCTGCTGGTGCCGGGTCTTGCCGGAGAAGCCCTCGCGGCGACGATCCGCGCGGCCGCGGCGCACGGCTTCCGGACCGATCCGGACGCGCCCGGCAATGCGATTTCCGTCTGCGCGGGCAGCGCCGGCTGCGCCTCCGGCCTTATCGACACCCATGCCGTCGCCGACTTGCTGGTCGCGGAGGCGCCCTCGCTCTTCGGCGGGGCGCCCGGCATCCACATTTCCGGCTGCGCCAAGGGCTGCGCCCATCCGGCCGCCGCCGCCGTCACGCTTGCCGGCAGCGCGGGCGGCCTCGGCCTCGTGCCCGGCGGCCGGGCCGGCGACGAGCCGCTCGCCGTGACGGACGATGCCGCTGCCGCCTTCGCCCGTCTCGAGGCGCTTCTCTCGCGCGAACGGGCACCCGGCGAACCTCTCGACTCCCTTCTCGACCGGCTCGGCAGAAGCCGGTTGAAGGCCGCATTCCAGGGCAGGACATGACAGACTACGACTATATCAAGGACGGCACCGCCATCTACGAGCGCTCCTTCGCCATCATCCGCGCCGAGGCCGATCTCTCGCGCTTCTCCGAGGCCGAGGCCGACGTCGCCGTGCGGATGATCCATGCGGCGGGGCTGGTGGAGGCGGCGGAGCATTTCGCCTTCTCGCCCGGCTTCGTCGCGTCCGCCCGGGCGGCACTCGTCGCCGGCGCGCCGATCTTCTGCGATGCGGAAATGGTGGCGCGCGGCGTCACGGCGGCCCGGCTGCCGGCGGAGAACGACGTCATCTGCACGCTGCGCGACCCGCGCACGCCGGAACTCGCATCCGAGATCGGCAATACCCGCTCCGCCGCCGCCATCCGCCTCTGGCTCGACCGGCTGGCGGGCTCGGTCGTCGCGATCGGCAACGCGCCGACGGCGCTCTTCTACCTGCTCGAACTGCTGCGCGACGGTGCGCCGAAGCCGGCGGCGATCCTCGGCATGCCGGTCGGCTTCGTCGGCGCCGCCGAATCGAAGGAGGCGCTCATGGAGAACTCCTACGGCGTGCCATGCGCCATCGTCCGCGGCCGGCTCGGCGGCAGCGCCATGACGGCGGCGGCGCTGAACGCGCTCGCGAGGTCCGGCCTGTGAGCGGCGCGGGCAAACTCTACGGCGTCGGCACCGGCCCCGGCGACCCGGAGCTGCTGACGCTGAAGGCCGTGCGCGCGCTCGGTGAGGCGGACGTGCTCGCCTGGTTCGCCAAGGCGGGCGGCACCGGCAACGGCCGCGCCATCGTCGAGGGCCTGCTGCGGCCCGGCATGGCCGAGCTGCCGCTCCACTATCCGGTGACCGTCGAGATCGACAAGGAACACGACGACTACAAGAGCCGCATCACCGCCTTCTACGACGCCTCGGCCGAAGCCGTCGCGGAGCACCTTGCCGCCGGCCGCACGGTCGCGATCCTGTCGGAGGGCGACCCGCTGTTCTACGGTTCCTACATGCACCTGCACGTGCGGCTTGCCCATCGCTTCCCGACGGAGGTCGTCCCCGGCATTACCGCCATGTCCGGCTGCTGGTCGCTGTCGGGCCTGCCCATCGTCCAGGGCGACGACGTGCTCTCGGTGCTGCCCGGCACGATGGCCGAGGCGGAGCTCTCGCGCCGGCTCGGCGACACGCAGGCCGCCGTCATCATGAAGGTCGGCCGCAACCTGCCGAAGATCCGCCGGGCGCTCGCCGCCGCCGGCCGGCTCGGTGAGGCGATCTATGTCGAGCGCGGCACCACGCCCGCCGGCCGTTCCGTGCGGCTTGCGGAGAAGCCGGACGATGCCGCGCCCTATTTCTCGCTCGTGCTCGTGCCGGGCTGGAGCGGCCGGCCATGACGGGCAGACTCTTCGTGATCGGCACGGGACCGGGCAATCCCGACCAGATGACGCCGGAGGCGCGGCGCGCGGTCGAGGCCTCGACCGCCTTCTTCGGCTATTTCCCCTATCTCGACCGGCTGGACCTGCGCCCCGACCAGGTCAAGGTCGCCTCCGACAACCGCGAGGAGCTCTCCCGCGCAGAGGCCGCGCTTGCCCGCGCGGCGGCGGGCGAGGCGGTATGCGTCGTCTCGGGCGGCGATCCGGGCGTCTTCGCCATGGCGGCCGCCGTCTGCGAGGCGATCGATGCCGGGCCGGCGGAATGGAAGACCGTCGATCTCACCGTCGTGCCGGGCGTCACCGCCATGCTCGCCGTCGCCGCCCGCATCGGCGCGCCGCTCGGCCACGATTTCTGCGCCATCTCGCTCTCCGACAACCTGAAGCCCTGGGACGTGATCGAGAAGCGGCTGCGGCTCGTCGCGGAAGCCGGCCTGGTGATCGCGCTCTACAATCCGATCAGCAAGGCGCGCCCCTGGCAGCTCGGCCGCGCCTTCGCGCTTCTGCGCGAGATATTGCCGGCGGCCACGCCGGTCGTCTTCGGCCGCGCCGCCGGCCGGCCGGACGAGCGCATGCTGGTCATGCCGCTCGGAGAGGCCGAGGCGGAGCGGGCGGACATGGCGACCTGCGTCGTCATCGGCTCGCCGGAGACGCGGACGATCGCCCGGCCGGGCCTCCCCGACCTCGTCTACACGCCGCGCTTCTACCGGGAGCCGAGCAGATGATCGGCGAGCCGTTCCGCCTCCTCGACCGTCTCCGCCCGGTTGCCATCGGCCGCCGGCGCGCGGTCGACCAGCACGACGGGAAGGCCGAGGATGCGCGCGGCGACGATCTTGCCGAAGCTCGCCTCGCCGCCGGAGTTCTTGCTGACGACGACGTCGATGCGATGCCGTCGCAGGAGTTCCACCTCCGCCTCGACCGCGAAGGGGCCGCGCGACAGGAGGTATTCGACGTCGGGCGCCTCGAGCGGCGGATCGACGGGGTCGACGCTGCGCACGAGATAGTGGTGCTGCGGCGCGGCGTCGAAGGCCTTCGTCTCCTGCCGGCCGATGGTGAGGAAGACGCGGCGCGGCGCCGCGCCGAGCGCCGTGACGGCCCCGGCCATCGAACCGACGCGCGTCCAGCGGTCGGCCGGCGTCTCGCTCCAGCCGGAGCGTTCGAGGCGGACGAGGGGGACGTGCGCGCCTTCCGCCGCGGCCTCGGCATTGGCGGAGATCCGCTGCGCGAAGGGATGCGTCGCGTCGATCAGCAGGTCGACGGCCTCGCGGCGGAGATACGCTTTGAGTCCCGCCACGCCGCCGAAGCCGCCGCTGCGGACGGGAACGGGCTGCGGCGCCGGATCGAGCGTGCGGCCGGCGAGCGACAGCGTCACGGCGAGATCGGTGCGGCCGGCAAGGCGCGCGGCGAGTTCGCGCGCCTCCGTCGTGCCGCCCAGAATGAGGATGCGTCTCTTGTCCACGCCTGATCCGTCCCTTCCGCCCTGGCTTTCCGTCGTCGGTCTCGGTGAGGACGGTCTAGCCGGTCTCGGCGACGCGGCCAAGGCCGCAATCGCGGAGGCCGAGGTCGTCTTCGGCGGCGAGCGGCATCTGGCGCTGGCCGATGCGGCGATCCGCGGCGAACGCCATGCCTGGCTCAGCCCGTTCGAACGCTCGGTCGAGGCGGTGCTGGCGGCGCGGGGGCGGCCGGTCGCCGTGCTCGCCTCGGGCGATCCCTTCTTCTACGGCGTCGGCGTCACGCTGTCGCGGCGCATCGCGCGCGAAGAAATGCGCGTCTTCCCGGCGCCGTCTTCCTTCAGCCTCGCCGCCTCGCGCATGGGCTGGGCGCTGCAGGAGACCGCCTGCGTCTCGCTGCACGGGCGGCCGCTCGATCTCATCCGCCCGCATCTCCATCCGGACGCCCGCATCCTCGCGCTCACCTCCGACGGCGACGGACCCGCGGCACTTGCCGCACTGCTGACGGAAAGCGGCTTCGGCGGCTCGCGGCTCACCGTGCTGGAGGCGCTGGGGGGCCCGCGCGAGCGGGTGAGCCACCACCGCGCCGATGCCTTCGCGCTCGCCGACGCCGACATGCTCAACGTCTGCGCCGTTGAGGTCGCGGCGGGGGAGGGCGCGCGCGTGCTGGCGCTTGCGCCGGGCCGCGACGACGGGCTCTACGAGCACGACGGCCAGATCACCAAGCGCGAGGTGCGCGCGCTCACGCTGTCGGCGCTTTCGCCGCGGCGGGGGGAGCTTTTGTGGGATATCGGTGCGGGCTCCGGCTCCGTCGGCATCGAATGGATGCTCGCCGATCCGTCGCTGCGCGCCATCGCCGTCGAGGCGCATGCCGAGCGCGCCGCCCGCATCCGCCGCAACGCGGCCCGCTTCGGCGTGCCGGGTCTTGCCGTCGTGGAAGGCGCGGCGCCGCAGGCGCTTGCCGGGCTCGCCGCGCCGGATGCCGTCTTCATCGGCGGCGGCGGCAGCGAGGACGGCGTGATGGAAGCGGCGATCGCCGGTCTCAAGCCCGGCGGTCGGCTCGTCGCCAACGCGGTGACGACGGAGATGGAGGCGGTGCTGCTTTCGCGGCATGCGGGCCTGGGCGGTTCGCTGATCCGCATCGATCTCGCCCGCGCGGCCCCCGTCGGCACCATGACGGGCTGGCGGCCGGCCATGCCGGTGACGCAATGGAGCTGGACTAAGCCGGCTAAGGAAATCGGGGGAAGCAGATGACCGTTCATTTCATCGGTGCCGGGCCGGGGGCGGCCGATCTCATCACCGTGCGCGGGCGCGACCTCATCGAAAGATGCCCCGTCTGCCTCTATGCCGGCTCCATCGTCTCGCCGGAACTGCTGCAATACTGCCCGCCGGGCGCGCGCATCGTCGACACCGCGCCGATGTCGCTCGACGAGATCGAGGCCGAATTCCTGCGAGCGGCGGAGGCGGGGGAGGAGGTGGCGCGGCTCCATTCCGGCGACCTCTCCGTCTGGAGCGCCGTCGCCGAGCAGATCCGCCGGCTGGAGCGGCACGGGCTCGCCTATACGCTGACGCCCGGCGTGCCCTCCTTCGCGGCGGCGGCGGCGGCGCTGGGGCGGGAACTGACGATCCCGGCTGTCGCCCAGAGCCTCGTGCTCACCCGCGTCTCCGGCCGCGCCTCGCCGATGCCGAACCGCGAGACGCTCGAAAATTTCGGCAAGACGGGGGCGACGCTCGCCATCCATCTCGCCATCCATGCGCTGGATCAGGTGGTCGCGGAGCTGACGCCGCTCTACGGCGCCGATTGCCCGGTCGCCATCGTCGTCAAGGCCTCCTGGCCGGACGAGCGCATCGTCCGCGGCACGCTCGGCGACATCGCGGCGAAGGTGGCGGAGGCGCCCATCGAGCGCACGGCGCTGATCTTCGTCGGCCGCACGCTTGCGGCCGAGGATTTCCGCGAGAGCTCGCTCTACAACCCGGCCTACCAGCGGCGGTTCCGCGGTCGGGGCGATTGAGCAATTCCAGCGAAAGCGCCGAACGCGGTTTTGCGTCCGGAACTGCGCGGTGAATGAACCCGATCACTCCGCCGCTTCGGCGACCGGCACGTAGTTGAGCACCGGGCCGAGCCAGCGCTCGACGTCCTGCACCTCCATGCCCTTGCGCCGGGCATAGTCCTCCACCTGGTCGCGCTCGACCTTGGCGACGCCGAAATAGTAGCTTTCCGGCGAGGCGATGTAGAGGCCGGAGACGGAGGAGCCCGGCCACATGGCGAAACCTTCCGTCAGCCGCACGCCGATCTCGCGCTCCGCGTCGAGCAGGCGGAAGAGCGTCGTCTTCTCCGTATGGTCCGGCTGGGCGGGATAGCCGGGCGCCGGGCGGATGCCGGCATAGGGCT
Source organism: Shinella pollutisoli (assembly GCF_024609765.1). GTDB lineage: Bacteria > Pseudomonadota > Alphaproteobacteria > Rhizobiales > Rhizobiaceae > Shinella > Shinella pollutisoli. The sequence continues at coordinate 178,165 of NZ_JANFDG010000003.1, forward strand.
CGCCGATCAGCTCGGTGGGCGAGAAGGTCTCGTCCGGCGCGTAGCCCCAGAGCTCCTTGCGCACATATTCGTGCATCCGTTCGGCAAATGCCTCGGCGTAGCGGTCGGCGAGCGCCTTGACGAGGATCGAGGAATAGTCGTCGTTCGCCCGCTCGAAACGCTCGGCGATGGCGATCTCGCCGATGCCGGCGGTGACGACGAAGCCACCGAGATAGTCGTGCTTGCCGCTATCCGCCGGGGCGACGAAGTCGGAGAGTGCCAGATTCGGCCTTCCGTCGCGCTTGGAGAGCTGCTGGCGCAGCGTGAAGAAGGTGGCGAGCCCGTTTTCGCGCGTCTCGTCGGTGAAGAGGCGGATGTCGTCGCCGACGCTTGCTGCCGGCCAGAAGCCGACGACGGCTTTCGGCGTGAACCACTTTTCGGCGATGATCTTCTCCAGCATCGCCTGGGCGTCGGCGAAGAGCTGGCGGGCGGCCTCGCCCTGCTTCTCGTCTGCAAGGATCTTCGGATAGACGCCGCGCAGCTCCCAGGACTGGAAGAAGGGCGTCCAGTCGATGTAGCGGGCGAGATCGGCGAGGTCCCAGTCCTGGAACACCCGCGTGCCGAGGAAGGAGGGCGTCTTCGGCTGGTAGGCGGCCCAGTCCGCGCGGAAGGCGTTTTCGCGCGCCCGGGCGAGCGGCAGGCGCTGCTTCTCCGCTTCGCTGCGGGCGTGGGTGTCCGCGACCTTGCGGTATTCGGCGCGCAGCCGCTCGATGTAGGCGGGCTTCGCCTCGGGCGAGAGCAGGGCGCCGACGACGCCGACCGCGCGGCTCGCGTCGTTGACGTGGACGGCCTGGCCGAGGCTGTAGCGCGGATGGATCTTCACGGCCGTATGCACGCGGCTCGTCGTCGCCCCGCCGATCAGGAGGGGAATGTCGAAGCCCTCGCGCTCCATCTCGGCGGCGACATGCGCCATCTCGTCGAGCGAGGGGGTGATGAGGCCCGAGAGCCCGATGATGTCGACCTTCTCGGCTTTCGCCGTTTCGAGGATCTTCGCCGCCGGCACCATGACGCCGAGGTCGACGATCTCGTAATTGTTGCAGGCGAGCACGACGCCGACGATGTTCTTGCCGATGTCGTGCACGTCGCCCTTGACGGTCGCCATCAGGATTTTTCCCGCGCTCTCGCGCCTGCCGCTGCCGCCGTTCGCCAGCTTCTCCGCTTCCATATAGGGAAGCAGCACGGCGACGGCCTGCTTCATCACGCGGGCGGATTTCACCACCTGCGGCAGGAACATCTTGCCCGCGCCGAAGAGGTCGCCGACGACGTTCATGCCGGCCATCAGCGGGCCTTCGATGACGTGCAGCGGGCGCTCGGCGTTTTGCCGGGCCTCCTCCGTATCGGCCTCGACGAATTCGGTGATGCCGTTGACGAGCGCATGCTCCAGCCGCTTCTCGACCGGCCAGTCGCGCCAGGCGAGGTCGCGTTCCTTGGCTTCCTTGCCGCCGGCGCCCTTGAAGCGCTCGGCGATCTCCAGCATGCGCTCGGTCGCGGTGCCGCCGGCTTTCGGCACGCGGTTGAGCACCACGTCCTCGCAGGCCTCGCGCAGCTCCGGCTCGATCGTGTCGTAGACGGCGAGCTGGCCGGCATTGACGATGCCCATGTCCATGCCCGCCTGGATGGCGTGGTAGAGGAAGACGGCGTGCATGGCCTCGCGCACCGGCTCGTTGCCGCGGAAGGAGAAGGAGAGGTTGGAGACGCCGCCCGAGACGTGCACGTGCGGCAGGCTCGCGGTGATCTCGGCCGTCGCCTCGATGAAGTCGACGCCGTAATTGTCGTGCTCCTCGATGCCGGTGGCGACCGCGAAGATGTTCGGGTCGAAGACGATGTCCTCCGGCGGCAGGCCGGCGACCTCGGTGAGCAGCCTGTAGGCGCGGGCGCAGATCTCCACCTTGCGCGCCTTCGTGTCGGCCTGGCCCTGCTCGTCGAAGGCCATGACGACGACGGCGGCGCCATAGGCGCGCACCAGCTTCGCATGGTGCAGGAAGGCCTCCTCGCCCTCCTTGAGCGAGATCGAGTTGACCAGCGGCTTGCCCTGCACGCATTTGAGGCCCGCCTCGATCACCTCCCACTTGGAGCTGTCGATCATCACCGGCACGCGGGCGATGTCCGGCTCGGCGGCGATCAGGTTGAGGTATTCCGTCATGGCCTTCGCCGAATCGATCAGGCCCTCGTCCATGTTGATGTCGATGACCTGGGCGCCGTTCGCCACCTGGTCGCGGGCGACGTCGAGCGCTGCCGCATAGTCGCCGGCGGTGATCAGCTTGCGGAATTTCGCCGAGCCGGTGACGTTGGTGCGCTCGCCGACGTTCACGAAGGGGATGTCGTCCGTCAGGGTGAAGGGTTCGAGGCCGGAGAGGCGCATCCGGCGCGGGATGTCCGGGACGTCGCGCGGCCTGTGACGGCGGGCGGCCTCGGCGATGGCGCGGATATGGTCCGGCGTCGAGCCGCAGCAGCCGCCGACGATGTTGACGAGGCCGTCGCGCATAAAGCCCTCGATCTGCGCGGCCATCTCGTCGGGGCTCTCGTCGTACTTGCCGAAGGCGTTCGGCAGGCCGGCGTTCGGATAGGCGCAGACGAAGGTCCCGGCGACGGACGCGATTTCCGCCAGATGCGCGCGCATGGCGTTCGCGCCGAGCGCGCAGTTGAGGCCGATGGAGAAGGGCTCGGCATGGCGCACCGAGTTCCAGAAGGCCTCCGGCGTCTGGCCGGAGAGCGTGCGGCCGGAAAGGTCGGTGATCGTGCCGGAGATCATGACGGGCAGGAAGATGCCCTTCTCCTCGAACACCTCGCGCGCCGCGAAGATCGCCGCTTTGGCGTTCAGCGTGTCGAAGATCGTCTCGATCAGGACGATGTCGGCGCCGCCGTCGATCAGCCCGCGCAGCTGCTCGGCATAGGCGGTGCGCAGGTCGTCGAAGGTGACGGCGCGGTAGCCGGGATTGTTGACGTCCGGCGAGATCGAGGCGGTGCGGTTGGTCGGCCCGAGCGCGCCCGCGACGAAGCGGCGGCGGCCGTCCTTCTCCTGTGCCCTGAGACCGGCACGCCGCGCGAGCCGCGCGCCGTCGCGGTTGAGTTCGTAGACCATCGCCTCCATGCCGTAGTCGGCCTGGGCGATCACGGTGGAGGAGAAGGTGTTGGTCTCGAGGATGTCCGCGCCCGCGAGCGCATAGCGGTAGTGGATGTCCTCGATCGCGCCGGGCTGGGAGAGCGTCAGGAGGTCGTTGTTGCCCTGCTGGTGGCAGGCGCAATCGCCGAAGCGGCTGCCGCGGAAATCCGCCTCGACGAGGCCGAGCGTCTGGATCTCCGTGCCCATCGCCCCGTCGAGCACGAGAATCCTTTCCCGCGCGGCGGCCTGGAGCGCTGCAAGGATCCCGCCCCCGTCGCGGGGCGGAAGTTCGGGGCCGAACAGGCTGTCGAGATCGGAACCGGCCATGGCGGAACCCTCCGGGTATGGATGCATACCCGGAAATCACATAAAGACATCTTTATGTCAACATGCCTTTATATCTGGCCTGCCTAGTGCGCCGTGCCGTCCAGTCCCGCGAGCGAGGCGAAGAGGGCGCGCAGCCGGCTGATGTCGGGGTCGGCCGCGCCGTAGCGGGCGAGCTTCTGCACCTCCTTCAGCGCTTCCGACGCAAGGTCGGCCCCGCGCGGCTGCCAGAGCAGCCAGGAGATGAAGACGGATTCCGCCTTTCCGTCGCCGGAGGAGAGCTGGTCGGCAAATGCAAACATGTGGATCCCCAATTTGCGAATTGGGGGATGAACCGGACGCACGCATGCTGGGTTGTCGCCCGAAAGGCGAGAAGCAAGCGCACCATTGGGACACCCCGCCCATGGACGTAACAGGCGTCAGGGCAGGTCTCCTGGCTTGCGGGTCTTCGCTTCTGTCTCGCCTTCCCGGTGCTTTCGCGCCAGTGGCATCGAGCGACAGCAGCTCGCCGTTCACAGTTGCGGGGGCAGCGCCGGCCTTGCGTTCCCTGGCAAGGAACAATCGCACCGGCTTCCCTCTTAGCCTCCGGACCGCACGCGACCCGGAAGACCCTGACGGCGGCAGACTGGCCCGCCGCGCCGGCCTTGTCAATGGCGGCGATCGGTCGCGCACAGGCTCTTTCCGCCGGCGGGAACTTTCCCCTGCCGGCGGCATTCGGTCCGCACGATGCCGGCGCCTGCCGCGATTTACCAAACCGCACGGAGGGCGCGTGCCGCCATGTTGCAAGTCTTTGTCCCAGCGGCTAAAAAATGCCGTTTTCATGCACCACGCGGCCATGATGCCGATACGCGTGCCGCCTGAGCCGGCCTTTCTCTCCGACGGACCGGTCAGGCGCGACACGCGCACGAAGCCTGCTCGCGAACAACCGTCCGGCGTCAAGGCCGTCGCCGGACGTCTCAACCCTGCCGCAGCCAGAAACGAGAAGATGCCCCTTCACAATACGCCGCCAGCCCTCAAGCGCGACGCCGAGACCCGGCAGATCGACTACAACGATTCGATCCGTGCCACCTATCTCACCCTGGAGGACCTGGCCGATTGCGGGGAAATGCTGGCGCGCGAGCAGGGCGCGCCGCTGCCGGGCTTCCAGCCCTTCGAATTCCGCGCCCGCCACAAGGAGAACGAGAAGGAGATCTTCCGCGTCTACCAGGCGACCGCGCGCGACGTGGAGGCCGGCGCCCAGATCACCCCGGCCGCCGAGTGGCTGCTCGACAACTACTATGTCGTCGAGGAGGCGATCCAGGAGGTCCGGCGCGACTTCCCGCGGCGTTTCTTCCGCCAGCTTCCGGTGATCGAGATCGAGGGGCAGCAGCTGCCGCGCGTGCTGGCGCTCGCCTGGCTCTACGTCGCCCATACCCACAGCAGCGTCTCGCACGAGAGCCTGACGGCGATGGTCCAGGGCTTCCAGCGGGTCGACGCGCTGAAGATCGGCGAGCTCTGGGCGCTGCCCTCCTTCATCCGCTTCGTGCTGCTCGAGAACCTGCGCCGCATCTCGAGCCGGGTCGAGCGGTCGCGCAAGATGCGCTTCAAGGCCAACGACGTGGCCGACGAGCTCATCCGGCTGGAGGACCCGGACAAGTGCGTGGCCTATCTGCGCGACCTCGGCGATCTCGTCGACGACAACACCTTCGTAGCCCAGTTGCTGCACCGGCTGCGCGACGGTCTCCAGACCTCCGGCAGCGTTATCCAGTGGCTGGAGCGGCGCATCGAGAGCCGCGGCAGCGACCTCGAAGAGCTGATCGTCTCGGAGAACAACCGCCTGTCGTCCGGCAACGCGACGATGAGCAACCTGATCAAGAGCCTGCGCGCCGTGGACGACACGGAATGGCCGGTCTGGTTCGAGAGCGTCAGCCGCCTCGACGAGGCGCTGCGGCAGGGATCGGACTACAGCGATCTCGATTTCGGCTCGCGCAACAAGTACCGCAGCACGATCGAGCGGCTGGCGCGCCGCTCCGGCAAGACGGAAATCGAGGTGACGGAGACCGCGCTCGCCATGACCGCGGAGGACGCGGCGGCGCATGCGGACGATCCCGGCTACGAGGCCAATGTCGGCGCCTTCCTCGTCGGCAAGAAACGCAAGCTGCTCGAGAAGCGCATCGGCTACCGCCCGCCGCTCGTCCAGCGCATCGTCCGCTTCGGCCGCAAGCTCGACTGGGTGTCGATCGCCGGGCCGAACATCATCCTGACGCTGCTGGCGATGATCGCCGTCTACTATTTCCTCGACCAGCTCGACATCCCCGACGGCGCCTGGCTGATCATGCTCGTCCTCTTCGCGCTGCCGGCCTCGGAGGGCGCGACCGGTCTCTTCAACACGCTCGTCACCTTCTTCGTCACGCCGTCGCGGCTGGTCGGCTACGAGTTCAAGGACGGCATTCCCGAGGATGCGCGCACGCTCGTCGTCGTGCCCTGTCTCATCGCCAAGCGCGACCATGTCGACGAGCTGATCCGCAACCTGGAGGTGCACTATCTCGCCAATCCGCGCGGGGAGATCTATTTCTCGCTGCTCAGCGACTGGACCGACAGCAAGGTGGAGGAGACGCCCGCCGATCTGGAGGTGCTGGAATATGCCAAGCGCGAGATCGCGGCGCTCTCGGCGCGCTATGCCTATGACGGGCGCACCCGCTTCTACCTCCTGCATCGCCGCCGCCTCTACAATCCGTCGGAAGGCGTGTGGATGGGCTGGGAGCGCAAGCGCGGCAAGCTGCACGAGCTGAACCTGCTCCTGCGCGGCGACGGCGACACCAGCTTCCTGCCCGGTGCAAACACGGTGCCGGAGGGCGTGAAATACGTCATGACGCTCGACGCCGACACGCGGCTGATGCGCGATGCGGTGACGAAGCTCGTCGGCAAGCTGCACCACCCGATCAACCGTCCGGTCGTGGATGCCGAGACGGGCGAGGTGACGGCCGGCTACGGCATCCTGCAGCCGCGCGTGACGCCGTCGCTCACCACCGGCAAGGAAGCCTCCACCTTCCAGCGCATCTTCTCCGCCGACCGCGGCATCGACCCCTATGTCTTCACCGTTTCCGACGTCTACCAGGACCTCGCCGGCGAGGGCACCTTCACCGGCAAGGGCCTCTACCACGTCGACGCCTTCGAGGCGGCGCTGAAGGGTCGCATCGACGAGAACTCCATCCTGTCGCACGACCTGCTCGAAGGCTCCTTCGCCCGCTGCGCGCTGGTGACGGACGTGGAGCTCGTCGAGGACTTCCCGACGCGCTACGGCGTCGAGACCTCGCGCCAGCACCGCTGGGCGCGGGGCGACTGGCAGCTCATCCCCTATATCTTCCGTCCGTCGAGCGGCATCTCCATGCTCGGCCGCTGGAAGATGTACGACAACCTGCGCCGCAGCCTCATCCCCATCGGCTGGCTCGTCGCCTCGGTGATGGGCTGGTACTACATGGAGCCGCGCCAGGCGCTGGTCTGGCAGGTGGTGCTCATCTTCCTGCTCTTCGTCGCACCCACCCTGTCGCTGATCTCCGGCCTGATGCCGCGCCGCAACGACATCGTCGCGCGCGCCCATGTCCATCGCGTGCTGTCCGACATCCGCGCGGCCAATGCGCAGGTCGCGCTGCGCATCGTCTTCATCGCCCATTCGGCGGCGCTGATGGCTGACGCGATCGTCCGCTCGCTCTACCGCACCATGATCAGCCGCCGGCTGATGCTGGAATGGCGCACCGCCGCGCAGGCCGACAGCGCCGCGCGCGGCGACATCCTCGCCCATTACAAGTCGATGTGGCAGGCGCCGGCGCTCGCCGCGCTCTCCGTGGCGCTCGCCGCCGTCTCCGACACGGGCCTTCCCTTCATCGGAATCCCCTTCGCGATCGTCTGGGCGCTCTCGCCCGCCATCGCCTGGTACGTGAGCCAGACGGCGGAGACCGAAGACCAGCTCGTCGTGCCCGACGAGGTGGTGACGGAGCTGCGCAAGATCGCCCGGCGCACCTGGCGCTATTTCGAGACCTTCGTCACCGCCGAGCAGCATTTCCTGCCGCCGGACAATTTCCAGGAGACGCCCCACCCCGTTCTGGCCGAGCGCACCTCGCCCACCAATATCGGCGTCTACCTGCTCTCGGTGATCTCGGCGCGCGATTTCGGCTGGATCTCCTTCGAGGAGACCGTGCGCCGGCTGGAGCAGACGATCGGCACGATCGACCGCATGCCGAAATACCGCGGCCACCTCTACAACTGGTACCGCACCAACACGCTGGAGACGCTCGGCCCCCGCTACGTCTCGGCGGTCGACAGCGGCAACCTCGCCGGCCACCTCATCGCCGTCTCCTCGCTCTGCCGCGAATGGGCGGAGGCCCCCTCGGCCTACCTCCAGGGCAGCCTCGACGGCATCGGCGACGTCGCCGCGATCCTGTCGGAGGCGCTCGAGGACCTGCCGGACGACCGCAAGACGGTACGGCCGCTGCGCCGCCTCATCGAGGAGCGCATCACCGGCTTCCGCAACGCGCTCGCCGCCGTCAAGCGCGAGCACGAGTTCGCCTCGATCCGCGTCATCAACCTCTCGGTGCTGGCGCGCGACGTCAACAAGCTGATCGTCAACCTCGACCACGAGATCAAGTCGCCGCAGAGCAGCGAGGTCGTGCACTGGGCGGGCGCGCTGGTCGCCGCCTGCGAGGCGCACATCGCCGACAGCGTCTTCGACCTCGGCAGCATCGAGGCGCTGCGCGACCGCCTGATCGTGCTGCGCGACCGGGCGCGCGACATCGCCTTCTCGATGGATTTCGGCTTCCTGTTCCGCCCGGAGCGGCGCCTCCTCTCCATCGGCTACCGCGTCGAGACCAACGAGCTCGACGAGGCCTGCTACGACCTGCTCGCCTCCGAGGCGCGGCTCACCAGCCTCTTCGCCATCGCCAAGGGCGACCTGCCGACCGAGCACTGGTACAAGCTCGGCCGCCCGGTCGTGCCGGTCGGCTCGCGCGGCGCGCTCGTCTCCTGGTCGGGCTCGATGTTCGAATACCTGATGCCGCCGCTCGTCATGCAGGAGCGCCAGGGCGGCATCCTCAACCAGACGAACAACCTGATCGTCAGGGAGCAGATGAACCACGGCCGCCGGCTCGGCACGCCCTGGGGCATCTCGGAGGCCGCCTTCAACGCGCGCGACCACGAGCTCACCTACCAGTACACCAATTTCGGCGTGCCGACGCTCGGCCTCAAGCGCGGCCTCGGCCAGAACGCGGTGATCGCGCCCTACGCCTCGCTGCTCGCCACGCAATACGCGCCGAAGGCGGCGCTCGAAAACCTAAAGCGGCTGCGCAAGCTCGGCGCGCTCGGCGTCTACGGCTTTCACGACGCCGTCGATTTCACGCCGACGCGCGTGCCGGAGGGCAAGATCTGCGCGGTCGTCAGGAACTACATGGCCCACCACCACGGCATGTCGATCGCCGCCGTCGCCAACGTCGTCTTCAACGGCGCGCTGCGCGAGCGCTTCCATGCCGACCCGGTGATCGAGGCGGCCGAGTTGCTCCTGCAGGAGAAGGCCCCGCGCGACATCCCGGTCATCAACGCCAAGCGCGAGCCGGAGACGGTGGGCTCCACCCAGGCCGACCTGCTGCGTCCGGAAGTCCGCGTCATCAAGGACCCGTTCTCGAAGGACCGCGAGACCGTCTTCCTGTCGAACGGCCATTATGCCGTGATGCTGACGGCGAACGGCTCCGGCTATTCGCGCTGGAACGGCCAGTCCGTCACCCGCTGGAAGCCCGATCCGACCGAGGACCGCTGGGGCACCTTCCTGTTCCTGCGCGACACGGCGAGCGGCGACTGGTGGTCGGCGACCGCCGAGCCGAAGCGCGCCGAGGGCGAGGAGGTCAAGGCGCAGTTCGGCGACGACAAGGCCGAGTTCATCAAGACGGTCGGCACGCTGACGAGCGAGGTCGAATGCATCGTCGCGACCGAGCACGACGCCGAGGGCCGCCGCCTGACGCTGCTCAATACCGGGCCCGAGGACCGCTTCATCGAGGTGACCTCCTACCTGGAGCCGGTGATCTCGACCGACGAGGCCGACAGCGCCCATCCGCTGTTCTCGAAGATGTTCGTCCGCACCGAGATCGGCAGGAAGGGCGACGTCGTCCGCGCCTGGCGCAACAAGCGCCATCCGAACGAGCCGGACATGGTGGTCGCCCATCTGATCGTCGACAACGCCGGCCCTTCGCGGCGCACCGAGGTCGAGACCGACCGCCGCCGCTTCATCGGCCGCGGCCGCACGCTTTCGACCGCGGCCGCCTTCGACGCCGGCGCGCATCTTTCCGGCACCGACGGCTTCACGCTCGATCCGGTGATGGCGCTGCGCCGCGTCGTGCGCGTGCCGGCCGGCAAGAAGGTGAAGGTGATCTTCTGGACCATTGCCGCACCGAGCCGGGCCGAGGTGGACGCGGCGATCGACCGCTACCGCCATCCCGACAGCTTCAACCACGAGACGATCCACGCCTGGACGCGCTCGCAGGTGCACCTGCGCCATATCGGCGTCACCTCGCGGGAGGCCGCGAGCTTCCAGGCGCTCGGCCGCTACCTCGTCTATCCGGACACGCATCTGCGCGCCGACGCCGGCACGATCCAGACGGGGCTCGCCTCGCAGGCCGCGCTCTGGCCGCTGGCGATCTCCGGCGATTTCCCGATCTTCGTGCTGCGCATCAACGAGGAGATCGACCTCGACGTCGCCCGCGAGGCGCTGCGCGCGCAGGAATACCTGCGCCACCGCGGCGTCGCCGCCGACCTCGTCATCGTCAACGAGCGCGCCTCCTCCTATGCGCAGGACATGCAGCACACGCTCGACCAGCTCTGCGAGAACCTGCGCATGCGCGGGCAATCGGACGGACTGCGCCAGCACATCTTCGCCGTGCGCCGCGACTTGATGGAGGTGGCGACCTGGCAGGCGCTGCTGTCCACCGCCCGTGCGGTCTTCCATGCCAGGAACGGCTCGCTCACCGACCAGATCGCCCGCGCCGTCGCGCTCCACGCCACGCCGCGCGGCAGCGCAGAGGAGGACATGCGGCGCGTCGTTCCCCTGCCGAAGCCCGCCGCCGCGGCCCCGGCGGAGATCGACGGCGAGGGCCTTTCCTTCTGGAACGGCTTCGGCGGCTTCAACGAGGTCGGCCGCGAATATGCCGTGCGGCTGCGCGGCGGCGAGGCGACGCCGCATCCCTGGATCAACGTCGTCGCCAACCCGCATTTCGGCTTCCACGTCCCGGCCGAGGGCGGCGGCTTCACCTGGAGCCGCAACTCGCGCGACTTCCAGCTCACCCCCTGGAGCAACGACCCGGTGATCGACCGGCCGGGCGAGGCCTTCTACGTCAAGGACCTCGACGGCGGCCTCGTCGCCACGCCCTTCGCCGCGCTGTCGCGCAAGCCGTCGGTGCGCTTCGATGCCTGGCACGGCCTCGGCTATTCGGCCTTCCGAAGCTGGGAGGACGGGATCGAGCTCGACCTCGTCCAGACGGTCGATCCGCAAGAGCCGGTGAAATATTCGCGCCTGGCGCTGACGAATACGGGGCGGACGGAGCGCAGGCTCTGCGTCTACGGCTACGTCGAATGGGTGCTCGGCAACAATCCGGCGCGGACGGCACCCTTCGTGCTGACGCGCCAGGATGCGGCAAGCGGGGCGCTCTTCGCCGAGAACCGCTACAGCATCGACTATTCCGGCCGCACGAGCTTCTTTGCGGCAAGCCTCCCGCTTGCGGGCTTCACCGCGCGCCGGCGGGAGTTCATCGGCGCGGACGGGGATATCGTCATGCCCTCGGCGGTCGCCAACGGCCACCGGCTCTCCGGTGCCGCCGACGGCATGGGCGACCCGTGCGCGGCGCTCGCCGTCGAGATCGTCCTGAAGCCGGGCGAGCGGCAGGAGATCCTGTTCGCGCTCGGCGACGCGCCGGACGCCGAGGCCGCTTCCGCCCTCGCTGCCAGGAGCCGGGCGGTCGATTTCGACGCGGTCATGACCGCGGCCAAGGCCCGCTGGCAGGGGTTCGCCGACACGTTCCAGGTCAGGACGCCGGACGCCGCCTTCGACCGCATGGTCAACGACTGGCTGCCCTATCAGGCGCTCGCCTGCCGCATCACCGCCCGCTCCGCCTTCTACCAGGCGAGCGGCGCCTACGGCTTCCGCGACCAGCTGCAGGACACGCTCGCCTTCCTGATCCATCGGCCGGAGCTCGCGCGCAAGCAGATCCTCAACGCCGCCGGGCGGCAGTTCGCCGAGGGCGACGTGCAGCACTGGTGGCTGCCCGACAGCGGCGCCGGCGTGCGCACCATCATCGCCGACGACGTCGTCTGGCTCGCGCATGCGGTGGAGCGCTATTGCCGCGTGACCGGCGATCGTGCCGTGCTGGACGAGGTGCTGCCCTTCCTCGAGGGACAGCCGCTCGCCGAAGGCCAGCACGATTCGTTCTTCCGTCCGGCCCGCTCGCCGGAGGAAGCACCGCTCTACGAGCATTGCGCCCGCGCGCTCGACCTCGCTCTGCGCCGCACCGGCGAGAACGGCCTGCCGCTGATCCTCGGCGGCGACTGGAACGACGGCATGAACCGCGTCGGCGAGGCGGGACGCGGCACCAGCGTCTGGCTCGGCTGGTTCCTGCTCGGCACGCTCGAAGACTTCGCGCCGATCGCCCGCGCGCGCGGCGACCACGCCCGTGCCGTGCTGTGGGAGGAGCATGCGGCGCGGCTGAAGCAGGCGCTGGAGACGGCCGGCTGGGACGGCGGCTGGTATCGCCGCGGATATTTCGACGACGGCACGCCGCTCGGCGCGGCGGAAAGCGCCGAATGCCGGATCGATTCCATCGCGCAGAGCTGGAGCGTGCTTTCCGGCCGGGGCGACGCGGACCGTTCGCGCCAGGCGCTGGACGCGGTGCTCGACCGGCTGGTCGACCGCGAGGCGGGGATCGTCCGCCTGTTCACGCCGCCCTTTGCCGAGACGCCGCAGGATCCGGGCTACATCAAGGCCTATCCGCCCGGCGTGCGCGAGAACGGCGGCCAGTACACGCATGCGGCCGCCTGGTTCGTGCTGGCGCTCGCCCGGCAGGGCCGCGCGCAGGAGGCCTGGGACTGCTTCGGTCTCCTGAACCCGGTCAACCATGCGCTCGACCGGGACGCGGCGGAGCGCTACCGGGTGGAGCCCTATGTCGTCGCCGCCGACGTCTACGGCGTGGGCGAGCGGACCGGTCAGGGCGGCTGGACCTGGTACACGGGCTCGGCCGGCTGGCTCTACCGCGCCGCCGTGGAAGGCATCCTGGGCATCCGCAAGGAGGCGGGCCGCCTGTTCGTCGAACCGGTGCTGCCGCCGCACTGGACCGGCTATGCGGCGACGCTGAAACTCGACGGACGGACGATCGACATCGCGGTCGCGCGCAGGGACGACGGCCTTTCCGTCACCGTCGACGGTACGCCCTTGCCGCCGGAGGGTCTTGCACTCTGATGCAGCGGTTCTACCCTCCCTGGGCGGGGGCAGTGTTCACTTTTGGCTGTCCGTCTTGAACCTTTTGCGGTTGAAGAAGAGATCGAGCATGTCGATCGACTTGGAGAAGCGCTTGGATCGTCGGTTGAAGCGTGCAAGGTTATCCCGGATCGACGAGTTTACGGCTTCGATCAGATGGGTTTCGGCCTTTGTCTCGCGGTGCGGCTCGACGATGCCGTGCCGCTCGAAGGCCAGCCGGTAGCAGGAGTTGGCATCGGTGAAGATCGCCGCGATATGCGGCACGACGGCCTTGGTGCGCTCGTAGAGCGCAATGGCGCTTCTTACGCCGGTATCGGCGATATGGTAGGCGACGACGCAGCCCCGACGGCGGGAATAGGCCGTCCAGACAACGGCGCGCTGCCGTTTTTTTGAACGAAGGTGTAGATCTCGTCCATCTCGATGATATCGGCAACCGTATCCGTATGCGCCGCCGTGCTCTTGCTTGCCATCATGGCTTCATGGGCCTTGCGGATCCAGGCGATGACCGTTGCAGGTGCCGCGCCAACGAAGCGGGCGATCTTGCGGATGCCGACGTTGTTGAGATGCATGTCGACGGCCATCGCCTTGACGTCACGGCTGAACTTCGGCGGGCAGGCACGGAAGTAGCGTTGGCAGGAGCGGCAATGAAACCGCTGCACGCTGCCGCTCTTACCGTTGCGAATGGTTGTCGCACTCCCGCAATGCCGACAAATCATCTCAAGGCCCTCCATCAAAGCAGAGCCTCACAATCCAATACCAGCCTTGTCCGAACATTGCCCTGGGCGGGAGGGTCGCGCCGCGGGCTTGGGCGGGGTGAGGCGGCACGCCGGAATACCGGCGGCTTCCTCTAACCCGCTGCTGCGCAGCGACCTCCTCATCAAGGCGGGCGGTAGGGTGCACCGGCTTTTACGCGTCGTGTGGCTATCGGAGGGCTTTCGTTGCGGTCGCCCGAACCTTCCATTGATGGAAGGTTCGGGCCAGACGCCAGGAACGGGGTGGTGCGGCAGGCCTGAGCTCCGACGGCTTCCCGCAGGCCGCTGTGCGCCCTCCCTCCCCGTCACAAGGGAAGGCGGGCGCGTCTCCGTCTACGCCGCCGTGTGGCTCTTGCGCACGTCGTCGTCGGTCAGGATGCCGCTTGCCCTGAGCAGGGCGGCGAAGCGGCCGTTGCTCTGGCTCAGCGCGTCGAAGCTGCCCATCTCGGCGATGCGGCCGTGATCCATGAAGATGACGAGGTCGGCCTCGCGCACGGTGGAGAGCCGGTGGGCGATGATGAAGGTGGTGCGGTTGCGGCGAAGCCCGTCGATCGCGGCCTTCACGCGCGCCTCGGTCTCCACGTCGAGTGCGCTCGTCGCCTCGTCGAGCACGAGGATGGGCGCGTTCTTGAGGATGGCGCGGGCGATGGCGATGCGCTGGCGCTCGCCGCCCGAAAGCCGGTTGCCGCGCTCGCCGACATGGGTGTCGTAGCCGGACTGGCGCGAGGCGATGAAATCGTTCGCCGCCGCGGCCTCGGCCGCCGCCTCCACCTCCTCCTGGGTCGCGCCTTCGCGGCCGAGGCGGATATTCTCGGAGATCGAGCGGTTGAGCAGGCCGGCGTCCTGGAAGACGGTGGCGATGGCGCGGCGCAGCGACTTGCGCGTGACGGTCGAGATGTCGACGCCGTCGATGAGGATCTGGCCCGAGCGCGGCTCGTAGACGCGCTGCAGGAGGTTGACGAGCGTCGTCTTGCCGGCCCCCGTCGGCCCGACGATGGCGACGGTCTGGCCGGCCTCGACGGTGAAGGACACGTCGCTGACGCCCTGCGTGGCGTTGGCGAAGTCGAAGCTGACGTTGCGGTACTCGACCCGGCCCTTCACCTCGCCGAGCTCGCCGGCTCCGGCCGGCTCCTCGCGCTCCTTCACGGCGTCTTCCAGCGTGAAGAAGTCCTCGAGCTTGGCGCGCGCCTCGAAGATCTGCGTGGCGAAGGCCTTCATCTGGTCGAGGCGGCCGATCAGCAGGCCGGCGAAGCCGATGAAGGCAATGACGTCGCCGACCTTCAGCTGGCCGCGCTGCACCAGCACGGTGCCGATCACCAGGATCGTCATCATCGAGATGGTCGAGGCGATGCGGTTCAGCGCGCTTGCGAGCGCCCACCAGTCGAGCACCGGGAACTGGGCGTTGATCAGCCGCTCGGCATAGCGCTTCAGCTCGCGGGTCTCCGCCTCGATGCGGTTGTAGCTGTGCACCACCGAGACGTTGCTGATCGAATCCGACACGTGGGAGAAGACGGTGTGGTAATGGTTCTCGACCGAGGCCTGGCCCTCGCGGGTGCGGTTCATCACCACCTTGCCGATGATCACGTAGAGCACGCCGAGCACGAGCAGCACCAGCGACAGGCGCACGTCCATCGAGAAGGCGGTCGGGATCAGGAGCACGAGCGCGATCGCGGTGGCGAGGTGCGTGCGCATGAATTCGAGCCACAGGCCGAACAGCGTCTCGCAGGCGCGAAGCAGCGTGTGCAGGGCGTTGGAGGTGCCGCGCTGGCTGTGCCAGGACAGCGGCATGGAGATGATCCGCCCGAAGGCTTCGGTCAGCAGGCTCGCGCGCCGGCCGTGGGCGAGCCGGTCCGCCTCGCGGGCGACGAGCACGTAGGCGACCGTGTTGAACAGCCCGAAGCCCGCCCACAGCAGCAGCATCGGTGTCACTTCGCCCTTCGAGGAGATCGCATCGATGATGCGGCCGAACAGGATCGGTTCGGCGATGGCGATGACGGCGAGCACGACGTTCGCCAGCACGACCGCCGAGACGCGAAATCGATAGACCGCGAGATAGCTGAGAGCTCTTGAATAGACCTGGAACAATGACACGAGAAAAGGCCTTTCCGGGCGGTTCCTGTTTTGTGCGGTGCAGCGGCTGCTGATACCTGCCCTGCGCTATTAGTGGGCGGAAGGGGCAAAAGTTCTCCGGAAGTGAGCAATTTTCGTGACGGACATGAAATCTTGCGTGATCGCGTGCGATCCTGCCAAATGCGGGACGGGGGAAAATGCGGCGGACGTCCCGTCCGCCGCCCGGCCGGGGATGGCGTTCTCGATGCAGGACACGAAGATCGACGCGTTGCTGCGGTTTCTCGCGGGGATGGACGAGCTCAGGGAGCGCGGCGAGATGGCGTCGGCCTTCGGCCGGCTGGCCGCGTCCTGCGGCTTCGACTGCTACTGCCTCTTCCGCATCCGCCCGCCGGCGGCGCGGCCGGAGGAGATGGTGCTGGCGGCGCAACTGCCGCAGGGCTGGATCGAGACCTACCGCGACCGCCACTATCTCCATGCCGATCCGATGCTGCACTATCTCGGCCAGGCGCAGGCGGGTTTCCGCTGGCGCGACGCGCTCGCCGCCTTCCGCGCGAGCCCGCAGCGCAAGCGCATGGAGCGCATGATGGCGGACGCGCACCGCGCCGGCCTGCAGGACGGCTACACCTTTCCCGTGCACGGCCGCGGCGGGCTGGCCGGCGGCCTCTCCGTCGCCGGCCGGCCGGTGGAACTGCACCCGGCCGAGGCGAGCCTGTTCGAGGCCGTCGCCCGGCGCCTGTTCTGGAAGCTGTACGACGCGGCCCATCCCGTCCCGGAGGCGGCGTCGCCCGCCGGCGGCATCGGCCTGACGCGGCGCGAGATGGAGGCGCTGCGGCTTCTCGCCGAGGGCATGACCTCGCCGGAGATCGCCCAGCGCCTCGGCATCACCAGCCACACGGTCGACTGGTACATGAACGGCATCCAGGCGAAATTGCAGGCGAGGAACCGGCCGCATGCGGTGGCGCTCGCCTTCCGGCTCGGCCTCGTTTCGTGACGTCGCGAATCTTTTTTCCGATGCCGACTCCGAAATTGAACTTCGAAAATTGACTCGTTAATAGTTTTGTTCGCGGGTGCAGCATTCCCGCTTCCAAGTCCTGAGGAGCCCGACTTGCCCATTTCCAAGATCCTTGTCGCCAACCGTTCCGAAATCGCCATCCGCGTGTTCCGCGCGGCCAACGAACTGGGGCTCAAAACGGTGGCGATATGGGCGGAGGAGGACAAGCTCGCGCTGCACCGCTTCAAGGCCGACGAGAGCTACCAGATCGGCCGCGGCCCGCATCTGGAGCGCGACCTCGGGCCGATCGAGAGCTATCTCTCCATCGACGAGGTGATCCGGGTGGCGAAGCTGTCGGGGGCCGATGCGATCCACCCCGGCTACGGCCTGCTCTCGGAAAGCCCGGAATTCGCGGAAGCCTGCGAGAAGAACGGCATCACCTTCATCGGCCCGAAGCCGCAGACGATGCGTCAGCTCGGCAACAAGGTGGCCGCCCGCAACCTTGCGATCTCGATCGGCGTGCCGGTCGTGCCGGCGACCGAGCCGCTGCCGGACGACCCGGACGAGATCCGGCGTCTCGCCGACGCGATCGGCTATCCGGTGATGCTCAAGGCCTCCTGGGGCGGCGGCGGGCGCGGCATGCGCGCGATCCGCGATCCCAAGGACCTCATCCGGGAGGTCACCGAGGCCAAGCGCGAGGCGAAGGCCGCCTTCGGCAAGGACGAGGTCTATCTGGAAAAGCTCGTCGAGCGCGCCCGCCACGTCGAAAGCCAGATCCTCGGCGACACGCACGGCAACGTCGTCCACCTCTTCGAGCGCGACTGCTCCATCCAGCGCCGCAATCAGAAGGTCGTCGAGCGCGCGCCGGCGCCCTATCTCTCCGAGGCGCAGCGCCGGGAGCTTGCCGACTATTCGCTGAAGATCGCCCGGGCGACGGACTATATCGGCGCCGGCACCGTCGAGTACCTGATGGATGCGGACACGGGGAAATTCTACTTCATCGAGGTCAACCCGCGCATCCAGGTCGAGCACACCGTCACCGAGGTCGTGACCGGCATCGACATCGTCAAGGCGCAGATCCATATCCTCGACGGCGAGGCGATCGGCACGCCGGCCTCGGGTGTCCCGCGCCAGGAGGACATCCGCCTCAACGGCCACGCGCTGCAGTGCCGCATCACCACCGAGGACCCGGAGCAGAACTTCATCCCCGACTACGGCCGCATCACCGGCTACCGCTCGGCCTCGGGCTTCGGCATCCGCCTCGACGGCGGCACGGCCTATCCGGGCGCCGTCATCACGCGCTACTACGACCCGCTGCTCGTCAAGGTGACGGCCTGGGCGCCGAACCCGCTGGAGGCGATCAACCGCATGGACCGGGCGCTGCGCGAGTTCCGCATCCGCGGCGTGGCGACCAACCTCACCTTCCTCGAGGCGATCATCGGCCACGAGAAGTTCCGCGACAATTCCTACACGACCCGCTTCATCGACACGACGCCGGAGCTGTTCCAGCAGGTCAAGCGCCAGGACCGCGCGACGAAGCTGCTCACCTATCTCGCCGACGTGACCGTCAACGGCCACCCGGAGGCGAAGGGCCGGCCGAAGCCGTCCGCCGACGTCGCCAAGCCCGTGGTGCCCCACATCAACGGCGACATCCCCGCCGGCACCAAGCAGAAGCTCGACGCGCTCGGGCCGAAGAAGTTCGCCGAATGGGTGAGGGCGGAAAGGCGCGCCTTCATCGCCGACACGACGATGCGCGACGCCCACCAGTCGCTGCTGGCGACGCGCATGCGCACGCACGACATCGCCCGCGTGGCCGGCACCTACGCGCGGGCGCTGCCGCAGCTCTTCTCGCTCGAATGCTGGGGCGGCGCCACCTTCGACGTGTCGATGCGCTTCCTCACCGAGGACCCGTGGGACCGCCTCGCCCGCATCCGCGAGGACGCGCCGAACCTGCTCCTGCAGATGCTGCTGCGGGGCGCGAACGGCGTCGGTTACAAGAACTATCCCGACAACGTCGTGAAGTATTTCGTCCGCCAGGCGGCGAAGGGCGGCATCGACGTCTTCCGCGTCTTCGATTGCCTCAACTGGGTCGACAACATGCGCGTCTCGATGGACGCCGTCGCCGAGGAGAACCGCATCTGCGAGGCGGCGATCTGCTATACGGGCGACCTCCTCAACGCGGCCCGCCCGAAATACGACCTCAAGTACTATACCGCCCTTGCCGCCGAGCTGGAGAAGGCGGGCGCGCACATGATCGCGGTCAAGGACATGGCGGGACTCCTGAAGCCGGCGGCCGCGCGCGTGCTGTTCAAGGCCCTGCGCGAGGCGACCGACCTGCCGATCCATTTCCACACGCACGACACGTCCGGCATCTCCGCCGCGACCGTGCTGGCGGCGATCGAATCCGGCGTCGACGTGGTGGATGCGGCGATGGACGCGCTCTCCGGCAACACCTCGCAGCCCTGTCTCGGCTCGATCGTCGAGGCGCTGAAGGGCTCCGAGCGCGATCCGGGCCTCGACCCGGAATGGATCCGCCGCATCTCCTTCTACTGGGAGGCCGTGCGCTTCCAGTATGCCGCCTTCGAGAGCGACCTCAAGGGGCCGGCCTCGGAGGTCTACCTGCACGAGATGCCGGGCGGCCAGTTCACCAACCTCAAGGAGCAGGCCCGCTCGCTCGGCCTGGAGACGAAGTGGCACCGCGTGGCGCAGGCCTATGCCGACGCCAACCAGATGTTCGGCGACATCGTCAAGGTGACGCCCTCCTCCAAGGTGGTGGGCGACATGGCGCTGATGATGGTCTCCCAGGACCTGACCGTCGCCGACGTCGAGAACCCGGCCAAGGACATCGCCTTCCCGGAATCGGTCGTCTCGATGCTGAAGGGCGACCTCGGCCAGCCCCCGGGCGGCTGGCCGGAAGGCCTGCAGAAGAAGGCGCTGAAGGGCGAGACGCCCTATACGGAGCGCCCCGGCTCGCTGCTCGCCGACGCCGATCTCGACGCGGAGCGCGCGGCGATCGAGGAGAAGCTGGAGCGCAAGGTCGACGACTTCGAGTTCGCCTCCTACCTCATGTATCCCAAGGTCTTCACCGACTATGCGCTCGCCGCCGATACCTACGGCCCGGTCAGCGTGCTGCCGACGCCCGCCTATTTCTACGGGCTGGCGCCGGGCGAGGAGCTGCAGCCGGAGATCGAGAAGGGCAAGTCGCTGGTCATCCTCTACCAGGCACGGAGCGAGCCGGACGAGAAGGGCCTCGTCAAGGTGTTCTTCGAACTGAACGGCCAGCCGCGCCTCATCAAGGTGCCGGACCGCAACCGTGCGGCCGCCTCCGTCGCCCGCCGCAAGGCCGAGGCCGGCAACGCCGCCCATCTCGGCGCGCCGATGCCGGGCGTCATCTCGACGGTCGCCGTTTCCGCCGGCCAGGAGGTCAAGGCCGGCGACGTGCTGCTTTCCATCGAGGCGATGAAGATGGAGACCGCGCTGCATGCCGAGAAGGACGGCGTGGTCGCCGAGGTCCTCGTCAGGGCCGGCGACCAGATCGACGCCAAGGACCTCCTCGTCGTCTTCGGGTGAGGCGCATGGCGGCGGCTTGAAAGCCGGCGGCGGATGTGGGAAGGGAGTTTCCTTCCCGCTTCCAGCCGACGTCGATCTCCATGTCCTTCGTCATCCGCACCGCCGCCCTCGGCGACATCGCCGCCTTCACCGAGATCTACCGCGAATCCGTGCTGAACGGGGTCGCGAGCTACGAGATCGACCCGCCGTCGCTCGACGAGATGGCGGCGCGCTTCAAGACGATCACCGGCAAGGGTTATCCCTATATCGTCGCCGTCGAGCAGACCGGGCTCATCCTCGGCTTTGCCTATGCGTCCGCTTTCCGGCCCCGGCCGGCCTATCGCTGGATGGTGGAGGATTCGGTCTACCTGGCGCCCGAGGCGCGCGGCAAGGGGATCGGCAGGGCGCTGCTTTCCGAGCTGATCCGCCGCGCGACGGCGCTCGGCTTCCGCCAGATGGCGGCCGTCATCGGCGGCGCCCACCCCGCCTCGATCGCGCTGCACCGCGCGGCCGGCTTCGCGGAGGCCGGGCGGATGACAGCGACCGGCTTCAAGCACGGCCGCTGGCTCGACACGGTGTTCATGCAGCGCGCGCTCGGCGAAGGGGCGGAGACCGCGCCGGCGCCCGATTCCTTTCCGGCGACGATGGAATAGTCAGGTCTCGATGAGGCGCAGCGCCTTGTCGAACACCTTCAGCACCTGGCCGAGGTCGTGGCCGCGCTTGAGGATCGTGCCGTGCGTGTTGATCACGCTGTAGGCGCCCTGCCGGGCGGCGAGCCTGGAGTTCTTCTCGATGCGGTAGAGCGGCATCTCGCCGGAACGCTTGAAGACGGAGAAGACCGCCTTCTCCCGGGTGTGGTCGATGGCGTAGTCGCGCCATTCGCCGTCGCCGACCATGCGGCCGTAGACGCGCAGGATGGCATCGAGTTCGCGCCTGTGGAACGTGACCGGCAGCGGCTCCTTGCTGTTGCGATATTCCCGAAGGTCCACCACGCTGGAGGACTGCAAATCCGGCTGGTCGCTCATCGTATCTCCGCGCCTTCACTGTGACGGCTCGGTGACAGTGTGCCTGAGCGGCTCCGAAATGCAAGCGCGCCGGCCGGTCGCGGCGGCCGGCGGCCTCTCAGACGATGCCGTGCTTCTTCATGAGCGCCTGCTCGTCGCCCGCCACCCAGCCGAAGACCCTGGCGTCCCCGTCCTGCGTCCGGACGAGGTAGTGGACGTCGAAATCGATCGCCACGTCCGGCCCGCCCTTGCGGGCATAGGTCGCCGTCCAGGCGACATGGGAGACGCAATGGTGCTCGTCGATCGGCGAGAGGCGGACGGCGCGTATCCGCATACCCTTCGTGCCGATCGCCCGGTAGTGCGCGTAGCCGTCCGCCAACGCCTGGCGGAACCGGTCGTCGTTCGTCCCGGTCATCACGCCGGCCGGCGTGGCCGCGATGAAGGCGGGCGCATAGAGCGCGGCCGCCTCGTCCATGTCGATGTCGCCGCCGAGCGAGCGCTCGAAGAAACGCTCGTATCGCGCGAAGAGCTTCCTCACGTCCGCTTCCATCATGTGGCCCTCCCGCAGGCAAATTTCGTTCCGCCGCATTTCAGCCCAACCGACGCCCAAATTGCAGGAGAAAGTCCGTCCGTCGCTGTGGCGCCGGACCGTGACCTGTGCGGGAAGCTGGCCTGCGCGCAGCGCTGTCGAAGTTGCCCTGTATTCCGTTGCCGGCAACTTTGTCCGGTCCGGTCCGTCTGTCTTCGAACCCTCAAGCCCCAGCCCCTCGAAGACGCCGGACCGGACCTCCCCCGCCGGAAAGGGTTCAGCGGGCCTGCCCGCCCGGAACCAGCAGCGTCGCGCCGAGGATCGCGCCCGGCGTCTCGGCCGTGCGCATGCGCTGCAAAAGCACCGCGCAGCCGCCGCTCGTCTTCTTCTTCGCCAGCATGGCGGCGGGCAGGATCAGGTTCGTCTCCTTGCCCTCCCACATGCCGATCGTCTCCATGTCCGTCACCGCGTGCCAGTAGTTGACCGTCTTGCCGCGGTTCTCGCCCTTGTCGATTTCTATCGCGCGCTCGCGCTCGAAATAGGCGATGACGATGTTGGCCTTGCCCTGGCCCTCGCCGACGCGGATGCGCAGCTCGTCGTTCTTCACCTCGATGCCGACCGGCACGCTGAGGCCCTTGCCCTCGCCCGACAGCGCGTCGATGCGGGCGCGGATGCCGGGGAGGTCGGCGCCGTTCATGTGCTCGCGCCCGTTCAGCACCGCCTGCGGCGTGTAGACGCCGTTGCGGCCGAACATGCGGGCATAGGCGTATTGCCGCTCGGTGTTCTCCTTCGAGCCGAGCGTATCGGCCCAGCCGAGATAGTTCCAGTAGTCGACATGATAGGCGAGCGCCACGACGCTGCCCTCGCGGGCGAGCGTTTCCAGGGCCTTGTCGGCCGGCGGACAGGAGGAACAGCCCTGGCTGGTGAAGAGCTCGACCACGCCGCTCGCGGGCCTTGCCTCCTGTGCTGGAGCGGCCGTCGCGCCGCCCATCAAGGCAAGCAGGGCAGCCAGACATCCCACAATGCGTCGTCGCGGCATGATCGCTTCCAGTGGCGCGCCGGCGATGGCCGGCCGTGAACGCCCGTCATACGCGCTTGCCGCGCGGACCGGAAGTCACATTGGAGTGAGATTTGCGTGTGCAAACGGGATCAGGATTCGCGCGCGCGAACGGGAGCGGGATCCGTCCGCGAAAATGCCGGGGCCCTGCGGCCCCGGCATCGATGGCTTCGGCCTGTCGGCCGGTCAGGCGGCGAGGTCGCGCAGCACGGTCTGCAAGATGCCGCCGTTGTTCATGTAGGTGACCTCGTCGAGCGTATCGATGCGGCAGAGGAGCGGGACCTCCTTCACCGTGCCGTCGGAATAGGTGATCTTCGCGATCTTCTTCTCGCGCGGCTTGATGTCGCCCTCGAGGCCGTCGATCGTCACCAGCTCGTCGCCCTTGAGGTCGAGGCTCGCCCAGGTCGTGCCTTCCTCGAAGACGAAGGGCACGACGCCCATGCCGACGAGGTTGGAGCGGTGGATGCGCTCGAAGGACTGGGCGATCACGGCCTTGACGCCGAGCAGGTTGGTGCCCTTGGCCGCCCAGTCGCGCGAGGAGCCGTTGCCGTATTCGACGCCGGCGAAGATGACGAGCGGAACGCCCTCTTCCTTGTACTTCATGGCGGCGTCGTAGATCGACATCTCCTCCTTGGAGGGATAGTGGATCGTGTAGCCGCCTTCCTTGCCGTTCGGGCCCAGCATGTGGTTGCGGATGCGGATGTTGGCGAAGGTGCCGCGCATCATCACCTCATGATTGCCGCGCCGCGTGCCGTACTGGTTGAAGTCGGCGACGCCGACGCCGTGCTCGATGAGATAGGCGCCGGCGGGCGAGGCCGCCTTGATCGAGCCTGCCGGCGAGATGTGGTCGGTCGTGATCTTGTCGCCGAACAGGCCGAGCACGCGGGCGCCCCGGATGTCGGAAATGCCCGAGCCGGTCTTGCCCATGCCGATGAAGTAGGGCGGGTTCTGCACGTAGGTCGACTGGTCGTCCCAGGCATAGGTCTGGCCCGCCGGCACCTGCACGGCCTGCCAGTTGGCGTCGCCCTTGAAGACGTCGGCATACTTGGTGGCGTAGAGCTCGCGGGTGACGTACTTCATGATGAACGCCTGGATCTCCTTCGAGGAGGGCCAGATGTCCTTGAGGTAGACCGGGTTGCCGTCGCGGTCGTTGCCGATCGGCTCCTTCGTCAGGTCCTTCTGCACAGTGCCGGCGAGCGCATAGGCGACGACGAGCGGCGGCGAGGCGAGGTAGTTCGCCTGCACGTCCGGCGAGATGCGGCCCTCGAAGTTGCGGTTGCCGGAGAGCACGCCGGCGGCGATCAGGCCCTTGTCGTTGATCGTCTTGGAGATCGGCGCCGGCAGCGGGCCGGAATTGCCGATGCAGGTCGTGCAGCCGAAGCCGACGAGGTTGAAGCCGAGCTTGTCGAGGTCCTCCTGCAGGCCGGACTTGGCGAGGTATTCGCCGACCACCTGCGATCCGGGCGCAAGCGACGTCTTCACCCACGGCTTCGTCTTCAGGCCGCGGGCGACCGCGTTGCGGGCGAGCAGGCCGGCGGCGATCAGCACCGAGGGGTTCGAGGTGTTGGTGCAGGACGTGATGGCGGCGATCGCCACGTCGCCGTGGCCGATGTCGTAGTCCGTGCCCTCGACGGCATAGCGGTTGTGCAGCTGGCCGGGCTTCTTGTAGTCGTTCTCGAGCGCGGTCGCGAAGCCGGAGGCGATGTTCTCCAGCGCGATGCGGCCTTCGGGACGCTTCGGGCCGGCCATGGAGGGCACGACCTCGCCGAGGTCGAGCTCCAGCGTGTCGGTGAAGACGAGGTCGGAGCCGTCGCCGTCGCGCCACATGCCCTGCGCCTTGGAATAGGCCTCGACGAGGGCGATCCGCTGTTCCTCGCGGCCGGACATGGTGAGGTAGTTGACGGTCTCGCCGTCGACGGGGAAGAAGCCGCAGGTGGCGCCGTATTCCGGGCCCATGTTGCCGATCGTGGCGCGGTCGGCGAGCGTCATGTTGTCGAGGCCGGGGCCGAAGAACTCGACGAACTTCGAGACCACGCCCTTCTTGCGCAGCATCTGCACGACGGTGAGCACGAGGTCGGTGGCGGTGACGCCTTCCTTGAGCCTGCCCGTCAGCTTGAAGCCGATCACTTCCGGCAGCAGCATGGAGACCGGCTGGCCGAGCATGGCGGCCTCCGCCTCGATGCCGCCCACGCCCCAGCCGAGCACGCCGAGGCCGTTGATCATCGTCGTGTGGCTGTCCGTGCCGACGCAGGTATCCGGGTAGGCGACGATCTCGCCGTCTTCTTCCTTGGTCCAGACCGTCTGGCCCAGATACTCCAGATTGACCTGATGACAGATACCCGTTCCCGGCGGAACGACGCGGAAGTTCTTGAACGCCTGCTGGCCCCACTTCAGGAAGCGGTAGCGCTCGCCGTTGCGCTGGTATTCGAGCTCGACGTTGCGGGCGAAGGCCGTCGGCGTGCCGAATTCGTCGACGATGACGGAGTGGTCGATGACGAGGTCGACGGGCACCAGCGGGTTGATCTTCTCCGGGTCGCCGCCGAGCGAGACCATCGCGTCGCGCATGGCAGCGAGGTCGACGACGGCGGGAACGCCGGTGAAGTCCTGCATCAGCACGCGCGCCGGGCGATAGGCGATCTCGTTCTCGACCGTGCCCCTGTTGTTCAGCCATTCGGCGACGGCGAGGATATGGTCCTTGGTGACGGAGCGGCCGTCCTCGAAGCGCAGCAGGTTTTCGAGGAGCACCTTCATCGAATAGGGCAGCTTCGAGACCCCGGCGAGGCCGTTGGCCTCAGCCTTGGGCAGGCTGTAGTAAACGTAGTCGACGTCGCCCACCGTCAGGGTCGAACGACAATTGAAGCTGTCTAGGGATCTGGACACTTTATACCCCGTCTCGTCTGGCGCCAGAAATCTGACGTACGAACGCCCGTGCGCGTTTAGCGCGAATGGGATGCGGGTGCGGCCATTTCCGCTGTCCGTACGCGGAAATCATTCCCGTGTTCGGCGCTTGGATGAAATTCACGCCGACCGCTGGCGTGTTGCGGGGGTTATAGATAATTTCTAAAGAAGGTTCCAGAGTGCCGTCCGGCAAATCGGGACAATTTTTTTGCATTGCGACCAAGGTCGTAAAGGGAAAGTGACGTACCATGCGGCTCCTTGCCGAGGGTCTGAGTGCGAAGCGGGGCGAGGACCTGATTTTCCGGGATGTTTCCTTCGGAATCGACGCCGGGGAGGCGCTCATCGTCAAGGGCGCGAACGGCTCCGGCAAGTCGACGCTGCTGCGCGTTCTCGCCGGCCTGCTGCCGGCCGTTTCCGGCACCGCGCGGCTTCTTGCTGCGGCGCACCCGGTGGAGCGGCTGGGGGAGGCCTGCCACTATCTCGGCCACCGCAACGCGATGAAGCGGGAGCTCACCGTCGAGGAGAACCTCGTCTTCTGGAAGGCCTTCTACGGCGACCTTCACGGCGGCGCGGGGATCGGCGTCGACGCGGCGGCGGCGGCCGTCGGGCTCGGCGGCATCCTGCACCTTCCCTTCGGCTATCTCTCGGCCGGCCAGCAGCGGCGCATGGCGATGGCGCGGCTCCTCGTCGCCTGGCGGCCGGTCTGGATCCTCGACGAGCCGACGGCCGCGCTCGACGTGGCGGCCGAGGCGATGTTCGCCGGGCTGGTGACGAACCATCTGGCGCAGGGCGGCATCGCCATCGCCGCCACGCACCAGCCGCTCGGGCTGGAAGGGGCGCGGGAGCTGTGGATGACCGGGTTCGCGGGTGCGGAGCAGGGGGTATGGTGATGGGCGTGCAGGGTGTTACCCCCCTCTGGCCTGCCGGCCATCTCCCCCTCAAGGGGGGAGATCGAATCGTTGCGACGTCTTGCCACACACAGGCGAAGCGGGCCGGGCAGCCGGCTAGCGTCTTGCCGATCTCCCCCCTCGAGGGGGAGATGGCCGGCAAGCCAGAGAGGGGTATTTTTGCATGATCCCCCTCCTCCTCCGCGACATAAGGCTCTCGGTGCGCGCCGGCGGGGGCGCGCTGATCGGGGTGCTGTTCTTCATGACGGTGGTCGCCGTCATTCCCTTCGGCGTCGGGCCCGACCTCAACCTGCTGTCGCGCATCGGACCGGCGATCCTGTGGATCGGTGCGCTGCTCGCCGCGCTGCTCGGCCTCGACCGGCTGTTCCAGGCCGAGCGCGAGGACGGCTCGCTCGATCTCCTGCTGATGCAGGAGACGCCGCTGGTGCTGACCGTGCTCGTCAAGTGCCTCGCGCACTGGATCGCGACCGGCCTGCCGCTCGTCATCGCCGCCCCGCTGCTCGGCCTGTTCATGAACATGGACGAGGTGGCGATCGGCGCCACCACGCTGACGCTGCTTGCCGGCACGCCGGCGATCACCTTCATCGGCGCCGCCGGGGCGGCGATCGCCGTCGCCCTGCCGCGCGGCGGGCTGCTGGTGTCGATCCTCGTGCTGCCGCTCGCCATTCCCGTGCTGATCTTCGGCGTCAGCGCCGTACATGCGGCGATCGAGGATCCGGCGCCCTTCCTGCCGCCCTTCCTTATTCTCGTCGCGATCAACCTGTTCTTTGCGGTGATCGGACCGGTCGCGGCGGCGGCCGCACTCCGGCTTTCGAGCGACTGACGTGCCGAATTGACGCGAATGTGATTGCGCCAGATCAATTGAAGCGGGGGGGATTGCGCGTTAAAGGAACGTCATGAGCGAACCGAGCCTTGCCATCCGCAAATTCAGCGATCTCGCCAACCCGACGCGCTTCCTGGCGCTCGTCGCACTCCTGTGGCCGTGGATGGCGGGCCTGACGCTCTGTCTGTTCGCGTTCGGCCTCTACCTCTCCTTCGCCACGCTCGGCGACTACCAGCAGGGCGAGACGGTGCGCATCATGTACATCCACGTGCCGGCCGCCTGGCTGTCGATGATGTGCTATTCGGTGATGGCGGTCTCGGCGCTGGGCACGCTGGTCTGGCGCCATCCGCTCGCCGACGTCTCGGCCAAGGCGGCGGCGCCCCTCGGCGCCTGCTTCACGCTGATCGCGCTTATCACCGGCTCGCTCTGGGGCAAGCCGATGTGGGGCACCTGGTGGGTCTGGGACGCGCGGCTCACCTCGGTCTTCGTGCTGTTTCTGATGTATCTCGGCCTGATCGCGCTCAACCGGGCGATGGCCGACGACCCGACGCGCGCCGCCAAGGTCGGCGCGGTGCTGATCCTCGTCGGTTTCGTCAACATCCCGATCATCAAGTTCTCGGTCGAGTGGTGGAACACGCTGCACCAGCCGGCGAGCGTCGTGCGCCTCGACGGGCCGACCATCGACCCGGAGTTCCTGCGTCCGCTGATGGTGATGGCGGTCGCCTTCACGCTGTTCTTCTTCACGCTGCATGTGCTGGCCATGCGCAACGAGATCCTGCGCCGGCGCATCTCGGTGCTGCGCCGCCACGCCGCGCGCGCCGTCGGCCGCGAGGGGAGCGACGCATGAGCCACGCCTTCTACGTCACGCTGTCCTATCTCTCCGCCTTCGGCATCGCCCTCGGTCTTGTGCTTTGGGTCTGGCTCGACCATCGCGGCCGGCAGAAGGAATTGGCGCGGCTCGAAGCGGCCGGCATCCGCCGCCGCTCCGCCCATTCCGGCGAGGCGCAATGAGCGGGACGGAGGACGGCAGGGCCGATGCCGGCAAGGGCATGCGCGCGCGCATCGTCCTCGCCGCGCTGCCGCTGGCGATCTTCCTCGGCCTGGCGCTGATCTTCTGGTCGCAGCTCAATTCCGGCCGCGACATCTCCGAGATCCCTTCCGCGCTGATCGGCACCAAGGCGCCCTGGCGCGACCTGGAGCCGCTCTCCGGCGCGACGCGCAACGGCGTGCCGGTGCCGGCCTTGACGACGGAGACGGCGAAGGGGAAGCTGACGCTCGTCAATTTCTGGGCGTCCTGGTGCGTGCCCTGCCGGCAGGAGCATCCGATCATCCTGGCGCTGTCGAAGGACCCGCGGCTCACCGTCGTCGGCGTCAACTACAAGGACGGCGACGAGAACGCCTTGCGCTTCCTCGGCGAGCTCGGCAATCCCTTCTCCGCCATCGGCCTCGACCCGGCCGGCCGCATGGCGATCGACTGGGGCGTCTACGGCATCCCCGAGACCTATCTCGTCGGCCCGGACGGCACGATCCTCTACAAGAAGGTCGGCCCGTTCGACGATAAAAGCTTGAAGGACGGGCTCTATCCGGCGATCGAGAAGGCGCTTTCCGCGCCTGCCGGCTGAGGCGTTCTCAGGACGCCTTCCCCTCTTCCGCCTCGATCGAATGGCGCATGATCAGCGGCATCTGCGAGAGCGTGAAGAGGACGGTGATCGGCATCGTTCCCCAGACCTTGAAGGCGACCCAGAAGTCGGTCGAGAAGGAGCGCCAGACCACCTCGTTCAGCACCGCCAGGAAGACGAAGAACAGGCCCCAGCGCAGCGTCAGCTTGCGCCAGCCCTCGTCGCTGAGCTTGAAGGCGGCGTGGAAGACGTAGCCGAGCAGCGGCTTGCCGAACAGCAGGCCGCCGAGCAGGATCGCCCCGAACAGCGAATTGACGATGGTCGGCTTCATCTTGATGAAGGTGTCGTTCTGCAGCCAGAGCGTCAGCGCGCCGAAGACGAAGACGACGATGCCGGAGACGAGCGGCATGACGGGGAGCGTGCGTGTCAGCACCCAGGAGACGACGAGCGCCAACGCCGTCGCCGCCATGAACAGGCCGGTGGCGATGAAGATCGGCCCGCCCATCTCGGCGAGCAGCGGGAAATGCGAGGCGAGCCACTCGCCGCGCGAGTTGGCGAAGAAGAAGACGACGAGGGGGCCGAGCTCCAGCACCATCTTCAGGAGCGGGCTGACCCTCGCCTCGTCCGCCTTGCGGTCCCAGTCCCGCCGGTTCTCGATTTCCTGGATGACGGTGCCGCGCACGGGATGGGGATCGAGCTTGCCGGCGCCTTCGACCAGCCGGCCCAGTCCCGATTCGGCGCCCTTGCCTACATTCTGGTCACTCATTCTCCGACTCCTGCGATCGCCTCGGCGAAATCCTTCGCCTCGAAGGGTTCGAGATCGTCGATCCCCTCGCCGACCCCGATGAAATAGACCGGCAGCTTGTGCTTGGCGGCAATCGCCACAAGGATGCCGCCGCGGGCCGTACCGTCCAATTTTGTCATGATCAGGCCCGTGACGCCCGCGACGTTGCGGAAAATCTCCACCTGGTTCATCGCGTTCTGCCCGGTGGTGGCGTCGAGCGTCTGCAGGACGGTGTGCGGCGCGTCGGGATCGAGCTTGCCGAGCACACGGACGATCTTCTCCAGCTCCGCCATCAGCTCGGCCTTGTTCTGCAGGCGGCCAGCGGTGTCGACGATCAGGACGTCGCTCTTCTTCGCCTTCGCCTGCTCGTAGGCCTCGTAGGCGAGGCCCGCCGCATCGGCGCCGAGCCTGGAGGCGACGATGTCGGAGCCGGTGCGCTCCGCCCAGATCTTCAGCTGCTCGATGGCCGCCGCGCGAAAGGTGTCGCCGGCGGCGAGCATGACCTTCAGGCCGGCGCCGGAAAGTTTTGCGGCGAGCTTGCCGATCGTCGTCGTCTTGCCGGTGCCGTTGACGCCGACGACGAGGATGACATGCGGCTTGTGGGCGAGGTCGAGCGCCAGCGGCCTGGCGACGGGCGCCAGCACCTTGGTGATCTCGCTTGCCATGATGCGCGAGACGTCGCCGCCGGTCACGTCCTTGCCGTAGCGCTCGGCGGCGAGCGTGTCGGTGATCCTGAGCGCCGTCTCGACGCCGAGGTCGGCCTGGATCAGCAGGTCTTCCAGGTCCTGCAGCGTCGCGTCGTCGAGCTTGCGCTTGGTGAAGAGGCCGGCGATCTGGCCCGTCAGCTGCGAGGAGGTGCGCGACAGGCCCTCGCGCAGGCGCTGGAACCAGGTCCGGCGGACCGGTGCCGCGGCCGTCTCGGCCTCCGGCTCGGGCTCGGGCTCGGCCGTGGTGAAGCCCTTCGGCAGGGCGGGGGCGACGGGCTCCTCGTCCGCGACGGCTTCCGGCTCGGCCGCCTCCTCCGCGGCGATCGGCGGCGCCTCGTCGGGTTCCGGAAGATCGTCCGCAGCCGCCGGCTCGGCCGGTTCCACCTCCACGTCCGCCGCATGCGGCAGGGGATAGATGTCGGGCTCGGCGTCGGCCGGGACGTGCAGGCCTGCCTCGGGATTGGCGGCCTCGGCCTCCTCCAGCAGCGTGTCGTGCTCCTCGACGGCTGGCGGCGCCGCGGCGGGCTCGGCCTCCGTGTCCTTGCCGAAAGTGAAGATCTTCTTGATGAAGCCGAGGGCCATGGAAGCTGTCCGCTAGTTGCGTGGGGTGGCGGTGTCGGTCCGCATCGTCAGGTGGCGGCCATTGTGGCCGGTGATCGTGACCGGCACAAGGTCGCGGGGGCGAAGGCCGGCGGCGTCGACGAGCGTGAAGTTTTCCGTATGCGCCAGCCCGTTGTTCTCGACGAGGATCGTCTGCCGGCTGCCGACCATGCGGTCGAGATGCATCGCATGCAGTCTTTTCCCCGTCTCGCGCAGCCGCGCGGCGCGCTCCTTGACGAGCGCCCGGTCGAGCTGCGGCATGCGCGCGGCCGGCGTGCCGGGGCGCGGGCTGTAGGGGAAGACGTGGAGATGCGCAATGCCGCAGTCCTCCGCATGGCGGACGGCGTTGGAAAACATCGTCTCCGTCTCCGTCGGGAAGCCGGCGATCATGTCGGCGCCGAAGCTCGCCTCGGGGCGGAGGCTGCGCACGCGCTCGCAGAAGGACAGCGCATCGGCGCTGGAGTGCCGCCGTTTCATGCGCTTGAGGATCAGGTCGTCGCCGTGCTGGAGCGAGAGATGCAGGTGCGGCATGAAGCGCGGCTCGTCGGCGATCAGGTCCCAGAGATGGCCGTCGGCCTCGATGCCGTCGATGGAGGAGAGGCGCAGCCGGCGGATCTCCGGCACCTGCTTCAGCAGCGTCTTCGCCAGCAGGCCGAGCGTCGGCCGGCCGGGCAGGTCGGCGCCGTAGCTGGTGGCGTCCACCCCGGTCAGCACGATCTCCGCGTAGCCGCTTCCGGCGAGCTTTCGCGCCTGCTCCACCACGGCGCCCATCGGCACGGAGCGGGAATTGCCGCGGCCGTAGGGGATGATGCAGAAGGTGCAGCGGTGGTCGCAGCCGTTCTGCACCTGCACGAAGGCGCGCACATGGCCGTCGATCAGCCGCACCATCTGCGGCGCGGTCTCCCGCACGCTCATGATGTCGTTGACGCGGAGCTTCTCCTCGGCCGAGACGCCGAAGTCGGGCAGCGCCCGGTAGGCGGCGCTCCTCAGCTTCTCCTCGTTGCCGAGCACGGCGTCGACCTCCGGCATGGCGGCGAAGGCGTGGCTCTCCGTCTGCGCGGCGCAGCCGGTGACGATGATACGGGCATGCGGATTCTCGCGCCGCGCCCGGCGGATCGCCTGCCGGGCCTGGCGCACCGCCTCGCCGGTGACGGCGCAGGTGTTGACGAGCACGGCGTTGTTGAGCCCCGCCTTCTCGGCTTGCGCCCGCATCACTTCGGATTCGTAGGTGTTGAGGCGACAGCCGAAGGTTATGACCGTCACGCCGCTCAAAGGGCGGCCGCCCCGGCTTCGTCGCGGCTGAACGCGCCCGTCTCGGGGTCGAGCGTGCCGGACCATTCCCATTCGGCAGGCCCCGTCATGACGACCTTGCCGTCCTCGCGCCAGTCGATGTGAAGCGTGCCGCGGCCCGGGCTGCTGGCGACCGTCACGGCGACCGTGCGGCCGGTCCGCCCCGTGCGCGCGCCGCTGACGGCGGCCGCGCAGGCCGCCGAGCCGCAGGCGAGCGTCAGCCCCGCGCCGCGCTCCCAGGTGCGCGTCGTCATGGCGGACGGCGAGGTCACCTGCGCTAGCGTGATGTTCGCCCGTTCGGGGAACATCGGATGGTTTTCGAGCAGCGGGCCGAAGCGGTCGAGGTCGTAGCTCATCGGGTCGCGCTCGACCCAGAAGACGGCGTGCGGATTGCCCATCGACACGGCCGAGGGCGAATGCAGCACCGGCGCGTCGATCGGGCCGATCTGCAGCTCGATGCGGCTCGTGTCGAAGAACTCTTCCGCCAGCGGGATGCGGTCCCAGTCGAAGACCGGCCGGCCCATGTCGACGGAGATCGTGCCGTCCTCGTGCTCGACGGCGTTGAGGATGCCGGCGACCGTCTGGAAGGTGAAGGTCTTGCGCCCCGTCTCGCCGGCGAGCGCCTGCACCACGCAGCGCGTGCCGTTGCCGCAGGCCTGAGCCTTCGAGCCGTCGCAATTGAGGATGTCGATGAAGGCGTCGGTGCCGTCCGTCCGCGGATCGTGGATCGCCATGATCTGGTCGAAGCCCGTCGCCGGGTCGGCGGCGAGCGCGATCGCCGCCCGCGGCGTCACGGCGTCCCTGCGGCCGCGCATGTCCACGACGAGGATCCTGTTTCCCAGTCCGTTCATGCGGGCGAATTGCGCGTGTGCTGCCATGGCGGATGTTCCATTCGAGACCGCTAAGGGGCCTCTCTTCCTGCGCGTATATGGCGCAAGCCGGCCGGATTTACCAGACGGAGTCTGCAATCGGGACGGCGATCCTTGACTTTCCGGCCGCTTTCCTGTTTAAGCCGCCGCATCTGCGACAAGTGACGACGCTTGAAGCCGCCGACCGGGACCCGCGAGAGATCCCGGAGGTCAACATCCGACAGCGCGATGCGCCCTCGGGTGCTTTTCGGCTTTGCGTCTTGTTTTCGTCACGGAGAGCACCGACGTTTCCGCTTCGTGCGGAAACAAGAAGGAAGACGCGATGTTTGAAACACTCCAGGACCGCCTCGGCTCCATCCTCAATGGACTGACGGGCCGCGGTGCGCTCTCCGAGGCGGACGTCTCGGCGGCGCTGCGCGAGGTCCGCCGCGCGCTGCTCGAGGCGGACGTGGCGCTGGAAGTGGTGCGCGCCTTCACCGAGGCCGTGCGCGAGAAGGCGGTCGGCGCGGAGATCCTGAAGTCGATCAAGCCCGGCCAGATGGTCGTCAAGATCGTCCATGACGAGCTCGTCGCCATGCTCGGCTCCGAGGGCGTCGCAATCGACCTCAACGCGCCCGCCCCCGTCGTCGTCATGATGGTCGGCCTGCAGGGCTCGGGCAAGACCACCACCACCGGCAAGATCGCCAACCGGCTTGCGACGCGCGACAAGAAGAAGGTCCTGATGGCCTCGCTCGACACGCGCCGTCCGGCCGCGCAGGAGCAGCTTCGCCAGCTCGGCGTCCAGACCGGCATCGATACGCTGCCGGTCGTCGCCGGCCAGTCGCCGACCGACATCGCCGCGCGCGCCGTGCAGGCGGCGAAGCTCGGCGGCCACGACGTCGTCATCCTCGACACCGCGGGCCGCACCCATATCGACGAGCCGCTGATGATGGAGATGGCGGAGATCAAGCGGAAGTCCAATCCGCACGAGATCCTGCTCGTCGCCGACGCGCTGACCGGCCAGGACGCCGTCAACCTCGCCCGCAATTTCGACGAGCGCGTCGGCATCACCGGCCTCGTGCTCACCCGCATGGACGGCGACGGACGCGGCGGCGCCGCGCTCTCCATGCGCGCCGTCACCGGCAAGCCGATCAAGCTGATCGGCACCGGCGAGAAGATGGGCGAGCTGGAGGAGTTCCATCCCCGCCGCGTCGCCGACCGCATCCTCGGCATGGGCGACATCGTCTCGCTGGTCGAGAAGGCGGCGGAGAACATCGACGCCGAGAAGGCGGCCGCCATGGCCGCCAAGATGGCCAAGGGCAAGTTCGATTTGGACGACCTCGCCGACCAGCTGCGCCAGATGCAGAAGATGGGCGGCATGGGCGGCATCATGGGGCTGATGCCCGGCATGAGCGGCATGAAGGACAAGATGGCGGCCGCCGGTCTCGACGACGGCCTGTTCAAGCGCCAGCTCGCCATCATCTCGTCGATGACCAGGGCCGAGCGCGCCAATCCGGACATCCTCAAGCATTCGCGCAAGAAGCGCATCGCCAGCGGCTCCGGCACCGATGCGGCCGACATCAACAAGCTCCTCAAGATGCACCGCCAGATGGCCGACATGATGAAGGCCATGGGCGGCAAGAAGGGCGGCGGGCTGATGAAGCAGATGATGGGCGGCCTTGCCGGCAAGATGGGGCTCGGCGGCATGGGCGGCGGCATGCCGGACCTGTCGAAGATGGACCCGAAGCAGCTCGAGGCGCTCGCCAGGCAGGCGGAAGCCGCCGGCATCCGGCCGGGCGGGCTTCCCGGCCTCGGCGGCGGCGGCCTTCCGGGTCTGGGCGGCGGTCGGCTGCCGGGTCTCGGTGGCGGACTGCCGGGGCTTCCCGGCCTGCCGAAGAAGAAGTGAGGGGGACCGCGTGACCGTCGATCCGGGCGTCAGACAACAGCTTTCCGAGTACCGGCAGTCGATCGACAACATCGACGCGGCCC
This sequence comes from Shinella pollutisoli, assembly GCF_024609765.1. Taxonomy (GTDB): domain Bacteria; phylum Pseudomonadota; class Alphaproteobacteria; order Rhizobiales; family Rhizobiaceae; genus Shinella; species Shinella pollutisoli. The sequence continues at coordinate 213,533 of NZ_JANFDG010000003.1, forward strand.
TCGTCCACATGCTCGCCGAGCGCTTCCGCTGCACCAAGGCGGTGGGCGTGCTCAAGGCGACGCACGACCTGCCGCCGGCCGATCCGGCGCGCGAGGAATACCAGATCGAACGCCTTCGCCGCCTGGCAAAGGATGCCAATCTGGACCCGGATTTCGCGGAGAAGTTCCTGAACTTCATCATCCGCGAGGTGATCCGCCATCATGAAGCCATTGCCGCCGATTTCAGCGGCGCAAACCAGAGCACCGCTTGAAGCAAGCGGTCGCATCGATCCCAAGGAGAAATGACATGTCCCTGAAAATTCGTCTCGCCCGCGGCGGTTCCAAGAAGCGCCCCTACTACCAGATCGTTCTCGCCGACGCCCGCAGCCCGCGCGACGGCCGCTTCCTGGAGAAGCTCGGCTCGTGGAACCCGCTGCTCGGCCGCGACGACGAGAAGCGCGTCCAGCTCGACGCCGACCGCATCAAGGAATGGCTCGCCAAGGGCGCGCAGCCGACCGACCGCGTCGCCCGCTTCCTGGACGAGGCCGGCCTCGTCAAGCGCGAAGCCCGCAACAACCCGGAAAAGGCCAAGCCCGGCAAGAAGGCGCTGGAGCGCGAGGCCGAGAAGAAGCAGAAGGCCGAAGACGCCGCTGCCGCTGCCGCCGAATAATCGGACGCCGGATTCCTTTCGGGCGGGCGGTGTGTCTCATGCCGCCCGCTTTCGTTTGATCGAGGCTTGGAACGCAGCACCATGGCGAAACTGGAAAATCCCGTCCTCATGGGCACGGTGGGTGCCGCCCAGGGCCTGCGCGGCGAGGTCCGCGTGAAGTCCTATACGATCGATCCGGTGGCGCTCGGCGACTACGGCCATCTTCATGCCGAGGACGGCCGGACGTTCGAGGTGCTGGAGATCCGCGAGGCGAAGAACATGGTCGTCGTGCGCTTCCGCGGCGTCAACGACCGCAATGCCGCCGAGGCCCTGAACGGCCTCGACCTCTATATCGAGCGCGACAACCTGCCGGACGAGGAGCTCGACGACGACGAGTTCTTCTACGCCGACCTCGAGGGGCTGGAGGCGGTGGACGCGACCGGCCGCAGCCACGGCACGGTCACCGGCATCTTCGATTTCGGCGCGGGCGACCTGCTGGAGCTCAAGGGCCCGGGCAAGCGCCCGGTGCTGATCCCCTTCTCCGAGGCCGCCGTGCTGGAGATCGACCTCGAGGCGGGCCGCCTGCTGATCGACCCGGTCGCCGCCGGCCTCGACGAGGAGGAGGGCGGCGGTCCCGGAAGCCGGCGGCGCCGGCCGCCGGAAGAGGGGGAATGACGTGGCATTCCGCGCCACCGTGCTCACGCTCTATCCGGAGATGTTCCCGGGCTTCCTCGGCCAGTCGCTCTCCGGCAAGGCCTTGGCGCGCGGCGACTGGACGCTCGACTGCGTGCAGATCCGCGATTTCGCCACCGACCGCCACCGCACCGTCGACGACACGCCGGCCGGCGGCGGCGCCGGCATGGTGCTGAAGCCGGACGTGCTCGCCCGTGCCATCGACCATGCGGGCGCGGACGACGGCCGCCCGCGTCTCCTCATGAGCCCGCGCGGAAAGCCGCTGACGCAGGCGCGCGTGCGCGAGCTGGCCGCCGGCCCCGGCGCGGTCGTCGTCTGCGGCCGCTTCGAGGGCGTCGACCAGCGGGTGATCGACGGGCGGCACCTGGAGGAGGTCTCGATCGGCGACTACATCCTGTCGGGTGGCGAGCCGGCGGCGATGATCCTCATCGACGCCGTCGTCCGCATCCTGCCCGGCGTCATGGGCAACGCGCTCTCCGGCACGCACGAGAGCTTCGAGGACGGGCTGCTGGAGCATCCGCACTATACGCGCCCGCAGGTCTGGGAGGGGCGGGAGATCCCGGCCGTGCTCACCTCCGGCCATCACGGCGAGATCGAGAAATGGCGCCGCGCGGAGGCAGAGCGGCTGACGCGCGAGCGCCGGCCCGACCTGCTGCCGCCTCAGGCCTTGACGAAGTAATAGGCGGTCAGCATCAGGCCGACGCCGACGACGAGGGCGCGGATCGCCGCCTGCGGCACGCGCCGCGCGGCCCAGACGCCGGAATAGCCGCCGATCGCCGCCGCCGGCACCATGACGGCGGCCTGCGGCCAGCCGACCACGTCGCCGCCGGTGAAGACGACGATCGCCATGCCGGCGATCACCACGGCGAGGAAGTTCTTGAGCGCGTTCAGCCGGTGGTAGTCGCCGCCCTTGGTCAGCCCGAGCACGGCGAGCGTCATGATGCCCATGCCGGCGCCGAAGAAGCCGCCGTAGATCGAGGTGACGAACTGGCCGGCGAGCCCCGCCGGCGAGATCGGCTTTTCCGGGCTCAGCGCCTTGGGCTTCAGGTAGGGCCCGGCGGCGAAGAGGACGGTCGCGGCGAGCAGCAGCCACGGCACCAGCGCCCGAAAGGAGGGGTTCGACAGCGACAGCAGGAGCAGCGCCCCGGAAAGGCCGCCGACCAGCGACAGCGCGCCGAGGATCATCGCCTCGCGGAGATCGGCGCGGATTTCCCGCGCATAGGCGAGCGCGGAGGTGACGTAGCCCGGGAACTGGGTGATCGAGGAGGTGGCGTTGGCGACGATCGGCGGCAGGCCGACGAGCGTCATGGCGCCGAAGGTGAGGAAGGTGCCGCCGCCGGCAATCGCGTTGACGACGCCGGACAGGAAGCCTGCGGCAAACAGCAGTGTCATCTCGGCGATCGTCACGGCCCGTTCTTCCCCGCGTCCTCTCCGGCCTGATAGCGCGGCGATCGGGGGTCGGCAAGTGGCGAAAAATGCGGCGGGCGGCCGATTCTTGCACGGTCGGGGATGACAAGCGCCCGCGATTGGTGTAATGGCCCGCTCGGATTTGGGCTCACGCCCGCCGACCTGCAAGCAAAGAACTGCGAATCCGCTCCCGTCCGGCATCGGGCGAAACCCAAGGCTGCGGCCGAAAGGTGACCGTCGAGCGCTCTGGCCGTTCCAGAAGAACGAAGAGGTTAGACCGATGAACATCATCCAGCAGCTGGAAGCCGAACAGGCCGCCAAGATCGCCGCCAAGCGCACGCTTCCGGAATTCTCCCCGGGCGACACCGTCCGCGTCAACGTCCGCGTGACGGAAGGTTCGCGCACCCGCGTGCAGGCCTACGAGGGCGTCTGCATCGCCCGCTCCGGCGGCGGCCTCAACGAGAGCTTCACCGTCCGCAAGATCTCCTACGGCGAAGGCGTCGAGCGCGTCTTCCCGATCTACTCGCCGCTCGTCGAGAGCGTCGAGGTGGTTCGCCGCGGCAAGGTCCGCCGCGCCAAGCTCTACTACCTGCGCGACCGTCGCGGCAAGTCGGCCCGTATCGTCGAGAACACCGGCACGCGCGCCCGCAAGCTGAACGACGCCGAGCGCCAGGCCGTGGCCGAGGAAAAGGCCCGCATCGAGGCCGAGAAGGTCGCAGCCGCCCAGGCGCTCGCCGCCGAGAAGGCCGCTGCGGAGGCTGCCGAAGCCGCCGCCAAGGCCCAGGAAGCCGCTGCCGAATAAGCGGCCGCGCCCCGCGCAAACGCATTCTCCAAAGCCGCCGGTTCGCCCGGCGGCTTTTTCGTCGCGCGCGTCCGCAGCGCTGCCCGCAAGCCTTGCCTGCCTCCCCGCACCTGTGACAGTGTGCCGGCGCCACAATTCCAGGAGCATGTCCCGATGGTTTCCCGCCGCGCCGTCCTTGCAGGCCTTGCCGCCGTTGCCCTTCTGCCCGCCGCCGCCCTTGCCGCCGACCTGCCGGACCTCGGCGGGCGTACGGTCGTCGTCGCCACCGAGAACGCCTATCCGCCGCTACAGTTCGTCGACCCGAAGACGGGCGAGCAGGTGGGCTGGGAATACGACGCGATGAACGAGATCGCCAGGCGCCTCAATTTCAAGGTCGAGTACCAGAACGTCAGCTGGGACGCGATGATCCAGGCGGTCTCCGACGACCAGTACAACATCGGCATGACCGGCATCACCATCAAGGACGACCGCAAGGAGAAGGTCGACTTCTCCGATCCCTACATGCGCTCGCAGCAGTTCATGCTGGTGCGCGCCGACGAGACGCGCTTTGCCGATGCGAAGTCCTTCGCCGCCGTCGAGGACGGGCTGGTCGGCGCGCAGCCGGGCACCTCGCCCTTCTATACCGCCGTCTACGAGATCCTCGACGGCAACGAGCAGAACCCGCGCATAAAGCTGTTCGAGACCTTCGGCGCGACGGTGCAGGCGCTGCAGGCGGGTGACGTCGACCTCGTGCTCACCGACAGCGTGGCGGCGAACGGCTACGTGCAGGCCTCGGGCGGCAAGCTGAAGGTGGTGGGCGAGCCGCTCGGCACGGAAGACTTCGGCTTCATCTTTCCGAAGGGCTCGGACCTCGTCGCTCCGGTCAATGCGGCGATCGCCGCGCTCAAGGCCGACGGCACGCTGGAGGCGCTCGATAAGACGTGGTTCCTCGACTACAAGATGGGCGAGTAGCCGCCGGCCATGGCGCCCGCCTCGCCGGCCGGGACGAAGGCCGACTATCCCTGGTGGCTGGTGGCGCTCGCGGCGATCGCCGCCGTGCTCGCCGCCGTCATCGTCGCCAACGATCTCTACGCGCAGGTCTTCGGCGTCGTCGTGAAGGGGCTCTGGGTCACGATCTTCGTGACCCTCGTCGGCTTCGCGCTCGCCACGCTGCTCGGGCTCGGGGTGGCGCTCTTGGCACTTTCCGAGCGGACGGCGCTGCGGCAGGTCGCGCGCTTCTACACGGAAGTGATCCGCGGCGTGCCGATCCTCGTGCTGCTCTTCTACGTCGCCTTCGTCGGCGCGCCGGCGCTGGTCGCCGCGGTCAATTTCCTCCTCGCGCCGCTCGTCGCCGCGGGTCTCCTCGAACCGGTGCAGGTGCGCGACGTCTCCTTGATGTGGCGGGCGATCATCGCGCTGACGATCGGCTATTCCGCCTTCATCGCCGAGGTGTTCCGCGCCGGCATCCAGTCGGTCGACAAGGGGCAGGTCGAGGCGGCGAAGGCGCTCGGGCTCTCGCGCTATCAGCGCTTCCGCCTCGTCGTCTTCCCGCAGGCGATCCGCGTCATCCTGCCGCCGCTCGGCAACGACTTCGTGGCGATGGTCAAGGATTCCTCGCTCGTCTCCGTGCTCGGCGTCGCCGACATCACCCAGATGGGCAAGGTCTACGCCTCCGGCTCCTTCCGCTTCTTCGAGACCTATTCCATCGTCGCCTATGTCTACCTGATCCTCACCATAGGCCTGTCGCTGGCGCTCAGGGCGTTCGAACGTCGGCTCAGGCGCGGCATCGGCCACTGATTCTTGGCGATTGCCGAAACGTCGAAAAATCGCTATATGCGGGCCATGGAATCCAAGTTCGGATGCACGGAAAGGCATGTCGTCGTGCTGCAGGATCACAAGCGCCTGCCGGCACGCTTCTTTGCGCGCGTCTTCGGGGCGCTCACCGGCCGCCTATCCTGATCGTCCGCGATCCGGCGGCTGCGCGCTGCCGATTTCCAGTATCTCCTAAACATGCCCAGACGGATGAAGAGCCATGAGCGCACCCCGGACCCTCTATGACAAGATCTTCGACGACCACATCGTCAGCCGCCAGGAAGACGGCACCTGTCTTCTCTACATCGACCGTCACCTGGTCCACGAGGTGACGAGCCCGCAGGCCTTCGAGGGCCTGCGCATGGCCGGCCGCAAGGTCCGCGCGCCGGAGAAGACGCTCGCCGTCGTCGACCACAACGTGCCGACCTCGCCGGACCGCCACCAGGGCATCAAGAACGAGGAAAGCCGCATCCAGGTCGAGGCGCTGGCGAAGAACGCCGCCGACTTCGGCGTCGAGTATTACTCGGAGCGGGACAAGCGCCAGGGCATCGTCCACATCGTCGGCCCGGAGCAGGGCTTCACGCTGCCGGGCATGACCATCGTCTGCGGCGACAGCCACACCTCCACGCACGGCGCCTTCGGCGCGCTCGCCCACGGCATCGGCACGTCGGAGGTCGAGCACGTGCTCGCCACCCAGACGCTGATCCAGAAGAAGGCGAAGAACATGCTGGTGCGCGTCGACGGCCAGTTGCCGCCGGGCGTCACCGCCAAGGACATCATCCTCGCCATCATCGGCGAGATCGGCACGGCCGGCGGCACCGGCCACGTCATCGAGTTCGCCGGCGAGGCGATCCGCTCGCTGTCGATGGAAGGCCGCATGACGATCTGCAACATGACGATCGAGGGCGGCGCGCGCGCCGGGCTGATCGCGCCCGACGAGACGACCTTCGCCTACATCAAGGACAAGCCGCGCGCGCCGAAGGGCAAGGCGCTGGAGATGGCGCTCGACTACTGGAAGACGCTGCATACCGACGAAGGAGCCCATTTCGACCGCGTCGTCGTGCTGGATGCCGCCAACCTGCCGCCGATCGTCTCCTGGGGCTCCTCGCCGGAGGACGTCGTCTCGGTGCAGGGCGTCGTGCCGAACCCGGACGACATCGAGGACGAGACCAAGCGTTCCTCCAAGTGGCGGGCGCTCGACTACATGGGCCTGAAGCCCGGCACCAGGATGACGGACATCGCCATCGACCGCGTCTTCATCGGCTCGTGCACCAACGGCCGCATCGAGGACCTGCGCGCCGTCGCCAAGGTCGTCGCCGGCCGGCAGGTCGCGCCCACCGTCAATGCCATGATCGTGCCGGGTTCCGGCCTCGTGAAGGAGCAGGCGGAGGCCGAGGGCCTCGACAGGATCTTCAAGGAAGCGGGCTTCGACTGGCGCGAGCCGGGCTGCTCGATGTGCCTCGCCATGAACGACGACCGGCTGAAGCCGGGCGAGCGCTGCGCCTCGACCTCGAACCGCAACTTCGAGGGCCGCCAGGGCTTCAAGGGCCGCACGCATCTCGTCTCGCCGGCCATGGCCGCCGCCGCGGCGATTGCCGGTCATTTCGTCGACATCCGCGAATGGCAGTGATACGGCCGCGTTGCCGTCGTGATGATGGAGGCCGGGGGCATGCTCCCGGCCTCTCCGTCTGCGGGAGACCCTCGTGAAACGCCTTCTCCTGCTGCGCCATGCGAAGTCGGCCTGGCCGGAAGGCGTCGCGGACCGCGACCGGCCGCTCGGCGAGCGCGGCCGCCGTGACGCGCCGCGCATCGGCGCCCATATCGCCGCCGCGGGCCTCCGGCCGGATTTCGCGCTGGTGTCGTCCGCGCGGCGCACGCGGGAGACCTGGGCGCTGGTCGAGCCCGCGCTCGGCGGCTCCTGCCCCGCGCGCCTCGCGGACTCGATCTACGAGGCCGCCCCGCCCGCCATCCTCGCCGCCGTCCGCGCGGCGCCGGAGGAGGGGGACACGCTCCTCGTCGTCGGCCACAATCCGGGCCTCCAAGACACGGCGCTGCTGCTGGCGCCGCAGGGCGCGGCGGAGGCGCTCGCGCGGCTTGCGACGAAGTACCCGACGGCGGGGCTGGCCGTGATCGCCTTCGATATCGGGAAATGGGCGGATGTCGAGCCGGGCGCGGGCCGGCTCGAGGCGTTCGTCCCGCCGAAGACGCTGCCTTAGGCGGGACGGGGGGATCGGGGGCATCGCCTGCCCCCGAACGCGACTCAGAACGTCGCGGTCATCGGGTCGGGCCCGATGCGATGGCCCTCCTTCTCGAGGCCGGCGAAGGTCTGCATGTCTTCGTCGTCGAGCCTGAAATCGAAGGCCTTGAAGTTCTCCACGATGCGCGACGGCGTCACCGACTTCGGAATGACCACCAGGCCGTTGTCGATGTGCCAGCGGATGACGACCTGCGCCGGCGTGCGGCCGTGCTTCCCGGCGATCCCGGCGACCACCGGGTTCTCCAGGAGCTGGCCCTGGCCGAGCGGGCTCCAGGACTGGGTGACGATGCCGTGCTTCTGGTGGAAGGCGCGTTCCTCCTTCCGCGGGAAGTCGGGATGGAGCTCGATCTGGTTGATGACCGGCATCACGCCCGTCTCGCCGACGATGCGCTCGATGTGCGGCGGGTTGAAGTTGGAGACGCCGATGGAGCGGACGCGGCCTTCCTCCTTCAGCCGGATGAAGGCCTTCCAGGTATCGACGTAGCGGTCGCGCTGCGGCGCCGGCCAGTGGATGAGGTAGAGGTCGACGTAGTCGGTGCCGAGGCGCTTCAGGCTGGCGTCGAAGGCGGCGAGCGTCGAATCGAAGCCCTGATTGGAATTCCACAGCTTGGTGGTGAGGAAGATGTCCTGCCGGGCGACGCCGGAGGCGCGGATGCCCTCGCCGACGCCCTCCTCGTTCTCGTAGATCGCGGCGGTATCGATATGGCGGTAGCCGGTCTCGAGCGCCACCCTGACGGCGTTGACGGCGGTGTCGTTGGGCGTCCGCCAGACGCCGAGGCCCACCTGCGGAATGCGGTTCCCGTCGTGAAAGGCAATGGTCGGTTGATCGATCATCGGAAAGTCTCCATGAAAAATGATGGCGTGCTTGAGCCCGTGAGGGGCTTCCCGTGGCGCCTTGCAGCCCGGCGACGGTCGGTCCTGATATAGGGAAGGCTGCCGGCGATTGCATCGGGGCGGCCTGTGAAAAAGCCGTCACAGGATGCGCACGACCGTGCCGCGCCGAAGATGCGGCAGGATGCGAACCATGTCGCGCCGCGCAATGGCGATGCAGCCGGCGGTCGGCTCGTAGCCGGGACGGATGAGGTGGAGGAAGATCGCCGAGCCGCGATGGCGCCGGCGCCCGGTGACGTTCCAGTCGAGCACGAGGCAGAGGTCGTAGAGCCCGTCCGCCCGGTGCATCTCCTCGTGGCTCGGGCGGAAGGGCGCGCGCACGAGGCGGTTGTAGCACGGATGGTCCGGCGCGTCGCACCACAGCATCGACGGGGCGATGCGGCGAAGCGGCAGCGCCGTCGGCGGCCTGTCGACGCGGTCGCCGCGCAGGAAGCCGGAGAGCAGCGCCATGGCGGCGATCGGGGTCGCGCCGTCGCCCTCCCGCTTGCGGCTCGTGCGCCCGCTGCGGCCGATCGCCGCCGGGATGCGGAGCGGGCCGAACTGGAGGATCGCCCGGCTCCTGCGGCCGGACGCCGGGCGGACGAGGACGGTCTTCACGAAATGTTCAGGGGATTTGATCGCCTTCATGCTTGCCCGCCTCGCTCGCGCCTCTCTTGCCTGCGCCATCAGCGCACTTGCCAAAAGCGTCGATTCACCTACTTTCCAGAGGAATGCCGAGAGGTAAAGCATGACATCCCGCACGATCCTTCTTGTCGACGACGACGACGACCTTCGCGAGACCCTCGTGGAACAGCTCTCGCTCTACGAGGAGTTCGGCACGCTGGAGGAGACGACGGCCGCCAAGGGCATGCAGACGGCGCGGGCTACCCAGGTCGACCTGCTGATCATGGACGTGGGCCTGCCCGACATGGACGGGCGCGAGGCGGTGAAGCTGTTGCGCAAGGGCGGCTTCAAGGCGCCGATCGTCATGCTGACCGGCCACGACACCGATTCGGACACGATCCTCGGCCTGGAGGCGGGCGCCAACGACTACGTGACGAAGCCCTTCCGCTTCGCCGTGCTGCTCGCCCGCATCCGCGCGCAGCTGCGCCAGCACGAGAGCAGCGAGGACGCGACCTTCAGCGTCGGCCCCTACACGTTCAAGCCCGGACAGAAGCTGCTCACCACCGAGAGCGGCCAGAAGATCCGCCTGACGGAGAAGGAGGCGGCGATCATCCGCTACCTCTACCGCGCCGACCAGAAGGTGGTGACGCGCGACGTGCTGCTGGAGGAGGTCTGGGGCTACAATTCCGGCGTGACGACGCACACGCTGGAGACCCATGTCTACCGTCTCCGGCAGAAGATCGAGCGGGACCCTTCCAATGCGGAGATTCTCGTGACAGAGAACGGCGGCTACAAGATTGTCCCCTGAGACGTAAGTAAGGAGCGCCCGCCGTGGCTCTCAGCGACGACATCGCCCTTCTTTCCCGCGTGCCGCTCTTCGCCGGCTTTTCCGACGACAAGCTCCGGCTGATGGCGTTCGGCGCCGAGCGCCGGCGACTGGTCGAGGGGCAGACCCTCTTCCGCGAGGGCGCCTCGGCCGATTGCGGCTTCGTGGTGGCGAGCGGCATCTTCCGGCTGACCTCGACCGCCCGCGACGGCTCGCTGCGCGAGGAGGGAGAGGCGGGCGAAGGCACGCTGCTCTCGGAAATCGCGATGATCTCGGCCGTCGAGCGCAAATACACGGCGACCGCGCTCACCGACGGCGAGGTGATCCGCATCAACCGCCCGCTCTTCCGGCGCATGCTGGAGGAATATCCGGACGTGGCGCTGATGGTCGACGCGCGCATCCGGGAGAACCTCGCCGCGATGATCGACGGGATCCGCGGGCTTGCGGGGCGGTTTGCCTGAAACGATGATCAGAAGATGAATTCGGCGATCACCGGCACATGGTCGGACGGCCGTTCCCAGCCGCGGGCCTCGCGAATCACCGAAATGCCGGCGAGATGCGGCTCCAGGTCGGCCGAGGACCAGATGTGGTCGAGGCGGCGGCCCTTGTCGGCGGCCGCCCAGTCGGCGGCGCGGTAGCTCCACCACGTGTAGAGCTTCTCCTGCGCCGGCACCTTGCGGCGCATCAGGTCGACCCAGGCGCCCTTCGTCATCACCTCGATGAGGCCCGCGGTCTCCACCGGCGTGTGGCTGACGATCTTCAGGAGCTGCTTGTGCGACCAGACGTCGTGCTCGAGCGGCGCGATGTTGAGGTCGCCGACGAGGATCGAGGAGATGCCGGCTTCGGCCTCGGCGTGCAGGAGCTTCATCTCCTCGATGAAATCGAGCTTGTGGCCGAATTTCGGGTTGATCGTGCGGTCCGGCTCGTCGCCGCCGGCCGGCACGTAGAAATTATGCAGCCGGATCGACTTGCCGCGGTGGTGGAAGAGCACGGAGACGTGGCGCGCGTCGCCGACGCCGCAATAGTCGCGCCGCTCGACGAGCTCGGTGAGCGGCAGGCGCGAGACGGTGGCGACGCCGTGATAGCCCTTCTGGCCGTGGATGACGATGTGCTCGTAGCCGAGCGCCTTCAGCGGCTTCATCGGAAAGAGGTCGTTCGGGCACTTGGTCTCCTGCAGGCACAGGATGTCGGGCGACCAGGTCTTCAGGAAATGCTCGACGAGCGGCATGCGCAGCCGCACCGAGTTGATGTTCCACGTCGCGATCGAAAGTGCCATTCAACGCCCCCTGCTGTTCGGGGGCGTCTTAGCGCATGGGGCGGCAAACGGAAACGAAAACCTCACTTCGAGCCGCGGTTGCGCACCTCGTCATAGGGGATGGCGAAGACCTTGTCGTCCAGCGGCACGCCGGTCTGGACGTTGAAGATCATCACGGACGTGTCCTTGCCCTGCGCGTCGGTGATCGTCCACTGGCGCAGGTCGTAGGTCTTCGGGTCGAACATCATGGTGATGGTCGAATCGCCGAACATGGTCTTGTCGCCGAGCACGATGGTGGTGAGGTCCGCCTCCTCCTTGACCGAGCGCACCATCTTGGCCGAGAGGTCGATCTTCTCGCCGAGCAGCAGGTTGAGCGGGGTCTTGGAGAGCGGGTAGATGTCCCAGGTCTTGAGCTTGCGGTTGCCGATCACCACCGACTTGCCGTCGGCGATGACGCGCATCGGCGAGGGGTCCTCGTAGTTGAAGCGGATCTTGCCGGGGCGGTTGATGTAGAACTTGCCGCCGGTCTGCTCGCCGCGCGGGCCGAACTGCACGAACTCGCCCATCATCGTCTTCACCGAGGCGAAGTGGTCGGCGATCTTCTGCGCGGCGCCGCCGGCCTGCGCCGAGGCATCGGCGGGAACGAGCGCGGAGAGGCCCGCGACCAGCGCGAAGGCGAAAAGGCCGGTGAAGCCGCGACGGGTGAGGGCCGTGCCTGCGCGGCCCGATTCGGTTCGGATCATGTCGGTCTCCTTCATGTCGTTCTGATGCCCGCCAAAGGCGGCGCCATGATGGCGTCAGCGCGCCGAGATCTCGTCTTCCGTCGGCACCAGGATCTCGCGCTTGCCGGCGTGGTTGGCCGGGCCGATCAGGCCCTCCTGCTCCATCCGCTCGATCAGCGAGGCGGCGCGGTTGTAGCCGATGCCGAGACGGCGCTGGATATAGGAGGTCGACGCCTTGCCGTCGCGCAGCACCACGGCGACCGCCTGGTCGTAGGGATCGTCGGAATCGTCGAGGTTCGCCGTGCCGGCCGGGCCGCCGCCGATGTCGCCGTCCTCGTCGTCGTCCGCGGTGATCGCGTCGAGATATTGCGGCGCGCCCTGCGTCTTCAGATGCGCCACCACGGCCTCCACCTCGGCATCCGACACGAAGGGGCCGTGGACGCGCTGGATGCGCCCGCCGCCGGCCATGTAGAGCATGTCGCCCTGGCCGAGGAGCTGCTCGGCGCCCTGTTCGCCCAGGATGGTGCGGCTGTCGATCTTCGACGTCACCTGGAAGGAGATGCGGGTCGGGAAATTCGCCTTGATCGTGCCGGTGATGACGTCGACCGAGGGGCGCTGGGTCGCCATGATGACGTGGATGCCGGCCGCGCGCGCCATCTGCGCGAGCCGCTGCACCGCGCCCTCGATGTCCTTGCCGGCGACCATCATCAGGTCGGCCATCTCGTCGATGATGACGACGATGTAGGGCATCGGCTGGAGGTCGAATTCCTCGGTCTCGTAGGTCGCCTCGCCGGTCTGGCGGTCGAAGCCGGTCTGGACGGTGCGGGTAATCGCCTCGCCCTTCTCGCGCGCCTGCTCGACGCGGCTGTTGAAGCCGTCGATGTTGCGCACGCCGATCTTCGACATCTTCTTGTAGCGTTCCTCCATCTCGCGCACCGTCCATTTCAGCGCGACGACGGCCTTCTTCGGGTCGGTGACGACGGGGGAGAGCAGATGCGGGATGCCGTCGTAGACGGAGAGCTCCAGCATCTTCGGGTCGATCATGATCAGCCGGCACTGCTCCGGCTTCATCCGGTAGAGCAGCGACAGGATCATGGTGTTGATGGCGACCGACTTGCCCGAGCCGGTGGTGCCGGCGACGAGCAGGTGCGGCATCTTGGCGATGTCGGTGATGACCGGCTCGCCGCCGATCGTCTTGCCGAGCGCCATGGCGAGCTTCGCCTTCGAGCCCTCGAAGTCGCGCGACGCGATCAGCTCGCGCAGGAACACCATCTCGCGGCCCTGGTTCGGCAGCTCGATGCCGATGGCGTTGCGGCCGGGCACGACGGCGACGCGGGCGGCAATCGCGCTCATCGAGCGGGCGATGTCGTCGGCAAGGCCGATGACGCGGGACGACTTGATGCCGGGCGCCGGCTCCAGCTCGTAGAGGGTGACGACCGGGCCGGGGCGGACATGGATGATCTCGCCCTTGACGCCGAAGTCCTCCAGCACGCCTTCGAGCATGCGGGCGTTCTGCTCCAGCGCGTCGGCGGAGAGCGTGGCGTCGCGCACGGGGCCTTTCGGCTCGGCGAGCAGGTGGATCGGCGGCAGCTGGAAGCCGTCTGGGCCGACGAAGGAGGTCTGCGCCTCGCGCTCGACGCGCTGGCCGGGCTTCGGCCGGGCGGCGGGGGCGACGACGCGGGAGCCGGAAAGCGGCATCTGCTGGCGTGCCGGCGCGCGGCGCGGCGCCCAGTCGGCGGCCGGATCGTCGTCCTCGTCGTCGGGCAGGATGCCGCTCGGGCGCGGCAGCGGGTCGTCGTCGAGGTCGAAGGGCAGGTCGTCGTCCATCGGCGGCGCGGTGACGGCGCGGCGCAGGCCGGGCTCCAGCGACGGCTCGACGCGCGCGGTGCCGCGGGCGCGCACCGGCTCGTTCAGCGTGCCGAACTCGTCCTCGTTGAAGTCGTAGGGCTGCTCGATGCCGCGCGCCCGGCGATGCCGGCCGGAAAGGCCGAAGAGCCGGCGCAGGCGCGCCTGGCCGGTATACCAGGCATGGGTCGCCGCACCGGCGAGAAGGGTGAGCGGGCCCTCGCGATCCTCCGCCTCGTCGTCCTCGACGACGGTGCGGGCGCGGCTCTGGGCCGGCACGGGGGCGAAGTCCTCCTCGTCGTCGATGGCGGATGCGCCGAGGATGCCGGCGGAATAGAGCAGGCACCAGAGCGCCGGCAGCGCGACGACGGCGCCGAGCACGATGGCGAAGGTGCCGGTCGGATAGGCGCCGGTGAAGAGGGCGGGGAAGCGCAGGATCATGTCGCCGAAGACGCCGCCGAGCCCGTTCGGCAGCGGCCAGGTGACGGTGACCGGCGCGCAGCTCAACGCCGCGGAGGCGAGGATGGCGCCGCCGAACCAGGCGGCCGCGCGCTGCGGCAGGCGGCTGAAGCGCCGGCCGCTGACGAGCCCGAGGCCCCAGGCGACGACCGGCAGGAGCGCGATCACGCTGGCAAGGCCGAAGAACTGCATGAAGAGATCGGCGAAGACGGCGCCGGGATAGCCGAGGATGTTGGCCGGCTCGCCGCTGGAGGCGTAGGAGAGGCTTGGGTCGGAGACGTTCCAGGTGGAGAGCGCGGCGACGGCGAGCGCCAGCCCGAGGAAGATCGCCAGCCCGAGGAGGATCTGCATCTGCCGCCAGACGAACGCCGAGAGAACGAAGCGGTCGTGCCGATTGTCCAGTCCTGCCGAAATGCTTCTGCCCATGGTTCCAGCCCGTGCCAATGCCGTCGCGGTCGCACCGTCCCGAGCGATTCGCGGCGGCGTCCGTTTTCGCACCCTACGAAGGAAGGCTTAATGGCGTGTTAACCATGCCGCCCCGAAACGAAAACGGCCCGGACGCGGGGTCCGGGCCGGGAGGAAACGGGCGGCGCCTCTTGCGCCGCCGGCCGCCCTAGGAGTGGTAGGCGGCTTCGCCGTGGGAGGAGAGGTCCAGGCCCTCGCGCTCGGCCTCGACCGGCACGCGCAGGCCGACGACGACGTCGACGATCTTGTAGAGGATCGCCGAGATCACGCCGCACCAGACGATGGTGAAGACGACGGAGATGAACTGCACCCAGACCTGGCCGTCCATGGAGACGCCCTCCGCATAGCCGACGCCGCCGAGCGAGCTCGACGCGAAGATGCCGGTGCCGAGCGCGCCGACGATGCCGCCGATGCCGTGGACGCCGAAGACGTCGGCCGTGTCGTCGTAGCCGAACCGGTTCTTGATCACCGAGACGCCGAAGTAGCAGGCGGCCGAGGCGACGGCGCCGAGCACGATCGCGCCGATCGGGCCGACGGAGCCGGCGGCGGGCGTGACGGCGACGAGGCCGGCGATGACGCCGGAGACGGCGCCGAGCATCGAGGCCTTGCCGCGGGCGGAGTTCTCGATCAGGCACCAGGCGACGACGGCGCCCGCGGTGGCGGTGAAGGTGTTGATCATGGCAAGGCCCGCGCCGCCGCCGGCCGAGACCGCCGAGCCGGCGTTGAAGCCGAACCAGCCGACCCACAGCATGCTCGCGCCGACCATGGTGAGCGTCATCGAGTGGGGCGCCATCATGTCCTTGCCGTAGCCGGTGCGCTTGCCGACCATGATCGCGCCGACGAGGCCCGCAACACCGGCATTGATGTGGACGACCGTGCCGCCGGCGAAGTCGAGCGCACCCCAGTCCCAGATCAGCGCGCCGTCACCCGACCAGACCATGTGGGCGATCGGGAAATAGACGAAGGTGACCCAGAGCGCGGTGAAGAGGATGACCGCCGAGAAGCGGATGCGCTCGGCGAAGGCGCCGACGATCAGCGCCGGCGTGATGCAGGCGAAGGTCATCTGGAAGGAGATGAAGACGTATTCCGGGATGCTGCCGGAGGCGCTGTCCGGCGTCACGCCGGAAAGGAACAGCTTCTCGAAGCCGCCGACGAAGGCATTGAGGCCGCCGCCGTTGGAGAAGGCGAGGCTGTAGCCGTAGACGACCCAGACGATCATGATCACGCTGGAGACGACCAGGCACTGCATGAGCACCGACAGCATGTTCTTGGCGCGCACGAGGCCGCCGTAGAAGAGGGCCAGGCCCGGCAGGATCATGAACAGGACGAGGACGGTGGAGGTCAGCATCCAGGCGGTGTCGCCGGAGTTGATCGCCGAGACCGCGGCTTCCGGGGCCGCCTCGGGGGCCGCTTCCGTGGCCTCCTGCGCAAGGGCTGCGACCGGGGCGAGCAGGGCCGCGGCGGCGGTGCCGGCGCGGGCGAGTGCGTTGATGATGGACTTGGACGACATATTGAAAATGCTCCCTGATCTGCCGTTTGCTTTAGAGCGCTTCGGAATCGGTTTCGCCCGTGCGGATGCGCACGGCATGGTCGATGGCGTAGACGAAGATCTTGCCGTCGCCGATCTGGCCGGTCTTGGCGGCGGACGCGATCGCCTCGACGGCCCTGTCGACAAGGTCGCCCGGCACGGCGATCTCGACCTTCAGCTTCGGCAGGAAGCTCACGGCATATTCGGTGCCGCGGTAGATTTCCGTGTGCCCCTTCTGGCGTCCGTAGCCTTTCACTTCCGTCACGGTCAGGCCCTGGATACCGACCGCGGTGAGGGCTTCGCGAACCTCATCGAGCTTGAACGGCTTGATAATGGCCATCACAATTTTCATCTGGTTTCCCATCCTTCGTTCGTGTCCCCAGCCGGGGCCGTCTCTCCTTGCCGTTGCCGCCGGAGCGGCCACAACGACTGGACGGGTACATTCAAGGGGCGTGCCAGATTCGACGGTTCGGGCTAACTTTCTGAAATTTAAGGGAAAAATAAATCTCTCCCGGCGGGTGACAAAAAATCGCCGGAGCATATGCCTAAAAATAAGTCTTACCAAAGGTCGTGACTAAAATTTAGCCCTTTGCCTTTTTCCGAATCAGCCCCTCCTGGGCGACCGAGGCGACGAGTGTGCCGGAGCGGCTGAAGATGCCCCCTCGCGTCAGGCCGCGCCCGCCGGAGGTGCAGGGGCTGTCCTGGCTGTAGAGCAGCCAGTCGTCGAGCGGCGCCGGGCGATGGAACCACATGGCGTGGTCGAGGCTGGCGATCTGCAGCGAGCGGTCGAAGATCGAGGTGCCGTGGGCGGCGAGCGCCGTGTCGAGCAGCGTCATGTCCGAAAGGTAGGCAAGCACGGCCGCGCGCAGGCCGCGGTCCTCAGGCACCGGCCCGGTCGTCCGCATCCAGACGTCCTGCCGCGGCGCCTGCCGGCGGCCCGAGAGGTAGCGGTCGAACGAGAGGGGACGGAGCTCGATCGGCCGCGGCCGTTCCCAATAGGCGCGGATGGGCTCCGGCGCCTTTGCCAGCAGCGTTGCGCGCATCTCCGCCTCGTCCGGCAGGCTTTCCGGCGGCGGCACGTCGGGCATCGCCGTCTGGTGCTCGAAGCCCGGCTCGTCGACCTGGAAGGAGGCGGTCATGAAGAAGATCGGCTTGCCGTGCTGCACGGCGACCACGCGGCGCGTCGCGAAGGTGCCGCCGTCGCGGATCGTCTCGACGTCGTAGACGATCGGCACGGACGGATCGCCGGGCAGCACGAAATAGGCGTGCAGCGAATGGACGAAGCGGTCGGCGCCGACCGTGCGGGTCGCCGCCACCAGCGCCTGGGCGATCACCTGGCCGCCGAACACCCGCTGCCAGCCGACCTGCGGGCTCTCGCCGCGGAACAGCGATTTCTCCACCCGCTTGAGGTCGAGCGTGCGCAGGAGGACATCCATGGCGGGGTTCGGCGGGGGCTGGCGCGACATCTGGGCGGGCTCCGGAGGTAGGAAAGGGGTTCGTCCTCCTCTATATAGGGGGCTTGAAGACCTCAAGCCGCCCATCAGGAGAACGCCCATGTCCGATCTGCCGACGCTCGACGTGCTTGTCGCCGGTGGCGGCTATGTCGGCCTGTCGCTGGCGGTCGCCGTCAAGAAGGCCGCGCCGCATCTTGCCGTCGAAGTGGTGGACGGCGCCCCGGAAGCCGCCTGGCAGCGCGACGATCGGGCCTTCGCCATCGTCGCGGCCGCGCGCAACCTGCTCGGCGTGCTCGGCGTCTGGCCGGAGGTCGCGCCCGAGGCGGAGCCGATCCGCCGCATGGTCATCACCGATTCGCGCACGGCCGATCCCGTCCGCCCCGTCTTCCTCACCTTCGAAGGCGCGGGATCGGGCGACGACGGCGAGCCTTTCGCCCACATGGTATCGAACCGCGCCATCACCGGCAGCCTGTTGCGCCAGGCCGAGGGGCTCGGCATCCCGGTCCGCTGGTCGACCTCCGCGGAGGGTTTTACGACCGGCCAGCACGCCACGACCGTCGGCCTCTCCGACGGTACGATGCGCGAGACGCGGCTTCTCGTCGCCTGCGACGGCGTGCGCTCGAAGCTGCGCGACATAGCCGGCATCAGGACCGTCCGCTTCGACTACGGCCAGTCCGGCATCGTCACCACGGTGGAGCACGAGCGCCCGCACGAGGGCACGGCGGAGGAGCATTTCCTGCCGGCCGGCCCCTTCGCCACGCTGCCGCTCACCGGCAACCGCTCCTCGCTGGTCTGGACCGAGCGCACGGAGGACGCCCGCCGCCTCGTCGAGAGCGACGACCTCGTCTTCGAGGAGGAGCTGGAGCGCCGCTTCGGCCACAAGCTCGGGGCGCTGAAGGTCGTCGGCGGCCGCCGTGCCTTCCCGCTCGGCCTGACGCTCGCGCGCGCCTTCGTCGCGCCGCGCTTCGCGCTGGCGGGCGACGCGGCGCACGGCATCCACCCGATCTCGGGCCAGGGGCTCAACCTCGGCTTCAAGGACGTGGCGGCGCTCGCCGAGACGATCGTCGAGGCCGACCGGCTGGGGCTCGACATCGGCGCGCTGTCGGTGCTGGAGCGCTACGAGCAATGGCGCCGCTTCGACACGGTCCGCATGGGCGTCACCACCGACGTCTTGAACCGGCTGTTCTCCAACGACGTGACGCCGCTGCGCGTGCTGCGCGACGTCGGCCTCGGCCTCGTCGACCGCCTGCCGGGCCTCAAATCCTTCTTCATCCGCCAGGCGGAGGGAACGGCCGGCAGCGGCCATCCGCGCATGCTCGTCGGCCGGCCGATCTGAGCGGCGGTCAGCGCCGCAGGCGTTTCAGCCTGTCGATGGCGCGGGCGCCGGCGCGCTTCCATTTCGGCTTGGGACGAGCGATCTTCGGCAGGTCGATGGCCGCGCCGTGGCCGTTCTCGCGGGCGGCGCGGGCGAGCCGGGCGCGGATCGCCTCGAGCAGGACGGGGTCGGGCGCCGGAAGCGCTGCGAGCCGCCGCTCGATCAGGGCGAGGAAACGGGCCTGCCAGGCGGTGCCGATCGGCATCGCCGCGACCTGGGCGGCGTCGAGCGGCTCCGGGAACGGCCAGGGGTCGCGCACGCCGGCGACGGTGAAGTTGAGCTTGGTGAGCACGCATTTGGCGCAGGTGCCGCAATTGTCGCCGCTGCGCGGTCCCGCCCAGCAGACGGAGAGCTGCGCGAGGATCGCCGGGCGGCTTGCGAGTGCCGAGATGCGGTCGATGCGGTCGTAGGCGCCGCCGTCCGATTCGATGCGGAAGTCCCCGCGCGAGAAGAACCGGTCGTTCCAGAAGCTGTTGCCCCAGATCGTGAAGGCGTTGTCGTAGGCCTCCTCGGTGGCGATCAGCCCTGTCCCGTGGCCGGCCGAAAATTGTTGCAGCACGGCAGCAAGCCCCGCGCCGAAGCTCATCTGCCAGTTCGGCGCCGTCTCGCGCCAGTTGGTGCGCAGCGTGAAGAAGTCGACGCCGAGCTCGCCGGCGATCGCCTCGCCCCGCCGGCTCAGCCGCGCGAAGCCCTCCGCGGCGGAAAGCGGCATGTCGAAGCCGTGCACCATGACGGCGGATGCGAGATCGCGCCGGCCGGGCCAGTCCGTGCCGCCGGCATGGCGCAGCAGGGTGAAGCTGCTGTCGACGCCCGCGGAGAAGGCGGCGACGGCCCGGCGCCTCTCGGCTGGCGAGGCGGTGACGCGCTCGACCGGCTCGGCGCGGATGGCGATCTTCTCGGCGAAGACGTCCGGCCGCCAGCGGTGCCAGACCTCCTGGTAGTGCGCCAGGCCTTCCAGCAGCGTGCGGTCGACGGCGAAGTCGGGCTCGATATCGTAGCCGGCCTTCATCGCATGGGGGAGGAGGGCGACGAGCGCGAAATCCGGGGCGACCGGGCCGGCCGCGAGGCCCGGCCCCGGCCGGTTCCGCTCGAACCAGACGGGCGGGGCGAGCGGGCCGGAATGCACGGTGCGGCGCAGCCCGTCCGCCGAGGTGTGGACGCTCAGTCTCGCTGCGGGTCTTCGTCTCGCCATCTCGTCGTCTCACTGTGGGCGGAAGAGATCGGGCAGCAGCGCCGCCCAGGTCTCGCGGTAGGCCAGCACCTTTCCCGTCGCATTGTCGTGCAGCAGGACTTCGCGGCCGATCGCGGCGGCGAGGAGGGCCGCGTGCAGCCGGTCCGTCTCCACCGCGCGGCCCCGCGCGAGCGCGGCGACGGCATGGTTCACCTTTCTCGTGGCGACCCCGTCCTGCGCCGTCAACGCCAATCTCGCCGGCGCGGCGGCAAGCAGCAGCTTCCCCAGCCGGTTGGCAAGGCGCTGGCCGGGCATGTCGCGCCAGTCCCGCGCCGGACCGGTCGAAGGGCCCGCGGCTTCCGGATCGCGGCGCATCAGCCGGACGAGGTCCCGACACGGCGGCGGGGCGGCGAGGGAAAGCAGGTGGCAGAGATCCGGGCAGGTTACGGCGTCGAGCCCCAAGCGCTCCTGCAGCTCCGACCGGGCGCGGCGGTCGCGGGCGAAGAGGCGCGTCGACGGGCGGTCGCGATAGAGCGCGCGCGTCTCGGCGAGCAGCGCCTCGTCCGGCGCCGGCGCGAAGGCGCAGCTCATCGGCAGGTGGACGACCGGATTGCCGGGCAGCGCGCGCAGCACGTCGAGGCGCAGGCGCTGGTGGCGCGGGTAGAGGTCGCCGAAATTGCCGCCGCCGAGGAAATAGACCGTTCCCCCGCCGATGGCCGCCCGGCAGCGCGCGGGCGAAAAGCCGCGCAGCGTCGCCGCATAGGCGGGCGGGCGGCCGTTGATCGCTTCGAGCGCACGCCGCGCGCCGAGCCAGATCGCCGCGTCGCCGGGATTGAGATAGTTGGGATAGTCGATCAGCGCATAGGGGCCGGCGGCCGCCGCATCCGCGAGCGTCGCCAGGATGGTCCGCCGGAGGGCCTCGGTCATGCGCCGCCGCTCCCCTCCGGCTCCGTCTCCGGCCAGCGCGGCCTGGTCGCGCGCATCGCGGCGTAGCGGTGCATCCTGTAGCGGAAATCGAGCTGATAGGCCGCGTTGCGCAGGAAGCGCAGCACGACGTTGGCGCGCATGCGCCTGCGGCTCTCGTCGATGCTGCTCGTCAGCCCGTGCCGCTCGTCCGGGCGCACCACCGCCGGCTCCACCACCTTGATCGAGGCGCCGTGCTCCCACCAGCGCTTGAGGTAGAGGTCGATCGGCCAGGCGATCGACGGCGGCAGGGCGGTGAGCGCGCGCGCGGCGGGGCGGGTGATGGCATAGGCGACGGTCGTGGGCGGCAGGACCAGCGGCGTGCCGATGCGGTAGCCGCCGGCAAGCGGGACGGCCTCGACCATCGGGCGCGCGCCGTCGCTGTAGAGCTTCAGCATGTCCCATGTGCAGGGAAGCCGGGCGAGCCGCTCCAGGATGCGGGCGGCGCCGGGTTCCAGGACGAAGTCGTCCTCCAGCACGACCGCGACCGGCGCGTCGCCGGCGGCGATCTCCGCCCAGGCCTTGCGATGGCTGAGGAAGCAGGCGACCTCGGCGGGCGTCACCGGGCGCTTGGCGAAGCGCGGCCGCGGCGCGCCGACCCGGCGCAGCTGGTCCTCCGTGAGCATGCGGCCGTCGACGGCGCGCACGCGCCGGAAGGCGAGCCCCGCCGCGTCGAGCCGGGCGCGGCTTTCGGCCAGACGCGCGGGGACCCGGTCGAGGTTGATGACGTAGATCGGCCACATGGCGGCACTCTGCCCGGCCGGGCGCAGGCGGGCAATAGGCACAATCGGATCGGGAATCGGAAGGCGGCTGCAATCACCAGAAAACCGACGAAAACGAAGCTTAGCGCTCCGCGGCGCCGCGTATCGCCCGGCTTTTCGGGACAGGCGGCTAGAGGAGGGATCGCGCGGATTCGCGCCGGCCCGGCCCGTCCGTCCGGGCGACCAGCCGGGAAAACAGGGCAGCGTCGCCGAAGCCGCCGGACTTCGACAGGATGGTGACGCCGTGCCATCGGCCGCCGCTGATCCGGGAGACCGGCACGCCGGTCGCCGCCTCGCCGATGCATTCCAGGAAGTCAGCGCCCGTCGTGTCGAGCACGATCGAGAGCGTGTCGCCGCCGGTGACGACGAAGGACGTCTCCTCCGGGTCGGACACGTCGATTTCCGGCAGGTGGCGGCGCAGAATACGGTGCGTCGCGGCGGCGTCCGTGGCCGTCAGGGCGGGGGCGAGCAGCCGGGGCCTGTCACCGGTCGGGATGCCTTCCGCCACGGTGCCGTCGGCAAGCGCGCTTGCGACCTGCGCGCGCGTCGCGGGATGGTTGGTGCCGACGATCACGCCGCGGACGGGCGGGAAGGGGGTGGGCGCCCGCGCCTTCCCGAGGACGGCGGCGAGGCCGCCGGTGCCGACCCACAGCGTCCTGCCCTGCGGTTTCGCCTGCCTCAGGCGCGCCACCTGCTCGCGCAAGACTTCCTGCCGGTCGGCGTCGACGAGGGTCACGGCGAGGCCGAGCCGGCCGAAGGCCTCGCGGAAGCCCGGCCCGACGGGCACGGGGTCGCCGGTCCCGCCCGTCACGTATTGCCGGCCGTCGCGGGTGATCCGCCCCATGTCCGGATAGGCGGGGGCGAAGACGCAGCCGGAGAAGCCGCCCGCCTCGAAGGCTGCCTTCGTCTCGGCGAAGGGGTGGCCGCGCATCACGCTGTCGATCTTCTTGAACCAGAGGGTATCGGGACCCGCGCCGGCGAAGGCGCGCACCGCGGCCGCGACGGCGGCCACGGCTGCGGCCTCGTCCATGTCGCGCGATTCCGTGCTGACGGCGAGCCTGTCTCCCGCCGGCAGCGCCCGGCCCGGAACGGCGACGCGCACCGGCGCGGCCGGATCGGCGAAGGCGCAGCCGCTGTCGAGCGCGCCCGTGAGGTCGTCGGCGACGAGCCGCAGCCGGCTCACGCGACGCCCCTGAGGCCGACGGGCGCGCTCTCGACGATCTCGAGCGGGATGCCGAGGGCGCGGATGGCGGCGGCATGCTCGGGCGGCAGCTTGTTGTCGGTGATGATGAGGTGGACGTCGACGAGCCGGCCGAAGGTGCAGAAGGACGTGCTGAAGAACTTGCCGCTGTCGGCGAGCAGCACGACGCGGTCGGCGGCGCGCAGGATCGTGCTCTTGATCTCGGCGAGCTCGATCGACGTGTCGGACAGCGCCTCCTGCGTCAGCGCATGCGTGCCGATGAAGGCGATGTCGGCGCGCAGCCGCGTGAGCGTCTGCATCGCGCCCGCGCCGAGCAGCGTGGCCGACCCGGGCCGCACGTACCCGCCCGTCACGGTCGTGTGGATGGCGGCGTTGCCGGAGAGCACGGAGCCGATCGTCAGGTCGTTGGTGACGGCGGTGAAGGGCACGTTGCGCTCGCGCGCCGAGACGGCGGCCGCCGCCGTCGTCGTGCCGCTGTCGAAGATCACCGTCTGGCCGGGCTGGATCATCGCGGCGGCCCGCCGGCCGATCGCCTGCTTCTCGGCGCTGGCGATGGCCGAGGCGATCTCCGGCGTCGGCTCCAGCGTCTTCAGCGCGGTCGGCTCCAGGAGCGCGCCGCCGTGGGTGCGCTGCAGGAGCCCCGTCTCGCACAGGTACTCGACGTCGCGGCGCACGGTGGACAGCGAGCTGTCGAGCGCCTCCGCCATGTCGCGCAGCGAGGCCGCGTGCTCGGTGCGCAGCAGTTCGATGATACGGGCGCGTCGTTTGGCGGGCAGCATGCGGCGGGGATCCTCCTGGTTGGCGCGAGGGTAGGGAGTGATCGCCCGTCTCGTCAAGATGTTCCAAAAAATTCCAAAAAGAATCCAAATTACGTCAAATCATGCTGGACAGCTTGGAAAAACTTGATAGGTTTTTGACGCACAATGAAGACGGGTGGAGCAAGGCTGGCGTCGGAACGCCAGATTCCGTCAGAGACACCGAAGGTGGAGGAGATAGAATGAGAACGTTTCTCAAGTCGATGGCGGCCGGCCTGATGCTGGCGGCCGCAGCCGTTGTCGCGCCGGCGCAGGCCGCGGACGAACCGACGGTCGGCGTGGTCGTGCCGACGCTGGACGCGCAGTTCTGGAATTCCTATGTCGACTTCATGAAGAAGGGCGCGGGCGAGCTCGGCGTCGAGCTCGTCGTGCTCAACGCCGACAACAAGCCCGACCAGATGATCAAGAGCCTGGAGGACCTCGTCGCCCAGGGCGTCGACGGCATCATCTTCACGCCCTACTGGGCGACGGCCGTGCCGGGCCTGACGCTCGCCAACCAGAGCAACATCCCGGTCATCCTGACCGACACCTATGCCGATTTCGCGCCGCAGACCGAGCAGTTCCCGAACTACCTCGCCTTCATCGGCCCGAGCGACCGGGATGCCGGCAAGCAGATGGCCGAGGCGCTGTTCGCGGCACTCGAGCCGGCCGCCGACGGCAAGAAGTACATCGCCGTCGTCAACGGCACCGCCGGCACCTCGGTCGCGATCGACCGCCGCGCCGGCCTGCAGGATGCGCTCGACGCCCATCCGGAGGTCGTGGTCGTCGGCGAGGTCGACGGCAACTTCGTGCGCGACACCTCGCAGACCGTGTTCGAGAGCCTGTGGCAGGGCAATCCCAACGTCCAGGGCGTCTGGGCCGCGAACGGCGGCACGGCGACGGGCGTGATGGCGGCGATCACCGGCGCCGGCAAGGTGCCGGGCAAGGACATCATCGTCGTCGGCATGGACCTCAACCCGGAGAACATCGACGCGGTCGAGGCCGGTTCGCTCCTCTTCGACATCGGCGGCCACTGGCTGCAGGGCGGTTTCGCGCTCGTGACGATGTACGACCATCTGAACGGCCACAAGGTCCCGGCGGAGAAGGCGAACATCAAGCTCGAGCTGCTGCCGCTGACGCAGGACCGCGTGGCGCAGTTCAAGGCCGACTTCCCGGGCGGCGTCCCCGTCTATGACTTCAAGGCGCATTCCCAGACCTACAACAAGGATGCCGAAAGCGCCGTCTTCGAGATGAAGTACAGCAAGTAAAGCCTGCCGAGGGAGGAGAGCGCCTGCCGCTCTCCTCCCGCATCCGGCCGGCCGGGAGGCCTTCATGCTGTCCGCTCGCGACATTTCCAAGAGTTTCGGCGCCTCGCAGGCGCTGTCGGGCGTCTCGGCCGATTTCCGCCGCGGCGAGGTGGTCTCGCTCGTCGGCGAGAACGGCGCCGGCAAGTCGACCCTGCTGAAGGCGCTCGCCGCCGTCTTTCCCTGGGACACGGGGACCGTCACGCTGGAGGGCGCGCCCTATGCGCCGAAAAGCCTCGCCGAGGCGGAGGCCCAGGGCGTGGCGCTGGTGTTCCAGGAGCTCAACGTCAACCGCTCGCTGACCATCGCCGAGAACGTGATGCTCGGGCGGCTGCGCCGCTACCGCCGGCTCGGCCTCGTCGACTGGAAGCAGCTGAAGGCGGAGGCGCAGGCGATCCTCGACCGGCTGGACTCCGGCATTTCCGTTTCCGCCGACATCGACAGCCTCGACCTCGGCCAGCTGAAGACCGTCGAGGTGGCGCGTGCGCTCGCCTCGAAGCCGCGCTTCGTCTTCTTCGACGAATCGACGGCCTTCCTCAACAACCGCGAGGCGCACCGGCTTCTCGCCGTCATCCGCAACCTGCGCGACCAGGACCACGGCGTCGCCTTCGTCTCGCATCACCTCAACGAGGTCTTCGAGATTTCCGACCGGCTGGTGGTGCTGAAGGACGGCGCGCTCGTCGACAGCTTCGAGGCCGCCGGCATGAGCGAGGGGCGGCTGCACGAGCTGATGGTCGGGCGCGAGTTCGACGGCGGCATCTTCCCGGCCGCGACCCCCGCACGGGAAGAGGCCCGCATCGAGCTCTCCTTCGAGGACGTCGTCACGCGCTCCGGCCTCGGCCCGGTCTCGCTCGACGTGCCGGCCGGCCGGATCGTCGGCATCGGCGGCCTCAAGGGCTCCGGCGGCGACGCCATGCTGCAGGCGGTCATGGGCGCCGAGCCGGTGCTTTCCGGCCGGATGACCTTCGACGGCAAGCCGTTCCGCCCGGGCGACCCGCGCGACGCCTGGCGCCAGGGCATCGCCTACGTGCCGGGCGACCGCACCGGCGAGGGGCTGATCCCGGAATTCGCGATCGAGGAGAACCTGACGATGGCGGCGCGCCCGAGGACGGCGGGCGGCTTCGTCGACCGGCCGGCGGGGCGCCGGGTGGCCGACGAGATGATCGCCCGGCTGCGCATCAAGGCCGCAGGCCGCGACGCGGCGACGTCGTCGCTCTCCGGCGGCAACATGCAGAAGGTCGTGCTCGGCAAGTGCCTGGCGACCGGGCCGCGGATGCTCCTGCTCAACAATCCCACGCGCGGCGTCGACGTCGGCGCCAAGGCCGAGATCTACCGGCTGATGCGGCAGCTCGCCGACGAGGGCATGACGATCCTCATGGTGACGGAGGACCTCGCCGAGCTGATCGGCGTGGCGGACCAGATCATTGTTACGCGCCGGGGCGCGATCTCGCATCGCTTCGCGCCGGGCGCAAGGCCCTCGGAGGAGGAGGTGGTAAGGTGGATGATGTAGCGAAATCCGCGGCGGTCGCGACGCCGCCGGCGAAGCTTGCGGGCGGGCGCGGCATCCGGGACCTGTTTCCCGTGTTGCTGCTGGCCGTGCTCTGCGTCGTCTTCGCCCTCCTGTCCGACCGCTTCCTCACCGTCAACAACGGCCTGATCGTGCTGCAGCAGAGCACGGTGCTGCTGGTGGCGGCGCTGGCGATGACCTTCGTCATCGTCAACGGCTCGATCGACCTGTCGGTCGGCTCGATCGTCGCGCTGAGCGCGCTTGCCGCGGCCGCCGCGTCGAGCCAGATGGGCGCCTTCGCCGTCATGCCGGCGGTCCTCGTCGGCTTCGCCTGCGGCCTCGTCAACGGCGTGCTCTTCGCCTACGGCAAGATCCCGTCCTTCATCGTCACGCTCGGAACGCTGGTGATCTACCGCGGCGTCGTGCTGCTCTACACGCGCGGCGCGCCCGTCTCGATTTCCGATCCCGGCTTCCTGCAGGTCTATGCGTCGCGCAGCTTCGGCATCCCCCATTCCGTGCTGATCGCGCTCGCCGCGCTCCTCGTCGTGGCGGTCGTCTTCAACCACACCGTCTTCGGCCGCGAGGTGCGCGCCGTCGGCGGCGGCGAGCGGGTGGCGCTTCTGAGCGGCATTCCCGTCAACCGGGTGAAGCTCGGCGTCTTCGTGCTGTGCGGCACGCTCTGCGGGCTTGCCGGCCTGCTGCAGGCCGCGCGCACCATGGCGGCGACGGCGCAGCTCGCCCAGGGGCTGGAGCTCGACGTGATCGCGGCCGTGGTCGTCGGCGGCACGCCGCTCACCGGTGGCATCGGCCGCATCCGCGGCACGGTGCTCGGCGTGATGATCATCGCGATCCTCTCCAACGGCATGAACATGATCGGCATGGACCCCTATCTGCAGAACATCATCAAGGGCGCCGTGCTGATCGCCGCCGTCTTCCTGACGATCGACCGGTCGAAAATCCTGATAATCAAGTGAGAGACACAATGGAGAGAAGAACCATAGCCATCACCGTCGGCGATCCGGCCGGGATCGGGCCGGAGATCTCCATCAAGGCGCTCGCCGCCTTCGCCGACCGGCTGGCGGAGGGCGACCTGCGGCTGCTTCTGGTGGGCGACGTCGGCACGCTGCAGGAGACGGCCCGGCGGCTGGGCATGGCCGCGCCGCCCGCCATCACCGTCGACGAGATCGCCAAGGCGCCGCCGGCGGCGATCCTGCCGACGACCCCCCTCGCCCGGCCCGTCGAGATAGGCCAGGTCAGCGCCGAGGGCGGCCAGCAGGCCTACGAGGCGGTGCGCATCGCCGTCGAGCAGGCGCTCGCCGGCACCGTCACGGCGATCGTCACGGCCCCGCTCAGCAAGGAGGCGCTGCATCTTGCCGGCCACGACTATGCCGGTCACACCGAGCTTCTCGCCGATCTCACCGGCGTGCGCGACAGCGTGATGATGCTGGCGCACGAGAATTTCCGCGTCACCCACGTCTCCACCCACTGCGCGCTGGAGGAGGTGCCGAAGAAGGCGACGCCGCAGCGCATCGGCCGGGTGGTCGATCTCACGCACCGCACGCTGAAGAGCCTCGGCATCGCTGAGCCGCGCATCGCGATCGCCGCCCTCAATCCCCATGCCGGGGAGGGCGGCATCTTCGGCCGGCACGACATCGACGTCACCGCGCCGCTGGTGGAGGCCTATCGTGCACGCGGCTTCCGGCTGGACGGCCCGGTGCCGGGCGACACCGTCTTCGTCAAGCTGCGCGCCGGCCAGTACGACGCCGTCGTCGCCATGTATCACGACCAGGGGCATATTCCGGTGAAGCTGCTCGGCTTCGGTGTCGACACGGCGACCGGCGAGTGGACGGCGCTCAGCGGCGTCAACGTCACGCTCGGCCTGCCGGTCATCCGCACCTCGGTCGACCACGGCACGGCCTTCGACATCGCCGGCACCGGCAAGGCGCAGGCGAGCAGCCTGCTGGAGGCGATCGACTATGCGCTCGATCTGGCGCGGCCCGCCGCCATGCGCGACGCCGTCGCGTGACCGCAACATCTTCAGGGAGAGAAACGCAATGAGCAACAGTCAGAACGCGATGCTGGTCGACGGACGCCGGGTCGAGGGGCGCGGCGGTTCGCGCGAGGTGTTCAACCCGACGAACGGCACGGTGCTCGCCGTCGTCGCCGATGCGAGCCGCGAGCAGGCGCACGAGGCGCTGGCCGCCGCCCGCAGGGCCCAGCCCGCCTGGGCGGCGCTCGCCCCGCTCGAACGGGCCGCGATCATGCAGCGCATCGCCGCGCTGATCACCGAGAACGCCGAGGAGCTCGCCCGCATCGTCGTGCAGGAGCAGGGCAAGCCGATCCTCGAGGCGCGCGGCGAGATCGGCGGCGCGGCCGGCTTCTTCTCCTACTACGCGGAATTCGCCCGCCGCATCCAGGGCGAGATCCTGCCCTCGGACGCGCGCGGCGAGCAGATCTGGATCCAGCGCGTGCCCGTCGGCGTCGTCGCGGCGATCATCCCGTGGAACTATCCGGCCGCCCTCGTCAGCCGCAAGGTCGCCCCGTCGATGATCGCCGGCAACACGATCGTGCTGAAGCCGCACGAGGAGACGCCGCTCTCCGCGCTCTACATGGCGCGCCTGTTCGAGAAGGCCGGCGTGCCGGCCGGCGTCGTCAACATCGTGACGGGCAGCGGTGCGGAGATCGGCGAGGCGCTGACCTCCCATCCGGACGTGAACCTCATCACCATGACCGGCAGCGTGCCGACCGGCAAGCGCATCATGGCG
This sequence comes from Shinella pollutisoli, assembly GCF_024609765.1. Classification (GTDB taxonomy): domain Bacteria; phylum Pseudomonadota; class Alphaproteobacteria; order Rhizobiales; family Rhizobiaceae; genus Shinella; species Shinella pollutisoli. Next base: position 243,000 of record NZ_JANFDG010000003.1, read on the forward strand.
ACGGCGTCCGCCAATCTCGTGCCGGTCTCGCTGGAGCTCGGCGGCAAGGCGCCCTTCATCGTCATGGACGACGCCGACATAGACCTCGCCGTCCGCTCCGCCGTCACCTCGCGCTACATGAACTGCGGCCAGGTCTGCATCTGCAACGAGCGCACGCTGGTGCACGCGCGCGTCTATGACCGGTTCGTGGAGACGTTCGTCGCGGCGAGCCGCTCGCTGCGGCTCGGCGACCCGCTGTCGGAACAGACGGACCTCGGCCCGAAGGTTTCCGCCCGCGAGCTGGAGAAGGTCGAGCGCATCGTCGAGGCGGCGATCGGCGCGGGTGCGGAGGCCGTGCTCAAGGGCGGCCGCCCGGACACGCCGCCGGTGGCGGGCGGCTACTGGATGACGCCGACCGTGCTGACCGGCGTCGAACCGGCGATGCCGATCATGCAGGACGAGATCTTCGGGCCGGTCGTGCCGATCATGAAGGTCGCGGATTTCGACGAGGCGCTCGCCATCGCCAACGACAGCCGCTACGGCCTGTCGGCCTATCTGTTCACGAACGACTTCTCGAAGATCATGCGCGCCGTCAACGACGTGAACTTCGGCGAGGTCTACATCAACCGTGTCGGTCCGGAATCGCTGCAGGGCTTCCACAACGGCTACCGCAACAGCGGGCTCGGCGGCGACGACGGCGTCCACGGGCTGGAGGCCTTCCTGCGCAAGAAGACCGTCTACGCCAACTATTCCGGGACATCGCCGGTCGGCCTCATGCCCTACGGCGGGTAGCCTCGCGACACGGGCCCGGGGCGGCCGATGCGCCCCGGGGTCCGCTCGTTGCGGGACGCCCGTTTTCCGGACAGCGGACCGCGCATTCAAATCGAGACGTCGGAGACGTCGGTCGCGTGCAGGAATTCACTCCGGCAGGAGTGATACAGATGCTGGACCGCCGGGTTGTCCTGGAGAAAGCTCGCCATTCCGAAATAGACCTGCACGGGCGGCAATCCGGACAGCGCCAGCCTGGAGACCTGCGTGTCCCTGCTGCCCACGCTCCACGCCGGGAGAATGCCGAAGCCGAAACCGTCCTCTATGCATCGCTTGACGCTGGTGCTGCTCGAAACCGAGATGAGCGGAGCGATATCCAGTCCCCTGAGCTTGAGGACGTCGAGCGCGATATTGCGCAGGGTCTGGCCGGGCTCGTGCGTGATGAACGGCCGCCCCCTCAACCACTCGACGACGCCGTCCTGGGGCGGCGCCGGTCCCCAGGCCGCGGGATAGACGAGGCTCAGCTCGTAGGTGCCCAGAAGCCGCTGGGTGAGGATCGGATCGCCGAAATAGCGCTCCGAAATGAGCACGTCGACGTCGCCGTTCCGCACGAGATCGGAGAGGGCTGTGTCGCGCTCGTAGAAGGCGAGCTCATGGTCCGGGTAGCGCGTGCGGAACTGCGCGATGATGCGGGGGAACACGTGCAGGAAGAAGCCCTGCGGCACGCCGATGCGGATGATCGCACGCTGCGTGTCGATCAGGGTCTTGATCCGCTCGAGCATGACGTCGAGCTCGGGATTGAGGATGTTGTAGAGGATGGTCCCCTTCGGGGTGAGGGAAATCCGTTTCGCCCCCTGTTCCGAGACGATGAGCTTTCCGTCGAGGATCTGCTCGAGCCTGCGGATGTGGTTTGCCACCGACTGGTAGCTCAGGTTCAGCTCGCGCGATGCCGCGGAGAAGGACCCGTGCTTTGCCAGATGATAGAACGTCTGAACCAGTGTCAGGCTTGGCTTGGCCATTTTGCTCCCGCACCCCGATGCCGCCGTGTCCGGACGAGATGACGGCCCTTCCTCGAAAGGCAAGGCGCAGGGCAGACCGCCGATCCGCTCGCCGCGACGCCGACTACAAAATTCCGCAAAAGGCTGTTCGAATTTCTTGTATCGACACGCCCTCAAGGCGTATGACAGGTTTGACCCTACTGTGCAATCGCGAACAAGGGTCACGAAATGAACGGCGCGACAGCCCTCGTGAAAATGCTTTCCGGCTATGGCGTCGAGGTGATCTTCGGCGTGCCCGGCGATACGAACGTGGCCCTCTACGGCGCGCTCAAATCCGTCGACGGGGCGCCCCGCCACATCCTGTGCCGGGACGAGCGTTCCGCGCTTTTCATGGCCGATTGCTATGCCCGCGTTTCCGGCCGGCCCGCCGTTGCGGAGGTGCCGAGCGGCGCCGGTGCCATGTATGCGCTGCCCGGCGTCGCGGAGGCCAACAAGTCCTCCGTGCCGGTGATCCTCCTGGTCAACGACATCCCCCGGGCCGGCGTCGGCAGGGGCACCTTGACGGAACTGCCGATCGCGGAGCTCTTCCGCCCCGTCGCCAAGCATGTCGAGACGCTTCCCTCCGTCGCGAAGCTGCCCGAGATCGTCCGCCGCGCCTTCCGCACCGCCACGGCGGGCCGCCCGGGAGCGACGGTGCTGGCCCTGCCCGAGGACATCCTCTACGAGGCGATGCCCGAAGCCGGCGTCTCCCTGCATGTCGAGCAGCAGTGCCGCGTCGCCCCCTCCTATCGCGTCCAGCCGCAGCCCGACGCCATCGCGGACGGCGTGGCGGCGCTGCTTGCCGCCCGCAGGCCGCTGATCGTTGCCGGCGGCGGCGTGAACCGCTCCGGCGCGTCCGCCGCGCTGACGTCGCTTGCCGAGCGCATGGACGTGCCGGTCGTCACGACCATCACCGGCCAGGGCGCGATGCGCGACGACCATCGCCTCAGCATCGGGATCATCGGCGACAACGGCTTCCACCCGCATGCCCTGTGGGCGCTGGAGAATGCCGATCTCATCGTCTATGTCGGCTGCCGCATGGGATCCGTCGCCACGATGAACTGGCAGCGCCCCGCGCAGGAGGCCGCCTGCCGGATCGTGCAGATCGATCTCGATCCCGAGGTCATCGCCAACACCTACCAGGTCGACCTGCCCATCTTCGGCGACGCCCGCGCGGTGCTCGAGGCCCTGTCCGACGCGATCGATCCCTCGCACCGGCCGGCCGCGACCGGCTGGGTCGGCGAGATCAACGCCCGCCGCAGGGCCTTCTGGGAGCAGGCCGCGCCGAGCCTGCGCCAGGAGACCGTGCCGATCCGGCCGGAATACGTGATCGAGAGCCTCAACCGGCACCTGCCCATGCCCTGCAACGTCATCTCCGACGCCGGCACGCCGACCCCCTATTCCACGCGCTTCCTGAAGCTCAGGGACGACCAGTCGCGCCTCGTCATCCCCCGGTTCTTCGGCGGGCTGGGCTACGCGATACCCGCGGTGATCGGGGCCTATTACGCCGCGCCGGAAATCCGGCCGGTCGGCCTCTTCGGCGACGGATCGCTCGGGATGTCGGCCGGCGAGCTGGAGACCCTGTCGCGGCTGAACATTCCCGCGGTGCTGATCCATTTCAACAATGCCTGCTTCGGCTGGATCAAGGCGCTGCAGCGGGTGAGCGACGCGGATCGGACGAACGACGGCACGTTCGCCGTCGACTTCAACGCCTACAGCATGGACAAGCTCGCGGCGGTCTACGGCATCCGCTCCTTCCGGGTCGAAACGCCGGAAGAGCTGGAAACGGCCGTCCGCGAGGCCTTCGGCCACGACGGCCCGTGCTTCATCGACGTCGTCGTCGAATCCATCGCGAACCGGCTTCCGCCGGTCTATTCGTGGCTGCAGAAAACGGGCGTCGACCCCACCGCGCTGGACGAAATGATCACGGCATAGGCGGCGCAGGAGCGGATCGGTCAATCATGTATGCTTGGGATTTCCAGTTCCTCTGGAACTATCGATATCTGTTTGCCGAAGGGATGGGCGTCACGATCGGGTTCACGATCGCCGTCGTCATCCTCGGGATCGTCGTCGGCCTGATCACCGGGCTGATGATGCTGTCCCGCTTCCGGCTGCTGCGCTTCGTCGCGGCGGCCTATGTGGAGCTCTTCCGCTGCACGCCGCTGCTGGTCCAGCTGATCTGGTTCTACTATGCACTGCCGATCCTCTCGGGGATCCAGCTGTCCGGCGTCTCCGCCGGATTGATCGCGCTCTCCCTCTACGGCGGGGCCTTCTACGCCGAGATCATCCGCGGCGGGGTCGTGTCCATCGATGTCGGCCAGAGCGAGGCGGGCATGGCCCTCGGCATGACGCCCTACCAGATCATGAAGAAGATCGTCCTCCCGCAGGCGCTGAAACGCATGGCGCCGCCGATGCTGAACCAGTCGATCATCCAGCTCAAGAACACGTCCCTGATCTCGATCATCGCCGTTCCGGACTTGCTCTATCAGGGGCAGATCATCGCTCATGACAGCTACAAGCCGCTGGAAGTCTACACCGCCATCGCCCTTGCCTATCTCGCGATCCTGTTCCCGCTGACGGCACTGGCGCGCTACGGCGAAAAGAAGCTCTCGACCCGGGATTGAGCCATGGCCATTGAACCGAAGATCGAAGTCAGCGGCCTGCGCAAGAGTTTCGGCCCCCTGCATGTCCTGCGGGACATCAACCTCACCGTCGAGCCCGGCGGCGTGGTCGCGCTGATCGGCCCGTCGGGGTCGGGAAAGTCGACCCTGCTGCGCTGCCTCAACCTGCTCGTCACCCCCGACCGGGGAAGCATCCGCATCGGGGAGAACCGCTTCTCCTTCGGTCCCGGCACCTCGCCCCTCTCCAAGTACAAGCTCGCGGGGTTCCGCGCCAATACGGGCATGGTCTTCCAGCATTTCAACCTGTTTCCCCATCTGAGCGTCATCGGCAACATCACCGAGGCCCCGATGACCGTGCGCCGGATGCCGAAGGCCCAGGCCGAGGCGCTCGCCATGGAACTTTTGACCAAGGTGGGCCTGCCCGACAAGGCGCGCGACTTTCCGAGCCGGCTTTCCGGCGGCCAGAAGCAGCGCGTCGCCATCGCCCGCGCCCTCGCCATGCAGCCGGAAGTCATGCTCTTCGACGAGGCGACCTCCGCATTGGACCCCGAGCTCGTCGGCGAAGTGCTGGCGGTGATGCGTTCACTGGCGCATGACGGCATGACCATGGTCATCGTCACCCACGAAATGGCCTTCGCCCGGGAGGTCGCGGACAAGGTGATCTTCATGCGCGACGGCGTGATCGTCGAGGAAGGGCCTGCCAATCTCGTCATAGACGAGCCGCAGAACCCCGCCACCCGCGCCTTCCTGGCCCATTTCCATCGCAAGGACAGCGCGTAGGCGCAGACAGAATGCAGGGCGGGCGCCGCCAACGACGGACATCGCCTGCATGCGGCCAGCGGCCGCCAACCGTAAGAAGCTGAAGAGTGGGAGCAAGTGGAACAATGAGCATGACCAATCGACGAGAACTCCTGACGGCGGGGCTTGCCCTGTCGACCCTCGCGGTGCCGGCCGCGGCCGCGGCGCAGGACGGCGGCAAGGAAGGCGTGATGGACCGGGTCGCCCGCACGAAGGAACTTCGCATGGGGGCCGTGGCGGGCGGCGCGCCCTTCACCTACAAGGATCTTTCCAGCGGCGAGTGGAAGGGTTTCTGCATCGATTTCGCCAGGGACATCGCCGCCACCTTCGACGCGCAGCTGAAGATCGTCGAGACGACCTGGGGCAACGCCGTTCTCGACCTGGAGGCCGACAAGATCGATCTCTTCTTCGGCATGTCGCCGACGCCGAAGCGCGCGCTCGTGGTCGACTTCTGCAACTCCCTCTTCATGAGCGCCTTCGCGATGATCCGCAAGAACGGGTTCGAGGGCGTCAACTGGGTCGACCTCAACGATCCCTCGGTGACGATCGCCGTCGACGTCGGCTCGTCCCACGACCAGATCGTCACCCGCCTTTGCCCGAACGCCAACGTCATGCGCTTCAAGTCCGTGGACGAAGGCGTCGCGGCCGTCCAGGCAGGCCGGGCCGACTGCCAGATCGTGGACATCTTCCTTGCCCTGACGATGGTGCAGAAGAACCCGCAGCTCGGCAAGCTCGTCGTTCCGCAGCCCTCCTACGGCGCCTCCACCAACGGCGGCTTCCGCCGCGAGGACAGGGCGACCTGGCGGGACTTCATCAACGTCTGGATCAACTACCAGAAGAACATCGGCGGCATCCGCGAGATGGTGATCAGGAACATGGAAGCGATCGGCGTTTCCGCCTCCACCATTCCGGAAGGCCTCGACCTCTAGCCCAAGGCCGGCGGCCGCCGAAGGGCGGCCGCCGCGAAGCCCAATCCAGGACGCCTGCATGACAAAGCCTCATCACCCGGCGGAGCTGCCCCCGGACACCACCGACGAAGAGAGGGTCGAGCTCGAACGCGGACGCCGCCTCCTGCGGGCGATGGTCGATCTCGTGCGGCAGGCGTGCGCGGATGCGCGGGGCCCGTCGCAGGGCGGGGACGGCCGCCATGAATGACGTCGGTGCCCTGACGATCCGGGAGCTGCGGGAGGCGATATCCGCGCGCCGGCTTTCCGCCGTCGAGGCGACCCGGTACTATCTCGATCGCATCGACGCGAAGCAGGCGGCCCTCGCCGCCTACACATTCGTCGACCACGAGAGCGCGCTCGCCCAGGCCCGCGCCGTCGACGCCAAGGCGGCGCGCGGGGACGCCCTCGGCGCTCTCGCCGGCGTGCCCCTCTCGATAAAGGACATCATCGACGTCGAAGCCGTTCCGACGACGGCCTGTTCGCGATCGTCGCTCGGAACGGTGCCGGCCCGCGACGCCGAGGTCGTCGCCCGTCTCCGCGCCGGCGACGCCATCGTCATCGGCAAGGCCAACTGCCACGAATTCGCCTTCGGCGGACCGTCCTTCGACCTGCCCTTCCCGCCGGCCAGAAACCCCTGGAACCCCGAATATTTCCCGGGAGGCTCGTCGAGCGGATCGGGCGTGGCGATCGCCGCCGGCCTTTGCCTTGCCTCGATCGGCACCGACACGGCCGGCTCGATCCGCTCGCCGAGCGCCCATTGCGGCGTGGTCGGCCTGAAGCCCGGCTCCGGCAGCATCTCCAGGCGCGGCGTCCGCCCCCTGAGCGTCACCATGGACTATGTCGGGCCGATGGCCCGCAACGCGCGCGACTGCCGGACGGTCTACGATTGCATCGCGCAGCGGACCGGGCCGTCCCGCACCGCGGGCGCCGGCGGCAATCCCGCAGCCGGCGACTTCTCGGGCATCCGCCTCGGCCTGGCGACCGTCTCCTGGGCGCTGGAAAGCCGGCTCCATCCCGAGACAGGTGCGGCCTACGATCGCCTCGGCATGCTGGTGGAAGCCGGCGGCGGCACCATCAGGCAGGTCCGGCTCCCGTCGCTGGAACTGATCCACGCCGCCGCCTCCGTCGCCATGATGGCGGAGGTCGCCGCAAATCACGCCGGCGCGGTCCGCGCCCGGTACGGGGACTACGGCACCGTGTTCCGGACCCGGACGCTCGCCGGGGAATCGATCGGGTTCGACGACTATCTCGCGGCCCTCTCGCTGCGCGAGGAGCTGCACGATGCCGTCCTCGGGCTTTTCGACACGGTCGGCTTCATCGCGCTGCCCGTCTCGATGAACCCGCCGGGCAAGCTGACGGCGGTCGACCGCTTCTATTTCCTGGGCGAGCCGAACATCAACATCCTCGCCAATTTCCTGGATCTGCCGGCGATAACGCTGCCCTGCGGCCTTTCCGGCACGGGCCTGCCGATCGGCATGCAGATCCTCGGCCCCCGGGGCAGCGAAGCCGCCCTGTTCGACATAGCGGAGGGACTGGAACAGCACATCGCCTTCGACCTGACGCCCTGCCGGGCCGCGCGACCGGAGACGGCGCGCATGATGCCCGGCTAGCCTACGCCCGCCCGTTTTTCTTTCCCGCCAGCTGCACGCGTCGCCGCGTGCGGAGACCCTCGGCTCATGCGTTTTCCGGAGAAGCCCTTGAACATCCCCATGCCAGGAATGCGACCCCTCCCGATCGGGGGGAAGAGGGTCCGGGAGTGCGGACGGCCGGCGCATGGACGATGCCAGCTCCGCCGCCCTGCGCGGGATCGCGCGATCCGGCGGGGCGCGCAAATCCTCGCAGGAACGGGATCGGTGACATGACGGCGGACAGGCACATAGCGGTTATCGGCAGCGGCATCGTCGGAGCGTGCGTCGCCGCCGCGCTCTCGGCGGAGACGTACCGCGTCACGATCATAGAACCCGGCCCCGTCGGCGGAGAACAGGCGGCCAGCTTCGGGAACGGCGCCTGGATAAGCCCCGCCTCCGTCGTGCCCATGTCCGTGCCGGGCCTCTGGAAGAAGGTGCCGGGCTATCTGCTCGATCCGACCGGTCCCCTGACGATCCGCTGGCCGTACCTTCCCGCCATGCTGCCCTGGCTGGTGCGCTTCCTCCTCTCCGGTTTCACCGAAGCGCGGGTGGAGCGCACCGCGAAGGCGCTCGCCTCCCTGCTGTCCGACGCCCCGGCGCGGCACCGCGCGCTTGCCGCAAGGATCGGGCAGCCGGAGCTGATCGCCTCCCGCGGGCTGCTCTATGTCTATCCCGATCGCAGCGCCTTCGCATCGGACGGGCTCTCCTGGCGCCTGAGGCGGCAGAACGGCGTGCGCTGGACGGAATACGAGGGTGCGGCGCTGCGCGCCGTCGAGCCGGCGCTGGGCCCGGGCTACGATTTCGGAGCGCTCGTCGCCGAAGGCGCCCATTGCGTCGATCCCGGCGCATATGTCGCCTCGATCAAGGACCATGTCCTTGCCGGCGGCGGGCAGCTCGTGACGGCGGCCGCGACGGGCTTCTCCGTCGCGAAAGGACGTCTGAGAGGCGTCGAGACAAGCAAGGGCATGGTCGACTGCGACGCGGCGGTGATCTGCGCGGGGATCGGCTCGCGCAGGCTGGCGCGCTTGTGCGGGGACAACGTGCCGCTGTGCAGCGAGCGGGGATACCACGCCGTGATCGGAGGCTTGCATTCGGGGCCCTCCATTCCCGTCATGACGAGCGACAGCAAATCGGCCAACACGCCCACGCGTGCGGGGTTGAGGATCGCGGGACAGGTCGAGATCGCCCCGGTTCGCGCCTCGCCGGACTGGCGACGCGCCGACCTGTTGCTGAAGCACGCCGCCGCCACGTATCCCTCGATGCGCGACGCGCTGCAGGCCTGCGGGATAACGCGATGGATGGGGCACCGGCCCTCCACGCCGGACGGCCTGCCGGTGATGGATCGTTCTTCTCTCTCGCCGGACATCCTCCACGCCTTCGGCCACGGCCACGTCGGCCTGGCCGCCGCGCCCATGACCGCGCACATCGTGACGAGCCTGATCGGTAAACGAGAGCCCGCTTCCGACATCCGCCCCTTTTCGCTCAGGCGTTTCTCCGGCTAATTATTCGTGTCGCGTCGCACGGGAACCGCAATCTCGCCGCGCATGGATCAATCCGCACCGTTTGCTAGCTTGCCGCGTGATCACGCAGGTTCAGCAGGTCGAGCGTCAGGTGGCCGTCGCGCAGCTTCTCCCGGATGATCTCTTCCTGGGCAAGCCGGCTCAGCGTCGCTTCGAGAACCCGGTCGACGTCCGTGGCGGACACGACGCACACGCCGTCGTCGTCGGCGACGACGAGGTCGCCCGGCGCAACGCCGACGCTGCCGACCCAGATCGGCTTCGACAAGGATCCGGGCCGGATCTTCGTTGCACCGCGGATGGCAAGGTCGCGGGCCCAGACGGGAAACCGCATGCGCCGCAGTTCGGCTATGTCGCGGCACCCGCCGTCTATGACCGCCCCCGCGATGCCGCGCGAGAGCGCGGCCTCCGCCAATATGTCGCCGAGATAGCCGACCAGTTCCCCATGTCCGCACACGACGAGCACGTCGTCGCTGCCGGCCTCGGCGACCGCCCGATGGATCGCGAGATTGTCGCCCCTCTCGCATACGGCGGTGAAGGCCGTCCCCGCAATGCAGATCCCGCCGGTCATGGCACGCAGGCCGGGGGCGAGGTCGCCCTTCCGGCCGTAGGCTTCGTGCACCGTGGCAGCGCCGGCCCGTCTGAAGATTTCGAGCTTCTCCGCGTCAATCATCGATTTCCTCCATCAGTTCGATCCGGCATCCGGGAAAGGGCTCAAAAAAGGCGATCCGCCTGCGGCCGAAACCGCCGCGTATCTCGGCCGGTCCCCAGGTCAGATGCGCGCGCCAGTGCACGTCGGAAAGAAAGCCCTCGAGGTCGGCGACGGCGAAGCTGGCATGCAGGAAGCCGGGCGGGGCGCTTTCCGGCGCTTCGTCGTAGACAGCGTTCTCGAAGAAATTGATCCGCACGTCGCCAAGCCGGGCTTCCATGAAGGGCACCCCGTCGATGTCGTGCAGTGCGGTCTTCGACCAGCCCGGTACCGCGTCGGCATAAGCCCCGGCCGCCTCCACGCGGGGCACGCGGAACGCCAGATTCACCAGTTTGATGTCGTCGGAATTCACGTCGATACTTTCTGCACGAGCAGCCGGCAACGCCGTCCTCGCGCGTTCCGGTTCGGGCCTAGAGGAAAAGCGTGGCGCCGGCGTGCTGCGGGGCCTGCGCGACCTCATCGGAAAGACGCCGGGGAGCGCGGACGAATGCCGAGAGATCGACACGGGAAGCATCTGGGTGATTGATCTCGAAGAGATTGCCCGACGGGTCGCGTGCAAACATCTGCAGCTCTCCCGACGGAAGCAGCCATACGTCGGCATAGCGCGTGCCCTGTTCGAAGGCGTCGCGATCGAGCAGGGCGCGATAGACCGAGACGAAGTCTTCCGCCGTCACGGCGAAATGCTGGTAGGTCAGGACCCCCGCGTCGGGCCCGACCTTCTGGAGATGGAGCTGCACGTCGCCAAGCCGCAGCCAGCATACGGGAAAGCCGAAGTTCGGCGCGGCGATCCGCTCGCAGCCCAGGACCTCGCGGTAGAAGGTTTCCGAGGCGTCGAAATCCTTCGCCGGTATGCTGACGTGGTTGAAACGGACACCCGCGTTGGTGGCGATCATGACTGCTGGTCCTCCATGTGATATTCGATGACGTCGACGACCGCGCGTCACCGCGCGGCCCAGGCCAACCCTCTGGTCAGGATGCTGCGAACCGACGGGTGATCCAGCTCTTCGGGAACGTGCCCGAGCGCGCTGAAGAATACGCGTCCCTCTCCGAAGCGCTTTTTCCAGACGGTCGGCATCCTGACGCCCTCCAGCCACGGATAGGGGGTCGCGGAGAACGTGGTCTCGGCCAGCACCTGCACGGCAGGATCCACATGCAGGTAATACTGCTCGGATCGATGATCGAAATCCTCGATCCCTTCCATGACGGGATCGTCGCGCCCGGTCACCCGGACGCGGTAGTCGCGGATGCCGCCGGGTTCGGCCGCATAGGCGCCGCCGACGATGAAACGGAAGCGCTCGTTCCCGCGAAAGCCGTCGACCATGCCGCCGTGAAAGCCGCCGAGCCCCGTGCCCGACGCAACCGCCTGCCACAGCTTCCTGGAGGTTTCGACGCTCATCTCTCCCAGCGTCCAGTTCGGTACGATCAGATCGTAAGCCGAAAGATCGAGCCGATCGTACGCCGACAGGTCGTCGAACAGGTCCACCTCGTGGCCGACGGCCTCGAGCATGGCCTTGACCTTCCCGGCTGCCTCGAACGGGCGGTGCGGCGTATAGCCGCCCGAAATGATGATGGTCTTCTTCATGATGAACCTCGTTTTGCGCGATCGCGCGTCCTGCGGACCTTTCCGTTCATGCGGCCGACGGAGAGGGGAACACCTCGATGCGCTCGCCCGAGTTGCTGAGAACCGCGCAGTTGCCGAGCTCGTAGATGAAATCCACGGCCCTTTCGCTATCCAGAAAGACGTGCGTGTCGGCGTCGAGGACGCCCGCCTGCATCACGCCGATGCCGATACCGGCATAGTCCGCCAGCGTCCGCTCCATTTGCGCGTCGTCGATCTTCTCCTTGACGTGGTGAAAGCCCTCGCCGCGGCGGTCAATGTAGTCCTGATAGATCGTGGGGCCGGAAATCGGCTGGATGATCTCGAACTGCATGTCGCCGACCGTGGTGAACGCCACGAGAAACGAGAACGGCTCGGAGATCACCCTGCCGCCGACCCTGAGTTCGGAGACGTTGTCCTGATTGAAGGAATAGACCTCCCAGGGGCCGATCCCCAGCGTTTCGACCCACGCCGTCATCGATCGTCTGAGGTCGCTCGTCACGAATGCGAGCTGGTGGATGCGCCGCCGTCTATTGGCCTCGATCAATTCCTCATAGGTCCGCATCGTCGCTCCCCCTCGCAGCCGGTTCGGTGGCGTATTATGGTACTTAGATCTATATACTCAATAATTTTTGTTTTAAAAGAAAAAACTGCAGTCGGCGGTCCATTTGGAAACCGGTCGGCGCGAAGGCCGATTCATCAGCGTAGCCAGTGCTTTCCGCGTCCGGGCAGCATCGAATCTGTAAGTCGTGTTTGACAATCGGCGCCGATTCCAATAGAGATTGTCGAAATATCAAACACATACTATGAGAACGAAAATGACTGAGCCCGTTGACGAGCCAGACCGCAAGCCCGCCTCCGGCAACATCAAAACCCTGGAGAAGGGATTGGCGATACTCGACGAGATCATCGATTCATCCACGCCTCTCAAGCTGTCCGACATCATCCGGCGATTTGACATCGACCGGGCATCGGCCTTCCGTTTCCTCCAGACGCTGGAAAGCAAGGGCTTCCTGCGCAAGGATGCCGTCACCAAGGAATACGATGTCGGCGGGCGGCTCTACTATTGGGCATCGCGGCTGCGCGAGAAGACCAGGCTGATCAACTCGTTTCACGAGCGCCTGCAGGAGCTGGCCGATTCGGTCCAGCAAACCGCCCATCTCGGGCTTTTCATCAACAACCGCGTGCTGCTCGCCGATTTCGCGCTGTCGGCCTCGCTCGTGACCATCCGCCATCAGATCGGTGCGTTCGAGCCGATGCACAGTTCGGCGGCGGGCAAGGCCATCCTGGCGTTTCTGCCTCAGGACCGGCAGGACCGGATCATCGAGGGCATGGACCTCGTTGCGTTCACGAAGAATACGATCACGAGCCGGGACGCGCTGCGTATCGATCTCGCGCTGACGAGGGAGCGCGGCTATGCCATCGACGCCAGCGAGCTTCACGAGGGGCTGACCTGCGTCGCCCGCCCCCTGTTCAATGCGCGGGGCGAAGCCGTGGCGTCGGTGGGCGTGACCTCCGTGACGGCGCTGGTCAGCGGCGAGGCCGGCCGTTTCGAGAAGATCATCTCGGCATTGAAGAGCATCGACGACCGGATCCTCGAGTGATGCGGGCCCGGGCCGCGCCGCATCGGCGCGCTGCGGCCCGCGCGGGCGAATTCGGCATGCGCGTCTCTCAGCAGTACTCGTTGACAAATTTCGTCACCAGATATTCGCGGATCCCCTCGCTGCCGCCCTCATGGCCGTAACCGCTGTCGCGGACACCGCACATCGGCGTTTCGGGCAGGCCGAACGCCACGTGGTTGATGCCGACCATGCCCGAACGGATCCCGGCGGACAGGTCGCGCGCGTGCTTCAGGTCGGTCGTGAAGAGATAGGCAGCAAGGCCCAGCGGCAGACGGTTGGCTTCGGCGACGGCGTCGTCGACATCCGTGAACGTCGATAGAAGCGCGACCGGGCCGAACGGCTCGTCACGCAAGGCCGAGGCCGTGACCGGGGTATCCGCGATCACGGTCGGGGGATAGAAGAAGCCGGAGCCTTCGGGAACGACCCCTCCGGTCAGCAGCCTTCCGCCCTTCGCTTGCGCATCGCGGACCATCGCGTCGACGGCCTCACGTCTGCGCGCCGTCGCGAGAGGCCCCATTTGCGTCGCCTCGTCCAGGCCGGGGCCGACCGCAAGCCGGGCGGCGGCGGCGACAAAGCGTTCGGTGAATTGCCGGGCGATCCCCTGCTGAACGAGCAGGCGCGTGGGAGAAACGCAGACCTGCCCGGCATTGCGGAACTTCGTCCTCACCAGCGTTGCGACCGCATGCTCCAGGTCGCAATCGTCGAGTATGATGACGGGCGCATGCCCCCCGAGCTCCAGCGTGCATTTCTTCAGATGCTCGCCGGCAAGCCGCGCCACCTGCCGGCCGACAGCCACGGACCCGGTCAGCGAGACCTTCCGGATGACGCGGCTTTGCAGCAGCGCTTGCGAAATCGGCGGCGCATCTCCCGTCAGCAGGTTCAGCGCGCCTGCGGGGACGCCCGCCTCCAGGCATGCCAGCACCAGCGCCATCGCGCTGGCCGGTGTCTGTTCGGCGGGTTTCAGGACGGCCGTGCATCCCGCCGCGAGCGCCGTCGCGACCTTGCGTGTCGGCAGGATCAGCGGGAAGTTCCACGGTGCGAAGAGGGCGGACGGCCCCACCGGCTCGAACTCGGTGAACTGCCGCACCCCTTTCACCCGCGAGGGTATCAGCCGGCCATAGGTGCGCTTGCACTCCTCCGCGGCCCAGACGAACACATCCGCGGCGGCGTGCACCTCCGCTCTGGATTCGGCGAGCGGCTTGCCCTGCTCGAGGGTCATCCATCGCGCGATCGTGTCCGTGCGCTGGCGCAATATGGTCGCCGCCCGCGACAGCGTCTCGGCCCGCTCCCAGGCCGGGACGGCGGACCAGGCGTGGAAGGCGGAGCCGGCGGCTTCGATCGCCTCCTCAACCTGGGCAGGGCTGACGCCGGAAAGGCGCGCGATCACCTCGCCGGACGCCGGGTCGACGATCTCGTGCCGGTCGCCCGCGGCGCCGGGCTGCCAGGCGCCGGCGATGAAATGCTGCGGATCGGGATATTCGCGGTTCCACATGGTATGCGCCTCACAGATCCTGAGCCAGGTAATCGCGCTGCACGGCCTCGCACCAGCTGCCGACGTTCCAGCGGCCGAAGGAGCCGACATTGCCCGTGCCGTCCCGGTCCCACACGACGGGGACGTGCACCACCGTGAGGCCGGGATGGGCGATGGCGTCGAGGAGCGCTGCGCGTATGCCGGCCACGCTGTCGCCGCCGGCAATCGCCCTGACGCCCGCCACGGCCCGCGCCATGGCGAGGTAGTCCACCTCGACCACGTCGTCGGCCGTCCTGAAGTCGCGGCCGTACTGCGCGACCTGCAGGGAGCTGATCGCTCCCATCCGCCGGTTGTCGAGAACGACGAGGCATCCCCGTGCGCGATGCTCGGCGGCGTTGATCAGCACCTGCGGGTTCATCCAGAACGATCCGTCGCCGGTGACGGCAATGCCGTAGCGGGGGTCGTCGGCGATGCCGCTGGCGATCAGCGCGCTGGCCGCGAAGCCCATGTAGGAGGCGCCGCCATCGGTGAACGTCAGGCCGATGTGCGGATCGGCGCAAAGCTGCATCGCATTGGACTGCACGTCGCCCGCATCGAAGAATTTCGGCAGGGCGTGCTCGCCGGCGAAATCGATGACGGCCTTGATCGCGGCCGCCTGGGTCAGCACGGGCCGCTCCCAGCGGGCATCGGGGACGGCAGGTGCTGCGACCAGCGAATCGAGACGGGCTTTCCATTCGCGCTTCTTCTGCGTGCATTGCTCGAGCCATGCCCTCCGGTCCGGGTCCTGCGCGAGGCGCAGCGGCTCGCAGGCCGCGGCCAGCTCGTCCGCCACGAGGCCGATATCCCCGACCAGGGGCACCGTCTTGTTGTAGTGGACGGCGTCGTCGGGGTTCGCATTGATATTGATGACCGCTTCGGCCTTCTCGTATCCGAGCCCCGAGCAGTCCGACTGGCACACGCCGCGCGACCCGGCCAGGATGACGAGGTCGGCATTCGCCATCGCGAAGTTGCCCGAGATGCTGCCCTTGCCGCCACCCAGCAGCATGTTGTGATCGTGGTCATCGGCGATGAGGCCGTGGCTGACGGGTGCGACGACCACCGCTGCGCCGATGGCCTCGGCAAGCCGCTGCAGTTCCTTGCCGTACGATCGCGCGCCGCCGCCGGCCTTGATGACGATGCGCTTGTAGCGCGAGATCAGGTCGGTGGCCGGAGACAATGCGGAGGGATGGGCGCCGCCGATTCTCGTCGAGACCTTCGCCGGCAGGGCTTTCAGGTTGAAGCTCTCGATCCCGACCGGCTGAACGTTCATCGGCAGATGGATGTAGAACGGTCCGGGGCGGTAGGGATGGTTGACCCGCGCCGAGCCGCGCTTGAGCATGTCCCGCATGGCTTCCGGCGTGTGGAGGAGATAGGACTCGCCCATCAGCGCCGTCATGCGGCTGAACACGGCCTGCTCGTTCTTCGGGATCTGCTGCAGGTTGTGTCCCTCGCCGAACGTCGTCTCGTCCCCGTAGATATGGTAGAGGCCGACATGGTTGGTGATCGCGGTCAGCGAACCCGCCATCGCCTGCAAGGCGCCCGGCCCGATCGACGTCACGAGGGCTGCGACCTCTCCGTACTGCCAGCGCAAGGCGCTCGCCGCATGGGCCATCGCCACCTCGTTGTGAAACGCGAAGGTGCGGACGACGCCGGCCTGCTCGTAAACGCGCAGCACCTCGCCGAATGCGGTCGAACCGTGGCCGAAGACGGCCAGGTATTTCCGTACCCCCTGATTGAGCAGGCCGATGACCAGGGCCTCCGAGACCGAAAGCGCGACGACCGGCTCCAGCGCCCCGGTCTCGATCGCGTCCTGAACGCTCCCCGCCTTCGCTATCGCGCGTGCGCGTGCTTCCACCCTGATCATGTCCTCGGTCGTCCCCATCGCAATCAAGCTCCTTCCTGCCCGGCAGCACCCGGAAGGTGCTCGAATGTGATTGTTCATACATAACAATAATAATTGTTGTCAATGAACATTGCTGATTTCGCCTGTATTCGGACCGGCTGCATCGTGCGGAGGCCGGCAAGCGACTACGAGTATGCCGTAAATGCGATAATGGTAGGCATTCTTCCGCTGTAAAGCTTGTAAGGCTTCGGCGGGCTATTATCCTGTTCAGGCAGCAAAAGTCTTATATTTTTGTTTAAATATCAAAAACCTTACCACCGGTTGATACGGCTGCGGTAGGGCAGAGCCGGCGCCCGACGGTGAAACCGTTGCCGGTGCCGACCCGCGAAGGCCGCAAGGCGCCGTCTGTACGCCGCCGGTCAGCGGGCGTTGTCCTCGAGGATCAGGTCGGATGCCTTTTCCGCGATCATCACGGTCGCGGCGTGGGTATTGCCTCGCACCACGGTGGGCATGATCGATGCATCCACGACCCTGAGACCGCCAATGCCCCCGACCCTCAGGCGGGGATCCACGACCGCCGAACCGTCGACGCCCATCCGGCACGTCCCCACCGCATGAATGTCCGAACCGCCCTTCTCGCGGATGAACTCGATGAGCGCCTCGTCGCTTTCGACCGTCCGTCCTGGCTGGATCTCCGCCGTGATGTACGGCGCAATCGCCGGCTGGGCCACGATCTGCCGGACGAGCCGGATGCCGAAGAGCATCGCCCTGACGTCATACTCGGTCTGGAAGAAATTGAACCTTATCCGCGGGTGAGCGCCCGGATCCGCCGAGCGCAGGGTGATCGAGCCCCTTGCCTCCGGCGCGACGTGCTCGGGGCTGAGGCTGAACCCGGAATAGGGGTGCTGGCGGGCGCCCTTCGCCGTTCGCTCCGCCACGCTCCATGCCGCCATCGCCATCTGCACGTCCGGCCTGTCCATGCCCGGATCGCTGCGCGCAAATCCCCCGACATAGATGCCGGTCTCTGCGAGAAACCCCTTGCGGAATGCGGCATATCGCAGGGCGGCGAACATCTTGCGGACGAAGCTGTTGGCCAGATCGTTGATGGTGACCGGCCTGCTGCATCGGAACATGAGCTGGACGTTCGTGTGGTCCTGCAGGTTCCGGCCGACATTCGGATTGTCGACGCGGCAGGCGATGCCATGCTCGGCGAGATGCCGCGCGGGGCCGATGCCGGAGAGCATCAGCAGCTGCGGCGAGGCGATCGTTCCGGCCGAGACGATTGTTTCCCGCGCCTCCGCAACGAGCGACCTGCCCCCGGTCCTGAATTTCACGCCGCGAACCACGCCGTCCGAGACGACGAGCGCCTCGGCCGTCGCGGACGTGACGACCCGGAGATTCGGGCGCTTGCGGGCGGGAGCGAGATAGCCGCGCGCGGCGCTCCAGCGCCGCCCCTTGTGGACGTTCATCTGGTAGTAGCCGAAGCCGTCCTGCCGTTCCCCGTTGAAGTCCGGATTGGCCTCGAGCCCGGCCTCCAGGGCGGCTGCGCAAAGCGCATTGGGCAGCTCGTGGTCGAACGACTGGTCCGATACCTTGAGCGGGCCGCCGACGCCGTGATACGCGTCCGCGCCACGCGACTGGTCTTCCGCGCGCATGAAGTAGGGTAGGACATCGGCATAGGACCACCCCGTACAGCCGGCGTCCGCCCAGTCGTCGAAATCGAGGCGGTTGCCGCGCACATACATCATGCCGTTGATCGAGCTGGAGCCGCCGAGCACCTTTCCCCGCGGCTGATAGGTGTTGCGGCCCTTCATGCCGGGCTCGGGCTCGCTCTCGTACATCCAGTTATAGCGGGGATCCGTATAGAGCTTCGAATATCCGAGAGGCAGGTGGATCCACGGGCTGGTGTCGCGGGGGCCGGCTTCGAGGAGCAGGACGCGATGGCGCCCGCTCTCGCTCAGCCGCCCGGCGAGGACACTGCCCGCCGACCCGGCGCCGACGACGATGAAATCGTAGGGGCCGCCGTCGAGGCTTTCGACTGTCTCGTCATCGTTCATTGTCGTTCCAGATCTCCGAATGTATCGCAGCTAGCCGTCTGCCCGCTTGGACCCCGATTTCAGCAGGGAGACCACAGCGACCATCGCGATGAGAAGCAGCATGGTGGAAATCGCCGCGACCGTGGGATCGATCCTGTCGCGCAGGGCGCTGAACATCACCTTCGGCAGGGTTGCGTTGGAGCCGGAGGAAATGAACATCGCCACGACGACCTCGTCGAGCGACGTGACGAAGGCGAGCAGCGCGGAGGCGAACAGCGGCGCCTTGATCTGCGGAATGATGACGTCCTTCCAGATGGTCAGGCGGCCCGCCCCGAAGCTTTCGGCCGCCCGCTCGTGATTGGCGTCAAAGGTGGCGAAGGCCGCGCTCATGATGACGAAGACGACCGGAATGGCGAGAGCGGTATGGCCCAGCACCAGGCCCGTCATCGTGCCGATGAGATTGATCTGCGCCAGGACGAAGAAATAGCCGATGGCGACCAGAATGGAGGGCACGATCGCGGGCATCAGCAGAAAGGCGCCGACGACGATCTTCATGCGCAACGGCAGCAACCGCGCCGCGTAGGCCGCCAGCGTGCCCACCGGCACGGAAAGCACGGCGGTGGAGACGGCGGCGATCAGCGAGGCCCGCGCGGCCTGCAGCCATGCCAGGGAGCCGAAGAAGCCTTCATACCATCGCATCGAGAAGTCGCGCGGCGGGAACTCCAGGTACTCCGACGACGAGAAGGACATGGGGATGACGATCAGCGACGGCGCGATGAGGAAGAACATCATCGCCAGGGCGAAACTCCACCCCGCCCAGGCGAGCGCGCGGTTGCGGGCAAATCCGTCAAGCATGGCCGCCTCCCGCGCGCCCCTGCGCCAGCCTGCGGATCAGCAGGCTTACTGCCAGGAGCGCCAACGTCGACAAGAGCAGCACGACGCCGATGGCGGCGGCGGCCCCGAAGTTGGAATATGTCGACAGGCTGCGTGCGATGCGCATCGAAATGGCCTGAACGTTGCCGCCGCCCAGGATCGCCGGCGTGACATAGAAGCCGAGGCTCATGACGAAGACGAGCGTCGCGCCCGCGACGATGCCCGGCAGCGCGAGGGGCAGGAACACCTTGCGATAGGTATAGGTGCGCGAGGCTCCCATGCTGGCAGCCGCCCGGATGAGGCTGCGGTCGATGTCGCGCATGGCGCCGATGACCGGGAGCAGGAATATCGGCAGCATGATGTGGGTCATGCCGAGGACCGTCGAGAAGGTGTTGAAGGCCAGCGGCAGGGGCTCGTCGATGACGCCCGCGGACATCAGCCAGTTGTTGACGAGGCCGTTGCGCTGGAGGATGACCAGCCATGCATAGGCCCTGACCAGAAGCGACGTCCACAGCGGGAAGAGGATGGCGCCGATGAACAGGGCCGCCGACCGCCGCCCCAGCGATGCGATGAACGTCGCGAGCGGAACGCCGAGGAGGACGCAGCAGATAACGGTCTGCGCGCTGACCAGAAAGGTCGTCACGAATATACGGCGATAGCTGACCTGGTCGATCAGGCGCTCGTAGTTGACGGCGCTGAGCCGGCCCGCATCGTCGAAGGAGGAGAGGTACAGCAGCCACAGGCAGGGTAGCGCGACGCAGAGGAAGACGATCGCGAGGCCCGGCATCAGGCCGAGATACGGCCGGAGGGACGGCCCGAAGATCCCGGTCAGCCTCCCCTCGCCCCGAGCCGGCACGGTACCGGCCGATGTCGCCGAGGCGCTCATGGATCCACCCGCAGGAAATGGATGTCCTCGTGCCGGACATACAGCGTCACCTCCGCGCCGCCGGTGAGGGAGGCGACGCGCCGCGAGTCCGCGCGCTGTATGCGCACGTCGAACGGCAGTCCGCCGGCGGTGGTCAGCCTGGCGAGCCAGCTGTCTCCCTGGAACACCACCGCCGCCACCGTCGCCGTGGTCTGGCTGCACGGCTCCCGCGCGGCCGGCTCCAGCCGGAAGTCCTCTCCCCGGATCATGACCAGGTCGAGGTTCGCGGCCGGTGCGGGCGGCAGGTTCGAGAAAGCGCGCCCGGCATCGCCGCGGCTGAAGACGACGGCCTCGCCGAGGAACCGGGCGACGAACTCGCTGGAGGGCTCGCGATAGATGCGTTCGGGCGTATCGATCTGCATGATCTCGCCCTTGCTCATGACGGCGATGCGGTCCGCCATCGTAAGCGCTTCGCGCTGGTCGTGGGTGACGTAGAGCGTCGTGATGTGAAGCTTCTCGTGCAGCTCGCGGATTTCGATCTGCATCTCCTCGCGCAGCGACTTGTCGAGCGCGGACAGGGGCTCGTCCATCAACAACACCTGCGGCTCATAGACGATGGCGCGGGCGAGAGCGACGCGTTGCCGCTGCCCGCCGGAAAGCGCTGCGATCGGGCGGTCGCCGTAGCCGCCGAGCTTGACGGTTTCCAGCACCTGTTCGGTGCGGCGCGCAACCTCGGACCTCGCTATCTTGCGCAGCCTGAGCGGAAAACTGACATTCTCGAAGACGGTCATGTGCGGGAAAAGGGCGTAGTTCTGGAAGACCACGCCGAATCCCCGCCTGTTGGCCGGGTCTCCGAGAACCTCCCGGCCGCGCACGCGGATCGATCCGCTGTCGGGCTGGATGAAGCCCGCCAGCGCCATCAGGAGCGTGCTCTTGCCCGAGCCGGACGAGCCAAGCACGGCCACGAATTCACCGGGCCGCATCGACAGGTCGACGTTCCGCAGGGCGGTGAAATCCCCATAGGTCTTGGTCAAACCCGAGATGTCGATGTCGGCGCCGGTATCGGCGTGTCCGGCAAGCGCGCCCGATGGGCGCGCTCCGTTGAATGCTAAGGCCATATTGGATGTATCCTGTCTCGACTGCGCCCGGAAATCACTCGGTCATCATGTCCTCATACATAGCCTTGACCCTGTCGTTGTTGTCCAGCCACCAGCCGATGTTCTGAATGATGAGACCGTCCGAGTATTCGGGGTTGGTCGGCAGGACCTTCGCCGCCTCGGAATCGATGACGCCGATCGAGAAGGCCTCGGGGATGACAGGACCGTAGTTGGTGTACTTGCTCATCTCCGCCTGCGAGCGCGCATTGGACATCTCCGCGATCATCTTCATCGCCAGATCCTTGTTCGGCGCACCCTTCGGAACGGCAAGGCAATCCGTCGCCAGGATGCCCTGGTTGAAGGTGTAGTCGACGGCGCCGCCTTCCTTGCGGGCGAATTCGAAGCGGCCGTTCCAGCCCGTGGTCATGTCGATCTCGCCGTCCTTCATGAACTGGCCATGTTGCGCGCCCGACGACCACCAGACGGCGATATGCGGCTTCAGCGCGCGGATCTTGTTCAGGGCGCGCTCCAGGCCCTCGTCCGTCGCCATGACGTCGTAGAGTTCGGCGGCGGGGACACCGTCGCCGAGCAGGGCGGCCTCGATCTGCGTCTCGGCGTTGGAGCGCATCGCGCGACGACCGGGGAACTTCTCGACGTCGAAGAAGTCCTGCCAGGTCTTCGGCTGTTCGCCGGAGTAGGTCTTGGTGTTCCACGCCATGACCGTCGCGTAGCCGTAGACGCCGACGCAATAGTCCGAGGTCGTGCCGGGCAGGAACTTCGACCTGTCGATGACCGAGTAGTCGAGGGGCTCGAGGATGCCCTCGCGGCCGCCGAGTTCGCCTTCGTAATCGGCGAGGAAGACGATGTCGGCCGTCACGTTCCCGGCGCCGACCTGCAGGCGCACCGCCGGAAGGCCCTCGTCGGTCGTCTCCTCCTTCACCGCGATGCCGAGAGCCTCGCCGGCGGGCCCCCACAGCGCCGCCTTGCCGCCGGCGAAAACCGTGCCGCCGGGAGAAAGCACGGTGACGGTTCCTTCGGCAAGAGCCGGTGAGACGCCAAGGCACGCCACAGCCGCGAGTGCCGGCATAATCTTCTTCGTGAAAGCCATGTGTTCCCCTTTCGATGTCAAGGCCGTTGGTATTTGTTATATGGACAACGTTTGTACCATTTAAGTAAACCGGGTCATGCCTGGCTTGTCAAGCCGATCTTTTGGTCGCTGTTTCCGGTCCGAGCAGCAGGCGTGGCCGTCGTAAGGCCCCGACTACTGCGCTAAAACGCGCTGAATTACGCCGAAATTGCAATTTTGCGGTGAAATGGGTGTGATCGGGCGCGATTCTCGCTCCCTTCAGCGCGGTCCTGCTGGATCAAGAATTGCACAAGCAGTGATTTCGCCAATAAGATCGTGTTTTATATAGATTTTCCTCCTATCTTCGGCCCGGTATCGCGGCGTTATCTACGACACGACGCAAGGCACGTAGCGTGATCACGGCATCAAATGAAATTTCAACATGTGTTGTTTTAATAGGTACAAGAAGCCACTGAAGCGCGGCGCAGACGTGCATCGCGTCCATGGCTGAAAGGCCTCCGTGACGTCCCGCGCAGGCGCGCCGGGACGATCCTGCGCGTTCCCCCGCCGATGGCCGGGCAATGCGCGGCCGGCATGGCGGGAAAGCTCAACCCGAGGCGGCGGGGCAGGCCGGCACGCCCCAGTCGCTCCATATCTTGGCAATCGCGGCATAGTCCTCGCGGCCATATCCGGATGCGGCGGCGATGTCGTAGACGGTCTGCGACGCCTGGATCGCAAACAGCGGCACGCCGCAGTCCTGCGCCAGCGCGAGCGCGAGCACCGAATCCTTGCGCGCCGCATCGAGGGGCATGCCGCCCGCATAATCCCCCTTGAGGATGCGTTGCGCGTAGCGGAAGGTCAGGGGACGGTGCAGGCCCATCTGCACGTCGGACAGAAGGCCGACGAGCTTCTGGATGTCGACGCCGGTGGCGGTGGCCATGGCACCCGCCTCGGCGACGACGACCATCACGGCATGGGCGACGGCGTTGTTGATCACCTTGGCGGCGGCACCGGTTCCGAGCGGCCCGAACGTGATCAGCCTGTCGGAAATGGCGTTAAGCACCGGCCTGACCGCCTCGATATGCTCTTCCTCGCCGCCGATCAGCAGCATCGCCGTGCCGGTCTCCATCTGGCTGACGCCGGCCATGACGGACGCATCGACCAGTGCGATGCCGTGGGGCAGCAGCAGCCTGCTCGCCGCCGCTATGTCCGCCGGATTGACCGTGCTGGTTTCCACCACGACGCTGCCCCTCGGCAGATGCGGAGCGATCTGCTTCAGCACGCCGGCGGAGGCTGCGGGACTGGGCAGCGAGAGCACGACGATCCGGGTCTCGGCCAGCTCCTCGGGGCTGCCGATGGCGACGGCCGAGAACTCCGCGACGGCCCGGTCCACCATGTCCCTGTTCAGGTCGGCTACCTGCAGCGGAAACGCGCCGGCAATCCGTCTGGCGATCGGAAAGCCCATGTTGCCCAACCCGTAAAGGGCGACTTTTTCGTTTGGTCTCATTGTGTTCATCACCGGAAACGAGGTTACTTGGCAATCGGCAGCGGCTTCTCGTGCAGGCCGAAGAACATGCTCTTGACCTGGCAATAGAGCCGCAGGCCGTCGATGCCCTTCTCGCGGCCGAGACCGCTGTCCTTGAAGCCGCCGAAGGGGGTTGTGGTCACGGATTGCTTGTATGTGTTGACCCAGACGGAACCGGCATCGAGCGCGCGGCCGATGCGCCATGCCTTCTTGAAGTTCTCCGTCCAGATGCCGCAGGCGAGGCCGAAGGGCGTGCCGTTGGCTTTTTCGATCAGGTCCGCCTCGTCCCGGAACGGGATGGCGACGAGGACCGGACCGAAGGCCTCCTGCTGGCAGGTCCGGGAATCGGCGGGCAATCCGTCGATGACCGTCGGCAGATAATATGCGCCCTTCGCGTATTGCTCGCCTTCGGGAGCCCTGCCGCCGCACAGGACGCGACCGCCTTCGGCGCGCGCGCGTTCGACAAAGGCGTGGACCCGGTCGCGGTGATGAAACGACGCCAGCGGACCGACCTCGACGCCCGGCGCGTCGGGCGCGGCGACGACTATGCGTCTGGCGCGCTCGACCACCTGCGCAAGCACCTCGTCATAGATGTTTTCCTCGATGAACAGCCGCGACCCGGCGACGCAGGACTGGCCCGACGAGCCGAAGATGCCCGCGGCGACGGCCGCGACCGCGTGTTTTCGGTCGGCGTCGGCGAAGACGATATGGGGCGACTTTCCGCCCAGCTCCAGCGCTGCCGGTATCAGGCGGCTGCCGGCCATGCTGCCGATCGCCCGCCCCGTCGAGGTCCCCCCGGTGAACGAGATCATGCGCACGCCGGGATGGGAGACCAGCGCCGCGCCGATCGCGCCGCGCCCCTGGACGACCTGCAGCATGTCCCGCGGCAAGCCGGCCGCCAGCGCGATGCGCAGGAGCTCCGGCGCCAGAAGCGGCGAATCCTCCGATGGCTTGAGGATGACGGCATTCCCGGCCGCCAGCGCGGGCGCCACCTTCGTGGTGTCGTTCATGATCGGCGAATTCCACGGCGTGATCGCCGCGACGACGCCGTGAGGTTCCAGGACCGTCAGCGAAACGTAATCTCCGCGGCGCGGGGTGACGTCCGTTTCCAGCGTCTCGCAGACCGAGGCGTAGTAATGGAAGGCGCCGACAGCATAGTCCACCATGCTGCGGCACTCCGAAAGCGGCTTGCCGTTGTCCCTCATCTGCAGCGTGGCGAGCGCCTCCTTCTCAGCCTCGAGGCCGTCGGCAATGGCGCGCAGCACCGCGGAACGGCTGTGCGGAAGCAAATCCTTCCAGCCGGATGTGCGATAGGCATGCCGGGCGCGCGCCACCACGGCGTCGAGCTCGTCGATCGTGGTGATCGGCACGCGGCCGGCTTCCTCGCCATTGGAAGGGTCTATGCTCACCAGCATGTCGGGGGTGGTATGCGTGTTCATGCGGCCAGGCCCATGTCCTTGGAAATCGTCTCGCGACGGTGTACGGCTGTGCCGGGTCTGGCCGACCGCGGCGAGGTCCATACGGTTGATCCGGACCCTTGCGCCGGTGCCCAAGGGCCGCGAAGCCGGCTCCATTTGCCGGCTCAGGCTGGGCGGACTATATGAGCGCCGTGAACCCCCGCAAGTTCTTTCGGGGCGCCGATCGCGTCGCCCTTCAGGATGACATGCATGCCGCGAAGATTATCGATAATCGTACGGTGACCCCATGAGCGTTCACGGAACCACCACGGCAGAAGCCGTCTCGCTGGTCGTCGGCGAGCTCGAGCGGGACATCATTTTCGGAAGCTTCCTGCCGCGGCAGCGCCTCTACGAAGACGAGTTCATCCTGCGCTTCGATACCAAGCGCCACATCGTGCGTGCCGCCCTGCAGGAGCTCGAACGGCGCGGAATCGTCGAGAGACATCCCAACAGGGGTGCCGTCGTGCGCCACTTCTCCCGCGAGGAAGTCGCTGCGCTCTACGAATTGCGCGCGATCCTTCACGACGCCGCGGCCCGGCGCATGAGGCTGCCTGCCGATCCGTCATGGCTCGACGCCTTGCGCACCGCGCAGGAGCAGCACGCGAAGGCGGTCGCGGGCGGCGACCTGGGCGAGATTTTCGCCGCCAACAGCCAATTTCACCGCAGGCTTTTCGAGGGCACGGGCAATTCCTACCTCGTTGAGGCCATCGATCTGTCAAACGCGAAAACCCACGGCATCCGTTCCCACGGCCTCGGCGTTCCCGGCCTGCCGGAGAAGGCTCGCGACGAGCACCTGGCCATGATCGAGGCTATCGAGGCCGGCGACCTGGAGAAACTGGCGTTCCTTTGCGTGGCGCACATGAACCCCGCGAGGGCGTTCTACGAAGCAAAGTATTGCCGGCCCGGTTAGGTGCAGCAGTCGCAGGCGTGGCTTGCCGGAGGGGAGTTGAACGGGATCAACGTGAGGTCCAACCCCTCGTCAGGGCGGTAGAATTTCCTGTCCTCGGCATTTTTGAGAGGTTCGATTTTTACTGCATGGAAGGAGGATTCCAGCAGAGATAGACTCCATTCATCGGTGGGTAACATCACTCCCGGCAAGTTTGAAACCCGAAACTCTCCCGGATCGGACGGGAAGTCGATCCCAGGTCGCTTTCCAATAGTAATCGCCGCCAATATCGCCAACATATACAAACGCGCCTGTTCCAGCCATGTCCGGCGGACCGAGGCTTCGAGGCCCGGAAATTTGGCATGCAATGCCTCACGTCCCGCCTTGCGTGGAAGCCTTGTGCGCTATACTTCGATTCCATCGCAGCATTGCCACGGTTCCGGACCTTGCATTTTCGCGCCCCGCTGTTTCGTCTTCTGGTCTTCCTGTTGCTGATCGCGGGCACGTGCCTTTTCGTGCTCTACGGCGCGCTGAGCCGGCCTGCGAGCGACATCGTCCTGCGCGGCGTCGATGCCGAGGGCCGCATCCTCGCCGAGATCGACGGCCGGGCGGGCGAGCTTCGCGGCCTGCTCGGGGCCGGCGCGGCGCCCGGGACGGCGATCCGGCTGGAGCCGGCGGATTTCATCGAGGAACCGGACATGCTTCCGGGCTACGCGGCCTTCGACCGCTTCCTCGAACGGCAGGGCGCGATCACCGCGCTCATGACCGGTCCCCGCCTCGCCGCCCTTCTTGCGGATGACGGGGGCGAGCACGTCGTGCCCGTCGCCGTCCAGCCGTCGCGCGCCCTCGACTCGCTGCCCGCCGCCTTCTGGGTGCAGCTCGCCGCAGGCTTCCTCACGGCCACCATCGCCGCCTTCTTCGTGGCGCTGAGGCCAGCCCATCCGCCGGTCGTCGCCTTCGCCACCGCGGGGTTCGGCGTCGCGGGCGCGGCCTTCTCGGCGGCGATCTACAGCACGCGCCATCTCGGCCTCGACCCGGCGCTGTTCACGGCGCTCTCCATCGTCAACCAGTTCTCCACCTTCCTCTTCGGCGTCGCGACCATCTATCTCTTCGCGATCTATCCGACGGCGGTCGTGCGGCCGGCGCGGCTGTGGCCCGTGCCGGCGGCGAGCCTCGCCTGTCTCGTGCTCTACCGGCTGCAATGGGCCCCGCACGGGCTCGTCGCCGCGCAGACCGTCATCGTCCTCATGCTGGTGGCGATCGTCGCGCTGGTGGCGGCGCAGTACCGGGCGACGCGGCGCGATCCGGCGGGACGCGCGGTGCTGCTCTGGCTCGGCCTGTCGGTGATCATCGGCGCGGGCGTCTTCGTCGTCTTCGTCGCGCTGCCGGTCGCGCTCGGCTCCGAGGGGCTGATCACCCAGGCGCTGGGCTTCATCCCGCTCGCCGCGATCTATATCGGCACGGCGCTCGCCATCGCCCGCTTCCGCCTGTTCGATCTCGGCCGCTGGGCCTATCGCGTGCTGCTCTACACCGCCATGCTCGCGCTGCTCTTCGCCTGCGACGCGGCGCTGGTGATGCTGTTCAGGCTCACCCCGACCGCATCGCTCGCCATCGCCGTGGCGATGGCCGGCATCGCCTACCTGCCGCTGCGCGACTTTCTGTTCGAGAAGCTCTTCCGCAGCGGCACGCCCGACATCGCCGACCTCTACCGCCGCACCGTCTCGGTCGGCCTGCAGCCGACGGCGGCGGCCCGCGCCGATGCCTGGATCGGAACGCTGAAGGCGACCTTCCGGCCGATGCATGTCGAGCGGCGGGAGACGGGGGCCGAGCGGCCGGAGCTGCTTTCCGACGGCGAGGGCCTCGCGATCCCCGCCTTCGCGGGCCTGCCGGCCGCGGAGCTGCGCTTCGCCGAGGAGGGCCGGCGGCTGTTCAACCCGCGTGACGCGGCGCTGGCCGGCGAGCTCGCCCGGCTGGTGGAGACGACCATCGCCGACCGCGCCTCCTACGACCGCGGCGTGGCCGAGGAGCGCAGCCGCATCGCCCGCGACCTGCACGACGAGGTGGGCGCGACGCTGCTGTCCGGCCTGCACGCCGCCGATCCCGACCGCCGGCACGAATGCATCGTCGACGCGCTCTCCGACATCCGCCAGATCGCCAGCGGGCTCGCCGGCCGCGACGTGACGCTTTCGAGCCTCATCGCCCAGATGCGCCATGAAAGCCGGATACGGGCGGAGCTGCATGGCTTCTCGCTCTCCTGGCCGCTCGACCCGGCCGCCGACGACAGCGAGATCGTGCTGCCCTATACGCTCCACCGCAATTTCCACGCCATCCACCGCGAGGCGCTCTCCAACGCGCTGGCGCACGGCGTGCCGGGCGAGATCGCGGTGCGTTCCGCGCTTGCAGGCGGCCGGCTGACGCACAGCGTCTCCAATGCCCGCGCGCCGGCCGGAAAGCCCGCCGCAGAGCCGGGCCTGCGCCACCACGGCTCGGCCAACATGCAGGCCCGCGCCCGCGCGCTCGGCGGAAAACTTGCCGTCGACGACGGCGGCGGCATCCATTCCGTCCGCCTCGAATTCCCCGTCACGGAGCCTCCGCCATGAACGAGACGCACAGCCTCGCCGGCCGTTCGGTGCTGGTGGTGGAGGACAATCGCGAGGTGCGAACGGGCATCTGCCGCGCCCTGCAGGCCGCCTTCGCCGGCCTTTCGGCCTCCGGCGTCGCGACGGCCGGCGAGGCGCGCCGGCTGCTGTTCGGCCCGGAGCGCCGCGCCTTCGATCTGGCGCTGGTCGATATCGGCCTGCCGGACGGCGACGGCGTCGAGATCATCCGCGCCATCGCCGACGCCCTGCCGGAGACCATGCCCGTCGTCATCACCATCTTCGACAACGACCGCACGCTGTTCGATGCGCTGGCCGCCGGCGCGAAGGGCTACATCCTCAAGAGCGCGACCATGGCGAGCCTCATCGAGCAGCTGCGCCGCATCGACGCCGGCGAGCCGCCGCTCTCGCCGCAGATCGCCCACCGGATGATCGCGCATTTCCGCGCCATGCCCCGCCTGTCCGCGAAGGCGGAGGACGGGGAGCCCGCCGAGGCGCTGACCCGGCGCGAGCAGGAGGTGCTGTCGCTGCTCGGCAAGGGGCTGACGGCGGTCGACATCGCAGCGGCCCTCGGCATGGCGCGCAACACCTGCGCCACCCACATCAAGGCGATCTACCGCAAGCTGCGCATCTCCAGCCGCGCCGAGGCCGCGCTGGAGGCCGACCGGCGCGGGCTGCTCCGCGACCGGGGCGACGGCTGAAGCGCCCGCTCCTCACCCGTTCGGGGGATACCGGGCCGGGAGGAATTCATCGATAAGGTTTCCGGACGCGCGGGGGCCTGAGTCGATCCTCCCGATCCGTCTCCTCGTCATACCCCGACACGCCATCCGGAGCTGATCATGGCCACGATACAAGGCACGAAGAATAGCGACAAACTCTTCGGCACGAACGAAATCTTCGACATGATCCGCGGCTATGCGGGCAACGACCGCATCTATGGACGCCTCGGTTACGATTACGTGGACGGCGGCGACGGCAAGGACATCATCGACGGTTCGTTCCAGGCCGACCAGCTCGACGGCGGCAACGGCAACGACGCGCTCTACGGCCGCTCCGGCGACGACACGCTGACGGGCGGCGCGGGCAAGGACAGGCTCTACGGAGGCTCCGGCCGCGACCGGCTCGTCGTCGGCACTGCCGCGCAGGCCGTCGGCGACATCGTCAACGGCGGCTCGGGCATCGATACGCTGGTGGTCGACTATTCGGCCTACAAGGCCGGCCTCAGGATCAAGATCGGCGACTGGATCAAGACCGCGTCCTTCACGGGCGGCTTCAAGGTCGTCAACGTCGAGGCCTTCACCATCACCGGCACCGCCAGGGCCGACACCATCACCGGCGGCCACTACAACGACACCTTCTCCGGCGGCGCCGGCAACGACACGCTCTCCGGCGGCCGCGGCCAGGACTGGCTGGACGGCGGCGCGGGCAACGATACGCTCAGGGGCGGGACGGGCACCGACTACCTGATGGGCGGCACGGGCAACGATACGCTCCACGGCGACGCAGGCCGGGACACGCTGAGCGGCGGTGCCGGCAACGACAGGCTCTACGGCGGCGCGGACGACGACGCGCTCTCTGGCAACGAGGGCGACGACACCCTTTCCGGCGATGCCGGCAACGACACGCTGAACGGCGGCGCCGGCAGCGACAGGCTCTACGGCGGCGCCGGCCACGACACGCTCGAGGGCGGCGACGGCAACGACGTGCTGGAAGGCGGCAGCGGCAACGACACCTATATCCACCGCGTCGGCACGCTCGCCGGCAAGGACAGGATCGTCGATTCGAGCGGCAGCGACCGGCTCGTCGTCGAGGGCCTGACCGGCAACTTCACCGCCGCGGCGGCGAGCGCCACCGGCACGCTCTCCGACGGCACCACTTACAAGGGCATCGAGCATTTCACCATCAAGGCCTCCGGCGGCGGCGACAACGTCATCGTCACCGGCGCGGGCGACGACATCGTCTCTAGCTATGACGGCAACGACACGCTGAAGGGCGGCGCGGGCAACGACGAGCTCGACGCCGGGCGCGGCGTCGACCATGCGGAGGGCGGCGCGGGCAACGACCACGTGCTGCTCGGTGCGGGCGGCGCGGACACCGCCGACGGCGGCGCGGGGACGGACAGGCTGACCGTGATCCGCGACGGCACCGACGCGCTGGCCTTCCGCGTGACCGGCAACAACGCGACGCTGTCGGACGGCAGCGCGTTCACCGGTTTCGAAACCTTCTCCGTCAGCTTCGGCGGCGGCGACGACGTGGTGGAAGCGGTGGGTTCGGCGCAATCCGTCGCCTTCTACGGCAACGGCGGCAACGACAGGCTCCTCGGCACCGGCGGCAACGACCGGCTTTCGGGCGGCGACGGCAACGACACGCTCACCGGCCATGGCGGCGACGACGACATCGACGGCGGCTACGGCGACGACGTGATCGACGCCGGCGCGGGCAACGACCGCGTCGTCGACAACGGCGGCCGCAACACGATCTTGACGGGCGTCGGCAACGACGAGGTCCATCTCCAGAGCTACAGCTACGGCGCAATCGTGATGGACAACACCGTCGACCTCGGCAGCGGCAACGACATGCTGGGCGCCTTCCTGCGCGCCGGCGAGACGCTGAACGCCCAGGGCGGCGCTGGCACGGACACGGCGCGCATCAACCTCGGCAGCTTCACGAAGAACCTCACCTTCGTCCTCTCGTCCAGCGCCTCCGTGACGAATGCGTCGGTGACGCTGAAGGGCTTCGAGATCATCGACATCACCGGCGGCACGGGCGGCGATACCTTCACCGGCGGCAGGCACGACGACACGCTGCGCGGCGGCGAGGGCGCGGATACGCTGAAGGGCGGCGACGGCCACGACTTCATCTCCGGCGATGGCGGCAACGACAGGCTCTACGGCGGCAACGGCAACGACACGATCTACGGCGACAGCTACTTCTTCAACAAGAGCCGCGACGTGATCGACGCCGGCGCGGGCAACGACACCGTCTATGCCGGCCTCGGCGACAACGCCAACGGCGGCAGCGGCAAGGATGCCCTCTGGGTGATGCTGGCGGAGCAGAAGAAGAGCTACACGCTGACCTTCTCCAAGACGATCAAGCTCGACTCGAAGACCGTCTACAAGAATTTCGAGTCGCTCGGCTACATGGGCAGCCAGGGCAAGGACATCGTCACCGGCTCGGGCAGCGACGACTACATCGATGGCGGGCTCGGCAACGACACGCTGAAGGGCGGCAGGGGCAACGACCGGCTGACCGACGGCGCGGGCAGCGACAAGCTCTACGGCGGGCACGGCGACGACTATTTCTACAGGAACGCCGCCGGCGGCAAGGACCTCTTCGACGGCGGCACCGGCACCGACACGCTGTTCTTCTCCACCGGCGCCCTCTCGGCCATCGTCGACCTGGAGAAGCAGTCGAACAACGGCGGCAGCGCCAAGGGACTGGAGATCCGCAACATCGAGACCATCATCGGCTCCTATCTCGACGACGACATCCGCGGCAATTCGGCGGCCAACCGGCTGGACGGCGGCTACGGCGACGACGTGCTGCAGGGCCGCGGCGGCAACGACGTCCTGATCGGCGGCGGCGGCGACGACTGGCTGACGGGCGGGGCGGGCAGGGACAGGTTCGTCTTCGATTCCGCCAGCCGCGGCGGCGACGGCGACGTCATCACCGATTTCACCCGCGGTACGGACAAGCTCGCCATCAGCGGCTACAGCTTCGGCATGAACAAGACGGTCAACCTCGTCACCGGCGCGGACCCGGCGGCCAGGAGCACCAAGCCGGTCTTCCTGTTCGAGACCGACAACGGCCGTCTCTGGTATGATGCCGACGGCAAGGGCGACAACGCCGACAAGGAGCTGATCGCCACGCTGCAGGGCGTGACCAAGCTCTCCGCCGGCGACTTCGACTTCCTTTGAGCGAAGGCTGGGGCCCGTCCTCTCCGCCAGGGAGGACGGCTCAAGAGGGGCGGATGAGGGGGATGAAACGGCCTTCGGGCGCGGGACATTCCCCCTCATCCTGCTGTCTCCCGGCCTATCGGCCACCCGAGCGACCGGGGTTTACGGACGGATAAAAAAGCAACGGTGTTAGGCCGCAAGCGTTTTTGTGAGATGGTCTCTCATTCTTGCGTTGAGG
>NZ_JANFDG010000030.1 GCF_024609765.1 Shinella pollutisoli
TCTGGCTCATTCTAGGCACCGAAGTGCGAAAAACATATAAAAATGGTATAATTTATTCGCAGGTCGCTCCGCATCCGGTTTCCGGACGCCTACGCCCCCACCGATTTGAGCGGCACCGCGCCTTCGGCCTCGCGCCGCTTCACGGCCTCGATGTCGCGATAGCCGTCGGCGGGGTGGTCCTTCGGCAGGTACGGGCCTTCGCCGAAGAGTTTTTCGCGCAGCGTGCCGGGCCGGTAGGCGGTGGGATAGGCGCCGCGCCTCTGCAGCTCCGGCACGATATGGCCGACGACGTCCTCGAAACTGTCCGGCGTCACCGCATAGGCGATGTTGAAGCCGTCGACGTCGGTATCCTCCACCCATTCCTGCAGGATGTCGGCGATGCGGCCGGGCGCACCGACGAAGACCGGCCCCATGCCGCCGATGCCGCCGAACCGGGCGAGCTCGTCGATCGTCCAGGACTTGTCGCCGCCGGCGATGTGCTCGACGAAGGAATGGATGGCGTTGGTCTCGATCCTCTCGACCACGTCCGTCGGCGCATATTGCCCGAAGTCGATGCCGCTCCAGCCGGACATGAAGGTGAGCGAGCCGTCGTAGGAGACGTAGCGCCTGTAGTCCTCGAGCTTCCGCTGCGCCTTCTCCTCCGTCTCGTCGGTGATGATGGTGATCAGCGTGTAGATATGGACCTTTGCCGGATCGCGGCCGGCCTCGGCGATGCGCCGGCGGATGTCGGCGACATAGGCCTTCAGCACGGATTTCGTCGGCGCGGCGACGAAGATGCATTCGGCGTGGGCGGCCGCGAAGGCCTTGCCCGGACCGGACGCGCCCGCCTGGTAGAGCACCGGCGTGCGCTGCGGCGACGGCTCCGTCAGCCCGTAGCCCGGCACCTCGAAATACTTGCCCTTGTGGCCGATCTCGTGGACTTTCTCCGGATGGGTGAAGATGCGCCTCTCGCCGTCGCGCACCACCGCCCCCTCCTCCCAGGATCCTTCCAGCAGCTTGTAGAGCACCTCGACATATTCGGCCGCGACCTCGTAGCGGTTGTCGTGGCGGCGAAGGCCGCCCTGCCCGACGTTCTTCGCCCCGCTCTCCAGATAGGACGTGACGATGTTCCAGCCGACGCGGCCCTTCGTGTGATGATCGGCCGTCGCCAGCCGGCGGGCGAAGGTATAGGGATGCTCGAAGGAGGTCGAGGCGGTGATGCCGATGCCGAGGTGCTCGGTCGCAAGCGCGATCGGTGCCGCGAGCTGCAGCGGGTCGTTCACCGGGATCTGCGCCGCCTGGTGGATGGCATGGTAGTTCGAGCCCTTGTAGACGTCGTAGTAGCCGATGACGTCGGCGATGAAGATGCCGTCGAAGACGCCGCGCTCCAGCGTGCGGGCGAGATCCTGCCAATAGTCCAGATCCTTGTATTTCCAAGACTTGTCGCGCGGATGGGCCCACAGTCCCGGCGACTGGTGGCCGACGCAGTTCATGTCGAAGGCATTGAAGCGAATGTGGCGCGCCATGGCGGTCTCCAGCGTCTTGGATGCCGAGCGGCATCGTACGGTGACGAAGGATAGCGCCTTCGCATCCTAAATACAGAAATTCTATCTTTTATATATACTAATTTCCGGAACGGCTTTGCTGGCGCGCGGGCCGAGGGCTTGGGACTATGGCGCCACATCATCAGGCAGCCGGTCCGCGGCAGGTTGCGGGTTCGGCCGAAACGCGGGAGACCCAGCCATGAACGCCCTACACCGCCTCAAGGAGACCGACCATCCGGACGACCGCGCGCTGCTGTTCGCCAGGGCCGAGGAGATATCCGCCGACCTCGCCCGCCGCGGCGCGGAACTGGACGCGGAGGGCAGGCCGCCGAGCGCGGAAATCGAGCGGCTGAAGGCGGAAGGCCTGCTTGCGGCGCTGCATCCGCGGGAGATCGGCGGCGGCGGGCTCGACTGGGTCGACGGCCTGCGCCTCGTGCGCATCCTCGCGCGCGGCGAAAGCTCGATCGGCCAGCTCCTCGGCTATCACTACGTCAACAGCCAGTATGTCTACTGGGCGGCGGACGATCCGGACAAGGCCTGGGACCTCGGCGTGGATACCGTCGCCCGGAAGCTCTACTGGGGCGCGTCCGTCAACCCCCGCGACCCCGGCCTGACGCTGACGAAGGACGGCGAGCGCTATCTCCTCAACGGCCGCAAGACGTTTTCCACCGGCGCCCACGTGTCCGACCGCATCAACGCCAACGCGGCCTTCGGCGACCAGGTCGCCAACCTCGTGCTGCCCACCGACCGGCCCGGCTACGTCGCCAACGACGACTGGGACAATATCGGCCAGCGGCTTTCGGACAGCGGCAGCGTCGAGTTCCGCGATTTCCCGGTCTACGAGAGCGACTTCCTCCTGCCGCTCGTCGCCAGGGATGCGGCACCCGCCGTGCAGGCGACCTTCAACACGCCGCTGATCCAGCTCGTCTTCGTCAACTTCTACATCGGCACCGCGGAGGGCGCGCTTGCCGCCGCCCTCGACTACGTGCGCACGACGACGCGGCCCTGGATCACCTCCGGCGTGGGGTCGGCGAGCGAAGACCCCTACATCCTCGAGCGGATCGGCGAATTCCAGGCCGCGCTCAAGGCCTCCGCCGCGCTGGCGGACATCGCCGCGGCCGCCGTGCAGGCGGCACTCGCCCGCGGCCGCGCCGTGACCGAGCGCGAACGGGGCGAAGCGGCGATCGAGGCCTATGCGGCCAAGGTCAACGCCACCCACGTGGCGCTCGACGTCACGGCGCGCATCTTCGAGCTGACGGGCGCCCGTTCCACGGCCTCCCGCTACCGCTTCGACCGCTACTGGCGCAACGTGCGCACCCACACGCTGCACGACCCGGTCTTCTACAAGGCCCGCGAAGTGGGCGACTTCTCCCTGAACGGGCGCATCCCGGAACCGAGCCTCTACAGCTGAGGCGCAAACCGAAAGGCGGCCCGCATCGGCCGCCTTTTCGCGACCAAAAAAAGCGGCCGCAACCTTCCGGTTGCGGCCGAGTCGACCACCCCTCGCCACGAGGGATTGCGGATCAGAGCGCGCCGTTCCTCGGCGGCACGACGCCGTTCAGGTGATAGTTGCCGACGACGTGATATTTCCAGCGCACGGGGTCGTGCAGCGTGTGGGTGCGCGCATTGCGCCAGTGGCGCTCCAGGTTGAGGCCGCGCTTCGTCGAGGATGTGCCGGCAAGCTCGAAAAGCACGTTGGTGGCCTCTATCGCCAGCTCGCTCGTCAGCACCTTGGCGGCGGCGACCGCGAGCGTCGCCTGCACGGCGTTCTCCTGCGTGAGATTGACCTGCGCCTGGTCCACCTTGCGGCCCGCCCGCTCCAGCGTCGCCTCGGCGGCCGCGAGGCGGATCGCGAGATCGCCGATCCGGGCGATGGTCAGCGGATCGTCGGCGGCCCGCTCGACGCCGCTGTCCGTCCACGGCCGCGCCTTGTCGCGGACGTAGCCGATCGTCTCCTTGAACGCGGCGCGGGCGATGCCGAGGTCGATGCCCGCATGAATGATCTGCCCGACCGAGCCGATCGTGCCCGGGCGCTCGAAGCCCTTCTGATGCTGCACCACCGCGTCGGCGGGCACGTAGACGTCGCGCAGGATCGTCGTACCGCTGCCGGTCGTGCGCTGGCCGAAGCCGTCCCAGTCGTCGACGATCTCGATGCCCTCCGCGCCGCGCGGCACGAAGGACATGGTCAGCCGGTCCTCGCCGTCGAGCGCGAAGATCGCCACCCAGTGGGCGAAGAGCACGCCGGTCGAATAGAACTTGCGGCCGTTGATGCGGAAGCCCGTGCCGTCCGGGACGATGCGCGTGTTGTAGTGGCCGACGGTCTTCGTGCCGACCTCCGACAGGGCATTGCCGAAGCGGTCGCCTGCGAGCGCCCGGCCGTAGTAGAAACGCTTCTGCTCCTCGCTGCCGTCATGGCGGAGCGCCTCGAGGATGTAGAAATGGTTCTGCGGTATCTGGCCGATCGAGCTGTCCGCCTCCGACAGGATCGCCGTCACCTCCGCCAGCACGGCGTTCGACACGTCGATGCCGCCGAATTCGGCCGGGACGGTGATGGCGAGCAGTCCGGAGGCCGAGAGCCGGTCCAGTTCCTCGTAGGGAAGGGCCCGCTCGTAGTCGCGCCGGCTCGCGCCGCTTTCAAATTCGGCCGCGAGCTCACGCGCGACCGCAAGTGCATCCTCCTCGCTGGCGATGCGCCGGACGGTCTGGGGAAGTCGGGCAAGATTGGTCATGCGACGGACCTTTCCTGGAAAGGGTGGCGGCGGCACGCGCCGGAAGCAATGTCGTCGGTCATGGTCGTCCCGTCCTGCGGTCAGGCATTCGCCGGCTTCTCCAGGAGATGGAGCAGGTCCGGATGGTGGCGCGCCGCCACGTCCGGATGGGAGCGCAGCCGGCTCTTCAGATGGTTGATGCCGACCTCGCGGAAGATCGGGTTCAGCGGATCGACGGTGACGCCGCGCTCGCCGCGCTTCAGCGCGTCCGGCAGCGGGATCACCGGGATCGTCGCGTCGTAGCGGGCGCCGAGGAAGAAGGCGACCGAGAAGCGCTCCGTGCCGGCGGGCGGCGTGACGACGTCGTGCACGTCGGCGCGCACGAAGCCGTTCGTCGCCAGTTCGAGAAGCTCGCCGCTGTTGATGACGAAGGTGCCGGGCACCGGCGGCGCCTCGATCCATTCCCCTTCCTCCGTGCGGATGCGCAGGCCCGGCGTCGTGTCCTGGAGCAGCACGGTGACGAAACCGCCGTCCTTGTGCGCGCCGACCCCCTGGTCGCTGCCGGCGGCCTCGCGGCCGGGATAGCGGATGATCTTCAGGAGCTGCGAGGGCGACGGCTCGTAGATCTCGGCGAAGGCGTTCTCCGGCTGGCCGAGGGCGAGCGCGATCGCCTTCAGCACGTCGATGCCGACGCGGGTCACTTCCGCCTGGTAGCGCAGCAGCAGCGGCTTCAGCTCCGGCAGCGCCTCCGGCCACTGGTTCGGGCCGTAGAGCCGGTTCCAGGGCGCATCGGGCCCGGCCTCGACCGGCGCGCCCTCCGTGTTGATGTCGAGCTGCTCGCGCCAGTCCTGCTCGCCGCGGGTGCGCTCGTAGCCCGCCCGGTTGTAGCCGCGGAAATGTGGCGACTTGACCATCTCGATCGAAAGCTTGTCCGCCTCGGGAAGCGCGAAGAAGCGCTTGGAGGCGGCGAGCACCTCGTCGATGAGGCTCTGCGGCACGCCGTGCCCGGTGAGATAGAAGAAGCCGTGATCGTGCAGGACGCGCGTCAGTTCCTCGACGAATGCGGCCCGCTCGGCCGGCCCGCCGTGGAAGCGGGAGAAGTCGATCGTCGGCAGGTGGATGGGCTTGGTGTGGATGGTCATGGGCTGCTCCTGCTCAGGCCAGTGCGATCGCGCGTTCCAGGTCGGCGATCAGGTCGTCCGGATGCTCCAGGCCGATCGACAGCCGCACGTAGCCGGGCGTCACGCCGGTTGCGAGCTGGTCTTCCAGCGAGAGCTGCGAATGGGTTGTCGTCGAGGGATGGATCGCCAGCGACCGGGCGTCGCCGATATTGGCGAGGTGATAGAAGAGCTGGAGGCTGTCGATGAAGCGGCGGCCCGCCTCGCGCCCGCCCTTCAGCTCGAAGCCGACGAGCGCGCCGAAATGGCCGGGCTCGAAATATCGCTCCGCCCGGGCCCGCGCCTCGCCCTCCTGGAATTTCGGGAAGATCACCCGCTCCACTTTCGCATGGCCCTTGAGATATTCGGCGATCTTCACCGCGTTCTCGTTGTGCTGGCGCAGGCGCAGCGGTAGGGTCTCGAGGCCCTGAATGAACTGGAAGGCGTTCTGCGGGCTGATCGCCGCGCCGAGATCGCGCAGCAGCACGGCGCGGGCGCGCAGGATATAGGGATGGAAGGCGATGGCGTCGGCCTTCTCGATCCAGGTCTTGCCCTGGTAGCTCGGGTCCGGCTCGTTGAGGTTCGGCTGGCGGTCGATATGCTCCGCCCACGGGAAATTGCCGCCGTCGACGATGGCGCCGCCGATCGAGGTGCCGTGGCCGCCGATGTATTTCGTGGTGGAATAGACGACGACGGCCGCGCCGTGCTCCAGCGGCCGGATGATCAGCGGCGCGGCCGTGTTGTCGACGATCAGCGGGA
Source organism: Shinella pollutisoli (assembly GCF_024609765.1). Classification (GTDB taxonomy): domain Bacteria; phylum Pseudomonadota; class Alphaproteobacteria; order Rhizobiales; family Rhizobiaceae; genus Shinella; species Shinella pollutisoli. The sequence continues at coordinate 6,148 of NZ_JANFDG010000030.1, forward strand.
TGCCGTGGCGCCGGCCGATGGCGGCGACCTCGGCGATGGGGAAGACCTCCAGCTTCGGGTTCGGCAGCGATTCCGCATAATAGGCGCGGGTGCGCCCGTCGGTCGCCTTGTCGAAGGCCTCCGGATCGGCCGCGTCGACGAAGCGCGTCTCGATGCCGAAGCTCTTCAGCGTGGCGGCGAAGAGCGCCCAGGTCCCGCCGTAGAGACCGGCGGCGCTGACGATGTTGTCGCCGGCCCGCGCGACGTTGAGGATGGCGAAGGCGGAGGCCGCCTGGCCGGAGGAGAGCGCGAGCGCCGCCGCACCGCCTTCCAGCTCGGCGAGCCGCTGCTCGAAGGCGTCCTGCGTCGGGTTGGAGACGCGGGTATAGAGATGGCCCGCCGCCTCCAGCGCGAACAGCTTGTCGGCACCGTCCGTGCCGGGAAGCTGGAAGGAGGTCGTCTGGTAGATCGGCACGGCCACGGCGCCGCTTGCCGGATCGAAGCGGAAGCTGCCGCCGTGCAGCGCGATCGTTTCCGGATGCCGGCTCTTGAAGAGGGCGGTTCCGGCCGGCGGCTGCACAGTGTCCTGCTCGGCGATCTCGGGGGACTGGTGGATCGTCATGACGCTTCTCCTTTGATGATGCGCCCTCAGGCGCGTGAGGGACGGGCGGACAGAAGGGCGCCTGCGACGAGGATGCTGGCTGCCGCCCAGAAGGCCTCCGGCGCGTACCACCGGATGCCGTAGAGATGGTCGTCGGCGCAGAGCGCCTGGGCGAGCGCGCAAAGGTCGGTCGCGCCCGCGATGCAGGTGACGGCCTGGCGGACCGTGAGATAGTCGTTGGCGACGACCTTGCCGAAGATCAGCCACCACCAGCCGAGCGCGGTCAGCGAGAGGAGGCCGCCCGCGGCAGCCACGGCCGGATAGAACGCGCGCCCGCTAGACGTCATGGGAAATCCCCAGCTTTTCCAGCAGCGAACGGCGGAGCGCCACGAGCGTCGCATCGTCGCGCCGGCGCGGATGCGGCTGGTCGACGCGCACCTCCGCGACGATCGAGGCCGGGCGATCCGACAGCACGATCACCCGGTCGGCGAGCAGCAGCGCCTCCTCGACGTCGTGGGTGACGAGCAGCGCGGTGAAGCCGGCGCTCTTCCAGAGATCCAGCAGCTCGTTCTGCATCCTCAGCCGCGTCAGCGAGTCGAGCTTGCCGAACGGCTCGTCGAGCAGCAGGAGCTTCGGATCGTTGACGAGCGCCCGGGCGAGCGCGGCGCGCTGCGCCATGCCGCCCGAGAGCTGGTGCGGGAAGAACTCGGCGAAGCCTTCGAGCTTGACGAGCCTCAGCACCTCGTCGATGCGATGTGCCTGCGCGCGCAGGAGGCCGCGCGCCTCCAGGCCCGTCGCCACATTGGCGCGCACGGTGCGCCACGGAAACAGCGTCGCGTCCTGGAAGACGAGGATGCGGTCGGGGTCCGGCGCCGTGATCGGCCGGCCGTCCTCGCGCACGCTGCCCGCCGTCGGCGTCTCCAGCCCGGCGGCGAGCCTGAGCAGCGTGGACTTGCCGCAGCCGGACGGCCCGAGCAGCGCCACGAACTCGCCCGGCGCGATGGAGAGGCTGACGCCGTCGAGGACCTGGAGCTCCTTGCCGTCCAGCTCGTAGCGGTGGGAAACCGCCTCGACGTCGAGAGCGATGCTGCGCGATACCGGGGATTCGGCGATGGCGAGCGACATCAGAGGATCCCCTTCTGCCAGCCGAGCAGCCTGTCGCGCACGAGGAAGAGCAGGCGCACGAGCCCGGCGCAGATCAGCGCCATGACGATGAGGGCGGCATAGACGTTGGCATAGGCCGAATAGGCCGTGTTGAACTGGAGGTACCAGCCGAGGCCGAACTTGGCGCCGAGCATCTCGGCGACGACCAGCACGGCGAAGGAATAGTAGAGCCCCATGAACAGCCCGACGAAGACGTTCGGCAGCGAGGCCGGGATCGCCACCTTGAGCACGAGGAAGCGGTTGTCTGCGCCGAGCGTGCGCGCGACGTCATAGAAGGACCGGTTCACCTGGCCGACGCCGGCGGCCGTCAGTATGGCGACCGGGATGCCGGAGGCGAGCGCCACGAGGAAGATCGAGGCGTGAAAGGTCGTCGGGAAGATGAAGAAGGTGCAGGGGATCCAGGCGCTCGCCGGCACGGGACCGATCAGCTTGAGGAGCGGCATGCCCCAGTAGGCGAAGCGCTTCGACCAGCCGAGCGCCACGCCGGCGGCAAAGCCCACGAGGATGCCAGAGAAGAAGCCGAGCCCCCAGAGCCGCCCGGTATAGGCGACGCAGATCAGCAGGCGCTCCCAGTCGGTCACATAGACGTGGAGGAGACCCTGCGGCGGCGAGAAGAAGGGCTTGGGCAGCCAGCCGAGCTTTGCCGTCAGCACTTCCCAGGCGGCGAGCCAGAGGCCGAGCACGACGAACCACGGCCCGTAATGCACCAGCGTCCGCCCGAGGCCGCCGAGCCGGTGGACCGTGACGGAGAGCGTAAGAAAGACGCCCGCCCCCGCCAGCATCACGGCCGCAAACGCGTCCGTCGCCCCCCAGACGATGACGTCGGGCAATCCGTAGGTCAGCGCCGCCGCGAGAAACCAGGTTCCGGCCGCCAGCAGCCCGTTTCGCCAGATCCCGGCGGCGGTGAGGGCGAAAGGCTGCCGCCCTGCCCCACCGAATGTTTCTTCGACAGCGGCGCTCATCGGGATCACGCGAAGATATCGATGGTGATGCGGTTGGCGATCTCTTCCGGATCGGTGGAGGCGTCGACGACCCCCGTCAGCTTGAGGTCCTCGTAGCCGATCCGCACCTCCTTCAGCAGCTCCTTGCCGAACCAGTGGTCGTGATAGGTGAAGGAAGAGAGGACCTCCGTCAGGTCCTCGAGCGGCAGGCCCGGCTTCAGCGTGTCGAAATACCACTTCGCCACTTCGTCCGGGTGCTTGGCCGTGTACTGGTGGATCTCGAGGTTCGCCGCGGCGACGCGCTTGATGGCGTCCTTGTTGGCCTCGTAATAGTCGCCGTTGACGCCGAGCACGCAGCAGACGCGGTCCTTGAACGTGCCGGTCTGCGTGTCCGCCACGCGCCGGAAGCCGTGCTGCTTCTCGTAGGAATAGGCCCAGGGGTCCATGTGGGCGACGGCATCCGCCTCGCCCTTCAGCACGCCTTCGGCCACCAGATCGAACGGGAAGACCTTCCAGGTGACGTCGGCCTCCGGATCGAGGCCGGCCTTGGCGAGCGCGACCGAGAAGGCGACGCGCGAGGGCGACATGACGTCGAAGGTGCCGATCGTCTTGCCCTTGAGGTCGGTCAGCGTCCTGATGTCGGAATCCGGCTTGACCAGCACGCTCTGGCAGCCGCCGTGCGAACCGGCGAAAAGGCGCACGTCGAAACCCTGTTCGATCGGCTTCAGCCAGTCGTAGAGCAGGCCCGGCCCGGCTTCCGCCTTGCGGGTGGCGAGCGCCTGGATCAGCGTCTGGCCGCTCGAGCCCTGGTAGAAGAGTTCAACATCGAGACCGTGCTTGGCATAGATGCCTTTGGCGAGACCGAAGCCCACGGGCGAGTGGCAGGCCGCCACCTCGGTCCACTCCAGCTTGATCGGGATGAGATTGCCGGCGATGGCATAGCGCGTCGAACGGGCGCCGATCACGCCGGCGGCGGCGGCCGCCGCCGTCACGCCCGCCGCCCTGATCAGGCCGCGGCGCGAGATGCCTCTGGATGCGTTGGTGTCCTGGTTCATCGAAGGTCCCCTCGGGAAGTTGAGGAGGCCAGATTATCAAAATCGCATTTTGTTGATAGATTTTATAGATTATATCGCCGGGCAGGCGGAGAATATTCTTTCTTTCGGAAGCCGGCCTTGCGGACGGCTATCCTCACCCGGGCGGGACCGGCGAACGGGCGAGAGCCATCGCGGCGCCTCCCCTTCAGGATACGCGGAATTCCGTCTTCTCCGATCCTCTTCGCAAGGCCTCGCGATCAATAATCCCAACACCCCGGCCAACAAGAGAATAGAATTCCTTACTGAACCTATAGAATTTATTATGATGCCGCATCCCGCCGGCGGCCACCGCAGGCGGCACCGTTTTCGACCGCCCCCAGCCGCACCGGCAGAAAGACATCCAGATGACGAAAGCCGACCAGCCCCTTGATTTCCTCTGGTTCATCCCGACCTCCGGCGACGGCGCCTATCTCGGCTCCGACGAGCTCAGCCGTCCGGCCGACCCCGGCTATTTCCGCGAGATCGCGACCGCCGTGGACCGGCTCGGCTATTCGGGCGTGCTCATCCCGGTCGGCGTGGCCTGCGAGGAATCCTTCGTGCTGGCCGCCAACCTCGCCGCCTATACGGAGAAGCTGAAATTCCTGGTGGCGATCCGCCCGGGGACGGCGACGCCCGCCTATTACGCCCGCCTCGCTTCCACGCTCGACCGCGTGTCGAACGGCCGGCTGCTGCTCAACATCGTCGTCGGCGGCAGCGCGCAGGAGCTTGCCGGCGACGGCATCTTCCTGCCGCATGACGAGCGCTACGACCACGCCGCCGAATTCTTCCAGGTCTTCAACGAGCTGATCGAGACCGGCCGGTCCAACCTCGACGGCAGGTACATCAAGGCGATCGATGCCCGGCTCGGCCTGCCGCCGGTGCAGCAACCCCGCCCGCCGATCTATTTTGGCGGCTCGTCGGATGCGGCGATCGAGTTCTCGGGCGGCCTCGTCGACAAGTACCTGACCTGGGGCGAGCCGCCGGCGCAGGTGGCCGAGAAGATCGCCCATGCCCGCAGGGCCGCCGCAGCCAGGGGCCGCGAGGTGACCTTCGGCATCCGTCTGCATTTCATCGTGCGCGAGACCGACGAGGAGGCGTGGGACGCGGCCGACCGGCTGATCTCCAGGCTCTCGGACGAGGCCATCGCCGCCGCGCAGGAGACGCTGACGAAGAACTCCGATTCCGTCGGCCAGGCCCGCATGGTCGCGCTCCACAACGGGCGACGCGACCGGCTCGAAGTATCGCCGAACCTGTGGGCCGGCATCGGGCTGGTGCGCTCCGGCGCGGGCACGGCGCTGGTCGGCTCCCCGAAGACGGTCGCGGCGCGGCTGCGCGAATACCAGGAACTCGGCATCGACACCGTCATCGCCTCCGGCTACCCGCATGTGGAGGAAGCCTATCGTGTCGCGGAACTGCTGTTCCCGGAACTCGGCCTGCCCGGCCCGCGCAACCAGCTGCGCTCCTCCTTCGGCGACCATCAGGTCTTCGGCGGCGGCGGCCACGGCGGCAACGTCAAGCTGGCATCGGCGTCGTAGGCCGCGGGCCGCCCCGGGCTACGCGCTCCGCGCCTCCATCGTCACGACGCCCTGGTCGTTCACGACCCAGAGGCGCGTGACGTCGTCTTCCCGCCTGCCGTTCAGCGAGAAGACGGTGCCGTCGAAGAGCGGCGCCGTCGCGCGGAAGCCGAACTGCGACGGCAGGCGTCCCCCGTCCATGTCGACGGCCATCTGCAGCAGGAAGGTCGCCTGCAGCGGACCGTGCACGACGAGGCCGGGATAGAGCTCCTCGTTGCGGCAATAGTCCCGGTCGTAGTGGATGCGGTGGCCGTTGAAGGTCACGGCGGAATAGCGCATGAGCAGCGTCGCCGTGCCCTCGATCTCGGCACGCCTGTCCGGTTGCGGCAGGTCGGCCTTACGCGGCTCGCCGGCCGGCGGCGCTTCGATCGCCCGGTAGACGAGATCCTGCCGCTCGCTCAGCACCAGGCCGGCCGCCGTCGAATAATCGTGGCTGATCGTCACGAAGCAGAGCGTTCCCGTCCGGCCGGCCTTCTCGGCGACGTCGGCGATGCGCGAGACGCGGCGTACCTCGTCTCCGACGCGGAACGCGCCCGAGAAGCGCAGCTCTCCGCCGGCCCACATGCGCCGCGGCAGCGGCACCGGCGGCATGAAGACGCCGCGCGCCGGATGGCCGTCGCTGCCGAGCGCCGACATCGGTGCGATCTCCGGAGCGAGGCACCAGTGGATGCCGGGCGGCGCGGGGTTCCCCGCGGCGAGGTCGCAGGGACGGTCGAGCACCGCCGCCAGCCCGTTGGCGAGCCGCGGCGTGATGACGTCGGTCGACCGGCGCTCGGCGCCGATCCATGTTCTCAGGTGATCGATGTCGAGGGATGCGGACATGGGCCTTTCTCAATAGGAACGCGGCATGCCGAGGATATGCTCGGCGACATAGCTCAGGATCAGATTGGTGGAGATCGGCGCGACTTGATAGAGGCGCGTCTCGCGGAATTTCCGCTCGATGTCGTATTCGCAGGCGAAACCGAAACCGCCATGGAACTGGATGCAGGCGTTCGCCGCCTCCCAGGAGGCCTTGGCGGCGAGATATTTCGCCATGTTGGCCTCAGCCCCGCAGGGCAGCCCGGCATCATAGAGGCGGCAGGCCTCGTAGCGCATCAGGTTCGCGGCCTCCACCTCGATATGCGCCTCGGCGATCGGGAACTGCACGCCCTGGTTCTGGCCGATCGGGCGGCCGAACACCACCCGGTTCTTGGTGTATTCGACGACCTTGTCGGTGAACCAGTAGCCGTCGCCGATGCATTCGGCGGCGATCAGCGTCCGCTCGGCGTTGAGGCCCGTCAGGATGTACTTGAAGCCCTGCCCCTCCTCGCCGATCAGGTTGTCCGCCGGGATCTCCAGGTCGTCGAAGAAGAGCTCGCTGGTCTCGTGGTTGACCATGTTGGGGATGGGCCGGACCTCCATCCCCGCCTTCACCGCCTCCCGGATGTCGACCAGGAAGATGGAAAGGCCCTCCGACTTCTTCCTGACCTCGCCGAGCGGCGTCGTGCGCGCGAGCAGGATCATCAGGTCCGAGTGCTGCACGCGCGAGATCCAGACCTTCTGGCCGTTGACGACGTAGCGGTCGCCCTTCTTGACGGCGGTCGTCTTGATCTTCGTCGTGTCGGTGCCGGTCGTCGGCTCGGTCACGCCCATCGACTGGAGCCTGAGCTCGCCCGCGGCGATCTTCGGCAGGTATCGGGCGCGCTGCGCCTCCGAGCCGTGACGGATCAGCGTGTTCATGTTGTACATTTGGCCGTGGCAGGCGCCGGAATTGCCGCCCGCGCGGTTGATCTCCTCCATGATCACCGAGGCTTCCGTGAGTCCCAGCCCCGTCCCGCCATATTGCTCGGGGATCAGGGCGGCCATCCAGCCTTCCCGCGTCAGCGCATCGACGAAGGCCTCCGGATAGGCGTGCGCCGCGTCGACGCCGCGATGGTATTCCGGCGGAAAGCTCTGGCAGAGCGCGCGGATGCCCTCGCGGATTTCGGGATAGGATTCGGTCTGGCTTGCACCGGTGCTCACGGCTCGTCTCTCCTGTTGAAAAGGTCGCGCACGTCCGCTGCCGCCCGCAACCCGGCGAGCCTTGCCAGCAGGGCGTCGGTTCCCGCATTCAGCACGGGGCCGGCAAGGGCGCGGAATTTCGCGGCCTGCGCCTCGTCCGGCGGGAAGGTGTCCGGCTCTCCGGAGGGATCGGCCACGCGCAGCCGGTGCGTCTTTCCGCGCGCGGTCACGGCGAGCGTCGCGCCGAAGGGATGCGCGGCACCGGCAAGGCTTTCGTCCTCGACCACCGCGACGCGGTCGGCGAGCGCGTCCGCCTCCGCGGTACCGAGCAGGTCGTAGTCGTCCCAGCCGAACCGGCCGCGGAGGAGCGCGACGGCGGCGGCGAAGGGCATCGAGAACTGCCCCGCCACGATGCCGCGCGGGCGGCGCTTCTCATCGACCGGGTCGCCGACGAGGATGACGCCGTTCCGATGCAGGCCGACGACGATCCGCTCGATCTCGCCCGCCGTCCAGCCGTGCTCGCGCCGGAGCGCCAGGAGGCCGTCGACGGCGGCATGGGTATAGCGGCAGGCGGGATAGGGTTTCACGCCGATCGCCATGGTCTCCCACGCCGTGCCGAGACCCTCCGCCGCGCGGGCGGGATCGGCGCCGTCGCTGTAGCCGGCGAGAAAGCCGTGCTTCCCGTCGATGGCGTCCGCAGCGCCCAAAAAGCCTTCCGACGCGAGCGTTGCGGCCATCAGCCCCTTCATGGCGGCCTCGCCCACCTGGTAGCGCTTGTTCCAGGCGCCGTTGGCGAGGAACTGCAGCGATCCGGACGCCTGGCTGGCGGCGATGCCGAAGGCATTAACAATCCCCGCGGCATCAAGTCCCAGCAGGCGCCCCGCCGCCGCCGCGGCGCCGAAGACGCCGGCCGTCGCCGTCGGGTGGAAGCCGCGCGCGTAATGCGCCGTCGGGTCGAGCGCGAGCCCGAGCCGGCAACAGACCTCGTAGCCGACGACGACGGCCGCAAGCAGGTCCCCGCCCGCGGCGCCCGTCATCTCCGCCGCGGCGAAGGCCGCGGGAACGACCGGGGCGCTCGGATGCAGCGAGCTTGCCGCATGCGTGTCGTCGAAATCGAGCGAGTGGCCGAAGGCGCCGTTGAGCAGCGCGGCCGCCGCCGGCGCATAGCGGCGGTTCAGCCCGAAGACGGTGCACGGCCCGGGCCCGTCCAGCCCGAGCCGGGCCAGCATGGCAAGGATCGCGGGCGAGGATTCCGCCTCGTTCGCCGCGCGGATGGCGGAGCCGATCAGGTCGGTCGCAAGCGCCAGCGCACGGGCTTGCACCGCTTCGGGGATCGCGGCCGCGGGCGTGGCGGCGGCGAAGGCGGCGAGGGTCTGCGTCACGGACATGTCAGGACCTTCCCTCGTCGAGACCGGCCTTGCAAAGGATCTGGCGTGCGCGCAGAAGGACCGGCGCATCGACCATCGCGCCGTCGACCGCCACGGCCGCGCCGCCATCCGCAGCCGCCAGCACCCGCCGCGCCCAGCCGATCTCGGCGTCGGCCGGCCGGAAACCCCTGCGGGCGGGGTCGATCTGGGCCGGGTGGATCAGCAGCTTGCCGGAAAAGCCGAGCTCCGCGGCATGGACGCAATCCGCCACGATCGCCGCCTCGTCCGAAATCGCGCGGGTCACGCCGTCGATCGGTGCCGGGATGCCGGCGACGCGCGAGGCGTGCACGATGAGGCTGCGCGCGTAGAGCAGCGCGTCGCGCGTGTGGCCCATCGCGAGGTCGGCGGCGAAATCGATGGAGCCGAAGGCGATCCGCCGTGCCGCCCCGGCGATCTCGAAGACGTCGCGAAGCCCCTGCGCGCTCTCGACCAGCGCGAAGACCGGCAGGCCGGTACGCTCCGCGACGGCTGTCACGTCATGCGCGCTTTCGGCCTTGGAGAGCATCACTGCATCGACGCCGAGGCCAGCGACCGCCGCGAGGCCGTCCTCGTGCCATGGCGTGCCGACACCGTTGATGCGCACCATCACCGGCACCGGGCCTTGCATCCCGGAGAGAGCCTCCTTCAGCCCCGTGCGGGCGAAAACCTTGTCCGACGGCGCGACGGCGTCCTCCAGATCGACCAGCACCGCATCGGCGCCTGCCGCGAACGCCTTCGCGAACCGCTCCGGCCGGTCGGCCGGGACGAAGAGGGGCAGGCAGACGGTGTCGAGGCGATGGCTCATGGCGCCGAGGATGCGCGCCCGGCATCCATATGGGAAATATATTTTTCCTACGGAGCCCATAACGTGGCGGTATGGCATCCGGAAAAGCGGCCATAACATTCGCATATAGCCGCCCCAGGAAGCTGTTATTTGAAGTGATCGCCGGTTTCGCCGATCCTGCGCTCTTCCGAACGAAGCGCACAGGCCAAGCCATGACATCCGATCTCGAAGGTCTCCTCGTCGTCTCCATCGAGCAGGCCGTCGCGGCCCCCTATCTCTCCTCGCGGCTTGCCGAGGCCGGCGCGCGCGTCATCAAGGTCGAACGGCCGGAGGGGGACTTCGCGCGCAACTACGACCACCTCGTGCACGGCGAGAGCGCCTATTTCGTCTGGCTGAACCGCGGCAAGGAATCGGTCTGTCTCGATCTGCGCGAGGAGGAGGCGCGGCGGGTGCTGAGCAGCATGATCGCCAAGGCCGACGTCTTCATCCAGAACCTCGCGCCCGGCGCCGTCGACCGGCTCGGCTACGCGCCGGCGACGCTGCGTGAAAGGCACCCCCGGCTCATCACCGTCTCGATCTCCGGCTACGGCGACGAAGGCCCCTTCCGCGACCTCAAGGCCTACGACCTGCTGGTGCAGGCGGAGAGCGGCCTCTCCTCCATCACCGGCACACCGGAGGGCATGGCGCGCGTCGGCGTCTCGGTCTGCGACATCGCCGCCGGCATGACCGCCTACCAGGCCGTGCTCGAGGCGCTGATCGCCCGCGGCAGGACCGGCAAGGGCCGGCACGTCTCCGTCTCGCTGTTCCATTCGCTCACCGACTGGATGAACGTGCCCTACCTGCAGTTCGTCTATGGCGGCAAGGTGCTGGAGCGCAACGGCCTCGCCCATCCGACCATCGCGCCCTACGGCGCCTATGCGGGCAGCGACGGCCGCCAGGTGCTGTTCTCCGTCCAGAACGAGCGCGAATGGGCGCAGTTCTGCGCGGCCGTGCTCGGCCGGCCCGAGGTGGCGGCCGACCCGCGTTTCGACGGCAACACGAAGCGCGTCGCCAACCGCGCGGCGCTCGACGCCATCATCCATGCAGTCTTCGAAACCCTGACCCGCGACGAGATCGTCCGGCGCCTCGAAGCCGCCAGGGTCGCCTATGGCCGCGTCTCGACCATGGAGGACCTCGCGAGCCATCCGCAGAACCGCTATGTCGAGGTCGCCACGCCGAGCGGCCCCGTCAGGATGCTGGCGCCCGGCGCGCTCGCCGACGGTGCCGCCGGCACGTTCGGTCCCGTTCCGGCGCTCGGCCAGCACACGCAGGCGATCCTCGCGGAATTCGGCACGCCCGGCTCCGCGTGAATTGCCCCCGTCGGCGGCAGGCTATACCATGCCGCTCTACCGACCGACGGGAGCATACCGGAAACAGGATGGACATCCGCCAACTGCGCTATTTCGTGGCCATCGCGGAGCTGGGGTCGTTCTCCCGCGCGGCGGCGCAGCTTCACATCGCCCAGCCGGCCCTCTCGCTGCATGTGCGCAACATGGAGGCGGCGCTCGGGACGCCGCTGCTGTTCCGCAATCCGAAGGGCGTGGTGCCGACGGAGGCGGGGGAGATCCTGCTGCGCAACGCCCGCGCCATCCTCAGCCAGATCGCGATCGCCGAGGAGGAAATCCGCGGCCATGACAGCGATCCCGCCGGCGAGGTCCGCATCGGCCTGCCGGGCACGATCGGCCAGATCCTCGCCGTCCCGCTGATCCTCGCCGCACGGGCGCGCTATCCGAGGATCAAGCTGCGCATCGCGGAGGCGATGAGCGGCTTCGTGCTGGAATGGATGCGGGCCGCGCGCATCGACCTCGCGGTCCTCTACCGCGAGGTCGGCGACGGCGGCATCGCCACGGTCCGCCTGCTGGAGGAGGAGCTCGTCTTCTTCGGCCCGCCCGCGGCATCGCCGGGAATCGCGCTTCCCCTGCCGGGAACGACGCTGCCGTTCCGCGCCGTCGCACGGATGCCGCTGATCCTGCCGGGCGGCGCGCACGGGCTGCGCGAGCTGCTGGAACGGGAGGCCGCGGCCTGCGGGGCGACGCTCGACCCGGTGATCGACGTCGATTCCTATTCGAACATCAAGGAGCTCGTCGCGGCCGGCCTCGGCTATTCGATCCTGCCGCTCAACGCCATCGCGCAGGCCGCGGGCGCGGGCGAACTGTCGAGCTGGCCGATCGCCGACCCGCCGCTCAAGCGCTCGATCCATCTCGCCCATTCCACCGAACGGCCGATGACGAACGCGGTCAGGGCGATCGACGCGCTCATGCGGGACGTGCTGCAGGACCTCGCCCGCACCGGCGCCTGGGCCGGCACCCGCGTCCTCTGACGATCCGGAACGGACGGCGCCGATCCACACCGTGGCGGAAGGGAATAATACCAGTTCAACACACGAAAAAAATATTGCATAAAGGGGCATGTTCCGCGCGGGTGCCCCATGAACGATCAGGCCATCATCGATTTTCTGGCGGGCCTGGTGTCCCCCGAGAGCGGCGAGCCGCTCTACCGTCAGCTCGGGACGGCGCTGAAGACCGCCATCGACACGTCGGTCCTGAAGCGGGGCGCCGTCATCCCCAGCGAGCGCGACCTCGGCGAAGGGCTCGGCATATCCCGCGTCACGGTGCGCAAGGCCATCGAGGGGCTGGTGTCCGAAGGGCTGCTCGACCGGCGCCAGGGCGCCAAGACGGTGGTGTCTCCCCGGCTGGAGAAGTCGCTGGCGACGATGACGAGCTTCTCCGAGGACATGCGCTTGCGCGGGCTCGAACCCGGATGCGTCTGGATTTCCAGAGAAATCAGCCGCCCCTCGCCCGCGGAGATGATGGCGCTGGGCATTCCCGCCCACGAGCGGGTCGTGCGGCTGCGGCGGCTGCGCACGGCGGACGGCACGCCGATTGCCATCGAGACCGCCACCCTGCCCGCGCGCTTCGTGCCCGACCCGCAGGCGATCGGCGATTCCCTCTACGAATATCTCGCCGGCCACGGTGCCCTGCCGGTGCGCGCCATGCAGCGCATGCAGGCCAAGCCCGCCTCCGAGGAGGAGCGCCGGCTGCTCGCCACGCCCGAGGGCTCAAGCCTCCTGACGATGGAACGGCGCTGCTTTCTTGCCGACGACCAGATCGTCGAGTTCACCCAGACGAAATACCGCGGCGACGTCTACGATTTCGTCATCGAGCTGACGCGATAATACCAGTTTAATTCCTGTTGCATTCTGGTTTCTTCCTGCTAGCGTGCCGGACATGTGGGAATGGACGTGCGGGAGGATGCGCGTGACCTTCGATATCCGCCAGCTCGAGAACGGCCTGATCGTCTCCTGCCAGCCGGTGAAGGGCGGCCCGATGGATCATGCCGCCATGGTCGTCGGCTTCGCGCTCGCGGCCCTCGACGGCGGTGCCGCCGGCCTCAGGATCGAATCCGCCGACTATGTGCGCGCCGTGCGCAAGGCGACGGACCGCCCGGTCATCGGCCTCGTCAAGCGCGACCTGACGGACTCGCCCGTCCGCATCACGCCCCTCCTTCAGGATGTCGACGACCTTGCCGAAGCCGGCGCGGACATCATCGCCTACGACGCGACGGCGCGGCCGCGCCCGGTGGAGACCGCCGCCCTCGTCGCCCGCATCCGCGCCGCCGGCAAGGTCGCCATGGCCGACTGCTCGGTGCTTACCGACGCCGAACGCGCGCTCGCCGAGGGCGCCGCCGTCGTCGGCTCGACGCTTGCCGGCTATACCGGCCCCATCGAGCCGACCGAGCCGGATTTCGCGCTCATGGCCGGCATGCGCGCATTGACGCCCTACGTGATCGCCGAGGGCTGCGTGCGCACGCCGGAACAGGCGGTGCGCGCAAAGGCCGCGGGTGCCTTCGCGGTGGTCGTCGGCTCGGCCATCACCCGCCCCGAGCACGTGACCTCCTGGTTCCGCGGCGCGCTCGACGGCGCCGCCACGGCAGGCGGGGGCTGACCGTCATGGCCGTTCCCGACAGCGTCCTGTCCATCGACGTCGGCGGCACGAAGATGCTGGCGGCGCTGGTGCGGGACGGTGCCGTTCTGGAGACGGTCCGGCTGGCGACGCCGCGGGGCGGCGACCCGTCCGCATGGTTCGAGGCGCTGTTTGCGGAGATCGCCTCCTGGCAGGGCCGCTATTCGGCCGTCGGGCTCGCCGTCACCGGCATCGTCGACGACGGGCACTGGTCGGCGCTGAACCGCAGGACGCTCGACATTCCCGACCGCTTTCCCCTTGCCGCCACGGTCGCCCGCTTCACCGACCGGCCCGTCTTCGCCGCCAACGACGCCCAGGCCGCCGCCTGGGGCGAGCACGCCTTCGGCGCCGGCGCAGGGGAAGACATGGTATTCCTCACCGTCTCCACCGGGATCGGCGGCGGGATCGTGCTCGGCGGCCGGTTGTTCGGCGGCCTTGCCGGCCATTTCGGCCAGCTCCGCGACGACGACCATCCCGACGAGGCGCTGGAGGACCGCGTCTCGGGCCGGTGGCTCGCCGCCCAGGCCCGCCCGCATCGGACCGACGCCACGGCGCGCGACGTCTTCGCCGCAGCAAAGGCGGGCGAAGGCTGGGCGCAGGCGCTCGTGCGGGTCTCCGCCGGCCGCACCGCCCTTCTCTGCCGCAACGTGCAGCTCGCGCTCGACCCGCGGCGCATCGTCATCGGCGGCAGCATCGGCCTTGCCGAAGGCTATCTCGCCGCGGTGGAACAGGCGCTCGCGCCCGTTCCGGCCCGCCTGCGGCCTTCGCTCCATTCCGCCGCATTGGGAGAAAATGCGGGGATCATCGGCATCGCAAGTCTTGCACAACGACAGGCAACCTCGAGGGAGAACGAGACATGAGACATTCGACGATGAAGATCCGGGCGCTCTATGCCGCCTGCATGCTGAGCCTCTTCACCGGTCCGGCACTGGCCGAGGTGACCGTGCTCGGCTGGCCGGGCGGGCCGGAGGAGGTGGCGCTGCGCGCCGCCGCGGACGCCTACAACGCCAAGGCCGACCTCGCCGACGCCGACAAGGTCGAGCTTCTGTTCTTCAACCGCGACGGCTTCTGGGACAAGCTGCAGGCGGACCTCGCCGCCGGCTCCACCGCCTTCGACATCAACCTGCTCGCAACCTACTCCATCGGCCGCTACGCGCCGTTCATGGAGCCGATCGCGCTTTCCGACGAGGCGAAGGCGGTCTACGGCGATTCCGTGCTGGCGACGATGCAGTACCAAGGCGAGCAATACGGCGTGCCGACCGACCTTTCCCTGCATTTCATGTACTATCGCAAGGACCTGATCGACGCCCTGCTGAACGATGACGCGGCCAAGGCGAAATATGCCGAGATCGCGGAAAAGCATCTCGGCAAGAAGCTCGAGCCCAAGCAGCCCGACGCCTGGGACTGGGACGATTACACCGCGACCGCGCTCTATTTCACCCAGGCGGTCAACCCGGACAGCCCGACGCGCTACGGCACCGTGCTGCAGATGAAGAACCTGCTCTTCAACATCATGGTCTGGCAGTCCCTGCCGCGCGCCTACGGTGCGGACTGGAGGGACGACGGCGGCAAGATCACCGTCAATTCCGACGCCTACCGCAAGGGCCTCGAAGTCTACAAGCTGCTTTACGACGCCGGCGCGACGCCGCGCGATTCGCTTTCCTACGAGTTCGCGGAAGCGAACGCCGCCTACGCTTCCGGCCAGGTGGCCGCCATGCTGCAATGGAACGCCGCGGCAGGCGACCTGACCAGCACGGAGAAATCGCCCGCCGTCGCCGAGGTGACCGACACCGTGGCGCCGCCCTCCGGCCCCGCGGGCCGCTTCACCCATATCCATGGCCTCGGCTTCGGCCTCAACAAGAACGCCGAGAACAAGGACGGCGCCGTCCGCTTCCTGAAATGGCTGTCCTCGAAGGAGGCCGCGCTGATCTATGCCCGCAACAACGGTGCCCCGGCCTTGACGCCCGAGGTGGTGGCCGAGGTCGCGGGCGAGCGGCCCGACCTCGTCAAGCTCGGCGAATTCGCCGGCAAGTACGGCTACGTCATGAACGGCGGCACCTCCGCCAAGGCGCTTTCCGTCTACGAGCTGCAGGCGAAGGAGTTCACCGGCTACTGGTCCGGCCAGCAATCGCTCGACGACGCGCTGGCGAACACGGAAAAGGGCATGGCCGACCTCCTGAAGGAGTAGCCGACCTGGACGGACGCGCCGCCGCGCGTCCGTCCGCTTACCGGAAAGGGGCGCCATGACGACGAGAAGGAAGATCGAGATCTCCGAATTCCGGATCCTCGCCGCGCCGCTGGTCGCATTCCTCGTCCTGTTCCTCGGCTTTCCGGCCGTCGTCAATCTCGTCTATTCCGTGTCCGAGGTGAGCTTCGAGACGCTCAGGCGGCCGGCGCTTTCCGGTTTCGGAAACTTCGCGGCCGTGCTGGGCGATGCGGCCTTCTGGCGGGCGAGCTGGTTCTCCTTCCGCTTCGGCCTCCTGACCGCCGTCATCGAATGCGGCCTCGGCCTGTTCCTGGCGATCTTCCTCTCGCCGCTGATCGAGAAGCGAAGCTGGCTGCTGGCGATCCTGATGATGCCGCTGATGGTCGCCCCGGCGCTGGTCGGCCTGATGTACCGCCTCGTGCTACACGAGTTCGTCGGCCCCGTGCCCTACTATCTCTGGGCCTATCTCGGCGCGAGCATCTCCTTCCTCGGCGCCGGTTCCGCCTTCTGGACGCTCGTGGCCATCGAGACGCTGCAATGGACGCCCTTCGCGCTGCTGCTCTTCTACATGGCCTACCAGGCGATCCCGGCGGAGGTGAACGAGGCCGCGACGCTCGACGGCGCGGGCGGTCTCCAGCGGCTGCGCCATATCGAGCTGCCGCTGATGAGGCCGACGATCGTCGTCGCGCTGCTCATCCGCTTCATCGACGGCTTCCGGGTCTTCGACAATGTCTACGTGCTCACCGGCAGCGGACCGGGCGGCTCCACCGCGTCGCTGTCGATCTACATCTACGAGGCCTTCTTCAAGCAGGGCGCCATCGGCAAGGCCGTCGCCGCCTCGGTGATCCTGTTCGCCGTCTCCTTCGCCGTGCTCTACGGCCTCAACGCCATCGCCGCCCGCCGCAAAGGAAAAGGCCGATGATCGCAGCACTCCGCTGGGCCGTCTTCGCCATCGCCGCCCTCGCCCTCAACTTCCCGATCCTCGTGACGCTCTCGACGTCCTTCAAGAGCGCCCGCGAGCTCTCCGCCAATCCGGGCCTGTGGGTATGGTCGCCGACGCTCGAGAACTACCTCGCGGTGTTCCAGGTGAGCGAGCGGCTCAACATCTTCCTCTATCTCTTCAACAGCCTGGCGGTGTCGCTGATCGGCACGGGGCTCGCGGTCGCGCTGGCGCTGCCGGCGGCCTATGCCATCGCCCGCGGCCGGCTCGGCGAGCGCACGCTGCTGCCGCTGATCGTCAACCTGCGCGCCGTGCCGCTGATCATCTTCGCCATCCCGCTCTACATGATGTTCCAGTGGCTCTCGCTGCTCGACACGCGGATCGGCCTCGGGCTCATCCTCGCCATCGTCAACCTGCCGCTGGCGCTGGTGATCCTCGTCAACGCCGTCAACGACGTGCCGCCGGAGCTCGACGAGGCGGCGCTGATGGACGGGGCTAGCCGCACGCAGATCCTCGTCAGGGTGCTCGCTCCCGTCTGCCGCCCGGCGATCGTCACCAGCCTGATCTTCGGCTTCATCACCGCCTGGAACGAGTTCCTCTTCGGCCTGATGCTGACGACCTCCAAGGCGGTGCCGATCACCGTCGGCGCCTCCTTCTTCTTCGCCGCGAGCGGCGGCGGGGTGCAATGGGGCGTCGCCTCCGCCGTCATGATCGTCGGCGCGCTGCCGCCGGTCCTGCTCGGCCTGGTGATGTACCGCCAGATCAGCGGCTCGATGACCGCCGGCGCCATCAAGGGGTGACGCGGCCGAGCCGCGCGCGCTGACCGGGGCGATCTCCACCGGCTCCAATGCGTTGCGGACAACGCGCTCTCGCAGCGGACCTATCCTAGCGGCTGCGTACCCGCTCCAGCACGCTGTCCAAGGCCTTGGTCAGCGCGTCGGCGCCGCCGTGCTCGCGGAAGCGGGCGAACATCTGCTCGTTCAGGCCGCCCTTGGTGGAGAACTCGTGGCGCAGGTCTTCCAGCGACCGGGACGGCGCCGTCAGCGCGACGGTCGAAAGGCTGGCGAAGAGCGGAGCGAGATAGGCACGCGCGCTTTCGGCGGGCAGGCCCCGCGCCTGCAGCCAGCCGACGACGTGGTCCATGATGCCGAAATAGGGACCCATCAGGGCGCTGGCGGTCGCCAGCAGGTCGTATTCCTCGATCGTGCGGCATGCGACCGCCGAGCCGAGGCCCGCGAAGAAGGCCTCGACTGCGGAATCCCGCGGAAAGATCGCGGTGACGCCGCTGCGGCTGGCGACGAAGGGCAGCGGGACCGCACGGACAAGCTCGACCGGAACGCCGATCCAGTCCCGGAGCGTCGCATGGTCCACCGCCGCGACGAGGCTGACCACCCGCTGTGCCGGCCGGAAACGCAGGGCGCGCACCACCTCCTCCGCCACGTCCGGACGGATCGCGAGGAAGACCATGTCGGCCGCGTCGACCACATGCTGGTTGTCGCGCGCGACGCATACCCTGTCCGAAAGGGCCGCGAGACGGGCGGCCGTCGCGGCGGAGCGGGGCGAGACGGCGATGGCCGGCGCCGGCGTGTCGCCGGACAGGACGCCGGTCACGATCGCCTCGGTGATCGTACCGGTTCCGATGAAACCGAGGCGGGTCGACGTCGAAGGGTTCATGGCTCAATCCTCGCAAATGCCGTGAAAGCCTTCAGGCAAAGACGATGCCGGTCAAGGGCCCCGCCGGCGATTGCACGGAGTTTTTCGGAATCATCGCGTGCGCGGAGCAGATCGCGGCCGGACGATAGCGCCCGAGAATATCCGGCGTATCCCGCTCGGCTTTGCCGGCCGGGCTCGCCTTCTTTGGCCGCCCGTTCAGGTCTCCCGGACCTCACCATCGTTCCGTCGCCTGGTCGGTCGGAAAGGCCTCGGCGCAGGTGACGTTGACACGGGGCAGCGCGATCACCTCGCCGATGATCTGCGGAATGCTTCCCGGCTGACATGAAGCGCAGCATTCACCCGATTGCCGGGAATGGAGATGCCGCGATGAGCCACCCTCGGGCCGGCGCCGCTCGTCGTCAGGCGCGTCTTCGAGGTACCGGGCGAAGCCACTGTCGTGGACAAGACGATCTTCCGGGCGGCGCAGTGTTGAAATCTCGCGGCACGCCTATGGGATGGCCGACGGGTAGAACCATCTTGCCGGCGGCAGCGCCTCGGCGCGCCACGCCGAGGTGCGCAAGGCCTGTCCCGGCCTCCACTGATCTACGCGCGCCCGGCCCGGATCATGGAGAAATAGTCCTCGCCGCCGATCTGGCCGCCCTTGAGGGCGATCTCCAGGCCGTCGACCGGGCCGCCATGGGCGATGCAGAGCGGAGAGCCCGGCGTCTGCGGCAGCGGCATCTTCAGCGTCAGGGCGGAAATACCCATCTCGCCGAGCGCGTGGCTGGACGTGTCGCCCCCCGCGACGACGGCGCGGGCGAGGCCGGCACGCGAGACGAGCGCCGACTGGATGCGGCCGAGCGCCCTGCCGAGGCGGTGGCGGGCGCCGGACGACGCGTCGAGCGCCCCGCCCCGGTCGGCCGCCGGGCCGAGCGCGGTATAGAGCACGACGCTGCGACCGTTCGCCAGCGCCCCGAGGCCCGCGTCGACCGCGTCTGCGACCGCGCCGTCCGCCGCATCGCCGGACAGGGCGAGAGGATCCAGCATGATGCCCTCGAAGCCGTTTGCCAGCGCATGGCGGATTTGCCGTTCGGTCGTGGGCGAGACGCTGCCCGAGACCACGGCGATGCGGTCCACCGGGCCGGCATCGGCAAAGACCGGCCGTTCGCCGATCAGGCCTTCGCTGCGCCAGGCGGGGATCAGCGCGTATTCGACGCCGGACGAGCCGCAGACGAAACGGCTCTTCCGGCGCAGGCCGTTCCATATAAGCGCGCCGGCCGCCGCCTGCGTCGCCGCGTCGAGCACGTCGACAAGCAGGATGTCGGCCTCCTGCGGCGTCTCGCCGCCGAGAAGCCCGACGAAATCGAGGAGCGCCGAGGAAAGCCCGGTCTGCCGCGCGAGATGCAGCAGCAGGTCGGCCTCGTCCATCGGCGTGACCGGATGGCGCGACATCACCGGATGGCGATCGATGCGATAATTGCGGCCCTGGTAGGCGGCGAAGAGCTCGCCGAAGGCCGTGTAGCGGCGGATCTGCGGCGCGCCGACGACGAGCGGCACCGTCGCGTCGCCGAAGATCTGGCGGCCGATCTCGATCGCCCGGCCGATATTGCCGACATGCGGGGCGGAATCGAAGGTCGAGCAGACCTTGTAGTGGCAGAGCTCGGCATCGAGCGTCTTCAGCCAGCCGAAGGCCTCGCGAAGATGCACGTCCATCCAGGCCGGCGTCTCGCTGCGGCTGGTACCGGCGAGCCCGAAGGCCCGCGCACCGGCGAAGCGCGACAATAGCCCGGCATCCGGCACCTTCAGGAAGAGCACGGTCTCGACGCCGCTCGACGCGAGCGCCTCCATGACGTCGGTGGAGCCGGTGAAGTCGTCGCCGTAATAGCTGATCAGGGGCCGGACCATGGCTCAGGACGCCTTGCCGTCGGCGAACTTCTCCAGGGACTGGGCGAGTTCGGGATGATCCTTCGCGTAGGTTTCGAGCGGCACGCCGGCGACCGCGGCCTCCCACGCCTGCTGCACCGCCTTCACGCCGGCGCCCGGCCCGCCGGGATGGCTGACGATGCCGCCGCCGCACAGATAGAGCAGATCCGTCGAGCCGCCCGTCGCCGCGATCGTCTCCGGCGCCTGCCCGCCCCACTGGCCGGAGCAGACGACCGGCAGGGCGACATCCTTCGCGGAGAAGAGCGGCGCGCTGACCGCCCTGTAGGAGCGCACGAAGCTCTCGTCCGGTTCCCAGTATTTCACGCGGATGCCGTTGATCTGGAACTGGTCGACGCCGAGAAGCCGCCAGAACTGCTGCCAGACGGAGAATTCGAAGCCGAGGCCGGCGTGGCGGGTGAGGATGTCCCAGCCGTTCCGGTGGGCGTGCAGCACGAGGCCGGAGCGCTTGCGCAGGAAGGACAGGCCGCCGAACCCGACCGAGTTGATGTTGACCACGGCGCAATTGCCCCCGGCCTCGAGCACCAGATCGTGGTTGCGCATCATCTCGTCCGGATCGGCATGGCTGATGCCGAAGGCATACATGACCTTCTTGCCCGTCTTCTGCTCGTGGTCGAGGATCTTCGGCATGATCGCCGCCACGCGCTCCTTCAGCGGCGAATAGGCCGGGCTCATCAGCTTCTCGTCGTCCTTGACGAAGTCGACGCCCGCCGCGATCAGTTCGCCGACCATCTCGGCCGTCTCGTGCGGCCGGAGGCCGAGCGCGGGCTTGACGATCGTGCCGATGATCGGCCGGCCCCGGACGCCCGTCAGCGCGAAGCTGCCCGGCACGCCGAACTGCGGCCCCGGATGCGCCGCGGCGAATTCCTGCGGCAGCTTCATGTCGACGATGCGGATGCCCGTCAGGCCCTTGATGGAGAAGACGCCGCCGATCGCGATCGTCATCAGCGCCGAAAGGTCGGTGCCGATCGCGTCCATCGGGAAGTCGATGTCCACGTCGGCACGATTGAACGCCGTCGCGCCCGCCGCCTCGCCGGGAAAGGAGGCGTGATCGGCCGCCGGCAGCGGGCGCACGGCGACGACGCGCGCTGCCACGCGGGCCTTCAGCTCCTCCGTCTCGCCCGGCAGCGCCACGAAGGTACCCGTCGACTGGTCGCTCGCAATCTTCGTCGCCATCGCCTCCACGGAGCCGGGGGTCTCTATCCGATAGGTCAGGCGTATCACGGTATTCCCTCCGCCGCAGCGCTTGTTGGCGTTTGCAAACTGGTATAATGAGTATTTATGTTATTGCAAGCCGAGGATGGCGAAAGCTGTTGCGGCGATGGAACTTGATGCATAATCAGGCCTGTCGAAATCGGGTGCCCCATGACCGTCGTTTCCGAACCGATCGTCCGCAAGAAGCTCGCCGATGAGGTCTTCGCCCGATTGAAGCTGATGATCGAGACCGGAGAGCTCAAGGCGGGCGACGAGATGCCTTCCGAGCGCGAGCTCATGGAGCGCTACGGCGTCGGCCGGCCGGCCATCCGCGAGGCGATGCAGGCGCTCGCCGGCAAGGGGCTCGTCGAGATCTCCCACGGCGAGCGCGCCAGGGTGCTGCACATCACCGCCGAATCGATCATCCGGCAGGTGGATCTGCCGGCGAAGCTGATGCTCTCCGGCTCGTCGGATTCGCTGGAGCACCTGAAGAGCGCCCGCATCTTCTTCGAGCGCGGCATGGTCCGCGAGGCCGCCGCGAAGGCGACGCCGGCGCATATCGCCGAGCTGCGCGCCCTGCTCGACAAGCAGAAGGAGAGCCTCGGCGACGCCGACGCCTTCATCGACGCCGACATGGAATTCCACCAGTGCATCGCGCGGATTTCCGGCAACCCGATCTTCGCCGCGGTCAGCGGCGCGATGCTCGGCTGGCTGAAGTCCTATCATACGGAAATGCTCATCTGGACGGGCCGCGAGAATTTCACGCTCGCCGAGCACGAGGAGATCATCCGCGCGATCGAGAAGGGCGACGCCGACCTCGCCGAACGGGCGATGATCAAGCATCTCGAACGCTCCCGCGCGCTCTACGCCCTCAAGGGCCAGAAATAGGCTCAGCGCGCAACCTCGACACAGCCGTAGGGCGGAAGCACGATGCGGTCGCCCGCCGCCAACTCTGCACGATCGGCCGCGATCGTCGAAACCTCACGCGGCCCTGCCGGCAGGACGACCGTCTGCGCTTCCGGCGTGATGTTCGCAAGCAGAAGACGCGCGTGCGTGGCGAGCCCCAGCACCGCATCCGGCCTCGACGTCTCGACGGCGACGAGTTCCTCGCCCGCCAGGGCGCCGAGCCGCGCCAGCACATGCGCAAGCGGCCGCGGCTCCCCCTTCGCGGCCGCCTCGCCGTCTCCGGCGACAAGGCCGAAGGGGCCGGCAAGCGTCGAGAGCGTCAGCACTTCCAGCGCCGCCGGCGCGACCGTCGCGGCGTAGGCGAGCGTCCAGGCCGCACCGAACAGGCCGTTGTGCCGCGGATCGGAGTCCGCCATCGGAATGCGCGAGCGCATGGGGTTCGGTTTCGTCGCGCTGCCATAGGGATTCTGCCGCATGGCGATGGTCGAGGGACCGATGCGGTAGGGCTTGTCGCCGTAGATCGCGCGCGTCGAGGCAACGACATGGCGCAGCGCCTCGAAGGTCTGCATGACGGAAAGATCGTCGGCCGCATGCACGATCGGGTTGGTGCAATGGCTGACATAGTCGATCCGGTCGCCGGGCACGCGCTTGCGGTTGAGCTCGGTGAAATAGCTCATCATGCCGCCGCCGAGACGGATGCCGGGAAAGGCTTTCCGCGCCGCCGCATAGACGTCCGCAAGCGGCGGGCAATCCGGCCACGCGCTGCCGGGTGGCGTCGACTGCCGATCGACCGACGGGCAGACGAACAGCGTGTCGAGCGTCAATCCCGACTTACCGACGAGTGCGGCGAACCCGGCCATTTCCTCATCGAGCGGACGTCGGCACGGGACGGCCAGTTCCAGCGTCACCCTGAGGCCGGACCGCGCGGCGATCTCCGCGTAGCCCTCCAGCGCCGCGATGCCGTGCCCCGCACCGGGATCGAAATGGGCGATCAGATGCCGGGCGCCGACCGTCTTCAGGAGATCGAGCGCGGTCAGTTCCCCGGCGAGGCACTCCGGTCTGAGGCCGACGCCGATCTCCGGAAGCCGGGTTCCCGTCGGCGCCAGCCGCAGCGAGATCGCGTCCGACGCGCCGGCGGCGTGCGCAGCCCCCTCCTCCGACCGGATGTCGACGGAGATCTCCTGGCGGAACGGCACGTTCTTCGGCACGAGATAGGGCCACGGCAGCGCCAGCGGCCGCACATAGGTCTTGTAGGAGCCGTCGGTCCAGTTGCGCTGGTCCTCCATCTCGAAGGTATCGCCCGCGAATTCCGTCGTCGCTTCGATGCCGGGCGCGACGCGATGGGTGATCGCGGCGATGTCCTTGAAGGGCTGCCAGGGCTCGATCCGCTCCGGCCAGCGCGCCCGCTCGACGCTGCCGTCACCGTGGCGGACCTCGACCGGCTCGCCCGCCACGCCGACCACCGGATGCAGCACGACGAAGCCGGCCCGCGCCGTCTCGAAATCGGCGTCGCTGACGCAATCGGCGGAGAAGGTCACACCTTGCGGCGTGCCGGAAATGGCGATCGCGCAATCGAGATTGGCACCGGAGGGCGCGGTGAAGCGGGCACGGTAGGTGACGGAGAAGCCGTCTTCGGTTTCCTTCACGGCGAGATCGGCGATCGTGGCATTACAGGTGCCCCAGTCCCGGTCGCGCACGAGGAAGGCGATGCCGCGCAGCACCTCGTGGCCGCGGAAACGCAGGGTGCGGAGATTGCCGTCCTGCAGGGTCACGGCGAGATCGCCGGCGGCGAGCGTCCGGCTTTCCGGCTCGCGCTCGCTCGTGCCGTAGAGCCGGAGCCGGTCGTCGCTCATGCCAGCAGCTCTCCGAGGGAAACGGTCTCTCCGCGTTCGGCGCTGAGGTAGGCGGCCTCGACCAGCGCGAAGGTCTTCAGGTTGTCCCGGCCGGACGTGTCCGGCTCCCGGCCCGCGGCGAGCCGCTCGATCCAGTGCCTCTGGATCAGCGCCACGCTCTCCTGGATATTGTGCCAGGGCCGCGAGGCCCAGGGCAGCAGGCTCGGCGCGACAGTGCTTTGCGTCGTGCCATCCGGGCTGTGGACGGTGAGGCGATAATCCTTGCCGAGGCGGAGCGTGCCCCTGTCGCCGTCGATCTCGACGAAGGTTTCCGGGAACGGCTCCTCCGGCAGCCTCGTCGCATAGCTGACGTCGACGATCGAGGTGACGCCGCCCTCGTGGTCGAGGAGCATGGTCGCCACGTCCTCGCCGGCGATCGCCGGATTGATGCGGCGGGTGCGCGCGGTCATGCGGGTCGCATCGCCGAACAGGAAGCGGGCGATGTCGAGCGAATGGATGCCGAGGTCCTCGATGATGAACCGCTTGCCCTTGGCGAGATAGGGCTGGCCGGAGAAGACGTCGAAGCCGGAGCGGAAGGAGACGCGGCCCCAGAACGGCGCGCCGATCGCGCCGGAATCCAGCACCTGCCTCACCGCGAGGATCGGCGTCTGCCAGCGGAAGTTTTCGTGGATCATCAGCGGGATGCCGGCGGCCTCCGCCGCGGCGACCATGGCCTTGGCGTCGGCGAGCGTCGGCGCGAAGGGCTTCTGGCAGATCGCCGGCACCTTGTGGCGTGCGGCAAGCTCCACCAGCGCCCGGTGGCTGCCGACCGTCGTGGCGATGTCGACGAAATCGAAGCCGCCGTCGGAGAACATCTCGTCCGCCGAGGCATAGCGCCGGGCGACGCCGAACTGGTCGCCGACGATTTTCAGCCGCTCCGGATCGCGGTCGCAGATGGCGACGATCTCCACGTCGGCGAGATCCCGCCAGCCGTGCATCTGGTTGACGGCGAAGAAGCCGCAGCCGATCAGGGCGCCCTTGAACCTTGCCATTCTCAGCCCGCCTTCGCCAGTTGCATTAGGGTGACGCGCTGCTGCAGGCGGCGCTGCGCCTGGTCGACCACGACCGCGACGATGATCACCAGACCCTTGATCACCATCTGCCAGAAGGAACTCACGCCCATCATCACCAGCCCGTCGGACAGGATGCCGATCACGAAGGCGCCGATGATCGTGCCGCCGATCGTGCCGCGCCCGCCCGACATGGATGTACCACCGAGAACGGCCGCCGCAATGGCATTCAGCTCCAGGTTCGTGCCGGTCGCCGGATGCGAGGCCATCAGCTCGGAGGAGATGATAAGACCGACGATCGCCGCGCAGAAGCCGGAGAACATGTAGACGAACATCTTTACCCGGTTGACGCGGATGCCGGACATGCGCGCAGCGCGCTCGTTGCCGCCGACGGCGAAGATATGCCGGCCGAGCGGCACGAAGCGGGCGAAATAGGCCGCCCCCAGCGCCACGACGATGAGGATCCACACGGAGACCGGCAGCCCGAGGATCGTGCCGGAGCCGAGATAGGAAAAGCCCTGGTTGCCGAGGTCCTCGCGGCCGGTGAGGTTGGGCAGCGTCTGGCCGTCGGAATAGAGGAGCGCCATGCCGCGCGCGACATAGAGGGTCCCGAGCGTGGCGATGAAGGGCGCAACGTTCAGCTTGGTGATGAGCAGGCCGTTGACCGCGCCGATCAGGATGCCGACGACCGCGACGATCAGCGCCACCTCGAAGACGTTGAAATAGGCCGTGTAGCCGAGCGGCAGCGCCACGCCGTACATGATGAGGCCGCCGGCGATCATGCCGCAGAGGCCGACGATGGAGCCGACCGAGAGGTCGATGCCGCCGGTGATGATGACGAAGGTCATGCCGATGGCGAGGAAGGCGTTCTGCGTCGCGTGCTTCGACATCAGGATCATGTTCGCGGTCGAGAGGAAATTCGGCGCGAAGATCGAGAAGAAGATGATCACCGCGAAGAGCGCGATGAAGGTGCGGAGCTTCATCAGCGTGAGGAGGGCCGCACCCCCGGAGAGGCTGCCGGCGGCGGCAGTTTGCGTTGCTGTCGTCATCACGCATGCATCCTTCTGGTCTTGTGTCCCTCGGCGGAAGCCGAGACGATCATCTCCTCGGTGGCGTCCCTGCGGTCGACCACCGTCACAAGGCGGCCGTTGCTCATCACGGCGATGCGGTCGGAGAGCGCCATGACCTCTTCCAGGTCGGAGGTGGAAAACAGGATGGCGAGCCCCTCGCCGGCGAGCCGCCGCATGGTGCGGAAGACGTCCGCCTTGGCGCCGACGTCGATGCCGCGGCTCGGCTCGTCCATCAGCAGAACCTTGGGCCCGGTCATCAGCGCCTTGCCGATCACCACCTTCTGCTGGTTGCCGCCCGACATGGAGGTGACGTCGAATTCCGGGTTCCGCGCCTTGATCGACAGGCTGCGGATCGCCTCCAGGATGGCGTTCTTCTCCCGCTTGAGGTCGATGTGGAAGCCGGCCCGCACGAACTGGCCGAGGCTCGCCATGGAGAGGTTGTCGGCGATCGACATGGACTGCACGAGGCCCTCGCGCTGCCGGTCCTCCGGGATCAGCGCCAGCCCCTCGCGGATGCGCCGGGTCGTGTCGCGGCCCTTCAGCTCCTCGCCCTCGACGAAGACCTTGCCGGAGGAATGCGCGTGCCGGCCCATGATGCATTCGAAGAGCTCGGAGCGCCCCGCGCCCATCAGGCCGTAGATGCCGAGGATCTCGCCCCTGCGCACGCCGAGCGAGACGTGGTCGACGGCATAGCCGCCCTGCGCGCGCGGCAGGCAGATGTCCTCGGTGCGGAAGACCTCCTCGCCCGGCTCGTGCTCGACGGGCTTGGCAAAGTCCTTGGCGTCGGAGCCGATCATCGAGCGGACGATCCAGCGTGTGTCGATGTCCTTGACCAGGGCGTGGCCGGTGATCTCGCCGTCCTTCAGCACGGTGATGTAGTCGCCGATGCGCATCAGCTCCTCCAGCCGGTGCGAGATATAGACGATGGCGACGCCACGCGTCTTGAGGTCGGCAATGACGCGGAAGAGCACGTCGACTTCTGCTGCGCTCAGCGCCGAGGTGGGCTCGTCCATGATGAGGATGCGGGTATCGAGCGAGACGGCGCGGGCGATCTCGACGAGCTGCTGCTGGCCGATCGGCAGGTCCTCCGCGAGCGTCTCTGCGGAAATGCCGGCTTCGAGCCGGTTCAGGAATTCGTTCGCCTTCTCGACCTGCGCCTTGTGGTCGATGCCGCGAAGGCCGCGGGTGATCTCGCGGGTCGCGAAGATGTTCTCGGCGACGGAGAGGTTGCCGAAGAGGTTCAGCTCCTGGAAGACGATGCCGATGCCGTGGCGCACCGCGTCCGCCGGGCTCGAAAGCTCGATGCGCTCGCCGTCGAGAAAGATCTCGCCGAGCGTCGGGCGCTCGACGCCGGCGATGATGCGCATCATCGTCGACTTGCCGGCGCCGTTCTCGCCGACGAGCACGTTGACCGCGCCGCGATGCAGCTTCAGGTTCGCTTTCTTCAGCGCGACGATGCCGGAATAGGCCTTGGTAATGTCCTTGAGTTCGAGGATGACGTCGTCCATCGTCAGCCTCCGATGGCGATCGTGGCGGGCACCATCTGCGGCAACTGGCCCTTGGCCGGCAGCGGATAGGCGCCGGTGGCGGTGAGCGTCTTGCCGGTGAGGTTCTCGCGCGGCAGCTTTTCGAGCAGCGTGCCGTTCACGTAAGTGTTGAACGACTTGCCGAACTGCGCCCATTCGATCTGGTTCTTGAAGGCGTTGAAATCGACGAAATCCAGGCTGTCGCGCAGCGCCGTGCCGCGGATCGCCGGGCCGATGGCGACGCGCACGTCCGCCTTGGCGTCGCCGTCGACGTCGACGTCCACGTAAGCTGCGCGCGACTTCGTCTCCTCGGCGACGATCGTGCCGTCGACCCTGGCGATGAAGGTCCAGGGCGCATTGCCCTGCTTTGCCTTGTAGCCGTGCTTCCGGCCGGCCGCATCCGGATCGGCAGCGGTCGCGGCGAGCACGTCCCGGAGCGGGGCGGCACGCTGTTCCAGATAGGGGATCACCTTGCCGTCCCACATTTCGGCGACCAGCCTGTCGGGATCGAAGGCGCCGGCCTCGGCTTCCCTGTCCTTGTCGGCGGTCTTGACGAGCTTGCACCCCGTAAGCCCGAGGGCCGAGGCGAGCAGGATGACGGCGGCGGCCTTGAGACGCATCGCTGGTAAACTCCGGCAAATGGCGGGCGCGGGGTGAATATACACCCCGCGCCCCGGTCCTGGGAGATCAGTCGGCGAGCGCGAAGGTCTCGAGCTTGTCGGCGTTGTCGGCGTTGATCAGCACGCAGTCCATGAGCTGCTTCTCCTCCGCCGGCGTCTTGCCGGTGGTGATGTAGTCGTGCGCCTGCTGGACGGCCATCTGCGCCTGGGCATAGGCCGGCTGCAGCACGGTCGCCTTGATGCCGCCCGCCTTGATCGAGTCGCGCACGTCGTTCGAGCCGTCGAAGCCGACGACGATCACGTCGTTCTTGCCGGCGGCCTGGAGGGCGGCGATCGCGCCCATGGCCATCGTGTCGTTGCCGGCGATCACGCCCTGGATGTCCGGGTTGGCCTGGAGGATCGTCTCCATCTTCGAATAGGCCTCCGTCTGGCTCCAGTTGGCCGACTGCTGGGCGACCATCTTCAGGTCCGGATATTCGTCGATGACGTCATGGTAGCCCTTCGAGCGGATGCCGGCATTGGTGTCGGATTCCTTGCCGACAAGCTCGACATAGTTGCCCTTCTCGCCCATCAGCCGGACGAACTCCTCCGCGCCGAGCTGCGCGCCCTGGTAGTTGTTCGAGACGATCTGCGAGACGGCGACGCCGCTGGCATTGATCTCGCGGTCGATCAGGAAGGAGGGGATGCCGGCGTCCTTGGCCTTCTGCACGGCGGCGACGGAGGCGTCGGCGCCGGCATTGTCGAGGATGATCGCCTTGGCGCCGCGGCCGATGGCCGTGTCGATCAGCTGCGACTGCTTGTTGGCGTCGTCGTCGTGGACCAGCACCAGCGTCTCGTAGCCGAGTTCCTTGGCCTTCGCCTCGGCGCCGACCGCTTCCGCCTTGAAGAACGGGTTGTCGTGGCTCGGCGTGATGATGGCGATGAGATCGGCGGCAAACGCCGGCATGGCGACGCCGGCGGCAAGCACGGCGGCGAAGCCGACGGTGATCAGTCTGCGGGTAATGTTCATGGTTTTCCTCCCGGTTAGGCACCGGCGTCCAGCGGCCATTCCCCCAATTGAAAATGGCCGCCCCGGTGCGATCTCGTGGACCGGCGCGATGCGCCGGCAATCAGGTGATGCGGCGGATGCTGGCCGCGATTTCCTCCGGCTCGAAGACGCGCTTCCAGTCGTCCTTCATGAGCACCGGCTTGCCGAACTCGATGGCCTTGTTGCAGGCGTCGGAGAAGACGCCGGGCGTCTCCTCGAAGATCACCGCGCCGAGCACGTTCATGTGGCCGAGCAGGAAGTCGCGCGCCGCCTCCTTCGGCACGCCGCGCGCCACGCACTCGTCCATCGCCTCGCGCATGACGACGAGCAGCGAGGCGCAGACGGTCTCGGAAAGCCCCGGCTCCAGCATGGCCATCTGCTCGACGGTGACGCGGTGCGAGCGCATGACCGGCGCCCAGATGATTTTCGCGATCTCCTCGCCGAGCGCATAGGCCTCCTCCGGACCCTGCATCAGCGCCGAGACAATGTGCTGCTTGGCGGCGACGCCGCCGAAGAAGTCGCGCTTGGCGGCCGGGTCCGTCTCGTCGTTGAAGATCGGCGGATGACAGGGGTGGGTGACGAAATAGGTAAGATCGTCGCGTGCCGGCAGGTGGCCGGCGAAGGGGGCGGCGGCGTCGAGGATGACGAGCATGGTGCCGGGCTTCAGCCTGTCGGCGATGCCGGCGGCGACCTTGCCGATGGCGGTGTCCGGCACGGCGAGGATGACGACGTCGGCGCCGTCGAGGCCCTGGTCGGCCGGAACGCAGGCGATGCCGAGATCGTCCGAGAGGCGGGCCTTGCCCGCGTCGCTCACCTCGATGTGGCGGACGTCGAAGCGCGAACCCTTGAGGTTCTTGGCGAGCCGATAGCCCATTTTGCCGCCGGCGCCGAACAGCGCGATCGATGTCATCGAAGTTCTCCTGACTGCGGCGGCCGGGACATGCCCCGAGCCGGCCGGATCTTTCCATCGCCGGTTACCCGACGCGGCCTATATTTTCCAACTGGTATAACATGTCAATGACTATTTCTCAAAATATGTGCCCCCCGTCATGAGCATGCCGAACGTCATGTGAGGGACTGCGGCACGATCGGCCGGCCAAGCGTGGCGCTTGCGCAACACTGGCCGAAGTTTTCCGTGTGCGATGAATGATACCGCGCGCCACCTACCCGTCTGGCGATCCGCTATCGTCCGGATTAATATGAGTTTTATCGGAAGGTTTTTCCGGCAGGCCTCCTGACGCGGCCGCACAGCTTGGAATCGCTCTAATCTACCGAACTTGCGTGCCGGCCGATGGTCGGCGAAAAGGTTCGGCGGATAGCAACTACCAAGATCGAACGACGTTGAACGCATTCCGCCGACATCCCGCCGCCCCCTCGACCGCACGGCCGGCCGACCGCCGGAAGACGGGAAGGAATCCGCGATGAGCTGGGACATTCCGACCCTGTTCCGTCGCCATGCCAAGGAGATCGCGCGGTCGCTGCGCCGGCGCGGCCTCAGCGCCGAGACGGCGGCCGACATCACCCAGGATACGTTCGTGCGCGTTCTCGCCTCCCCGCCGAAGGAAAGCGCGGGCGTGCACAATCCGGCCGCCTATCTCTTCCGCATCTCCCGCAACCTGCGCATCGACCACCAGCGGCGCGAGCGGCTGCTCGTGCGCGTCGATCTGAGCGACACCGAGTTCGCCGAGATCGCCGACCATTCCCCGACCGCCGAGACCATCGTCTACGACCGCCAGCGCCTCGCCCTGACGCGAGCGGCGCTCGCCGAACTGCCGGAGAGGACCCGCCGGGCCTTCGAGCTGCACCGGCTGGGCGAGCTGACCATCGCCGAGACCGCGCAGGCGATCGGCCTTTCCACCACGCGCACCTGGATCCTGCTCCGCGACGCCTACGAACATATCGATGCGCGCCTCAACGGCCTGTGATAGACATCCCGCGCGGAAATTCCCCGACGTCCGTTCGTAGAACAGGTCAGGAGCCGCCGGCCGGCCGGAATCGCGTGGAGAACCATCAATGAGCGAGCTGCCCGAGGAGAGGCGCCTGTTTCGCGAGGCGGCCGACCTCGCCATCCGCCTGCAGGGCGACCCGGACAACCGCGTGGCAATCGACACGGTGCGCGCGTGGATCTCCCGCAGCGCCGCCCACCGCGAGGCCTGGGCGCGGGTCGCCGAAATCCACGGCATGACCGGCCGCATCCTGACGGAACGCTACGACGCGGCGGAGCGCCCCGCGCAGGGCGCCGGCCGGCGCACGTTCATGATCGCGGCCCTTGCC
Source organism: Shinella pollutisoli (assembly GCF_024609765.1). Lineage (GTDB taxonomy): Bacteria > Pseudomonadota > Alphaproteobacteria > Rhizobiales > Rhizobiaceae > Shinella > Shinella pollutisoli. The sequence continues at coordinate 37,910 of NZ_JANFDG010000030.1, forward strand.
GGCGCCGGTGCGCTTGCGGCCGGCTCGCTCACCCTTCCCGATCTCCTGGTCGGTCTCCGCGCGGACTACGTCACGGCGACCGGCGAGATCCGCCGCATCGACCTTGCCGACGGCAGCGTGGTGACGCTCGGGCCGGCGAGCGCGATCGCGGTCGACTATGCGCCGTCGCACCGGACCGTCCGGCTGCTGTCGGGCATGGCCTATTTCGAGGTCGCGGCCGATCTGTCCCGTCCCTTCTCGGTGCTTTCCGACGACGTCGCGGCGACCGCGCTCGGCACCGCCTACGATGTCTCGAACGATGCCGGCATCGTCTCCGTCTCCGTCGACCACGGGCGGGTGGCCGCGCGGATCGTCGACGGCACGGCCGGCGAGGAGCTTGCCGCCGGCGACTGGATCGTCTTCGACCCGGCGACCCACGGCATCGCCGGCCGCGGCACGCGCGAGGCCTCGCAGATCGCCGCCTGGCGCAGCGGCATGATCGTCGCCGAACGCGAGACCGTCGCCGCGCTGATCGCCCGCGTCTCCCGCTGGCTGCCCGGCAAGGTCGTCGTGGCCGACCCCTTCCTGGGCTCGCGCCTGGTGAGCGGCGTCTTCGACCTCGGCGATCCCGTCCGTGCGCTGGAGGCCGTCGTGCGGCCGTTCGGCGCCCGGGTCCGCCGGATCGCGCCGCTCGTGACGGTCGTCTCGCCGGTCTAGCCATCGAAAGGGAAAAAATCCGCACCCCGCTCGTAGAGGACTGTAGGGACGCGCGGCGACGCCGTGCCGACGACAGTTCAGGATGGAGTGCTTTTTCGATGCGACGGGGATATCAAGACGGGCTTGCGGGTATCGGCCGGAAGGCCCTGCTGGCGACGATGCTGACGACGGCGGCCTTCGCCGCGGACACATTCGCGGGCGCCGCGCCCGCCTTCGCCCAGGTGCAGACCTATTCCATCCCCGCAGGACCGCTCGCAGCCGCCCTCGCCGCCTTCGGCCGGCAGTCGGGCACGCAGATCTCCTATGACGCCTCGATCGCCCGCGGCAAGACCTCGCCGGGCCTCTCCGGATCGGCGAGCCGCGAGGAGGCGATCGCCCGCCTGCTTTCCGGCACCGGCCTCAACCATTCCTTCACCGACCCGTCCTCCATCCTCGTCACCGCGCCGGCGGCCGACCTCGGCGGCGTGCCCGCCGACGGATCGACCGTGCTGGAGCGGATCACCGTCGGCGGCGGCGAGACGGCCTGGGGACCCGTCGACGGCTTCGTCGCCACGCGCAGCGCGAGCGGCACGAAGACGGACACGCCGCTGGTCGAGACGCCGCAGTCGATCTCCGTCGTCACGCGCGACCAGATCGAGAAGCAGGGCGCCCAGCGGCTGGAGGACGCGCTCACCTACACGCCGGGCGTCAGCGTCGGCAGCTACGGCTTCAACCCCGAGCAGGACTACGTCTTCATGCGCGGCTTCCAGGTGCCCTTCTTCCTGGACGGCACCCGCCAGTACCGGGACTACATCGTCGGCGCCCAGCTCGGCGTCGAGCCCTACGGGCTGGAGCGCATCGAGACGGTGCGCGGTCCCGCCTCCGTTCTCTACGGCCAGATCGCGCCGGGCGGCATCGTCAACCAGGTCGCCAAGCGGCCGACGCCCGAGCCGCTGCGGGAGGTGCAGCTCACCCTCGGCGATCCCCGCCGCCTGCAGGCCGCCTTCGACTTCAGCGGGCCGGTCGGCGAGGACGACGTGCTCCGCTACCGCCTGACCGGCCTCGCCCGCAGTGCCGACGGGCAGATGGACTTCCAGGGCGACGACCGCCTCTTCATCGCCCCGGCCCTCACCTGGTCGCCGGACGCCGACACCACGCTCACCGTCTTCGGCCAGCTCCAGCACGACAAGGATGCGCTGCGGCCGGTGCCGCTGCCCGCCTTCGGCACGCTGTTCGACAGCGTCCACGGCAGGATCCCGCGCGACCGCTTCCTGGGCGAGCCCGGCTTCGACGACTTCGACCGCAAGCAATATTCGACCGGCTACGAGTTCGAGCACCGCTTCAACGATACCTGGAGCGTCCGGCAGAACCTGCGCTACACGCATGTCGACCAGACCGAGGACTACACGCTGACGGCCTTCGACTACGGCTCCTTCGCCCTCGACGGACGCACGGTCGACCGCACCGGCTGGCACGACGTCAACGAGATCGGCACGCTCGGCATCGACAACCAGCTTATCGGCGAGTTCGACACCGGCGACCTCGCCCACAAGCTGATCCTCGGCCTCGACTATTCGCGGTCGCGCAGCGACTGGCGCTTCGCCTCGGCGACGCTCGACCCGATCGACGCCTTCGACCCGGTCTACGATTCGCCGATCGGCCCGCTCGTGCCGACGATCTCCGAGCTCAAGACCGCCACCCAGCTCGGCGTCTACGCGCAGGACCAGATCGCCTGGGACAACTGGCGGCTCACGCTCGGCGGCCGCTACGACTGGGCGAAGGGCACGACGACGGATCGCTTCGCCGCCGTCAGCACGACGCAGAAGGACGAGGCCTTCACCGGCCGCGTCGGCCTCGGCTATCTCTTCGACAACGGACTGGCGCCGTACGTCAGCTATTCGACGTCCTTCGAGCCGGAAATCGGCCTCGACGGCAACGGCGATCCCTTCAAGCCGACGACCGCGCAGCAATACGAGGTCGGCATCAAGTACCAGCCCGTCGGCGGGGAGAGCTTCGTCGCCCTCTCGGTCTTCGATCTCACGCGCCAGAACATCCGCACGCGCGACCTCAACCCGCCGCCCACCAATCCCTGGGCGGAGACGCAGACCGGGGAAGCGCGCGTGCGCGGCTTCGAGGCGGAGGCGAAGGTCAGCCTCACCGACCGTTTCGACCTCGTCGGCGCCTATACCTATCTCGATTCCGAGATCACCAGGAGCAACAATCCCGATCTCGGCAAGCCGCTCTTCCTGACGCCGCGCCACCAAGTGGCGCTGTGGGCCAACTATACGGTGGAGGACGGTGCCGCCGCCGGCCTCGGCGCCGGGGTCGGCATGCGCTACCGCGGCAAGGTCTGGGGATCGTCCCACGAGATCGAGGTGCCGGCCTATACCCTGTTCGACGCCAGCCTCACCTACGACTTCGGCAAGGCGAACCCCGAGCTCGCCGGACTGGACCTCACCGTCAGCGCCCGCAACATCTTCGACAAGAAGTACCTCTCGACCTGCTCCTTCTGGGAAGGCTGCTTCTACGGCGAAGGCCGCAACGTGACGGCCACGCTGAAATACCGCTGGTGACACGCACCGGCATCGACGCCCGGACCTGCCCTGCCGCGACACCGCAGCAGGGCAAATCGTTCGCTGCGCCGAAGCCCGCGCTTCAGCCGGACCGGAACACGGCCTTCAGCCTTTCGAGATTGGCCGCCACGACTCCGGCGATATCCGCGCTGCCGCCTTCGACATCGGCGAGCACGGCCGTCTTCACCCCCGCAAGACCCTCTGCGAGATCGGGACCCGGTTCGCCGTCGAGAAGGACGGCCGACACGCCGTTCGCCGCGATCCAGGCGGCAAGCTTCGCCGCCCGCTCGGCCGTCCATTCGTTGGGCGCGGCCGTGATGGAGGCGAGGAGGTCGATGCCGAGGTCGGCCGCGAGATAGGCGAAGTGCGGCGAGAGCGCGACGGCCGTCAGGTCGTCGGCTTCGGCGAGCGCCACGTCGGCATCCGCCTTCAGCGAAAGGAGCGCCCGCTTGAGATTGGCGAGATTGGCGGCGATCGCCTCGGCCGACGACGGATCGAGGCGGGAAAGATCGGCCGCCAGCACGTCCGCCATGCGGCCCAGGCTGCTCGGCGCGAGCCAGGGCGCGGAGCCTTCACCCGTCGCGGGCATCGGCGAGAGACCGAGCGCGGCATGGACGGCGCCGTCGTCGGAGGGTTCGGCGATGGCGATGCCGTTCAGGGCACCGTCGAGCGGGCGACCGGCATCGATCTCGACGATGCGGATGTTGGCGCGCCGGGCATGCGGATAGAGCGGGTCCTCCGGCCAGAAGGAGCGGAAGGTGACGACCGCATCCGCTTCCACCGCCGCTTCCGCCAAAGTGGCCCGGCCGCGCCCGGCGAGATAGGCGGCGAGCCGCGTGGCCGGCAGCTTGGCCGGCTGGACCGCCGCGACGGCGATCGCGCTCCCTTTCGTCAGCGTCGAGGCGAGGGCGAAGGCGGCCGGATGGGCGGTCAGCACGCGGGTGGCCGCCGACGCCGCGGCGGGGCCGGGAAAGGCCGCGACAGGCACGGCGAGCGTTGCCGACAGCAGCCGGCGGCGGGAGAGGCGGCCGTTCATGCGGGGTCTCCTTTGAGGGCGGGAAGGACCGCGCGCGCGGCCGTGCAGCCGAGGAAGAGGATGCCGGCGCAGAGGATGATCGCCGCGCCCGACGGCACGGGCAGATCGAGCTCCATCGGGATCAGGATGCCGGCAAGCGTCGCGACGAGCGCGAAGAGGACCGAGAGCGCGACGAAGCCCTTCAGCGAGCGCGACACCGTGCGCGCCGCCGCCGCGGGGATGACCAGCAGCGCGCCGACGAGGATCGCGCCAATGATCTTGACGCTTGCCACCGTCACCACCGTCACCAGCATGACGAAGAGATAGTCGAGCGCCTTGACCGGCACGCCGCGCACCGACGCGAGCGTCGGGTTGAAGCTCGCCGCCATGAAGCGGTTGAAGAAGAAAGCCGTCAGCGCGAGGACGACGAGGCCGACGCCGGCGAGGATCGCGATGTCCGTGCCGGAGACGGTCAGGATCGACCCGAACAGCACGTTCTCCAGGATGTGGATGTTGATGCGGCCGGCGAGCACGAGCAGGATGCTCGCCCCGAGCGCCAGCGACATGGAGAGGAACACGCCGATCAGCGTGTCGGCAGAAAGGCCGGTGCGGTTCCTCAGGTAATTGAGCGCGATGCCGAAGATCAGGCAGTAGCCGAAGAGCGCGCCGTAGGGGCCGGTATAGGGCTCACCCGCGAGGATGCCGATCGCCACCCCCGTCAGCGCCGCATGGCCGACGGCCTCCGAGAAGAAGGCATGGCGCTTGACCACGACCAGCGTGCCGAGCCCGCCGAGCACCGGTCCGGCGATGAGCCCCGCCAGGAGCGCGTTGACCGCAAAGCCGTAGGCGAGCGACGGCGGGAGATAGCCGCCCTCCGCGAGCGCCTGCACCCATTGCCGGAAGGCCTCGAACCCCGTGCTCATGCCGCACCCCCTGCCCGGTGCGAGAACAGCGCCAGCACGCGCTCCGGCGTCAGCTCAGCCTCCGGCACGCCGTCGAACAGCACGCCGCGGCTGAGCCCGGTGACGCGATCCGCCAGACGCCGCACGGCGGCAAGATCGTGCTCGATCCAGACGACGGTGGTGCCGCGCGCCGCCAGCGCTCCGACCAGGGTCTCGAAGATGAGCGCGCCCGCCTCGTCGAGCGCGGCCATCGGTTCGTCGAGCACCAGAAGGTCGGGCGCCGGCATCAGGCCTTGCGCCAGCATCACCCGCTGCCGCTCGCCGCCGGAAAGCGCGCCCATGCGCCGCCCCGCCTTGCCTTCCATGCCGACCTCGGCGAGCGCGGCGAGGATGGCCGCCCTCACCGGAGCCTTCGGCGGCAGGAAGGCCGGGCGTTGGGTTACGAGCGCCGACAGGAAGTCCATCACCGTCATCGGCAGGCCGCGGTCGAACTCCAGCGCCTGCGGCACGTAGCCGATGCGCCCCGGCGCACCCGGCCAGTCGATGCGCACCGTCCCCCCGTGCGGCGCCTGGCCGAGCAGGCAGCGCACCAGCGAGGATTTCCCTCCACCGTTCGGGCCGACGATGGCATGGACCGTGCCCGCCTCGATCGAAAGGTCGATACCGGCGAGGATCTGCGTGCGGCCGAGGAGGAGCGAGACGCGTTCGAAGGCGACGGCGGGTCCCCTCGCGGCGACCGGCGAAACGGCAGGAGGTAAGACGGGCGCGTTCATCGGTCCGCTCCCGCGCCGGCCTGCTCGCGGATCGCCTTCACCACGGTCGCGAAATTCTCCGCCATCTCGACCTCGAATTTTTCCGGCGTGTATTCGCCGTAGATGATGTGGGAAAGCGGATAGAGCCTTATGCCCGTCTCGCGCTCGATGGTCTCCACGTAGGTCGATGGGAAATTGAGCTCGGAGAAGATCACCTTCACGTCGAGCGCCCGGATCGCATCGATGGTCCTGGCAAGCTGGGCCGGGCTCGGCTCGATGCCGTGCGCCGGCTCGACCACCGCCGTCACCTCGAGGCCGAACTCGCGCAGCAGATAGTCGTAGGCGCCGTGGATCGTGGCGACGCGGAAGCTCGCCCCCGGCATCTCCTTCAACTCGGAAAGCGCGACGGCGCGGATCTTCCGCAGGCGCCTGGCATAGGCGCGGGCATTGTTCGCGTATTCCGCCGCGTTGCCGGGGTCGAGCCGGCCGAGCTCGCGGGCGATGGTCTGCACCTGGCTGACGGCGCCGGAGATCGACAGGAACGTATGGGAGTTCACAACCTGGCCGGAGATCGTGCGGCTGTTGCCCATGCGGCTCGACACGCCGCCGACGGCGGCAAGCAGCGGCACGTCGCGATTGGCCTCGATCACCGGGATGGACGGGTTTTGCGAGGCGGCGATCATCCGCTCGGCGAAATCGTCGTGGCCGATGCCGTTCAGCACCACGACGTCGAGCGTCCCGACGCGGCGGATGTCCTCGGCCCGCGGCTCGTAGGCATGCGGATTGAAGCCGACCGGGATCAGCGGCACCGTCTCGGCCCTGTCCCCGACGATGTTGGCGACGAAGGCATAATAGGGATGCAGCGTCACGCCGATCCGCAGCCGCCGGCCGGCAGCGCGGGCAGGCGGGCCCGACAGGAGGAACGCCGCGGCACCCGCGACGAGCGAACGGCGCGACAGCCTAGCGGTCATGGGCATGGCCCCGCGTCACCGAGGCGTCGTAGCTGCTGACGACCTCCTTCCAGCCGGCGGCGATCAGCGCCTCGTCGGACAGGCCGGGAACGGCGGCATCCGCCGAGCGGTCGAGCCAGACGGAAACGGCCCTGTCCTCCGTCGCGATGCGCAGGAGCAGCGAGCCCGCGGCATCCGGCGCGGCGGATCGGCCGAGCCATGCGGCAAACCCGTCGGCCGCCGGAACGAGGCTCCAGGCATGGCCGCCGCGCCCCGCCGTCGTCGCGTCCCTCGCAAAAGGCGGCAGCGCATCCTCCGCCAGTTCCTCGGGCGTCGGCACGCCGCCGCCTTCGAGCGCGAAGGCGATGTCGTCGGCCGCGACCCGGAGATCGGCATTGATGCCCTGCTCGGCCGCCGTCAGGCCGTCGCGCGCGTCGACCTGCCATGCCTGCGTGGCGACGGCCTCCGGTGCGCGCGTGCGCAATCCCACCGCCGTTCCGGCGGCAAGCAGGATCGCCAGGCAGAGCAGTGCCACGAAGAGCGTCTCCCGCTCGGCGCCGGCGGGCCGGACGACGACGCGCGTTCCCTGCCCTGCCGTCATGGCGCGAGACCGTCGATGTCGCGCCAGTCCACCTCGACCACATGGCCCGGCCCTGCGTCGAACAGGACGTAGAATTCACCCGCCGGCCGCTCGAAATGCACGGTCGAATCCGGCCCGAACTTGCCGGGAACGAGGATCTCCTCGTCGTAGGAAATGACGTCGAGGGTCACGCCTTCGGCGCCCGTTCCGTCGGAAAAGCCGCCCCTGCAGACGATCTGCCCGTTCTCCATGGCGCAGGTGCAATAGGGGTAGTGCGCCCGGGCGGGGGATGCGAGGCAGGCCGCCGCCAGCCCGGCCGCAAGCGCCAGGATCCGTCTTCTCATCGCATTTCTCCGCGTTCCTTCAGCCACGCGACCGTGGCGGGTGATGCTTCGGCGAGCGGAATGGCCGTCTGGTGGACGGCGCCGTCCCAGCCCTCGACGGTGAGCCAGAGCTCGTCGTCAGGCACGGCCCGCTCCGGAATGGGCACATCCACCGTCTGGCGGTAGGGGCTGCCGGAGAGGACGACGCCGGCCGCCCGCAGCGAGCGCGGCTTGCCGATCCGGAAATAGCTCGCCTTGATGCGGTCGGCGTCCTCCGGGCTCCAGCGGATGGCGAAGGTCTTCATATGGCCGGCGAGGCCCTGGTCGATCGGTGCGTCGGCGGTGTATTCGGCGACGCTCACGTGCCACGGGCCGACCGCCTTCATGCCGAGTTCGCGCTGGCCGAGGCCGGAATCGCCGAAGAACAGCGCCTCGTCCCGGAAGAAGCGCGGTCCGGCGGAGATCGGGATGATGAGGAGCAGGACGCTCAGATGGAAGCGCCAGCCGTGCCGGCCGCCGGGCAGGCCGGCATGGGGATTGGCCTTCGGCCTGACGGTGCTCATTCCGCAGCCTCCCCGACGTGGCCGGCCGCATCGAGGGCGCGCCCGGTCCTCGCCCCGCGGACGAGCTTGGCGGTCGCCTGTGCCGTGCGCTTCGTCCAGATCATCATTCCGGAGAACACCATCATCGTCAGCAGCAGTCCGAAGACGAAATAGACGAGCTTCAGCCAGAGCCCGGCGAAATCGCCGGTGTGCAGTGGGCGCATGCTCTCCGTGACGAGTTCCAGCGCCGAGCGGTCGGACACCCGGCGCGTCCACTCGATCTTGCCGTTGTAGGGATTGACGTTGGCGGTCTCGAAGATCAGCGGATAGGCGCCGCGCCCGCCGACGACGATATGGCTGAAGGCATTGGCCGGCAGCGACACGAAGTCGAAGCTCAGGTCCGGGAACTGCTCGCGAACGAGCGCACCCGCCCGGTCGAGCGATATCCACGGCGCCTTCGCCCTGCCTTCGGCCGGCACGTCCTCGCGCGCGACGATGGGCGGCACGCCCGCCGTCGACACCGTGACGTTGTTGTCGACGAGGATCTGCTGGATCAGGAACCAGCCCGCCGTCACCGCCATGATGGCGATGAACGGCACCGACCAGATGCCGGCGAGCCGGTGGAGGTCGCCCCAGAAGATGCGCGCGCCGTTGCGCAGACGCAGCCGCGGATGGAGATAGCCGCGCCAGAACTTCTTGTAGACGACGAGCCCGGTCACCAGCGATCCCAGCATCGGGATCGACAGCGCCGAGACGAGATACCAGCCCCAGTTGCTCGCGCCGACGAAGGGCACGAGCAGCCAGCCGTGCAGCGCCCGCATGAAATAACGGAAGTCGAACGCGCCGCCGACGCCCTGGATGGCCCCGGTATAGGGATTGACGAAGAGCGAGCGCGACCTGCCGTCCGGATAGGTCACGCCGACGTCAAGCGCGAAGATCGACTTCACCGGCCGCGCGATATAGGTCACCGCCACGCCGGGCTGCGCCTTTTCCACGGCGGCGAGCACCGCGTCGTAGCCGAGCGGGACGGCGTCGGCCGCCGGACGGTTCGCCCGCACCTCCGGCTTCGCGAGCCAGACGATCTCCTGGCTCACCGTGGCGATCGTCCCGGTCAGACAGACGAAGAAGACGAAGATCCACAGCGGCAGCGCGAGCCAGCTATGGATGATCAGCCACAGGCGGGACGCCTTCTTCTTGTCCCTCGCGGGCCGGGTCGCTTGCATGGGATTCCACATTCCGAAACGGGCGAGACAATGCCTCTATCCGTTAAGACGAACGGAGGAGGCCCGCGTCACACCCCGGAAGGTGAAATATTTTTCCAAGCTTAGAACGCGGCCGCACCGTGCGCGCTGGCGACGGCCCGGCGCAGGTCGCCGATCGCGTCGTTCGAGGCGGCGGGAAGCATCTCGCCCTCGAGCTCGCGCGGCATCTTCCAGCCGGGATCGATGCCCTCCATGTTGGGCAGCTCGTGGGCGATGCCCTTGTGGCAGTCGATGCAGGTCGCCTTGCCGGTCAGCAGGAATTTCGAATGGATGTCGGCGGCGCGCTGCGTCTGCTTGGTGAAGTCCATCGCCACGGAGGAATGACAGTTGCGGCATTCCAGGCTGTCGTTGGCCTTCAGCCGCGCCCATTCGTGCTTGGCGAGCTCCAGCCGGTGGTTGAGGAATTTCTCGCGCGTGTTGATCGTGCCGAAGATCTTGCCCCAGACCTCCTTCGACGCCTGCATCTTGCGGGCGATCTTGTCGGTCCATTCGTGCGGCACGTGGCAATCCGGACAGGAGGCGCGCACGCCGGAGCGGTTGGTGAAATGCACCGTGTTGGTCAGCTCCTGATAGACGTTGTCGCGCATCTCGTGGCATGTGGTGCAGAATTTCTCGGTGTTGGTGAGCTCCAGCGCGGTGTTGAAGGCACCCCAGAACATCACCCCGCCGATGAAGCCGCCCAGCGTCAGGAAGGCAAGGCTCAGCGTCGCCGCCGGCATGGTCAGAAGGCCCCAGACCCAGACGAGGATTGCCTTGATGCGTGCCATCATCACTCGCTTCCCGCCTTCGTGACGCCCAGTTCGCTCATGTCCTTGAACGTGTTGCCGACGAGGGGCTTGTGATCGGCCTGCGGCACGTGGCAGGCCGTGCAGAAGTAGCGGCGCGGCGAGACGTCCGCGAGCATCTGCCCCTCCCGCGTCATGTAGTGGGTGATGCTGATCATCGGCGCGCCGGCGTCCTGCGAGAACTCGCGCTTGTGGCAGGAGAGACAGCGGTTGGTGTTGACGGACAGCTGGTAGCCGTCGATCGAATGCGGGATGATCGGCGGCTGCTCGGGATAGGCGCGCATCTTGCGCACGTCGTCGACAACCCACTTCGGCAGCGGATCGGCCGGCAGCGTCTGCATCTTGTCGCCCTCAGGCCCCGAAAGCGAGGGGACCATCTGCGCCATGGCGCCGGTGGCGACGACGGCCGCGGCGATCGCAGCCAGGATCCATCGGGGACTTGGGATCAGGCGACGGGTTCGATCTTGACTGCGCATTTCTTGAAATCCGTCTGTTTCGAGATGGGATCGGTGGCGTCGAGCGTGACCTTGTTGATGAGCTGGCTGGCGTCGAACCACGGCACGAAGATCACGCCGGGCGGCATGCGGTTGCGCCCGCGCGTCTCGACGCGCGAGCGGATCTCGCCGCGCCGCGAGATGATGCGGATCTCAGACCCCTGGTTGAGGCCGCGCTTGCGGGCGTCGTCCGCGTTCATGAAGCAGCGCGCGCCGGGGAAGGCCTTGTAGAGCTCGGGCACGCGCATGGTCATCGAGCCGGAATGCCAGTGCTCCAGCACGCGGCCGGTGACGAGCCAGATGTCGAACTCGTCGTCCGGCGATTCCGCCGGCGGCTCGTAGGGCACGGCGATGATGGCGGCCTTGCCGTCGGCGTTGCCGTAGAACTTCACCCCTTCGCCGGGCTTGACGTAGGGATCGTAGCCCTCGCGGTAGCGCCAGAGCGTCTCCTTGCCGTCGACGACCGGCCAGCGCAGGCCGCGCACCTCGTGATAGGTCTCGTAGGGCGCAAGATCGTGGCCGTGGCCGCGGCCGAAGGCGGCATATTCCTCGAAGATGCCCTTCTGGATGTAGAAGCCGAAGGCCTTCGCCTCGACGTTCTCGTGGTCCGGGCTGATCTCGGACAGCGGGAACTTCGCCACGTCGCTCTCGGCGAACAGCACCTGGTAGAGCGTCTTGCCCTTGTAGCCGGGATTGGCGTCGAGGATGTCGGCCGGCCAGACCTCGTCCGTGGTGAAGCGCTTGGAGAACTCGACCATCTGCCAGAGGTCGGAGCGCGCCTCGCCCGGCGCCTGTACGAGCTGGTGCCAGACATGGGTGCGCCGCTCGGCATTGCCGTAGGCGCCCTCCTTCTCCACCCACATGGCGGCCGGCAGAACGAGGTCGGCGCTCATCGCCGTGATCGTCGGATAGGCGTCGGAGACGACGATGAAGTTCTCCGGGTTGCGATAGCCCTGGTAGGTCTCGTTCGCGGTGTTGGGGCCGGCCTGCACGTTGTTGTTGACCTGCACCCAGTAGAACGAGAGCTTGCCGTCCTTCAGCATGCGGTCCTGCTGGACGGCGTGATAGCCGGGCTTGTCCGGCAGGAGGCCGTGCGGCACGCGCCAGATCTCCTCGGCGTGCTTGCGGTGCTCCGGATTGGTGACGACCATGTCGGCCGGCAGGCGATGGGCGAAGGTGCCGACCTCGCGCGCCGTGCCGCAGGCCGACGGCTGGCCGGTCAGCGAGAACGGACTGTTGCCCGGCTCGGAGATCTTTCCGGTGAGCAGGTGCAGGTTGTAGACCATCTGGTTCGCCCAGACGCCGCGCACGTGCTGGTTGAAGCCCATGGTCCAGAGCGACATGACCTTGCGGTTCGGGTCCGCGTAGAGCTCGGCGAGCTGTTCGAGGAAGCCGGCCTCGACGCCGGTCATCTCGACCGCCTTCTCCAGCGTGTATTCGGAGACGAAGGCCTTGAAGGCCTCGAAGTCGATCGGCTCCGTCTTGCCGGGATCGGCGGCGTTGGCCGCATTGACCTCGACCGGATTGTCGGGCCTCAGCCCGTAGCCGATATCGGTGACGCCGCGCACGAACTTCGCGTGATTGCGTACGAAGTCCTCGTTCACCCGGCCGGTCTGGATGATGTGATTGGCGATGTAGTTGAGGATCACCAGGTCGGTGCCCGGCTTGAACACCATCGGGATGTCGGCGAGGTCCATGCTGCGATGGGTGAAGGTGGAGAGCACCGCCACGCGCACATGCTCGTGGCCGAGCCGCCGGTCGGCGATGCGCGTCCACAGGATCGGATGCATCTCGGCCATGTTCGAGCCCCACAGCACGAAGGCGTCGGCATGCTCGAAATCGTCGTAGCAGCCCATCGGCTCGTCCATGCCGAAGGTGCGCATGAAGGCGACGGCGGCCGACGCCATGCAATGGCGGGCGTTCGGGTCGAGATTGTTGGAGCGGAAGCCGGCGCGCATCAGCTTGGTCGCCGCATAGCCCTCGAAGATCGTCCACTGACCGGAGCCGAACATGCCGACGGCCGTCGGCCCCTTCTCCTTCAGCACCTTCTTGGCCTGCTCGGCCATCACGTCGAAAGCCTCTTCCCAGGTCACGGGCTCGAACTCGCCGTCCTTGGCGTAGACGCCGTTCCGCTTGCGCAGAAGCGGCGTCGTCAGGCGGTCCTCGCCATACATGATCTTCGACAGGAAATAGCCCTTGATGCAGTTGAGGCCGCGGTTGACCTCGGCCTGCATGTCGCCGTGCGTGGCGACGACCTTGCCCTCCTTGACGCCCACCATGACGCCGCAGCCGGTGCCGCAGAAGCGGCAGGGCGCCTTGTCCCACTTGATCTCCAGCGCGCTCACCCCGCCCGGGACGGGCTGGGCCGCGGCCGGAAGCGCGATGCCGGCCGCCGCCGCGGCGACGCTGGCCGCCTGGGCTTTCAGGATGTCACGCCGCGTCAGTTCGCTGCCCATGCACCTTTTCCTCTTCCATTTCGACATGTTCGAAAACCATGTTCGCCGCGATCACGCCGTCGAGCGTGGAGATGCGCATCAGCGTATCGCCGAGCACGCCCGTCGACGGCCCCTCGATGACGACGACGATCTTGCCTCTCCCGGCGCCGTGCACCTCGACGTTCTCAAGCCCGGCGAGTGCGGCGAGCACGCTGTCGGCGCTCTCCGGCTTCACGGCGATCACGGCGCTCGAGATATGATGCTGCCGCCTGTCACGCATAGGCGGCCTCCACGGCGCGGGGCGCGGTCGCGACCGCGCCGACGGGACAGACGGCGATGCAGGCACCGCACCCCGTGCAGGCCTCGGCGTCCAGCTCCGGCACGAAGGGGCCGCCGCGAACCGGGCGGAAGCGGATCGCCGCCGCGGGACAGGCGTCCCGGCAGGCCTGGCAGTCGACGCCTCGGAACGGCAGGCAGGATGCGGAAATGGCCGCGACATGGTCGAAACGGCCGGCGGCGCCGTCGCTGAACACCGGCTCGGGACAGCTTTCCGCACAGACGCCGCAGAAGGTGCATTCGCCCGCCGCGAAATCCAACGCCGGCAACCCGTCGACGAGGCTGACGATGGCGGCGGGACAGCGCTCGACGCAGGCCCCGCAGCCGGTGCAGGCGGCGAGGCCTTGTTCCTCGACGCCCGGCGGGCGGATGCGGGCGACCCCGTCATGCCGGCCGCCTCTCAGGAAATCCCGCCTGGACAACGCCTCCCGTCCCATGGCCGGCCCTCAGTGACCGGTCGGGCCCGGCGGGCCGTAGACGATCTGGAACATCCAGACGAGGAAGCCGTAACCGCCGACCACGCCCACCGCGACGATGGGCCAGATGCCGAAGGCGAGGACGAGGAAGGTGATCAATTCCCGGCGCCGGCGCGATCCCGGCGCGGTCTGGGGCGGCTGCTCTGTCGACAGTTCGGACAATGCACGCCTCCTCCGCGCGACAAATCATTGCCCCGATACTAGCATCGACGCCCGGAAAGGAAAGCAGAATAAACTATACTTTTTTACTCATGAAATCAAAATGACAGAATCGATTGTCGATATATACATGTAAATATAACGATCCAAAGTATTGATTCACTAAATTGTGAACAATACGAAATGGTACGAATTGAAAATTTTCAAGAAATTAGAATATACGCATTCTCTGAACGATATTATTCGAGCGTTGCTCCGGAACATCATCCGTGCGCCACCGCCGCATTCCGGCCGCGGGAGACCCATGCCGCGCCCTCCTTCTGGTGCAGGAAGCCATTCGAGAAGGGCACGCCCGGATAGGCTTCCGCCAGCCCGGCGAGCGCTTCCCGCCCGTCCATCTCCCCGTCCAGAACCGCGCGATAGAGGGCTGCGACCCGCACCATGTCGCAGTCCTGCGGCGAGAGCCGGACGCGGGAAAGGCCCGCTTCCACCAGCGGCGCGAGGTCGTCGACCAGCACCGCGCAGGTGTTCGACATGGTCTGCACCCCGTTCAGCACTAGGAAGGATTGCCGGTCGAGCGTGCGCAGCGGCAGTCCGTCCGGATCCTCGCCGCAGATGAACTGGCAATTGTCCTTGGTCAGCCCCTTGGAGCGCGCATGGGCGCAGCGCGCGGAGATGGCGAGCGGCATGCGGCCGAAGGCGAAGAGCTCGAAGGAGAAGCCGGGCATGGCGGCAAGCATCTGCAGGATGGAGCCCGCCGGCAGCTCCGGCGGCAGACAGATGTTGTCCGCGCCGCGCGCGGCGAGCATGCGCGCCGTCGCCGCGTTGTAGACGTTGACGAGCGGGCCGATCGAATGCGGCTTGCCCTTGACGAGGCCGAGCGCGGAGAGGTCGTTCGCCTCGACCGGATGGGCGCTGTCGCGGATCAGGTCGCGCACGTGACGGCTTTCGCGCTCCAGCGTCACCATGGCGAGCGTCGACAGCGTCACGCGCTTGCCGGCCGCTTCCAGCCGCTCGACCACCTCGGCGATGTGCGGCTCGCTGAAATGCTGCCGCTTTGAGCAGACCGTCTCGCCGAGCGTGACGTGCTCCACCGGCGCCTCGTCGGCGATACGGAAGTAGAAGTCGCGCCATTTCGGCCCGTCCCAGAGAAAATAGACCGGCCCGAGGCTGAGCGCCGGCTTGCTTGTCTCCGTCATGTCGTCTCCTAGCGTATTTCCATGAAAAGCGCGAAGCGGTTTCGCGTCCGGAATCAAACAGATAGAGCGCCTCCGCGTATCGGAGAAAAGCGGAAGCCTCTATCGCCAGCGCTTGTCGTAGGCGCCGGCCGTCGTGCGCTGGCCCTCGCTCATCGTCCGCAGCCGGGCGACGAGCGCGGCGCGCTCGGCGGGGGCGGCCGCAAGCGCCTTCCTCAGCGAGGACACCACCTCGGCGACATAGGCCTTGCCGCGCTGGCGACCCTCGATCTTCAGCGCCGAGACGCCGGCGGCCCGCAGCGCGTCGATCTGGTCGATCACGTCGAGCGAGACCGGGTCCTCGAAGGCATAGCCCTCGACCTCGCCGATCTCGAAGCGGCCCTTGCAGAGAGTCGGATAACCGGAGGCCTCGCCGGGGCCGAAGCGGTTGATCGTATAGGCGCCGAGCTCGGAGACGAGGGCCTCGCCGTCCTGCCGGTAGCGCACGTGGCTCGCCGGCGAGCACACACCGTTCATGTTCGGCGATTTGCCGGTCGCGTAGGAGGAGAGTGAGCAGCGCCCCTCCGCCATGACGCAGAGCCCGCCGAAGGCGAAGACCTCCACCTCGCAGTCGATCTGCCGCGTCAGCCGGGCGATGTCCTGCACCGTGAGCACGCGCGGCAGCACGACGCGCTTGGCGCCAAAGACCTCGACGAGGAAGC
Source organism: Shinella pollutisoli (assembly GCF_024609765.1). GTDB lineage: Bacteria > Pseudomonadota > Alphaproteobacteria > Rhizobiales > Rhizobiaceae > Shinella > Shinella pollutisoli. The sequence goes on from NZ_JANFDG010000030.1 coordinate 54,066, forward strand.
GGATCGCGTCGGCGTTCGAAGCGGAGGCCTGCACCGAGACGTGCAGCCGCTGCGCGGGATATTTCTCCGCCACATAGGCCATCAGGCCGAAATCGGCGAGGATCAGCGCGTCGGCGCCAATGGCGACCGCGTCGTCGGCCGCCGAATACCACAGCGCCTCGTCGCCCGCCCGCATGAAGGTGTTGAGCGCGACGAAGGTCTCGACGCCCTTGGCGCGTGCAAGCCCGATCGACTGGCGCAGCTCCTCGCGGCTGAAGTTGAGGCCGGGGAAATTGCGGGCGTTGGTCTCGTCGCGGAAGCCGCAATAGACGGCGTCGGCGCCGGCCTCCACCGCCTCGCGGAAGGCGGCGGGCGTGCCGGCGGGGCAGATCAGTTCCACGTCGCATCCCTCCCTTCGAGCGCCCGCGTGCGGATGTAGCGGGCGGTACCCGCCACCAGCGGCGAGAACGGGCCGGCGAGCGCGCCCAGCTCACGCGGCAGGTCGATCGCGCTGTCGTCGAGCGCGTTGCGCAGCGCCAGCATCGCCTCCATGTCGCCGGTGACGGAAAGATCGCGCGAGAAGAACAGCGCATCCGCATCGCACCGGCCCTCGAGCAGCGCGAGCAGCACGACGAGCGGCCCCTCGACGCGTGCATCGGCGGCGGGCGGCGCGGCACCGCGCCGGGAGACGCTCAGCGTGCCCCTCTCCGGAACGACGGTGAAATGGAGCGGCAGGTCGCTGGGCGAGAAGCAGTAGCGGGAGCGGCGATAGTCGCCGAGCCGCTCGAACAGGTCGGGATGCGCCCTGAGCACGCCGGCGAAGATCGTCCGCGCGACGCGCTCCACCAGCCAGAGGGGGGCGATGTCGACCGGTTTGGCGAGGAGCGGAGGGAGAGTTTGCATGCGGGCAGCCTTCGGCGGGGATCGGTTGCCCCAAGCCTAAGGAGGCGAGCGCCGTTCGAGTTTGTGCCAGATCAAAGACGCACCCGTTTTTCCCCGGCAAGGGATCGGCATGAAAGCCGACGCTCCCATTCCGCGCCGTTTCGACGGTCTCCAGGACTTCGTCGCCCTCCTGGAGCGGCGCGCGCGGCTGAAGCGCATTTCCGAGCCCGTCTCGCTGGTGCACGAGGTGACGGAGATCCACCGCCGCGTGCTCGCCGAGGACGGCCCCGCCCTCCTCTTCGAGCGGCCGGTCGATGCGGCCGGCCGGGCCCAGTCCATCCCCCTCCTCGCCAATCTCTTCGGCACGCGCGAGCGGATCGAATGGGGTTTCGGGCTGGAGACCGGCGGGTTGCCGCATCTCGCGGACTTCCTCGCCGGCCTGCGCGACCCGCAGCCGCCGCGCTCCATGCGTGACGCCTGGGAGAAGCTGCCGCATCTTCGCGCGGCACTGTCGATGCACCCGCGCACGATCCGCGGCCCCTCCTGCCAGCGGATCGTCTGGCAGGGCGACGCGCTCGACCTCGACCGCCTGCCGATCCAGACCTGCTGGCCGGGCGAGCCGGCACCCCTCGTCAGCTGGCCGCTCGTCATCACCCAGGCGCCGGACGATCCGACCGACGTCAATGTCGGCATCTACCGCATGCAGAAGCTCGGCCGCGACCGGCTGATCGTGCGCTGGCTCGCGCATCGCGGCGGCGCGCGCCATCACCGGCTCTGGCAGGCGGCCGGCCGCGACATGCCGCTCGCCGTCGTCGTCGGCGCCGACCCCGCGACGATCCTCTCCGCCGTCATGCCGCTGCCCGACGGGATGAGCGAACTGAGCTTCGCCGGCGTGCTGAGGGGAAGGCGGCAGGAGACAGCGCGCGGCGTGACCGTCCCGCTTCCCGTTCCCGCAAGCGCGGAGATCGTGCTCGAAGGCACGGTCTCGATCAGCGAGACGGCCGAGGAAGGCCCCTACGGCGACCACACCGGCTACTATAACTCCGTCGAGCGATTCCCGGTGATGACGCTGTCGGCGATCACCACGCGCAAGAACCCGCTCTACCTCTCCACCTATACCGGCCGCCCGCCGGACGAGCCGTCGAAGCTCGGCGAGGCGATGAACGCGCTGTTCGTGCCGCTTGTGAAGCGGCAGTTCCCGGAGATCCGCGACCTCTGGCTGCCGCCCGAGGCCTGTTCCTACCGCGCCATGGTCGTCGCCATCGACAAGCGCTATCCCGGCCAGGCGCGCCGGGTGATGATGGGCCTGTGGTCGATGCTGCCGCAGTTCAGCTACACCAAGCTGATCGTCGCCGTCGACGACGACATCGACGTGAAGAGCTGGCCGGACGTGATCTGGGCGCTCTCCACCCGCTTCGACGCCTCGCGCGACCTGATGCTGGTCGAGAACACGCCCATCGACTATCTCGACTTCGCCTCGCCGAAATCCGGCCTCGGCGGCAAGCTCGGGCTCGACGCGACCACCAAGATCGGCACCGAGACCGAGCGCGAATGGGGCCGGGTGCTCGCCATGTCGCCGGAGGTTTCCGCAAGGGTCGACGGCCTCTGGGCCTCGCTCGGCCTCGGGGAGCGGCCGGCATGAGCGTCGAGCGGGTCGTCGTCGGCATCTCCGGCGCATCGGGCGCAGCACTCGGCGCGCGGATCGTCGAGCGCCTCGCGGCGCTGCCCGCGATCGAGACGCATCTCGTCGTCTCCGACGCGGCCAGGCGGACGCTGGACCTCGAATGCCCGCCGGGAACGCTCGCGCGCCTTACCGGCCTCGCCCACCGCCACCACCCCGTCGGCGACGTCGGCGCCTCGATCGCCAGCGGTTCCTTCCCGGTCCGCGGCATGATCGTCGCCCCCTGCTCGATGCAGACGCTGTCGGCGATCGCCACCGGCCGCACCGACACGCTGCTGACCCGCGCCGCCGACGTGCAGCTCAAGGAGCGCCGGCGGCTGGTGCTGCTCGCCCGCGAGACGCCGCTCCATCTCGGCCACCTGCGCAACATGGTCGCGGTAACCGAGATGGGCGCCATCGTCACGCCGCCCGTCCCGGCCTTCTACCATTGCCCGAGGAGCGTCGAGGAGATCGTTGACCACATCGCCGCCCGCGCCATCGACCTCCTGGCCCTGCCGCACGCGCCGCTTGCCAAAAGCTGGGAGGGCTAAAGGCGTTCCGGATCGTCGGTGCTCTTGAGTGCGGCGAAGGTTTCCCGCGCCCGTCGCTGCGAGGCCCTGATGTCGGCGATCGGCCGCGGATAGGTCTGCCCCAGCACGACGCCGGCGCCCGCCAGCACGCTTTCCGGCGCCTCGAACGGGCGATGCACCCAGGCGTCCGGGAGGGCGGCGAGCTCCGGCACCCAGCGGCGCACGTAGGCCCCGTCCGGATCGAAGCGTGCAGCCTGCAGCAGCGGATTGAAGATGCGGAAATAGGGCGCCGCGTCCATGCCGCAGCCGGCGACCCATTGCCAGTTGCCGGGATTGTTCGCCGCATCGGCGTCCACCAGCGTATCCCAGAACCAGCGCTCGCCGAGACGCCAGTCGAGAAGCAGGTTCTTCGTCAGGAAGGATGCGACGAGCATGCGCACGCGGTTGTGCATCCAGCCGGTCTCCCAGAGCTGGCGCATGCCGGCGTCGACGACGGGGATGCCGGTCAGCCCGCGCGTCCAGGCCGTGAAGGCGGGCGGATCGTCGCGCCATTCCAGGCCGGCGAAGGTGTCGCGCATATCCACGGCGGCGATGTCGGGGCGATGATGGAGCTGGTGGTGGTTGAAATCGCGCCAGATCAGCTCGGACAGGAATTTTTCGACGGCCGCGCCCCTGGCAGGCTCGTCTAGGACGGCCGCCTGCGCCGCGTGCCATACCTGCCTTGCGCTGATCTCGCCGAAGCGCAGATGGGGAGACAGGGCGGACGTGCCGGAGACGGACGGACGGTCGCGATCCTCGGCGTAGCGATCGAGCGCCTCATCCAGGAACCGCAGCAGCGCCGCCCGCGCGGCGGCCTCGCCGACGGACCAGTGGCCTTCGAGCTTCCGCATCCAGCCCGGCTGCCCGGCATCCAACGGCGCAGCCCGCTCCGCTGGAGCCCCGAAGGGCGCCGGGAGCGGGATCGCGACCGGCGATTGCCGCACGGCCCTCGCGAAGGGCGTGAAGACCTGGAACGCGCCGCCGCTGCCGGTGCGGATCGTCCAGGGCTCGGCGAGGACGTTGCCGGGATGGGAAACGGCGGCGACCCCGCGCTCGCGCAGCGCGGCCTTGATGGCGGCGTCGACAGCGCGCGCGGCCGGCGCATAGCGCCGGTTCCAGAACACGTTTCCGGCGCCGAGCCGCTGCACAGTCTCCGGCACGATCGTCCGCGGATCGCCGGTCTCGACCAGCAGCTCGACGCCGGCAGCCTTCAGGCCCGCCCCGAGCGATGCGAGGCTTCTCTCCAGCCACCACCGGGCCGCCCCGCCCAAAGGCCGCAGGCCGGCGGCCTCCTCATGCACATGGAGGACCGCGGCGGAGCCGCCGGCCTCCACGGCGGCGGCGAGCGCCGGATTGTCCGCCAGCCGCAGATCGTCGCGAAGCCAGACCAGCGAGCGAATCATCATGACTGTTTTCCCTGCTTTCCGCACCGCCCTGGCACGGGCCGATCCTGCAGGCAAACGGCGATGACTGTCGAGATGCCGCTTGTCCGGGAACCTTGCGAAGCGCCCGGCATCCAATATTGTTTCGAAAGGAGCAAGCGGATGCCGGTATCGCACGAAATTCCCCATCCCGCCGCCGCCGAGGACGAGGCCGGCCTGGTGCGGCGCGCCGCCGGCGGGGATGCCGACGCGGTGCGCCGGATCATAAAGGCCCACAACCAGCGCCTCTACCGGCTCGTCCGCGCCGTCCTGCGCAGCAATGCGGATGCGGAGGACGTGCTGCAGGAGGCCTATCTGCGCGCCTTCGCCAGTCTCGACGGCTTCCACGGCGAGGCGTCGCTGTCGACCTGGCTGTCGCGCATCGCCCTCAACGCCGCGCTCATGCGCCTGCGCGCGCAGAAGCGCCTGAAGCGCGCGGCCGTATCCGCCGGTCCGCTCGACGCCGAGATCATCCCCTTCCCGCTTGCCTCCTCCACCGACGATCCGGAGCGCGTCATGGCGCAGCGACAACTCCTCCGCCTCGTCGAAGAGGCGACCGACGCCCTTCCCGAGGCCTTCCGACTCGTCTTCGTCGCCCGCGTGATCGAGGGGCTCAGCGTCGAGGAGACGGCGGTGCTGCTCGACCTGCCGCCCGCCACGGTGAAGACGCGATTGCACCGTGCGCGAAAACTGATCCGCGCCCGGCTGGAGGAGCGGATCGGCCCGGTTCTGGTCGACGCCTTCCCCTTCGCCGGCGCGCGCTGCGACCGGCTGACGGAGGCCGTCGTCGAAAAGCTCGGCCTCGAACGATAGCGGGAACCTTCCCGGCCGGCCGGCATCCAATGCCGTGTCAACCGAAGAGAGCCGGCATCGACGCCGGCCGAGGAGATCCCGATGAAGACCCTTTCCGCCGCGCTCGGCGCGGCCTGCCTCGTATTCGCCGCATCGCTCGCCGGCGCCGCCGACAAGCCGACCGATCCGCAGATCGCCCATATCGCCTACAGCGCCGGCGTCATCGACGTGGAGGCCGCCAAGCTGGCGCTCACGAAGACGCAGAACCCGGACGTCAAGGCCTTCGCCGAGTCGATGCAGAAGGATCATGAGGCCGTCAACGACGCGGCGCTGGCCCTCGTCAAGAAGCTCGGCGTGACGCCGGAAGACAACGAGACCAGCCAGTCGCTCGCAAAGGCCGCCGAGGCGAAGCGCGCCGAGCTCGGCAAGCTCGACGGCGCGGCCTTCGACAAGGCCTATATCGACAACGAGGTCGCCTATCACCAGCAGGTCAACGGCGCGCTCGAAACGCTGCTCATCCCTTCGGCGGAGAACGGGGAGCTGAAGAGCCTGCTCGAAACCGGCCTGAAACTGTTCCAGGGCCACCAGCAGCATGCCGAGCACGTCGCGGCGGGGCTGAAATGACCGCCCTCCTCCTCGACCGGCGGCAGCTCCTCCTCGGGGGCGCCGCCCTGCTGGCGATCGGCGGGCCCGCCCGCGCTGAGGCGAGCACCGTCCGCATCACGGTCGAAAAGCTCGCCTTCGTGCCGGAAGAAATCACGGTGCGGGCCGGCGACACGATCGAGTGGGTCAACAAGGACCCGTTCGCGCACACCGCGACCGTGAAAGGCGGCTGGGAGGTGGCGATCCCGCCCGGCAAGACCGGAACCCGCGTGGCGGCGGCCGGCGACGACATCGAATACTATTGCCGCTTCCATCCCAACATGAAGGGACGGATCGTCGTATCGGCCTGAACCACGGCCGTGGCCGCGGCGGCGTTGCGACGGCGCCGCGGCCGATCGCACCCTCAGGCGGAATGAAGCTGCGACGGGACGCCTATTCCTGCAGGCGGCAATCGCTAATGTCCACCTTCAGGAAGGCGGCGAGCGCATCGGCGACGATCGCGTGGTCGATGCGCTGCGGCACGCCGGAGACCGTCACCGCGCCGACGCAGCCGAGGTCGCCGACGACGAGCGGGAAGCCGCCGCCGTGCACGGCATAATCCGACAGCGGCAGGTTGTGGGCCTCCTCCTGGCTGCGGCCGGAAAGCGCGAGCCGCCGCCCGACGAGATAGGAGGAGTGCCAGAGCCGGAGCACCGTGTTGCGCTTGCGGCGGATCCACTCGACATTGTCGGTCCCCGTGCCCGGCAGGACGGAATGGAACAGCGTGCGGTCGCGCAGCGAGATGTCGATGGCGATGCCCGCTCCGCGGGCGAGCGCCGTCTCGCGCAGGCGGTTGCCGAGTTCCCACGCCGCATCGACGCCGAAGCGGTCGAAGCGCAGCCGCCGCTCCTGTTCCTCCAGCCGGCGGATGTCGTCCGCGATGTCCTCGGCCATGCCGTTCCTCCCTGTTCGTTGCGGGAAAGGTGTAGCGAAACCTTCGCCGCGAGGAAAGGTCACTCGTAGCCGGTCATCTCCAGATAGCCGATGCCCTCGGCCGAGCCCGTCACCCGCACGGGACCTTCCCAGTAGGGATAGCGGCTGTCCACCCAGGCCGCCGCGTTGAGGGCGCGCACGGCGATGTCGAGACCCTTTTCCGGCAGCTCCAGCCGCCATTCCACGGGAATCTCGCGGCCGGCGACGCGGGCGGTCCGTCCCGGCGTCATCCGGAGCGCGTTCGCGGCAAGCGGCGTCGGCGTGCCGTCGGCCGCGATCCAGGTGCCGGACGTGTAGCCGCCGCCGCTGTCGCGCAGGCGAAAACCCATCATCTTCTCGCCGCTCGAAAAATGCAGCGAGAACCAGTCCCAGCCGGTCTGGTCGGCGGCGAGCGGCTGGCTCGACCATTCCCGGTCGAGCCAGGCCCTGCCGGTGACGGCGACCGTGCGGCCCGATATCTCCAGCGTGCCGGAGACGGTGTAGAAGGGCTGCGAATAGTAACGGCTCGCCTGGCCGGCCGCGGACTTGACGGAATAGCCGCCCTCGCCCTGTGCGACGATCGGGCCGGTCGCCGCAAGCGCCAGCCGGTAGCGGAAATCGGGGCCTGCGGCCGTCATGACGAGGCGGTCGATCCCCTCGCCGCCGTCCGCCTTGAGCCGCCATTCGTCGATCCAGGCGGCGAAGGGAGCGGCCGTGACGCCGGCCTGGCCGATGCCGCCGCGCGCGAGCCGCTCGGCGGAATGGTGCCGGTCGGGCGTCGTCACGGCGGCATTGCCCATCCAGAGCTGCGGGCTCGCCCAGCCCTCGCCCTCGTAAGGGGCGGCTGCCGATCGGAACAGCGTCCATTGCGCGCCGTAGTCCCGGCCGTCGTCGCCGACGAGGTTCGCCGTCACGTACCACCATTCGATGCGGAATTCCGGATGGGCGCCATGGTCGCGCGGGAAGGAGAAGGGCGCGCCCCGCTGAGGCACAGCAAAGCCCTCGGCCTCCGCGCCGAGGCCCGCGAAGCCTTGCGCCACGGCCGGGCCGGCGAGAAGGAAAGCGAAAAGCAGAAGAGCGCACGTGCGCGCAAGACCGCTGCACACTGCTGGTGGAATGGCTCTAGCGTTCATTGGCGAAAACCTTGGTGAGCGTCGCGGGCGGTGTCCGGGAAAGGCGGCGGAGCGGCACGGCGACGGAAACGAGCGTGGCCAGCAGCGCCAGCCCGGCAAGGCGCGGCCAGTCGGACGGGAAAAGCCGGAGCGGCAAGCGCCAGCCGAAGGCCTCGACATTCACCACGGCCAGCAGCAGCCAGGCGAGCGCGACGCCGACCGGGATCGCGAGCGCCAGCGTGGCGAGCACCAGGCCGACCGTCCGGCAGAGTTCGAGAAGCGCGAGCCGCCGGCGCGTCAGGCCCATCGCCCAGACCGGGGCGAGCTGCGGCAGGCGCATGGCGGAGATCGTCGTCATGCTGGCGAAGAGCGCCACGCCGGCGACCGTGAGCGTCAGCACGTTGAGCGCGCCCGTCACGGCGAAGGTCCGCTCGAAGATGTCGAGGGAGCGCTGCTTCAGGCCGGCCTGGTCGACGACGTTGCCGGCGGGCAGGCCGAAGGCCGCGTCGAGATCCCGCCGAAGGGCCGCCACCCGTTCCGGAGCGATCCGCACGCCGTAGCGCAGGCGCGGCGCATCGGGATAGTGCCGGTCGAAGGCCTGCTGGCCGACGAGCGCCTGGCCGACGGGATTGCCGTAGTCGGAATAGACGCCCGCCACCTCGACCCGCCAGCCGCCCGGAAGGACGACCGTGCCGCCGAGGGAGAGGCCGGCGCGGCGGAGGAGCTGCTCGCTCACCATCGCCGCCCCGCCCGCAGCGACGCGATCCCAGGCGTCGGGAAGGGCCGCGATCACCGGCCAGTGCTCGCGGTAGGTCGGGTGGTCGACGACGCCGTAGACCTGCGCGGCATGGCCGGCGACGGTGCCTTCGACGCTCCAGATCGGCAGCACCGCGTCGGCCCGCGGCGCGAGCCATGCCGCAAGCCGCGCCGCCTCCTCGGGCGTGCGCGCGGTGACATAGGCTTCCGCCGCGAGCCGCTGGTCGAGCCAGTCGACGAAGGTGGCGCGGAAGCTCGCGACCATGGTGCCGACGCCGACATTGGCGGAAAAGGCCAGCAGCAGCGCCATCAGGGCGAGCGACAGGCCCGGCACCTGCTGGCGCGTGTCGGCCCAGAACCATTGGGCGACCGGCCCGGCCGGCACGCGGGAAAGCAGCGCCAGCAGGCCGACGAGCGCAGCGGGAAGCATGAGGCCCGCGCCGAGCAGCAGGAAGGCAAGCGCGCCGAAGCCCGCCGCAAGCCCGCTGCCCCACAGGACGAGGCCCGATGCGCCGGCAAGCAGCACAGCGCCCGCTGCGGCTTGCAGGAGGAGAAGGCGCTGCGACGCCCGTGCCCAGGCGCGCGGCTGCGCCGGCGCGAGCAGCGGCATGCGGGAGACCTTCCACAGGCTTGCCGCCGCCGAGAGCAGCGTGCCCCCGAGCGCGATCGCCATGCCGCCGAGGACCCATTCGGCGCGGAAGGCGAGCGCGCCGGCGATATTCGCGCCGTAGAGGCTGCGCAGCGTCGCGGCGACGCCCGGCAGCAGGAAGGAGGCGACCAGATAGCCGAGCGCGATGCCGGCCGCGCCCGCCACGGCCGCGCAGGCAAGCAGCTCCGCCACGGCAAGCCCCATCAGCGTGTTCGCCGGCATGCCGAGCGAGCGCAGCGTCCGGAAGGTCGCGCGCCGCTGCTCGAAGGCGAGCCCGATCGTCGAATAGACGATGAACAGGCCGACGACGAAGGCGAGGAAGCCGAAGGCGGTAAGGTTGAGGTGAAAGCTGTCGGTGAGCGCGCCGATGTCCGTCTGCGGGTTCGGCAGCTTCAGCACCAGCTCCGGCGCGATCCCGGCCAGATCGGGATGCCCGGCCGGGTGGTCCGGCAGCACGATCAGCCGCGACACCGCCCCCGGCATTTTCAGGAGCGCCTGCGCAATGCCGATGTCGGCGACGGCCGTCTGCGGCAGCAGGTCGCCGCTCGTGGCGAGCGGCGGCGTGGCGCTACCCGCGAGCATCGCCGCCGTCTCCGGCGAGACGTAGACGAGGCCGGGCGGCGTCACGAAGCGCAGGAGGTCGGCCATGCCCGTGAGCCGGGCCGCCGACGCCTCCCGCGGCAGGGTGACGGGGTCCATGCCGATCAGGCGGATGCGGCGCTCGCCGACGCGCCAGTCGCCCTCGATCACCGGCGAGACGTTCCAGCCGGCGCGGCGCAGGCGGACGAACACCTCCTGCGCGACGCTGCCGCCGGCGGCGGGGACGAGCTGGTCGAACCGGTCCTGCCCGAGCATGGCGGCCGCCCGGTCGTAGCTCGCCCGCGCCTCGGCATTGATCGCCTGCACGCCCGACCAGAGCGCCGTCGCGAGGCTGAGGCCGAGGAGCAGCATGGCGAGCTGCAGCGGATGCCGGCGCCAGTGCGAGAAGAGCGTCGTGAGCCCGAGCGCGATCACGGCGCGACCCGCCCGCCGGCAAGCCGCACCTGCCGGTCGAGCCGGGCGGCGAGCCGCATCGAATGGGTGACCATCAGGAGCGCCGCCCCCGTCTCGGCGATGAGCGCGAGCATCAGGTCGAGCACCGCGTCGCCGTTGGCCTCGTCGAGATTGCCGGTCGGCTCGTCGGCGAGGATCAGCGGCGGGCGGGCCGCAAGCGTCCGGCCGATCGCCACCCGCTGCTGCTGGCCGCCGGAAAGCTGCTCGGGGTAGCGGCCGAGCAGCGGCGCGAGGCCGAGCCGGTCGCAGAGCGTGCGCTCCCAGGCGGGATCGGAGCGTCCGGCGAGCTGCGCATGCCAGGAGAGATTGGCGGCGACGTCGAGGGAAGGGATGAGGTTGAACTGCTGGAAAACGATGCCGACCAGTTCGCGGCGCACCGCCGCGCGGCCGCGGTCGCCCAGCTCCGAGACGGTGCGGCCCGCGACGTCGATGCGCCCCGCATCCGGCCGGTCGAGTGCCGCGGCGAGGTGCAGCAGCGTGCTCTTGCCGCTGCCGGATTCGCCGGTCAGCGCGAGGCTTTCGCCGGCGGCGAGGTCGAGGTCGACGTCGGCGAGCACGCGGAGCGGCCCCTCCGGCGTCTCGTAATGCTTGCCGACACTGCGCATGCGAAGCACCATCCGTTCGTCCTCCGTCGAGCCGGGTCCGGTCCCTCATCCGACCTGCCGGCCACCTCTCCCCGTGAGCGGGGAGAAGGAAATTTGCCGAACCACTTTCCTAACCCCTCATCATTTCGTCTGGCAGGTCCCCTCTCCCCGCCTGCGGGGAGAGCGACTGTCTTAGCCGTCAAGCGTTTTGCCATGGTTTTCCGTCTCGGATGATTGC
>NZ_JANFDG010000031.1 GCF_024609765.1 Shinella pollutisoli
GGGTTTCCATCCGCCACCGCAAAGGGAAATACAGACCCTTTCGCGGTGAAAGGGAAGTTACAAGGTCGCGGCAGCGGGATGAGGGGGAAACCTTCAGGCGAGATCATCACCGCTCATACGGGCTCCACCTCATCCGGCCCTTCGGGCCACCTTCTCCCCGCAGGGGAGAAGGGAAAGCGGAGACGCCGGCATCCCTGTGTACCGGCACCGGCAGCCTTGACCTTTCGCGCCCGTCCCCTTAACCCGCCGTCAGACATCGCATCGGGGGCAAGCGCATGAAGGTTCTGTTGATCGGATCGGGCGGACGCGAGCACGCGCTCGCCTGGAAAATCGCGCAGTCGCCGCTGCTCGCCACGCTCTATGCCGCCCCCGGCAATCCCGGCATCGCCGAATGCGCGACGATCGTTCCGCTCGACGTCGACGACCACGCCGCCGTCTCGGCCTTCTGCCGGGACAACGACGTCTCGCTCGTCGTCGTCGGACCGGAGGCGCCGCTGGTCGCGGGCCTTGCCGATGCGCTGCGCGCCGGCGGCATCGCCGTCTTCGGCCCCTCGGCCGCCGCCGCGCAACTGGAGGGCTCGAAGGGCTTCACCAAGGACCTCTGCGCGAAATACGACATCCCGACCGGCGCCTACCGGCGCTTCGCCGATGCCGCCGCCGCCAGGGCCTATGTCGCCCGCGAGGGCGCGCCGATCGTCGTCAAGGCGGACGGGCTTGCCGCCGGCAAGGGCGTGACCGTCGCCATGACGCCCGACGAGGCCCTCGCGGCCATCGACGACTGCTTCGACGGCGCCTTCGGGGCCGCGGGCGCCGAGGTGGTGGTGGAGGCCTTCCTCGACGGCGAGGAGGCGAGCTTCTTCTGCCTCTGCGACGGCGTGAACGCCCTGCCGCTCGCCTCCGCCCAGGACCACAAGCGCGTCGGCGACGGCGACACCGGCCCGAACACCGGCGGCATGGGCGCCTATTCGCCCGCCCCGGTGATGACGCCGGAGATGGTGGACCGCACGATGAAGGAGATCATCGTGCCGACGATCCGCGGCATGGCGGCGGAGGGGCACCCTTTCCAGGGCGTGCTCTTCGCCGGGCTGATGATCACGGCGAAGGGGCCGGAGCTCATCGAATACAACGTCCGCTTCGGCGACCCGGAATGCCAGGTGCTGATGATGCGGCTCGAGAGCGACCTGCTGCCGCTCCTCCACGCGGCGGCGACCGGCGGGCTGGATGCCGTGACGGCCGAATGGCGCGACGAGACGGCGCTCACCGTCGTCATGGCCTCGAAGGGCTATCCGGGCGCCTACGAGAAGAACACTCCGATCCTCGCGCTTCCCGCCGACGACGCGGGAACGAAGGTGTTCCATGCCGGCACAGCCTTGAAGGACGGCCGACTGGTGGCGACCGGCGGGCGCGTGCTCAACGTCACCGCCGTCGCGCCGACCGCCGCCGCGGCGCAAAAGGCGGCCTACCAGGCGCTCGACCGGGTCGAATGGGAAAACGGCTTCTGCCGGCGCGACATCGGCTGGCGCGCCGTCGCGCGCGAGCGGGGCTGAGGAAAATCGGCACATCGCTCGAATTTTAGCGATTGTCCTGACCGGGCCGTAACCGGCCGGCGCTATTCTCCCCTCAACGACACGGGAGATCCTTCGATGCGCATCCTGCCTGCCGCGACCTTCGCCGTCCTCTTCATGGCCGCCCCGGCCCTCGCCTCGTCCATCGAGCCCTTCACCGCGGCGACGGGCTCCGGCGGCAGCGTCTCCACCGTCTCCTGCGCCGCCTGCCCGGCGCTGAAGGCGAAGCCGAAGGGCGAGACCTATCACGTCGAGGCGATCGCGCCCGGAACGCAGAAGATCGAGATCCGCGAGGAGAACGGCGAGCGCAGGATCTACCGCACCGAGGCCTGGATGGGCGGCTCGCCCGTCACCTTCGTCAGCAAGGCGCCGGCCGAGCCGGTCGAGGCGGCGGACGCTGCGGACGACGCGGCTCCGGCGGTCGAGGAAAAGATCGACGCAAACGCCCGCACCGGCGCGCTCGACACGGCCGCCGCGGACGAGACCGCCACGGCCGCGATGAGCGTCTCACGGGAGTTTGATCCGTCCGGATTTGCACTCCGGCTCAATTGAGGCCATAGTGACGAGGCACGTCCCTGCCTCTCAGTCACCTGACTGACGAGAATCCGCTTCGCGGACGTCTTGCGCCCCTGGTCCTAGAGCGGGGGCGCAAGCGCGAGAAGGGGTGCCACGCGGCTATCCCGAAATCTTCGAGAAATCCGCGACCGTGCCGGTCGCCGAGCGGATCGCGGCGAGCAGCGCCAGCCGGTTGGCGCGGACCGCCGGGTCGTCGTCGTTGACGAGCACGTCGTCGAAGAAGCGGTCGACCGGGGCGCGCAGCGCCGAGAGCGCCGTCATCGCCGCCTGGAAGTCCTCCTTCGCGACGGCAGCCGCCGCCTCTCCGGCGGCCGCCGCGACGGCCGCGGCGAGCGCCTTCTCGGCATCGAGCGACAGCAGCCCGGCATCGACTTCGGCCGCGACCGCCGTGCCCTTCTTCTCCTCGGCCGCGAGGATGTTGGCGGCGCGCTTGGTGCCGGCGAGCAGGTTCTGCCCTTCCTCGGAATTGAGGAAGGCCGTCAGCGCCTCGACGCGGCGGGCGACCATCAGCAGGTCGTCGGCCTCGGGCGTCAGCACCGCGTCGATCAGGTCGTGGCGCGCGCCCATGTCGCGCAGGTAGACCTTCAGGCGGTCGTGGAAGAAGGAGAGCAGGTCCGTGTCGCCGGCCACGGAAAGCAGCGGCAGGCGGATATCCTTCTCCAGCAGGATGCGGATAACGCCGAGTGCCGCGCGGCGCAGCGCATAGGGATCCTTCGAGCCGGTCGGCTTCTCGTCGATGCGCCAGAAGCCGGACAGCGTGTCGAGCTTGTCGGCGAGCGCCACGGTGAGCGCCACCGGGCCGGCCGGCACGCGGTCGGAGGGGCCCTGCGGCTTGTAGTGGTCCTCGATCGCCTCCGCGACGGCGTCGTCCTCGCCCTGGAGCAGGGCGTATTTGCGGCCCATGATGCCCTGCAGCTCGGGGAACTCGCCGACGGCCTCGGTGCGCAGGTCCGCCTTGGCGAGCACCACGGCGCGGTCGACGAGCACCGGATCGGCGCCCGTCACCGTCGCGAGCGCCGCGGCGAGCGTGCGGATGCGGGACACGCGTTCGCCCTGCGTGCCGAGCTTGGCATGGAAGGTGACGGCGAGCGCATCGAGCTTGGCCATGCGCTGGTCGAGCGGCTTTGTCAGGTCGAGGCCGAATTTCGCGGCGGAGGCCGACAGCGTGGCGAGATCCGGCAGGTCGCCCTGGTCGCGCAGCCAGAAATGGCGGGCATCCGAGAGCCGCGCACGCACGACCTTGCCGTTGCCGTGGACGATCTCCCTGCCGCCGTCCTTCGCCGCGATGTTGGCGACGAGGATGAAGTGGTTGGAGAGCGTCTCCGCGCCCGGCCTGCGGGTGACGAAGCATTTCTGGTTCGTCTTGATGGTGAGGCGGATGATCTCCGAGGGGATCGACAGGAACTCCTCCTCGAAGGTACCCATCAGCACCTGCGGATACTCGACGAGGCCGGAGACCTCCTCCAGCAGGCCCTCGTCCTCGACCAGCTCCAGGCCGTTGGCGAAGGCGATATTGGCGGCGTCGCTGGCGATGATCTGCTTGCGGCGCTCGGCGTCGAGCACGACCTTCGCCTTCTCGAGGCTCGCCACATAGTCCTCGAAGCGGCGCACGGTGATCGCCTCCGGCGCGTGGAAGCGATGGCCCCAGGTCAGGTTGCCGGCGACGATGCCGTCCACCTCGAAGGGCACGACGCGCGTCTCCTCGGTCTCCGCGCCGAAGGTGCAGAGGATGGACTGCAGCGGCCGCACCCAGCGCAGCGCGCCGGGCTTGGCGGAGGCGGCACCCCAGCGCATCGACTTCGGCCAAGGGAAGCTGCGGACGATGCCGGGCAGGACCTCGGCGATGATCTCTTCGGCCGGGCGGCCGGGCCTGACGATATGGGCGACGTAGAAATCGCCCTTCTTCGGATCGCTGTGGACATGGGCCTCGGCGACGGAGGAAAGCCCCGCGCCGCGCAGGAACCCTTCGATCGCCTTCTCGTTGGCATCCGTGCGCGGGCCCTTGCGCTCCTCGCGGATGTCGGCCGAGCGGGCGTTCAAACCGCGGATGTCGAGGGTCAGCCGGCGCGGCGTCCAATATTCCCGCGCGCCCTCGTAGGTCAGCCCCGCCTCGACCAGCGCATCGGTGACGAGCTTCTTCAGATCGCCGGCCGCCTTGCGCTGCATGCGGGCGGGGATTTCCTCGGAGCGGAGTTCAAGCAGGAGATCGGGCATGTCATTCTTCCTCACCCTCCCTGGCGAGGGAGGGATGGCACGGTGTGCCGTGGCGGGGTGAAAATCGTGTGCCTCTGCTAGCAAAATCAGGCGCTGCTGTACAACGGCAAATATGGTGTCCAGCACCGCGTCGAGTTCCACCATGGCCTCGTGGTTCCAAAAGCGGATGACCTGATAGCCCTGACTTTGCAGATAGGCCGTACGCAGCGTGTCACGGGCGAGGGCGGCGTCTTCTCCGTGCTGGCCGCCATCGAGCTCGATGACGAGGCCGATCCGATGTCAGGCGAAATCGGCGAGATACCGGCCGATCGGAACCTGGCGGCGGAAGTGCGTGCCTCCGGCCCGCAGGCGGCAGGCATCGGCGGTCCCGAAGCGGGTCAGCGGGGTGGCTTCGAATCTGCCATGCGTCTCTCCCGTCCTGCCTTGTCACCCCCAACGGCCGCTTCGCGGCGACCTCCTCCATCGAGGGGGAGGTGGAATGCCGCGCCGCCTCATCCGCCCCTCCCCTCGATGGAAGGATCGGCCCGAAGGTCCAGGGTGGGGTGATCCGCGGCGGCTTCTACCACCCTCCCCCGCCGCCACCGCCGCCGCCGCCGCCGGAGAAGCCGCCGCCGGAGGAGAAGCCGGAGGAGGAGCTGCTGGGCGGGGGCGGGAGGGAAGCGGTGAGCGTGCCGGCCATGGAGCCGGCGAAGTCGCTCATGCGGCCGGAGAGGTTTCCGGAGGAGAAATCGCCGTGGTACCAAGCGGGCTGGTAGGCGGCCGCGGCACCCGCGGCGACGGCGGCGGCGAGCCAGCGCTCGAAGGCCTCGGACCATGGCTTTTCCACGCCGAGCGCCACCGCGTAGGGAAGCAGCGTTTCGAAATGCCGGGGCGACATTTCCGGCGCGCCGGCCATGTTCATGCGGTCCTTCTCGGCGAGCGTCAGGTATTGCCTCAGCCCGGCGATGCCGTCCATCATCCGCCGGCCGAGCGGCGTCGGCGCGCCCATCAGGAAGAAGAAGACGAGGTTCGCCCCGACGATGCCGCCGACCGCCATCAGCAGCGGCAGATGGCTCGTGACGATGCCGCTCGCCATCAGCGCGAGCAGGATGCCGCCGAAGACGCTTACCGCCACGAAGCCGACGAAGGCGATGACGACGATCGCCATGATGCGCGCGCCGAGCGAGCGGGCCCGGGCGAGGTTCCTCCCGAGCGTGACGGAGAAGATCGCCACAAAAATGGAGGCGACGACCGGCACGACGACGAGCGCGACCGATTCCTCGTCCAGCGCGCCGAAGGCGACGACGGCGAAGAGGCAGAGCGCCGAGAGCGCGACGCCGACGAGGATCTGCGGCCAGTTGGCGAGATAGTACTTGCGGCGGTGCTCCTTCTCCATGGCGGCGCGGAAATCCGCGCCGAGGCTCTGCACGCGCTCGCCGTGCTCGCGGTCGATCCTGAGGCTCGCGCCCGCCTCGGAGAGCGACTTCAGGATCTCCGCCTCGCCGGTCGGCAGCTTCGGCGGGGCGGGCTTGTCCGTGCGGGTGACAACGATCGTGCGCTTCAGGTCCTTCAGTTCCACCAGTCCCTTGACGGCGAGGTTGAGGAGCGAGGCGGAGACCGCCGTCCAGCCCTGGCCGCGAAAGCCCTTGCCGTCGATATAGTTGACGAGCGCCGGCGAGATGCCCTCCGGCGGGTCCCAGCGCGGCACGACGACGCCCGCCGGCGGGTCGCGCCCGACCGCGCGCCAGGCGAAGACGTACCAGGCGAGCACGGCCGCGAGCCCGCCGAGGCCGATCAGCGTGTCGCGGTTGTCGCGCAGCCACCACGCCCGCTCCTGCGCGGCACTCGGCCGGTCGATGCTGCCGGCCGGCATCTTCACGCCGATCGTCAGGCCCTCGCGGGGGCCGAGCGCCCGCGTGGCGGAGAAGACGGCGCTCCCGCCGCGGTTCTCCGCCCGCGCGTCGCGGCCGGTCGCGCCGTAGCCGCCCGTGAACGCGGTCAGCTCCGTCGCAGCGACGCCCTCCGGCAGGGTGACGGTGGCGCCCGCCGCGCGGATGGGGAACGCCCATTCCGTGCCGGTGACGTTCCAGAACAGCTCGTCATGGCCCTCGAAGAAGCGGATCTGCCGGCCCGTCTCGTAGGTGAGCCGGTATTCGTGGAAGCCGGGGGAGAGCTGCGTCCCGGCCGAACCGAAATAGATGCGGATGCCGCGGCGCGCGCTTTCCGTATGGTATGGCTCCGGGCGGCCGTCGCGCTCGACGCTTTCGATCTCGAAATCCACCTCCCGCTCGCGCCCCGAATCGTCGAGCGCGGTGAGCGGGAAGTCGCGGTAGACGCCGCGGCGGATGCGGTCGCCCTCGGCATGGACGCGGATCGTCTCGGTGACGGTGAGCATGCCGTCCCTGGCCACGGCGATGTCGGCGTGGTAGCGGTCGATATATTCCTCCGCCCGCGCCGTGCCCGCGAAAAGCAGGCAGGCCGAGAGGACGAGGGCGGCGATCCGCAGCATGGTCAGAACTTCACGCCGGGCACGGCGCGGTCGGCCGGGTTGTCGATCTCGAAATAGGGCGCCTTGACGAACTTGAAGACCGTCGCGACGAGATTCGAGGGAAAGCTCTCGACCTTGACGTTGAGGTCGCGCGCGGCGCCGTTGTAATAGCGGCGCGACATCTGGATCTCTCCCTCCAGCGTCTCCAGCGTCTGCTGCAGCTCGGCGAAATTCTGGTTGGCCTTGAGGTCGGGATAGGCTTCCGCGAGCGCGAAGAGCCGGCCGAGCGCCTGGCCGAGCAGGCCTTCCGCCTGCGCCCTGCCCGCGATGTCGCCGGCCGGCACGGCCTGGGCGCGGTTGCGCAGCTCCACGACCTTCTCCAGCGTCTCCTTCTCGTGCGCGGCATAGCCCTTCACGGTTTCGAGGAGATTGGGGATGAGGTCGGCGCGGCGCTTCAGCTGCACGTCGATGCCCGACCAGGCCTCCTCCTTCACCTGCCGCGCGCGCACCAGGCCGTTGTAGATGACGATGGCATAGATGACGACCACCGCCGCGATTGCCAGACCGATCATGTCGCTCTCCGCTTTCCGTTGACGGGCGGAGATTAGCATCCGACGCGCCGGGGGAAAGCCCCTTCCTTCGGGACCTGTCACCGCGGGAACCGCGGCGGGGTCCGCTTTGGCCGATAGTCACGCCATCGCAACGCCAGCCCCCGAAGCAACCGCCATGAAAGCCCTCGTCCTCGCCATCAACGTCATCGGTTTTTCCGCCCTCTTCCTCGCCTACACGATGGGAGCCTCCGCCGAGCGGCCGAAGGGCGTGCGCCGGGCGCTGCAGACCTATGCCGGCCAGCTCCCGACCGGGGCCATGCCGACGCTGAAGCCGGTGTGGGAACTGGGCGTGAAGACGGCGGCGCTGGCTTGAGGCGGGAAGGATTGCCCCTCATCCCCCTGCCGGGACCTTCTCCCCGCAGGCGGGGAGAAGGGGAACTTGGCCAAGGGTTTCCTGATATCCGGAAAACAGCGCGGCATCACCTTCTCCCCGCCTGCGGGGAGAAGGTGGCGGCAGCCGGATGAGGGGCTTATGCCCTCAGGCCGCGTCCTTCTTCCAGTTCGCCCCGCCCGCGTCCGTCAGCAGGAAGGCCTCGCCGCAGGCCTTGGCGAGCGTGCGCACGCGCAGGATGTAGCTCTGCCGCTCGGTGACAGAGATGACGCCGCGCGCATCGAGCAGGTTGAAGACGTGGCTCGCCTTGATGCACTGGTCGTAGGCCGGCAGCACGCATCTGTGCAGCGCGTTCGTGTCGCCCGGC
This sequence comes from Shinella pollutisoli, assembly GCF_024609765.1. Lineage (GTDB taxonomy): Bacteria > Pseudomonadota > Alphaproteobacteria > Rhizobiales > Rhizobiaceae > Shinella > Shinella pollutisoli. Next base: position 8,132 of record NZ_JANFDG010000031.1, read on the forward strand.
GCGCCGGCGGAAAGCAGCGCCTGGCACTCCGTCTCGGCGTCGACGAAATGGCGGTGCAGCATCGCCGTGTCGGCATATTCGAAATTGTGGCGCGAATATTCCTGCTCGGCCTGCAGGAAGACGTCGCCGTAGGTGATCTTCTCGTCGCCCTCGCGGCCGTTGAAGTTGAGGTCGTAGACGTTGTCGACGCCCTGCACGTACATGGCGAGGCGCTCCAGCCCGTAGGTGAGCTCGCCGGAGACGGGCGCGCATTCGATGCCGCAGACCTGCTGGAAATAGGTGAACTGCGAGACCTCCATGCCGTCGCACCAGCATTCCCAGCCGAGCCCCCAGGCGCCGAGCGTCGGGCTCTCCCAGTCGTCCTCGACGAAACGCACGTCGTGCAGCAGCGGGTCGAGGCCGATCGCCGCGAGCGAGCCGAGATAGAGCTCCTGCAGGTTCGACGGGTTCGGCTTCAGGATCACCTGGTACTGGTAATAGTGCTGGAGGCGGTTGGGGTTCTCGCCGTAGCGGCCGTCGGAGGGACGGCGCGAGGGCTGCACATAGGCCGCCCGCCACGGCCGGGGACCGAGCGCACGCAGCGTGGTCGCCGGATGGAAGGTGCCGGCGCCGACCTCCATGTCGTAGGGCTGGAGCACGGCGCAGCCCTTGTCCGCCCAGTAATTGTGGAGCGTCAGGATCAGCCCCTGGAAGGAGCGCGTCGGGTGCATGTGGTCAGTGGGCGTCATCGGTCCGGTCCGGGCATCTTGGAAAGCTGGCGGACTGGTGCCACGAGGCGCCTGCCCGCGTCAATGGCTTTCCAGCGAGCGGAACAGGCTCGAGCCGGCCGGCTGGGTGACGGCCTGGATGCGACGGGGCGCCAGCGTCGGCACATGGCGGAGCTGGCGTCGCAGGCCGGCGGGAATGCGGGCGCCGTACCAGGCGGCGAGCGCCGGCAGTTCGCGGGCGAGCGTGCTTTCCGGCCGCCAGCCGAGCGTCCGGAGCTTCGACGTGCCGAGCGGCGGGCGGCTCGCCTGGAAGGGCCGGCCGGCGACGAACTCGACGCCCGCCGTCGGCTCCGGCACCGCGTCGAGCACCATGCGCGCGACGGTGAGGATATCGTGCGTCTCCTCGCCCGCGACGTTGTAGGTGGTGTTTTCCGCGCCGTGCACGATGACCGCGCGCAGCGCCGCGCAGAAATCGCCCATCGCCAGGAAGGCGCGCCGCTGCAAACCGTCGCCGTGGACGGTGAGCGGACGGCCGACGGCGGCGAGCTCCAGGAACCGCGGCAGCAGCTTCTCCGGGTTCTGCCGCGTGCCGACGATGTTGGAAGGGCGCAGCACGCGGATGTCGAGGCCGAAGGCGCTGCGCACGCCGGCGATCAGCATTTCCGCCGCGGCCTTGGAGGCGGCGTGCGGGTTGTCGGGAAGGAGGGCCGCATCCTCGCCGAGCGGGCGGCCGTCGCCGGCGCCGTAGACCTCGGCCGAGCCGACATGGATCATCAGCGGCACGTCGCGCCGGCCCATGGCCTCGACCAGCACCTGCGTGCCGAGCGCATTGGCGAGGGTGAAGCGCTCGGGGACGGAGAAGGAGCGCTCGACATGGCTCTCGCCGGCCGCGTGCACGACGAGCTCGGCATCCTTCAGCACCTCCGTCACGAGGTCGAGATTGCCGACGTCGCCCTCGTGTAGCGTCACGCGGCCGGTAGCGAGTGCGGCGTCGAGATTGGAAAGGTCGGCGGCATAGGTGAAGCTGTCGAGAACGCGCACGCGGGCGGCCGGGCAGTGGGCGAGGAGGTCGTCGACGATGTGCGAGCCGACGAAGCCGGCGCCGCCGGTGACGACGATCGTGCGGATCGAGGCGAGGTCGAGCGAGGCCATGATGCTACTCCGTCTGCGTGGGGAATCGCGAATGCGCGACCCGAGCCGACAGATTGGACGTCCCGGCCGCCAAGGCAACGCGGCGGGCCGTTTCGGCCACGTAAAACGACCGTTAACCTTACCCCGGCTGGTTAACGTGCCGCGGCGGGACGCCTGCCCTTCCCGGAACGGCACAGGGCCGTGCCGGCCGCCTCACTCGTCGTCGCGGCGCAGGCGGTATTCGCCGGTCTCCGGATCCTTGACCAGCGTGCCGTCCGCGCCGGTGCGACGCTCGTCCTCGGCGTTGCGGCGCTGGCGGGTCAGCCGCTCGGCATCGGCGACGAAGCGGCGATAGCCGAACCAGATGGCGGCCGCGACCAGAAGCAGGAATATCAGTTGCGCCATTCTTCCTCCCCTCGGGCGCCCGGTCTCAGCCGGACAGGCCGTAGCGCGCCCAGAGCGCCTTCTCCTCCGCGAGCGCTGCGACCTCCGCCACGCCCGCCGAGCCTATACGCTCCCCCAGTCCCGAGGAAAGCCCCCCGCCGACGCCCGGCATGCGCCGGCCGAACAGGCCCTTGGGCGAGGAGACGAGCTCGGGCCGCGCCTTTTCGCCGTAGCGGCGCTTCAGTTCCGAGCGCATGTCGGCGAGCCCGTCGACGAGGCCGAGCGCCACGCCGCGCCCGCCCGTCCAGAACAGGCCGGAAAACAGCGCCGGATCGTCGGCGAGCCGGGGGCCGCGGCGCGTCTTCACCATGTCGATGAAGACCTTGTGGATCTCCAGCTGCAGGGACTTCAGGTGCTCGATGTCCTCCTCCCGCTCGGGACGGAAGGGATCGAGGATCGCCTTGTTCTCGCCGGCCGTGTAGACGCGGCGCTCGACGCCGATCTTCCTCAACAGTTCCGGGAAGCCGAAGCCGCCGGAGACGACGCCGATGGAGCCGACGATCGAGCTCGGGTCGGCGAAGATCTCGTCGCCGGCAAGCGCGATCATGTAGCCGCCGGAGGCCGCGACGTCCTCGACGAAGACGAGGACGCGCTTGTCCTTCTCGGCCGCGAGGTCGCGGATGCGCTGGAAGATCAGCCGCGACTGCACAGGCGAGCCGCCGGGCGAATTGATGGAGACGGCGACGGCGGGCGCATCCTTGTAGGCGAAGGCCTTGTCGAGGACGGGGGCGACGGCCGCCAGGTTGAGCGTCGGGCGGAACTGGCTGCCGCCCGCCATGATCGCGCCCTGCAGCCGCACGACGGGGATGACGGCGCCCTCCTTGCGGAACCTCTTCGGCACCAGCCTCTTCAAAAATCCGCCCATCGCGCGTTTCCGTCTCCTGTTTCTGCCCGGCTGATGTATGCACGGCGCGGCAAAACGCAAGGCCGCCTTTCACCGCGGCAGGCGCGGATAGGCGGCAAGGCCGTTGTTCAGCGCGTCGACGAAGGGGGTGAAGTCGTGCGCGCCCGGCTCGTGCATGACGATCGGCATGCGCAGCGCGAGCTTCGTGCGCGAGCCCTTGATGGCGGTGACGAGGATGCGCAGCGCCGTCTCGCCGGCACGCGCGTGGAGCGGGGTGATCTCGATTGCGCCGAAGCGGCGGCCGCAGGCGTCGACGATCTCCGCGATCGATTGCGGCCTTGCGATCAGCGAGAGCTGGCCGCCGGGCTTCAGGATGGCGCCGGCCGTCTTGATCCAGCGCTCGAACAGGCCGTCGTCCATCGCATGCGCCTCCGCCTTCAGGGCGTCGGGCGTGCGGCTGTCGGCGCGGGCGTTGAAGGGCGGATTCATGATGACGTGGTCGTGTACGTCGTCGGCGAGGCCCGCCGCCAGCCGCGCCCGGCCGGTGAGGGAGACGTCGGCCTCCAGGAGGGAGACGCGGGGCGCGAGACGGGCATTCGAGGGCAGGGCCAGCGTCTTGCGGGCAAAGCCCGCCATCAGCGGCGAGCGCTCGACCAGCAGCACGCGGGCCTCCGGCAGGCGCGCGGCGACGGCGAGGCCCGCGGCACCCGCGCCGGCGCCGAGATCGGCGACGCGGATCGCCCCCTCGCCGGTCACGAGCGCGGCGAGCAGCATGGCGTCCATGCCGGAGCGATGGCCGATGCCCTTCGGCTGGACGAGGTGGAAGCGGCCGTAGTGGAAGGCGTCGACGGTTTCGGTGAGGGTCATCGAGCGGCAGCCTCGGCGGTGGGCGGCGTGCACGCGATACCCCCCTCTGCCCTGCCGGGCATCTCCCCCTCAAGGGGGGAGATCGGCAAGAGGCTGGAACCTCGCTCGAACTGCGGCGCTGAAGGTAGGCGAAACGGTGCCCCGTCCGATCTCTCCCCTTGAGGGGGAGATGCCCGGCAGGGCAGAGGGGGGTGGACTTTCCTCACGGCCTCAGCTCCGCCGCCAGCCCCGCGTCCTTGAGGATGCGCCGCGCCTCGTCCGCCCGCCCGCTCTCCACCAGGAAGCGGCGCGGCAGCATGCCGAGCGAGCCCTCCAGGATGCTCATCGCCTGGTCGGCGATGAGGCAGTGGATGCCCGCCTCCTTCATCAGGCTCTCGACGAAGGAGAGCAGCACGGCGTCGTTGGTGCGGATCAGTTCGATCATTTTCCAGCTCTAAATCCGGGGCGGGACAATTCGCCTCTTGCCGCATGGAGCCCCGCTTTCTATTGTCTTTCAACAAAAATGAACAGGAGTCCGGGCATTTGGGCGTTGTGATACCGCTTGAGGAAGGCAAAAACAAACAGGCTTCGGTGAAGCCGCTCGTCGACCTCACCAGGGCCGACATGGAGCGGGTGAACCAGCTCATCCTGTCGAAGGCGGGTTCCGACGTGCAGATGATCCCCGAAGTGGCGAACCATCTGATCTCCTCGGGCGGCAAGCGGCTGAGGCCGATGCTGACGCTCGCCGCCGCCGCGATGTTCGGCTACCAGGGCGACCAACACGTCAAGCTCGCCACCAGCGTCGAGTTCATGCACACGGCGACGCTCCTGCACGACGACGTGGTCGACGAGAGCGACTTGCGCCGCGGCAAGTCCACCGCCCGCACGATCTGGGGCAACCAGGCGAGCGTGCTCGTCGGCGACTTCCTGCTCGGCCAGGCCTTCAAGATGATGGTCGAGGTCGGCTCGCTGGAGGCGCTCGACGTGCTCTCCACCGCCGCCACCGTGATCGCCGAGGGCGAGGTGCTGCAGCTTGCCGTCGCCAAGAACATGGAGACGACGGAGGACGACTACCTCCAGGTGATCCGCGCCAAGACGGCGGCGCTCTTCGCGGCCGCCGCCGAAGTCGGGCCGATCGTCGCCAATGCGGGGCGCGCCGAGCGCAATGCGCTGAAATCCTACGGCATGAACCTCGGCCTCGCCTTCCAGCTCGTCGACGACGCGCTCGACTACGGCGGCAAGGCGGCCGATCTCGGCAAGAACACCGGCGACGACTTCCGCGAGGGCAAGATCACGCTGCCCGTCATCCTCGCCTGGCGGCGGGGGACGGCCGAGGACCGCGCCTTCTGGCGCGAGGCGATCGAGGGCGGTGCGAGCGACGATGCCAACCTGGAGCGGGCGCTGGCGCTCATCGCGCGCTACGGCGGCCTTGCCGACACGATCGCGCGCGCCCAGCACTACGGCACGATCGCCCGCGACGCGCTCGCGCCGCTGCCGGAAACGCCCTGGAAGGAAGCGCTGCTCGACGTCATCGACTTCTGCATTTCCCGCGTCAACTGACGCAGATCCGGGTGGCAGGAATTTCTTGCCGCACCGCGCCAAAAAAGCCATTCTCTGCCGTCATGATTCCGGCATGGCGTCGCGGCCGGCCCTGCCGCGACCTCTTCCGGGCGACGGGCCACAGTTCTCGCGAAAGGCATCTGGATGCGGCATTCCCTTCTCCTTCGGCTCCTCTCCGGCGCTGCGATCGCGGCCAGCCTGCTGCTGACGGCGCCCGGCGCGCGCGCGGAAGATGCGCCCGCCGCCGAGGCCGGCGAGGAAACGCCTTTCGACCTGTCGAGCGTCTCCACCTTCTCCGGCGCCTTCCTCGCCGCGCGCACGGCGGATTTCGACAAGGACTACGACACGGCCGTCTCCCTCTACCGGATCGCGCTGCAGTTCGACCCGACCAATGCCGACGTGAAGCAGCGGCTGATGATCACGCTCCTGATGAGCGGCCATTTCGACGAGGGCGCGAAGCTCGCGGAGACGCTGAAGGGCGATGCCGCCGTCGAGCGCATCACCACGGTGGTGCGCGGCATGGAGGCGATCCGCAAGCGCGAGTACAAGACCGCCGAGAAGATCCTCGTCTACAACGGCCCGAACGACCTCGACCGGATGATGAACGACCTTCTGCTCGCCTGGGCGAAGTTCGGCGACGGCCGGCCGAAGGAAGCGCTGAAGCTCATCGCCGGGCTCGAGGGCCCGGAATGGTTCGGCATCTTCACCAATTACCACGCCGGGGCGCTGGCCGCGGCGGCCGGCGACAAGGCGACCGCGCGCGCCCGCCTCAACGAGGCGATCCTCGACCGCAGCGGCGCGAGTGCCGCCCCCGACACGTTCCTGCGCGCCGTGATGGCGCTCGCCCGGCTGGAGGCCCGCGAGGGCAACCGGCAGAAGGCGCTCGACGCCGTGTCGGTCGGCGACAATTTCATCTCCAGCTACGCGCCGCTCAAGGCGCTGCGCCAGTCGATCGAGGCCGGCGCGCCGCAGGAACAACAGGTGCGCACCGCGGCGCAAGGGGCCGCCGCCGTGCTCTTCTCGATCGGCGGGGCGCTGAACCGCGAGGGCGCGGAGGACATCGTCTCGCTCTACCTCCAGGCCGCCCGCGCGCTCGACCCGGAGAGCGACGACACGCTGGTGCTGCTCGGCGGGCTCGCCGAGAACATGAAGAAGCCCGAGCGCGCCATCGAATATTACCGCGCGGTACCGGAGAACTCGCCGATGCGGCGCATCTCCGAGTTGCAGCTCGGCCTCAACCTCGCCGACACCGGCAAGGTGGCCGAGGCGAAGGAGCACCTCTCGAAGCTGATCGAGGCCGACCCGAGCGACCTGCGCAGCTATCTCGCCCTCGGCAACGTCTATTCCGAGGCCAAGGAATACAAGGAGATGGGCGAGCTCTACGACCGCGCCGTCGCCGTCATCGGCCCCGTGCCGAACCGCACGCACTGGAGCATCTTCTTCCAGCGCGGCATCGCCTACGAGCGGCAGAAGAAGTGGGACCAGGCCGAGCCCAACTTCCGCAAGGCGCTCGACCTCAATCCCGACCAGCCGCAGGTGCTCAACTATCTCGGCTATTCCTGGGTGGACATGGACATGAACCTCGAGGAGGGGCTGGACATGATCCGCAGGGCGGTGAGCCTGCGCCCCGACGACGGCTACATCGTCGATTCGCTCGGCTGGGCCTACTACCGCCTCGGCCGCTACGACGACGCGGTGACCGAGCTGGAACGGGCGGCCGAGCTCAAGGCCGGCGACCCGACGATCAACGACCATCTCGGCGACGTCTACTGGCGCGTTGGCCGAAAGCTGGAGGCGACCTTCCAGTGGAACCGCGCGCTCGGCCTGAAGCCGGAAGAGGTCGAGATCCCGAAGATCAAGGAAAAGATCGCCAACGGCCTGCCGGACCTGCCGAAGACCGAGCCCGCCTCGGCCGAGGCGAAGGAGGACAAGCCGGTCCAGAACCCCTCGCCCGAAAGCAGCGCGGCCGACCGCAAGTCCTGATCCGGCGATGCTGTCGCACGCGTTTCCGCCGGGCTGCGCCCTCGTCGAACCGGCGCCGGCCAAGATCAACCTCGCGCTCGCCGTCGTCGGCCAGCGCGCGGACGGCTACCACCTGCTCGACAGCCTCGTGACCTTCACCGCCTTCGGCGACCGCATCGGCTTCTCGCCGGCCGCCGAGGACCGCTTCACGCTCTCCGGCCGATTCGCCGGCACGCTCGGCGGCGACGGCAACCTCGTGCTTTCCGCCCGCAACCGGCTGCGCGCCGCCCTGGCCGCGACCGGACAGGCCGCGCCGCCCGTGCACATCCATCTGGAGAAGAACCTGCCGGTCGCGGCCGGCATCGGCGGCGGCTCGGCGGACGCCGCGGCGGCGCTGCGCGGGCTCCTCGCCTTCTGGCGGGCCGGCCTGCCGCAGGCGACGCTCGACGCGCTCGCCATCGGGCTTGGCGCGGACGTGCCGATGTGTCTTGCGAGCCGGCCGCTCGTCGCGCGCGGCGTCGGCGAGGAGATCGTGCGGCTCGCCATGCCCGCGCTGCCAGTGGTGCTCGCCAATCCGCTCGTCGGCGTCTCGACGCCCGCCGTCTTCCAGGCGCTCGCCGAGAAGCGCAATCCGCCGCTCGACCTGCCGCGGGCGGCGGGCATCGACTGGCCGGCGCTCATCGCCCGGCTGCGCAACGACCTGGAGCCGCCGGCGCGCCGGCTCTGCGGCGAGATCGCCGCGATTTCCGACAGCCTTGCGGCAAGCGGCGCCGGCCTCGTTCGCATGTCCGGCTCCGGCGCCACCTGCTTCGGTCTCTATGCCTCGCCCGGCGAGGCCCGGGCGGCCGCGGACGGGCTTGCCCGCCGGCACCCGGACTGGTTCATTGTCGCCACGACGACGCTTTGCGAGGACGACGGCCATGGCCGGGCTTGACGAGACGCGCCCCTTCATTCCGCTCGGCATCGCCGTGCTCACGGTCTCCGACACGCGCGACCTCGCGACGGACCGGTCCGGCGACACGCTCGCCGCCCGCATCGAGGCGGCCGGCCACCGGCTCGCCGCCCGCATGATCGTCACGGACGACGTCGCCGCGATCCGTGAAGCAGTCGAGGCTTGGACGCGGGACGAGGCGGTCGACGTCGTCATCACCACCGGCGGCACCGGCTTCACCGGCCGCGACGTGACGCCGGAGGCGCTGGAGCCGCTGTTCGAAAAGCGGATGGACGGCTTCTCCGCCGTCTTCCACCGCATCTCCTATGACAAGATCGGCACCTCGACGATCCAGTCGCGGGCGACCGGCGGCGTGCTCAACGCCACCTTCATCTTCGTGCTGCCCGGCTCGCCCGGCGCCTGCCGCGACGCCTGGGACGGCATCCTGAAGGCCCAGCTCGACTACCGGCACATGCCCTGCAACTTCGTCGAGATCCTGCCGCGCCTCGACGAGCACCTGAGGCGCGGCAAGGGCTGAGCCTGTTCCATGGAGAACAGCGGACCGGCGCGCCGGCCGCTACGATGCCTCCCATTCCCGAACACAGGAGCGCGGACATGGGACGGACGATCAGGGGCACCAGCGGCGCCGACCGCATCATACAGGGCGGCAGCATCAACAATGCCGAGCTCGTCGTCCGCGCGCTCGGCGGCAACGACACGATCGTCCTCAACCGCACCGACGACTTCGGCGGGCGCAACGACGTCGACGCAGGCCGCGGCCACGACAAGGTCGTCAACCTGAAGGAGGACGGCAACGTCATCCGGCTCGGCGCGGGCAACGACACCTATGCCGGCACCGGCTTCGGCTCGTTTTCCAGCGAGCGCGGCGACCTCGTCAAGGCCGGCGCCGGCAACGACAAGATCGCCGTCGTCACCTTCAAGAGCACCTATCTCGGCGAGAGCGGCAACGACCGCTTCTTCTCCGTCGGCCAGCAGAACACCTTCCACGGCGGAACGGGCCGCGATTCGATCAGCTACGTGCCGCGCGACGACGACACCGTGGTCGGCGGGACCGGCGTCGGCATCGACCTCGGCCGCGGCTTCGCCCAGACCGGCGCGAACCGCTTCGAGCGGCTGATCAGCATCGAGAACGCCGGCGGCACCAATGCCGGCGACGAGATCCTCGGCTCTGCCAAGGCCAACGTGCTGAAGGGCCTCAAGGGCGACGACGCCATCGCCGGCGGCGGCGGCAAGGACGTGCTCGCCGGCGGCCGCGGCATGGACGCGCTGCAGGGCGACGGCGGTGCCGACCGCTTCGACTTCAACTCCACAGCCGAATCGGCCGTCGGCGCCCGGCGCGACGTCATCCTCGACTTCGACCGCGGCGAGCGCGACCGCATCGACCTTCGCGACATCGACGCCAATGCCGGCCGCGGCGGCAACCAGGCCTTCTCCTTCGTCGGCGAACGGGATTTCTCCGGCAAGGCGGGCGAGCTGCGCTTCAACGACGGCATCGTCGCCGGCGACGTCAACGGCGACGGCCGCGCCGATTTCGAGATCGGGGTGCGCGGCATCGACAGCCTGCTGAAGGGCGACTTCCTGCTCTGACCGGAGCATTTGTTTTCGCCGCATCGTCCGACGCCGAAGCGATCCAGCCTCGGCTGGACGTGCCTAGGCTCCGCGCATGACCTTCATGGCCCAGGCCGGCACGATCTCGGCGACGAGCCTGCGCGCGCCGCCACGCTTCGCCATCTCGGCGAGCGCCATGCCGCTCGCCACGGTGGCAGAGGCCTGGCGCTTGCTGACGAGGTATCCCCGCTCCAGCGCCGGCCGGCGGCGCAGGCGGCTGAAGAGCGGCGGGCGGTGGCTGCGCGAGCCGGAGAAGTGCGCCGGCCTCTTCTCGATCGCGACATGGTCGACGACGGCGTCCACCCAGCCGGCGAGCGGGCGCGCGCCCGGCTCCAAGAGCAGCAGCCAGTCGCCGCGCGCCGAGCGAACCACGTCCTTCATGTCCCACTCGGTGAGGAAGCGGCAGCCGGCGGCGTCCGCCACCTTCGACGAGCCGTCGCGCGAGCCGCGGTCGAGCACGATGACGTCGCGCACGATGCCCTCGACGGCGCCCGCCACCAGCGCCGACAGGGTCTGCGCGAGTTCCGCCTCGTTGTCCCGGCATTCCATGATGATCGTCAGCATGACCCTTCAATATCGCATCGCAGCATGGATTTCCACCGGCATCCGCGGCCGGCCGGCGCGCGTTCCGCGAATTTGTTCTTGCAATGTTCTCATTTCGGCGATAGGAATATAGTCATTGAATCGGGGCCGAGCGATGCCCCCGGAGACAGCCATGAACGATCTTGCCGCACTCGGGCAGGGCGCGCTCGCGCCCGGCCACACGAAGGACGTTGCCGAGGCGCTGATGGCGCGGTCGGGCCTGCGCGTCGAGGTGGACCGCCGGCGCGGCCGCGGCGCGGGCCTCAACTTTTCCGGCCGTTTCGAGCCGGTGGCGCGGGAGGCCTTCGACGACGGCTGGCAGACGCTGGAGGAGCTTCCGCCCTTCCGCACCGAGGTGCAGGTGGAGCGGCCGCGCACCATCATCACCCGCAACGAATCCCCCGACATCCCCTTCGACCGCTCGATCAATCCCTATCGCGGCTGCGAGCACGGCTGCATCTACTGCTTCGCCCGGCCGACGCATGCCTTCATGGGCCTTTCGGCGGGGATCGACTTCGAGGCGCGGCTCTTCGCCAAGCCGGACGCACCGAAGCTCCTGGAACGGGAACTGTCGAAGCCCGGCTACAAGCCGCGGGTGATCGCCATCGGCACCAACACCGACCCCTACCAGCCGGTGGAGAAGGAATGGCGGATCATGCGCCAGATCCTCGAGGTGCTGGACGCGGCGAACCACCCGGTCTCGATCGTCACCAAGTCGGCGCTGATCCTGCGCGACATCGACATCCTCGCCCGCATGGCCGCGCGCGGGCTCGCCTGGACCGGCATCTCGGTAACGACGCTCGACCGCAAGCTCGCCCGCTCGATGGAGCCGCGCGCGGCGACGCCGCCGCGGCGGCTGGAGGCGATCCGCGCGCTGTCGGAGGCCGGCATTCCCGCGGCGATCATGATGGCGCCGGTCATCCCCGGCCTCAACGACCACGAGATCGAGCGGGTGCTCGATTCGGGCAAGGCCGCCGGTGCTGCCGAGGCGAGCTACGTGCTGCTCCGCCTGCCGCTGGAGGTGAGCCCCCTCTTCCGCGACTGGCTGCTGCGCAACTATCCCGACCGCTATCGCCACGTCATGTCGCTGGTGCGCTCGATGCGCGGCGGCAAGGACTACGACGCGGAATTCGGCAAGCGCATGAAGGGCGCCGGTCCCTATGCCTGGCAGATCGCCCGGCGCTTCGAGATGGCCGCCAAGCGGCTGGAGCTGACGCGCACGCGCCGCAACCTCGCCGTCGACCAGTTCGTGCCGCCCGCCGGCGGCGGCGTGCAGCTCTCGCTGCTGTGAGCTCCGGCCGGGCTTCCCGCCCGGTCCTTCTCCTCTTCCGGCCGCGCCTTCCCCGGGCGCCCGGATGTCCTCCGGCCGCCGCCTCCTGCCGGGGGACTTGCAGGGAATCGGAGGGATGTGCGAGGGTCTCCGCATCATGACCCGCCACACTGCCTCCGATTCCCCCCTTCTCTTCGACCTGCCCGAGGGGCCGGACTTCCTGATGGAGACGGCCGCGCGCAGGGCGGGCCTCTGGCCGGTCGCCGGCACCGACGAGGCCGGGCGCGGGCCGCTCGCCGGCCCCGTGGTCGCCGCCGCCGTGATCCTCGATCCGGCGGCGATCCCCGACGGCCTCAACGATTCCAAGCAGCTTTCGGCCGCCCAGCGCGAGGGGCTGTTTGCCGCCATCCTTTCGACCGCCCATGTCTCGGTCGCCTCCAGCTCGGCGCGCCGCATCGACGGGACCGACATCCGCAAGGCGAGCCTCGACGCGATGCGCCGCGCCGTCGCGGGTCTCTCGCTCGCCCCGCGCCTCGTGCTCGCCGACGGGCGCGACGTGCCGCCGGGCTTTGCCTGCGAGGGCCGCGCCGTCATCAGGGGCGACGCCCGCTCGCTCTCCATCGCCGCCGCCTCGATCGTCGCCAAGGTGACGCGCGACCGCATGATGGCGCGCGCCGACCACACCTTCCCCGGCTACGGCTTCGCCGCGCATGCCGGCTACGCCACCGTCGTCCACCGCCGGGCGATCGAGACCATCGGCCCCTGCCGCCTCCACCGCATGACCTTCCGGCCGCTCAAGGCAGAGTAAGGAGCAACGGCTTTCGTCACGATACCCCTTCCGGCCTGCCGGCCATCTCCCCTCAAAGGGCAGGGCTATTGCATATGGAGGAATGCCGAGGGTGCCTCCTGCCCCTTCTCCCCGCCGGGGAAGGTCGCGGCAGCGGGATGAGGGGGCCCGCAGGCAGCATGCGGCAAGCTTGCCCCCTCATCCGGCCCTTCGGGCCACCTTCTCCCCGCCGGGGAGAAGAGAAGCGGCGGCGCATCCATGCCATAAGCACAAACGCGAAAAAGGCCGGATCGCTCCGGCCTCTCGTCATTCATTCAGAAAGGAAGCCTCAGTTGAGGCGGGTCTTCACCTGGCCGATGGCGTCGGCGAAGAGCGCCTTGCCGGTGGCGGCATCCGTCTTGGCGGCGATCACCTTCTCGGCGGCGGCGACGGCGAGGTCGACGGCGGCGGCGCGCACGGCGTTGATCGCGTCGGCCTCGGCCTGGCGGATCTTCTGCTCGGAGAGCGCGTTGCGGCGGGCGACGTATTCCTCGGTCTTCTGCCGGGCCTCGGCGGCAAGCGCGCTCGCCTCGCGCTCGGCGGCGGCGACGATGCCGGCGGCTTCCGCCTCGGCGTCCTTGCGCTTGCGCTGGTATTCGGCGAGCAGGTGCTGGGCCTCCTCGCGCAGGCGCTTGGCCTCGGCGAGCTCGTTGGAGATCTTCGCGGCGCGGGCGTCGAGGCTCTTCGCCATCATGCCCGGCACCTTGAGGTAGACGACCAGGGCCAGGAACAGCAGGAGGCCGACGAAGGCGAAGAAAGTGGCGTCGAATTGCATGGGTGCCTCCTTATTTGCCGGCGGCCGACTTCACGGCGGCGGAAATCTCGGCTTCGCTCGCCTTGGCGCCGATCAGCTGCTCGACGACGGCGGCGGCCGTCTCCTCGGCGATCGAGCCGACGTCGGCAAGCGCCTTGGCCTTGATCTCGGCGATGCGGGTCTCGGCACCGGCGATCTTTTCCTGAAGGGCCGCCTCGGTGCGGGCGCGCTCGGCGTCGGCCTTGGCCTTGGCCTCGTCGCGGGCTGCGCTGGCGATGGCGTTGCCCTTGGCGCGGGCGGCGGCGAGGTCCTGCTCATAGGCGGCGATCGCCGCATCCGCCTCCGCCTTCAGGCGGGCGGCCTCGTCGAGGTCCTGGGCGATGCGGTCGTGGCGCGTCTCGAGGATGCCGCCGATGCGCGGAACGATGACCTTCGACATGAGAAGGTAGAAGAGACCGAAGGTGATCGCCAGCCACAGGAGCTGGGACGCGAACGTGGTCTGGTCGAACGGCGGGAAGACGCCGGTGGCGTGCTCGTCGCCGTGTGCGACACCCGTCTCGGTGTGCACCTCGCCGGCCGGCTGGGCCTCATGCGTCACGGCAGGAGTCTCGGCCTGGGCGATTTCGAAAGGGGTGGACTCGGCCGACGCCGGGGTCACAAACATGCTCACCTCCAGGGGGGCACTCTCAAAGGGTGTCCTTGCAGATATGCGGACCACGGCCCGGAGGGCCGTGGTCCCGCCTCAGGCCGTATCAGACGGCGAAGAGGAGGAGGAGCGCGATGAGCAGCGAGAAGATGCCCAGAGCTTCCGTAACGGCGAAGCCGAAGACGAGGCGGCCGAACTGGCTGTCGGCAGCGGACGGGTTGCGCAGGGCGCCGGCAAGGTAGTTGCCGAAGATGTTGCCGAGGCCGAGAGCCGTGCCGGCGAGACCGAACGTGGCAAGACCCGCGCCGATGAACTTTGCTGCTTCCGCTTCCATGTTGAACTCCTTGAATGGGTTGTTGCGGCTTATGAGCGACGCCGGGAGGCGTCGACGACTTTCTTCCTAGTGACCACCCGGATGCACGGCATCGTTGAGGTACATGCATGTCAGGACCGCGAAGACGTAGGCCTGCAGGAACGACACGAGGAATTCGAGACCGACCACGGCGACGGTCATGAGCAGGGGCAGGACCGCCCCCACCACGCCGACGGCGCCGAGCGCGCCGAGCGAGGCGACGAAGCCGGCGAAGATCTTGAGGGTGATGTGACCCGCCAGCATGTTGGCGAAAAGACGGATCGACAGGCTGATCGGGCGCGAGAGGAACGAAATGACCTCGATCGAGACGACCAGCGGCAGGAGCACGCCGGGAACGCCCGCAGGCACGAAAAGCTTCAGGAAGCCGAAACCGTGCTTGTAGAAACCGTAGAAGATCACCGTGCCGATCACGAGCATCGCCAGCGCGAAGGTAACGATGATCTGGCTGGTGACGGTGAAGAAATAGGGCACCATGCCGATGAGGTTCGCCGTCAGCACGAACATGAACAGCGAGAAGACGAAGGGGAAGAACTTCATCCCTTGGCTGCCCGCCCCTTCCCGGAGCATCGAGGCGATGAACTCGTAGGACATCTCCGAGACGGACTGCATGCGGCTCGGCACGAGGCCGCGCTGCGAGGTGGTGAAGTAGAGGAAGCCCGCCGCGGCGGCGACGGTCGCGACCATGAACAGCGAGGCATTGGTGAACGAGAAGTCGATGCCGCCGATCTCGATCGGAACAATCTTGTTGACCAGGAACTGATGGGTCGGATCGTTTGCCACCGCTTGTCTCTCTCGCTTGCCCGCCGGAGCGGAAGTCACCCAATGTTCGAACCGCGCGCGCCTTACGCGCCGTCCGTCTTTCCGGTTCCGTCACGCCCGCCGGGATCCCGGCCTGCCAGCCTGTCCACCGGATGGGGCGAGGCCACTAGGCCCGCCGCGCGCATGACGTTCAGCACGCCGGCACAGAAACCCAGCAGGAGAAGGATGATCATCCCCCACGGCCCTGTACCCGCAAAATGGTCCAGAAGATAGCCCAGAAGCGCACCGACGATGACGGCGGCGACGAATTCGCTGGAGAGCTTCATGGCGACCGCATAGCCCTTGCGGCTTTCGGATGCCCGCTCCTCGGCGGCCGTCCCGGCCTCTTCCTTGCCGCGCCTTTCCGCGAGTTCCGCGTCCAGTCGCTTCAGCCGGTCTTCCAGACTTCCCTTCCGATCGGTCATGGCGTTCCCTTTCGTCCTCTCCGCCGGGCGTTTCGCCCCATTGCGGACATAATAACGGCTAGGGTTCAAGCCATATCCAGCCCTTTTGAAGTCGGGCGCAACATAGTTTTAGGGATCGGCATAGTCAAGGCGTGGCGGAGCTTTGCGCCACAGCAAAAATATCCATTTAAATCAATGGATTACCCGAAATCACGGAAGATTGTCCCCCGCCGGACGGGAATCGCCCGGCCCGCTGCGGCCGGACTCGCCGCAAGGCCCGCGCCCCTCAGCTCCAGCCGCCGCCATAGGTGCGGTAGAAGATGTGCCGGCCGATCTTGGCCATCCGCTTCATCGTGCGTCCCCACGGCGGACGGACGTAGGTGGCGTGGTAATGCGTGGCGGAGCCCACCTCCTCGAGCCAGATCTTGCCGGCCGTGACGGCCATGGCGATCTCCTTCGCCGTCTTCCAGTGCCAGGGCCCGAGAATCAGGTCGGGGATGCGGTCGCAGGCGAACGAGAACTGGCATCGGTTGCGCCAGTCGCGGTTCTGGTAGACGACGCCGCAGATCGTCTTCGGATAGGCGGGATTGCGCACGCGGTTGAGGATGACCTGCGCGACGGCGGCCTGGCCCTTCAGCTCCTCGCCGCGCGCCTCGAAGTAGATGCCCTCGGCGAGGCACTTCTGCTCCTTCTCCGAGAAGACGCCGGCCGGCAGCGGGGTCGCCGCCCAGGCGTGGTCGTCCGGCGCGATGTCGGGGATGAAGCGGCCCGCCTCCCGTTCCGGCTTCAGGATCGAATCGAACGGGGATTCGCGCGCATAGTCCGGCTCGACGCGGGCATAGGCGGTCGCCAGCACGTCGGCCCTGTCGTTGGTGACGAGGTTCGCCAGCATCGCCGGCACGCCGGCATCCTTCGCGACCGGCTTCTTGCGGTAGAAGGCGGTGGCGATCTCGATCTCCCGCCCCTTGATCTTCGGCCGCACGAAGGTCATGCGCTCGCCTTTTTCCAGGGAGGGCGAGAGGAGGAAGCTGGTGCGCTCCAGGATCGAGCCGGCGGTGAAGTCCTTGGGCGGCGTCACCGGCATCACGGCGACGACGCGGCCCTTCTTGTCGCGTCGGTTGATGCGCTCCTCGTCGGGAATGCCGCCCTCGCCCTTCGCCTCGGCACGCAGCGCCGCCGTCACGCCGCCCGGCAGCTCCACGCCCGCGCCGCCGGCGACGGCGCCGGTGGTGATCGCGTCGGCGAAGGCGATCTCGACCTCGTGGATCGAGCCCGCCGGCGAGCGCGTCAGCACCATCTGCTGATTGCCGCCCTTGCGGTTGAGGCCGGCGAGGAAGGTGGCGAGGTCGGTATGGGCGGCCTGGCTGGGAAAGAGCGCCAGCAGGCCGAGCGCTGCGGCGAGCGGCGTCTTCCAGGTGCGCCAGAGAAGGGAAAGGCGGCCGCTGCCGACATGACGAACGCTACGCTTACGCAACTCTTCACTCCGCACCCGACGCTCGCGCGAAGACCCTGCCGCCGGCGCACTCCGCCGGCGTCCGTCCCGCCCGAAAAATTCCACTAGCCGGAACCCGCCCGCGCATCCGCCTGCGGGCGACCCTGTTCTGGTTTCGCAAATTGAAGCATTAACCTTGATGCTTGGTTAATGCGCGGCTCCCTCTTGCCGGCAAACGTCAGATGACGACGTGCGAACCGAGCTCGACGACGCGGTTGGTCGGCAGGCGGAAATAGTCGGACGGGTCGGTCGCGACGTTCGCGAGCGCGATGAACAGCCGGTCCTGCCACATCGGCATGCCGGACTGCGCATCCGGCACCAGCTTGCGCCGGCCGAGATAGAAGGAGGTCGACATGATGTCGAACTTGTGCCCGGCCTTGCGCATCAGCCCGAGCGCCTGCGAGACGTTCTGCGTCTCCATGAAGCCGAAGCGCAGCTCGATGCGCGAGAAGCGCTCGGACAGCGGCTCGACGGTGAAGCGGTCGGCCGGCACGACGCGCGGCGTGCTGGTGGTGCGCACCGTCAGGATGACGTTGCGGTCGTGCAGCACGTGGTTGTGCTTGATGTTGTGCAGGAGGGCGGCGGGCGCGAAATCCGGATCGCTGGTCAGGAAGATCGCCGTGCCGGCGACGCGGACCGGCGCGTGGGCGGACGGCTTCTCGACGGATTTCACGAAGGCCTCCATCGGCACCTCGATGCGCCGGGTCTTCTCGCGCAGGATCCGCGTGCCGCGCGTCCAGGTCCACATCACGATGACGACGGCGGCGGCGATCAGCACCGGCACGTAGCCGCCGTCGTGGATCTTCAGGAGGTTGGCGGCAAGGAAGGTGAGCTCGAACAGCAGGAGCGGCGCGAGCACGGCACCGGCCACGAGCGGACGCCAGCGCCAGCGCATGCGCAGGAACTCGAAGGCGAGCAGCGTCGTGACGACCATAGCACCGGTCACGGAGACGCCGTAGGCGGTGGCGAGCGCCTCGGAGGAGCCGAAGACGAAGACCAGCAGCATGACGCCGAAGAGCAGCAGCGTGTTGACCGCCGGCAGGTAGATCTGCCCGGTATGGGTCTCCGACGTGTGGAAGATCTCCATGCGCGGCAGGTAGCCGAGGTGGATCGCCTGGCGCGCCAGCGAGAAGGCGCCGGTGATCACCGCCTGGCTGGCGATGATGGTGGCGGCGGTGGCGAGGATGACCACCGGCAGCAGCGCCCATTTCGGGAACATGAAGTAGAAGGGATTTTCGACCGCCTGCGGATGGCTCAGCACCAGCGCGCCCTGGCCGAGATAGTTGAGGGCGAGCGCGGGGAAGACGAGGCAGAACCAGGCCCACTGGATCGGCCGGCGGCCGAAGTGGCCGAGGTCGGCATAGAGTGCCTCTGCCCCCGTGACCGTCAGGAAGATGGCGCCCAGCACCACGAGCCCGAGCCAGCCCTCCCGGAACAGGAAGACGGCGGCGTGATAGGGATTGAAGGCGGCGAGCACGCCGGGATCGTCGCTGATATGCTGAAGGCCGACCGCGCCCATGACGAGGAACCAGAGCGCCGTGATCGGCCCGAAGAAGCGCGAGACGGCGGCCGTGCCCCAGGACTGGACGGCGAAGAGCGCGACGAGGATGACGACGGAGATCGGCACCACGTAGTCGGAGAGCCCCGGCGTGACGAGCTTCAGCCCCTCGACGGCGGAGAGAACCGAGAGCGCCGGCGTGATCATCGCGTCGCCGATGAAGAGCGCCGCGCCGACCGCGCCCATGAAGAAGAGGACCGCGGCGTGCCCGTTCGCCGTGCGCATCAGGAGCGCCAGCAGCGAGAGCGTGCCGCCCTCGCCGTGGTTGTCGGCCCGCAGCAGGAAGAGGACGTATTTCAGCGTCACGATCACCGTGAGCGTCCAGAGCATCAGCGAGACGAGGCCGATGATCTCCGCGCGCACGAGGCCGCCGGCGGCGACGGGCCTCAGCGCCTCGCGGAAGGCATAGAGGGGGCTCGTGCCGATGTCGCCGTAGACGACGCCGACGGAGCCGAGGGCGGCGAACGCCAGGCTGCGCACCCGGCCCTTCGAATGCGTTGGGAAACCAGCATCGTGGTTCATGGGGAAACAGGCCCTAGAGCCAGCCTTTCCGACGGAAGAAGAAAAAGGGGAGGATCGCCGATACGGCCATGGCGACCAGCGTGGCCGGATAGGCATAGGGAAGCTGCAGCTCCGGCATGTGGTCGAAGTTCATGCCGTAGATCGACGCGATCAGGGTCGGCGGCAGCAGCACCACCGAGGCGATGGAGAAGATCTTGATGATGGCGTTCTGCTCGAGGCTGATGAGGCCGAGCGAGGCGTCGAGCAGGAAGGTGATGTTGCCGGCCACGAAGTTCGCATGCTCGGACAGCGACTGCACGTCACGCGAGACGGTGCGGCACAGTTCCCGGCTTTCGCGGTCGGCATGCAGCGCCGGCAGGGAATGCAGGAAGGTCAGCACGCGCGACAGCGACATGAGGCTGTCGCGCACCTTCGCCACGAGGCGGTGCAGGCCCGAGACCTGGATCAGCCGGTCCTCCAGGTAGCGCGGCGGGCGGCGGGAGAGGTGCCGCTTGTCGCCGAACACCTCCACCGACAGCGTATCGGCCCGCGCCACGGCGATCTCCAGGATCTCCGCCGTCCGGTCGACCACGGTCTCCAGCAGGCGCGTGATCGTCACGGTCGGCGAGGAACAGCCGCCGGGGATGCGGTGCATCGCGCCCTTGAAGAGGGCGAAGGAGCGCGGCTCGGCATAGCGCACGGTGACGAGATGCCGGGCGGTGAGGATGAAGGCGACGTCGGTCAGCGCCGGCAGATCGCTTTCCGCGCGCACGATCAGCGAGGCGGTCATGTAGGCCGCGCTGCCGTCGGTGTAGAGCCGGCTGGAGGGCTCGATGTCCTTCAGTTCGTCGCGGGTGGGGATGTCGAGGGAAAGGGCGCGCTCGATCAGCGCCTCTTCGTCCCGGGCGGGATCGAGCACGTCGATCCAGACGGCATCGGCGAACGCCTCCGCGACGGGTTCGGCCACGTCCTGCAGGACGCGCCCCTCGCCATTCGAACGGTAAACCGTAATCACAGGCGAATGGCTCCGGACAGGACCATCGCTCACACTCCTGAGCTGCGCCGCGCTCGAAGGCGCGGCAGGCAGGGGATATTGCGCAGTGCAATATAAAAATCAAGGGTGCGGCGGGCGTGTCCCGGCGCTATTCGAAGACGATCGACGGCGCGCCGCGCGCGCCCTTGCCTTCCAGCGCCTGCAGCTCCTGCCAGACGCGGTCGGCGATCACGCGGTAGGCCTTGGCCGCCGCCCCGTCCGGGTTGGAGACGACGACCGGGGTTCCGGCGTCGGAGGTCTCACGGATGTCCATCGTCAGCGGCACCTCGCCGAGGAAGGGCACGCCGATGCGCTCGGCCTCGCGCCGCGCGCCGCCGTGGCCGAAGATGTCGTAGCGGTTGCCGGTGTCCGGGGCGATGAAATAGCTCATGTTCTCGACGATGCCGAGGACGGGCACCTCGACCTTGCTGAACATGTTCAGCCCCTTGCGGGCGTCGATCAGGGCGAGGTCCTGCGGCGTCGAGACGATGACGGCGCCGGCGAGCGGCACCTGCTGGGCCATGGTGAGCTGGGCGTCGCCGGTGCCGGGCGGCATGTCGACCACCAGCACGTCGAGCTCGCCCCAGGCGACCTCGCGCAGCATCTGCATCAGCGCCGACTGGATCATCGGCCCGCGCCAGATCATCGCCACGTCCTCGTCGACGAGGAAGCCCATGGACATGACCTTGATGCCGTAGTTCTCCATCGGCTTGATCATGCGGCCCTCGAGCTGCTGCGGCCGGCCGGAGATCTTCAGGAGCCGCGGCATGGAGGGGCCGTAGATGTCGGCGTCGAGGATGCCGACGCTCAGCCCGTTCGCCTTCAGCGCCAGGGCGAGGTTGACGGAGGTGGTCGACTTGCCGACGCCGCCCTTGCCGGAGGCGACCGCAATGATCGCGCGCACGCCGGGAATGCCGGACTTCGGGCGCGGCTGCGGCTGGCCGGGCGCGCCGTGCTGATGCCCTCGGCCGGGCGGCGGCGGGGCCGGCGCACGGGCGGCGGCGGGGCCGGAGGCCGCCTTCTTGTCGGCCGTCAGCGCCACCATGGCGGACTTGATGCCCGGGATCTCGCGCACCACCCGCTCGGCGGCGGCGCGCATCGGATCGAGATCGCGCGCCTGCTCGGCCGGCACCGTGATCGAGAAATAGGCCTTGCCGTCGGAGATGAAGACATCCGACACGAGGCCGAGATCGACGATGTTGCCCTTCATGCCGGGGCCGCGCACCGTCCTCAGCCGCTCCAGCACCTGTTCCTTGGTTACGTCCGTCATCAAACCCTCGCCTGCGATACCCGCGCCCCCCCGTGTAGATAGTGCACGCGCGGGCGCCCGCCAAACGATTTCACCCGCGAGGGGCGCTCGCGGTTGCGGCAGGTCGTCTCAGCCCGGCCTCAGGCGATCAGGCCGCGGCGGATCGCCTTCACCACCGCCTGGGTGCGGTTCACCGCCTCCAGCTTGCGCGTGACCTGGTTGAGA
The DNA here is from genome assembly GCF_024609765.1 of Shinella pollutisoli. Classification (GTDB taxonomy): domain Bacteria; phylum Pseudomonadota; class Alphaproteobacteria; order Rhizobiales; family Rhizobiaceae; genus Shinella; species Shinella pollutisoli. The sequence continues at coordinate 29,897 of NZ_JANFDG010000031.1, forward strand.
TAGTGGTTGACCGTGTGCTCCGAGAGGCCGAGGATCTCGGCGATCTCCAGGCTGGTCTTGCCGGCCGCCGTCCAGCTCAGGCACTGGACCTCGCGCTCCGTCAGCACCACCTGCCCCGATTTCCAGGCCGCGCCGATCTCGGCGAGCCGGTTGAACAGGTGGATCGAGATCATCTGCAGCATCAGCCGGTCGTCGAGCGGCAGTTCCTGCTTCTCGCCGCTCCAGACGATGGCGCCGCGATTGCCGAGCGCGTCGTGGACGGGGAAGAAGTGGCCGACGCGGATGCCGTGCGCGTTGACGACGTCGGCGAAGTTGCCGAAATCCTCCTCGGCGGCGGCCTCGCCGATCCATTCGAGCATGTCGTAGGAAAAGGGCACGGTCGTCAGCCGGAGCTTGCGGATGCCGGCGCTGCGGCGGACCATGCGGTTCGCGTCGTAGCGGCTGAGGAACTCCTGCGGCCAGTTGCTGACGATCGAATAGGCCGACAGCTTCTCCGCCTCGAAGCCCGGCAGGGTGAAGGCGATGAAATACCTGAGGCCGAACTCCTCGCACTTGCGCCGCATGTAGCGCACGATGTCGAACTGGGTCTCGAGCGCCGCGATCTCGCTGCCCTCGTCGCGCATCCGGCTCTCGTAGCCCTGGGTTTCCTCCCCCATCATCATGCGCGGCCTTTCGGAATCCGGTCCCTGCGGAACGGGGTGGAGGGGATGCGTCTGCGTTCCGGCCATGGCCAAGGATCGTCTTCCATCAGTTCAGGAGCCCGGCGCGAATGGCCTTGGCGACGGCCTGGACGCGGTTGACGGCATCGAGCTTGCGCGTCGCACGGTTCAGGTAGTGATTGACCGTATATTCGGAGAGGCCGAGGATCTCCGACATTTCCAGGCTGGTCTTGCCGGCCGATGCCCAGGACAGGCACTCGACCTCGCGGCGCGAGAGCGCGGCGCCGGGATGGTGGTCGGCCGCAAGGTCGACGACGCGCGCGAAGACGGCATTGGCGACCGCGTTCAGCTCGGCCATCTCGCGCGGGCTCAGCGCCTCGCGCATGCCGCCGAAGGCGAGCGCGCCGCGAAGGCCCGCCGCGTTGTGCGCCGGGAAGTAGGCGCCGCGCGACAGGCCGTACTTGCCGAACAGGCTGACGGCGATCTCCGCCTTGCCGTCGGCGCGGCGGCGGTTCGTCGTCTCGGTATCATAGGCGAAGGGCGTGGTGCTGCGGCGCAGGCGGCCGATCACCGGGCTGCCGAAGAACAGGCCGGCATGGTCGTAGTTCCGCAGCATCTCCTCGGGCCAGGAGGTAAGCAGCACGTTCGAGGCAAAGTCGCTCGACGTCTCGGCGGGGACGTTGATGAGGATATAGCCGTTGAGGCCGTAGTGCTCCGCCAGGCGTTCCAGCGTGGCGGAAACGTCGTCCCGCGAATCCAGCGCCGGCAGGCTGTCGTCCCGCAGGCTGCCCTCCCACGGAAACCGGGACCGCACAGACGCCGTTTGAAGTCTATCCGCCATATTCGCCTCTCCCCTCGGCAACGGGCGAACGGGCGCCGGTTGTCCGGCGCCGCACCCGGCGTGCCTCGGGAACCCCCGTATCCCAATGCATCTTAATCGTATTGACCGCGCCTCAAGATCGCGGCATGCGAAGCAGTCCGAAAACCGCTTCCGGAAAAAGCTACTGGGGCGCCAAACCCGCGTCCAGCGCATTTTCCCAGTTTACCGTAAAACAGGGCGCAAGGACAACCGGGCCGTATGTGCACGTACCTCACGGCTCGACCTACCGTTGCGGCCCGAGGCGGAACACGAGTTCCCCCATGACGGCGGCGGCAGCGGCGCGCACATGCGGCGCCCATTCCGCAAGCCGCTCGGGGCCGACCCGGTAGGCCGGGCCCGTCACAGAGACGGCGGCCACAAGATCGCGGCCGCCATCATGGACGGGTGCGGCCACGCAGCGGATGCCGGGCTCGTGCTCCTCGCGGTCGAAGGCGACGCCTTCCCGGCGGATCTCCGCGAGCTCGGCCTCCAGCGCCGCCCGGTCGGCCAGCGTCTGCGGCGTGAAACGGCGGAACTCCAGCCCGGACAGGACCGCCTCCAGCGCCGGCGCGTCGAGCACGGAGAGCGCCGCCTTGCCGACGCCGGTGCAATAGACCGGCGAGGCGTTGCCGATCTGCGAGTTCATGCGCACGGCCTGCCGGCTCTCCACCTTGTCGAGATAGATGATCTCGCGCCCGCGCAGCACGCCGAGATGCACGGTCTCGCCGGTCTCGCGGTGCAGCGCCTCCAGGAAGGGGGCGGCGACCGCGCGCAGCTCGTTGCGCGCCCAGGCCGCCGAGGCGAGCTTCAGGAGGCGAAGGCCCGGCACGTAGGCGTGGTCGGGCCCGAGCTCGAGCAGGCCTTCGCGCAGAAGATGGGAAAGCTGGCGGTGCAGCGTGCCGCGCGGCTGGCCGCTTGCGGCCAGCACGTCGGTGAAGCGCATGGGCCGGTCGGAGAGCGCGACGGTCTCCAGCACGGCGACGGCCTTGCCGAGCGTGCCGGTGTCCTTCCCTTCGCCGCCCCGGCGCGATGCCATGCTTTGCCTCCCATGCCTCGACAGGCCACCGCATATGGATGCCAAGCCTCTCATCCGGCCTGCCGGCCACCTTGTCCCCGCAAGCGGGGCGAAGGGATATGCCGCTCCGGCTTCCCGTCCACCGTCTTCTCGCGGGCGAGAGGGCTAGAGCGGCGAGGCCGCAGATGCGACCGGCCCGCCTCCTTGACAGGCGGCAAGCCTAGCGGAATAATTCCGGATAATCAAACTCAATTCCATATAATGGAACTCTGGAGGATCGGCGATGGCGGCCCGGTATGCGGACCTTGCGGGAAGCGGCGTGCTTGTCAGCGGCGGCGGCTCCGGCATCGGCGCGGCGCTCGTCGAAGGTTTCGCGCGGCAGGGCGCACGCGTCGCCTTCATCGATATCGCCGTTAAGGAGAGCCGGGCGCTCGCCGCCTCCCTTTCCGGCACGGTCGAGCATGCGCCGCTTTTCCTGGAGGCGGACCTGCGCGACATCCCGGCGCTGCGCGCCGCCGTCGCCGAGGCCGCGGACGCGCTCGGCGGCCTGAAGGTGCTCGTCAACAATGCGGCGCGCGACGACCGCCACGATTTCGAGGCGATCGGGCCGGAGGACTGGGACGAAAGCCTGGCGGTCAACCTGCGCCACTACGCCTTCGCCGCACAGGCGGCGCTGCCGCACCTGCGCCGGGCGGCCGCCGGGACAAGCGGCGCCGCGATCGTCAACCTCTCCTCCATCGCCTACCTGCTCAACATGGGCGAGCTTCCGGCCTATGCCGCCGCCAAGGCCGGCATCGTCGGCCTCACCAAGTCGCTCGCCGGCCGGCTCGGGCCGGAGAACATCCGCGTCAACGCCATCCTGCCCGGCATGGTGCTGACGGAACGGCAGCGCCAGCTCTGGGTCGACGAGGCGGCGGCCGCCGCCGGCGTCGCGCGGCAATGCCTGAAGCGCTCGCTCGGCCCCGAGGACATCGTCGGCCCCTGTCTCTTCCTGGCGTCGGACGCTTCTGGCGCCGTCACCGCCCAGACCCTCATCGTCGACGGAGGCATGCTTTGACGACCGGACCCGCCTATGTCTCCATCGACTGGGGAACCTCCAGCTTCCGCCTCTGGCTGATCGGCCGCGACGGCGCCGTGCTCGCCGAGCGCCGCAGCGGCGAAGGCATGACCGTGGCCGCCCGCACCGGCTTCGCCGAGGTGCTGGAGAGCCACCTTGCCGCCGTCTCCGCGCCCGAGGGCCTGCCGGTGCTGATCTGCGGCATGGCCGGGGCGAAGCAGGGCTGGGTCGAGGCCGGCTATCTCGACACGCCCGCGGCCCTTGCGGCCATTCCCGCCGCCGCGGTGCGCGTGCCGGGCGTCGCCGCCGACATCCGCATCCTGCCCGGCCTCGCGCAGCGCGACCCGGCCGCCCCCGACGTAATGCGCGGCGAGGAGACGCAGCTTCTCGGCGCCGCCGCCGGGCTCGGCAGCGGCGACCGCCTCGTCTGCATGCCGGGCACGCACAGCAAATGGGTGCGGCTTTCCGGCGGCACGGTCGCGGGCTTCTCCACCTTCATGACCGGCGAGCTCTTCGAGGCGATCTCGGCGCACACGATCCTCAGCCATTCGATCGCCGGGGCGGGAACGGTCTCCGGCGAAAGCGCGGCGTTCCGCACGGCGGTCGCCGAAAGCGTCGCCGCGCCGGCGCTTGCGACCAACCGGCTGTTCTCGGTGCGCGCGGGCGGGCTGCTTGCGGGCCTGTCGCCGGACGACGCCAGGGCGCGGCTTTCCGGCACGCTGATCGGCGTCGAGATCGCCGGCGCGCTGTCGCTCGTCGCCGAAGGCACGCCGGTGGCGCTTGTCGTGTCCGGCGGGCTCGGCGCGCTCTACCGCGCGGCCCTCGCCGCCGCGGACATCGCTACCACCGTGATCGATGCAGACGCCGCCGTGCGCGCGGGCCTTGCCGCCGGCGCGAAAGCCCTCTGGTCCCTTTGAGAAAGCAAAGCCGATGAGCCGCATTCCCTTTCCCCCGATGACCCGCCCGCTGATCGCCATCCTGCGCGGCCTGAAGCCCGCCGAGGCGGACGGCGTCGTCGGCGCGCTGATCGAGACCGGCTTCACGGCGATCGAGATCCCGCTCAACTCGCCCGAGCCGTTCCGCTCGATCGAGGCCGCCGTGAAGCTGGCGCCCGAAGGTGTGCTGATCGGCGCCGGCACCGTGCTGACGGTCGCGGACGTCGACCGGCTCGCCGACGTCGGCGGCACGCTGATGGTAAGCCCGAACGTCGAGCCGGACGTCATCGCGCGCGCGGCGGAGAAGGGCATGGTGACGATGCCGGGCGTCTTCACGCCGACCGAGGCGCTCGCCGCCGCCCGCGCCGGGGCGACGGGGCTGAAGTTCTTCCCGGCGAGCGTGCTCGGCTCGGCCGGCATCCAGGCGATCCGCGCCGTGCTGCCGGCCGAGCTGGAGATCGCCGCCGTCGGCGGCGTGTCGGAGAGGAACTTCGCCGACTATGCGGCGATCGGCGTGCGCAGCTTCGGCCTCGGCTCCAGCCTCTACAAGCCCGGCATGGCGGCGGACGAGGTCCGCGCCCGCGCCGAGGCGACGATCGCCGCCTATGACGCCGCCTATGGAGTTTCCCGATGACCGAGACCCATCCCTTCGCCGGCCGCATCCTCTGCGACGTCGCCAGCGAGCTCGGCGAAGGCCCGACCTACGATCCGGCGACGGATACCGCCTTCTGGTTCGACATCAAGGGCCGCAAGCTGCACGCGCTCCGCCTCGCGGACATGGTAAAGACGGTGCAGGACCTGCCCTTCCTCGGCAGCGTGCTCGCCGTCATCGACGCGGAACGCCAGATCGTCGTCTCGGACAAGGGCCTGTTCGTCCGCACGGTCGCCGACGGGCGGCTCGCGCCCTTCGCCACGCTGGAGGACAAGCCGCAGAACCGCTCGAACGACGGCCGCATGCATCCCTGCGGCGCGCTCTGGGCGAGCACGATGGGCCGCAGCGCCGAGAAGAACGCCGGGGCGATCTACCATGTGGCGGGCGCGCGGGTGACGCGGCTCTTCTCCAGCCTGACGATCCCGAACGGCATCTGCTTCTCCCCCGACGGGGCCACCGGCTATTTCGCCGACACCGACGTCAACCACCTGATGCGGGTGGCGCTCGACCCGGCGACCGGCCTTCCCGTCGGCGAGCCGGAGGTCCTGAGCGACCAGACGGCCGCAAGCGGCGGCATCGACGGCGCGGTCTGCGATGCGGACGGGCTCATCTGGAACGCACGCTGGGGCGCGGGCGCCGTCGAGGTCTACCGGCCGGACGGCACGAAGATCGCGTCGCATGCCGTGCCCGCCGCGCAGGCGAGCTGCCCGGCCTTCATCGGCAGGGACGCCTCGCGCCTGCTCGTCACCTCCGCCTGGGAGGGCATGGACGCGGCCGCGCGGCAGGCCGATCCCCATGCGGGCAAGACCTTCGAGCTCGGCATCGCCGTGAAGGGCCGCTTCGAACCGCGTTTCGCACTCTGAGATTTTTTCGGCGGAACCAAAACCCGAGGTCGTCGTTCCTTGTGCATCAGCCGGTGCGGACGGACGGAAAGTTACCGAACGCCGCCGCGCCTTGATGCCAACGAAGACGAAAGGCAGGTTCGAAATGACCAACAAACTCTTCACTTCCGTTGCCGCTGGTGCACTCCTTCTGGGCGCGGCAATTGCTCCTGTCGCCTATGCGCAGGACACCAACCAGCCGGCCGCCGGCCAAACCATGGAAGATCCGGCCGTGAACCCGGACACCATGGGCACCACGCCCGACGACACGGCACAGACCCCGGCAACCCCGTCGGAGGATACGGCACAGACCCCGGCGACGCCTTCGGAAGACACTGCCCAGACCCCGGCGACGCCTTCTGAGGACACCGCCCAGACCCCGGCGACGCCCTCCGAAGACACTGCCCAGGCTCCGGCCGCGGGTGAGACCTATCTGACCGCCCAGGGCGACGACCAGATCAGCGCCAACACCTATATCGGCCAGACCGTCTACAACAGCGCCGACGAGAGCATCGGCAAGATCAGCGACCTGATCATCCAGGAAGACGGCGGCATCGCCGCAGCCGTGGTCGGCGTCGGTGGTTTCCTCGGCATCGGCGAGAAATGGGTCGCCGTACCGTTCGACACCATCTCGATCACCCAGGTTCCGGACTCCGACGACGTCAAGCTGACGACGACGGAAACCGCCGAAAGCCTGCAGGCGGCGCCGGAATTCAAGACGAAGTCGCAGCAGGTCGCCGAGCGCAACGCGCAGACGCAGGTGGACACCTCCACCACGTCCTCGACGACGCCCGGCACGCTGCCGACCGAGCCGGCCGAATAAGCGGGTTCCGGCAACCCTCATCCGACCCGGTGGCGCAACCCGCGCCGCCGGGTTTTCCGTGTCAGTACCAGGCGTCGTCCACCGCCGCCTTCTTGCGGGCGACGAAGTCGCGGAGCGCCTCGTCGACAGCCTCGTCGAGCGGCGGGGCCTGGTATTCGGCGAGCACCTTCTTCCACTGGCGGTTGGCGCGGGCGGCGATGTCGGTCGAGCCGCCCTCCCCGCTCCATTTCTCGAAGGGCTCGTTGTCCGACAGCGCCGAATCCCAGAAGGCCGTCTGGTAGTTGCGCATCGTGTGCGCCGAGCCGAGGAAATGGCTGCCCGGCCCGACCTCCTCGAAGGCGTCGAAAGCGAGCGAATTGTCGTCGACCGTCACGCCGGCGAGATAGGAATGGAGCGCGCCGCAGAGATCGGCGTCCATCACGAACTTCTCGTAGGACATCGAGAGCAGCCCGTCGAGGAAGCCGGCGGAATGCAGGATGAAGTTCGCGCCGCAGTGGACGGCCGACAGCATGGACATCAGCCCCTCCTGCATCGCCTGCCCGTCCGGCAGCTTGGAATTGGAGAAATTGCCGGCACAGCGCAGCGGCAGCTTCAGCCGGCGGGCGAGCTGGCCGATCACCATCGAGCCGATGGCCGGTTCCGGCGTGCCGAAGGTGGGCGAGCCAGAGCGCAGTGACATGGAGGAGAGGAAGTTGCCGAAGATCACCGGCGCTCCCTTCCGCTCGAGCTGGGTCAGCGCACAGCCGGCGAGCGTCTCGGCATAGGACTGGGCGATGGCGCCGGCATTCGTCACCGGCCCCATCGCACCGCCGAGGATGAAGGGCACGATGACGGCGGCCTGGTTCGCACGCGCATAGGCGCGCAGCGAATTCGTCATCGTGCCGTCCCAGACGAGCGGCGAGTTGACGTTGACGTTGCCGAGGATGACGCAGTTCCGGTCGACGAAATCGGCGCCGAACAGGATGCGCGCCATCTCGATCGAATCCTCCGCCCGCTCCTCGGCCGTGACCGAGCCCATGAAGGGATGGTCGGAATAGCGGATGTGGCTGTAGACCATGTCGAGGTGGCGCTTGTTGACGGGAACGTCCACCGGCTCGCAGATCGTGCCGCCGGAATGGTGCAGCCAGGGGCTCGACTGGGCGAGCTTGATGAGGTTGCGGAAGTCCTCCAGCGTGCCGTAGCGCCGGCCCTTGTCCAGGTCCATGACGAAAGGCGAGCCGTAGGCGGGCGCGAAGACGACGTTCCGGCCGCCGATCTGCACGTTGTTTTCCGGATTGCGGGCGTATTGCGTGAATTCCGCCGGCGCGGAGGACACGATCTCGCGCAGCATGCCGGGCTCGAAGCGCACGAGCAGCCCGTCCACCTTCGCGCCCGCGCGCTTCCAGTGGTCGAGCGCGACCGGGTCGTCGCGGAACTCGATACCGATCTCGGCGAGGATGCGGTCGGCCGTATGCTCGATCCGGAGGAGGTTTTCCTCGGACAGGATGTCGTAGGTCGGGATGTTGCGCACGATATAGGGCGCGCCGTGCGCCTGCGCCGCCTCCTCCCGCCGTGCGCTTCGTGCGCCGCGCCCGCGTCTTTCCGCCCGTTCCGTCATGTTCGCCTCCCCTTTTGCCGCGAAGGCTAGACGGGAAAGGGCGCCGTGTAACCGGGCAAAATACTGGTGCGACGCATAAGATGGGATTATGCGAGCGATCAGCCGCGCAGGACCGGCGTCACCGTCTTGTGGAAGAAGCGGAAATAGGAGGCGACCTGGGCCGCCGCGCGCGTGGTCATCTTGTAGCGCAGGCCGACCCTGCCGTTCGCGTACCAGCAGACGATGCCGTCGATCGGCCCGAGCTCGTCGGTCAGGACCTCCACCTGCTGGCCGGGCGTCATGTGCAGCGACCGCTCGAGGTCGATCGCCATGCCCTGCTGCGACAGGTCGACGATGCGTCCCCGGCTCGACTGCTGCATGACCTTGACCGTGCCATATATGCGCACCTTCGAGCGGGCCGAGCCCCGTTCCTTGCGCATGATGCCGCTCTTCAGCATGTCTTTCCTCCCGGACAGTGTGCCACGATGGGAAAAGCGTACCCCATGCGGCTTGACCGCCCGCTAAGGCAAAAGCTCGGATTTTAGGGAAATGCCGTCTGCGACGGCGCTCAGGCGTTGACGGCGCGGCCCTCGACGCTGACATAGCGGTCGGAGAGGAACCGCATCGTCGTCCCCGCGTCGGTCGGCTTGCCGTAGAAATAGCCCTGGCCCATGCCGCAGCCGAGCGCCTTCAGCTTCAGCGCCTCGGAAAAGTCCTCGATGCCTTCCGCCACCACTTCCAGGTCGAGGCCCTCGCACATGGCGACGATCGCCTTGATGATGTGCTCGGAGGCCTTGTCGTTGGCGATGCGCGAGACGAAGGCGCGGTCTATCTTGACCTTGTCGAAGGTGAAGTCGCGCAGCCGGCCGAGGCTCGACTGGCCGGTGCCGAAATCGTCGAGCGAGACGCGCACGCCCGCCCCGCGAAGCTCCGCGACGATCTTCTGCGCCGTGTCGGCATCCGTCATCACGGCCGTCTCCGTGATCTCCAGCTCCAGCCGGCGCGGGTCGAAGCCGGTGCGGTTGAGGATCGCCAGCGTGTTGAAGGCGGTCTTCGGATCCATGAGCTGGGCGGAGGAGAGGTTGAAGGACAGGAACAGCTCCTTCGGCCAGGAAAGGGCCGCCTCCGCCGCCTTGCGCAGCAGCGTGTCGGACAGCGTGTCGATGAAGCCGCGCTCCTCGGCGAGCGGCACGAAGACGGCCGGCGAGACGTAGCCGAGATCGGCGTCGCACCAGCGTGCGAGCGCCTCGAAGCCGACGACGGCATCGTCGCGCAGCCGGACGATCGGCTGGAAATGGACGTCCACCTCGTTGGCGATGATCGCGTTCCTCAGCGCCTGCTCGAGATGGGTCGCGCGCTTCATCTCCTGCGCGATCTCCTGCGAATAGACGGTGATCTGGCCGCGGCCGCGACGTTTCGAGCGATAGAGCGCGGTGTCGGCGCTCTTCAGGAGGTCGGTGAAGTCCTCGCCGGCGAAGGGATAGATGGCGAAGCCGAAGGAGGCGGAGAGCCGGACGTTGCGGTCGCCGAGATCGAAGGGGGCCGACAGCACCTCGCGCAGCATCTGGCCGATCTTCTCCGCGCCCTTGCGCTCGAAGACGAGCGGCAGAACGAAGGCGAACTCGTCGCCGCCGTGGCGGGTGACGGTGGCGCCGTCCGGGATGCAGGCCCTGAGGCGGTGGGCGACCTGGCAGAGGATCTCGTCGCCGGCGCGCGGGCCGAACAGGTCGTTGATCGGCTTGAAGCCGTCGAGATTGGCGATGCCGATGGCGAAGGGGGCCGGGTCCTCGGCGCGCTCGGCGGCGATCTGGCGCACCTTGTCGCGCAGGCGGTAGGTGTTGCCGAGCCCGGTCAGCGGGTCCGTGTAGGCCATGGCATGAAGGTCAGTCTGGGAAACTTCCAGCGCCGCATGATCAGCAGACTTCATCAACGATTTCCCGCACTTGCACTCACGCTCCGTTGGCTGCTCCACGATGAGGCATGACTCTTAACAAAAACATAGCGGATCGGCCGCCGGAGCCTTCCGGCCCTCCCGATTTCTAGGGGGTTGACCGGGGTTTCTCGCGTCAGGCAACCGACCGCTCCTCGCGCGGGACCGCGTAGCGGCGGTAGATCGCCTCGATCATGTCGGGGCTGACGGGCTTGGTGATGTAGTCGTCCATGCCGGCGTCCATGCAGTTCTGCATGTCGACGTTGAGCGCCTGCGCGGTGACGGCGACGATGGGGGTGTGGATGCCGAGCGCCTTCTCCGCCTCGCGGATCTCGATCGCCGCGTCGATGCCGTTCTTGACCGGCATGGCGATGTCCATCAGCACGAGGCGCGGCTGGTGCTTGCGCCAGAGCGTCACCGCCTCCTCGCCGTTCTCGGCGATACGGTGGGAGATGCCCATGCCTTCGAGGATCTGCGAGAAGACGAACTGGTTGATCTGGTTGTCCTCGGCCACCAGCACCTCGATGTCGCCGACGGCGGCAGAGGGCATGGCCGCGATGTCGGTGGCGATGTACCAGTCGTCGGCGATCGGCACGGGGCTGACGATGTCGCCGAGCGGCGAGGCGTTCTCCGACAGGAGCTCGTGCTCCTCGACGAGGACGCGCATGAAATCCGGCCCGATGCCGTCCGGGGCGATAAGGCGGACGGGCACGCCGTGCCCCTGGGCGGCGAGTTCCTCGTGGCCGGGAAGATTGTCGTCGACGACGACGAGGTCGAGCGGCAGCCCGCGCTTGCCGGCGAACGCCAGGAAGGCCTCGCATTCGTGGCGGTCGCGCACCGCGCAGCATTCGGCGCCGCGCCGCCTGAACTCCTCGACCAGGATGTTCTCGATGCGCGGATTGGGCGTGGCGACGAGGATGCGGCGGCCGGAGACGGCCGTCAGGTCCTCCGAGCGCAACTGCTCGAGCAGGATGCGGCGCTCGGCGTCGCGCACGGGATCGAAGCAGTTCTGCGCCTCGACGAAGCCGCTGCAGAGATCGAGGGAGGCGCCGCCCTCCATCGCCCGGGTTCCGGCGACGATGTCGGAGACGTCCTCCATGTGGGTGACGAGGACGCAGTGGCCGGGCTGGCCCACCCGGTACTTGCGGGTGATGACGTAGAGGTCGGAGCCGTCGGCGCGCACGATATGCTCGGCGACGCGCATCGGCATGCCGGTCTCCAGCACCTCGCGGTCGCTCGCCTCGGTGCGCTCGGCGTTCTCCGCGTCGCACAGGTCCCAGGCGCTGCGGCCGAGGATCGCGTCGGCCTCGACGTTGTAGATCGCACAGAAGGCGCGGTTGGCGGCGATATGGGCGAGGTTGCGGTCCTTGACGACGAGCGGCGACGGCAGCGTCTCCAGGATAGCCTCGGTCAGCTCGACGCGCTCCAGGTCGGTGCGCCACTGCTCTTCCTGCTTCTTCTGCTCGGAGACGTCGGTGAGCGTGGTGACGTTGTAGCCGTTCGACAGGCGGCGCTTGCGGAAATGGATCCAGCGGTCGCGGCCGAGCCGCTCCACCGCGTCGTGCTGCTCCCGCCAGTGCGCGGAGATGCGGGCGGAGATCCACTCCTCGCGGTTCACGGCCTTGTGGCGCATCTCCGGCGCGATGCCGTAGCGCAGGCCGCAGTCGAAGATCGCGCCGAGCACGTCGCGCAGGCGCGTCCCGGGCTTCAGGAAATCGGCGGGGATGGGAAAGTAGCGCTGGATCTGGCGGCTGGCGAAGACGAGGCTGTCGTTCTTGTCGTAGACGATCACGGCGGCGGCGAGAATGTCGCAGGCCGTCTCGAACATTCCCAGCCGGATGTTCGCGTCTGCCGACGCCCCGTCGCTCATCGTTTCAAGTCCCCGCCTCTCTGGCATTCGCGAAACATGCTGATGGATGCCATGGCATCTTCGGACAGGGAGGATGGCAGCGACCAGCGACGCTGCAATTGTCCGCCGGGGACCGGCCGGCCTGCGCTCATACAGGCCCGCCGACACGTTCGCAGCTTTTTCTTAAAGGCTGATTAAGCACAAGAGACCGCTTACGGAATCGGCCGCCGGAACGATCCGCCGCCTTCACGCGATCGCGGAGGAAGGAGCACGCGCGGTTTTGCTGGAATTGCCTTGGCGAATCCAAGAGAATGGCGGCATGACCATCCGACAGCTTTCAGAAACCCTCATCAACCGGATCGCCGCCGGCGAGGTGATCGAACGGCCGGCGAGCGCCGCCAAGGAACTCATCGAGAATGCCGTCGACGCGGGCGCGACCCGCATCGAGATCGCGACGGCCGGCGGCGGCAAGGCGCTGCTCCGGGTAACGGACAACGGCTGCGGCATGGCGCCCGCCGACCTCGAGATGGCGATCCGCCGGCACTGCACCTCCAAGCTCGAGGACGACCTCGCCGACATCCGCACGCTCGGCTTCCGCGGCGAGGCGCTGCCCTCGATCGGCTCAGTCGCGAAGCTCTCGCTGCTCAGCCGCACGGCCGAGGCGGGCGAAGGGGCGGAGATCAGCGTGACCGGCGGCAAGGTCGGTCCGGTCCGGCCGGCGGCGGCCAACCGCGGCACGGTGGTGGAGGTGCGCGACCTGTTCTTCGCGACGCCCGCGCGGCTGAAATTCCTGAAGAGCGAGAAGGCGGAGGCGTCGGCCATCTCCGACGTGGTGCGCCGCATGGCGCTCGCCTTCCCGGCCGTGCGCTTCGTGCTGTCGGGCTCCGACCGCTCGACGCTGGAGTTCCCGGCGACCGGCGCCGACCGGCTGGCGCGCATCGGCCAGGTGCTCGGCCGCGATTTCCGCGACAACGCGATCGAGATCGACGCCGCGCGCGAGGACGTACGGCTCACCGGCTTTGCCGGCGTTCCGACCTTCAACCGCGGCAACAGCCTCAACCAGTTCGCCTTCGTCAACGGCCGGCCGGTGCAGGACAAGCTCGTCTGGTCGGCGCTGCGCGCGGCCTATGCGGAGACGATCCCGCAGGGGCGCTATCCGGTCGCGGTCTTGTGGATCGACGTCGACCCGGCGCTGGTCGACGTCAACGTGCATCCGGCGAAGTCCGACGTGCGCTTCCGCGATCCGGGCCTCGTGCGCGGCCTGATCGTCGGCGCGATCCGCGAGGCGCTCGCGCGCGACGGCGACCGCGCCTCGACCACGGGGGCCTCCGGCCTGATGCGCGCCTTCCGGCCCGAGGCGGCCCGGCCCGCAGCGCCCTGGACGCCTTCCGCCTCGCCCTGGCGCCCCTTCGAGGCGCCGGTCGCGCTTCGCGAGCGGCAGGCGGATTTTTCCGGATTCGCCGCGCCTTCCGCCCGCAGCGAGCCGGCGGCCGCGGCATCCGTCGAGGCGGAGCCCGTCCGCCATCCGCTGGGCGCGGCGCGCGCGCAGCTTCACGAGAACTACATCGTCGCCCAGACGGAGGACGGGCTGGTGATCGTCGACCAGCACGCCGCGCACGAGCGCCTCGTCTTCGAGGCGATGCGGCAGGCGCTCCATTCCCGGCCGGTGCCGGCGCAGGCGCTGCTGATCCCGGAGATCGTCGACCTGCCGGAGGAGGACTGCGACCGGCTCCTCGCGCATGCGGCGGAGTTCGCGCAGCTCGGCCTCGGCATCGAGCGGTTCGGGCCTGGCGCCGTCGCCGTGCGCGAGACGCCGGCCATGCTCGGCGAGATGGACGCGGCGGGGCTCGTGCGCCAGCTCGCCGACGAGCTTGCCGAATGGGACACGGCGAGCGGGCTGAAGAACCGGCTCGAATACCTCGCCGCCACGATGGCCTGCCACGGCTCGGTGCGCTCCGGGCGGCGCATGCGGCCGGAGGAGATGAACGCGCTGCTGCGCCAGATGGAGGCGACGCCCGGCTCCGGCCAGTGCAATCACGGCCGGCCGACCTATATCGAGCTGAAGCTCGCCGACATCGAGCGGCTGTTCGGGCGGAGCTGACCTCCATGTGGCTGCGAAAAGGCTGGATATTTGCCGGCCGCCGGGATATGGCACCAGAACGACAACGACGGAAGACGACGATGAACCGGTTGGAAGGACGCGCAAGCCGCGAGGCGAAGATCCGCTATCTCGACGGTGATTTCCAGATCCTGATGCCCGGCTCCCACGTCGTCTGCGCCGTCACCGGCGAGACGATCCCGATCGACGAACTGCGCTACTGGAGCGTCGCCCGCCAGGAGCCCTACGCCAGCGCCGCCGCCTCGCTGGAGGCGGAAAAGCGCGCGGGAGCCCTGCCGAACCAGCGGCGCTGAGGTTCTTCCTTTTCCGGCGGCGGACGCCTCGCCTGCGAGAGCGGGACCATCGCATATCAGGTTTTCGGCCCCTCATCCGGCCTGCCGGCTACCTTCTCCCCGCAAGCGGGGCGAAGGAGATATGCCGCACCGTTTTCCCTTGTCCGGATCCTGCGCAGGGCACGTCCCCTCTCCCCGCTTGCGGGGAGAGGGTTAGGGTGAGGGGGCGGGAGATCGACGACAGGCGGGTCGCCTTCCTACCGCCCCGCAACCCGCTGCAGCTTGCGCCGGCGGGCGGCGGCGATGGCGGCGTCGATGATCGCGTCGGGGGCCTTCGGGTCGTCGAAGCGGATTTCCACCTCGATCACCCGGCTCTTCTCCTTCAGCTCCTCCGAACGGCCGTGGCCGCCGGCAAGCCGCACGCTGTCCTTCGCCGTCGTCACCAGCCGGTAGCCGAGCGCCTCGGCATGGTCGAGGATCTCCTCCACCTCGTCGTCGCTGAGGTGATGGTGGTCGGGGAAGCCGCGCGTGACGTAGAGATGCGCGCCCGTCTCCGTGACGGTGCGGAAGAACTTCTCGTTGTCGGCGATGCCGGACCAGGCCATCACCACTTCGCCGTCGAGATCGTCCGCCCCGACCGTCTCCAGCGTCGCGGCATAGATGCCCTTGCCGGCGCGCGCGGCCTGGCGGATCAGCCTATCGGCGGCGTCGCCGTCGCCGATCGCAAGCAGCGCGTCGGCCTGGCGGATCTGCTCGCGGATCGGCGCGCGCACCGGGCCGGCCGGCACGAGATGGCCGTTGCCGATGCCGCGGCGCGTGTCGATGACGAGGAGCGCATAGTCGAAGGTAAGCCGCGCGCTCTGGAAGCCGTCGTCCATGATGATGAGGTCGGCCCCCTCCTCCACCAGCTTCTGTGCCCCCTTCACCCGCTTGCGGGAAATGACCGTCAGCGCCTCGCGGGCAAGCAGCAGCGGCTCGTCGCCGACGGCGCGGGCGCGATGGTGGTGCGGGTCGACCACGGTGGTGACGTCGAGCGAGCCGCCGTAGCCGCGCGACAGGAAGCCGGGCTTCAGCCCGCGGGCCTTGGCGGCCTTGGCGAGCGCGATCGCCGTCGGCGTCTTGCCGGCGCCGCCGACCGTGAAATTGCCGACGCAGATGACCGGCACCGGGACGCCCGCGCGGCGGCCCTTGCGCATGCGCCGCCCGGCGACGAGCCCGTAGAGTCCCGCAAGCGGCCAGAGCGCACGGGCGCGCCAGTCTGGCTTCGTCCACCAGAAGGGCGGGGCCTCACTGACCATGGGACCCGACGCCGGGCATCAGCGCCATGAGTTCGGTGATGTCGTTGAGGCAATAGTCGGACGCCGCGGCGAGCGTTTCGCGCGAGCCTGTGCCGGTGAGCACGGCGACGGTGAGCCCGGCGCCGGCGTTGCGGCCCATGTGCAGGTCGTGGTTGTTGTCGCCGACGACGGCGACCTGGTGCGGTTCGAGCCCCGTCGCCGCGCAGAAGCCGAGCACCATGCCGGGCTCCGGCTTGGTGCCGAAGCCGCTGTCGTAGCCGGCGACGTAGTCGAGCCGGCCGGAAAAGCCGAAGCGGTCGGCGGTCGCGCGGATCGAGGCCTCGTTGTCGCTGGAGGCGACGCCGAGCCGGTAGCCGCGCGTGCCCAGCGTCTCGAAGAAGACCGCAAGGTCGGTGACGGCGACGGCGAGTGCCGCCGAATTGGCGAAGAGCCCGTCGAAGATCACCGAGAGCTCGCCCACCGTGAAGGGCGCGCCGGCGGCGACCATACCCTCGGCAATCTCCACCGTGTTGCCGGCGGCGAGCAGGCTGTCGGGCGTGACGTAGCCGCTGTCGGGGTCCATGCCGCCGGCGACGAGCAGGCGGCGGGCGAGCACCTCGTCGCCGCGCGCGGCGATCCGGGCAAGCTCGCGGTTCACCGGCACCCAGCTGCGGGCATAGTCGAGCAGCGTGCCGTCCTTGTCGAAGAGGATGCCGGCGATCGTCGCGGTCTTCGTCATCTCGGCGGTCCTTCCTCAGGAGGGCTGGCGGGGGTGGAGCCGCGCCTTCACGGTCAGCGGGTTGATATAGGGCTCCAGCCCCTTGATCGTCGCGCGCAGGGCGCCGCGCATCTCCTGCACGGTCTCCTGGCCGGCGTCGATCATCTGCCGGCGCACCGTATCGTTCATCAGCAGATAATGCACGCCCTTCGCCAGCATCTCGACGTCGCGCACCATGCGGGCGCTGCCGTTGCGGGCGAGCATCTGGTAGCTCTCGCGGAAATTCTGCACGTGGCCGCCCGACAGGATGGCGCAGCCGAGCATGGCCGGCTCCAGCGGGTTCTGCCCGCCCTGGCCGAACAGCGACTTGCCGACGAAGGCGACCTCGGTCAGGCGCAGATAGAGGCCCATCTCGCCGATCGTGTCGCCGAGCAGGATGTCCGTCTCGGCCGTCACGGGATCGTTGCGGGTGCGCCGCGCAACGGAAAGCCCGCGCGCCGCCAGCATGTCCTCGATCGCCGTCGCCCGCTCGGGATGGCGCGGCACGATGATGGTGAGCAGGCCGGTACGCTCCTTCAGCACCCGGTGCACGTTGCCGGCGGCCGCCTCCTCGCCCTCGAAGGTGGAGATCGCCGCCCAGGTGCGGCGTGCGCCGATCTGCGCGCGATAGGCCTTCAGCACGGCCGGATCGGCCGGCGGCGCGTCGGTGTCGACCTTGAGGTTGCCGGAGACCTGGACGGGAAGCGCGCCCAGCGCCCGGAACCGCTCGGCATCGGCCTCCGACTGGGCGATGACGAGGGCGAAATTCTCGAACAGCGCGTCGGCGAGCGCCGGGCGGCGCTTCCAGCGCTCGAAGGAGCGGTCGGAGAGCCGGCCGTTCACCAGCACCTGCGGGATGTGGCGCGCGCCGAGCTCGAGGATGGTCATCGGCCAGATCTCGGATTCGGCGATGATGGCGAGGTCGGGATGCCAGTAGTCGAGGAAGCGGCTGACGGCGGGCTTCAGGTCGAGCGGCACGTACTGGTGGATGACGTCCTTGCCGAGCCGCTCGGCGGCGACGCGGGCCGAGGTGATCGTGCCCGTCGTCAGCACCACCGCGATGCCGCGCCGGCGCACCTCGGCGATCAGCGGCACCACCGCCACCGTCTCGCCGACGCTTGCCGCATGGAACCAGACGAGCGGGCCGGAGGGACGCTCGACGCTCGCCACGCCGTAGCGCTCGCGCCGGCGCGAGCGGTCCTCCTTGCCCTTGGCGACGCGCACCGCGAGATAGGGGCCGATCACGGGATAGAGCGCGACCCCGCCCCAGCGGTAGAACGACAGCGCAAGGCGGGCGAACCGGCTGCTCATCGGCGCGGCACCTCGGTTGCGGCCATCGGGCGGGGGAAGGTCATCGGCCGGGGTCAGCCGTTCTGCGGGTCGAGCAGGCGGTGCATGTGCACGATGAAATAGCGCATGTGGGCATTGTCGACGGTCTGCTGCGCCTTCGCCTTCCAGGCGGTGAGCGCGGTCGCATAGTCGGGGAAGATGCCGACGATGTCGAGCTTGTCGAGGTCGCGGAATTCGATGTCCTTGAGCGTCGTCAGTTCGCCGCCGAAGACAAGGTGGAGTCGCTGCTTCGTGTCGCTTTTCTCGGTCATGTCTTTTCTCGTTCTCAAGCGGAATCCGGCTGACGGTTTGCTGGATTCCGGGTCAAAGGTCAATGGCCGGCAAGGTGCCGGGACGCGTCGACGAGGCCGGGCAGCCGGGTGAGGCCGGCCGCGCAGAGCGTCTCGTGGCTGACGGCCCGGCGATTATAGGTGAGCGCCTCGCCATCGAGCGTCGCGAGCCCGCCGCCCGCCTGCGCCAGGATCAGGTCGGCGGCGGCGAGGTCCCAGTCGTGCGCGTTGCGCTTGACGAGCGTGGCGTCGATGCGCCCGTCGGCGACCATGGCGAGGCGATAGGCGAGCGAGGGCACGTGCGCGATGCGCTGCACGTCGCCGAAGGCCTGCCGGTCGATGGCGTGGACCATGTCCTCGGGCGCGGCCATGCGCGTCGGGCGCGAGGCGTCGGGGGCAGTCGTGGAGACGGCGGCGCCGTTCTTCAGCGCCGCGCCGCCGGCCACCGCCGTGAACAGCTCGCCGAGCGCCGGCGCGAAGAGCACGCCCGCCACCGGCCGGCCGCCGTGGACGACGGCGGCGGACACGCACCAGACGTCCTTGCCGGCGATGAAGGCGCGGGTGCCGTCGATCGGGTCGATGACGAAGACCGTCTCGCAATCGAGCCGGCGGGCGTCGTCGTCCGTCTCCTCCGACAGCCAGCCGTAGTTCGGCCGGGCCGAGAGCAGCTCCTTCTTGAGGATGTCGTTGGCGGCGAAGTCGGCGGCACTCACCGGCGAGCGGCCGCCGTTCTTCCACCAGACGTCCGGCGCCTTGCGGAAGAAGTCGAGCGCACGCGCGCCCGCGAGCCTCGCCGCCCCGGTCAGCAGGTCGAGGTCGGCGGTCCAGTCCGTAGGCGCGGGATGAAGCGTCATGGCCTCACGTCCCGGCCAGCGTCATGCCCTCGATGGCGAGCGTCGGGGCGGCGGCGCCGAAGCCGCGGTCGATGTCGTTTGCGGGGGTGATGCGAAGGAACATGTCCTTGAGGTTGGAGGCGATGGTGACCTCCGAGACCGGGAAGGTGAGCTCGCCGTTCTCGATCCAGTAGCCGGAGGCGCCGCGGCTGTATTCGCCCGTCACCATGTTGACGCCCTGGCCGATCAGCTCGGTGACGTAGAGGCCGGTGCCGACGGCGCGGATCAGCTCTTCCGGGGAGATGTCGCCGGGCTCCAGCGCGAGGTTGGTCGAGGCCGGGTTGACCGCCGTGCCGCCGCGAACGCCGCGGCCGTTGGTCGAAAGCCCGAGCTCGCGCGCGGTCGAGGTGGAGAGGAACCAGTGCTTGAGCACGCCGTCCTCGATCATCGCCAGCCTGCGGCCGGTGACGCCCTCACCGTCGAAGGGGCGCGAGGAGGGGCCGCGCACGATCAGCGGGTCGTCGGTGACGGTGAGGCCGGCCTTCAGCACCTGCTCGCCCATGCGGTCGCGCAGGAAGCTCGTCTTGCGGGCGACGGAAGCGCCGTTGATGGCGCCGGCGATATGGCCGGCGATGCCGCGCGCCACGCGCGGGTCGTAGACGACGGTGACGTTCCTCGCCGTCGGCACCTGGCGCGGGTTGAGGCGACGCACGGCGCGCGCGGCGGCCTCGCGGCCGATCTCCTCCGCCGCGCGCAGCTCGGCGAAATAGAGGTTGCTGTCGAAGTCGTAGTCGCGCTCCATCTTCGTGCCCTCGCCGGCGATCACGCTGACGGAGCGGCCGAAGCGGCTCGCCATGTACGAGCCGGAGAAGCCGTGCGAGGTGGCGAGCACCAGCCCGCCCATGCCGGCCGATGCGCCCGCGCCGCCGGAATTGGTGACGCCGGAGACGGCGAGGGCTGCGGCCTCGGCGGCAAGCGCGGCCTCGGTCAGCTGCTCGGCGGAGGCCTCGGTCGGGTCGAAGAGGTCGAGGTCCGGCCAGTTCCGGGCGAGGTCCCTCTCGTCGGCGAGCGTGGCGAAGGGGTCTTCCGGCGAGGCCTTCGCCATGGCGACGGCGCGCTCGGCGAGCGTCTTCAGGTCGAAGCCCGGATTGGCCGAGACGCTCGCCACGCGGCGGCCGACGAAGACGCGCAGCGAGAAGTCGTCGCTTTCGGACGCCTCCGTGCCCTCAACCTTGCCGAGGCGTACGCTGACGGAGCGCGACCGGCCGCGCACGACCACCGCGTCGGCGGCATCCGCACCCGCCGCGACCGCCCGGTCGATGAGCTCGCCGGCGCGCGCGAGAAGGCTTGCGGAATCGATCGTCTCTGACATGACTTGGCCTTTCTTTGCTGACCCATTTATTGTGCGCCGACACGGGCATCAAGGGCGGCGCCGCCGATTTTTGCCCGCCGCCAGCAGCCCCCCGAAGGATGCCATCCCGCATGTCCTACACGCACAGCGCCTATTACGAAGTCCTTCTCATGCTGGGCGGAGCCCTGCTTGCCGCGCCGCTGTTCAAGCGGCTCGGGCTCGGCACGATCCTCGGCTATCTCGCCGCCGGCGTGGTGATAGGGCCGCTCCTGCACCAGATCCGCGACGGCGAGGAGATCCTGAACGTCTCCGAGCTCGGCGTCGTCTTCCTGCTCTTCCTCATCGGCCTGGAGCTGAAGCCGTCGAGGCTGTGGTCGATGCGGCACGACATCTTCATCCTCGGCATCGCGCAGGTGGCGGCGACGGGCTGCGCGCTGGCGGGGCTCGCCTGGCTGTCGGGACTGGCCGACGCGCCGGGCGCGCTGATCGTCGGCTTCGGCCTGGCGCTCTCCTCCACCGCCTTCGCGCTGCAGATCCTCGACGAGAGCGGCGACACCAACCGGCCCTACGGGCGGCGCGCCTTCTCGCTGCTGCTGCTGCAGGACCTGGCGATCGTGCCGCTGCTCGCGCTCATCCCGCTTCTCGCCGAGCAGGCGCCGCAGGACCCGACCACCGCCTTCGAGGACTTCCTGATCGCCGTCGCCGCCATCGCCGCGCTGCTCGTCGCCGGGCGCTACCTGCTCAACCCGCTGTTCCAGGTGATCGCCCGGACCGGCGCGCGCGAGGCGATGATCGCCGCCGCCCTATTCGTCGTGCTCGCCGCCGCCACGCTGCTGCAGATGGCCGGGCTGTCGATGGCCATGGGCGCCTTCCTCGCCGGCGTGCTGCTGGCCGATTCTTCCTACCGCCACGAATTGCAGGCGGACGTCGAACCCTTTCGCGGCATCCTGCTGGCGCTCTTCTTCATGGCCGTCGGCCTGTCGCTGCATGTCGACGTCATCCTGTCGAGCTGGGCGATCATCCTCGTCGCCACGCCCGTGATGATGGTGGTCAAGGGCACGCTGATCTACGGCCTCTGCCGGCTGGCGGGCTCGCCGCACCGCGACGCGCTGCGCATCGCGCTCGTGCTGCCGCAGGGCGGCGAGTTCGGCTTCGTGCTGTTCACCGCCGCCGCGGGGGGCGGCATCTTCCCGCAAAGCTTCGCCTCGCTGCTGATCGCCATCGTCACCGTGTCGATGGCGCTGACGCCGCTCGCCGCCGGGCTCACGCGCTTCCTGCGCAGCGAGGAGACGCGCGAGGAGATGGAGGAGGATTTCGACGGGGCCGGCGCGGACGTGCTGATGATCGGCTTCTCCCGCTTCGGCCAGATCGCCGCGCAGGTGCTGCTCGCCGGCGGGCGCGAGGTGACGGTGATCGATTCGTCCACTGAGCGCGTCCGCCAGGCGGCGAATTTCGGCTTCCGCATCTATTTCGGCGACGGCACGCGCAAGGACGTGCTCAATGCCGCCGGCATCGAGCGGGTGAGGATCGTCGCCGTCTGCACCCACCGCAAGGAGACCACCGACCGCATCGTCGACCTCGTGCAGGCGGAATATCCGAACGCCGAGATCTTCGCCCGCTCCTACGACCGCATCCACACGCTGTCGCTGCGGGCGCGCGGCGTCGGCTACGAGATCCGCGAGACCTTCGAATCCGGCCTGCTGTTCGGCCGCAAGACGCTGGAGGCGCTGGAGCACGACGAGGAGAGCGCGCAGGCGATCGCCGACGACATCCGCCGCCGCGACGAGGCGCGGCTGGAACTGCAGGCGGCCGAGGGGATTTCCGCCGGGCGGCACATGCTGCATTCCAGCCCGGTGCGGCCCGAGCCGCTCCTCAAGCCGAAGCGCAAGGCGCAGGCCGGCCTGGAGGGCGAGAAGGCGGCGCCATAGGCCTCAGGCGAGCGCCGAAAGCCGCTCGTCGAGCGCGCGGCGCAGCACGTCGCGGATGCCGGCCGAGCCCGCCAGCACCTCCTCCGCCTTCAGGAAATCGAGGACGCGGAAGCGGCCGACCTCGGGCCTCAGATAGATGTCGGGCGCGCCCCTCTCCAGCTTCAGCGTGACGATCGAGCGCATGGTGAGCTGGGTGGCGCCGTAAAGGCTGTCGATGCCGTTCGGCAGGTCGGCGGTGCCGGCCGGCGGATGGCCGATGACGTCGACGCCGATGGTGATGTCGGCCCTGCCGGCGATATGGTCGAAGGGCACGGGGTTCCACAGGCCGCCGTCGATCAGCACGCGCCCGCCGATCGTCACCGGGCGGAAGACGGCGGGCAGCGCGGCAGACGCCGTAAGCGCCGGCATCAGCGGTCCCGTCTCGCAAAGGCATTCGCACTGGGCGTAATAGTCCGAGGTGACGACCTTGAGCGGGATGTCCAGACCCTCGAAGGTCTCCGGCAGCCGCTCCGGCAGGAAGGCGGCGAGCACGCGCTCGAGGTTGAACTGGCCGAAGCGCAGGCCGTTGGCGACGACCTCGGAAAGGCTCGCCGGGCGCAGGCTCCACAGCCGGTTCAGCACCTCGCGCCGCCCGCCGATCGCCGACAGCACATGCTCGCGGATCTCCGCGCCCGTCATGCCGCAGGCGACGGCGGCGCCCATCAGCGCGCCGATCGAGGCGCCGGAGATCAGCGACGGGCGCAGGCCGAACTCGTCCAGCACCTCGATGACATGGATATGGGCAAGCCCCCGCGCGCCGCCGCCGCCGAGCGCCAGCGCCAGGGTGGGACCGGGCTTGCGGGCTGCGGGGGTGGGAATCTCGGTCATGGCGGACCTCAGCCGGGCCGGTAACGGTAGAAATGCATGCGCGTGTCGCCGAAGGTGCGCACCTCCAGCGGCTCGAAACCGTCGACGGCGGCCGGCGTCACATCGGCGCGCTCCTCCAGGATCGCCAGCGCACCGTCGACGAGCCAGCCGCCGCGGGCGGCCGCGTCGAGCGCCCTCTCGCCGAGCCCCCTGCCGTAGGGCGGGTCGGCGAAGACGAGGTGGAAGGGCTCCATCGTGCCGACGCCGCCGAGCGCCGTCGCGTCGCGCCGGAAGATTTTGGCGCGGCCGATCACGCCGAGCGCCTCGATGTTCGAATGCAGGAGGCCGCGGCCCTCGACGCCCTGCTCGACGAAGAGCGCGCTCCGCGCCCCGCGCGACAGGGCCTCCAGCCCGACCGCGCCGGTGCCGGCGAAGAGGTCGAGCACGCGGGTGCCGTGGAGCACCTCCGGATAGGCGTGCGCCAGGATGTTGAACAGGCTTTCGCGCGTGCGGTCGGTGGTCGGGCGGATGTCGTCCGACCGGGGTGTGGCGAGCGCGCGGCCGCGAAACTCTCCGCCGACGATGCGCACGGCGGCCTACTTCCCCCGGCCGCGCGGGCGGCCGCCGCCGGGTTTCCCGCCGAAGGGCTTGCCGCCGTCCGGCCTGCCCGCGAACGGCTTTCCGCCCGAAGGCTTGCCGAAGGGCTTGCCGCCTTCGCCGCGGGGCGGGCGATCACCGAAGGACTTGCCGCCGTCGCGGCGCGGCGGACGGTCGGCGAAGGGCCGGTCGCCCTCTCCGCGCGGCTTGCGCTCGCCGCGCGGCGGGCGGTCGCCGAAATCGCGCGCGGGCCGGTCGCCGCCAGCGGCGTCGCGCTTGCGGCCGAAACCGCCCTCGTCGCGGCGCTCCGGCTCGGCGGCGCGGATCCATTCGCCCTCCTCGTCGCGGGTCTTCAGGATGCGCGGCTTGCCGGCCGCCTCCGCCGCGCGGCCCCGGGCAGGCCCCTTGCGGTCGGGATCGAACTTCTGGGCGGAGCGGGTCGGTCCGCCCTCGGCGGTGCGGCCGTAGCGCTTGCCCTTGGGCGCGCCGTCCGGCCGCGCGCGCGGCGCGCGCTTCGCGCCGTCCTCGTCGGCCTTCTTCTCGGCGACGGGGCGGGCGCCGGGCGCCATCCAGACGTTGGACTTGCGGGTGCGGGCGGCGGGCTCGCGCTTCGGCCGGTCCTCGAACCGGCCCCTGCCCTCGTCGCGCCGGCCGGCGGGGCGGTCGTCGCGCTTCGTGTCGAGGCGGGCGCGCGCGCCCTCGCGGCGGTCGGCCGGCTTCTCGCGGGCGGGCTTCTCCTTGCGGACCGGCTCCTCGGCCGGCGGCGGTTCCGGAGCGTGATCGAAGAGCGGGGCGTCGAAATTCGCCTTCGCCTCCTCCACGAGGCGGGGGCCGAGTTGGTCGCGCAGCGTGCGGCCGCGAATCTCCTGGGCATGGCCCTCCGGCAGCTCGCCGAGCTGGAAGGGACCGTAGGAGATGCGGATCAGGCGGTTGACGTCGAGGCCGAGCGCGCCGAGCACGTTCTTGACCTCGCGGTTCTTGCCCTCGCGCAGGCCGACGGTGATCCAGACGTTGGAGCCCTGCACCTTGTCGAGCGTCGCGTCGATCGCGCCGTAGAGCACGCCGTCGACGGCGATGCCGTCCTTCAGCTTGTCGAGCTCCGCCTGCTCGATCTTGCCGTGGGCGCGCACGCGGTAGCGCCTGAGCCAGCCCGTCGCCGGCAGTTCCAGCACGCGGGCGAGGCCGCCGTCGTTGGTGAGCAGCAGCAGGCCCTCGGTGTTGATGTCGAGCCGGCCGATCGACATGACGCGCGGCAGGTCCTCCGGCAGGTTGTCGAAGACGGTCGGGCGGCCTTCCGGATCGGCATTGGTCGTCACCAGGCCGGCCGGCTTGTGATAGAGCCAGAGGCGGGTGCGCTCGATGCCGCGGATCGCCTCGCCGTCGACCTCGATGCGGTCGGCGAAGGTGGCGTTGACCACCGGCGTGTCCAGCACCTTGCCGTTGAGGCTGACGCGGCCCTCCATGATCATGCGCTCGACGTCGCGGCGCGAGGCGACGCCGGCGCGGGCGAGCAGCTTGGAGATGCGCTCGGGCGCCATCTCCGTATCCGCCGATGCGGGGCGCGGCGCCGGCTTGGCCGGACGGGCGGCGGCCTTGGCGGCGAAGGGCTTGCCCTGCCGCTTGCCCTCCGGCTTGGCGGCGGCGGATTTCGCGCCCGAAAAGGGTTTCTTGCCGGAGGCGGCCGTTGCGGCGCCGCGCGGCTTGCGATCGCGGCCGACGGGCTTGCCGCCCGGCCGTTTTGGCTTGTCTTTGGATGTCATTTGTGCTGCCTGCGTTTTGCCCGTGTCCTATCAGGTCAGGCGTCCGGGGTTAAGAGGAATTCGTGCCGCCGATGACAAATCGCTTCATGGAGATCGCGCTTGCCGAGGCGCGCGCGGCCGCCGCGCGCGGCGAGGTGCCGGTGGGCGCGGTGCTGGTCCTCGACGGCGCGGTCGTCGCGCGCGCCGGCAACCGCACCCGGGCGGACAACGACGTGACCGCGCACGCCGAGATCGCCGTCATCCGCGAGGGGGCCGAAAAGCTCGGGCGGGAGCGGCTTTCGGGCGCCGACCTCTACGTGACGCTGGAGCCCTGCACGATGTGCGCCGCCGCCATCTCGTTCGCCCGCATCCGCCGGCTCTACTACGGTGCGGAGGATCCGAAGGGCGGCGCGGTGGACAACGGCGTGCGCTTCTTTTCGCAAGCCACCTGCCACCATGCGCCGGACGTCTATTCCGGCATCAGCGAGGCGGAGGCCGCCGACATCCTCAGGACCTTCTTCCGGGAAAGGCGCGATCCGCAATGACCGCTCTCCCGCTCGCCGGCGCAACGCTTCTTCTCCTTGCCGGCATGTCGCTTTTCGCCGCCCGGCATGTCGCGCCCGGTGCGCGGCGGCTGATCATGCAATGGAAATGGGACGGCACGCCGGGCTGGTCGCTGCCGCGCGGGGCGGCGCTCGCCTTCATGCCGGCGCTCGGGGCGATCGTCATGGCGGCAGTGGCCTTCGCGGAGCCCGACGCATTGCCGGTCGTCTGCGCCGTCCTGGCGGCGGCCCACGCGCTTCATCTCCTCCTGCTGGCGAGACGCCGCTGACGCCTCAGCCCTCGGCGAAGCGCTTCAGCTTCTCGCCCGACAGGCGGTAGCGGACCCATTCCCCCTGCGGCTCGGCGCCGATCGCGTCGTAGACACGGATCGCCGGCTCGTTCCAGTCGAGAACGCTCCATTCGAAGCGGCCGCAGCCCTCCGAGACGGCGATGCGGGCGAGATGGCGCAGGAGCTGCCTGCCGACGCCGGCGCCGCGATGCGCGGGCGCGACGTAGAGGTCCTCAAGATAGAGGCCGTTGCGCGCCTGCCAGGTGGAATAGCTGAGGAACCAGACGGCGAAGCCGGCGGGCGTGCCGTCCGGCGCCTCGCACACTATCGCGCGCGCCACGGCGCCGGGGCCGAAGAGCGAGGCGGCGACGGTCTCCTCCGTCGCCTCGACCAGATGGACCGCCTTCTCGTAGTCCGCCAGCCCGCGGATGAAGCCGAGGATCGTCGCCGCGTCGGCGGCGGTCGCGGGCCGGATGGCGTAGGTCATGGCGTCAGAAAGGCCACCAGCTTCTGCCGCTGTTGGCCATGGCGGCCGCCTTCCTGCGGCGCCGCTCCTTGTCGCGCTCGGATTCGCCGAGATCGGCCTCCGCGCCCTCGGGCAGGCGGCGGTACTCGAGCGGCGGGTCGCTCAGGTAGCGGCGCTTGTCGGCATAGGCGCCCATCTGGACCTTGCGCGCCTCGCGATAGGCGGCCTGCTGCTCGGCGGCCGAAAGCTTGCGGCCGGTCTCGTGCTGCGAGACCAGCGGAGACCGGTAGTTCGGATCGTCCTGGTTGGCCGTCGCCTCCTCGCGCAGACGCTCGCGCATCTCCTCGGGGCTTTCGATCCATTCCGGGTTGTCCTTGCCGGCGACGGACTTCTGCGGCGTGACGAGGGCCGTTTCCGTGGCGTTCTTCGGCACGACGAGCGCACCGCGCGGCTGGTACTTGATCTTGCGCGCCTCGCTGGTGTCCGGCGCGATGCTGACGACGTCGCCGAGGTCCTCCATCAGCTGCTCGCCGGCCGTCTTGCTGGTGCCGTAGGTCGGCCCCATGCAGCCGGCGAGAAGGAAGCTCGCCCCGACGAGGCCGAGAAGACCGCCGTGCATCCGATAATTCCGCGTCATGCCCATGAACACCCTTCCAGCAGCGCCGGCCGTCCCAACATCCTGCACGGCAGGACGCCGTGCCATGGCCGAAAAATCCGGCCAATTTCAGGCAGCAATACCGGATGAAGGCGAGAAGCGCAATTCATCC
Source organism: Shinella pollutisoli (assembly GCF_024609765.1). Classification (GTDB taxonomy): domain Bacteria; phylum Pseudomonadota; class Alphaproteobacteria; order Rhizobiales; family Rhizobiaceae; genus Shinella; species Shinella pollutisoli. The sequence continues at coordinate 57,536 of NZ_JANFDG010000031.1, forward strand.
GGCCGGGCCGGGGCCCGAAAGCCCCGGCCGTCAACAGGCCGTCCCTCAGGCCGCCCGGCGGAAGCCGAGCTCGCGCAGCGCCGCCGCATCGCGCGCCGAGACGTCCGGATAGTCCGGATCGGTGCCGACATCGGTGGTGATGCGCCAGGAGCGGGCGCACTTGCGGCCTTCCGCCAGCTTCGGCTCGACGGCGACCTTCGCCACCTCGGGGAGCCGGAAGGCGTCGGCCGGCCCCTCGCCCGGGACGACCGAGATCGCCGAGGTGATGCAGATCTCCGCGAAGTCCTGTCCTTCGAGCGCGGCGAGAAGCGCCGGATCGGCGACGTGGACGACCGGGGCGGCCTCCAGCGAGGCGCCGATGCGCTTCTCACGCCGCTCGATCTCCAGCGCGCCGGTGACGACCGAGCGCACCTGACGGATCTTCTCCCACTTCTCCTCCAGCGCGTCGTTCCGCCAGCCGGCGGGAACGGCCGGGAACTGCTCCAGATGCACCGAGACGGCGTCCGGCTTGCGGGAGAGCCACGCCTCCTCCATGGTGAAGGGCAGCATCGGCGCCAGCCAGGTGACGAGGCACTCGAAGATCTTCCGGATCGTGCAGAGCGCGGCGCGGCGCTTCGGCGACGATGGCGCGTCGCAATAGAGCGCGTCCTTGCGCACGTCGAAGTAGAAGGCCGAGAGCTCGACATTCGAGAAGTCGATCAGCGCGCGGGTGATCCTCTTGAAGTCGAAGGCGTCGTAGCCTTCGCGCACCAGCGCGTCCAGTTCGGCAAGCCGGTGCAGCATCAGCCGCTCCAGCTCCGCCATGTCGCTAGCGGCGATCTCCTCGCCGGTGTCGTGGGCGAGCGTGCCGAGCATCCAGCGGATCGTGTTGCGCAGCTTGCGGTAGGCGTCGATGTTGGTCTGGATGATCGTCTTGCCGAGGCGCTGGTCCTCCCAGTAGTCGGTGGTCATCACCCACAGGCGCAGGATGTCGGCGCCCGATTCCTTCATCACGTCCTGGGGCGAGACGACGTTGCCCTTGGACTTCGACATCTTCTCGCCCTTCTCGTCCATGGTGAAGCCATGGGTGATGACGGCGTCGTAGGGCGCGCGGCCGCGCGTCGCCGCACTTTCGAGCAGCGAGGAATGGAACCAGCCGCGATGCTGGTCGGAGCCCTCGAGATAGACGTCGGCCGGCCATTTCAGGTCGGGGCGATCCTCCAGGGTGAAGGTGTGGGTCGAGCCCGAGTCGAACCAGACGTCGAGGATGTCCATGACTTGGTGCCAGCGGGCATGGTCGTGGTCGTTGCCGAGGAAGCGCTCCTTGGCGCCTTGCGCGAACCAGGCATCCGCCCCTTCCTGCTCGAAGGCCTCCAGGATGCGGGCATTCACCGCCTCGTCGACGAGGATCTCGCCCTTGTCGTCGGCGAAGATGGCGATCGGCACGCCCCAGGCGCGCTGGCGCGACAGAACCCAGTCCGGCCGGCTCTCGATCATGGCGCGCAGGCGGTTCTGGCTGGCGGCGGGGACGAAGCGGGTGTCGTCGATGGCATCGAGCGCACGCGAGCGCAGCGTGGTGCCGTCGCCGAGCGCCTTGTCCATGTAGACGAACCATTGCGGCGTGTTGCGGAAGATCACCGGCTTCTTCGAGCGCCAGGAATGCGGATAGGTGTGCTTGAGGCGGCCGCGGGCGAAGAGGTTTCCGGCGGCGATCAGCGCCTTGATGACGGCGTCGTTGGCGTCGCCCTTCTTGCCCTTGTCGTCGATGACGCGCGCGGGGCCGCCCTCGCGGTCCGGGCCGAAGCCGGGCGCGTCCGCGGTGTAGAAGCCGGCGTCGTCGACGGTGAAGGGGATCTGCGAGGAGATGCCGCGCGCCTCGAGGCTGCGGGCCTCCGCCATCCAGGCGTCGAAGTCCTCGCGGCCGTGGCCGGGGGCGGTGTGCACGAAGCCGGTGCCCGCGTCGTCGGTGACGTGGTCGCCGTCGAGGAGCGGCACCTTGAAGCCGTAGCCGCCGCCGAGGCCCTTCAGCGGATGGGCGCAGGTGACGCCGGCAAGCTCGGACGGTTCCAGGTCGCGCACGAGCGCGAGCGTCACCTTGGCCTTGGCGGCGCATTCGTCGGCGAGGCGCTTGGCGAAGACGAGCTTCTCGCCCGGCTGCGGGCCGAAGGCGTTCTCGGCCGCCGTGACCTCGTAGAGGCCGTAGGCATAGCGCGAGGAAAAGGCGATGGCGCGGTTGCCGGGGATGGTCCAGGGGGTCGTCGTCCAGATGACGACGGAATTGCCCCGGAGGTCGTCACCGCCCTCCACGACCGGGAACTTCACCCAGATCGTGTCGCTCTCGTAGTCCTGGTACTCCACCTCGGCCTCGGCGAGCGCGGTGCGCTCGACCACCGACCACATGATCGGCTTGGAGCCGCGGTAGAGCTGGCCGGACTTGGCGATCTTCAGCAGCTCGCCGGCGATGCGGGCCTCGGCGTGGAAGTTCATCGTCGTGTAGGGGCGCTCGAAATCGCCCTCGATGCCGAGGCGCTTGAACTCCTCCGTCTGCACGCCGATCCAGTGCTGGGCGAACTCGCGGCATTCGCGGCGGAACTCGTTGACCGGCACCTCGTCCTTGTTCCTGCCCTTCTCGCGGTACTTCTCCTCGATCTTCCACTCGATCGGCAGGCCGTGGCAGTCCCAGCCGGGCACGTAGTTGGCGTCGCGGCCGCGCATCTGGAAGGAGCGGGTGATGACGTCCTTGAGGATCTTGTTCAGCGCGTGGCCGATATGGATGTTGCCGTTGGCATAGGGCGGACCGTCGTGGAGGACGAACTTGTCGCGGCCGGCGGCCGACGCGCGCAGCTTCTTGTAGAGCTCCATCTTCTGCCAGCGGGCGACCGTCTCCGGCTCCTTCTGCGGCAGGCCGGCGCGCATCGGGAAATCCGTCTGCGGCAGGTAGAGGGTGGAGGAATAATCGACTTTCTCGGGCGTATCGGTCATGGGTGTCTCATCGCGCGATCGTCGCGCTTGCGGGATAAACAAACTGGCTATGACGGCGGGGCGTGACGGAAACGCCCGAAATCCCGGACCTTCCGGCCTCGCTCAGAGCGCGCGGAAGGCCGGGCCAATAATTCGCAGATCGATGGTCAGCCGGTCGAACATCATGGTGCGCGGTATTACGGCCTTTTCGCACCTTTGAAAAGACGGAGAATGCCTAGAAACAGAGGCGCGCGTCGATGGGGCCGAGCGGGCGCACGCCGGCGATGAGCGCGCGCGCCTCGTCCTCGTCGCGCTTCATCTGCACGACCAGCGGGTCGAGCCCGTCGAACTTCAGCTCGTCGCGCAGGTGGCCGAAGAAGGAGACGGCGCAGACCTCGCCGTAGAGATCGCCGGAGAAATCGAAGACGAAGGTCTCGAGCAGCGGCGCGCCGTCGGTGTCGACCGTCGGGCGGCGGCCGAAGCTCGCGACGCCGTCGTGAAGGCTGCCGTCGGCGCGGCGGAAGCGCACGGCATAGATGCCGTTCCTGAGCGACACCTCGGGCGGAAGCTGCATGTTGGCGGTGGGATAACCGAGCGTGCGGCCGAGCTGCTTGCCGCCGACGACCTCGGCCTCCACCGCGTAGCGGTAGCCGAGCTGGGCGGCCGCCTGTGCGACCTCGCCCTCGGCGAGCAGCGACCGGATGAAGCTGGAGGAGATGACGGAGGCGTTCTCGTCGCGGAAGGCGTCGACCAGCGTCACGCCGAAGCCGTTCTCCTCGCCCGCCTGCATCAGGAAGGCTGGCCCGCCCTCCCGGCCCTTGCCGAAGTGGAAGTCGAAGCCGGTCACCACCTCGGAGGCCTTCAGCCAGTCCAGCAGGATCGAGCGGATGAAGCCCGACGCCGAGATTTCCGAGAAGGTTCGGTCGAAGGGATATTCGATGACGGCGGAAAAGCCCATGCCTTCGAGGATGCGCGCCTTGAGCGGCGCCGGCGTCAGGCGGAAGACGGGGCGTTCGGGGCGGAAGACGGTGCGCGGATGCGGCTCGAAGGTCAGCACCAGCGCCGGCACGCCGCGGGCGGTGGCGATGTCCAGCGCCCGCTGCAGCACGGCCTGGTGGCCGCGGTGCACGCCGTCGAAATTGCCGATGGCGATCACGCCGCCGGCGAGGCGCTCCGGCAGCGGCTCCTTCGTCTCGTTCCTGTGGAATACGGTCATCGACGGCCTCCGTCCGGTCACTGCAGCCGGGGCATCCACCATTTCGGGTGCGCGCCCTCGCGCGAAAGGAAGGCGTCGAGCCGCGCCTCGTCGGTGCGGCCGGCCTCCACGTATTCGCGCGCGTGGATGCCGCCGGAAATGTAGAGCACGTCGAGGCCGAGGGCCTCCGCGCCGCGCACGTCCGTCGGCATGCCGTCGCCGACGGCGATCACCCGGGCGAGGTCGAAGTCGCCGCGCACCTCGCGCGCCTCGGCGATCGATTTCTCGTAGATCGGCCGGTGCGGCTTGCCGGCGATCGCGGTCCGGCCGCCGAGCTCCTCGTAGAGCGCGGCGATCGCGCCGGCGCAGGGGATGAGGCGATGGCCACGCTCGACCACGAGGTCGGGATTGGCGCAGACGAAGGGCAGGCCGCGCGCGGCGAGCGCGGCAAGCTCGGTGCGGTAGTCCTCGGCCGTCTCGGCCTCGTCGTCGCGCAGGCCCGCGCAGACCACCGCCTCGGCCGCCTCCATATCCACGGGCGTCACGTCGAGGCCGTCGAGCAGCGGATAGTCGCGGTCGGCGCCGATGAAGCGGATCTTCCTCGGGCCCTCGGCGATCAGCGCGCGGGTGACGTCGCCGGAGGTGACGATGCGGTCATAGGCCTCGTCCGGGACGCCGAGGCCGCGGATCTGCACCTTCACGCCCGGATAGGGGCGCGGCGAATTGGTGATGAGCACGACCGTGAGACCGGCCGCGCGCGCGGCCGCGAGCGCCTCCGAGGCGGCGGCGAAGGCCTCGACGCCGTTGTGCAGCACGCCCCAGACGTCGCACAGCACCACGTCGTAGCGGCCGGCGATCTCGGCGAAGGATCGGATGCGTTCAGCCATCGGGATTCCCCTCATGAAGTCGAGCCCGGCTGACATCGCAAAGGCGCGGCGAGAATACAAGCCTCCTCCCGCCGTTTTTGCGGGGTGCGCCCTTGACGGCGGCGGGGCGGACCGCCATCTGCCGGATGCGGGCCGCCGGAACCGTCAAAAGAATTTCACGGAGGCGTCCTTGACTCCATCTCCGGCGCCTCTTATCTCCATCGCCGCTAGCACTCGACTTTGGTGAGTGCTAACATCTTTCCAACGGGCCCGCTCGCGGTCCGCAATGTCATTTGATCGAGGGATTAGACAATGGCAAACATCAACTTCCGTCCGCTGCACGATCGCGTCGTCGTCCGTCGCGTCGAATCCGAGGAAAAGACCAAGGGCGGCATCATCATCCCCGACACCGCCAAGGAAAAGCCGCAGGAAGGCGAAATCGTCGCCGTCGGCCCCGGCGCGCGTGACGACGACGGCGACATCATCGCCCTCGACGTGAAGGTCGGCGACCGCATCCTCTTCGGCAAGTGGTCCGGCACGGAAATCAAGCTCAACGGCGAAGACCTTCTGATCATGAAGGAATCCGACATCATGGGCATCATCGGCTGATTGCCGGTCCTTCCCGAAATTCCCATTCGAAACCAGGAGTTTTGAAAAATGGCAGCCAAAGAAGTCAAGTTCGGCCGCAGCGCGCGTGAGAAGATGCTGCGTGGCGTCGACGTCCTCGCAGACGCCGTGAAGGTCACCCTCGGTCCCAAGGGCCGCAACGTCGTCATCGACAAGTCCTTCGGCGCCCCGCGCATCACCAAGGACGGCGTCTCCGTCGCCAAGGAGATCGAACTGGAAGACAAGTTCGAGAACATGGGCGCGCAGATGGTCCGCGAAGTCGCTTCGAAGACCAACGACGTCGCCGGTGACGGCACCACGACCGCGACCGTTCTCGCCCAGGCCATCGTCCGCGAAGGCGCCAAGGCCGTCGCCGCCGGCATGAACCCGATGGACCTGAAGCGCGGCATCGACCTCGCCGTCGCCGAAGTCGTCAAGGATCTCCAGGCCAAGGCCAAGAAGATCAACACCTCGGAAGAAGTCGCCCAGGTCGGCACGATCTCGGCCAACGGCGAGCGCCAGATCGGCCTCGACATCGCGGAAGCGATGCAGAAGGTCGGCAACGAGGGCGTCATCACGGTTGAAGAAGCCAAGACCGCCGAGACCGAGCTCGAAGTCGTCGAAGGCATGCAGTTCGACCGCGGCTACCTGTCGCCCTACTTCGTGACCAACCCGGAAAAGATGGTCGCGGATCTGGAAGACGCCTACATCCTGCTGCACGAGAAGAAGCTCTCGAACCTCCAGGCCATGCTGCCGGTGCTCGAGGCCGTCGTCCAGACCGGCAAGCCGCTGGTCATCGTCGCCGAAGACGTCGAAGGCGAAGCGCTCGCCACCCTCGTCGTCAACAAGCTGCGCGGCGGCCTGAAGATCGCCGCCGTCAAGGCCCCGGGCTTCGGCGACCGCCGCAAGGCCATGCTGGAGGACATCGCCATCCTGACGGGCGGCACGGTGATCTCCGAGGATCTCGGCATCAAGCTGGAGAACGTCACGCTCGACATGCTCGGCAAGGCGAAGAAGGTCTCGATCTCCAAGGAGAACACCACGATCGTCGACGGCGCCGGCCAGAAGGCCGAGATCGAAGGCCGCGTGGCCCAGATCAAGGCGCAGATCGAGGAAACCACCTCGGACTACGACCGTGAGAAGCTGCAGGAGCGTCTCGCCAAGCTCGCGGGCGGCGTCGCCGTCATCCGCGTCGGCGGCTCCACGGAAGTCGAAGTGAAGGAAAAGAAGGACCGCATCGACGACGCCCTTAACGCGACGCGCGCTGCCGTCCAGGAAGGCATCGTACCGGGCGGCGGCGTCGCGCTGCTGCGCTCCTCCGTCAAGATCGCCGTCAAGGGCGAGAACGACGACCAGGAAGCCGGCATCAACATCGTCCGCCGCGCGCTGCAGTCGCTGGTCCGCCAGATCGCCGACAACGCCGGTGACGAGGCCTCCATCGTGGTCGGCAAGATCCTCGAGAAGAACGAGGACAACTACGGCTACAACGCCCAGACCGGCGAATACGGCGACCTGATCCAGCTCGGCATCGTCGACCCGGTCAAGGTCGTGCGCACCGCGCTGCAGAACGCCGCTTCGGTCGCCTCGCTGCTGATCACGACGGAAGCCATGATCGCCGAGCTGCCGAAGAAGGACGCTCCGGGCGGCATGCCCGGCGGCATGGGCGGAATGGGCGGCATGGACATGATGTGACAGGCGAAGGCCTGTCCGTCGTCCGCGATCCCCGCAGGACAGACGAAAGGGCGGTCTCCGGACCGCCCTTTTTTGTAACCAAAGTAAACCTCCACCTCCGGTGGAGGACTGGACGAGTTCTACATCGTGGTCGAG
>NZ_JANFDG010000032.1 GCF_024609765.1 Shinella pollutisoli
ATCCTCGACACGATGACGCTGGAGCAGTTCGTGGCCGTGCCCGGCGCGGCCGAGATGATCGAGCACGCCGAGCCCGAAATGCGCGTCGGCTGAGGCCGCGTCGCGTCAGCCCGCCAGCGGCGCGAAGCCGCCGTAGCGGCCGTCGTGATAGACGAGCGACCGGCCGTTGCCGATGACGATGTCGAGCACGCGGCCGAGAACGATGCCGTGGCTGTGCCGCTCGATGATCTCCTCGACCTCGCAGTCGATCGCCGCGAGCGCGCCGACGAGAACGGGCGCGCCGCTCCTGCCCGTCGTCCAGGCCGCTCCCTCGTAGCGCGCCTCGCCCTTCACGCCGCCACTGCCGGCGAAGCGGTCGGCAACGGGCCGGTGTGCCTCCGCCAGGATGTTGACGCAGAAGTGGCCGTGGCGGCGGATGACGGGAAAGGTCGACGACGCGCGGTTGATGTTGACGATCATCGTCGGCGGTTCGACGGAAAGGGCCGTGGCCGACGTCACCGTGGCGCCGGTGCGATCCGCGCCGATACCGGCGGAAATGACGGAAACGGCACCCGAGACGGTTCGCATGGCGGATTTCAGCAATGCCGGATCGACGATGAGGCGCGACGGGCGGTCGCCGTCGAAGCCGGCTTGGGTGATGGTGGCCATGTTCATTCCAGTCTCCTGCGGGATAGGCGGGGCAGAAGGAGGATGGAAAGGGACACCTCTATTGTCAACTAATTTTATGTAATTTATGTTCTGTTCTTGCCGGCGGCCGGGTATTCCGGAGCCGAGCCTTCGCGAGGAGCAGGGATCATGGATGCCGTGTCCGAAACAACCGACACTCGACGGACCGCTCCGGCCCGCCGGGAAAGCGGCGCCTTTTGTCGGGCGGTCCGGTCGTGAGCGGGCGGGCCGACAGGCCGGTCGTCGCCGTCGTCGGCGGGGGCTATGCCGGGGCGGCGTTCGCCTATCATCTGGCGCGCAGGCTTCCCGCAGGCGCGGCCAGGATCGTCGTCTTCGAGCCGCGCGCCCTGCTGGGTGCCGGGCTCGCCTACGACACGGACGAGCCCGTCCACCGGATCAACGTGCCGGCCGCGCGCATGACCTTCGTGCCGGGCGACGACGAGCATTTCCAGCGCTGGCTCTTCGAGGCGGGGGCGCTTGCCGGCGATCCGGAGGCGATGACGGCGGAGGGCCACGTCTTCGCGCGCCGCTCGGCCTTCGGCCGCTATGTCGCCGCCCAGCTCGCGCCGCTGCTTGCCGCCGGCACGATCGAGCACCGCCGGACCCGGGTCCGCGCGGTGGCGCGGGCACGCGACGGCGCCTGGACTGTCACGGCGGAGCAGGGGGCGGCGCTTGCCGCCGACCTCGTCGTCGTGGCGACGACCCATCCGAGCCCGCAGGCGCCCGCGGCCCTCGACCGGGCGCTAGCGGGCCATCCCCGCTATGTCGCGGACGCCACCGGCCCCGGTGCGCTGTCGGCGATCCGGCCGCAGGACCGCGTCCTCGTCGTCGGGACGGGCCTGACCGCGGCCGATGTCATCGCCAGCCTCGATGCGGCCGGCCATCGCGGCCCGATCACCGCCGTTTCTCGGCGCGGATTGCGCTCGCGCGGGCACAATCCCGCGCCGCAGGATCCCTTCGGCGATTTCACCGTGTTGCCGGCGCGCTCGGCCCGCGCGCTGCTGCGCCGCGTGCGCAGCGCCGTGGCGGATGCGGCCGCCGCCGGCTTGACGTGGCATGCCGTCTTCGACCGGCTGCGCGCGCAGGGCGGCGAGGTCTGGCGGGCGCTGCCGGTCGCCGAGCGCCGCCGGCTGATCCGTTTCCTGAGACCCTACTGGGATGTCCACCGGTTCCGCATCGCGCCGCAGGTGGAAGCGGCGATGGAGCGGCGGTTGGCGGCCGGGACGCTCGCCTTCCACGCCGCCGCCATCGCCGGGGTCCGATGCGAAAACGGCGGGGAGATCGCCGTCGCCTTCCGCCCCCGCCATGGAGAGGGGCCTGCCGAAGGCCGCTACGACGCGGTGGTCGTGACGACCGGACCGGGCCATGGCGCCGTCCTGTCGAGCCAGCCGTTCCTGGCCGGTCTTGCGGCCGAGGGCGCGCTGCAGGCCGACACGGTCGGCCTCGGGATCGCGGTGGACGAGGAAAGCCGTGCGATCGGCGCGGACGGGCGGACGATCGACACGCTCTTTGTCGCGGGGCCGCTTGCGCGCGGCACGTTCGGGGAGCTGATGGGATTGCCGCAGGTGACCGAGCATGCGGATTCCGTCGCGGAACGGATCGCCCGCGATGTCCTTGCCCTGCAGGCCCTCCGCCGCCGCGCCGGATAGCGATCGCGGGCAGGAGCGGCCCGGCGGGACATCGACCCGCCGGACCGTTTCCGCACTATGCCGGGCTCACTTGCCCGCGTTGTACTTGGCGTCGACCTCGTCGATCGCCTTGACGTTGCCGGCCGAGCGGCCGTTCTCGTCGAAGGTCTGGGCGAGGAAGGCGTCGGCGATCGCCTTGGCGAGTTCCGAGCCGATGACGCGGGCGCCCATGGTGATGATCTGGGCATTGTTGGAGAGCGCGGCGCGCTCGGCCGAATAGGTGTCGTGCGTCAGCGCGGCGCGGACGCCCGGCACCTTGTTGGCGGCGATGCACACGCCGATGCCCGTGCCGCAGACGAGGATCGCGCGGTCGTATTCGCCGGCGACGACGGCCGAGCCGACGCGGTCGGAGAGATTGGCGTAGAAGGCGTCGGGGCCGGCATCGGTGCGCGAGACCTCGTGCACCTCGTGGCGGTCCCTCAGATGGTCGGCGAGCACCTTGGCGAGGCCTTCGCCCGCGCTGTCTCCGGCAATAGCGAGTTTCATGGGTCAGTCTCCTTTCGTTCAGATCGTGGCGGCGCAGCGCGCCAGGATGTCGAGATAGCCTTCGACCTTCCAGGCCGAACGGCCGATGAAGAGGCCGTCGATGTTCGGGCAGGCGATCAGTTCCTCGCAGTTGCCCGGATTGACGGAGCCGCCGTAGAGGCAGGGGATGCGGCGGCCGAGGACGTCTTCCGCCACGGCGGCGATCTCCGCATGGCGCGCGTCCGCATAGTCGGCGGTCGCCGGAATGCCCTTCTCGCCGATCGCCCAGACCGGCTCGTAGGCGAGCAGGATGTCCGCCCGCTTCTGGCCGCCGTCGAGGCGCGACAGCGCGGCGCGGACCTGCGTCGCCAGAACCTCGGCCGCGCGGCCGCCCTCGCGGTCGGCGAGCGTCTCGCCGATGCAGATCAGCGGCACGAGACCGTGGCGCACGGCCGCCTCCGTCTTGAGGCCGACGGTCTCGTCGGTCTCGCCGAAATGCTCGCGCCGCTCGGAATGGCCGAGCTCGACGAGGTCGAGGTTGCAGTCCTTCAGCATCACGGGCGAGACCTCGCCGGTCCAGGCGCCCTCGTCGGCCCAGTGCATGTTCTGCGCGCCGACCTTCACGGACGTGCCGGCAAGCAGCGCCTTCACCTCGCGCACGGCGGTGAACGGCGGGATGACGAAGCGCTGGATGCGCGGGTCGCGCCCGCCGTCCGCCGCCTTCAGGCCCTCGGCGAAGGCTTTGGCCTCGGCCAGCGTCTTGTTCATCTTCCAACTGGTGCCAACCCAGAACGTCCGGCTGTCGCTCATGTCTTTCTCCTATGAATCCGTGCGCAGGAGGTCCCGCGCGGTGCGCTCGTCGGTGATGAGGCCGTGGAGCCTGTGGCTGTGCAGCACCGCGCGGACGGCCTCCGTCTTCACCGGGCCGCCGGCGATCGCGACGATCCTGTCCTTTCCGTTGTCCGAAAAGGAGGCGGCGAGCGTGCGGGCGGTGACCGAGGTCTCCAGGATGCGGCCCTTGCGGTCGAAGAAATGGCCGAGCAGCTCGCCGACGCCGCCGAGGCCCGCGATCTCCTCCAGCTCGTCCGGCTGCAGCATGCCCGACTTGACGAGATGGGCCTGGTTGTCGACCGTGCCGATGCCGACGACCTTGAGGTCGGCGCGGCGCGCCAGATCGAACACCTCGCTCACGCCGCGCTGCGACAGCAGAACCTCGCGGTCCTCCTCCGTATTGGCAAAGAACGGCACGGGCATGACATAGGCCTGCGTTCCCGTCTTCTCGGCGAGCCGGTGCATGACGTCGTAGGGGTTGGCGGCATAGTTGCGGGTGAGCCCGCCGAGCAGCGAGACGAAGCGCACGCCGCTGGCATTGACCCGAGGCAGGTGATGGACGGCGGCCGACAGCGTGCGGCCGTGGCCGAAGCCGATGACGCCCGCCTCGCCGCGCTCGATCTCGCGGCGCAGGAAGCTCGCGCCGGCATGGCCGAGCGTCGTCAGCGCCAGCCCGTCGTCGTCGGTGTCGGGGGCGACCTCGCAATAGTCGAGGCCGTAGCGGGTGGAGAGCTCGACCTCGAGGTTGGCGCATTCGGCGATCTCGCCGTCGATGCTGACCTTGACCACGCCCTCGGCCACGGCGCGGGCGATCAGCCGGTGCGCCTTCACCGAGGGGATGCCGAGCCGCTTGGCGACGGCGGCCTGGGTGAAGCCGCCGACGTAGTGCAGCCAGGCCGCCCGGACGGCGAGGGATTCGTCATTGTCGTTCATCAACGCTGTCCTGCCTTGCTCTGCGACCGGACCCTCTTAGCCGCCGCGTCCCCTGCGCCGCAAGCGCGGACGCTCAGCCAATGTTGAGATCGGCCGCGCCGGTGTCGATATGGGGCGCCCAGAAGGCGATGCTCTCGGCGATCTGCGGGATGACCTCGCGGTCGTTCGGCTCGCGCTCCTTGAAGGAGAGCTCCAGGCAGATCTCGTTGTCGACGGCGCCGCCCTCCGCGAAGGCCGCAAGCAGCGGCTCCGGCTGGATGCGGCCGCGGGCGTTGAACTCGGCGGTGAACGGGCGGTGGCCGCCCTTGTCCATCAGGCTCTGCTTGATGTGGATGATCGGCGAGACCCTCGGCACGGCACGCGCCCAGGCGTAGGGATCGTAGTCGTCCGGATTGCTGGAGGTGACGTCGCCATGGTCGATGTCGGCCATCATCCACATCGGGATCGCCATGTCCGCGGCGGTGAGCCGGTCCTGCAGCGCGAGACAGGACTCGATGGTCTCGCCGAACTCGCGGCCGATGCTCATCGGCTCCCAGAAGACGTAGGCGAGGCCGGCGCCCTTCGCATGCTCGGCGACCTCGGCCCAGCAATCGATGGCGATGCGGGTAAGCGCCTCGCGGCGTGCCGGGTCGTCGTAGTCCCTGTAGGTGAAGATCGCGAACTGGGTGCCGACGGCGGTGCCGCCGAGATCGCCGATGATGTCGGCGAAGGTCTTGAACCAGTCGACATAGTAGCGCCGCACGTCGGCATCCGGATGGCCGAAATGGTTCAGCCTGCCGTAGGGGCCGGTCATGCCCGAGGTGACGCGCACGCCGGTGCGGGCGAGGGCCGCCGCCATCCGCTGTGTTAGCCTGCGGATCGTCGCGGCGTTCCAGCTCGGGTTGATGAATTCGTGGGTGAGCTGCAGGTCGCGCAGGCGCAGGTCGCGCGCGACGGTGTCGATCAGGTCGTCGGGATCGGCGAAGCGGTTGACCAGCGGATTGGTATTGAGCGAAAGCGTCAGCGGCATGGCGACCTCAGGCGGCGGCAAGGCGGGCGGAGGCGAACCACTCGGCAAAGGCCGCGCGCTCGGCGTCCGTCAGATGCAGATAGTGCTTGGTGCGGCGGTAGAGGATGTCCTCCGGCGTCTCGGCCCATTCGGTGGCGACGAGATAGCGGACCTCCGCCTCGTAGAGCTGCCCGCCGAAATGCCGGCCGAGCCCGTCGAGGCTCGTGGCGCCGGCGACGACGTTCCTCGTGCGCGTGCCGTAGAGGCGGCCGTAGTGGTGTACGAGCTTGCGCGGCATCCAGGGATAGGCGTCGCGCAGGCCGTTGGCGAAGGTCTCGTAGTCGGCGTTCGGCATGTCGCCGCCGGGCAGCGGCGCCTTCTCCGTCCAGTCCGCCCCCATGGCGGGGAAGATGTGCCTGAGGCGGTGCATGCCGCGTTCGGCAAGCTCGCGGAAGGTGGTGATCTTGCCGCCGAAGACGTTCAGCAGCGGTGCGCCGCCGGTCTCGTCGAGGTCGAAGACATAGTCGCGGGTGACGGCGGAGGGGTTGCCCTTGCCGTCGTCGAACAGCGGGCGCACGCCGGAGAAGGAATGCAGCACGTCCTGCCGGCGCAGCTTCTCCTTGAAGTAGCGGTTGACGGCCTTCAGCAGGTAGTCGATCTCCGCCTCTTCGGCGGCGACGTCCTCGGCGCGGCCTTCGTAGGCGATGTCGGTGGTGCCGATCAGCGCCTTGTCGCCCTCGTAGGGGTTGATGAAGATGACGCGCTTGTCGTGGTTCTGCACGAGATAGGCGTTGGCGCCGGTCCAGAACTTCGGCACGATGATGTGGCTGCCCTTGACGAGGCGTACGTTGCGGCTGGATTTCGAGGCGGCGACGCGGTCGATGACGTCGGAGACCCAGGGGCCGGCGCAGTTGACGACGCACTTCGCCCGGAAGGAGCGCGTCTCGCCGGTGACGCTGCTCTTCGTCGTCACGGCCCAGGCGCCGTCCTCGCGGCGGGCGGAGACGGCCGGCGAGCGGGTCAGCACGACGGCGCCTCTCTCGGCGGCGTCGAGCGCATTCAGCGTGACGAGGCGGGCATCGTCCACCCAGCAGTCGGAATATTCGAAGCCGCGGGTGTACTGGTCGAGGATCGGCGTGCCCTCGGGATCGCGGGAGAGATCGAGCGTGCGCGTGCCGGGCAGCTTCCTGCGGCCGCCGAGATGGTCGTAGAGGAAGAGGCCGAGCCGCACGAGCCAGGCCGGACGGTCCTGAGGGCTGTGCGGCAGCACGAAGCGCATCGGCCAGATGATGTGCGGGGCCGCGTTGAGCAGCACCTCGCGCTCGATCAGCGCCTCGCGAACCAGCCGGAACTCATAATATTCGAGGTAGCGCAGGCCGCCGTGCACCAGCTTGCCGGAGCGCGAGGAGGTGCCCTCCGCCAGATCGTCCTTCTCGCACAGCACGACCTTCAGGCCGCGGCCGGCCGCGTCGCGGGCGATGCCCGCGCCGTTGATGCCGCCGCCGATCACGAAGAGGTCGATGGATTCGGGCTCGTTCATGTGCTTCTCCTTCGACGCCGCGCGGGACGCGGCGTAATCGTCGTTCCGTTCAGCGCGCCGCCAGCATGTCCCAGGCGGGCGCGATGCCGCGGCGGACGGTCGAGTAGGCGGAAAACAGCCGCGTCATGCGCTCGGCGTCCTCCGGCTTCGGCGGTTCGGCCGCGCCGAGTTCGGGCGTCACCCAGTCGGCGATGCAATCGTCCATCGTGCGGTAGGCGCCGATGGCGACGGCCGCCATCATCGAGGCGCCGGCGGCGCCGGCCTCCTCGCGCGTGCTGACGCGCACCGGCGCGCCGACGGCCGCGGCAAGCGTGCCGCGCAGCGCCGCCGAGCGGGCCGCGCCGCCGCTGACGCGCAATTCGGGGGGCAGCGTGCCCATGGCGGCGTAGCAGTCGCGCGTCGCCATGCCGAGGCCTTCGACGACGGCGCGCACGAGATCCGGGAAGCGGTGGCGGCTCGCGAGGCCGGTGAAGTTCGCCCGCGCCCGCGCGTTGACGAAGGGGCCGCGCTCGCCGGCTTCGGAAATATAGGGGTGGTAGAGGACGTTGCCGGGCCTGCTCGCGGCAAACCACCGGTCGACGCGGGCGATCATCTCGTCGAGGCCGACGGTCGTGCCGAACTCGCCGAGGAGGTCGGCGCCGAGCTGCAGCAGCCAGTCGAGGTTGATCGTCGCACCCATGTTGGTCTGCACCTGGGTGACGAGGCCGGGGATCGGCAGGGTGATGACGTAGCCGGTGCGCTCGGCATTGAGCACCACCTCGGAGACGGGCTTGGCGACCATGTGCACGCCGGTCGAGCCGATCGCCGAGCAGGCGGCGTTCAGGCCGGCGCTACGCACGCCCGCGCCGAGCGCGGTCATGACCATGTCGACATAGCCGAGGCAGACGGGCGTGCCGGCGGCAAGGCCCGAAGCCTGCGCGGCCTCGGCCGTCAGCGGATGGACGGTCTCCGTGCCCTCGATCACCTCGGGCAGCAGCGTGCGGCGGTGCGTCAGGCCGAGGGCGGCGAGCACGTCGTCGTCATATTGCCGGGTGCGGAAATTGCCGAAGGTGAAGCTCACCT
The DNA here is from genome assembly GCF_024609765.1 of Shinella pollutisoli. GTDB lineage: Bacteria > Pseudomonadota > Alphaproteobacteria > Rhizobiales > Rhizobiaceae > Shinella > Shinella pollutisoli. The sequence goes on from NZ_JANFDG010000032.1 coordinate 8,174, forward strand.
CGGACGGGTCGGTGGCGCGTACGCCGGTGAGGTTCAGGTAGAGCCAGTCCTTGCAGTGCATGGCCGTCTCGGCGCCTGCGAGGATTTCCGGGACATGCCGGTCCATGTGGGCAAGCTGCGCGCCCTGCTGGCAGGTGTTGAGACCGGTGCCGGTCGCGGCGAAACGGCCGCGGTCGGCCTCGGCGGCGGCGAGCCGCTCGACGGTCGGGGCGGCGCGCGCGTCGAGCCAGAGCCAGGCGTCGGCGGCCGGGCGGTTCTTCGCACCGACGAGCCAGGTGCCGTCGCCCTGTCCGGTGACGGCGATGGCGGCGGTGCGGGCGGCGAGGTTTTCCACCTTCTCCCCGAGCCCGCGCAGCGCGCGCGTGCAGTCGAGCCAGGTCTGGTCGAGCGACTGGGTGACGGAGCCGTCGTCGCCGGTGCTGTAGGTGTTGCGGACGGAGGCGCTGGCGACCTGGCGGCCGGCAAGCGTGAAGGCCACCGCTTTCATGACGGAGGTGCCGGCGTCGATGCCGACGATCAGGTCCGCGGCTTCAGCCATGCCACGATTCTCCCGCGCCCGCGGCGGACCGCATCGCTTCGCTCGACATGAAACGGAGCATCCCTTCCTCCCGAAATCCTCTCCCGCGCAAGATCGCGTCGCGGCAGCATAGCGCGGATCTTCCGGTACCCGAAGGAATATAACACAAAGATACCTTATGTCTCGAAAATTTTTTCTGACTAAGAATTTTTTTTCACGTATGATGATGGGGTAAAAGACGGAAAGACGGCAGCGCGATTGGGGTGGCGCAAAGGGCGCGACGGCCGGCCGATTTTGTCGTGGGGCTGCCCTGTCCGCACCGGCCGGTGCGTCTTTCCGATATTTTTATCAATTAAATTCAGATATTTAATATGATTTCAAATAAAGGACGTCGAATCTTGTCGGATAAGGGGTAGGGACTTGGCGTCGATTCCGGGCCACGGAGTTGAATGGCTTTCCGACGCCGTGTCGGCCTGGATTCGCGGTGCCGGCGCTGCCGGACCTGTGGAAAAAGTCCGATTGACAGGTGGTGTTAATTTAACATATAAACTGCGACTTATAACATGCAAATATCGCAACTGCGAAAATGTGTGCAATGCAGCGCAAGGCGGGTGAGGAGATCATGCCGGCGCGACCGCAAGGGGAGGATGTCATGACATGTTCCGTACGGAAGATCGCGACGCCCGGCCGCCGTTTGCGCGGTCCTGCGCGCGCCATCCCGCTTGCCGCCCTCCGCTGAATTCCGGCCCCATCGCAAGGTCAACCGCCATGACTGACACCACGATTTCAAAGCCGTCCCAGCCCTCGCAGGCCCGCCGCTGGATCGGGATCGCCGCCGCCGTCGTGCTGGTGGGGGCGATGGCGCTCGACACGACGGTCGTGCGCATCGGCTCGGAAAGCGACGTGCGCGTGCAGAAGTTCTCGCCGGAGGCCTTCGGCGCCGAGCAGTTCCCGATCATCAAGGCGGATGTGGAGGCGCGCGCCGTCGACGCCGTGACGCTCGCCGCGGCGATCGCCGCCGACAAGAAGGCGGCCGGCGAGAAGTACGGCGTCGCGACGTCAACCGGGCCGGTGATCCCGGTTTCCCTCACCGGCGTCGTCGGCGAGCGCAAGTCGAACTACAACGTCGTCGCCGTCGAGGGCCTGCCGGAGGAGCTCGTCGTGCGCGTCCAGACCGGCCCGGCGCTCAACGGCACGGATCTGCGCGACGCCACCGGCAAGATCGAGTTCGGCCAGTTCACCAACCAGATCGAGTACCAGGACGCTGGCTCGGCCATCAACAACGAGGTCAAGAAGACCGTGCTCGCCGGCATCGACCCGGCGTCGCTCGCCGGCAAGACCATCTCCGTCGTCGGCGTCTTCAAGCTTGTCAATCCGAAGAGCTGGATCGTCACCCCCGTGAGGCTCGACGTCAAATGAGCGGGATGAACGGTTCCGGCAGGAAGGGTGAAGTCGTGCTCGCCGCGCGCAACGTGGCGAAGTCCTACGGCAACGTCCATGCGCTGAAGGGCGTCAACTTCGACATCCACCGCGGCCAGGTCACGACGCTGTTCGGCGAGAATGGAGCCGGCAAGTCGACGCTCATGAAAATCCTCTCCGGCGTGGTGCAGCCCACCTCCGGCGAGATCATCCTCGATGGAGAGCCGATCGTCTTCGCGTCATCCTCCCAAGCACGCGACCACGGGATCTCCATCATCCATCAGGAGCTCAGTCTCGCGCCCAACATGAACGTCCGCGACAACATCTTCATGGGTCGCGAGATCATGACGGCGACGGGCGTGGACTTCGCCGAAGAGGAGCGCCAGACGCGCCTCCTGATGGCCGAACTGGAGGAGGACATCGATCCCCTCACCCCCGTCGAGGACCTGCGCCTCGGCCAGCAGCAGATCGTCGAGATCGCCCGCGCTCTCTCCGTCAATTCGCGCATCCTGATCATGGACGAGCCGACCTCGGCGCTCAGCGCCTCCGAGGTGGAGGTGCTGTTCAAGGTCATCCGCGACCTCACCGCGCGCGGCGTGTCGATCGTCTACATCTCGCATCATCTCGAGGAGGCGCTGCAGATCACCCACCACGCGGTGGTGCTGCGCGACGGCACGATGACGGCCTATGCCGAGCGCAAGGACATCGACCTCGAATGGATCGTCCGCCACATGGTCGGCGACAATTTCGACCTCGGCTCGCCGCCCGAGGGCTACGAGAAGGGCGACGTGGCGCTGTCGATCGAGGGGCTGACCGTCCCGGATCCGGGCGGCGCCGACTATGCCGTGGTCGACGGCCTGTCGCTGTCGGTGCGTTCCGGCGAGATCGTCTGCATCTACGGCCTGATGGGCGCGGGGCGGACGGAACTGCTCGAGACCGTCGCCGGGCGCCTCAGCGCCACGGCCGGCAAGGTCTATCTCAAGGGCCGCGACGTCACCGGCCAGTCGATCGCCGACTGCATCCGCGACGGTCTCGTACTGGTGCCGGAGGACCGGCAGCGCGACGGTCTCGTGCAGACGATGACGGTCGGCCGCAACCTGTCGCTCGCCAGCATCGGCTCGTTCACGCGCGGCCTCTTCACCTCGGCGAGCCGCGAGGCGGGGCTGATCAGCGACGCGATCCGCAAGGTCCACATCAAGACGGACGGCGGGGCGGCCGCCATCGGCTCGCTGTCGGGCGGCAACCAGCAGAAGGTGGTCATCGGCAAGATGCTGGCGACCAACCCCGAGGTCATCCTGCTCGACGAGCCGAGCCGCGGCATCGACATCGGCGCCAAGGCGGAGGTCTTCCGGCTGCTCGCCGAGGGTGCCAGGCAGGGCCTCGCCGTCGTCTACACCACCTCCGAGGTCGGCGAGTGCCTGAGCATCGCCCACCGCATCCTCGTCATGCGGCGCGGCCGCATCTCCGCAGAATTCGGTCCTGACGCGACCAAGGAACAGATCATGGCCGCCTCGGGTGAAGCCGTGGTTGCCCATTAGGAGCGCTCAAAGCATGTCAGTCACACCCGCAATCGACACGAAAACGGCTGTCAGCGGCGGCAAGCGCAGGAAGAGCTTCGTCGAGCTGCTCTTCGAGGGGCGCGCCTTCTTCGCGCTGATCGCGATCGTCGTGGTCTTCTCGCTGATGTCGCCGAACTACTTCACCGTCAGCAACTTCCTGATCATGGCCTCGCACGTGGCGATCTTCGGCCTCCTGGCGATCGGCATGCTGCTCGTCATCCTCAACGGCGGCATCGACCTCTCCGTCGGCTCGACGCTGGGGCTTGCCGGCGTGGTGGCGGGTTTCCTGATGCAGGGCGTGGCGCTGCCGCAGATCGGCGTGATCCTCTATCCCTCCGTCTGGGTCGTGGTGGTGCTGACCTGCCTGATGGGGGCCGTGGTCGGCGCGGTCAACGGGGTGCTCATCGCCTATCTGCGCGTGCCGGCCTTCGTCGCCACGCTCGGCGTGCTCTACGTCGCCCGCGGCATCGCGCTCCTGATGACCAACGGCCTCACCTACAACAATCTCGGCGGCCGCCCGGAGCTCGGCAATACCGGCTTCGACTGGCTCGGCTTCAACCGGCTCGCCGGCGTGCCGATCGGCGTCATCGTGCTCCTCGTCTTCGCCGTCATCTGCCATGTGCTCCTGACGCGCACCGCCTTCGGCCGCTGGCTCTATGCCTCGGGCGGCAACGAGCGGGCGGCGGAGCTGTCGGGCGTGCCGGTCAAGCGCGTGCAGATCGTCGTCTACGTGCTCTCCGGCGTCTGCGCGGCGGTCGCGGGCCTCGTGCTCTCCTCGCAGCTGACCTCGGCGGGCCCGACGGCCGGCACCACCTACGAGCTCACGGCGATCGCCGCCGTCGTCATCGGCGGGGCGGCGCTGACGGGCGGGCGCGGCACGGTGATCGGCACCATGCTCGGCGCCTTCGTGATCGGCTTCCTGTCGGACGGCCTCGTGATCATCGGCGTCTCGGCCTACTGGCAGACGGTCTTCACGGGCGCGGTGATCGTGACGGCGGTGCTGCTCAACAGCTTCAAATACGGCCGCCGCTGAAAGGCGGCGTCCACGGAACTGACCGCGGCCGGGATAGCGGAGCGACGATCGGCCCGGACGCGGAAAGTATCGCCGGTATCCGGCAACCCAAGCTCATAGAAAGGGAGTGAGACCATGTTCAAAAAAGGAATGCGCGTACTCTTGGCGGCCGCAGCCGTAACGCCGCTGCTGTTCAGCTCGGCCTGGGCGGAAGGCCTGATGACGATCATCGTCAACGATCCGTCCAACCCGTACTGGTTCACGGAAGGCGAAGTCGCCAAGGCGACGGCCGAGAAGCTCGGCTACACCGCCAACGTCGCCGCCCACAAGGGCGACACCAACACCGAGAGCAACCTGATCGACACGGCCATCACCAACAAGTCCGTCGCGATCATCCTCGATCCGGCCAATGCCGACGGCTCGGTCGGTGCGGTCAAGAAGGCGGTCGCCGCCGGCATCCCGGTCCTTCTCGTCAATGCCGAGATCAACCAGGAAGGCCTCGCCAAGGCGCAGCTCGTCTCGAACAATGCCCAGGGTGCGGCCCTTGGCGCGCAGCAGTGGGTCGAGGCGATCGGCGAGAGCGGCAAGTATGTCGAGCTCTTCGGCAACCCGGCCGACAACAACGCGGCGACCCGCTCGAACGGCTACGAGACCATCCTGACGCAGTACCCGGACCTGGAAAAGGTCGGCCGTGAAGTGGCCGACTGGGACCGCACGAAGGGTCACGCCAAGATGCAGTCGCTGCTGCAGGCCAACCCCGACATCATCGGCGTGATCAGCGGCAACGACGAGATGGCGCTCGGCGCCATCGCCGCGCTGAAGGAAGCCGGCAAGCTCGACCAGGTCAAGGTCGGCGGCTTCGACGGCTCGCCGGACGCGGTCGCCGCCATCAAGGCCGGCGAGCTGCAGTACACCGTGCTCCAGCCGGTCGCCGTTTTCTCGGAGGAGGCCGTCAAGCAGGCCGACAACGTGATCAAGACCGGAGCCACGGGGGCTGCGAGCGAGAAGCAGCTCTTCGATTGCCTGCTGATCACCAAGGACAACGTCGACAAGTACACGGCGCCCTTCGTCCTCAGCGAGTGATCCGAAACCGGGAGCGCCCTTTCGGGCGCTCCCCCCCTTCGCTTGGCATTTTCCTTGCCGCCCGATACGAGATACGAAACCTCCTATCCTCGAAATCAAGGCAGGCGCCCCCGTGAACAAGAAAGTCGACGTCAAGGACCTGCTTTCGGAAGAGCTGCCGAGCGACAGCCGCCATGCGCGCCAGCTCGTGCGCCGCCAGATGATCGCCGAGACGGTCATCGCCGAGGGCTCGATCCGCATCGAGGACCTGACCGAGCGCTTCGGCATCAGCCTGATGACCGCGCATCGCGACGTCGACGAGCTGGTGAGCCGCGGCCTCTTCCGCAAGACGCGCGGCATCGTCTCCGCCGCCCCCACGAGCCTGATCGAATCGAGCGATGCCTACCGCGCGACGAAGCAGGCGAAGGAGAAGAAGGCGATCGCCAGGGCCGCCATGCGCTTCGTCGAGCCGGGCCAGGCGATCTTCCTCGACGACGCGACGACCGTGCACGGCATGGCCGCGCTGCTGCCGGCCAAGGTGCCGCTCACCGTCATCACCAATTCGCTCGTGCTGATCAACGAGCTGAAGGAGGTGAACGACCTCACGCTCGTCGGCCTCGGCGGGCAGTTCTACAACTGGTGCAACGCCTTCATGGGCCACATCACCACCCACGAGATCCGGCGCCTGCGCGCCGATACCGTGTTCATGTCGCTGTCGGCCATCGTCGACGACGTCGTCTTCCACCAGTCGCCGGAGACCGTCGAGACGAAGCGGGCGATGTTCGAGAGTGCCGCCAAGCGCGTGCTTCTCGCCGACCATACGAAGTTCGAGCGGCGGGCGCTCCACCATTTCGCGGCGCTCACCGAGTTCGACGCGGTGATCGTCGATGAGGATATCCCGATCTCCCACCTGTCGCGCATGCGCTCGAAGGGGATCAACGTGGTTGTGGCCGAGGCGGAGCGCTCCGGCTGAAAGAACAGGAATGCGCTGCGGCCTTCGCCACCCCCCTCTGGCCTGCCGGCCATCTCCCCCTCAAGGGGGGAGATCGGCAAGACGCGAGAATCTTGCTCAAGTCGCAGCGTTTGCGTTGGGCGAAACGATACCCCGTCCAATCTCCCCCCTTGAGGGGGAGATGGCCGGCAGGCCAGAGGGGGGTATCGCGAGGACACGTCACATACATGAGGTAGCCCCGGGGCTGAAAGGAAGACAGACATGCCCGTAATCCTGGGTATAGACAGCGGCCTGACGGTGACGAAGGCCGTCGTCTTCGACGCGGACGGGACGGTGCTCGCCATCGCGCGGCGCCGCGTCCCGCAGCTCATCCCGGCGCCGCAGCATGTCGAGCGCGACATGGACGGCCTGTGGGCTGCGACCGCCGACGCCATCCGCGAGGCGGTCGAGGCCTGCGGCCGTCCGGCCTCCGACATCGTCGGCATCGCCGCGACCGCCCATGGCGACGGCATCTACCTGCTCGACGAGGACCGCCGCCCGCTCGGCAACGCCATCGTCTCGCTCGACACGCGCGCCGATGGCATCGCCGAGGCCTGGAACGCCGGCGAGGTGGGTGCGCGCGCGCTCGACCTCACCGGCCAGCGGCCGCACGCCTCCGCGCCTTCGGCCATCCTCGCCTGGATCCGCGACCGGGAGCCGGAGCGCTACGGGCGGATCGCGCATTTCATCGCCGCGAAGGACTGGCTGCGCTTCTGCCTCTGCGGCACGATCGGCACCGACCGCACCGAGGCGAGCACCTCCTTCACCGACGTCGGGACGCAGGACTATGCGCCGGAGGCCTTCGCCCTCTATGGGCTCGACCGGCTCGCCGGCCGCGTGGCGCCGATGGCTGCCTCGACGGAGATCGTCGGCGGCGTGACGGAAGAGGCGGCGCGGCGGACCGGCCTTGTCGCCGGCACGCCCGTCATGGCCGGTCTGCATGACGTGACGGCCTCCGCGCTGGGCATGGGCGGCTACGGCGAGGGCGTGGTGGCGGTGATTGCCGGCACCTATTCCATCAACGAGACGGTCTCGCGCGCACCGAAGGTCGACGGCCGCTGGTTCTGCCGCAACGGGATTGCGCCCGGCGAGTGGAACAACATGTCGATCTCGCCCGCCTCGACGGCGAATTACGACTGGTTCATCGAACGCTTCTGCGCCGGCGAGGCGGCGGACGGCATCCATGCCGTCCTCGGCCGGGAGTTCGACGCGGCGCGACAACGCCCGTCGAGCGTGTTCTTCCATCCCTATCTGTTCGGCTCGCCCTTCGGCGGTGCGTCGAGCGCCGGCTTCTACGGCCTCAACGCCTGGCACGACCGGGGCGACCTAGTGCGCGCCGTGCTGGAGGGCATCGCCTTCAACCATCGTGTCCACGTCGACGCGCTCCGCGACGGGTTTTCCCCGACCTCGGCGCGGCTGACCGGCGGCGTCTCGCGCAATCCTGCGATGGCCGGCCTCTTCGCCGACATCCTCGGCCTGCCCGTTACCGCGACGCGGACCGAGGAGGCGGCCGCCTGGGGTGCCGCCCTTTGCGCGGGTGCCGGCGCCGGGCTCTTCGCCTCGCCGACCGACGACCCGCGCGACCTCGCGGCCATCGAGACCACCCACCAGCCGGACCCCGCCCGGCAGCAGGCCCATGAGGAACGCTATCGCCTGTTCCTCGATCTCGCCGAGGCCATGCGGCCGTTGTGGCCGCGGCTCCGCCGGCTCGGCGGCGCGGGAGAGTGACAGGAATCCATGCCATGACAGACACCGCGGTCGAGACCTTCGACGTCGTCATCCTCGGCGCCGGCATCAACGGCGCCGGCCTCTTCCGGGACCTCTGCCTGCAGGGGCTGACGTGCCTGATCGTCGACAAGGCCGATTACGGCTCCGGCACGAGTGCTGCCCCTTCCCGCCTCATCCACGGCGGCATCAAGTATCTGGAGACGGGCGAGCTCGGGCTCGTCGCGCAGTCGACGCTGGAGCGCAACCTGCTGCTCCGCAACGCGCCGCACTGCGTCGAGCCGCTGCCGACCTTCATCCCCTCCTTCTCCTTCGCGAAGGGCGCCTGGGCGGCGCTGCGCACGCTGCTCGGCTCGACCACCGCGCCGCGCAGCCGCGGCGCGCTCCTCGTCAAGATCGGCCTTGCGCTCTACGACCTCTACGGCGCGCGCCACCGGGTGATGCCGAAGCACCGCTTCATGCTGCGCAGCGCCGCGCTCGCCGAGATGCCGGAGATCACGCCGCGCATCGTCGCCGGCGGCATCTACTACGACGCCAGGGTCAGCCGTCCGGAACGTCTCGTCTGGGAGCTGGTGAAGGACGGGCTTGACGCGAGCCCCGGCTCCCGCGCGCTCAATTTCGCGACGCTCCTCGGCCGCAAGGGAGGCATTCTCCGGATCGCCGATGCGAAGGGCGGCGAGCGGTGCGTCGAGGCGGGCGTCGTCGCCAATGCGGCGGGGCCGTGGATCGACAAGGTCAATGCGACGCTCGGCGTTCCGGGCAAGCTGATCGGCGGCACCAAGGGCTCGCATATCCTGCTCGACCACCCGGAGCTGGTGAAAAGCCTCAAGGGCCGGATGATCTATTTCGAGGCCGACGACGGGCGCATCTGCCTCGTCTACGACTATCTCGACCTGGCGCTGGTCGGCTCGACCGACATCAAGGCGGACGACCCGGACGACGTGCGCTGCGAGGAGGACGAGATCGACTATTTCCTCGCCAGCCTCCGCTCGCTCCTGCCGCGGCTTTCCTTCGGGCGCGAGCAGATCGTCTATGCCTATAGCGGCATCCGGCCGCTGCCGGCCTCCGACGCCAGCCAGCCCGGCCTCATCAGCCGCGACCATTCCGCCCCGGTAGCCGAGCCTGCCGGCGACCGCCCCTTTCCCGTCGTCTCGCTGGTCGGCGGCAAATGGACCACCTTCCGCGGCTTCGCGGAGGAGGTGGCCGACACGCTGCTTGCCCGCCTCAAGCGGCCGCGCAAGGCGAGCACGCGCATGCTGCCGATCGGCGGCGGGCGCGGCTTCCCGGCGGATGCGGCGGCGCGCCGCGCCTGGATCGCCGACCACGCGGCGAAAAGCGGCCTCGCTCCCGCGCGCGTCGAGGCCCTGCTCGGCCGCTACGGCACGACGGCCGAGCCCGTGATCGCCCATGCGGCCGCGACCGGCGATGCGCCGCTTGCCCATCTCGACGGCTACGGCCGCGCCGAGATCGACTGGATCGCCCGCAACGAGCATGTCGAGCATCTCGCCGACATCGTCATGCGCCGCACGACGCTCGCCATCGAGGGCCGGCTGACGGCGGCCGCACTTGCCGAGATTGCCGCCATCGCCGCCTCGGCGCTCGGCTGGGACGAGGCACGGCGGGCGCAGGAAGTGGCGGCTGTCACCGAACATCTCGCCCGGTTCAACCGCGTCAGCCTGTAGGCGGTTTCGCCCTTTTCTTGGCCCGGGCGATGTTGCATCCTCGCGGCGAAATCTCATGCGAGGAGGAATGGAATGACCAAGATCGTCGATGACCCGGAGACCTTCGCGTCGGCGGCGCTCGCCGGATTCGCGCGCGTCTACGGCCGCCATGTCCGGCTGGTGAAGGGCGGGGTCGTTCGCTCCACCGCGGTGCCGGCCGGCAAGGTCTCGGTCGTCGTCGGCGGCGGCTCCGGCCACTATCCCGCCTTCGCCGGCTATGTCGGGCCGGGCATGGCGGATGCGGCGGTCGCCGGCGAGATCTTCGCCTCGCCCTCCACGGCGGCGGTCGCCCGCGTCTGCCGCAACGCCCACCACGGCGGCGGCATCCTGCTCGGCTTCGGCAACTATGCCGGCGACGTGCTGAACTTCGGCGTCGCCGCCGAGCGGCTGCGTGCCGAGGGCATCGACGTGCGTATCCTCACCGTCACCGACGACGTGGCGAGCGCGCCGGCCGACCAACATTTGAAGCGGCGCGGCATCGCCGGCGATTTCGTCGTCTTCAAGGTGGCGGGTGCCGCCGCGGAAGCCGGGCTTTCCCTCGACGCGGTCGAGCGCGTGACGCGGCGCGCCAATGCCCGCACCTTCTCCTTCGGCGTCGCTTTCGGCGGCTGCACGCTGCCCGGCTCCACCGAACCGCTCTTCACCGTTCCCAAGGGCACGATGGCGCTCGGCCTCGGCATCCACGGCGAGCCCGGCATCCGCGAAATGGACATCGTGCCGGCCGGTGAACTGGCGCGACTGCTCTCGGAGACGGTGCTGGCGGAGCGGCCGGCCGGCGCCCGCCGCGCCGCCGTGCTGCTCAACGGCCTCGGCGCGACCAAATACGAGGAGCTCTTCGTGCTGTGGGGTGCCATCGCGGACCGGCTGGAGGCGGCCGGCGTCGATCTCGTGGCACCGGAGGTCGGCGAATACGTGACGAGCCTCGACATGCAGGGCTGCTCGCTCACCGTGCTCTGGCTCGACGAGGAGCTGGAAGGCCTCTGGCTCGCGCCCTGCGACACGCCGGTCTTCCGCCGCGGCGAGGCCTTCCGCACCGAGCCCGCCCCGGTGCGGGACGGCGCCGAGGACGAGGCGCCCGCCTATGGTCCCGCGTCCGACGCCTCGCGCGAAGGCGCCCGCTGCCTTGCCGGCATCCTCGGCGCGGTCGTCGCGGCGCTTGGCGAGGCGGAAGCCGAACTCGGCCGCATCGATGCGCTCGCCGGCGACGGCGACCACGGCCAGGGCATGCGCCGCGGCGCCATGGCCGCGCGCGAGGCGATCGACGATGCCGTCGCCAGGGGTGCCGGCGCGAGAAGCGCGCTGGCCGCGGCCGGCGACGCCTGGGCGGATCGCGCCGGCGGCACGTCGGGCGCGATCTGGGGCCTGCTCCTGCGCTCCTGGAGCTCCGCCTTCTCCGACGAGACGGCCTTCGGCGACGCCGACGTCGTCCGCGGCGCCCGCGCCGCGCTCGACGACGTCATGCGGCTCGGCGGCGCCAGGCCCGGCGACAAGACGCTGGTCGACGCCTTCGTTCCCTTCGTGGAGGCGCTGGAGGCGGCGGCCGGCGGCGGCCGGTCCCTGCAGGAGGCCTGGCGGCAGGCGAGCGACGTCTGCGAGGCGGCCGCCCGGGCGACCGCGCCGCTGACGCCGAAGCTCGGCCGCGCCCGCCCGCTGGCGGAGCGCAGCATCGGCCATCCCGACGCCGGCGCCGTCTCACTGGCATTGATTGCGCAAACGATCGCCGGCAGGCTTTGACGAGGCTCAGGCCTCTGCCGAAAGATAGACGGCAAGCGGCTCCGCGGTGAAGGTCGCCGCGGTCCGGCCTGCCTGCCCGTCGAGGAGGTTCGTCACCGCACGGTCCGCGAAGGCGGCGGGCAGGGGGAGCTTTATCCCGGCCGGCAGGGTGCGCGCGTAGGTGAGGCGGGGGACGACGGCGATCGCGAAGGCGGCCGGCGTGCCGCGCAGGAAGGCGAGCGCATGCCGGTCGGTGTCGAGCGGCAGGTAGGGCCCGTCGAACAGGCCGGGCGGCGCGCCGCGCCGGGCATGCAGCAGCGTGGCCGCCAGCCATTGCTTGTGGTCGCGGAAGCTCGTGCGGCCGAACGGCGGTTTTTCGCGCGGGACGACGAGCGCGTCGGGATCGATGGCGGCGCGGTTGTCGGGATCGACGAGCGAGAAATCGCAGCGCTCGCTGCCCTGGTAGAGGTCGGGAATGCCGGGTGCGGTGAGCTTGAGGACGAGCTGCGCCAGCGCGTTCGTCATGCCCGCCTCGATGAAGGGGGAGAGCGTCTCCTCGAAGTCCGCGCAAAAATCCGCGTCAGCGAGAAGGTCGTCGGCGAAGCCCACGACCTTGCGCTCGTAGTCGACGTCCGGCCGCGTCCAGTCGGTGGCAAGCTTCGCCTCGCGCAGCGCCTTCTCCATGTAGCCGCGCATCCGCGTGCCGAGGAGGTCGCCGGTCGAGCGGCCGGCAAGCCCCTCGACCGGCCAGATTCCGGCGAGCGCCTGGTAGACGAGCCATTCGACCGCCGGCTCCGGCACGGGGCCGTTCCCGTGGTCGCGGCGGCGCGGCGCGTTGCCGGCCTGCCAGCGGCGCACCGCCGAGATCCAGGTCTCGGGCGCCTCGCTCAGGGCGTAGAGCCGCGCCCGCGCGTCCTCGCCGCGCTTGGTGTCGTGGGTGGAGGTGGCGGAGAGGCCGCGCGGCATCCGCTCCGCGCGCGCCCGCATCGCCGCATGGAAGGCGGCCACGCCCTCCGTCGGCCGGCCGGGATCGCCGCCGACCTCGTTCAAGGCGATGAAGGCGTTTTCCCGGTAGAACAGCGTGTCCTCCAGCGCCTTCGCCATGATCGGGCCGCTCAGCTGCTGGAAGCGCGCCCGGAAGGTCCCGGCGCCCGGCGTGTCGAGAAGCAGGCGGGAAAGGATGTCCAGCGCCCCGTGGACCGCTGCGTCGTCCGTATCGCGCTTCGCCTCCGCGCAGACGGCGCGTACCCGCTCGCGGTCCTGCGCATCGGCGCCCTCCGCCGTCGCATAGGTGCGGTAGATCGGCAGGGCGACGATGAAGGCGCGGATCGCCTCGGCGAGGGTCTCCCGCGCGATGCCGCCGCCCGCGAGCTTCATGGCGAGGCCGGTGACATAGGCCGTCTCGCCGGCGAAATTCTCCGTCAGCATCTTCCGCTTGGCGGCGCGCCGCGCCGCCTCGTAGCTGTCGCCCTGGCCGGCCGGGCGGAGCGGTGAAAAGGCCCGCATGAGCCGGCCGCCCTCGCGCTCGTCCACCAGGGCCTCGCTGAGCGCGGCGATGAACTCGTAGCCCGTCGTGCCCTCCACCGGCCAGCCCGCCGGCAACGCCTCGTCCTTTTCGAGGATCTTCTCCACGACGATGTAGACCTCGGGGCCGACGGCCGCGCGCAGACGGTCGAGATAGGCGCGCGGGTCGGCGAGGCCGTCGACATGGTCGATCCTGAGCCCGTCGACCGTTCCGTCCTCGACAAGATCGAGGACGAGGCGGTGCGCATCGGAAAAGACGGTCTCGTCCTCGGCGCGCAGGCCGACGAGGCCGGTGATCTCGAAGAAGCGGCGATAGCTCAGATGCCGGGCCGCCGTCGTCCACTCCGTCAGCCGCCACGGCTGGGCATCGTGGATCGCGGCAAGCCGTGCGCGGTCCCTGGAGATCGCCGCGAGGGCCTCGGCATCCGTCGCGTCGCCCGCGAGCGCATGCGTGCGCGGATGAAGCGGGAAGAAGTGCTCGTAATAATTGAGCGCGAGGTCGCCGTGGCGGGGATCGAGCGCGAGGGCGATGGTGCCTTCCGTAAGCTCGTGGTCGAAATCGTGGCCGAGGAAGGGAAGCGTCAGGCGCTCGGACCAGTCGATGTCGAAATAGCGGGCGTAGGGGCTTTCCTCCCCCAGCGCGACGACGCTGCGCCACCAGGGATTTTCGAGGCTCGCGGCCATGTGGTTGGGCACGATGTCGAGGATGAGGCCGAGTCCACGGACATGGAGTGCCTCGGCGAACCGCCGCAGGCCGTCGAGGCCGCCGATCGCCGGATCGATCTCGTTCGGCCGCGTGACGTCGTAGCCGTGGGTGGAGCCGGTGACGGCCGTCGCCACGGGGGAGGCATAGAGATGGCTGATGCCGAGATCGGCGAGATAGGGCACGAGCCGGCACGCCCTGTCGAAATCCATGCCGTTGCGGAATTGCAGGCGGTAGGTCGCGCTGGGAAATTTCATGGGAAAGGCGGGCATCCGGTTGCTGTCGGCGGACCAACGCCGCTTTCCCGTCTTTGGTTCCGCGCACGGGAACCAATCGGGCGCCCGCGGATTTCCTCGCAGAACGTCCCGTCCACAGACCATCAAGGCAGGCACGCAGTGAAGAACGAAGGCTCCTGGCCCCATGCCCCCGATGGCGGGGCCTATCTCTCCATCGTCCGCCCGGGCCGCAATGCCTGGCGGGTGGCGAATGCCGACCGCGTGGGCTTCCTCGTCGACGGGCAGGCCTATTTCCGCGCGCTGGAGGCAGCGTTCGCCGAGGCGCGCCGCGAGATCTGGATCGTCGGATGGGACTTCAACCCGGATATCCGGCTCCGCCCGGAGGATCCGGCCTCGCCGACGCTCGGGGAGACGCTGCTCCGCCTGGTGCAGTCGCGCCCGGAGCTGACGATCCGCGTCCTCATCTGGGCGATGGGGCCGGTCTATTCCGGCAAGTCGCTGGCGATGTTCCGCAAGCGCTACTGGTCCTCCCATCCCCGCATCCTGCTCGCCTTCGACAGCGGACATCCGCTGCGCGCGTCGCATCATCAGAAGTTCGTGGTGGTGGACGACCGCGTCGCCTTCGTCGGCGGCATCGATCTCACCGCCAAGCGCTGGGACACGAGCGACCATGCGGCAGACGACCCGCGGCGGACGAAGCCGTCCGGCCGGTCCTACGGGCCGGTGCACGACGTCCAGCTCGCGCTGGAAGGCGAGGCGGCACGGCTCGTGGGCGCCGTCGGCCGGCACCGCTGGGCTCTTGCCACCGGCGTGGACGTCCCGGCCTGCGATACGCCGGGCACCGTCGGCCTCAACGAGGCCGATCTTGCGCAAAGCCACGTCGCCTTCGCCCGCACGGAGCCGGCCTTCCGCGGGCGGGAAGGCGCGTCGGAGGCGATCGAGCTGACGCTTTCCGCCCTTAATGCGGCGCGCCGGCACATCTATATCGAGACCCAGTATTTCGCCTCGCAGCGGGTCTGCCGCCTGCTCTGCGAGCGGCTCGCCGAGCCGAACGGGCCGGAGGTGGTGGTCGTGACGACGCTCAGCGCACACGGCACGATCGAGCGGCTGGTGCTCGGCGCCAACCGCGACCGCTTCCTGCGGCGCCTCGCGCGGGCGGACCGGCACGGCCGCCTGCGTGCCTTCTATCCCGTCGTGCCGACCGCGGACGGCGGCGAACGGGAGATCAACGTCCATTCCAAGCTGATCGTCGTCGACGACGCCTTCGTGCGGATCGGCTCGGCCAACCTCAACCACCGCAGCGAAGGGCTCGACACCGAGCTCGACGCCGCCATCGAGGCGCGCCGCCCGCAGGAGAGGCAGGCGATCCGCCGGCTGCGGGACCGCCTGCTCGCCGAGCATCTCGGCACCGTGCCGGACTCCTTCACCGCCGCGGTGAACGCGGAAGGATCGCTGGTCGCCGCCGTGGATGCGCTGAACGGCGGGGCGAGGGGGCTCAGGCCCTTTCCCGAGGCTGCCGGCAAGGGGGCGGTGGAGGCGGTGCCCGGAACCGGGATCGTCGATCCCGTCGCGCCCTGGTGGCCGCTGCCGGCCTGGGCGGAGGCGGCGGCGGCACTGCTGCGCGCGCCCTTCGCCGCTATCCCGACGCCTGCGAGCCGGCAGGCTGGTGACCGCGGACGGCGATGAACCTCCGCATTGCGACCTACAACGTGCACAGCTGCTTCGGCACCGACCGCCGGCTAGACCCGGCCCGCATCGCAGGCGTGATCGCCGAATGCGAGGCGGATATCGTCGCGCTGCAGGAGGTGGACGTGGCGCGCGCCCGCAGCGGCGGCATCGACCAGGCGCAGGCGATCGCCACGCATCTGGAGATGATCTCGCACTTCCACCCGGCATTGCATCTGGAGGAGGAGCGCTACGGCGACGCGTTGCTGACGGCGCTGCCCACGCGCCTCGTCAAGGCCGGCGTGCTGCCCTCGCGCGGCGAGCCGCGCGGGGCGCTGTGGGTCGAGGTCACGTTGCCGGCGGCGCGCCTGCAGGTCTTCGTCACCCACCTCGGCCTGTCGGGGGCGGACCGCGCCCGGCAGGCGGAGGCGCTGCTGGGACCCGGCTGGCTCGGTGCGGACATGCCGGACGATGCGCGCATCGTGCTGGTGGGCGATCTCAACGCGGTCGGCCGCTCTGCCTGCTACCGGCTCCTCACCCGCCGCCTGCGGGACGCGCAG
Source organism: Shinella pollutisoli (assembly GCF_024609765.1). Taxonomy (GTDB): domain Bacteria; phylum Pseudomonadota; class Alphaproteobacteria; order Rhizobiales; family Rhizobiaceae; genus Shinella; species Shinella pollutisoli. Next base: position 24,581 of record NZ_JANFDG010000032.1, read on the forward strand.
ATGGCGGCGGGCGGCGTGCCGAAGGCGACCTTTCCCTCGCGCCTGCCGCTCCTGCGCATCGACCATGTCCTCGTCGGCGACGGCATCCGCGTGGCGCGCGCCTGGGTGCACGACACGCCCGCCGCCCGCCGCGCCTCCGATCACCTGCCGCTGTGCGCCGATCTCGAAATCGTCTAACTATGGTCGGCCGATGGTGGCCAGCTCGGAGGATGCGGTGCGCGGTCTCGATTTCAGCTCCTGGCAGAACCTGATCCTGACCCTGATCGGGCTCGCCGTCTTCACGCTGATCAGCATGGGCATCCGGCTCATCATGATGTTCACCATCCAGCAGCGCCGCGAGCGGGCGAACCGGCAGATCAACGAGCGCCTGAAGACGCTGATCGCCGCCTACAAGGTGCTGGGCGGCTCCTTCACGGGAAGCCTGCTGGTGGACCCGACCCATCTCGGCGACCTGCGCCGGCGGCAGGCCGATCCGGCCGAGGAGGCGCTGTCCGGCTCGGACCGCGCCCGGCGCATCCGCGATGCCGTCGAGGCCGCCTTGTCGGATATCGTCCTGCTCGGCACCGAGGAGCAGGTGCGGCTCGCCGAGAAGGCGGCGCGCGAGCTGGTCGCCGGCCGCCCGGTCGAGACGGGCGATCTCGTGGTGTCGCTGCGCGACTTCATCCGCGATGCGCTCGACCTCGATCCCGTGCCGGGCGATCTCGACATTCCGCGGCAGGGACCTGCCCGGCCTTCCGGCTCCGGCGGCGGCGGCCGCAACCGTGCCGAGGGCGGAGGCCGGAGCGGCGGTGGCGGCGGCATGGGAACGGGAGGCGGCATGGGCGGCGGCGGAACGGGCCTCGGCGAGGCCGAGACGGACCAGCCGGCGCAGGGCTCGGTGCGCTAGAGCAATTCCAGCAAAAGTGTGCAGCGGTTTTGCGTCCGGAATTGCGTGAAAACAAAAGGATAGAGCGTTTTCGCGATTCGGAGAAAAGCGGAAATGCTCTAGGATCGACGATCCGCCATGCCGGCTCCCGATCCTGGTTCCGGGCGCAGCCGGTCAAGCGCGGTCAACGCATTCTCGATGGCGGCGCCCGAGGCCGTGTTGTCGAAGACGCACCAGCCGTCCGGAGCGAGCTTCTCCAGGAATGCGTCGATCTCCTTCCCGTCATAGGAGGAGTAGTAGACCTTCGGCTTGCCGTGAAGGCGGACATAGCTCGCCGTCGGAAAGTCGTCGCCGCGCCAGATGAGGGGCGGATCGGCCAGGACGCGGTCGATCCGGAACCGTCGCAGCAACTCTCGCGCCGTCTCGCCCGTCCAGCTCGCATGGCGCGGCTCGATGACGATCGGTCCGGCATGGGTGTCGCGCATCGCGGCGAAGGCTTCCCCCGCCACCCGCGCGTCGAAGGCGAGCGACGGCGGGAGCTGGCAGAGCAGCGGCCCGCGCTTCTCGCCGAGCGGGGCGATATCGCCGAGGAATTCGGCGAACAATCCCGAGATGCCGGCAAGCCGTTTCGCGTGGGTGATCTCGCGCGGCATCTTCAGCGCGAAGCGGAAATCGTCCGGGACCGAACCGGCCCAGCGCGCAAACGTGTCCGGCCGATGGCGGCGGTAGAAGGTCGAGTTGACCTCGACGCCGGGAAAGACCGCGGCATAGCGGGCAAGGCCGGAGCCTTCCTGCGGAAAGCGGGCGGCCACGGTCTTGGGTATCGACCAGGCGGCGGTGGCGATGACGGGCACGGTCCTCTCCCGGCGTTTGCGGCTTGTCGCGCCTCAACGCCGGAAGGCCCTCAAATGGTTCCCCGCGGCGTCTAGGCGAGATAGCGCTGGAACCAGGCGATGGTGCGGTCCCAGGCGAGCTTGGCGGCCGCCTCGTCGTAGCGCGGCGTCGAATCGTTGTGGAAGCCGTGGTTGACGCCGGGATAGATATAGGCCTCGTAGGTGGTGCCGGCGGCCTTCAGCGCCGCCTCGTAGGCCGGCCAGCCGGCGTTGACGTTGTCGTCGTGCTCGGCGTAGTGCAGGAGCAGCGGCGCCTTGATGCGCGGCACGTCCTCCGGCCGTGCCTGGCGGCCGTAGAACGGGACGGCGGCGGCGAGCTCCGGATAGGCGACGGCGGCCGCGTTCGCCACCCCGCCGCCGTAACAGAAGCCGGTGATGCCGACCTTGCCGGTGGTGAGCTCGCTTGCCATCAGGTATTCGACGGCGGCGAAGAAGTCGTTCATCAGCTTTTCCGGGTCGACCGTCTGCTGCAGCTCGCGGCCCTTCTCGTCATTGCCGGGATAGCCGCCGACGGAGGTGAGCCCGTCGGGCGCGAGCGCCACGAAGCCGGCCTTGGCCACGCGCCGCGCCACGTCCTCGATATAGGGATTGAGGCCCCGGTTCTCGTGCACGACGACCACGCCCGGCGCCTTGCCCTCCACCTTGGCGGGGCGCACGAGATAGGCGCGCACCTCGCCGTTGCCCTTCTCCGAGGTATAGGTGATGTATTCCGCGACGATGTCCGGGTCGGTGAAGGCGACCTGCTGGGCGAGCGCATAGTCGGGGCTGAGCGAGGCGAGGATCGCCGCCGCCGTCACGCCGCCTACGGCGTAGCGCGCCGCGCGGTCGAGGAACTCGCGCTTGGTGATCCGGCCGTGCGCATAGAAGTCGTAAAGCTCGAGCAGTTCCTGCGGGAAGTCCTTGGCGGTCAGGCGCGTCATGCGATCCTCCTGTCGTGTCGTTTTCCGGCGAGGCGCGGATGATAAGCCAGGACGGACCGTCGCGGTGTTCACTTTTTCGATAGCCGTGCGGCCCGGCGATGCCGACCAAAGTGGGGTATGCGGGGAATTGTTTTCGATGCGGCGCGCTTTACACTGCCGCTGCCGGCATGCCGGAAACAGGATTGATCAGGAGAAGACCGTGCTCGGAGCGCTCAACCACGTCGCCATCGCCGTTCCAGACCTCGCGGCGGCCGCCGACCGCTACGCCGGCCTCGGCGCGAAGGTCTCGGCGCCGCAGGACCTGCCGGAGCACGGCGTGACCGTGGTCTTCGTCGAACTGCCCAACACCAAGATCGAGCTCCTCCATCCGCTCGGCGAGAACTCCCCCATCGCCGGCTTCCTGGAGAAGAACCCGGCGGGCGGCATCCACCATCTCTGCTTCGAGGTCGCCGACATCGCCGCCGCCGCCGATACGGTGCGCGCCGCCGGCGCCCGCATCCTCGGCGACGGCACGCCGAGGATCGGCGCGCACGGAAAACCCGTCCTCTTCGCCCATCCCAAGGATTTCAACGGCGCCCTCGTGGAGTTCGAGGAGGCCGGTTGATCGCGCGCATTGCAATCCGCGCGCGGACGGCCCAGAAGAGGCTCCGCGAGGGAAAGGGAGCGAGCCTTATGGACAACGAGGAATTCCGCCGGTGGTCGCAGCGCGCGGCGGACTGGGGCGCGGACTATCGCGCCGGCCTGCGCGAGCGTCCGGTCCGGGCGCGCACGAAGCCCGGCGACATCGCCCGGCAGATCGCCGACCACGCACCCGAAACCGGCGAGCCGATGGAGGCGATCTTCGCCGATTTCGAGCGGATCGTGCCGGACGGGCTGACGCACTGGCAGCATCCGCGCTTCTTCGCCTATTTCCCGGCCAATGCCGCGCCCGTCTCCGTCGTCGCCGACTATCTCGTCACGGCGATCGCCGCCCAATGCATGCTCTGGCAGACCTCGCCGGCGGCGACGGAGATGGAGACGAAGGTCACCGACTGGCTGCGCCAGGCGCTCGGCCTGCCGGCGGGCTTTGCCGGCGTCATCCAGGATTCCGCCTCCACCGCCACGCTCGCCGCCGTGCTGACGATGCGCGAGAGGGCGCTCGGCTGGAAGGGCAACAGCGAGGGGCTCGCCGCGCACAGGGCGGTGCGGGTCTATGCCTCGGGCCAGGTCCACACCTCCATCGACCGGGCGATCTGGATCTCCGGCATCGGCGAGGCGAATCTCGTGCGCATCCCGACCGCGGGGCCGCTCAACGGCATGGACCCGGAGGCGCTCGCCGCGGCGATTGCGGCGGACCTTGCGGCAGGGCACATCCCGGCCGGCATCGTCGCCTGCACGGGCGGCACATCCATCGGCGCCTGCGATCCGATCGGCGCGGTCGCCGCCGTGGCGAAACGCTACGGCCTCTACCTGCATGTCGACGCCGCCTGGGCCGGCTCGGCGATGATCTGCCCGGAGTTCCGCACGCTCTGGGAAGGCGTCGAGGCGGCCGATTCCATCGTCTTCAACCCGCACAAATGGCTCGGCGCCAATTTCGACTGCTCGGTGCAGTTCCTGCGCGATCCGGAGGCGCAGGTGCGCACGCTGGCGATCCATCCCGAATACCTGAAGACCCACGGCCATGACGGCATCGTCAACTATTCCGAATGGTCGGTGCCGCTCGGCCGGCGCTTCCGCGCGCTGAAGCTGTGGTTCCTGATGCGCCATCACGGCCTCGAAGGCCTGCGGGCGATGATCCGCAACCACGTCGCCTGGGCGCGGGCGCTGGCGGAACGGCTGGCGGCGGAACCCGATTTCGAGATCGTCAGCGCGCCGGTGCTGTCGCTCTTCTCCTTCCGCCACACGGGCGGGGCGGATGCCGATGCACACAACATAGCGCTTACCAACGCCATCAACGACGACGGCCGCATCTACCTCACCCAGACGCGCGTCGACGGGCGCATCGCCATCCGCTTCCAGGCCGGCCAGTTCGAGATGACGCAGGCGGATGCGGACGCGGCCTTGGCGGCGATCACCGGGGTGGCACGCCGCCTTTCCCCTTGATTCGGCCGGATGCCCCGCACATCTGTGGACGGAAAGGAATAGAGCGATGCTGACCATCGGAGACCTCTCCAGAACCACGGGCGTCAAGGTGCCGACCATCCGCTACTACGAGCAGATGGGCCTGCTTTCGCCGGCCGAGCGGTCGGAGGGCAACCAGCGGCGCTATACGGCGGAGGAACGCGACCGGCTCGCCTTCATCCGCCACGCCCGCGACCTCGGCCTCACCATCGAGGCGATCCGCGACCTGATCGAGCTGAGCCGCCACCCGGAGCGCCCCTGCGCCGACGCCGACCGCATCGCCGCCGACCAGCTTGCCGCCGTGCGCCGCAAGATCGCCCGGCTGAAGAAGCTCGAGGCCGAGCTCGAACGTATCACCACCCACTGCCATTCCAACCAGATCCGCGACTGCTACGTCATCCGCGCGCTCGCCAACCACGATCTTTGCGAGGGCGAGCATGATTGAGGGCGGGGCGCTGCCCCTCATCCCCCTGCCGGGACCTTCTCCCCGCAAGCGGGGAGAAGGGGGAAGGCGGCACGGCATCGGTTCCTCGCCCCGCTTGCGGGGAGAGGATGCCGGCAGGCAGGTGAGGGGCAGTCCTACCGCATCGGCCGCAGCAGCCTGAGCGCGTTCAGCGTCACCAGCACCGTCGCCCCCGTATCCGCCAGGATCGCCGGCCAGAGCCCGGTGATGCCGGCGATGGTTGTGACGAGGAAGACGGCCTTGAGGCCGAGCGCCACGGCGATGTTCTGGACGATGTTGCGCATCGTCCGCTTCGAGAGGTCGATCATCCGCGCGACGTCGCCGACGCGGCCGTGCAGGATCGCCGCGTCGGCTGTCTCCAGCGCCACGTCCGTGCCGCCGCCCATGGCGATGCCGATGTCGGCGGCGGCGAGCGCCGGCGCGTCGTTGATGCCGTCGCCGACCTTGCCGACGGAAAAGCCTTCGGCCTTCAATTCGCCGACGATGCGCTGCTTGTCCTCGGGCAGCAGCTCGGCGCGCACGTCGATGCCGAGCCGTGTACCGATGGCGGCCGCGGTGCGCGCGTTGTCGCCCGTCAGCATGAGCGTGCGGATGCCGGCATCGGCGAGCGTCTTCAGGCCCGCCGTCGCATCGGCCCGCGGCTCGTCGCGCATGGCGATCGCGCCGGCGAGCATTCCGTCCGCCACGACGAGCGAGACGGTCTTGCCCTGATCGTTGAGGGCCCTCACCGCGGCGCGGGTCTCCTCGGAAAGGGGTGCCTGCTCCGCCGCGGCCTTCGGCGAACCGAGGAAGACCTCGACGCCTTCGACCGTGCCGGCGACGCCCTTGCCGCCGAGCGCGCGGGCGCCGGAGACCGGGGGAGGCACGATGCCGTCCTTCGCCGCCCATTCGAGGATGGCGAGGGCCAGCGGATGGCTGGAGCCGGTCTCCAGCGCCGCGGCAAGCCGCAGCACCTCGTCCGCCGGGCGGCCGAGGGGGAGCACGTCCGTCACCTGCGGCCGGCCTTCCGTCAGCGTGCCGGTCTTGTCGAAGGCGACGGCGGTCAGCCGGCCGAGCCCTTCCAGCACCGCGCCGCCCTTCATCAGCAGGCCGCGCCGCGCGCCGGCCGACAGCGCCGCGGCGATCGCCGCCGGCGTCGAGATCACCAGCGCGCAGGGGCAGCCGATCAGGAGCACCGCCAGCCCCTTGTAGATCCATTCGCTCCAGGCGCCGCCGAGGAGGAGCGGCGGCAGGACCGCCACCAGCGCCGCGACGACGACCACGCCCGGCGTGTACCAGCGCGAGAATCGGTCGATGAAGCGCTCCGTCGGCGCCTTGGATTCCTGCGCCTCCTCCACCAGCCGGACGACGCGGGCGATGGTGTTGTCCTCGGCCGCTGCCGTGACACGGATGCGCAGCGCCGCGTCGCCGTTCACCGTGCCGGCGAAGACCGTGTCGCCGGCGCCCTTCAGCACCGGCACGCTTTCGCCGGTCACGGGCGCCTCGTCCACGGTGCTCTCGCCGTCGAGCACCGTGCCGTCCGCCGGGATGCGCTCGCCGGGGCGCACGAGGATCGTCGCGCCGACGGCAAGCGTCTGCGCCGCCACCTCGCGCGTCGTGCCGTTCTCTTCCAGGAGCGCGGTCTTCGGCACCAGAGCGGCGAGCGCCGTGATGCCGGCGCGCGCCTTGCCCGCCGCCACCCCTTCCAGCAGCTCGCCGACGAGGAACAGGAAGACGACGGCCGCCGCCTCTTCCGCCGCGTTGATGATCACCGCGCCGGTCGCCGCGATCGTCATCAGCGTCTCGATGGAGAAGGGCGTGCCGGCGCGGGCGGCCATGAAGGCCCGGCGCGCGATCGGCACGAGCCCCACCAGCATGGCGACCGTGAAGGCATGAGGTCCGATCGCCGGAAACAGCAGGCCGATGCCGTAGGCCGCCATAAGCGCCATGCCGGCGACGATCGTCAGCCGGCCCTTGCGCCCGGCCCACCAGGGACCGTCCGACGGTCCGTGGTCATGGCCATGCAGGCCTTCGTGCGCTTCATGCCCGCGGCCGGCGTCGTGGCGATGGCCCTCGGCCTCCGCGCCGCTTCCCGCCGGATCCACCGCATAGCCGAGGCCCGTCACCTGCCGGCGGATGGCGTCGAGGTCGCTCGCCGCGTCGTGGTCGACCACCATCGTCCCCGCCGTCACCGACACGGCGACGTCGCGCACGCCCGGCAGGCGCCGCACGGCCGTGTCGATCTTGCCGGCGCAGGAGGCGCAGTCCATGCCGCCCACCCGGAAACGCGTCTGTCTTGCCTCGGTCATCATCCGCTTCCCTGTTTCGCTTCCTTTCCTTCTACGACCTCTAGGAACTAGAGGTGCAAGGCCCTCCGGCGAGGAAAATTCTCTTCTGTTGAAACCGGTGGCGATCTCGTGCTAAAGGCCCCGCACTTTGTTGCAGGTTTCATCTGCTGGTTGGGGAGAGCGCCATGTCCGACGACGCTTTCTTCCAATCGGGGATGGGCTCGGTCGATGCCCCCCGAACGGAAGATTTTCTTGCGAGGCCTGCCTTCCACGCAGGTACCCGCATCGCACGCCTCGTCCCCGAGCGGACGCGGCCCGGATTTTCCGTGCGCGCCCATGCGGCGCGCCGCTTGAGAGGCAACAGCGCGAAAGCGCTGATCCCGCGCCGGGTTCCGGGCACGATCCCGTCCTGACGCCGGTCTTTCCTTCAGCCGATCCCCTTTCGTGAGCCGCAGGCGCCGCTGCGCCCGTCCTTCACGATCACGTCACGCCGCCGATGCACAGTCGCGGCAAACATTCCGCAATCGAACGGGCACGCCAGAATGCAGCTTACGACACCCTATTACCTGATCGACAAGGCGAAGCTCCTGCGCAACATGGAGACGATCGCCCGCGTGCGCGAGGCCTCCGGCGCCAAGGCGCTGCTCGCCCTGAAGTGCTTCGCCACCTGGTCGGTCTTCGACCTGATGCGCGACTACATGGACGGCACGACCTCCTCCTCGCTCAACGAGGTGCGCCTCGGCCACGAGCGCTTCGGCAAGGAGACGCACGCCTATTCCGTCGCCTATGCGGACTACGAGATCGACGAGGTCGTCTTCCACGCCGACAAGATCATCTTCAACTCCATCGGCCAGCTCGACCGCTTCGCCGACAGGGCGTCCGGCATCGTGCGCGGCCTGCGCCTCAATCCGCAGGTGAGCTCCTCCAGCTTCGACCTCGCCGATCCGGCACGGCCCTTCTCGCGCCTCGGCGAATGGGACGTGGCGAAGGTCGAGGGTGTCATGGACCGGATCTCCGGCTTCATGATCCACAACAATTGCGAGAACAGCGACTTCGCGCTGTTCGACCGGATGCTCGGCACGATCGAGGAGCGCTTCGCGGCCCTCCTCAAGAAGGCCGAATGGGTGAGCCTCGGCGGCGGCATCCATTTCACCGGCGACGACTATCCCGTCGAGCGCTTTTCCGAGCGGCTGAAGCGCTTTTCCGGCGACTACGGCGTGCAGGTCTACCTGGAGCCGGGCGAGGCCTCGATCACGAAATCGACGACGCTGGAGGTCACCGTGCTCGACACGCTCTTCAACGGCAAGAACCTCGCCGTGGTCGACAGTTCCATAGAGGCGCACATGCTGGACCTGCTGATCTACCGCGAGAGCGCCAAGGTCGCGCCGAACGCCGGCCCGCATCGCTACATGGTGTGCGGGAAATCCTGCCTCGCCGGCGACATCTTCGGCGAGTTCGATTTCGAGCAGGAACTGAGGGTGGGCGACCGCATTTCGATCCAGGACGCGGCCGGCTACACCATGGTCAAGAAGAACTGGTTCAACGGCGTGAAGATGCCGGCCATCGCCATCCGCGAGCTGGACGGCACGATCAGGACCGTCCGCGAGTTTTCCTACGCGGACTACGAACAGAGCCTCTCGTAGGGCTCGGAATAAAGGGCAGAAGGAGTTTCCCCCGGAATGAAGAAGAACGTTCTCATCATCGGCGCCGGCGGCGTCGCGCAGGTCGTGGCGCACAAGTGCGCCCAGAACAACGATGTGCTGGGCGACATCCACATCGCCTCGCGCACCAAGGCGAAGTGCGACAAGATCATCGCGTCCGTTCATGAGAAGAAGGCGCTGAAGCAGCCGGGCGTGCTCGAAGGCCATGCCCTCGACGCGCTCGACATCGAGGCGACCAAGGCGCTCATCCAGAAGACCGGCGCCGAGATCGTCATCAACGTCGGCACGGCCTTCCTCAACATGTCGGTGCTGCGCGCCTGCATGGACACCGGCGTCGCCTATATCGATACGGCGATCCACGAGGAGCCGGGCAAGATCTGCGAGACGCCGCCGTGGTACGGGAACTACGAGTGGAAGCGCGCCGCCGAATGCGAGGAGAAGGGCATCACCGCCATCCTCGGCGCCGGCTTCGACCCGGGCGTCGTCAACGCCTATGCCAAGCTCGCCAAGGACGAGTATCTCGACAAGGTGACGGACGTCGACATCGTCGACATCAACGCCGGCAGCCACGGCAGGTATTTCGCCACGAACTTCGACCCGGAGATCAACTTCCGCGAATTCACCGGCGTCGTCTATTCCTGGCAGAACGGCCAGTGGCAGACGAACAAGATGTTCGAGATCGGCAAGGAATACGACCTGCCGGTGGTCGGCAAGCGCAAGGCCTATCTCTGCGGCCACGACGAGGTGCACTCGCTCGCCAAGAACATGGACGGCGCGGACGTGCGCTTCTGGATGGGCTTCGGCGACCACTACATCAACGTCTTCACCGTGCTGAAGTCGATCGGGCTCCTCTCCGAGCAGCCGGTGAAGCTCGCCGAAGGCCAGGAGGTCGTGCCGCTCAAGGTCGTCAAGGCCTGCCTGCCCGATCCGGCTTCGCTTGCCCCCGACTACGAGGGCAAGACCTGCATCGGCGACTACGTGAAGGGTCTCAAGGACGGCAAGGAGAAGACCGTCTTCATCTACAACGTGGCCGACCACAAGGAAGCCTACGAGGAAGTGGGCTCGCAGGGCATCTCCTACACCGCCGGCGTCCCCCCGGTCGCCGCGGCGATGCTGATCGCCACCGGCGAATGGGACGTGAAGCGGATGGCGAACGTCGAGGAACTGCCGCCGAAGCCCTTCATCAACCTGCTCAACCGCATCGGCCTGCCGACGCGCATCCAGGACGAGAACGGCGACCGCCCGGTCAGCTTCGACTGATCCGCCCGGTGCCGAAACCGACATGCCCCGGCCCCGACCGGGGCATGTCCCCCTTCGAAATTCCTCTTTGCAAACCTCCGACAACCATTGAACCCGCCGCCAAGCTGCGCTATGAACCCGCAGGCCCGGCACACCGGGTCATACGGATGCACCCGTAGCTCAGCTGGATAGAGTGTTGGATTCCGATTCCAAAGGTCACAGGTTCGAATCCTGTCGGGTGCGCCATTTCAGAACAGAACTATGAACGCCGAACGCCGCCGTTTCTACGCTTGAAGCGGCGACCAGCGTTCGCAGCAGTTCCGATTTCGATCCCATGATGCGAACCTCGTCGTCGGCGACTTCGACACGCTGCGCGAGCGCGCGCAGGTGGTCGCGGCGGTAGCCGCCATCGTCGAGCCGTATTCGCTCACGGGCCTTAAGGGCGAACCCCTTGAGCATGTCAGGGCTGATGCCCTGATTGCCTGAACTGTCGAGCGCGAGCTGCGTCCGCTCGGCATCGGCGGTGGCTTGATCCCGCAACGCCTTGAGGCTCGCCATGCGCTCTTTCGCCATGGCGTCGTCCTTGTCCACCATGCCGGCTTCGATGGCGTCAAAGAGACGGCCGAGCCGCTGGTCGGCGTCCGTGATTCGCCGGTTCAGCTCGGCAAGATGCTCGCGGCGGCGCTCGGCTCGCTCCTGCCGCCGGTCGATGACGCTGGCGAGGACGGTTTCCAGCCGCTTGGGCCGGAGCAGACGATCCCCGATATAATCGGCGACCATATGGTCCAGCTTATCCATCGGGATCGTGCGACCCTTGCAGCCAGTCTTGCCCTGCCGGGCCTTGGTCGAACAGGTATAGTAGCGGTATGTCGCGCCGGTGCTGCCTCGGCCGGTGCGGAGCGTCATCGCGCCCCCGCATTTGGCGCAGAAGCAAATGCCGGTCAGGAGCGTCGGGCCGCTGGAGACGCGCGCCGGCGTCACCATGGGATTGCGGGATTTGAGGCGGGCTTGCACCGCGTCATAAATCTCGCGCTCGATCAGAGACGGCACGGCCATGATAGCGACCTCGTTCTCCGGCTTCTTCTCCCGGTTTTTATGCGAGCGCGTGTTGAATCTGTGTTCGCCGATATAGGTGGTCCGGGTCAGGATGGCGTGGATTTGCGCCAGCCCCCATTTCCCACCGTCACGGGTGAAGAAGCCGCGCTCGTTGAGATAAGCGGCAATAGCCTTGACGCCCATTGCGCCGGACGTGCCGTCACCTTCGAGATAGAGCCGATAGATCAGCCGCACGGTGTCGGCGTGCAGCGGGTCAATCTCCAGCTTCTTCTTGATCTTCGATCCGCGCTGCTCGGCCGCGACGATGCGATAGCCGATGGGTGGTCGTGCGCCGTTCCAAAAGCCTTGCCGGGCATTCTCGTTCATGGCGCGCAGGACGTGCTTGGCGTTTTCCTTGGACTGATACTCGTCGAACAGCGCCATGATCTGCCGCATCATCTGGTGCATGGGGTCATCCCCCATTTCCTGCGTGACAGACACTAACTTGACGCCGTTTTTCGCCAGCTTCCTGACGTAGAACTCCATCTCGAAGTGATCGCGGAAGAAACGCGAGAAGCTATGCACCACAACTATATCGAAGGGCGCAGGCTTGGACGTGCCGGCCTCGATCATGCGCTGGAACTCGGGGCGCTTGTCGTTGGTGGCGGTTGCGCCCGGTTCCACATAAGTCTCAACGAGCTGATAGCCGCGTTGCTCGCAATAGGCTTCACCCTGCCGCTTCTGGTCGGGAATGGAAATGTCATGCTCGGCCTGCCGGGCGGTCGAGACGCGCAGGTAGAGGGCTGCGCGGGCGGTAACGGTTGGGCTGTGCATGTTCATGGTCGGCCTCCCATAGCTTTCTTCGCCTTGGGGCGGTCGATTAGGGGCAACGCCAGTTCCACTCGGTCATGGACCACCTTGGGCGCGAGCTTGCGCCCATGCCCCGGCTCAAGCCGCACAAGCCCGTAGCTCTCCATGGTTTTCAGGGTGCGTGACAGATTGGAGCCGGCCCGGCCGGTGATTTCCGCCAGTTCTTCCAGCGATGCCGGGGCCTTCTCGGCGATGACGCGAAGCAACTCGCGGTTCCCGGCCGACAGCACCTTGGCGAAGGATTCGGTCGAGGTGAACCACACCTTCGGGTCGCCGGGCGCGGGCTTTTCCTCGCCCTTGGCAATCCGCATGGTGCGGGCCTTCATTTCTTCATAGTCGGCAATCCCGACTTTCAATGTGGTCATAGGGCACCTCGCTCCTTCAAAACCGCGTCTGCCGCCTGCCAGAAGTCGGCCAACAGCGTGGCCGCATCCTCGTAGGCGTAAGGCTTCACGGTCTGGAGGCGGTGCCGATGGTCCATCGGCTCGCCCCTCCTGCCTCGGCCAACGGGATGGGCGTTATCGAAGCCGACCAGCCGTTCGCCCGAAGGCCCGTGAAGCGTGAGCGAATAATCGAGGCCGTGCGGCTTTTCCGGCGAGGCCGGAACGCGGGTGACGACGAACTTCACCCAATGGCCGCCCTCGGGATCGACAAAGAGCATCTGTCCATCAAGGTCCAGAAGTGTGTCGAGGCCCGGATCACGATGCCCGCTCACGCCTTTTTCCTATCAGTTTGTGATAGGAATTGCAAGCTGTCATCCGGCTTTCGTGGGTTCAAGAGTTCGTCGAACACATCGCCGAACCAACGCTCGAACACGTCAATCTCGGCCTCGGTGACAGGAATGTCCTCCGGCCAATCGTCCGTGACACGCATCCTCTGGCCGTCCGGGCCGAGAAGGGGCGCGTCGGCAGCTCGTGCCCGGCCGTCCGACGTGGGATCGTCGGCGTAATCGAAAAGATCGTCGGGAAGTGGTTCGGGGATCGACTGTCGCGGTCGCCCCTTGCGGGCGCGGCGGCGCTCTGCGCACATGGAATCCTCCTTGGTTCTGGTGGATTCCGGGGCATCAAAACCCCGGAATAAGCGAACCATGGAGGGCAGTCGGCGGCCTGTAGCGTGCCGCATTTGCGCCTATGCGTTGGCGGCACCCCATCGCTTGATGAAGTCAACCTGAGGATGTCACGAGGATATATATCAAGCGAGCGCAGGAAGCTTGAATAAAGCCGCGAACGGGTCGAGCTGCTCGATACAAGAAAGAATTCACTTGGGCGCGATAAAAGGCGATGCTTCATGCACGCGCGGGCCGAGGGGGAAATTCATCGTGGCTACCGAGAGGATCAGAATCAGAACGAAGCTTCTTGGTTTGAGTAAGGTCGTTCACAACGCGCAGTTCCAAGTAAAGACGGTGCTAACTCTTGAGCCATTTGACTACGTTGATCTCTGGCTGCGTCGTCAACACAAAGACGAAGCGCTATTTTACTGGAGACAGGCGCGAGATTTCCATCGAGCATCAATTGGGTTGCCGATGGAGTCGGCTCCTTTGGTGCTCTACTATTGCTTTATGAATGCAGCCAAAGCGTTGCTCGCTTCAAAGGGGGTTACCTTCAACCCTCATCATGGCGTGGGGCCGCATCGCATGAGGGGGCAAAACAGCAAAGTAGTCCTCAGCAATGAGGGAATAGCAATTCGACCGAATGGAATCGTGCCAGCGCTTGCAGGCTATTTTGGCGAAGCCGAGCCCAGCCAGACCCACAGCCTTGAGGATGTGCTATACAACCTTGTTTTCGTGCACCGTACTTACTGCCTTAGCTATCCGAATAAGAAAGAACGGTTCCTGCCGCTCAAGAATCTCGCTTTCGTTCGAGACAGCGATACCAATGAGGTTCGGTTTACGGCGGATGTCGTCGATGACGCTGATTGGAAGTTTTTTCGAAAGCAGCTGCCACCAGAAGTGACGGCTGCTCAAGGCGGTTCGGCGACAATAAACTCGATTAGGACAATTGTATGGGCATCATTGGATAAACCCAACGAGGCAGAACTCGAAGACCTGAGGCAGCTCAATGAAGAACTTCGCCGTGTACTGCATTACATTAACGGCGCTCATACGCTCTGGTATCTGAAGTCGACTGGCACTTACGAAATCGATCGACGGCCAATCACGCTCACGCTTGCGGCCATGCACCGACTGAGCGAGATTTGCCGTTACAAGCCATCCGAGTTGCGTTCTTTTCTTGATGGGCAGAAAAACTGGTTACTGAGCGAATTTGTCGCCATGGCACCTGCACAGTTTCTTGACGAAATTGCGTGTGAGATGACCGGCCACCAGATCATGATCCCAAATGTACGTACTCCCGTGTGAGGTCGCAGCATGAAGATTTATATAGCTTGCGGCCTTACGCACGTGCCCCGTAGCATCTTCATCGAATATACTGCGTACTTGCATGAGCTTGCGGGTACTCTGAAAACGATTCCGGCTGTTGCCAGCGTGCGGTATGCGCTTGTCGACAGTGATCCGCAGTTGGCATCGAAGCCTGCGTCCGATCGTGCCGCGCTTTGCTATGATTGGGATAGACGAATGGTCGAGGAAGCCGACCTGCTGGTCGCAGAAGCCAGCTTTCCTTCCACAGGCCTAGGTATCGAGCTGCAAATTGCAGAAACGGAAGGAAAGCCAGTCATCATGCTAATCGGTGATCTTGGCATCAATCGCGTCGGTCGGGCTCATTACGAGAACCCTGACCATAGCGAGCACGACCTGCAGATCGGCGACGGCATTGTTTCACTTATGGCGCTCGGCTTGCCCGCAATCCGTAAGATCGTGCCTTACAAGGCATTTGGAGAGGCGATCTCCGGCGCTGTAGCGGCCGTTAGCTTATACGGGCAGGCATAGCGGGCGAAATTGCTTTGGACCGCACCGACTCGCGAGTGCGCTAGTCATTGTGAATTTAGAGCGCACCTTGCTGCCGCCTTGCCTTTGCGAAGCCACGATCCGTGGCGATGAACCGTTCCAGCATGGGCACGATCAGCCTGACGGGATCGGCGGCGGGCTGGCCGGTTTCGCGGGCCAGCACCTCGGCATAGGCGACCAGATCGCGATGCAGCGGCGCGGGCAGCTCCACCGTGACTTTGACGGGCTTGTCGTCGGGCAGCGGCCCCAGCTTCAGCTTGGTCATGGTCAACCTCCTGTCGGCTCGAATACAAGGTCGCGGGTGACGATGATCCTGACCGGGAAGCCGGGGCGGATGGTGAGCGTCGGCGCAACCTGCAACTGGCGCTGCACGATCTGCTGGCCCGCCTGATTGACGGTATCCTGCGCGCCGTCGCGGATGGCCCGGACAAGCCGGTCCTCGTCGCTGGTCGCCAGCTCCGCGCCGACTGCGAGCAATGTGGACAGCCCTGCGGCCTTCATCAGATCCCACCAATGATAATCGACGCCATCCTCAAGGCCGGCGTAGCCGCTGGCGTCCGCGCCCGGCAGGCGCTCCAGAACGATGGAACGGCCGCCCGGCAGGATCAGGCGGTTCCAGACCAGCAACACGCGGCGCTGGCCGAAGGTCACGCCATCATCATATTGGCCGATGATGCGCGTTCCCTGCGGGATCAGGAGCAGGCTGCCGGTCGGGCTGTCATAGACGTTCTCCGTCACCTGCGCGGTGATCTGGCCGGGCAGATCGGAACGGATGCCGGTGATGAGCGCGGCCGGGATCACGGCCCCGGCCTGAAGGATGTAGGGCGAAGCCGGTGGCATCGCGCGATCCGGCGCGACGGTCTGCCGGTCCACCGGGCCGTTGAGAAACGCCGCGTGGCGGTCCTGTGTCGCGGGCTGTCCGCCGAGGCCAAGCCCGGCAAGGCCGGGCATGGCCGTTCCTGCCGGCGCTCCTGTGCGCGGACCGGACTGGAAGAACACATTGCTCAAGCGCGCGGCTTCTTCCTCGGCCCTGCGGCGTTCTTCTTCGGGATCGACGGCGGGCGTCGTCATGACGGGCGGCGCAACCGGCTGCCCCCTGTTCTGCGCGTCGAGGATCGGACGGCCGAGGTCGCCGGGCAGCGCGGGGCCGAGCACCGGGCCGGTATAGTCGCGCGGCAGGCCGGACAATCCGTCCGCCGTGGGCCGGTTCTCGGTCGAATAGAGTTCTTCGCCTCCCGGTCCTGCATCGCGGGTCTGGAGCGCGTAGATCAGTGCGCCGCCGATACCGAGAAGCGCGACAGCTCCGACGCCTGCCAGCATCTTGCGGGACAGACGGGTGACGCGGGGCGGCTCGGCGCGCAATCGCATGGGCGCGGCGGTATCGGTGATGGTGTTGTCTGTCATGAGGGGGAGCCTCCGGTCGCGCTGGCGGGCTGCGCGTCTGCCGCCTGCGTCGGGTTGATGCGGACGATCCTGACCGTCTGCTGGCGATTGCCGCTGCCAAGGCGCAGCTCGGCCGCGCCAAACAGGCGGTCCACGATCAGGACGTTCTGGTGGACTCGGCTGTTGACGATCTGCGGTTCTCCATCCGAACCGAGCACGAAGATCGGCGGCATCTCGCCCTGCACGATCCCGGCCGGGAAGACGACATAGACGCGGCGTCCGTCGTCGAAGACGGAAACCGGCCGCCATGGCGGGCTGTCCCCCTGAAGACCGTAGCGATAGTTCCGCGCCGCCTCGGCCGGGATGATTGGCGCGGCCGGGACCGTCTGGCGCTGGCCGGGCGGCGGCGCGGGATAGGCCCATGCCACGGCCGGCATGTAGAGCGATTCCCGCGCGCGCAGCTCGAGCATGTATGTGCGCCGGTCGGTGGTGACGACAAGGTTCGTGGAAATGTCCGGGCGCGTCGGCTTCACGAGGATATGGACACGGCGGTTCGCACCGCTGCCGCTCTCGGTGTCGCCGATGATCCAGCGGGCGGTGTCGCCCGCCGCAATCGGCCCCGCGCCTGTCAGGCTTTCGCCCGGCTCCAGCGCGATCGTCGTGATCTGCCCGACTGCGGCATAGACCTGATAGAGCGCGCCTTCCGACCACGGATAAATCTGGATCGCGTTATAGTAGCCTTCCCGGCGCGGCTCGACGCGAGCGGCTGCATTGGCGTTCTCGACGCGGCCGGTCGGCGTGCCGGCAGCCGTGCCGCCGCGTGCGACGGTCCATGCCGGGGGCACATGCAGCGGCCGGGGCGTGTTGTCGGTTGCCGCCGCCTGCACGGTCGGCAGCGGCGGCACGCTGGCATCGTAGCTGAATTGCGGCGTCCGGTTGGTGGCGCAGCCTGCGAGCATGGTGGCCGAAAGCAGCACGGCCCCGATTGCCGGGGTGCGGGTGATCGTCCTCATTGGCTCATCTCCCGCGACCAAGAAATTGCATTGACATAGATGCCGAGCGGATTGGCGCGCAGGCGCTCGGCGTCGCGCGGCGGCTGGATGACGATGGTGAGGATGGCCGTCCATCGTTCCGTAGTAGAAAGCTGGCCGTTCTCGAAATGGCGTTCCGTCCACGCCACACGGAAACTGTTAGGAGACGCCCGGATGACGCTCGACACCTCGACGGCGACTTGGCTCCGGCCGACCTTGGCGAAGGGATCATTGGCGCGGGCATAATCGTTCAATGCCGACGCGCCGCGATCCGTGGTCCATTCATAGGCGCGAAGCCAGTTCTGGCGGACAATGATCGCGTCGGCCGGGATCGCGCGCACCTGCTCGATGAACCGGCCGAGATGGAAAGCAATCTGCGGATCGGTCGGCCGATAGTCGGCGTTGGCAGGCGCGACGGTCTGCGCCTGACCGAGATTGTCCACTTGCACCACCCAAGGCACCACGGTCCCGCGTGCGGACTGCCAGACCAGCGCCGAGGCGAAGCCGGCCGAAAGGATCAGCGAGCCCAACGCCATGAGCCTCCAGTTCCTCGCCTGCACGCGGGCCGAGCCGATGCGCTCGTCCCATGCCTGCGCGGCCTTCTGATAGGGCGTCTCGGGTTCCGGCGATTTGCCGTAATGAGTTGTTGGTCGTTTGAAGATGGTCATGAGCGGTCACTTTCGGAAAGATTGACGGAGGAACCGGAGCCGTGGCTGTCGCCGGAGCGGACGGCATGGGCGGTCATGGTGGTGCCGTGGTTGAGGGCCTGCCGGCGCTGCATCCGCTGCGCCCAAGCCGGGGGACCATTGGGGGAAGTCGGCGGCGCGGCGGCCGGGGCGGCGCTCGCGCCGCCGACCGTGCCCATGGTCGAGCTGCCGCCAGTCGCGCCGACGCCAGCCTTTGCGCCAGCGGAGAAGCTGGACTTGACGCTTTCGCCTGCTTGGGATGTTGCGCTGGAGGCTGCGCGTTTGAGCGGCGAGACGGCGGCCGAGCCTGCCGCTCGGGCGACACCGCCGAGGCCGGAGGCAACGCCCGCCGCCCCGGTCTGGCCGAGCGAGCCGAGGCTATAGGCAGCGGTCGCTGCGCCCGCGGCCGTTGCGCCTCCGCGAACGGCCGCGGCTCCACCGGACAGGGCAGCAGCGCCGCCCTTGGCGGCAAGCATGGCCCCGCCGCCAGCCGCCGCACCGCCAGCAAGCACCATGCCGCCAGCAGCGAGGCCGGTGCCCACGGCTGCGCCTGCGCCGAGCTGCGGGCCGCCCGAGATGATGCCGTTCGCGATGCCGGGGCCAAAGATGCCGAGGCCGAGCAGCGACAGCGCGGCGAGCACAATCGCCATGGCGTCGTCGATGGTCGGGGTTGCCCCGCCGAAACCGGCCGTGAATTGGCTGAACAAAGTGCTGCCGATGCCGATGATGACAGCGAGCACCAGAACCTTGATGCCGGACGACACCACATTACCAAGCACCTTCTCGGCCATGAAGGCGGTCTTGCCGAACAGGCCGAAGGGGATCAGCACAAAGCCGGCGAGCGTGGTCAGCTTGAACTCGATCAACGTCACGAAAAGCTGGATGGCGAGGATGAAGAAGGCCAGCACCACCAGCGCCCATGCGAACAGCAGGCACGCGATCTGGATGAAGTTCTCGAAGAACGCGATCCAGCCCATCAGGTCGGAAATGGAATCGAGCAGCGGTCGTCCGGCGTCGAGGCCGGTCTGCGCGACGCGGCCCGGCCGCATCAGATCGGCAACGGAAAAGCTCGTCCCCGATGCCATGAGGCCGAGACCGGCGAAGCTCTCGAAGACGATGCGGGCGAGGTTGTTCCAGTTGGAAATGATGTAGGCGAAGACGCCGACAAACAGGGTCTTCTTCACCAGCCGCGCGATAATGTCGTCATCCGCGCCCCACGCCCAAAAGAGCGCGGCCAGCGTCACGTCGATGACGATCAGCGTCGTGGCGATGAAGGCGACCTCGCCGCCGAGCAGGCCGAAGCCGCTGTCGATGTAGGAGGTGAAGACCCCGAGGAAATTGTCGATGACGCCCGTGTTCCCCATGGTCAGCGTGCCTCGCTGCGGTCACGACCGAGGAAACGGTCGCGGGATTCTGCCCATGCGGCGAGGCAGTCGCTGTCACTCGCCGCCGCCTCGCCGAGCCGCTGGCAACGGCGCAGGGTCTCGCGCAGCGGGTCAGTCGGCGGCTGTAGGGCCGGCGCAGGAGGCGGCGCGGAAGGTTCATCCTTCCGCACCATGTCGATTGCGGTCACTGTCAAGGCAATCGCAACGAACACCACGGCCCCGAGCCGGGCCAGCATCTTGCCGTCCATGGCGAGCCTCCCCGTCAGTTGTTGCCGTTGTTGAACATCCGCGCGTTGCCGGGCTGATAGCCGCTGCCCGGCGTCAGGAATCGCTCGCGCTGGATGCGGCCCTGTTCGGCGGCGGTCGCGCGCTCGGCCTCGGTCAGCGCATCGGCCCGCCCGTTCGCCGAGATGACCGCGATCAGGTCGGAAAGCTGCTGCGACTGGAGGGCGAGAAGCTGGTTGCCGGCCTGCGTCGCCTGCAATGCCCCGGTCGCGCCTTGGCTCTGGCCGACCAGCGCGGCCATCTCGGAACGGTTGCTGTCGATATTGCCGACCGCCCCTGCCTGCACGCGCATCGCGTCCTGCAAGCCGCCGACCGTGTTCTCCCACCGGCTGCGCGCATCGGCGACAAGCTGAGCGTCGGTTGTCGAAAGCGAGACGTTGCCATATTGCTGCTGGAACGCTTGGTCGATCTGCCCGACCTCGAAGGCGATGTTCTGCGCTTGGCCGAGTAGCTGCTGCGTGCGCTGGACGTTCTGCTGAATCTGCTGGAGCGAGCTATGCGGCAGGCTCGCCAGATTGCGGGCTTGATTGATGAGCATCTGCGCTTCGTTCTGGAGCGAGGTGATCTGGTTGTTGATCTGCTCCAGCGTGCGCGCGGCGGTAAGCAGGTTCTGCGCGTAGTTGGTCGGGTCATAAACGATCCGGCCGAAGCCGAATTGCGCATGGGCCGGGCTTGCCAGCATGGGCGACAACGCGACGGGCGGGGCGAGGATTGTCGCCGCCATGAAAATGGCGCGCGAGCACGAACGACAAATAGTCATGGTTGGGCCTCCTTTTCGGGCTGCGGGATGAGATTGGTGAGGTTCGGGATCAGGTCGGCCGCCCAATCGACGCCGCGCTCGCGCAGCCATGCGGCGAGGAAACCGGCGCGGCCGTGCTCGGCATGGATGCGCGCGATTTCGGTCTGGTCGGACTTGGCGGATGCGGCGCAGAGCGCGAGGCCGACTTCGGACAGGCCCAGCTCGAACAGCCGGTTGCCGCGCCGCGACTGGCAGTAGTAATCCCGCTTGGGCGTCGCCCGTGCGAGGATTTCGATCTGGCGGTCATTTAGGCCGAAGCGGCGATAGATGGCCGTGATCTGCGGCTCGATGGCGCGCTCGTTCGGCAGCAAGAGCCGCGTCGGGCAGCTTTCGATGATCGCAGGCGCGATGGCGCTGCCGTCAATGTCGGACAGGCTTTGCGTGGCGAAGATGACGCTGGCGTTCTTCTTGCGCAGCGTTTTCAGCCATTCGCGGAGCTGGCCGGCAAACCCCTCGTCGTCCAGTGCAAGCCAGCCTTCATCTATGATAAGCAGCGTTGGGCGACCGTCGAGCCGGTCGCCGATGCGATGGAACAAGTAGGACAGGACGGCCGGAGCTGCGCCGGTCCCGACAAGCCCCTCGATCTCGAACGCCTGCACATCGGCCGAGCCGAGATGTTCGGCTTCGGCGTCGAGCAACCGGCCATAGGCACCGCCGACGCAGAACGGCCGGAGCGCCTGTTTCAGATCGTTGGATTGCAACAGAACGCTGAGGCCGGTGATGGTGCGTTCTTCGACCGGCGCGGACGCCAGCGAGGTCAGCGCCGTCCAAAGATGCTCTTTCACCTCGGGCGTGATCGCCAGCCCCTCGCGCATGAGAATGGCCGCAATCCAGTCCGCCGCCCATGCGCGTTCATAGGCGTCGTGGATGCGGGCAAGCGGCTGGAGCGAAACGGACGCCTCGTCTCCTTCCGTGAGGCCACCGCCCAAATCGTGCCAATCCCCGCCCATGGCGAGTGCGGCGGCGCGGATGCTGCCGCCGAAGTCGAAGACGAAGACCTGCGATCCTGCGTAACGGCGGAACTGGAGCGCCATGAGGGCGAGCAGCACGCTCTTGCCCGCGCCCGTGGGGCCGACGACAAGGGTATGGCCCACGTCGCCGACATGGAGACTTAGCCGGAACGGGGTTGAGCCTTCGGTCCTAGCGTAAAGCAATGGAGCGTCGCCGAAATGCTCGTCCCGTTCCGGCCCCGCCCACACCGCCGAAAGCGGGATCATGTGGGCGAGATTCAAAGTGCTGATGGGCGGTTGCCGCACGTTCGCGTAGGCATGGCCCGGCAGCGAGCCGAGCCATGCGTCAACTGCGTTGACGGTCTCGGCCATGGCGGTGAAGTCGCGGCCCTGAACGATCTTCTCGACCAGGCGCAGCTTCTCTTGCGCCACGCGCGGGTCGGCATCCCAAACGGTGACGGTTGCCGTGACGTAGGCGATGCCCGCCACGTCCGCACCAAGCTCCTGCAACGCCATGTCCGCGTCGAGCGCCTTGTTGGCGGCGTCGGTGTCCACAAGCGCGGACGCCTCGTTGGTCATCACCTCTTTCAGAATCGCGGCGACGCTCTTGCGCTTGGCGAACCACTGGCGACGGATGCGGGTCAGCAGCCGGGTCGCATCTGTCTTGTCGAGCAGGATCGCCCGCGTGCTCCACCGATATGGAAACGGCAGCCGGTTCATCTCGTCGAGCAGGCCGGGCGTCGTCGCGGTCGGGAAGCCAACGATGGTCAGGACGCGCAGATGCGCGTCGCCAAGGCGCGGCTCCAGCCCGCCGGTCAACGGCTGGTCGGCGAGCAGCGCGTCGAGGTGCATGGGCACCTCGGGCACGCGCACGCGATGGCGGCTGGTCGAGATGGTGGAATGCAGGTAGGTCAGCGTCGCGCTGTCATCCATCCAACGGCACTCGGGCATGAAGCCGTCGAGCAAGGCCAGCACGCGGTCGGTGCGGTCGATGAAGCCGCGCAGGACTTCCCACGGGTCCACGCCCGTTTTCTCCCGGCCCTCATAGAGCCATGCCTCAGTGCGAGCGGCTTCCTCGGCCGGGGGCAGCCAGAGGAAGGTGAGGAAGTAGCCGGACACGAAATGCGCGTCCGCTTCCTCGAAACCGGCTTTCCGCTCGGCATCGACCAGCGCCGACGCGGCATCGGGAAATGTGCTGTCGGGATAGGTCGCGGCCTCGCTGCGCTGTGCCTCGACGAAGATGCTCCAGCCGGAGCCGAGACGGCGCACGGCGTTGTTGATGCGGCCGGCGACGGCGACCAGCTCGGCCGCGACGGCGGAATCCAGATCGGGACCACGAAATTTCGCCGTCCTCTGAAAACTCCCGTCCTTGTTCAAGACGACGCCGGAGCCGACCAATGCGGCCCATGGCAGATAGTCGGCGAGCCGGGTAGCGGTGCGGCGGTATTCGGCAAGGTTCATCATGGCCGCGCCCTCACGCCGCCAGATGGCCGGGGATGCGGAGATGCCGCCGCCCGACCTCGACAAAGAGGGGATCGCGTTTCGCTGCCCACACGGCCGCGAAATGGCCGATGGCCCATAGGGCGAGGCCCACCAGCCAGAGGCGCAGGCCGAGGCCCACGGCCCCGGCCAGCGTTCCGTTCAGAATCGCGATGGCGCGCGGTGCGCCGCCGAGCAGGATATGCTCGGTCAGCGCCCGGTGGACCGGGATTGAAAATCCCGGCACCGCGTCGAGTTGTTCAAGGCCGCCCGCCATCAGATGAGCGCCCCGCCGCCGAACGAGAAGAACGACAGGAAGAAGCTCGACGCCGCGAACGCGATGGACAGGCCGAACACAATCTGGATCAGCTTGCGAAAGCCGCCGCCCGTATCGCCGAACGCGAGGGTCAGGCCGGTCACGATGATGATGATGATGGCGATGATCTTGGCGACCGGCCCCTCAATGGATTGCAGGATGCTTTGGAGGGGCGCTTCCCACGGCATCGACGAACCGGACGCATGGGCGGCCGGGGCGAGCATGAGACTGATGGCAAGGGCGGATGCGGCGGTCGCCATGCGGCGATAGCCGCGCGAAATCGTGCGGATCATGAAGATTCTCCTGTGCTGGTGGGGGTTGCCGAAGGGATGGGATGCGTGATGCGGTAGTCGCCGTCCGGCCCCAGCCCTTCGACGCGGGTAAGCTCGGCCAGCCGGCGCGCGGAACCGCGACCGGAAAGGACGGCAACAAGGTCGATTGTCTCGGCGATCAGGGCGCGCGGGACGGTGACGACAGCCTCTTGGATGAGCTGTTCTAGACGACGGAGCGCACCGATGCCGGTGCCTGCATGGATGGTTCCGATCCCACCGGGATGGCCGGTGCCCCACGCTTTCAGAAGGTCGAGGGCTTCGGAGCCGCGCACCTCGCCGATGGGGATGCGATCAGGGCGCAGGCGCAGCGAGGACCGGACCAGATCGGAAAGCGTCGCCACGCCGTCTTTCGTCCGCATGGCGACAAGGTTCGGCGCGGCGCATTGCAGCTCGCGCGTGTCCTCGATGATGACGACGCGATCCTGCGTTTTCGCCACCTCGGCGAGCAGCGCATTGGTCAGCGTGGTCTTGCCGGTGGACGTGCCGCCCGCCACGAGGATGTTAGCGCGGGCTGCGACGGCTTCGCGCAGCGTTTCCGCCTGGTCGGCGGTCATGATGCCGGCCGCCACATAGTCGTCGAGCGTGAACACCGCGACGGCGGGCTTGCGGATGGCAAAGGTCGGGGCGGCAACCACGGGCGGCAATAGACCTTCAAACCGCTCACCGGTTTCGGGAAGCTCGGCCGAGACGCGCGGGGATCGCGCATGAACCTCCGCGCCGACATGATGGGCCACCAGCCGCACGATGCGTTCGCCATCGGCGGCGGACAGGCGTTCGCCCGTGTCGACCAGCCCTTCGGAAAGCCGGTCCACCCAAAGGCGGCCATCGGGATTCAGCATCACCTCGACCACGGCCGGGTCTTCGAGCAGGCGCGCGATTGCCGGCCCGAGCGCGGTGCGCAACATGCGCGCGCCGCGCGCAATGGCTTCCGGTTTTTGGTGGTTGCTGGTCATGTCGGCCCCGTTTCTTTACGGGGCGCGACAGGCGATCCCCGGATCGGGGTCGATTAAGAGAGACCGAAATACGGCCGGTTCAACAAGTATCTAAGAGGCGGCGGTGATCGGCGGCGAACGGCGGTAAATAGGATGGGCAAGCCAACCGATGTTGAGAAGGTCAGACAGGGATAATATCTATGCCGGAAGTGACAAAGGAATCGATCTGAATGCGCGGCAGGCCGAAAATATACATAACGGGAGCGTCCTGTTCGGGCGTTTCGACGCTCGGCGCGGCGCTGACAAAACGGTTCGACATTCCGCATATCGATGTCGATGACTTCTATTGGATGCCGACGGACCCGCCTTTCAGCGTCAAACGACCGCCCGAGGAGCGCGTGAAGCTGATTGCGGAACAGCAAGCTGCGCCCCAAGGATGGATATTGACCGGTTCCTTCATCGGATGGGGTGAGGCCCTGATCCGTGACGTTGATCTGATTGTCTTTCTCTACACGCCTACCGCCATCAGACTGCAACGTCTCGACCAGCGCGAGGCGGCGCGCCACGGTGAGCGCATCCTTCCCGGTGGGGACATGCACGAAGCGCATGTGGCGTTTCGGACATGGGCATCAGGCTACGATGACCCGCAGTTCACTGGACGGAACCTCGCTCAACATGAACGCTGGCTTGGCCAGCAAACGGCTCCGGTTCTCAGACTGCAAGGCGAGAAGCCGATAGATGAGCTGGCAGACGTGGTAGCGAGCGAGATCGCAATCATTGGTGAGAGGGCGGGGAGTTAGCCCGCCCTCTCCAAAGTTCATGTGCTCAGCGTCAATCGCGCGTTCTCGAACGGCATGCCCTCATCATCGTAAGGACGACGTGAGACTTCTCTGAAACCAAGGCTCGTATAGAAGCGGACGGCCTGTTCGTTCTGCGTATAAACTTCGAGCGAGAGTTCCCCTTTCCTTTCCAGCGCATAGGAGATCAGCTGGCGTCCGACGCCCTTTCCCTGTTGTCCGGGTTCAACGAAAATGCCGCCGACGAATTTGTCGAGGAGGCTGATGAAACCGAGCGACTTGTTCCCTTGGCAGGCAACCCAAGTCTCGGAACCAGGTAGATATTTGTCTTCGATCAGCAGACGCTGTTCAAGCAGGCGCTGCCTGCCGATGAAGGGATGCGCGATGAGGGACGCCTCGAGCCATATGGCTGACAGCGTTCTTGTGTCCGATGCCAAATTGAATGGCCGGATAATAACGTCATTTTGTGTCATGATATTCCTGCAGAAAAGACATGCGAAGAGGGTCGGCGAACCATCGTGCCGAACGACACCGCTCAATGCGGCTCACTAGAAACCTCTGCGCATAAATCTCCTTCTGCTTCGATCAAGCATATCCGCCTCATGTGCCGCGTTCAATGGTCTGAGGCTCAGCCGCTAAACCAAGGGCCTCATCACCGGATACATCCCGCGACAGTTCCTTGAGGAACCTGTCTCCTGTCGCCAGACGCCGGCCAAGATTTTGCATGAAGCCCTCGAACCGCTCTGCTGCTTTGGCGCGGGCTGATTGTCTCGCTGCATCCGGTAAAGGCGGTGTAATCGTCATCCAGTAATGGATGAACTGCGCGACCGTCTCGCCGAGAACGGCGAGATCCCGGTCGAGCGTGTCGATCTGGCGGCCGAGCTTGTCGAGGCGGCGAGACATGGCAGCTTCAAGCTGGTCGTCGGCATCGCCGGACAGGTAGGACATGACCGCCGCCTCCACGATGGCGGATTTCGAGACATTGCGGCGCAGGGCCACCGAGCGGCGCAGCGCCATCGCCTCGATCTGCGGAATGAGCGCGGGGTCGAAATAGATATTCAGGCGGGTGCGCGTGGTCATGGGCGTGTCCTCAAAGCTCGATTCCATCATCGGGGTTCATGGCGACCTGCCGCGCGACCATCCTCATGCGCTGGCGGATAGTGCGGGCCTTGGCCGCGTCAACGTCCGGCTCGTCGTCCAGAAACTCGAACTCCTGTTCGGGCGACGGCGGCGGCGTGACGATTTCCTCCTGGCTTGGCAATTCCGGCTCGCGGCGGATGCCGGCATTGGCCGGATCGCCCTCGGTCCCGTCTGCGGCATCGGTCGCGGAACGGCTTTCCGCCGCGACCACGCGGCCGGACCAATCATCTGTGGATAGGCTGGGCGCCAGCGGAGCGGCGACCAGATCGGGCGGGTTCAGGATGCGTTCCTGAAATCGCGCATCCTCGAAATACCGGGCCTTGGTGGCGCGGATCGGGGGCGTGCCGGCGACCATGACAATTTCGTCGGTCGGCGGAAGCTGCATGATTTCGCCCGGCGTGAGCAGCGGCCGGGCCGTCTCCTGCCGCGACACCATGAGATGCCCGAGCCATGGGGCCAGCCTGTGCCCGGCGTAGTTGGTGGAATCGCGCAGCTCGGTCGCGGTGCCGAGCGCGTCGCTCACCCGCTTAGCGGTGCGTTCGTCGTTCGTGGCGAAGCTGACGCGCACATGGCAGTTGTCGAGGATCGCATTGTTCGGCCCATAGGCGCGCTCAATCTGGTTGAGGCTCTGCGCGATCAGGAAGCCTTTGATGCCGTAGCCCGCCATGAAGGCGAGCGCCGATTCAAAGAAATCGAGCCGGCCGAGCGCCGGAAACTCGTCCAGCATCAACAGCAGGCGATGGCGCTTGCCGGAGGTGGTCAGTTCCTCGGTCAACCGCCTGCCGATCTGGTTGAGTATCAGGCGGATGAGGGGCTTGGTGCGGTTTATGTCGGACGGCGGCACGACTAGATAGAGCGTGACCGGCTTCTCGCTGCTGACCAGATCGGCAATGCGCCAGTCGCAGCGCGCCGTCACTGCTGCCACGACAGGATCGCGGTAGAGCCCGAGAAACGACATGGCGGTGGAGAGCACGCCAGATCGTTCATTTTCGGCTTTATTCAGCAACTCGCGCGCAGCCGACGCCACGACGGGATGCACACCGGCATCGCCCAGGTGCGCCGTGCCCATCATCGCACGTAGCGTCACTTCGACAGGACGGCGGGGGTCGGACAGGAAGTTGGCGACGCCGGCCAGCGTCTTGTCCTTCTCCGCGTAGAGAACATGCAGGATCGCGCCGACCAGCAGCGAATGGGAAGTCTTTTCCCAATGGTTGCGCTTGTCGAGACTGCCTTCTGGATCGACCAGAATATCCGCTATGTTCTGTACGTCGCGGACTTCCCATTCCCCTTGCCGGACCTCCAGCAGTGGGTTGTACGCCGACGAACTCAGGTTGGTCGGATCGAACAACAGGACGCGGCCATGTTTCGCGCGGAAGCCCGCTGTCAGCGTCCAGTTCTCGCCCTTGATGTCGTGGACGATGCAGCTTCCTGGCCATGTCAGCAGCGTCGGCACCACCAGCCCCACGCCTTTGCCGCTGCGCGTCGGGGCGAAGCATAGGACATGCTCGGGACCGTCATGCCGGAGATAGTCGCGCTCGTAGCGGCCAAGCAGGACGCCATCGGGGCCGAGCAATCCGGCCGCGCGGATTTCTCTGTCCTCGGCCCATCGCGCCGAGCCATAGGTAGCGACGTTGCGCGCCTCGCGTGCTCGGACGATCGACATGAAGATGGCGGCGGCGATGGCGACGAAGCCGCCCGATACCGCGATGATGCCGCCCTCGACGAAGATCGCGGGCGCATAGGCGTCGAAGGAAAACCACCACCAGAAGAAGGCCGGTGGATAATAGACCGGCCAGCCAACAATCTCGAACCATTGCGTTCCAAGCTGCGGCTGGAAGCCAAGGCGGAACGCCGTCCATTGCGTCGCTGCCCACACCATCACCAGAACGATGGTGAAGACGACAGCGATTTGACCCCAAAGGATTCGGCCTCCGCGCAATGCAGGCTCCAGTCGGGAAAGAGACGGAGCCGATCAGAGAGTAGGCAAAATCGGGACAGGCAACAGGAAATGGGATGCGGGAGGGCTGCCGGATACTATCGGCGGCAAATAGGATGGGTCGCACCGAGATCGCGAGGCCGGGTAAACTGCCGAGCGAGTCAGATCGACCGGCCCGACCGACTCATCTGGCCTGCAATGTCGAGAAGGCTTCGGAGAGCCGGACTGCGATTGTGCGGAGACCAGATCGCAGAAAACGGCATTGGTTCGGGTTCGTCGAGGATTGGCAGGAACGCCACGTTGGGCGCGTGCAGAAGCGCCAACGACTCGCCGGCAATGGTAACGCCATAGCCCTGCGCAACCATCGACAGTAGCGTGACGCGCTCAACGTTGAAGCGCAGAATGGAAAGGTCCGGGGAGCTATTGGCAAGCCGCATGACGATGAGGTCATGCACCTGCGGTCCTGTGCCGCCCTGTCGGACAATGAAGGTGTCACTTGCCAGATCGGCCCAAGTCACGCCTGTTTCATCCGCGAGCGGATGGTTCGACGGGACAGCGGTGAGAAGCCGTTCGCTCCATATCAGGCGGGAATGACAGTCGGGGAAATCCGGCGAGCCAACCACGAAGGTGAGGTCCAGCCTGTTGGCCCGGAGCTGCATGACGCTCTCGCGGGCGGTGCCCTCAGCGATCTCGACGTCAACCCCCGGATGCTGTTCGCGATAATGTTCGATCAGGGTGGCGAGGAAACTGCCGGGGATCAGGGCGTGGATGCCGACGCGCAGCCGGCCATGCTCTCCCCGCGCCACCATGCCGGCGGTTCTGACCGCATGGTCGAGCTGATCGATGCCTTTCGCCACCCGCTCGATGAAATGCCGACCGGCTTCGGTGAGCCGGACACCTCGTGCGTGTCGCTCGAATAGGAGTATGCCAAGGTCTTCCTCCAGCGCCTTCACACGCGCACTAACGCTGGATTGCGCCACACCGAGAGCGTTCGCGGCATGGCGGAAGTTCAGGTGTTCGGCGACGGCGACAGTCTGAATCAGCGCCGCCAGCGGTATGCGGCCTCCTAAGGGGGAGCGCTCTCCGAGCATAGAGGCCGACGAGCTCCAATATCCGCGCTTGCTTACACGCCGCCTCATAGTTCGATACCGTAGTTGTTTCCGTGTACGTCGCCGCTGCGCCAGAGACTATTCTGACGATCCTGTATACATCATGACTGACCGTTAGTCATTAAACTCTCCGTGAAGTTCACGTGGGAATGACCCAAGGCATGTGCGGTGTACGCGTTGATGCGCTCGCAAATCCGTGAGATAGAACTGAGGTGACTGCGGTCCAGTCACTTCAGGAGAAGCTTCAGATGACGTCCGCCGATGCCCAGCCTCCAAAGCGCCCAAGGACAAAGCCGCCCGAAGAGCGACGCGATGACCTTATGAACGCCGCTCAGCGCCTGTTCATCGAGCATGGCGTGAACCATACTACTGTCGATCAGATCACCAATGTCGCGGAAGTCGCCAAAGGGACCTTCTACATCTATTTCAACTCGAAAGAAGATATCCATGCGGCGCTGGCATCGCGGTTTGTCGAGGAATATGTTCGGAAGGTTCGCGTTGAAATAAATAACGAAAGCGAAGATGATTTCGCAGGGAAGTTGGCGGCGTGGGTAGGGGCCAGCGTGGATGGCTATCTAAATGACGCGCCTCTGGTGGACATGTTGTTTCACAAGCACCCTCAGATACCGAACGGCAACCTCACCAACATCATAGTCACCCCGCTCGAAGAGCTGTTGTCCTCAGGACAACAGTCTGGCGCATGGTCTATCGGTAGCCCCCATTTTGTCGCCGTCTACCTCTATTCGGCGCTGCATGGCGTGATTGATGATTTAATATTCAGCTCAAATCCGATCACGAAGAGAAAAATGGTCAAGGAGATAGAGATGTTAAGTCGGAGGGTCGTCGGACTAGCTCCATAGGATGCGAAACGGTGTGTCCTTTCGAGGATCACGCTAGAAGGGCACAATCGAAGCCTCCAACTTAAGCTAAGAAGCGCTCATATTCCGCACTGTTGCGATTGACCGCGACGTGGAGAACCTCGTCGAGATCATCATCGCTAAAAGCTTGGCCGAACATGGAGCGATACGCGAATGCCAGCTCGTTTCGTAGATTCCAGTCTGAACGGCCTGGATGTAGCAGCTCAGCCATCCAAAGTGACGTGAGCGGATCTTCTGGCCCTACTGATCCCCAATGATGTGAACCTGTCGGCATCAGATATACTCGACTGCTGAGGGCCGCGGGTGTCAGCCCTAGTATGGGGTGATCGAGAATATTCGAGGGAGAAACGCCTGGAACATTGAACAGAAAAATGCAGTCAGGCGCCATGGCCGCGATCTGCTCCGCGCTGACTTGGGCAAAGTTCGGAAGGTCTGCGGCGGCATTCACTCCCCCCGCCCGATAAAGGTAGAACGAGTAGGTTCCCTCGGCCCCGCCGCCAGAAGCATAGAAGCTGTTTCCTCCGACCGTCAGTATCAACGCGGAAGGACGTTCGTCCGGCGCCAATCGGTCCGTCCGCGTTCTCAGCCGCCCGTCAACCGAACGTCGATAGGTGATAAGCCTTTCGGCACGCGACGTATCTCCAATCATCGCGCCGAGCATCAACAAGAGCCGCTCGATCGTTTCATCGGCTCCTTCCCGAACTTCCTGGTATTTCGCCACGCGGAGTCCCGCGTTCTCGAGAGGGCGGAACAGGTCATTTCCCATATCTCCCCATTGAAGTACGACATCCGGCGCGTAGTTTGCGACGGCTTCGACGTTGGGATTGAAGTCCGAGCCAACGATGATGCTGGTATCGATATCAAGAACACGCGGAAAAATACGATGCAGGAACCCCCGTTCAAACTCGTCCCGGTTGCGGGGATGGACTGCGATTAGACGATCTGGATTTCCATGCGCCGCAATTACGAATGCCGACAGCACGACGAGATCGACAATGCGCGTCGCCGGTGCATCGAGGATATGCTCCGTTCCGGCCAGATCGACAAAACTTACCTCATTGTCGTTCGCCAGTGCGTTGCCGCCTGCCAAACAGCCGGCAACGCCAAGCGCAAGCGACTTCATCAGGTCGCGGCGATTGAATGTCCAAAGTTTCATCTTGGTCACCAGACAATGTTCAACGGAAGATCGGTACGATGGCGTCAACCTGACCGGGCACCGGGACACGGCATACCGGGATTCCATACAGCTCGGTCATATTGATTTCAGTCAGGATCGCAGCACTGCGACCTTGAACGGTCTGCCCTTGTGGAAGCATCAGCACGGTTTCGTCAGCGACCTGCAGAGCATGCTGGGGAACGTGCGTGCTGAAGATGAGCGTGCAACGCGAACGCTCCTTGAGATCGCGTATGATGCCAAGAAGCCGGCTTTGATTGGCGAGATCGAGGGCAGAAGCGGGTTCATCGAGAATGATCGTTGTGGCTTCGCTCGCCAGAGCCCGTGCGACCAGCACGAGTTGACGCTCTCCGCCTGAGAGCTTGTCGAATGCGTGATAGGCAAGACCTGACAATCCGACTTCGCTGAGAGCTTCATGGGCGATTTGGTAGTCCTGCTTTCGGGGTGATCCGAACACACCGAGCGCACGAGAGCGTCCCATCACGACCATTTCGATGGCCGAAAAGGGAAGCGGAGTGAACCGGCCCGGCTTTTCCGGAGACCGTTTGGTTTAAGTTATGCGGCCAATGCTGGCGCGTC
>NZ_JANFDG010000033.1 GCF_024609765.1 Shinella pollutisoli
CTCGACCACGATGTAGAACTCGTCCAGTCCTCCACCGGAGGTGGAGGTTTACTTTGGTTACAAACAAAACGGCCCGGTCGAACGACCGGGCCGCTTGCCGTTATCGAACCGAAATCAGCCGTTCAGCCCGCTGCCCCAGGGGCCATGGTGGCTGTCGGCGCCGTCGACGCGGTCGAAGCCGTGGGCGCCGAAGAAGTCGCGCTGGGCCTGGATGACGTTGGCCGTGCCGCGGGCGCGGCGGTAGCTGTCGAAATAGCCGAGCGCCGAGGCGAGCGCCGGCGCCGGCAGGCCATGCAGGGCCGCAGTGGAGACGACGCGGCGCAGCGCCCCGTCCGTCTCCTTCACCATCGCGGCGAAGGCGGGCGTGACGATGAGGTTGGCGGCGTCCGGCGCCTTGGTGAAGGCGCTGGTGATCTCGTCGAGGAACTGCGAGCGGATGATGCAGCCGGCGCGCCAGATTTTCGCGATGGTCGGCATCGGCAGGTTCCAGCCGAACTCCTTCGAGGCCGCCGACATCACGGCGAAGCCCTGCGCATAGGCGCCGATCTTGCCGGCGAGCAGCGCGTTCTCCAGGTCCTTGACGAAGGCCGCCCGGTCGGCGATCTGAAGCGCCGGCACGTCCGGCAGGCCGAGGATCTTCTCCGCCGCCTCGCGCTCGCCCTTGACGGCGGAGATCGAGCGGGCGGCGACGGCGGCCTCGATGCCGGTCGCCGGCACGCCCATGTTCTGCGCCTCGATCGCCGACCATTTGCCGGTGCCCTTCTGGCCGGCCTTGTCGAGGATCATGTCGACCATCGGCTTGCCGGTGATCGGGTCGGCGGCGGCGAGCACCTTCTCGGTGATCTCGATCAGGTAGGATTCGAGGCGGCCGCGGTTCCATTCGCCGAAGACCGCGCCGATCTCGGCAGCGCTCATCTTCAGCCCGTCGCGCAGGATGCCGTAGATCTCGGCGATCATCTGCATGTCGGCATATTCGATGCCGTTGTGGATCGTCTTGACGAAGTGGCCGGCGCCGTTCTCGCCGAGCCAGGCGACGCAGGGATCGCCGTTGTACTTGGCGGCGATCGAGGTCAGCACCTTCTCGACGCGCTTCCAGCTCTCCTCGGTGCCGCCGACCATGATCGAGGGCCCGTGGCGCGCGCCCTCCTCGCCGCCGGAGACGCCCATGCCGATGAAGGTGAGGCCGGAATCCTTGAGCGCGTCGAAGCGGCGCATCGTGTCGCGGAAATTGGCGTTGCCGGCATCGATCATGATGTCGTTGGCTTCGAGATGCGGGCGCAGCAGGTCCATCTGCTGGTCGACGGCCGCACCGGCCTGGATCATGATGATGATCGGCCGCGGCGGGCGGATGGCGGCGACGAATTCCTCGATGGTCTCGCAGGGAACGACCTGCCCCTTGAGGTCGCCGGCCTCCTCGTAGAATTCCCGGGTCCGCGCCGCGGTGCGGTTGAAGACCGCGATCGTGTTGCCCTTCTCGGCGATGTTGAGCGCGAGGTTCGACCCCATAACGCCAAGCCCGATAAGCCCGATTTCCGCCTGTGCCACCTGTATACCTCCGAAAGAATGCGCTTGGGGGCCACGGGCCGGAATGGCGAACGGAACCCCGACACCGCGTGTCTTGGCATTCAAATCGATTTACGACAAGCGATTGTTTGGCTTCCGCGGCATTTTAGCGGGCGGCTGCACGCTTTGTATGGACCCATAGGCCTCAGCGGCCGGGCTTGTCGTCGCCGTCGTCGAGCACGCGCCAGGCGGCGCCGTCGATGTCCTCGTACTGGCCGCTCTTCAGCGACCAGAGGAAGGCGGCGAGCCCCAGCCCGCCGAGGAAGAGGGCGATCGGGATGAGGAAGATCAGCGTACTCATGCGGCCTCGACCAGTTTCGCCGGGCGGCTCTCCTCCGCCGCCTTCCGCGCGAAGGCGGGGACGGCCCCGCGCAGCCGCAGCGAGTTCACCACCACGATGATCGACGAGGTCGACATGGCGATGGCGGCGATCAGCGGCGTGGCATGGCCGAGGATCGCGATCGGCACGGCGAGCACGTTGTAGCCGATGGCGAGGGCAAAATTCTGGCGGATCAGCCGGCCGGCGCGTTTCGCCGTGTCGTAGGCGAAGGGAACGGCCTCGAGGCTCTCGTGCAGGAAGACGAAATCGGCCGCCTGCCGCCCGACGTCGGCGGCCGTGGCCGGCGCGATCGAGACATGGGCGGCGGCGAGCGCCGGCGCGTCGTTGATGCCGTCGCCGACCATCAGCACCCTGCGTCCCGCCGCGGCGCGCTCGGCCACCACCTCCGTCTTGTCGCGCGGCGTGAGTGCCGCGCGCCAGCGGTCGATCCTGAGCAGGCCGGCGATGCGGGCGACGGCCGGCGCCCGGTCGCCGGAAAGGATCGCCATGTCGAGCCCGGCCGCGGCCAGCCGCGCCACCGCCTCGCGCGCGCCCGGCCTGAGCGCGTCCTCGAAGCGGAAGGTCGCGAGCACCGCACTGTCGCGCGACAGCACCACCTCGGAGAGCGCATGCGCCCCCTCGCCTTCCGCCGCCGCGCCGCAGGCGAAGGCGCGGTTGCCGAGGCGCAGCACGCCGTCGGGCGTCCTCGCCTCCAGCCCGCCGCCGGCGATCTCGGCGACGTCGCCGACCACCGGCGCCGGTCCCGGGTGGGCGGCGACGATCGCCGCCGAGAGCGGATGGCGCGAATGGGCGGCAAGGCCTGCCGCGAGCGCAAGATGGGCGCGCTCGATGCGATCGCGGTCGACGAGCCGCGGCTTTCCGAGCGTCAGCGTGCCGGTCTTGTCGAAGACGGCGGTGTCGATCTCGGCGAGCCGCTCCATGGCCGAGCCGTCCTTGACCATCACGCCGCCGGCAAACAGCCGGCCGGCCGCCACCACCTGCACCACCGGCACGGCAAGGCCGAGCGCGCAGGGGCAGGTGATGATCAAGACGGCGATGGCGACGAGCAGCGCATGCTTCCAGTCGCCGTCGTAAAAACCCCAGCCGAGGAAGGAAGTAAGCGCCAAGAGGTGCACGGCCGGCGAATAGATCTGCGCGGCGCGGTCGGCGATGCGGCGATAGCGCGCCCTGCCCCCTTCGGCGGCCTCCATCAGGCCGATGACCTCGGAGAGGAAGGAATCGCGGGCGATCGCCGTCGCCTCGACGGTGAGCGCGCCGGTGAGGTTCATCGCGCCGGCTTCGAGCTGTGTGCCCGGCCGGGCAGCGAGCGGCTCGCTCTCGCCGTTGACGATGGAGCGGTCGATGTCGCTTGCGCCGGCAAGCACCCGGCAATCGACGGGGATGCGCTCGCCGGCGGCCACCGACAGCCGGTCGCCGACGGCGATCTCCTCGACGGGCCGGTAGTCGCGCGTGCCGTCGGCGGCAAGCACCATGGCGCCGCGCGGCGAAAGCCGGGCAAGCCCGGTGATGGCCGAGCGCGCGCGGTCGCGCATGACGTGGTCGAGGGTGCGGCCGATGAGCAGGAAGAACAAGAGGCTGACGGTCGCGTCGAACCAGGCGTGCTCGGCGCTGTGCAGCGTCTCCCAGAGCGAGACGATGTAGGAGAGCGTGATGGCGAGCGCGATCGGCACGTCCATGTTGGTGCGGCCGTGCTTCACGGCGTTCCAGGCGGACCGGTAGAAGAAGCGCCCGGCATAGATCAGCGTCGGACCGGCGATGAAGGCGGAGATCCAGTGGAACAGGTCGCGCGTCGCCGATTCCGCGCCCGACCAGACCGAGACCGAGAGCAGCATGATGTTGGTCGCCGCGAAGCCGGCGACGGCGACGGCGCGGATCAGCTGGTTGCGCAGCGCGTCGTCGCCCTCGGCGGCGAGCGAGAACAGATGGGCGTCGTAGCCGGTGGCGCGGATCGCCGCGGCGATCGCCTGCGGGTCGGTCGGCCGCCCGTCGACCGTCTCCCGCCAGACGACGGAGACGCGGCGCGAGGAGAGGTTGACGCGGGCGCGCTCCACCTCCGGCAGCGCGTTGAGCGCGCCCTCGACGGTGGTGATGCAGGTGCCGCAATGGACGCCGGGCACGCTGAGGTCGCTCTGGCGCAGCCCCTCGCCGACCGGGCGGCTCGAAAGCATCAGCTCCTCCGAGGACGGCAGGGCGTGGCGCGCCCGTTCGGCCTCCGCGGCCCCTTCCGTTCCCGGCGCGCAGCAGCTCATTTCGCTTGCCCCCCGACGATCGTGCGCACCGTCTGGTGGAACACCTTGGTGCCCTCGCGCCCGGTGCTGATGTCGACCACCCACTGGCCCGCCGGCACGGCGCGCTCGGCGACGAAGAGGCCGGGACCGTCCGGCACGAGGGCGAGCGAGAAATCCTCGCGCTCGTCGACGGGCCGCTTGAAGATCGCCGTCACGCTGTCGGCGGCAAGCGGCGCGCCCCCGGCGTCGACCACCCTGTAGACGACACGGCCGGCCTCGACGGTCAGCGCCCCCTCGATGCCGCTTGCAGCGAAGGCCTTCGCCTCGGCGACCTTGCCGTTGAATTCCTGGCTGGCGACGTAGGTGTTCTGCACCACCAGCCCGCTCCAGCTGCGCGTGGCGTTCCAGGCCATCACCAGGTTGACGGTGATGATCGTGCCGAAGAACAGCACCATGACGCCCAGCATGTGCCAGCCGGTGAAGACGAAGCCCTGCGGCTTCCGTTGCGCGTTGGCCATCATCTTGCTCCCGGCACGTTGAAATGGGCGGAATAGACGTCCTGCTCGTGGCCCTGGCGGTCCTCCGCGACGAGGCGGAAGCCGTCGGCGGCTTCGGCCAGCCGGTCCCTGGGCAGGGTAACGAAAACGCGCACGGCCGTCACCTTGTCCGGCTCGGTCGGGATGTCGAAGCTGCGCGCGTCGGCGCTGTCGTGGCCGGTGATCTTCATCGTCGCCCCGGGCATGCCCTCGATCGTGAGCGTGATGACGCGCGGCTCGGGGATCATGTTGAGCAGCTTCACGGCATAGCCGTTGCGCACCGAGCCGTCCGATTCGATGACGAATTGCGGGTTGCGGTCGTGGATGACGTTGAGGTCCAGCCGGTCGCGCGACAGGAGCGCGAAGAGCAGCGCGAGGCCCGCGAGCGACCAGACGCCGAAATAGAGCATCGTGCGCGGACGGAAGATGATCCGCCAGTAGAAATGCCGGACCTTGTCGGAGAAGCCGCCGTCGGCGCCGCGCACGCGGGCGGGATCGATCGGCGCCGTGCCGCCGGCCGTCGCCAGCGCCATGTTGGCCGAATAGTCCGACAGCGTCGCATAGGCGATCAATCCGCGCTCCTTCCCGAGCTTGTCCATCACGTTGTCGCAGGCATCGATACAGAGCGCGCAGGTGATGCATTCGAGCTGCTGGCCGTCGCGGATGTCGATGCCCATGGGACAGACCGCCACGCAGGCGTTGCAGTCGACGCAATCGCCGACGCTCTGGCCGGCGGCGATCGCCTTCTTGGCATGGCGCGAGCGCGGCTCGCCGCGCCAGTCGTTGTAGGTGACGACGAGCGAGCTCTCGTCCAGCATCGCCGCCTGGATGCGCGGCCAGGGGCACATGTAGGTGCAGACCTGCTCGCGCATCAGCCCGCCGAAGATATAGGTCGTCGCCGTGAGAATACCAACGGTCATGTAGGCGACCGGCGGGGCATCGAGCGTCACGAAGTTGACGAGCAACGTCGGCGCGTCGGCGAAGTAGAAGATCCAGGCGCCCCCGGTCGCCACGGCGATGAAGAGCCAGGTCGCGTGCTTCACCACCCGCCGCCAGATCTTGTCGAGGCTCCAGGGGCCGGCGTCGAGCTTCATGCGGGCGTTGCGGTCGCCCTCGACCGCCCGCTCGACGACGAGGAACAGGTCGACCCAGACGGTCTGCGGACAGGCATAGCCGCACCAGGCGCGTCCGACCGCCGAGGTCACGAGGAAGAGGCCGAAGCCCGCCATGACGAGCAGCCCCGCCACGAAGAAGAACTCCTGCGGCCAGATCTCGATGGCGAAGAAGTAGAAGCGCCGGCCGGCGAGGTCGACCAGCACCGCCTGGTCCGGGGCGTGCGGCCCGCGGTCCCAGCGGATCCACGGCGTCAGGTAGTAGATGCCGAGCGTGATCAGCATCACCAGCCACTTGAACTGCCGGAAGCGGCCTTCCGCCCGCTTCGGGAAGATCTTCTTGCGCTTCTCGTAGAGCGGCTTGCGGATCCTCGCCGAATTGACGGGTTCCGCCTCGAGTCGTTCGACGCTGTCGGAAAGGGAGGGAGTCATCTGCTGCATGATATCGGCCGGTATCCTGATCGTGCGGGCACAATGCCGCCAATGCCCGCTGTAATCGTTGATCTACGTCAAGTTTTGCGGCCAATCCGCGTGACGGGTTGCCGCAGAGCCCGGCGAAATGTCACAGTCGGGCAAACCGGAGACCCGCCGATGCCGACCATGCCCGCCCGCATCATCCACCGCACGATCCGGCGCGACTGGCGCGCCGTCTACGATTTCGCGGCAAGCCCCGGGGAAATGCCGCGCTGGGCCTCGGGGCTCGCCGCCGGGCTGACGCCGGACGGCGGGGACTGGATCGCCGACGGCGGGCCGATCGGCGCGGTGCGCGTGCGATTCGCGCCGCGAAATCCGTTCGGCGTGATCGACCACACCGTCACCCTGCCGGACGGCACCGTGGTGGAGAACGCGCTCCGGGTCGTCCCGAACGGCGACGGCGCGGAGGTGATGTTCACGCTGCTGAGGCTCCCCGGCATGGACAACGACGCGTTTGCGGCGGATGCGGCCCATGTCGCCCGCGACCTCGACGCGCTCGCCGAGATCCTGGAACGACACGAGGAGACGGACCGATGAGCACCGCAGGCGCCGACCGCAGGATCGACTACATCGAGTTCAACGTCGCCGATATCGCCGTAAGCAAGGCCTTCTACGGCGCCGCCTTCGGCTGGACCTTCACCGACTACGGATCAAGCTACTGCGAATTCCGCGACGGCCGGCTGTCGGGCGGCTTCACCACGCTCGCCCCGGTTTCCGCCGCCGGCGGCCCGCTCGTCATCCTCTATGCCGACGACCTGGAGGAGACGCTCGCGCGCATCGAGACGGCGGGCGGACAGATCGCGAAGCCGATCTTCCCCTTCCCCGGCGGCCGCCGCTTCCACTTCCGCGACCCGGACGGCTACGAGCTGGCCGTCTGGTCGAGCCGCTAGGGACGCGATGTGAAAAGGGCCGCGGTCTCCCGCGGCCCCTTCCCCCTCTTTCAGGCCCCCGTCATTCCCCGCCGCCGAGCGAATGGACGAAGACGGCGAGCTGCTTGACGGTCGGCTCGCCGAGGCGCGGCAGCCAGGCCGGCATGACGCCGTGCTTGGGCGAACGGATCTGCTGGGCGATCTCCGCCTCGCCCTCGCTCTTCAGCCAGATCGCGTCGGCGAGGTTCGGCGCGCCGAACTCGCGGCCGCCCTTGGCGTCCTCGCCGTGGCAGGAGGCGCAGTTGTCGGCGAAGAGCTGCTGGCCGGGCTCGACCATCGAGGCGTCCGCCGGCGTGCCGGTGAGGCTCACCACATAGGCCGCGACCTGCTTGATCTCCTCCGGCTGGAGGATGTCGGAAAAGGCCGGCATCTCCGAGATGCGCGTGTCGTCGTCGCCCGGATGGCGGATGCCGTGGGCGATCGTGTGGTAGATCTCGTCGACGCTGCCGCCCCACACCCAGTCGTCGTCGTTGAGGTTCGGGTAGCCGGCCGAGCCCGCCGCGCCCGAGCCGTGGCACTGCACGCAGTTGACGCGGAAGGCCGCGGCACCGCCGGAGACGGCGAACTGCATGAGCTGCGGGTCGGCCATGATCTCGTCGAGCGAGGCCTCGCCGATCCGGTTGACGAGGCCCGCCTGCGCCTCCTTGGCGCTCGCCAGCTCGGCCGCCACGTTGGCGCGGCTCGACCAGCCGAGCATGCCCTTGGTCGTGTCGGAGATCAGCGGCCAGGCCGGGAAGGCGATCGTGTAGGCGAGCGCCCAGACGATCGTCGCGTAGAAGGTCCAGACCCACCAGCGCGGCATCGGGTTGTTGAGCTCGCGGATGCCGTCCCATTCGTGGCCGGTGGTCTCGACGCCGGAGATTTCGTCGATGTGCTTTTCAGCCATTGATCAGTCCTCCTTGAGAGGGATTGCGGCGGCCTCGTCGGCGATCTTGCGCGCGCCGGGCCGGAAGACGAAGAGGACGACGCCGAGGAAGAACAGCGTCATGGCAAGCAGGCCCCAACTGTCGGCGAAGTGCCGCATGGCGGTGTAGGTTTCCATGGTTCTTCCCTCCTCAGCGGTAGCCGCTCGCGTCGTCGTAGGTCGAGAAGTCGACCAGCGTGCCGAGCATCTGCAGATAGGCGACGAGCGCGTCCATCTCGGTGAGCTTCGCCGGATCGCCGTCGAAATCGCCGAACTTAGCCTTCGGGTAGCGGGCCTCGACGCCGGACGTGTCGGCGTTCGGGTCGGCCTGCGCCTTGAGGTCGGCCTCCGCGTTCTCGATCATCTCGTCGCTGTAGGGCACGCCGACGGCGCGGTTGGCCGACAGGTGCATGCCGACGTTCGTCACCTC
This sequence comes from Shinella pollutisoli, assembly GCF_024609765.1. Lineage (GTDB taxonomy): Bacteria > Pseudomonadota > Alphaproteobacteria > Rhizobiales > Rhizobiaceae > Shinella > Shinella pollutisoli. Next base: position 8,517 of record NZ_JANFDG010000033.1, read on the forward strand.
GAGCGGCGTCTCCTTGAGGAAGGCGTAGCTCGGCATGACCGATTCCGGCACGACCGAGCGCGGCTCGATCAGGTGCTGGACGTGCCACTCGTTCGAGTAGCGGTCGCCGACGCGGGCGAGGTCCGGCCCCGTCCGCTTCGAGCCCCACTGGAACGGATGGTCGTACATCGATTCCGCGGCCAGCGAGTAATGGCCGTAGCGCTCCACCTCGTCGCGGAACGGACGGATCATCTGGCTGTGACAGGTATAGCAGCCCTCGCGGATGTAGATGTCGCGGCCGGCGAGCTCCAGCGGCGAGTAGGGCCGCATCCCCTCGACCTTCTCGATCGTGTTCTCGAGATAGAAGAGCGGCGCGATCTCGACGATGCCGCCGATGGTGACGACGAAGAGCGAGCCGACGAGGAGCAGCGTGGCGTTGCGTTCGAAGATGACGTGTTTGTCAAGAATGGACATCGTCCACCTCCTATTCGGCCGGCTGCAGGGCGGGCTGGGCACCCGGGATCGGGGCCTCGTCGCGCTCGTAGCCGAGGATTGTCATGGTCACGTTGTAGGCCATGATGATCGCGCCGAGGAGGAACAGCCCCCCGCCGATGGCACGCATCACGTAGTAGGGGAACATGGCCGTGACGGTTTCGGCGAACGAATAGACCAGGAAGCCCTGCTCGTCGTATTCGCGCCACATCAGGCCCTGCTGGATGCCGGCGACCCACATGACCGCCGCGTAGACGACGATGCCGAGCGTGGCGAGCCAGAAGTGCCAGTTGACCATGCGGATCGAGTAGAGCCGCTGCCGCTTCCACAGCTTCGGGACGAGGTAGTAGATCGCGCCGAAGGTGATGAGGCCGTTCCAGCCGAGCGCGCCCGAATGCACGTGGCCGATGGTCCAGTCCGTATAGTGCGAGAGCGAGTTGACCGCCTTGATCGACATCATCGGGCCCTCGAAGGTCGCCATGCCGTAGAAGGCGACGGCCATGACCATCATGCGCACGATCGGGTCGGTGCGGATCTTGTCCCAGGCGCCCGAGAGCGTCATCAGGCCGTTGATCATGCCGCCCCAGGAGGGCATCCACAGCATGACCGAGAACACCATGCCGAGTGTCTGCGCCCAGTCGGGCAGCGCGGTATAGTGCAGGTGGTGCGGGCCGGCCCAGATGTACATGAAGATCAGCGCCCAGAAGTGGATGATCGACAGGCGGTAGGAATAGACCGGGCGGTTCACCTGCTTCGGGATGAAGTAGTACATCATGCCGAGGAAGCCGGCCGTCAGGAAGAAGCCGACGGCGTTATGGCCGTACCACCACTGCGTCAGCGCGTCCTGCACGCCGGAGAAGGCCGAGTAGCTCTTCGAGCCGAGGAAGGACACCGGGATCGCCAGGTTGTTGACGACGTGCAGCATCGCGATGGTGACGATGAAGGACAGGAAGAACCAGTTCGCCACATAGATATGCGGCTCCTTGCGCTTGATGATCGTGCCGAGGAAGGCGACGAGATAGGCGACCCAGACGATCGTCAGCCACAGGTCGACATACCATTCCGGCTCGGCGTATTCGCGGCTCTGGGTGATGCCGAGCAGGTAGCCGGTCGCGGCCATGACGATGAAGAGCTGGTAGCCCCAGAACACGAACCAGCCGAGATTGCCGCCGAAGAGGCGCGCGCGCGAGGTGCGTTGCACGACGTAGAAGGAGGTCGCGATCAGCGCGTTGCCGCCGAAGGCGAAGATCACCGCCGAGGTGTGCAGCGGGCGCATGCGGCCGAAGTTGAACCAGGGCTCGATGTTGAGATCCGGGAAGGCGAGCTGCGAGGCGACGACCACGCCGACCAGGAAGCCGACGACGCCCCAGAACACCGTGGCGATGACGCCGTATTTCACGACCTCGTCGAAATAGCCCTCCGGATCGTCGGCGGGCTTGACCCCGCCGGCAGGCGCGAAGGAGACGCGGCGCAGCATGAAGACCGTGCTCGCGAGCAGCACGAAGAAGAGCACCCACATGTGGGCCTCGAACAGCCGGTCCTGGGCAAACGCCGCGCCGAGCAGCGCGACGAATGCCCCGACGGCGAGCACTATCGTTTCCGTTGTGTATTTCATCGTTGGCATCCCCCAACTCGTCCAAATCCGCAGCCGCCGAATCCATCGCGGACACGGCCCATGCGCTCATCTGACGCTTTGCAGATCTCGCGTGCGAGAGCCTTGATTTGGATCAAGGCGACGCAGCCGGCCGGGGGGCATCAAAGGACAGGATGACGCAGCCGCGCCGGATGACGCCGCGGCCATTCCCGGACGAGGGAGCACGAGATGACGGACTATGTTGGCATTGCCCGATTGCTGTCGGAGCGCCCGGCGGATGTGGCTTCTCTGGACTGGCTGAAGCGGGCGCACAACGCCCAGCTCACGCTCTGTGAGGCGCTGGAGGAGATCGCCGATAGCCTGCCGGCCAACGTGAACCGGCAGAAATGCATCTATGCGGCGAAATCGCTGATCCCGCTGATCAACGGCATCCACCGCTACGAGGAGGAGATGCTGTTCCCCCTCCTGGAGAAGACGCCCTTCTTCCGCGGCGAGATGGGCGAGACGATCGCCCGGCTGAAGTTCGAGCACGTCGAGGACGAATGTTTCGCCGAGGAGCTGACCGACACGCTGACGCGGCTCGGCAGCGGCGACGGCACGGTCAACGCGGAGACCGCCGGCTACATGCTGCGGGGCTTCTTCGAATCGATCCGCCGCCACATCGCCTTCGAGCAGCAGTTCATGCTGCGCGGCGGGCCCGACGTCCGGCCCCTGTCGCCCGACGCCTGATACCGGCGGTCAGTCCCTCGGCAGGCTGCGCTTGATGTTCCAGCGGTCGTGGTACCAGAGCCACTGGCCCGGATATTCGCGCACCCATTGCTCGACCTTGTCGTTGAGCATCTGCGCGGTCGCCTCGACGTCGACGCTGCCGTTGTCGCGCCGCGGGATATCCATCGCCGGCTCCAGCTCCAGCCGGTAGCGGTTGCCGGGAAGGCGGATGCAGCGGGCCGGATAGACTTCGCAGCCGAACTGCCGCACCAGCTTGGCGAGCAGCGGATTGGTCTGCACGTCGCGGCCGAAGAATTTCGTGTGCAGGCCCTTGGTGAACTTCTGGTCGACCAGCACGCCGACCGCCCCGCCCGCCTCCAGCTTGCGCGCCAGCGTGAAGGAGGAGCCGGCATGCGAGGGCACGAGATGGCCCATGCGCGCCTTGCGGAAGTCGAAAACCTTTTCCGCGATGTAGGGATTGTTCGGCGGGCGGAACAGCACCGTCACCTCCAGCCCGAAGGCGGCGCCCGCGACCGGCAGCAGCTCGAAATTGCCGGTATGGGCGGTGAAGACGATGAAGGGGCGCGGATTGTCGCGCAGCTCCACGAAGAGCGGGATGCCGGAGACCTCGATGCGGCCGGGCTCGGTGCGCTCGGGGTCGAAGTCGAACAGCCGGTCGAGGAAGACGTACTCGGCGGCGAGCCGCCCCATGTTGCCCCACGAATCGAGGGCGATCGCCGCGATCTCGGCCTCGGATTTCTCCGGGAAGGCATTGCGCAGGTTGGTCAGCATCAACCGGTGGCGGGCAAGCTTCGGGCCGATCCGGCGGGCGAAACGGTCGGCGAAGCGGATCGCCCGGTCGGCCGGCAGCAGCTTCAGCAGGTTGAGCAGGCCGAAGGCGAGCTGCGCCACCAGCCATTGCTTCGCCTTGCGGGAAGCGAGCACCAGCCGTGTGAGGAGCATCCGCACCGCTTCAGTCCAGCCTGAGGACGATCTTGCCGAAGATCTGGCGCGATTCCATCCGTTCGAGCGCCGTGGCGATGCCGTCGAAGGTCACTTCCGTGTCGATCACCGGATGGACGAGGCCGCGCGCCATCTTCTGCATGGCGTTCGCCATGTTCTCCATGCGGCAGCCGAAGGAGCCGAGGAGCTTCAACTGCTGCTGGAACAGCATCATCAGGTTCATGTCGGTGGAGACGCCGGAGGTGGAGCCGCAGGTGACGAGCCGCCCGCCCCGCTTCAGGCAGAGCATCGAGCCCGCCCAGGTATCCTTGCCGACATGCTCGAAGACGACGTCGACGCCCTTTTTCTTCGTGAGCTTGCGCACGACGCCCTCGAAGCGGTCCGTGCGGTAGTTGATGACGTGGTCGGCGCCGAGCGCCCTCGCCTTCTCGATCTTGTCGTCCGAGCCGACGGTGGTGATGACGGTGCAGCCGATCTTCTTGGCGAGCTGGATCGCGGCCGTGCCGATGCCCGAGCCGCCGGCGTGCACCAGGATCGTCTCGCCGGGCTCCAGCTTCGCATTGTCGAACAGCATGTGCTCGACCGTGCCGAAGGTCACGGGCGCGAGTGCGGCAGCCACCGCGTCGACGCCGGGGGGCGCCGGCACGAGCAGGCGGGCGGGCAGGTTCACCTTCTCCTGCGCGAAGCCGTCGAGATGGAAGCCGTGTACGCCGCCGACATGTTCGCAAAGGTTGTCGCGACCCTCGCGGCAGGGCTTGCAGAGCCCGCAGGTGCGCGCCCCGTAGATCGAGACGAGCTGGCCCGGCAGCACGTTCGCGACACCCGGCCCGATGGTCTCCACGACGCCCGCGGCCTCCGCGCCGATGACGAGCGGCATCTTGCGCTTGGCGAACGCCATGCCGCGCCAGCCCCAGACGTCGATGTGGTTCAGCGCCACCGCCTTCACGCGCAGCGTCACCTCGCCGGGGCCCGGCGCTTCCGGTTCCGGAATGTCGGTGAGTTCGAGCTTGCGGTCGTCGAGGAGTTGCAGGGCGCGCATGGGTGTCTTCCGATCAGGCCGGCTCGGCCGTCATGACGAGGCTGGCGTTCTGGCCGCCGAAGCCGAAGGAGTTGGAGAGGACGGCCGTCACCGCCGCGTCGCGCTTCACGTTGGGCACGACGTCGAGCACGATGGCCGGGTCCGGGTTCTGGTAGTTGATGGTCGGCGGCAGCGTGCCGGTGAGCATGGTCTGGATCGAGAACACGGCCTCGACCGCGCCAGCCGCCGTCAGCGTGTGGCCGATCATCGACTTGTTGGAGGAGACCGGGATCGCCGGCAGTTTTTCCCCGAACACGGCCGACATGGAGAGATACTCCATCTTGTCGTTCTCCGGCGTCGAGGTGCCGTGGGCGTTGATATAGCCGACCTCGTCGATGCCGGCGTCTTCGAGCGCCGCGCGGATCGTCGCGATGGCGGGGCCGCCGTCCGGCGAGGAGCGGGTGCGATGGAAATGGTCGGCCTTCTCGCCGCAGCCTTTCAGGATGCCGAGGACGCGGGCGCCGCGGGCGACGGCCGATTCCAGCGATTCCAGCACCAGCGTCGCCGCCCCCTCGGCGATGACGAAGCCGTCGCGGTCCTTGCTGAACGGCTTCGAGGCCTTCTGCGGCGGATCGTTCTGGGTGGAGAGCGCCGAGAGCAGCGCGAAGCGGATCAGCGCCTCCGCCGTGACGGACCCGTCGGTGCCGACGGTGAGCGCCCGGTCGGTGCGGCCCTGGCGGATCGCCTCGACGCCGAGCTGGATCGCCGTCGCGCCCGAGGCGCAGGCGGTCGACAGTGTCACGGGAAGGCCGCGCGTGCCGTAGCGGTCGGAAAGCCGCTCGGAGATCGAGCCGAAGGCCCAGGCCTCGTGCAGCGCCGGGCTGGGATTTTCGCGCAGCACGGCGAGGAATCGGTCGTAGGCGTCGCCCGGGCGCTGCGAGGGCGCGGCGCGGTCGGCGAGCGCGAAACGGTCGCGCCAGTCCGGCTCGATCGGCGGGGCGGCGAGGAACAGCGGGCCGCCGAAATCGCCGGACAGGCCGGCCTGCGCCAGCGCCTCGTCCGTCGTCTCGCGGGCATAGGCATAGGAGCGCTCGACCGGGTTTTCGACCGGCACGTCGACGAAGTCCACCATGCCGGAGATGCGGGTGTTGAGCCCGTCGACCGGGAAGCGGGTGATGGCGTGGATGCCGGAGACCCCGCCGGTCAGCGCCGCCCAGTTGTCGGCGAGCCCCTGCCCCAGCGAGGTGACGACGCCCATGCCGGTGACGGCGACGATGGGGCGACCGAGATGGTCCCTGAAAGCGGCTTTCGTCATGGCCGGCACCTCACTTCTCTGCCGAAAGGATGGCGAGGCCCTCGCCGCGCCCGTGGCCGACGGTCGTCACCACGGCGGTCTCCGCCGGCGCGCTCATCGCGCCCTCCGCCGCCGGATCGAAGGCCGGCACCTCAAGCCCGTCGCCGAGCGCGAGCGCGGCGAGCGCCAGCCCGAGCGGGAACTGCGCTTCGAGCGCCTGGCCCGTGACGGCGGAGAAGCCGCGCAGCGCGGCGCCGGCGAAACGGTTCTCGGCCCAGGCCTTCTCCCGCGCCGTCAGCCCGTGCAGGCCGGAGGCGCCGGAGAGGACGACGGTCTTCTGCGGATCGGCGGCGAAGCCCTCCGCGAGCCGGTCCAGCCGGGCTTCCAGCTTGCCGTCGTCGCGCGCGCCGCGATCGCCGCCGATCGCGTCGATCGTGGCGTAGACATGCGCGCCGCGAGCTTCGGCGTGTTGGCGCGATTCGAGCACGAGGAAGGCCGCCGCCGTGCCGGTGACGATGCCGCCGCCGGCCGTGTCGTCGCGCGACCAGAGCGGCGTCCAGCCGCCGGTCGCATGCGCGCCGATCGCCTCGTAGAGCATGATGACGTCCTGCCGCTCGGCGACGAGCGCGCTGCCGACGAGCGTGTGCGTCGACTGGCCGGCGCGGATGCGGTGGAAGGCGGTCTCGACGGCGCTGATGCCGGCCGCCTCCTCGCCCATGAAGGTGCGCGACGAGCCCGTCACCTTGTGGACGATGGAGATGTTGCCGGCGAGCAGGTTGGAGAGCTGGGCGAGGAAGAGCGTGGGGCGCAGCTCCGTCGTCAGCTTCTCGTTGAGCAGCCGCTCGCGGTCGTTGCGCTTCAGGCCCTCGTCAACGATCAGCGAATCGACGGCGATGTCGCGCTCGCCGCCGCCGGCCGCGACGATCATGTCCATCGTGCCGCAGGCTTCCATGTCGTCCTTGAGGCCGGCGTCGTCGAGCGCAAGCCCCGCCGTGAAGACGCCGAGGCGCTGCCAGTTCTCCATCTGCCGCTGGTCGCCGCGCTTGGGGATCTGCTGGCTCCAGTCGATCTCCGGCATCGGATGCACCGGATAGGGCGCGAAGCGCTCGGTGTCGATCCGGAGCGCCGGCGCGCCGTCGGCGCCGAGCAGGGCGACATGCGCCTCTTTCCCCACGCCCTGACAGGTGACGATGCCGACGCCGGTGATCACCACATCGTTCTTTGCCTTCGCCATGGTCATTTCCCCTCGGCCGATGCGGCGAGCGCATCGAAAAGCCCCACCTCGCCCGCACGCTTGCGGACGATCTCCGAAAGCGGCACCTCGGCGAAGGGCATGGTGCGCAGCTTGAGCTGCGCGTCGCAGACCTTCTTGCCCGCAGACGCGATCTTCGCCTTCGTCACCGCATAGCCCGATCCGTCATGCTCCAGCACGGCCTCGATGTCGAGCACGGCGTCGGGCTCGACGAAGGCGCGCATCTTGGCGCCGTCGACGCTCATCAGGAAGGGCATGGCCGAAAAATCCGTGGCCGCCAGCACGAGGAAGCCCGAGGCCTGCGCCATGGTCTCGATCAGGAGCACGCCCGGCACGAGCGGCATGCCGGGAAAGTGCCCTTCGAAGACCGGGCTCTTCGCCGGCACGACCGAGCGGGCCGTGAGCTTGCGGCGCGCGCCGTCGACGCTCTCCACGCGGTCGATCATCTGGAAATATTCAAGCAGCATCGGGGTTCATACTCCGGCGGGATCCGGAAATCGAAAGGCCTGCCGTCTCCGGCAGGCCGCGCGCAGTCTGCGCCGCAATCGACCGGCGCAATGCCGAGGACGCGGGCCGCGTCAGGCCTTGGCGGCCCTCAGCTCGTCGATCTTCGCACAGAGGTTCTTCAGCACGAAATACTCTTCGGTCGCGACCTTGCCTTCGTTGACTTCCTGCGTCCACTGTTCCAGCGGGATCTTGATGCCGAATTCCTTGTCGATCGCGAAGACGATGTCGAGGAAGTCGAGGCTGTCGATGCCGAGATCGTCGATCGTGTGGCTGTCCGGCGTGATCGTCTCGCGGTCGATCTCGCTCGTCTCGGCGATGATGTCGGCAACCTTGTCGAATGTAGCAGTCACGCCCATACCTCATGAATCTATGGTCGCGCGATCCTATATGGAAAACGGATGCCGTTGCCAATGGGCTAGATGCTTGGGGTTGCGGATTCGGCGCGGCTGTGTCGCCGAAAGCGCATGCCTCTCACACCGCGATGGAATGCCGGCCGCGTCCGGTCGAAAGATGCGCGTCGAAGACGGCGGCCACCGTGCGGGCGAAGGGCCGGCCCGCGGCGGTCAGCTCGAAGCGGTCGCCCGCAATCCGACAGAGCCCGTCGCGGTCCGTCGCCGCGAAGGTCTGCGCCTCCGCGCGGATCGCCGGCAGGAGGGCGGGATGGCGGCGGCCGAGATCGGCGAAGGAGAAGCCGAAGTCGCACATGACCCGCTCGATCACCCAGGCGCGCGCCCGGTCCTCCTGCGTCAGCGCATAGCCGCGCACGACGGCGAGCCCGCCGGCCTCGACGCGGCGCAGGTATTCGCCGGTCGCCGGGATGTTCTGCGCGTAGCCCTCGGGAAGCTGGCCGATCGAGGAGGCGCCGAGCCCGATCAGCGCGTCGGCCTGGTCGTCCGTGTAGCCCTGGAAATTGCGCCGCAGCGTGCCCTCGCGCGCGGCGACCGCGAGCGTGTCGCCGGGCCGCGCGAAATGGTCGATGCCGATCGCCTCGTAGCCGGCGGCAGTCAGCATGCCGGCCGCCATCGTCATCTGCGCATAGCGGGCGACGACGCCGGGCAGCGCCTTCTCGTCGATCATGTTCTGGTGCTTCTTCATCCACGGCACGTGCGCATAGCCGAACAGCGCGATGCGGTCCGGCGACAGCGACAGAATGGCGCGGACGGTCTCGGCCATGGTTTCCAGCGTCTGGTGCGGCAGGCCGTAGAGGATGTCGCAGTTGACGGAGCGCACGCCCCTCGCCCGCACCGCCTCGACGACCTCGCGCGTCTGCTCGAAGGTCTGGATGCGGTTGATCGCCTTCTGCACCTTCGGATCGAAGTCCTGGATGCCGAGACTCGCCCGCGTCATGCCCATTGCCGCGAGCCCGTCGTAGCGTGCCTCGTCGAGGTCGTTCGGGTCCATCTCGACGCTGATCTCGCAACCGGCGGAGAAGTTGAAGTTGCGCACGAGGCTCGCCTTCAGCGCCACCATGTCCTCGGGCTTGAGCAGCGTCGGCGAACCGCCGCCGAAATGCAGCGCCGTGACCGGCGTGTCCTTCGAAACCCGCGCCCCGACGGTGGCGATCTCCGCGTGGAGCCCCTTCAGATAGGCCTCGACCGGCTCGTAGCGCAGCGTGTGCTTGGTGTGGCAGGCGCAGAACCAGCAGAGCCGGTCGCAATAGGGGATGTGCGCATAGAGCGACAGGCGGTTGCGGCCGTCCAGATTCGCGAGCCAGCCCGCATAGACGTCCGCACCGAGGCTTTCGTCGAAGTGCGGTGCGGTCGGATAGCTGGTATAGCGCGGGACGGGTGCCGAGAGGCGTTCGATGAGGGCGTCTTGCATCGGTTTCTCCTTACCCTATGCAAATAAACCCTCCGCGCCAGCTCCTGTTTGATTTTGATCAAGCAAATGCCATGATGGCCGGGTTAGGATTTGATAATCGTCAGGAGGTGCTATTTTGCCGCGAGGCATTGCGCTTTATGATCGAGACCGCGTGCAGTAGGAAGAACGCACCGCGCCGTCGCTTTGCCGGGCGAAAAGGAAGCCGAGATGGAAATCCGTCGACAAGACATCCACAGTTCCGACGTTCCCGTCGTCTGCAAGGCCTGCGAGGCGCGCCACGGGGGCGTGTGCGCCGCCTTGTCCCCCGACCAGCTGCTGGAGCTCAGCAAGCACTCGACCCGCCAGCGGCTCGAGGCCGGCACGGAGGTGATCGGCCAGGGCGAGACGGTCACGAACTATTCCAACATCATCCGCGGCGTCGTGAAGCTGACGAAGGTGATGGCCGACGGCCGCCAGCAGATCGTCGGGCTGCAGTTCGCGCCCGACTTCATCGGCCGCCCCTTCCTCACCGAAAGCGCCATTGCCGCGGAAGCGGCGACCGACAGCGAGATCTGCAATTTCTCGCGCGGCGTCCTCGACCGTCTCGTCAAGAACGCCCCGGAGCTGGAGCACAAGCTGCACCGCCAGGCGCTGAAGGAGCTGGACGAGGCGCGCGACTGGATGCTGACGCTCGGCCGCAAGTCGGCGCAGGAGAAGGTGGCGAGCTTCCTCTATCTCATCGCCACCCACATCGACCCGGAGAGCGTCGACACCTCGTCCTTCGACCTGCCGCTGTCGCGCGCCGACATCGCCGACTTCCTCGGGCTGACCATCGAGACGGTCAGCCGCCAGTTCACCAAGCTGCGCAAGGAGAACGTCATCCATATCGAGAACAACCGTCACGTGACGATTCCCGACATGGACCGGCTGATGCGCTACGCGGGCAACGACTGAGATTTGTCCCCAGCCGCGTTCGCCGGAATCGCTCCCGTCAGCGCGTGATGACGATGCGGGTGTTCGACAGGCCGGCGCGGTTGGTCATCCGGAAGAAGGCCGCCGCATTGTCCGGATGCAGGCGCACGCAGCCGTGCGAGGCGGGCCGGCCGAGGCGCTTCGTCTCGTAGGTCGCATGCACCGCATAGCCGCCCTTGAAGAAGACGGCGAACGGCATGGGCGCATTGTTGTACTTGCGCGAGCGGTGGTTGCGCGACAGCCACTTGGCCGACCAGCTCCCCGTCGGCGTGCCGTAGCCCTTGCGCCCGGTCGAGACGGGCCAGCGATACTTGACCACGCCGTTCTGGCTCACGGTCATCGTCTGGCTGGACAGGCTGATCTTCGCGACCAGGTTGGCGGCGAGCGACGCGTCGCTCTGGAACAGCACAAGAAGAAACGCGACGGCTGTCGCGAAGAACTTACGCATGACTTCCCCTCTTCATCAATACGAACGGCTTTTACGCGGTGTCCCGTGGCGAGACAGACTATAGACGTTTCAGCCGTCCGCAATATTGGCGGGGGGAAAGAAGGAAAACGCAGTTAAAGCGACAATTTTAACGATCCGCTCAGAAGAGCCAGGCGAGCAGCACGAGACCGGCAAGCACCGCGCAGGCGGCGGAGAAGACGGCAAGGGCATTGTCGATGTCGCCGGCCGTCGCCGCGCTGCGGCCGCTCGCGTTCATCAGCGGCTCGTCGACGCGCACGCCGCCGTAGATGCGCGGGCCCGCGAGCCCGACGCCGAGCGCGCCGGCCATCGCCGCCTCCGGCCAGCCGGAATTGGGCGAGCGGTGCAGGCCCGCGTCGCGCAACGCCGTGTCGAGGGCGGCGCGCGCGGCCGCCCTTCCCCGGACGAGCCAGGCGCCAAGCGCGATGAGCAGGATCGACAGGCGTGCCGCCGGCCAGTTGGCCACGTCGTCGGCCCGCGCCGCCGCACGGCCGAAGTCGGCATATTTCTCGTTCCTGTGGCCGATCATCGAATCGGCGGTGTTCAGCATCTTGTAGGCGAAGAGGCCCGGCAGGCCGAAGACGGCGTAATAGAGTGCGGGCGCCACCACGCCGTCGGAGAAGTTCTCCGCAAGGCTTTCGATCGCCGCGCGGCAGATCGCCGGCGCGTCCAGCGTCGCCGGGTCGCGGCCGACGATCATCGCCACCGCCCGCCGCCCGCCCTCCAGCCCGCCGCCGCGGAGGCCGTCGGCGACGGCGCGGACATGGTCGGCGAGGCTCTTCTGCGCGAGGAACACCGCGACGACGACGATCTCGGCAAGCAGGCCGGCAAGCCCCATGCGGGCGAGGACGGCGTGCAGCACGACGCCGAGGAAGACGCTTGCGGCGATGAGCACGGCGATGCTCGCCGCCCCGTTGAAGCGCCGCGTGGCGCCGCTCATCCGCCGGTCGTTGAACAGCCGGTCCGCAAGCCCGATCGCCCGGCCGAACAGCACCACCGGATGCGGCACCCGCTGCCACAGCGCATCCGGATCGCCGACGAGACGATCGAGCAGCAGCGCCAGGAAGAGGATCAGGAGCGTCATCGCCCGATCCCGGCGAGCGCCGCGGCAAGCCGCGCGTCCGCCGCAGCGTCCGGCGCGAGCCCGAAACGCAGCCAGTGCGGCGCGTAGTCGAACGGCCGCACGAGGATACGGCTCCGGCAGAGATCCTCATGGATCCCGGCGGCGCGGGGATCCTCGACCAGCGAGAACAGGTCCGTGCCGCCCGCAACCCGGAGGCCGGCACCGGCGAGGACCGCATCGAGCGCCGCCTTGCGCGCCGCGATCGCCCGGGCGATGGCGGCGGTGTCGCCCTCCATGAGCCGGGCGGCGATGGAAAGCGCCGGGCCGGAGACGGCCCAGGGGCCGAGCCAGTCCTCCAGCCGGTCGAGCACCGCGCCCTCGCCGGCGACGAAGCCGAGGCGCAGGCCGGCGAACCCGAAGAATTTTCCGAAGGAACGGAAGACGAGAAGGCCCGGCATGGCATCGCCGGCAAGGGGCGCGATGCAGGCGTCCGGCCGCATGTCGCCGAAGGCCTCGTCCACCACCAACAGACCGTTCTGCCCCGCGATCTTGCGATGGAGGTCGAGGAGCGTCTCGCGCGGGAAAAACCGCCCGTCCGGATTGTTCGGGTTGACGACGACGACAAGGCCGTGCTCCGGCCCCACCGCGTCGAGCGCCGCAACGCGGTCGACGGCGATGCCGGCATCGGCGAGCACGCGGGCATATTCGCCGTAGGTCGGTGACAGCACGGCGGCGCGGCGGCCGGCGGCGACGAGGCGCGGCAGGAGCTGGATGACCGACTGCGTGCCGGGCACCGGCAGCGGCGACACGTTCGCCGTGCCGTAATAGCGGGCCGCGACCTGCCGCGCCGCCTCCTGCCGGTGCCGGTCCGGCAGCCGGTGCCAGGCGGCGGCGTCGACCGGCGGAAGCGCCGGGGGATTCGGATTGATGCCGGTCGAAAGGTCGAGCCAGTCCTCCGGCCGGCCGCCGTAGCGGGCCGCCGCCGCGGCGATGCCGCCGCCGTGGGCGATCGGCGGCGCGTTCATGCCGCCTCCGGTGCGAGGTCGATCAGGTGCATGTAGGAGCCGGCGACCGTGCCGCGCCTCAGCCCCGCCTCGGGCAGGGCCAGGCCGGTGGCGTCAGTGACGGCGAAGAGGCGGTCGGCCGCGCCCTCCCCGACGACGGTGGAATAGTGGAACTCGTGCGCCGTCATCGGCGCCGAGAAGCCCGAGCCCGCAAGCGGCGTCACGCGGCGGTAGCCGAGATGGCGGCGCCGCTCGGCGAAGCTGGTGACGAGCGGCAGCAGCCCCAGCATGCCGTAGCGGGACCCGTCCGCCGCAACCAGAGCCTCCCCCAGAGTCATGTATCCCCCGCATTCGCCGTAGATGCGCGCGCCGCGCCGCGCGGCCTCCGCCATGCCTTGGCGGAAACGGCCGGCATTGGCAAGGGTCCCCGCGTGCAGCTCCGGATAGCCGCCCGGCAGGTAGACGGCGTCGGCTCCCGCCTCGGGCGCCTCGTCGGCGAGCGGCGAGAAGAAGGAGAGGCTGGCGCCTGCCGCCTTCCAGCCCGTCAGCAGGTGCTCGTAGACGAAGGCGAAGGCGGTGTCGCGGGCGATGGCGACATGCTGGCCGAGCGGCGGCAGGCGGGCGATCTCCGGCGCCCCCGCAAAGCCCGCCTGCCCGGCCGCGACGGCGGCGAGCCGGTCGAGATCGCAGCATCGCGCGACGATCTCCGCCGCGCGCGCGACGAAATGTTCGAGCGCCCCGTGCTCGCCGGCCTGGACAAGGCCGAGATGGCGCTCCGGCAATTGCAGCGCGGGATCGCTGTAGATGAGGCCGAGGATGGCGATGCCGGCGGCTTCCAGCGCGGCGCGCAGCATTGCCTCGTGGCGGCGGCTTCCGACCTTGTTGAGGACGACGCCCGCCACCCGCACGTCGGCGCGGAAATCGACGTAGCCCTTCACCATCGCCGCCACCGACTGCGACAGGCGGCTGCAATCGACGACGAGCACCACCGGCAGGCCAAGCGTGGCGGCGAGGTCGGCGGGCGCGCCGCTGCCGTCCGCCGCCCCGTCGAAGAGCCCCATCATCGCCTCGATCAGCAGCAGCTCGCCGTTTCCGGCCTGTGAAGCCGCATTGGCGCGCAGGAAATCCGGGCGCATCGCCCAGGGATCGTAGTTGAGGCAGGGGCCGCGGCTCGCCGCCGCATGGAAGGCGGGATCGATATAGTCCGGCCCCGCCTTGCCGGAGGCGAGCCGCACGCCGGCATCGGCAAGCGCGCGCGCGAGCCCCAGCGTCACCGTCGTCTTGCCCGAGCCCGAGGCGGGCGCGGCGATGAGGAGACCGCTCATGCGGGGTCCTTCAGCCCGCGCGCGCCGAGCGGGTCGGCCTCGAGCCGGCGGCCCTCCGTCAGCCGGCCGAGCCAGTCGAGCGAGGGGCGCAGCCGCACCACCTCGCCGACGACGACGATGGCCGGCGGTTCGAGGCCCGCGGCGGCGGCATCCGCCTCCGCGCGCGAAAGCGTCGTCTCCAGCACCCGCTGCTCGGCCGTCGCCGCGTTGCAGACGAAGGCGACCGGCTCGTCCGGCCGACGGCCGGCGGCGATCAGGTTGGCGGCGATGCGGCCGATATGCTTCATCGCCATGTACATGACGATCACCGGCGAGCCGCGGCCGATCGCCTCCCAGTCGATCCGGTCCGGCACCGAGCCCGAGGAATCGTGGCCGGTCAGGAAGGTGACGGCATGGTTGACCTCGCGGTGCGTCGCCGGGATGCCGGCATAGGCGAGCCCGCCGATGCCGGCGGTGATGCCCGGCACGATGCGGAAGGGGATGCCGTGCTCGACGAGCGTCAGCGCCTCCTCGCCGCCGCGGCCGAAGACGAAGGGATCGCCGCCCTTCAACCGCAGGACGCGCTGGCCCGCCCGTGCCAGCTCCACCAGCCGCAACGAGATGTCGCGCTGCTTCGGCGACGGCTTGCCGCCGCGTTTTCCTGCGAATTCCAGCACCGCGCCCGGCCTGGCGAGCGACAGGCACTCGCCGTTCACCAGCGCATCGTGGACGATGACGTCCGCCTGGCGAAGCGCGTTGGCGGCGTGCAGCGTCAGCAGGCCCGGATCGCCGGGACCGGCTCCCACCAGCCAGACATGACCCTTTTCGAGGGGCGGAAGGGAGGAGAATAAGGCATCCATCAGACCGCACCCCGGGATGAATCGATGTGTGAAGAAGTGGAATCGGCTTGCGAGCGGATGCCGCCAAGCGATTGGAAGGATTCGGCGATCGCCGCCGTGGCACGCGGCGATTTCGTCTTGGGGCAGACGAGCACGCTCCCCTCGCCCGCCGCCGCCAGCGCCGCGGCCTCGGCGACGCCGTGGCAGCCGGTATGGGCGAAGACGATCGCGGACGGATTGGCAAGGCGCGGCGTCTCCGCCTCCAGCCGCGCGGCCGGGAAGGTCGCGAGCGGCACGCCGAAGCGGCCGGCGACGGCATGCATGGCCGGCTCCGCGGCCCGCGTGTCCAGCGACGCGACGGCCGAGACCTCGGCGGCGCTCCGCCCCGAGAGGCCGAGCACGGTCTCGGCGAGGGCGAGGAGTTCGGCCGCCGGCGTGCCGCGCTCGCAGCCGAGCCCGAGGACGAGCGTTCCCCGTCCCTCCTGTCCTGGCATGGCCGCGTCCGGCATCGTCGGTCCCTCGCTGAATGGCGCGCGAAGGAACCCGGCTTTCGCCGTCAACCGACGGTTCCGGCTGTGGCCCCTCCGGGGGTCGGCCGCACCGGACACCGCTCGGCCCGCAACCCGCGGGCACCGTCGCCCCTCCTGTGTAGCGGAGCGGCCGGGGGCGGTCAAACCGGATTGCGGCATCGGCGGGGCCGGTTTGCGGCACGGCGGACGATCTTCCTTGCAAAGCCCGCCCGGAGGATTAAGGAAGGCGGAGCATTTCCGGCCGGAGCGACGTCGCGCCGGCACCGGACAATGCGACGAAAACAGGAATCCGGAACAGTTCCGTGAAGCGGAAATGGTCCGGTCCCGCCGCCCGAACGGACCCTCCCCTTGGCCGATCTCGCCCTCCACGTCCTTCTTCTCCTGTTCCTCGCCGGTTTCCTCGCCGGCTTCATCGATTCCATCGCCGGCGGCGGGGGCATGATCACCATTCCGGCCATGCTGCTCGCCGGCATCCCGCCGCTGGAGACGCTCGGCACCAACAAGCTGCAGGCGCTGTTCGGCTCGGGCTCGGCGACGCTCGCTTATGCGCGCGCGGGCCAGGTGCGGCTTGCCGAGCAGCTGCCGATGGCGGCCCTCTCGGCAGCCGGCGGGGTGCTCGGTGCGGTTCTTGCCACCGTGGTGCCGGGCGACGTGCTGAGGATCGCGCTGCCCTTCCTGCTCGTCGCCATCGCCATCTATTTCGGGCTGAAGCCGAACATTGGCGACATCGACCGCCACCGCCGCATGAGTGTCTTCCTGTTCACCGTCACCGTCGTGCCGGCGATCGGCTTCTACGACGGCGTGTTCGGGCCGGGCACCGGCTCGTTCTTCATGCTGGCCTTCGTGTCGCTCGCCGGCTTCGGCGTGCTGAAGGCGACGGCGCACACGAAGCTCCTCAACTTCGGCTCCAATATCGGCGCCTTCGCCGTCTTCATCGCCTACGGCGTCGTGCTGTGGAAGGTCGGCCTCGTCATGGGCGCCGGCCAGTTCCTCGGCGCGCAGGCGGGCTCGCGCGTGGCGATGCGGAACGGCGCGAAGGTCATCAAGCCGCTCCTCGTCGTCACCTCCATCGCGCTTGCCGTCCGCCTGATGGCCGACCCGGCGCATCCGCTGAGGGTCTGGCTGGGGTGGTGAGGCCGCAGGGCCTGCTCCCTCACCTGCCTGCCGGCATCCTCTCCCCGCAAGCGGGGCGAGGAAGGAAGGCCTCGCCGTTTTCCCCTTCTCCCCGCCCGCGGGGAGAAGGTGGCGGCAGCCGGATGAGGGGCTGCGGCGGCTCTCAGTACTCCACGCCCTGCTGCGCCTTGATGCCCGAGCGGAAGGGGTGCTTCACCAGTTCCATCTCCGTCACCAGGTCGGCGATCTCGATCAGCTCTTCCTTGGCGTTGCGGCCCGTCAGCACGACATGGGTCATGTAGGGCTTCTCGTTCCTGAGGAACGAGACCACCTCGTTGACGTCGAGATAGTCGTAGCGCAGCGCGATGTTGATCTCGTCGAGCAGCACCATCGAATTGCGCTCGTCGCGGATCAGCTCCTTGGCCTTCTCCCAGGCTTTTTCCGCCATCGCCACGTCGCGGGCGCGGTCCTGCGTCTCCCAGGTAAAACCCTCGCCGAGCGTATGGAACTGGCAGAGATCGGAGAAATGCGCCTCGATCAGCTCGCGCTCGCCCGTCACCATCGCCCCCTTGATGAACTGCACGACGGCGGACGGCTTCCCGTGGGCGATGTGGCGGAAGATCATGCCGAAGCCGGCGGTCGACTTGCCCTTGCCCTTGCCGGTATGGACGATGATCAGGCCCTTCTCGTCCGTCTTGGTGGCCATGATCTTCTCGCGCGCCTGCTTCTTCTTCGCCATCTTCTCGGCGTGGCGGGCGAGTTCGGCCTCGCTCATGCCGGCGGTCTCACCGTGATCGTCTGTGTGATCGTCTGTCATATCGCTCTCCTTCTTGCTGTGCCGCCCGCGAGGCCTTCCAGCTCGAAGCGGGCCGAATTGGACCGCGGCGTCCACAGCCCGCGCGCGATCGCCTCGGCGAAGCGCGCCGCCATCTCGGCGAGCGCGGCCGGATTCTTCTCGGCCAGGAAGTCGCGCACCCGCTCGTCGAGCAGATAGGCCTGGTAGGCCGCCTCGAAATGATGGTCCTTCACCGCCCCGGTCGTCGCGGCGAAGGCGAACATGAAGTCGACCGTCGCGGCGATCTCGAAGGCGCCCTTGTAGCCGTGCCGCATCACGCCTTCGATCCATTTCGGATTGACGACGCGGGCGCGCACGACGCGGCCGATCTCGTCCTCCAGCGTGCGCACCACGGGCTTTTCCGGCCGCGACAGGTCGTTGTGGTAGACGACGGGCTGCCGGCCCGAGAGATGCTCCGCCGCCGCCGCCATGCCGCCCTCGAACTGGTAGTATTCGTCGCTGTCGAGCAGGTCGTGCTCGCGGCTGTCCTGGTTCTGCACCACGGCCTGAAGGCTCCTCATGCGTGCCTCCAGCCGCTCGCGCATCGGCACGCCGTCGCCCGTCCCGTCATAGGCATGCGCGCCCCAGGCGAGCCAGGCCTCGGCGAGGTCGCCGCGCTTTTCCCACAGCCCCTCGTCCATCATCGTCTGCAGGCCCGCGCCGTAGCCGCCGGACTGCGCGCCGAAGATGCGGAAGCCCGCGGCCCGCGCCGCCTCCGCATCCGAGGCGCCCCTTGCCGCAAGCGCCGCGGCCTCCGCCCGCATGCGCGCGGCGATGGGATTGTCGGCATCGTCCTCCGAAAGAGCGCCGACGGCGCGCACGGCCCGGTCGAACAGCGCGATCTGCTCGGGGAAGGCGTCGCGGAAGAAGCCGGAGATGCGCAGCGTCACGTCGACGCGCGGCCGGCGCAGGAGCGCGGGCGGCACGATCTCGAAGCCGGTGACGCGCCGCGAGGCCATGTCCCAGACGGGCTTGACGCCGATCAGCGCCATCGCCTGGGCGATGTCGTCGCCGCCGGTGCGCATGTTGGAGGTGCCCCAGGCCGTGATGCCGAAGGAGGTCGGCCATTCGCCGTGGTCCTGCGCGTAGCGGGTGACGAGGAGCTCCGCCGACTTGCGGCCGAGCTCCCAGGCGGCCGGCGTCGGCACGGCGCGGCTGTCGACGGAATAGAAGTTGCGCCCCGTCGGCAGCACGTCCGGCCGCCCGCGCGTCGGCGCGCCGGAGGGACCGGGCTCGACAAAGCGGCCGTCGAGGCCGCGCATCAGGGCCGCGATCTCCGCCGGGCCGCAGGCTTTCAGCGCCGGGCGGATGGTCGCGTCGATCGTGTCGAGCACGGCGCGGGTGGCGTGCCAGCCGTCCGGGCACGGGATCGCGCCCTCCACCAGCCTCGCCGCGAGCAGCTCGATGCGCTCGACGGTGTCGCCGTTGCTGCGCCAGGGGGCCTCGGATTGTTCGGCGAGGATCTGCGGGCGCGGGCCGGACCAGGGGTCGGAGGCGATGCAGTCGAGGGGGTCGAAGGGCTTGCTGTCGCTACCCCCCTCTGGCCTGCCGGCCATCTCCCCCTCAAGGGGGGAGATCGATGGGGCGGCGGCTTCCTTCCCATCGACCGACGTGGAAGCGGGAAGACGGTTCTCCGACTCGATCTCCCCCCTTGAGGGGGAGATGGCCGGCAGGCCAGAGGGGAGTGGAGCCCTGAATGCATCCGCCGCGATCGCCCGCTGCAGGCTCGCCTCGCCGCCCTCGCCGAGCCCGCGCGGCACGCGGGCGAGCGCGACCGTCAGGTCGGTCAGGAGCCGTCCCTCCGGCGAGACGCCGAAGACGTGCAGGCCGTCGCGGATCTGCATCTCCTTGAGGTCGCAGAGATAGGCGTCGAGCTTCTGCAGCGCCGTCTCCTCGCCGTCGCCGGCGGCGATGCCGGCGTCGCGGTCGAGGCCGATCGCGCGCACGAGGTCGAGGATTTGCTTCGACAGCAGCCGGATGCGGCGCGGATCGCCGCCGGAGGCCTCGTAATACTCGTCGACCAGCGCCTCCAGGTCCTTGAGCGGGCCGTAGGTCTCGGCGCGGGTCAAAGGCGGCGTCAGGTGGTCGACGATGACGGCGGCGGAGCGGCGCTTGGCCTGCGTGCCCTCGCCCGGATCGTTGACGATGAAGGGATAGAGGTGCGGCACGGGGCCGAGCACCGTCTCCGGGTAGCATGCCTCCGATAGTGCCAGCGCCTTGCCCGGCAGCCATTCGAGATTGCCGTGCTTGCCCATGTGGACGATGGCATGCGCGCAAAAATGCCGGCGCAGATAGGCGTAGAAGGCGAAATAACCGTGCGGCGGCACGAGGTCCGGCGAATGGTAGCTGTCCTTCGGATCGATGTTGTAGCCGCGCGCCGGCTGGATGCCCACCAGAGTCTCGCCGAAGCGGGCGAGCGGCAGGGCGAAGACGTCGCCGAGCACGAAGGGATCGTCCTCCGGCCGCCCCCAGCGCGCCGTCACCTCATCCTGAATCGAAGCGGGAAGCGCCTCGAAGAAGGCCTTGTAATGATTCAGCGAAAGCGTCTCGCGGATCTCGCGCCCGTCGCGCGCCGCATTGGTCGGCCCGGCCATCAGGTGGGCGATCAGCGCGTCGCCGTCGGCGGGAAGGTTTTCGACCGGATAGCCCGCCGCCGCCATGGCGCGCAGCACCTCCAGCGTGCCGGCCGGCGTGTCGAGGCCGACGCCGTTGCCGAGCCGGCCGTCGCGGTTCGGATAGTTGGCCATGACCAGAGCGATGCGGCGCCCGGCGGGCTTTTCTCGCGCGAGCCGCGCCCAGCCGGCGGCAAGGCGGGCGACGAAGCGGATGCGGTCCTCGACCGGGTCGAGCCCGACGATGTTCGCCTCGACCCGCTCGTCGTAGCGCGCGGCCGCCTTGAAGGAGACGGCGCGCGACAGCACCCGCCCGTCGACCTCCGGCAGGGAGACGTTCATGCCGAGGTCGCGGGCGGTCAGTCCCTGGCCGGACGCCTCCCACGCCGCGCGGGAGGAACCGGAGAAGATCACCTGCAGCACCGGCGCGCCGGTCTCGTCGAGCACCGTCGGCCTGCGGTCGGCGCCGGGGGCGGAGACGGCGAAGCTCGTCGCGTTCAGCACCACCTCGGGCCGGACGGCGGCGAAGGTTTCTCGCACCAGCGCCATCGAGGCCGGGTCCTTGAGGGAGGAGACGAAGACCGGCAGCGCGCGCACGCCTTCCGCCGCCAGCGCCTCGATCAGCATCTCGACGGGGCGCGTCTCGCCGCTCTGGACATAGGCGCGGTAGAAGCAGATGGCGGCGACGGGAGGCGCGGCGCCCCCCCCCTCTGGCCTGCCGGCCATCTCCCCCTCAAGGGGGGAGATCGGAAAGAGGGACCGTTTTCCCGTTTCAAGATCGGTCGATGGGGAGGAAGCCGAAGCCCCATCGATCTCCCCCCTTGAGGGGGAGATGGCCGGCAGGCCAGAGGGGGGTGGCGAAGCCCATTCCCCCATGTCCACGACGCCCAGCCCCGGCCACCACAGCCCGGCCTTGGCGAGCGCCGCCGCCGGCTCCGGCTTCCTGCCGCCGAAGACCATCGCGTCGGCATAGGCGAGGAAGCGCTCCGCATTCTCCGCGCCGCCCTCGGTGAGATAGGCCCAGAGCCGTTCGCGGTCCTCGTCGCCGACGCGGTTGAAGGCCAGCAAGCCCTCGTCCGGCCGGTCGTCGCCGGGCAGTGCCACGAGCGTGATGCCGTTTGCGACGGCGGCGGCGAGCAGCGCCTCCAGCACGTAGCGGAAATAGCTGGCGCCGCCGAGCGCGCGGATGACGATCAGCTTCGCGTGCCGCGCCGTGCGCTCGACATAGGTGTCGACCGACATCGGATGGGCGAGCGCGGCGAGGCTCGCGAGCCTCAGCCGGGTGCCGCCCCCCCGCGCGCGGTGCGCGGCGGCGATGGCCGCAAGCTCCGTGTCGGCGGCCGAGAGGAACAGCACGTCGCCCGGCGTCTGGCCGAGGTCGATCGCCTCGCTGCCGTCGGCGATGGTGCCTTTTTGCGCTAGGAGGAGGTGCACGGCACTCCCCCCTCATCCGCCCTTCGGGCACCTTCTCCACGAGGGGAGAAGGGGAAAAACGAGACGCCGCACTCCTCCCCTTCTCCCCAGCGGGGAGAAGGTGGCCCGAAGGGCCGGATGAGGGGGTCTCCGCTTACCATGACAGCGATCACGCCGCCGCGGCGATCGCCGCGCGCACGGCCGCCTCGTCCATGTCGTGCAGGCCGATGACGACGAGGCGGGTGCCGCGCACCTCGCCCGGCGACCAGGCGCGCTCGAAATACTGGTCGACGCGGCTGCCGACGGCCTGGATCAGGAGGCGCAGCGGCTTGCCGGGCACGTCGGCGAAACCTTTCAGGCGCAGGATGTCGTGCGCCGCGATGACGCCCTTCAGCCGCTCGGCGAAGGCGGCCGGATCGGCGACCGGGCCGAGCTCGACGACGAAGCTGTCGAACTCGTCGTGGTCGTGCTCCTCGCCGTTCTCGTGCTCCAGCTCATGGTGCGACTTGCGGTTGGCGATGTCGTCCTCGGTGCCGACGCCGAGGCCGAGCAGCACGGCGGCGGAGACGTCGCCGTTCCTCGCCTCGATCATCGACGGCTTGCGGGCGGTGCGGGACGCCACCTCCTCGCGCACGGTCCTGAGCCCGTCGGCGTCGATCAGGTCGGTCTTGTTGAGGACGATCAGGTCGGCGGCCGTCAGCTGGTCCTCGAACAGTTCCTCCAGCGGGCTTTCGTGGTCGAGGTTCTCGTCGGTGACGCGCAGCGCATCGACCCTGTCGTGGTCGTCGGCGAAGCGGCCGGCGGCCACGGCGGCGCTGTCGACCACCGTCACCACGCCGTCGACCGTCACCTGCGTCTTGATCTCCGGCCAGTTGAAGGCGGCGACCAGCGGCTGCGGCAGCGCGAGCCCCGAGGTCTCGATAACGATGTGGTCCGGCCGGTTCTCGCGCTCGAGCAGCTTCGACATGGTCGGGATGAAGTCGTCGGCGACGGTGCAGCAGATGCAGCCGTTGGTGAGCTCGATGATGTCGTCCTCGCTGCAGGCTTCCGCCCCGCAGCCCTTGAGCACGTCGCCGTCGACGCCGAGATCGCCGAACTCGTTGATGATGAGGGCGATGCGTTTTCCCCCGGCGTTCTGGAGCAGGTTGCGGATCAGCGTCGTCTTGCCGGCGCCGAGGAAGCCGGTGATGACGGTGGCGGGGATCTTCTGTTGCAGCATGGGTTCAACCCTTCATTTTCAGCGGCAGTCCGGCCGCGACGAAATAGACTTCGGATACGGTGGCGGCGAGCCTCTGGTGCAGCCGCCCGGCATGGTCGCGGAAATCGCGCGCCATGCGGTTTTCCGGCACGATGCCGAGCCCGACCTCGTTCGAGACGAGGACGACGGGGCCGGCAGCCGTGGAAAGCGTCTCACCGAGCCCGGCGAAGGCCGCGGCCATGTCGCGCTCCTCCAGCATCAGGTTGGTGACCCAGAGCGTCAGGCAGTCGACCAGCACGGCCCGGTCGGGGCGGCTGACGGCGGCGATGCGCCCGGCGAGGTCCAGCGGCTCCTCGTGCGTCTCCCAGCCCGTCCCCCGGTCCAGCCGGTGCCTGTCGATGCGGTTGCGCATCTCGTCATCCCAGGCGCGGCCGGTAGCGATATAATGGCGCGAAAGGCCGGTCGCGGCGACCAGCCCCTCGGCGAAAGCGGATTTTCCGGAACGCGCGCCGCCCAGAACCAGGACGGTCCCGGGCGACGCCTTGTCCATCACGCGGCCTTCGCGATCTTCTCGTTGGCGAAGCCCAGCGACAGGCCGAGCACGATCCAGAAGAACAGCGTGGTCGCGAGCGCCGCCACGGCGAACTCGGCGCCGAGCACGGCCGGCACGTTGCTCGAGATGTCGGTCGGCTGCGGCGCGCCGTAGACCTGCGGCGCGGCGATCAGCACGATGCCGACGAGCTTGGCGACGATGCCCGGCTTCAGGAAGATGAGGTACAGCCCCGCCGCCGAAAGCAGCACGGTCAGCACCCACCAGACCTGACGGTCGCCGAGCTCGGCGGCCGGGAAGCCCGGAAGCTCCGGCGGCAGGCCGATCGCCGGCAGCATGTGCACGGCGAGCCAGCCGGCGGCCCCCCACAGCGCGCCGTTGGCGACCGTGATCGGATTGCCGGTGACGAGGCTCACGCCGGCGAGCAGAAGGCCGAAGCCGGCGCCGGTGACGAGGTTGGCGAGAAGCGTGCCGGAGAAGCGGCTCATGCCGAACATGATGCCGCCCTCTTCCCCCTCGCCGTCATGCGCATGGGCGACGCCGACGGGCGAAAGGAAGGAGGCGAACTCGGCGAGCGCGTCGACGGCCGAGAGCGAGGAATGCTCGTGGCTCGCGCCCTGTTCGGCGCCGTCCGCGGCCGGCGCTTCCTCGTCGCCGCCCTCGAACTCTTCAGCGTGGAGGATGAGGGGGACGACGCGCGCTTCCTGCGCGGCCGTCATCAGCACACCCGAAAACAGCCCGGCCACCAGCGCGGCCAGGAGATACCTGACGATCATCTCGATTGCTCCTTAGTGGCAGGGAAAGCCGTAGGAGTGGCGCGTGTCGTGCGCCGTATCGTGCAGCGTGGCCGAATTGGCCAGGCCCGCGCCGAAGACGAGGAAAGCGCCTATGAGAAGCGCGATCGCGCCGGCGATCAGACGATCGCTGGCGGACAGCGAAATGGACGACGTGTTGGAAACAGCCATGACAACCTCCGTGCTGGCAGCGGGGAACCCTCCCCGGGCGGGCGACATGCCCTTCATCGGACGGCAGGTCTCCTGGCTCGCAGCGTCGGGCGCCTCAGGCGCTTTCGGGTCATTCTCGCCTTCCCGGGTGCGTCGATCGCGAAGGGTGGACGATTCGTAGAGAAAGAGGCGTCCGGCCCGGCTCATCGCGATGCCACCCAGTGGCTTTTCCGGCGGGTCCGCGCTTCGCCTGCCGAGGCCCCCTTGCCTCCGCCGCGAACCGCCGTTCCCCCCGGATGAATGTCCCTCGCCACTCTACAGTCGCGGGGTCGGCCGTGATTGCGATGCCCGGCATGGGTCCACCGCGTCACGTTCCCATTTACTCCCCGATCCGTCTCCGGACCCGGGAACCATCCAATGGAACGATGAATAGGCCCGCCCATGGCCGAAGTCAATCGACGGGAGCGGCACCGGCTGTGCTGAAACCGCCGGCCGGCGCCTCAGTAGCCGGGGATGATCACCACGCTGCCGCCGCCGTAGTAGCCGTCGTCCTCGTAGTAGTAGCCGCCGCCGTAATCCTCGCGATAGGCGCGCTGGCGCCGGCTCTGCCGGGCCTCGACATAGCGGGCCGCCTCGCGCAGCGCGCGGTACTGCTGGCGCGTGAGGTAGCCGTCGGCGCGGAAGCCGGCGGTGCGCTGCCAGGCGGCGATCGCCGTGCGGGTGCGGGGGCCGAAGACGCCGTCGGCGCCGCGGGTGTCGAAGCCGAGCGCGCTCAGCCAGCGCTGCGCCTGCGCGCGATTCGCCGGCTGCAGGTAGGATTCGCGGCTGTCGACCACGGTTTCGCGGGCGGTGGCCGGCTTGCGCTCGGGCACGGCCTTCGCCGTCGCGGTCTCCTTCGCCTGCCCGGCGAGCGCTGCGAGGCGCTCGCGCGCGTCCGCGACGAAACGGCCGGTCGGGAATTCATCGAGATAGGCCTGGAACGACGATGCCGAACCGTCGAGCACGGCCTTCTGCCAGGTCTCCTCCTCGCGGCGGGCGGCATCCGCTTCCGCCGCCCTCGCATCCCGCTCCGCGCTCTCGGCGGCGCCGTCCCGGGACTCGGCGGTTTCCCCGGCGGCCTCCTCCTCGTCGTCCGTGGCCGCGACGTCGCGTCCGGCCGCAGCATCGTCCTGTGCGGCCTCGGCATCGTCCTGCGCGGCCGCGGCCTGTCCCTCGCCGGCGGACGCCGCCTGCGCCGCGCGGCGGGCAGCCTCCTCGGCGAGGCGCGCGGCCTCGGCGGCCTTCGCCTCGGCTTCGGCGGCCGCCTTCGCGGCTTCCGCCTTCAGCCGCTCGACCTCGGCGGCCGTCTCCTCGGCGAGCTTGCGGGCGGCGGCGGCTTCCTCCTCGATCCGCGCCCTCTCCTCCGCCGCGGCCTGCTCGGCCTTCCTGCGGGCGGCCGCCTCCTCCTCGGCCCGCGCGCGCTCGGCGGCGGCCGCTTCCTCCGCCTTCTGGCGGTCGGCCTCGGCCTTGAGGCGGGCGGCCTCCTCGGTCTTCGCCTTTTCGAGCGCGGCCTCGGCCTCCGCCCTCAGGCGCTCGGCCTCCGCCGCCTTTTCCTCGGCGAGCTTGCGGGCGGCCGCTTCCTTTTCCGCGGCCTCGGCCTTCAGCCGCGCAATTTCCTCCGCGCGCGCCTTCTCGGCGGCGTCCTTCTCCTCGGCGAGCCTGAGGGCCGCCGCAGCCTTCTCTTCCGCTTCCGCCTTCAGTCGCGCGACCTCCTCCGCCCGCGCCTTCTCGGCGGCATCCTTTTCCTCGGCGAGCTTGCGCGCCGCCGCAGCCTTCTCCTCGGCCTCGGCCTTCAGCCGCGCGATCTCGTCGGCGCGCGCCTTGTCGGTCGCATCCTTTTCCGCGGCGAGCCTGCGGGCGGTCGCCTCCTTCTCGTCCGCCTCCGCCTTCAGCCGCGCGATCTCGTCCGCCTGCGCCTTGTCGGCGGCGGCCTGCCTTTCCGCCTCCGCCTTTCCGGCGGACGTCTCCTCGGCGACCTCGCCGGCAGCCGCATCCGTCTGCGCGGCCCCGGCGGCGGCTTCGCGCGCCTCCGCCTCGGCCCTGCTCTTCGCGGCGGCCTGCAGCTCGGCGATGCGCAGCCGCGCCATCGAGGCGAAGGTGCCGCCCGGATATTGCCTCAGGTAGCCCTCGTAGGCGGCGACGTCGCTGCCGGACGAGACCTTCTGCCAGAGGGAGAACTCCTCCTCCCAGCGCTTGCCGGCGCTCGTCTCCTTGCCGGCGGCCTGCGCAAGCGCGATCGCCGGCAGGCCGGCGACCGAAAGGCCGACCACACCGGCCAGCGCCAGAGCGCTTCGCGAAAAACGACCAGAACCCATCATGTCACCCTTTCGGATCGCGCGCGCCTCGCGCGCTGCCGCCGGAACGCCCGGCACACTTTCGTCACTCCTCGCACCGGATTCTGGCGCAACTTTGGTGCTGCCGAAGCCACGAGGACCCGTCCGCTCAACGTTTCAGGCCGGCGATTTAATCAGGACGGCCCAGCAGGCGGCCGAGCCAGGCCGGGTCGAGCACCGCCTCGAGCTCCGCCGCGACCCCGTCCAGCGCCGCATCGACGCCGGCGCGGTAGTCGAAGCCGCCGCCGGAAATGCCGAGATCGGCCAGCAGCCGCGCCCGGTAGGCGTCGCTGGCGAGCAGCCCGTGCAGGTAGGTGCCGACGACGCGCCCGTCCGGCGAGACGGCGCCGTCCGGCCGCCCGTCGATCGAGACGGCGGGGCGCCCCGCGTCCGGCCCGGTGGTGCGGCCGAGATGGATCTCGTAACCCTCCAGCGGCACGTCGTATTGCAGCGAGCGCGCGGTGCTGTTGCGCACCGTCTTCTCCGGCGCCATCTCGGTCTCGACGTCGAGCAGGCCGAGCCCCTCCACCGTCCGTGCGCCGCCCTCGATGCCGAGCGGGTCGGCGACGCGGGTGCCGAGCATCTGGTAGCCGCCGCAGATGCCGATGACGCGCCCGCCGCGGCGCAGATGCAGGTCGAGGTCCTCGTCCCAGCCGGCCGCGCGCAGGTCGGCGAGGTCGGCGATCGTCGACTTCGAGCCGGGCAGCACGACGAGGCCGGCATCGGCCGGCAGCCGCTCGCCCGGCCGCACGAAGACGAGGTCGACCTCGGGCTCGGCCTTCAGCGGATCGAGATCGTCGAAATTGGCGATGCGCGGCAGCACCGGCACCGCCACCTTGAGCGCGCCGCCCCTGCCCGCGGCCAGCCGTTCGAGCACGACGGAATCCTCCGCCGGCAGGCGCGCGGCCTCTCTCAGCCAGGGCACGACGCCGAGGCACGGCCAGCCGGTGAAACGGCCGATCGCCGCAATGCCGCTGTCGAAAAGCGTCACGTCGCCGCGGAACTTGTTGATGAGATAGCCCGTGACCATGCGCCGGTCCTCCTCGGGCAGGATCGCATGGGTGCCGACCAGCGAGGCGATGACGCCGCCGCGGTCGATGTCGCCGACGAGCACGACCGGCACGCCGGCACGCGTGGCGAACCCCATGTTGGCGATGTCGCCGGCGCGCAGGTTGATCTCGGCGGGCGAGCCGGCGCCCTCGACGACGACGAGGTCCGCGCCGGCCGAGACCGCGGAAAAGCTTTCCATCACCGCGTCCATCAGCTTCGGCTTCAGCGCCTGGTAGTCGCGCCCGCGCGCCTGGCCGAACACCCGGCCCTGCACGACGACCTGGCTGCCCGTCTCCGACTGCGGCTTGAGCAGCACCGGGTTCATGTGCACCGAGGACGGCACGCGCGCGGCGAGCGACTGCAGCCATTGCGCCCGGCCGATCTCGCCGCCGTCGGCGGAGACGGCGGCGTTGTTCGACATGTTCTGCGGCTTGAAGGGCATGACCTTCAGGCCGCGGTTGGCGGCGATGCGGCACAGCCCCGCCACCAATACCGTTTTTCCGACATCGGAGCCGGTGCCCTGCAGCATGATCGTTCGTGTCATGCCTTCGCTCCTAGCATTCCCGGCCCGGCGCGGAAAGCCCTGGTCCACCGCAATTTCGCCGCAATCCCCGACACCGTTCCGCCATCTTCGCGGCGCCCGCCCCGCGGCAATCCGACCCATGTCGCACCGATATCCTTTTTGCGACATCGCGTGGCGAGAACGGTCATGGACGCGGCCGCGGCCGGGCGTATATCCACGCCATCGGACAGCCGGAGCAAGTGGCTCCGGACTTTCAAGGACAAGGACAATGCTGTTCATCTTCAGCAAAATGAATTTCGTGCAGATCGCCTGGAACGGCGAGGCGCCGCGGACGGAATCGCGCGTGCGCAACCTCGCCATGGACGCCCCCCTCGGCCCGCTCCACGTCATCCGCACGCGCAACATCGGCTGACCGTTCCCGGGCCTGCCTCCACGCCGCTTCCGGAGACGGAGGCGGCGTTTTTCTTTGCCCGAAAGCGGCGAAAGCCGTGCATCCCGACGGTGGCGATGCACGGCTTGCCAGATACGCATGGCGGCGTCCGACAAAAACGCGTCGGCGCCCGGTCACCCCGGTACGCGATACCTTTCCGGAGCGGGCGGCGGTGTCCCCCGCCGTGCGAGAACATTTAGCCGGACATCCTTACCGGACCGTTATCGAGAGCTTAAGCAAAGATGAATCGCGCGCTTTTTCGGCGCGCGGCGGCGCCGCCCGCGCCGGCTTTTGCCCGCGGGAGGTTGATTTATCCGGTCAGACCCGTAGGCTACCGTCACGGCCGGCGCGACGGGGCGAGACCGGCGTCGTCCGCATCCGGCACTGGGAGATCTGGACACGATGAAGACGCTCATCGCATCGGCCTTGCTCGCCGCCTGTCTCTGCCCGCTCGCGGGCGAGGCGCGCGCGGCCGATTGCGGCGCCGTCTCGGTCGCCGAGATGAAATGGGCCTCGGCCGGCGTGGCCGCCCATGTCGACCGGATCATCCTCGAAAGCGGCTACGGCTGCACGGTGACGCTCGTTGCCGGCGACACGATGCCGACCTTCGCCTCGATGGACGGGAGCGGCGAGCCGGACGTCGCCCCGGAAATGTGGGTGAACGCCGTGCGCGCGCCGCTCGACGCGGCGATCGCCGAGGGCCGGCTGATCCAGCTTTCGCCGATCCTGTCGGAAGGCGGCGTGGAGGGCTGGTGGATGCCGCGCTTCATCGCCGAGAGCCACCCCGACATCCGCACCGTGCAGGACGCGCTGCAGCATCCCGACCTCTTTCCCGGCGCCGCGGACCCGTCCAGGGGCGCCGTCCACTCCTGCCCGCCCGGCTGGAACTGCCGGGTGACGACGGCCAATCTCTTCCGCGCGCTTGAAGCGGACAAGGCGGGCTTCACACTCGTCGAGGCGGCCACGGCCGAGGAACTCGACCGGTCGATCGCCGCGGCCTTCGAGAACAAGACCGGCTGGCTCGGCTATTATTGGGCGCCGACCTCGCTGCTCGGCCGCTACCAGATGACGAAGCTCTCCTTCGGCGTCGACCACGACAAGGCGGAATGGGACACCTGCACCAGCGTGCCGGACTGCCCGGCGCCGAAGGTCAATTCCTATCCGACCTCCGACGTCTTCACGGTCGTCACCAAGGCCTTCTCCGAAAAGGCGGCGGTGGCGATGGACTACATGAAGGTGCGCCGCTGGGACAACGGCACGGTCGGGCAGGTGCTCGCCTGGATGGACGAGAACGGCGGCACGACCGAGGATGCCGCCCGCCATTTCCTCAGGACCTATCCGGACCTCTGGCGCCAATGGGTGACGCCGGACGTGGCAAGACGGGTCGAGGCGGCGCTTTGATGCGCCCCAGCATGCACGCGACGTCGCAAACAGTACGATATGCGACGACAATCCATGCGACGAGAGACGGCAACACCGCCGCATAATGGCGGCAAGGACGCCGCCCCGCACGAGGGCGGAAATGAATCGGGAACGGCGAAACGCAACGCGGAGGGATTTGATGGTCAGTCACGCAATCGAGGTCCGCAACCTCTACAAGATCTTCGGACCGCGCGGCGCGGACTACGTCGAGGCCGTCAGGAACGGCCTCGGCAAGGCGGAGCTGAACCAGAAATACGGCCATGTGCTCGGCCTGCGCGACATCAACATCTCCATGCCGGCCGGCGGCATCATGGTGGTGATGGGGCTCTCGGGCTCCGGCAAGTCGACGCTGATCCGCCACATCAACCGCCTGATCGACCCGACCGCGGGCGAGGTCCTCTACGACGGCGTCGACGTCTGTCGGATGAACGAGAGGGACCTGCGCGAGTTCCGCCGCCACAAGACGGCGATGGTCTTCCAGAAATTCGCGCTGCTGCCGCACCGCACGGTGCTGGAGAACACCGTCTACGGCCTGGAGATCCAGGGCATCGCCGGCGACGTGCGCGAGAAGCGCGCGCGCGAGTGGATCGCCCGCGTCGGCCTCTCCGGCTTCGAGAACCACTATCCGAACCAGCTTTCCGGCGGCATGCAGCAGCGCGTCGGCCTCGCCCGGGCGCTGACGAACGACGCCGACATCCTGCTGATGGACGAGGCCTATTCGGCGCTCGACCCGCTGATCCGCGTCGACATGCAGACCGTGCTGCTCGAGCTGCAGAAGGACCTGAAGAAGACCGTCGTCTTCATCACCCACGACCTCGACGAGGCGCTGCGCCTCGGCGACAAGATCGCCATCCTGCGCGACGGCATGGTGGTGCAGCAGGGAACGGGCCAGGAGATCGTGCTGAACCCGGCCGACGACTACATCACCGCCTTCGTCAAGGAGGTGAACCGCGGCCGCGTCGTCCATGTCGAGACGATCATGGAGCCGCTCACGGGCGATCCGGTCGGCATGCCGATCGCCAGGGGCACGGTGCTGGAGGCGGCCGCCCGCGCGCTCACCGGCGCCCAGCAGACGGCCGGCCACGTCGTCGACGAGGCGAACCGGCCGATCGGCGCCCTCAGCCTCTCCGGCATCATCGCCGCCATGGTGACCTCGGCGGACCACGAGACGAAGGCGGCCTGAGGCGGACGGGCGATCCGTCGTTGCAATCACATAAAGAAATCTTTATATGATGCGGCAAACAGAAGGATGTGCCCCATGACCGCGACGAACCCCCTCGCCGAGCTCCTTGCCGAAAAGCCGTTCCTGCTCGCCGACGGGGCGACGGGCACCTCGCTCTTCGCCATGGGGCTGGAGGCCGGCGAGGCGCCGGAGCTCTGGAACGAGGCGAAGCCGGAAAACATCACCAAGCTGCACCGGGACTTCGTCGACGCCGGGGCCGACATCATCCTCACCAACACCTTCGGCGGCACGCGCCACCGCCTGAAGCTGCACCATGCGCAGGACCGCGTCTTCGATCTCAACAAAAGGGCCGCGGAAATCGCCCGCGCGGTCGCCGACGCGGCGCCGCGCACGGTGATCGTCGCCGGCTCGGTCGGCCCGACCGGCGAGCTCATGGTGCCGCTCGGCGCGCTGACCTACGAGGACGCGGTCGCCGCCTTCGCCGAGCAGATGGAGGGGCTGAAGGCGGGCGGCGTCGACGTCGCCTGGATCGAGACCATGTCGTCGCCGGAGGAGATCCGCGCGGCGGCGGAGGCCGCCGTCAGGGTCGGCCTGCCCTTCGTCTATACCGGGTCCTTCGACACGGCCGGCAAGACGATGATGGGCCTGCATCCGAAGGACATCCATGCGGTCGCGGGCGACATCGGCCCCGGGCCGCTCGCCGTCGGCGCCAATTGCGGCGTCGGCGCCTCCGATATCCTCTCCTCGCTCCTCGACATGACCGGCGCCGATCCGTCCGCCACGGTCGTCGTCAAGGGCAATTGCGGCATCCCGGAATATCGCGGCGCCGAGATCCACTATTCCGGCACGCCGCCGCTGATGGCCGAATATGCGCGGCTCGCCCGCGACGCCGGCGCGCGCATCATCGGCGGCTGCTGCGGCACCTCGTGCGAGCACCTCGCGGCGATGCGCGTGGCGCTCGACGCGCACACGCCGCGCGAGCGGCCGACGCTGGAGACGATCGTCGAGAAGATCGGCCCGCTGCGCAACAAGACCGCCAACGAGGGCGGCGGCCAGCCCGCCCGCGAACGCGGCGGCCGCCGCCGCGGGTGAACGGAGGGCCTTTCGGCCCCCTCATCCGGCCCTTCGGGCCACCTTCTCCCCGGCGGGGAGAAGGGGAAATGCTGACGGTCCCGCAATCTTCCTTCTCCCCGCCGGGGAGAAGGTGGCGGCAGCCGGATGAGGGGGTGCGCGCCCCTCAATTCCCGTCGAGAAATTCCGCCCAGGCGGAAAGCCCGGCATCGATGTCGCGCCGGCCGAAGCCGACGCGGAAGCGGTCGGCCGGGACCGGCAGCAGGTCGGAGACGTAGAGGCTCGCCGGCAGGAGCAGCACGCCCTTCTCCTCGACCAGCCTGCGGCAGTGCTCCTCGACGCCGTCCGCCCCCAGATAGCGCGGGAAGGCGACGCAGCCGCCGTCGGGCGCGGCCCATTCGTAGAGATGCGGCCTAGCGGCGAAGAAGGCCGCGAGTTTCTCCAGGTTTTCCGCGCAGAGCGCCCGGTTGCGCGCAAGGATCCCTTCGCGCGCCTTGAGCGCGATGCCGGCCAGCACCTCGGATGGCCTTGAATTGCAGATGGAGAGATAGTGCTTCGTCTTCTCCATGCGCGACAGGAGCGCGTGGTCGCGGCTGGCGATCCAGCCGATGCGCAAGCCCGGCAGGCCGTAGGCCTTGGACATGACGTTGAGCGACAGCGCCCGCTCGTAGAGATCGGCCGCCTGCGGCAGGCGCCTTGCCGGATCGAGTTCCAGCCCGCGATAGACCTCGTCGGAGAAGAGATGGATGCCGCGTCCGGCGCAGAGGTCGGCGAGGCCGCGGAAGACGTCCGGATCGGCGACGACCCCGGTCGGGTTGTTCGGGAAGTTGACGGCGACGAGCTTCGTCTCCGGCCGCAGCGCCGCCCGCACGTCGTCGAGATCGGGCTGCCAGCGGTTCTCCGGGCGGAGCGCGACGCCGGTGACGTTGCCGGCGATGGTGACCGGCAGCGTCTCCATCGACTGGTAGTTCGGCACGGTGACGACCGCGTGGTCGCCCGGTTCCAGGAGCGCCAGCATCGCGCAGTAGAGCCCCTCCTCCGCCCCGGCGAAGGTGAGGATGTCGGCGCCCGACAGCGTGTCGTAGGTGGAGGCGATCGTCTCGCGCAGCGCCGGCGCGCCCCAGGTCTCGGTATAGCCGAGCGACGCGCGCTCCCAGGCCTCGCGGTCCTCCGGGCCGGCGAGCGCCAGGAGCTCGGCCATCGTCATCGTCTCGGCGTCGCTCGCCGTCATGTGATGGCGCGCCTTGAACTCCCAGCGCGAGAAATGGGTTTCGAGTCGGAAATCCGGCAGCAGCGTCACGGCGTCCTGTCCTTCTGGTTCGAGCGCCTTGCAGCGGCGAGATAGTTGTAGATCGAGGCGCGCGAGGCGCCGAGGAGGCCGGCGAGATGGTCGACGGCGTTGCGGGTGAGGAAGAGGCCCCGCGCGTCGAGCGCCGCCACCAGCGCGACCCGGTCGCCCCGCTTCAGCGCCGGCACCGTCAGGCCGCGCTCGCGCAGCCAGCCGTGCAGCGCCGTGTTGATCTCCTCCCGCCAGTCGCCGGCGAAGAGCGACGGCGGCCGCGGCGCCGCCGCGCCGGAGAAGGCGGAGAGCAGCCGCGCCGCCGCATCGAACTGCGAGACGTCGAGGTTGATGCAGAAGAGGCCGGCCGGATCGGCGAGGACGGCGGTCACCGACTTGAGGCGCCTGCCGTCCCCGGCGGTCTTCTCGTAGGGGCCGAACACGCGTCCGTCGCCGGGAACGTCGTCGACGAGCGATTCCATCCCCGGCCGGCGCCCGGAAAGGGCGTTCCAGATGCCGGCGATCCGCCCGCTCGCAAGGTCGTGCAGCACGACCTCGGCATGGGGATGCAGAAGCGCCGCCACGGCCTCGGCGGTGGCGGCATGGGCGGCGAGCAGGGCGTCGGCGGACGATGTCATGCAGACTATTCATCCATTATTGGACATATTGTCAATATGTCATGCCGCTTGCGGCCGGGGAATGACCGGCCTATCCAGAGAAGGCACGATTCATCGGGGGTGACCATGAACGCAGAACCTGCCGCCTTTCCGGACCGGGAGACCGTCGCCGACAAGCTTGCGACGCTGGGCGAGCCCGAGCGCGCCTGGCTCGCCCTGCTGATGGAGAACCCGCAGCAGGACGAGAACCTGCTCGAAGGCCTCGGCCTCTATATCGACCGCGCCGCCGCCGCCCGCGTCCTCAACACGCTGAAGCTGGAACGGCTCGGCGAATGGCTGGGTGCCGCGGCGCCGGGGCGCCTGCAGGGGCGGCTGATGGAGATCGCCCGCTCCAGCCAGCACGCCGCCTATGCGGCCTTCCGCGCCGGCCTCGCCCGCTCCGGCGGGCTCGACCGCGCCTATCCGAAGGCCTGAACTGGCTCGGCGGCGCCAAGCGGCGCGAAGGCCTTGCGGATCGTGTCGGCGAGCCCGTCGATCGCCGGGCTCTTCCGGCGCGGATTGCGCTTCAGCACCACGCGCGAGGAATCGATCTGCGGGAAGCCGTCCGACAGCGTCAGCTCGCGCGTGCCCGCCGGCAGCGTGCTGCGCGACAGCGGCGCGACGGCGAGCCCGCTGGTGACGGCCGAGCGCAGGCCGCTGCTCGTGTCGCAGGTATAGGCGGTGCGGTACGGGATCGCGTGCAGATCGAGCGAGCGCAGCGCGAAGTCGCGGCACCAGCTCGAGCGCCAGTAGACGGCGATCGGCAGCGGCCGCTCCAGATGCCGGTCATGGGCGACCGAGGTCACCCAGACGGTCGGATCGATGGCGAGCAGCTCGCCGCTCACCCCGTCGCGCCAGTCGAAGATCACGGCAAGGTCGAGCCGGCCGGCCTCCAGCGCCTCCATCTGCTGCGCCGTGTAGCCGCACAGCACCGTCACCTCCGTCGCCGGATGCGTCTCGGAAAAGGCGGCGAGCGCGCGCGGCAGCACCGTCTGGCTGTATTCCTCCGGGATGCCGACGCGCACCTGCCCGTCGAGCGGCTTGGTGCGCATCACCGCCGTCGTCTCGTCGACGAGGCCGACGATGCGCTGGGCATAGGGCAGGAGCCGCTCGCCTTCCGCCGTCAGCGACACGCCGCGCGGCCCCCGCTCGAACAGCGCCACGCCGATGGAATCCTCCAGCTTGCGCACCTGCATGCTGACGGCCGACTGGGTGCGGCCGAGCGCGTCGGCGGCACGCGTGACGTTCTCGGCCCGGGCGACGGCGACGAAGATGCGCAGAAGATCGCTTTCGAGCGGCGGGAACATGGCTGCAATCTCTTTTCCTGATGGCTGCCATCATCGCTATTCGTTTGTCAAATGTCCATGCCTCTGCTTGGCTCTTGGCAGGAATCTTGAAAGGCATGGCCATGGGCCCTCTCGCACGTCTCGCCGGAAAACTCCGGCTCCTCGTCTCCCGCGCCGCGCAGGCCGCCGCCGAGCGGCGCGCCTTCCGCCGCCTTGTTACGCGCGGCGACGCCCGCCTCCTCGCCGATGCCGGCCTGATGCCGGATGACGCGGCCCTCCACGGCATGCGGGCGCCCGAAGGCGGGGCGATCGAGCCCCGCCCGCGCAGCAACGCGAAGATCCTGCCCTTCCGCCCTATCGCCCCCCCTCGCCCGCAAGACCGCCGGCGAGCCGGATGAGCTTGGCGAACTCGGCGCGGTAGCCGAAGGGATCGTCGCCGCGCGCGGCTTCCGCAAGCCCGAGGATCGAGCCGTAGGCATAGTCCTGCAGGGCGGGCACGCCCTTGAGCTTCTGCCCGAAGGCGGCGACCGCCACGGAGAAGCGCACGTCCGCGGAGGCCTGCGCGAAATCGCCGACGTCATCCGCATCCGTCACCGGCCGCGTCGCGAGCTCGCTCGCGTCGCCGTCCGGCTTCTTCCAGCGCATCTTCAGAAAGGCGAGCTCGCCGCCCGCGGCGGCAGGCGCCGCCGCGTCCTCCCCGCCGTAGCGCAGCGGATCGTTGAGCGTGGCGGGGCTGCCCTTCGGCGTGATCTCGTAGATCGCGGTGACGCGGTGGCCGGAGCCGATGTCGCCGGCGTCGACCCTGTCGTCGTTGAAGTCCTCGCGGTCGAGCGCCCGCGTCTCGTAGCCGATCAGCCGGTATTCGGCGATCCGCGCCGGATTGAACTCGACCTGGAACTTCACGTCCTTGGCGATCGGGAAGAGCGCGGCGCCCGCCTCCTCCACCAGCGTCTTCTCGGCCTCGGCCAGCGTGTCGATATAGGCGGCGGTGCCGTTGCCGTTCTGCGCCAGCGCCTGCATCGTGCCGTCGTTGTAGTTGCCGCGGCCGAAGCCGAGCACGGAGAGGAAGATGCCGCCCCTGCGCTTCTCCTCGATCAGCCGCGTGAGCTCGTCGCCGCGCGCCGGGCCGACGTTGAAATCGCCGTCCGTCGCCAGCATCACGCGGTTGACGCCGTCCTTTTTGAACGCCTTGGCGGCGAGCGCATAGGCCGTCTCGATGCCGGCCGCCCCCGCCGTCGAGCCGCCGGGCGAAAGCGTGTCGATGGCGGCAAGGATCTTGTCCCGTTCCTTCGCCGCCGTCGGCTCCAGCACCACGCCGGCATTGCCGGCATAGGTGACGATGGCGACCGTGTCCGTCTCCTTCAGCGTGCCGACGAGCAGGCGGAAGGCGCCCTTCAGGAGCGGCAGCTTGTCCGGCTCGTCCATCGAGCCCGAGACGTCGATCAGGAAGACGAGATTGGCCGGAGGCTGCTCCGTGCGCGCCGTCTCGAAACCCTTGATGCCGATATGCAGGAGCTCGGTGTTATCGTTCCACGGCGTCGGCGTCACGGTGACGGTCGCCTTGAAGGGCGTCTCCGCCGTCTCCGGCCCCGGCCAGTCGTAGGGGAAATAGTTGACCATCTCCTCGACGCGCACGGCGTCGCGCTCCGGCAGCTGCCCCGCCATCAGCGCGCGGCGCACGAAGGAATAGGAGGCCGTGTCGACGTCGGCGGAGAAGGTGGAGACCGGGTCGGTCGCCACGCTCTTCACGGGGTTCGGGTCGGCGGAGGAAAAGCGCTCGCGCTCCTCCGGGCGCGGCATCGGCAGCATCACGGCGTCGCCGCCCGACGCCGGCACGGCCGACTGCTTGCGCAGCGCAAGCTGCGGCACCGCGCCGCCGACGGCGACGTCGTCCGCGCTCTCGGCGAGCGGCGCCGGTTCGGCGGCGACCTCGCTGTCGCGCGCCAGCTCCTCGAGGGGCACGGCCGCCTCCTGCTTCCGCCGGTCGGCGGACGGCGTTTCGGGCGAGAGCGCGACGGTGCCGCTGCGCACCAGCTCATAGGTGACGAGGCCGGCGACGGGCACGAGGAGAAGCGTGGCAAGCGCCGAGCCGGCGAGAAGTCTGCGGTTCATGACGGGGCTCCAGATCCGGTTGAGGATGGAGCTTCGACGCCCGCCCACGGCCGATCCTTGGGGGGCGGCCGCCTTTTTTTCCGATTCGCCGAAGGCCTGCATGGCGGCGGCAAGCGCGCGGGCGCGGGCGGCCGCGTCCGGGGCCGGCGGCATCCGGCGGGAAAGTCTGTCGAGGTCTGGTCCGGTCATCGTCTTCGTCCTTCCGTCACGCGGCGTCGTCGCGAAGCAGCACCTTCAGGCGCTTGCGGGCCTCGTGCACATGCCAGGAAACCGTCGTCTCGGCGCAGCCCAGAACGTCGGCCGCCGCCGCGTGGCTGAGCCCCTCGCCGTAGATCAGCAGCACGGCGTCGCGCTGCCTGTCGGGCAGCTGCCGCACCGCCCGCCACAGCGCCTCGCCGTCGTCTTCCGCCTCGCCGCAGCCCAGCACCGCCTGTTCGCGCAGATACGCGGCCTCGCGCCATTCGGCGCGCCGCCGCTTGCGCAGCTGGTCGCGCGCCGCGTTCAGCGTGACCGCATAGAGCCAGGTGCCGAAGCGGCTCGCGCTCCTGAAGCCGCGGATCGCCGTGGCGAGGCGGATGCAGACGTCCTGCGCGACGTCCTCCGCGTCCTGCCTGTCGCCGCACCATCGCCAGGCGACGGCATGGATGAAATCGTAGCGGCTTTCGATGAGGCGGGCGAAGGCGTCCCGGTCTCCCGATGCCGCCCGCTCGACGAGTTCTGTTTCCACGGGCCCATCCCGATTGCACCTGTCCGACCCTGTGACGTCCGGCGGCCGCCGATCCTTGGGGCGGACGCAAGATTTTTTTTTCACCAGGGCAGCGGCTTCACGACGGCGATGATCGTGCCCATCATCGCCCCGCGGTCATGGCGGCGCATCTCCGGCGAGAAGAGGCTGGAGATGCTGCCGTCGAGGAACAGCGCATTGCGGCAGCCGAGCCGGTCGCGGAAGAGCGTCGCGAAATTGTGGAAGCGGACGCGGGTCTGCGAGATCGCCAGGGCGACGCGCCCGTCCGGCAGGATGCCGACGCCGTTGCGGACCTGCAGGCTGGTGCCGCCGGGCAGGAACCTCGGATGGATCTTCCCGTCGACGACCAGCATCGGCCCCGACTGCGTCGCCTGCCCGGGCGCGATCCCGGCGCGCGCATAGGCCTCCGTCTCCGTCACGCCGGCCCTGCCGTCCGCCACCCAGAACACCCCGTTCGGCTTGAGGAAGAAATTGCCGGCCGCATCCGCATGGTTGAGCGCGCCCCTCTCCCGGCCGCCCTCGACCAGCAGGCCGACCGGGCCGTAGTCCGGATGGTACATGCCGCCGTTCATGCCGAAGCTCATGTGCTCGCCTTTGCGCAGGAGATGCGTGCGCAGCCGGTCGTAGGTCGCCCCGCCCTTGCCGAGCGTCGCCGCACCGTAGAGGCGGATGTCGTCCGCCGCCGGATCGAAGGTGCAGACGACGTAGCGGCCGGAGAGATGCTCGATGCGGGCACATTTCGGCGGTTCGGCCATGGCGACACACGGGAGGAGCAGGAGGCAAAGGAACAGAACGGCGCGCATGAACGAGACCTCTCCCGCCAATGCGGCGATTTTAGATCATAGCGACAGCGCCGCCATATGGAACCGGAGCTGCTTCACGGGATAGCGATGGTCCGCCCCGACCGGACAGGCCGCGCGGGCAAGGCAGCCGAGCTGCATGCAGCCCGCCTGCCCTTCGGGCGTGCGCAGATGCGCGCGGCAGGCGGCGACGTCGAAGCCCTCCGGCCGCACCGCCCCGGCGGGACAGGTGGAGAGGCACGGCTTTTTCGCGCAGGTGTCGCAGGGATGCGGGCCGGCCGGACGCGTCGCCGCGCCCACCAGCCCGGCGAAGCCCAGCGCCGCGCGATATCCGTGCCAGAGGCCGTAGACGGGATGGATGAGGATGCCGAGCGGCGACGGTTTCAGCCCCTCCGCCCTGATCGCCCATCGCTGGAACGGCTGCCAGGGCGGGTCGGAGGGGAACCAGACGTCCGCCCCGGCCGCAGCGGCGACGGGGCGGATCACCGCCTTCGACCAGTCGTCGAGCGGGTTCTCCCCGCCCCCGTCCGCCTGTCCGGCGCGCCAGCGCGAGAAGGCGGGCCACAGCGAACCGCCGGCATTGCCGACGAGCACGACGGTCGCGGCACTCCGCCCGTCGTCGAGGAGCGGCCCGTCTCCCGCCTCGAAATGAACGACCCCGCGCAAGAAAAGGCCGTGCGGCGCAAGCGCCGCACGGACCGCATCGAGGTCGGGAGAGCGCGCCCTCACCGGGTCGGATCCCCCTTCAGTTCGTAGTGCGGGCGCCAGACCTCCTTCTGGATCATGTCGGCCACCCGCGCCGCTCCGCCTTGCTCCCTGGCGCGATCGGGACCCTTTCAGGTGAAGGCGTCGGGCATCGATTCCTTGCGCTTGGCGACGAAGGCGAGCAGTGCCTCGTCGATCGCCGGGTCGAGATGGGGCGCCTCGTAGCTCTCCAGCCAGGTGCGGCAGAGCGCGTTGGCGCGTTCCTCGATGCGCTTGGAGCCCTCGATCTCCCACTGCTCGAACGAATTGTTGTCGGCGAGCGGCGAGCGGTAGAAGGCGGTCTGGAAGTTCGCCTGCGTGTGGGCACAGCCGAGATAGTGGCTGCCGGGGCCGACCTCGCGGATGGCGTCGAGCGCCTGCGCGTTCTCCGACAGGTCGACGCCCTCGGCCATCTTCTGCATCATGCCGAGCTGGTCCTGGTCGATCATGAACTTCTCGTAGGACGAGACGAGGCCGCCCTCGAGCCAGCCGGCGGCATGCAGCACGAAATTCGTGCCGGCGAGCAGCGTCATGTTGATCGTGTTGGCCGATTCGTGCGCGGCCTGGGCATCCGGCACCTTGGAGCCGCAGAGCGAGCCGCCCGTGCGGAACGGCAGGCCGAGCCGGCGGGCGAGCTGCGCCGCGCCGTAGGAGACCAGCGACGGCTCCGGCGTGCCGAAGGTCGGCGCGCCCGACTGCATCGAGATCGAGGCGGCGAACGTGCCGAACAGCACCGGCGCGCCCTTGCGGATGAGCTGGGTGAAGGAGGCGCCGGCCAGCACCTCGGCGAGGATCTGCGTCAGCGTGCCGGCGACCGTGACCGGGCTCATCGCGCC
Source organism: Shinella pollutisoli (assembly GCF_024609765.1). Taxonomy (GTDB): domain Bacteria; phylum Pseudomonadota; class Alphaproteobacteria; order Rhizobiales; family Rhizobiaceae; genus Shinella; species Shinella pollutisoli. The sequence continues at coordinate 49,476 of NZ_JANFDG010000033.1, forward strand.
CGACAGGATGAAGGGCGAGACGACGCAGGCCTGGTTGTGGCGCGCATAGACCTTGAGCGCCCCCACCATGGTCTCGTCGAAGACCATCGGCGAGTTGGCGTTGATGAGGTTCAGCGTCACCGTGTTGTTCTCGACGAAATCCTCGCCGAAGACGATCTTGGCCATGGCGATCGTGTCCTCGGCGCGCTCCGGCGCCGTGACCGAGCCCATGAACGGCTTGTCGGAATATTTGATGTGGCTGTAGACCATGTCGAGGTGGCGCTTGTTCACCGGCACGTCGACCGGCTCGCAGACCGTGCCGCCGGACGAATGCATCGACGGCGCCATGTAGGCGAGCTTCACGAAGTTGCGGAAATCCTCGATCGTCGCATAGCGGCGGTTGCCTTCGAGGTCTCGCACGAAGGGCGGGCCGTAGACGGGGGCGAAGACGGTGGCCTTGCCGCCGATCTCGCAATTGCGCTCGCCGTTGCGCGCGTGCCAGGTGAAGGTCGAGGGCGCGGTCTTCAGCAGCTCGCGGCAGAGGCCCTTCGGGAAGTGCACGCGCTCGCCCCTGACGTCGGCGCCGGCCTCCTTCCAGAGCGCGAGCGCCTCCGGGTCCTCGCGGAACTCGATGCCGATCTCCTCCAGCACCCGGTCGGCATTGCGCTCGATCAGCTGCAGGCCCTCCTCGTCGAGGACCTCGTATTCGCGGATCTTGCGCCGGATATAGGGAAGCGACGGGCCGGGACCGCCGCCCGTGCGCGACGCGCGACGCGCCGCAGCTCCCCGTCCCTCGCGCGAACGTCGTCCGCCGCCCTCGCCTTCGACCTGCCGGATTTCCTCATTCATGGTGCCGTTTCCTCAAGAATTGTCTCCAGTGCCGAACGGCACCCTCGCCTTATGCTAGCAAGCCGCCGGGGCGGGACGGGTCTTTATGCGCCAAGCCATGGCGCACGCTGGACACCGCCGACCATAGCGGCAAAACGGAAAAGATCGTAGCGCCATTGTCCTGTTTGCGCTGTCAATTCACGGCTTTGCGCGTTATGGATGGAAGAAGCGTTCGGCGGGTCGCTTTTCATCCCATGCGGCGTCGCTTTCGAAAACAGGTCCGCGCGCTTTGGAAGCTATCAATTGTCCGACGCACCTGCCCCTTGCAGTGCCGATGGAGACGAGGAAAACCCATGTCTGACGACGAAATCATTCTCGCCGATCTCTCCGACGAAGAGCTTGTGCAGCAGATGCACGACGACCTCTACGACGGCCTGAAGGAGGAGATCGAGGAAGGCACCCGCATCCTGCTGGAGCGCGGCTGGGCCCCCTACGACATCCTTACCCAGGCGCTGGTCGAGGGCATGCGCATCGTCGGCGTCGACTTCCGCGACGGCATCCTCTTCGTGCCGGAAGTGCTGCTGTCGGCCAACGCCATGAAGGCCGGCATGCACATCCTGCGCCCGCTTCTCGCTGCCACCGGCGCGCCGAAGCAGGGCAAGATGGTGATCGGCACCGTCAAGGGCGACATCCACGACATCGGCAAGAACCTCGTCGGCATGATGATGGAGGGCGCCGGCTTCGACGTCATCGACCTCGGCATCAACAACCCGGTCGAGAACTATCTCGAAGCGCTGGAGCGCGAGCAGCCGGACATCCTCGGCATGTCGGCGCTGCTCACCACCACCATGCCCTACATGAAGGTCGTCATCGACACGATGAAGGAGAAGGGCCTGCGCGACGACTATATCGTGCTCGTCGGCGGCGCGCCGCTCAACGAGGAGTTCGGCAAGGCCGTCGGCGCCGACGCCTACTGCCGCGACGCGGCGGTGGCCGTGGAGACGGCGAAGGAATACATCAAGCGCAAGCACAACATGCTTGCCGGCGCCTGAGGCGCCCTCGATCGGTCCGCACGGCGCCCTCGTGCGCCGCGCGGCGAAGGCCGGGTTCCCACCCTCCCCTCGACGGGAAGGTCGGACCGGAGGTCCGGGGTGGGGTGGCGCGGCAGACGCCGTCGTGCGATCGCCCCCACCCGCCGCTCCGCGGCGGCGACCTCCCCGTCTAGGAGGCGGAGCCGTTACTCGGCGGCGCCGGCGACGCGGTTGCCGGCGTCCTGCGTCGCATCGACGGCATTGGCCGTATCCTGACCCATGCCGCGAATGGTGTTGCCGCAGGCGCTGAGCGCCAGGAGCGCGGCGAGAACGATGCCGATACGGGAAAGCTGTGTCGCTATCATGGTCGGGAGTCCCTTCATGGATGAGTTCGATTCGGAAGTTCGGCACGAAAGCCCGCTTGAGAAACGCCCGAACGCCGAAAAGGTTCGCGTCATCGCCTGCGGTGCCATCGCCCGCGAGGTCCTCGCCATCCGCGCGGCGAACGGCCTCGACCACATCGACCTCGTCTGTCTTCCCGCCATCTGGCACGCCCATCCGCAGAAGATCACCCCCGGCGTGGAACAGGCGATCGCCGAGGCGCGCGCGGCGGGCTACGGGCGCATCTTCGTCGGCTATGCCGATTGCGGCACCGGCGGGCTGCTCGACCGGCTCTGCGAGCGCGAGGGCGTGGAGCGCATCGCCGGGCCGCACTGTTATTCCTTCTTCACCGGCAACGACGCCTTCGCCGAGAAGGACGACGACGTCACCGCCTTCTTCCTCACCGATTTCCTCGCCCGCCAGTTCCGCTCCTTCGTCATCGAGCCGCTCGGCCTCGACCGCCACCCGGACCTGAAGGACATGTATTTCGGCAACTACACCCGCCTCGTCTATCTCTCGCAGATCGAGGACGAGGCGCTGCAGGAGAAGGCGCGCGAGGCCGCCGCCTATCTCGGCCTCGAATACGAGTACCGCCACACCGGCTACGGCGACCTGACGGCCGAACTGCTGCGGGCGCGCTAAGGATCGGTTAGGTCTTTGCGGTAAGACTGCACGAAATCGCCCCTCACCCGACCCTCTCCCCGCAAGCGGGGAGAGGGAGCGATACGGCGCGGCAGGCCCCTTCTCCCGTTCACGGGGAGAAGGTGGCGGCAGCCGGATGAGGGGCACCCCGCAACGCGAGACCGTTCGATGACCGTCGCCGTCCTGATTCAGCCCGGCCCCAATCCGGAAATCGTCGTCAACGCGCTGAAGGCCGAATTCCCCGACCTCGTCGTCATCGAGGAGCAGCCGGAATCGAAAAAACTCTTCATCCGGCGGCGGGCGAAAAAGCTCGGCTGGGCGCAGGCGCTCGGCCAGCTTACCACCATGGTCGTGTCGAAAGTCGGCAAGCGCTTCACCCGCGCGCGGACCGAGGAAATCCTTCAGCAATTCGCCGCAAACCCTTATCCCGACTCGCAAATCCGCCGCATCGCCGTCCCCTCCGCCAACAGCCCCGAATTCCTGCGCGCGCTGGACGAGATCCGCCCGCGGGCGCTTCTCCTCGTCAGCTGCCGCATGCTGACGCGCGACACGCTCGCCGCCATCGCCTGCCCCGTCCTCAATTTCCATGCCGGCATCAACCCGCGCTATCGCGGGCTGCAGGGCGGCTACTGGGCGCGGGTGATGCGCGACGAGGAGAATTTCGGCGCGACCGTCCATCTCGTCGATGCCGGCGTCGACACCGGCGGCGTCCTCTACCAGCACCGCATGACGCCGTCGAAACGCGACACGATCCACACCTATCCCCTGCTCCAGACGGCCGCCTCGACGGGGATCGTCGTCCAGGCGATGCGCGACGCCGTCGCCGGCACGCTCAGGCCGCGGGAAATGGCGGGGCCCTCGCGTCAATGGTATCATCCGCCGGTCTGGAGCTGGCTCTGGACGGGCATGACGCGCGGCATCTGGTGATCCGTCAATATCGCGAAATCCCGCGTCGTTTTTGAGCATGGGGCAGTCGTGGCGAGTGAAGCCCGCGCCGCGGCCAGAAAGCATTGTCAGCGCTGAAGCAATTCCAGGAAAAGCGTGCGACGGCTTTCCGTCCGGACTTGCGAAAAGAGGAGGAGCGTTTCCGCGGTTCGGAGAAACACGCAGACGCTCCGGGAGAACATTCGACATGGCAGACCGCATCATCGTCTACTGGCGCGACATTCCCGCCCAGGTCATCGTCAAGCAGGGCCGCAGGAGCGCCAAGCGGGAACTCTCGCTGCGCTTCACCGAGGCGATCGACATGTGCGCCATGCGCACCGGCGCCTCTGAGACCGACGACTACCTCGCCGACTGGCGCAAGGCCGATCCGGTCCCGGTCTCCGACGACCTGGAGGCGGAGGCCGACAAGACCGCCGCCGAGCTCGAAGCCGCCTACGACCGCGAGCGCCTCGTCGCCCTCGTCAAGGCCGGGGGGCGCGAGAATGGCTGACCCGAAGCCCGGCAACGCCGCGCCGGCGAAGAAGGCCGCGACCGGCGCCTACACGCCGGCCGGCGTCTCGCCGAACCGCCGTGCCCGCCGCAAATACACCGTGCGGCTCTGGGCGGTGCGCCACTCGCGCTTCTTCGAGTGGTTCTACAACCGCTTCGCCGCCGCCTTCCTGCTGCTCCATCCCGTCTGGAAGTTCTTCGGCTACGAACGGGTGGAACGGCCGATCACCTTCGTCGAGCGTCACGTGAAGGACTTCCTGTTCGACTGTCGCATGTGCGGCCAGTGCGCGCTGTCGTCGACCGGCATGTCCTGCCCGATGAACTGTCCGAAACAGTTGAGGAACGGTCCCTGCGGCGGCGTCCGCGCCAACGGCCATTGCGAGGTCGAGCCGGACATGCCCTGCGTCTGGGTCCAGGCGTGGAAGGGCTCGCGCAACATGGTCCGGGGAGACGCCATCATGAACGTGCAGAAGCCGGTGAACCAGTCGCTGCGCGAAACCTCCTCCTGGCTGCGGGTGACGGCGGAAGCCGCCGCCGCCCGCGAGGCCGCCGCCGGAAAGGACGCCTGATCCATGGCGCATATCGACGAGAACCCGCTCGGGCCGCACCTGCCGCTCGATCCGCTGCCCGGCCATTCCTCGCTCGGGCGGCTGGAGCGCGTGCTGCGCCGCGGCGAATTCGCCGTCACGGCCGAGCTCAACCCGCCCGACAGCGCCAACCCGGAGGACGTCTACCAGCGCGCGGCGATCTTCGACGGCTGGGTCGACGGCATCAACGCGGTCGACGCCTCGGGGGCGAACTGCCACATGTCCTCGGTCGGCATCTGCGCGCTGCTGACCCGCATGGGCTACGCGCCGATCATGCAGATCGCCTGCCGCGACAAGAACCGCATCGCCATCCAGGGCGACGTGCTGGGTGCCGCCGCCATGGGCGTGTGCAACATCATGTGCCTCACCGGCGACGGCGTGCAGGCCGGCGACCAGCCGGGCGCCAAGCCCGTCTTCGACCTCGACTGCATGTCGCTCTTGGAAACCGTGCGCATCATGCGCGACAATGCGAAATTCCTCTCCGGCCGCAAGCTGACGACGCCGCCGAAGGTTTTTCTGGGTGCGGCGATCAATCCGTTCGCGCCGCCCTACGACTTCCGCCCCTACCGGCTCGCCAAGAAGATCGAGGCCGGCGCGCAGTTCGTGCAGAGCCAGTATTGCTTCGACGTGCCGATGTTCCGCGAATACATGAAGAAGGTGCGCGACCTCGGCCTCGACGAGAAATGCTTCATCCTCGTCGGCGTCGGGCCGATGGCGTCCGCCAAGACGGCGAAATGGATCCGCTCCAACGTGCCGGGCATCCATATCCCGGATTCGGTCATCGCGCGCCTCGAAGGCGCCGAGGACCAGAAGAAGGAAGGCAAGCAGCTCTGCATCGACATCATCAACGAGGTGAAGGAGATCGAGGGCGTGTCGGGCGTCCACGTCATGGCCTATCGCCAGGAGGAATATGTCGCCGAGATCGTCCACGAGTCGGGCGTGCTCAAGGGCCGCCAGCCCTGGAAACGCGAGCCGAACCCCGTCGACCAGCTCGTCGCCGAACGCATCGAGGCCGCCCGCAGCGGCCAGGAACAGGACCAGCAGCAGATGGCGCAGAAAGCCGCCCGTCAGCCGCATTGAACGGAAAGCCAGCCATGTTGGAACACCCCCCTCATCCGCCTGCCGGCACCTTCTCCCCGCCGGGGAGAAGGGGAAGAACGCCGGCATCTCGTTTCCCTTCTCCCCTCGGGGAGAAGGTGGCCCGAAGGGCCGGATGAGGGGGCTCCCGCTCCAGCCGCCGACCAGCATTGCAACACCGAAAATCGCGCGCTAGACCACACCCAGCGCCCCGCCCAAGAGGACCCTATATGACCCGTACCATCGTCGCTTCCGCCACCCGCGAGATCGTCATCGGCTTCGACCAGCCCTTCTGCGTGATCGGCGAGCGCATCAACCCGACCGGCCGCAAGAAGCTCGCCGCCGAGATGATCGAGGGCAATTTCGAGACCGTCATCAAGGACGCGCTGGAGCAGGTCGCCGCCGGCGCGACGATGCTCGACATCAATGCGGGCGTCACCTCCGTCAACCCGAACGAGACGGAGCCGGGCCTCCTGGTGCAGACGCTGGAGATCGTCCAGGGCCTCGTCGACATCCCGCTCGCCATCGACAGTTCGGTGACGGCGGCGATCGAGGCCGGCCTCAAGGTCGCCAAGGGCCGCCCGCTCGTCAATTCCGTCACCGGCGAGGAGGAGAAGCTCGAGGCCATCCTGCCGCTGGTCAAGAAATACGACGTGCCGGTCGTCGCCATCTCCAACGACGAATCGGGCATCTCCATGGACCCGGACGTCCGCTTCGCCGTCGCCAAGAAGATCGTCGAGCGCGCCATGGACCACGGCATCAAGCCGGAGGACGTGGTGGTCGACCCGCTCGTCATGCCGATCGGCGCGCTGGGCGACGCCGGCCGCCAGGTCTTCCAGCTTCTCTATCGCCTGCGCAACGAGCTGAAGGTCAACACGACCTGCGGCCTCTCCAACATCTCCTTCGGCCTGCCGCACCGCCACGGCATCAATGCCGGCTTCATCCCGATGGTGATCGGCGCGGGCATGACCTCCGCCATCATGAACCCCTGCCGACCGCAGGAGATGGAGGCGGTGCGCGCCGCCAACGTCCTGAGCGGCACCGACCCGAACTGCACCAACTGGATCATGACCTACCGCGACCACAAGCCCGCCGAGGGCGGCGCCACCGCGGCGGCGGCGCCGGCGGCCGGCGGCGGCGGCCGTCGCGGCGGCCGTGCA
>NZ_JANFDG010000034.1 GCF_024609765.1 Shinella pollutisoli
TAAAAAGCAGTCTTGAATCACGCTTCTGCTGATTTGGGAATCCACTTTGTCAACAGGACCTAGCGGAATTAAGGACCTTAGATGCTTCTCCCACCGCAATAGGCGATGCTCAAGCTTTGGTCGCGGCCTTTAATGCTAGCCACAAGGCGCGACGTGGAGTTTAGAGACTGCATACGCAGCATGAGCCAAGCTGCACGAAGTTCAAACCCGATTCTCCAACTATTCGCTCGACCCCGGTTGCTTCGCCGGGGTTTTTCTTTGGCCGTTTCGATGGGAAGATCGGGCCTCGCGGATTTGCCCTTGCGCAAGCAGGCTTAATCACATAAACATATCTTTATGTCTTGATTGGACACGACATGAGCGACACGCGCAAACTCGGACTGGACGACATCGTGGATATCCTCAAGGCGGCGGGCGAACCGACGCGCCTGCGGCTGATCGCGCTGCTCGCCGGCGGCGACCTGACGGTGACGGACCTGACCGACATCCTCGGCCAGTCCCAGCCGCGCATCTCCCGCCATCTGAAGCTGCTCGCCGAGGCCGGGCTCGTCGACCGCTACCAGGAAGGAGCCTGGGCCTATTTCCGCCTCAGCCAGAGCGGGCCGGCCGTGGCGCTGGCGCGCGGGCTGCTGGAGGCCGCCGACGGCGCCGACGCCGTGCTCGCCCGCGACGACGAGCGGCTGCGCGCGCTGAAGAAGGTGCGCTCGGAGAAGGCGCAGGCCTATTTCAGCCGCAACGCCGCCGACTGGGACGTGATGCGCCGCCTGCATGTCAGCGAGGCGGAGGTGGAGGCGAAGCTCGCCGACCTGATCGGCGACGAGCCGGTCGACGCCTTCCTCGACCTCGGCACCGGCACCGGCCGCATCCTCCAGCTCTTCTCCGGCCTCTACCGGCGCGGCGTCGGCGTCGACGCGAGCCGCGACATGCTCGCCGTGGCGCGGGCGAACCTCGACCGCGCCGGCATCACCAAGGCCTCGATCCGCCACGGCGACATCTTCAACCTGCCGCTGGAGCGCGGCGAGTTCGACGTCGTCACCATCCATCAGGTGCTGCACTTCCTGGAGGATCCGGAGGCGGCGGTCGCCGAGGCCGCGCGCATGCTGAAGCCCGGCGGCCGGCTCGTCATCGTCGACCTCGCCCCCCACGCGCTGGAGCGCCTGCGCGACGAGCACGCCCATATCCGCCTCGGCTTCTCGCACCAGACCCTGTCGGAGTGGCTGGAGCGGGCCGGGCTTTCCGTCGTGCGCGTGGTCGACCTGGAGCCGGCCGAGCCCGCCGCCGACGCGCTCACCGTCACGCTCTGGCTTGCCCGCGACCGGCGCGAGGACGCCCGTACGGCCGCCGACGACGACACCCCGCTTGCGATCCGCCGAAGGAGTTGACATGAAGGCCGCGCCCGCCCGTTCCGCCAAGGACCTCCGCCTGTCCTTCGAGTTCTTCCCGCCCAAGACGGCGGAGGCCGAGGGCCAGCTCTGGGAGACGGCCGCGGCCCTTGCCGCCTACCGGCCGGAGTTCCTGTCGGTGACCTATGGCGCGGGCGGCTCGACCAAGGCGCCGACGCTTGCGACCGTGCGCCATCTCATCCAGACGATGCGCCTGCCGGCCGCGGCGCATCTCACCTGCGTCGGCGCGACGAAGGCGGAGGTGAACGCCGTCGTCGCCGATTTCCAGGCCGTGGGCGTAAGACATTTCGTGGCGCTGCGCGGCGATCCGCCCGGCGGCGTCGGCACGCCCTACCGGCCGCATCCGGGCGGCTATGCCAATGCCGCCGAACTGGTGGCGGGGCTCAGCGCCATCGCCGATTTCGAGATCTCCGTCTCTGCCTATCCGGAGAAGCACCCGCAGAGCCCGGACGTGGCGGCCGACATCGACATGCTGAAGCGCAAGGTGGATGCGGGCGCCACCCGCGCGCTCACCCAGTTCTTCTTCGACAACGACCACTACGAGCGCTACCGCGACCGCGTGCGCGCGGCCGGCATCGCCATCCCGATCGTGCCGGGCATCCTGCCGGTGCACAATCTCGCGCAGGTGCAGAAGTTCGCCGGTCTCTGCGGCGCGACGGTGCCGGCCTGGCTCGCCTCGCGGCTCGCGCCGGTGGACGACCGCCCGCAGGAGCGCATGGCGGTGGCGGTCGACCTCGCCGCGCGGCAGGTCGAGGACCTCGTCGCCCGCGGCGTCGGCGAGTTCCATTTCTACACGATGAACCGGGCAACGCTGGTCTCGGCGGTCTGCGACCGGGTGGGCTTCGCGAAGGCCGGCCTGCGCGCGACCGGGGCGGCGGCCTAGCTTTCCACGGCCGCAAGATGAAAAGGCATGGCGCCGTCTCCGGGGCCATGCCTTTTGTGTGATTCATCACGGAAAGGGTTCGCGGTTCTTTTTATTGTCCCTGACCGCTCGGACTGCGCTGCCGCCTCAGATGAAGATCATCGTCGCGACGAAGAGGAACGCTGCACTGATCATCAGAACATTCAAGGAATGTGTGAGTCCCATTGGCTTACCTCCCTTGCGTTACGGTCGAATATTACGACCGAAGCAAACGGTTTGGAAAGGCGTTTCGTTGCTGCGTTGCAGCATCCGGTGCCGCCGCATCGATTTTGCACAGGCCTAAGCCCCTGATTTTCCTTCCTGATATGCATTGCCACAAAAAATTCACAATCCCTACCGGATGACGGTTGCCGGCATTGTGCATTTACCATTGTGGCGGAGCCGGCGAAAGCCGGACCCCGGCCATGGCGGCAGAACGCCGGAGGGACGCGTTTGTTCCCGTCCCTTTCACCGGCTTCGCAGCCGGGCGAGCGCGCGTCCGTCGAGGATGACGAGGCCGAGGAGCACCAGCGCCATGCCGGCGAGGCCGAGCGGCGTGATTCGCTCGCCGAGGAAGAGCATGCCGGCGAGGATCGCGCTCGGCGGCACGAGCAGCGTGACGAGCGAGGTGTTGGTGGCGCCCGCCCTCGCCATGATGCGGAAGAACAGGATGTAGCCGTAGGCGGTGGAGAGGAGCGCCAGCGCCAGCACGGCGAGCACGGCCGGCATCGGCGGGAACGGGAGCTGCCAAGGCGCGTCGAGGGCAAGCGCCACCGGCAGCATCAGCAGCGTCGAGGCGGTGAGCTGGCCTGCCGCCGTCACCGGCGGCGCGACGGCGCGGAAGCGCTTGCCGTAGGTCGCGGCGAGCCCGTAGGACATCGCGCCGGTGACCGGCAGCAGGAGAGCCCAGAGCGGCGGCCCGCTCTCGCCGGTGAAGGGGGAGAGCGCGCGCGGGCCGATCAGCACGGCCGTGCCGGCAAGGCCGGTGAGGCAGCCGGCGATCTTCCCGGCGGAGAGCTTCTCGTCCTCCGTCAGCCGGTTGGCGATCAGCACGGTGAAGATCGGCGTCGTGGCGTTGAGGATGGCGGCGAGCCCCGCGCCGATCTGCGTCTGTCCGAGGAAGATCAGCATGTGCGGCACGGCGTTGTTGAGGAGGCCGAGCAGCAGGAACGCGCGCCAGCGCTCCTTCAACGTCGGGTAGAGGGCGAAGCGGCCGGCGACGTAGACATGGAGCGCGAACGCGGCGATGCCGACGCGCAAGAGCACGAGCGTGGCCGGCGGCACGTGCTGCACGGCGACGCGGGCGAAGAAGAAGGAGCCGCCCCAGATTATGCCGAGCAGTGCGAGCAGCCCCCAGGTCCGTGCGTTCATCGTCGTCGCCGCCCGCGCGTCCATGGGTGCCCCGTTCTGTGGATCGTCATGCCGTCAAGCCCCCTCTGTCCGGCCGGGCAGAGGGGGTAAAAAGACAGGAATGCGTCCCCGTCCTTCCATGCGACAGCCTTCCTAGCAGGCGGGGAAGGGCGCGCCACCCGATTCCGTCAGAGCGCGTTCAGGAGCGCTTGCGTCGCCCAGCCGTCGGCGGGCAGGCCGAGGCGGAGCTGCTCCTTCTGGATCGCCGCGCGCGTGCCGGAGCCGAGGATGCCGTCGATCTTGCCGACGTCGTGGCCCATGGCCTGCAGCCTCGTCTGGAGCTGCTTCATCGCCTCGTCGGAAAGGCCTTCCTCCGGGTTGCCGCGCTCGTAGGGCGGGGCGCCCGCGAGCCGGGTGGCGAAATAGGCGGCCGAGGTGGTGTAGATGAAGGACTGGTTCCACTCGAGATAGATGTTGAAGTTCGGATAGGTGATGAAGGCCGGGCCCTTGCGGCCCTGCGGCAGCACCAGCGAGGCGGCGAGCCCGCCAAAGGACGTGTCGCCGTCGCGCGGCGTCACGCCGAGCGCGAACCAGTCGCCGGCCGTCATGCCGGGCTGGAGGCCGGTCTTCTCCCAGGGCAGGCTTTCCGGCACGGAGACTTCCTGGATCCAGGGCTGGCCCCTGGTGAAGCCGAGATGCTGGATGAACTTGGCCGCCGTCAGGATCGCGTCCGCCGCGCTCTGCTTGACGTTGACGTGGCCGTCGCCGTCGCCGTCGACGCCGAACGCGATGATGTCGCGCGGCAGCATCTGCACCTGGCCGATCTCGCCGGCCCAGGCGCCCGTCGTGCCGTTCGGGTCGAGATCGCCGTGGCCGACCATCTCGATCGCCGCGAGAAGCTGCGGGCGGAAGAGCTCCGGCCGGCGGCAGTCGTGGGCGAGCGTGACGAGCGCGTTGCGCGTGTTGAAATCGCCCTGCACGGCGCCGAAGTCGGTCTCCATCGCCCAGAAGGCGGCGATCACGGGGCCGGGCACGCCGAATTCCTGCTCGGCGCGCGCGAAGACGGATGCGAGCTCGGAAAGCTTCTTGCGGCCGATGTCGAGGCGCGACTGGCTGACCGTGCGCTTGGAGAATTCGAGGAAGGTCTGGCGGAAGACGCCCTGGGCGCGGTCGCGCGACAGCACCTTCTGGTCGATCCGCGCGCCGGCGAGCGCCCGGTCGGCGACGTCGGGCGAGACGCCGCGGGAGATCGCCTCCGCCTTGACGCCTTCGAGGAAGGCGCCGAGATCGCCGCCGCAGGCCGCCGTCTGGGCCTGCGCGCCGCCTGCCAGGAGGATTGCCGCGAAGGTTGCAGCGAGAGTTGTCTTCTTCGTGGACCGCATGACGTCGCTCCTTGGTTGCGTTGCTGGCCGGCTGTCTCAGATGAATGTGACGGAAGCAAGAGGAAAAGCGCAATTGCCGCCGGCCGCCGGCGAATTCAGCGTGAGACGGTCGCCACCCAGGCGTTCCAGTTCTTCGCGGTGCCGGCGAAGACGTTGATGTCGGTGTCGCCCGGCACGCCCGGCACGACGCCCGTCGAGGTATATTGCCAGAAGGACCAGCGCCGCGCCGGATAGATGTCCTCCGGATGGGCGGCGACCGAGCGCAGCCAGAAATGGTAGCCGTCGAAATGGCCGACGAGATTGTCGCGGTGGAAGTCGACGGTCGTGTAGATGATCGGCCGCTTGCCGTAGTGCGCCTCGATGCGGTCCATGAAGCGCTGCATGGCGGTGCGCACCTCGCTTGCGGGCGGGCGCGTCTTGCAGGTGGGCGAGGCGGGGTTCCACTCGGCGTCGAGCACCGGCGGCAGCATCGTCGCCTCCTTCGGCACGTTGGCGATGAACCAGTCGGCCTGGGCGTCGGCGGTCGCGCAGAAATAGTAGAAATGGTAGGGCGCATGCGCGATGCCGGCCGCCTTCGCGCCGCGCCAGTAGTCGGAAAAGCGGCTGTCGAGCCGGTCGCTGCCCTCCGTCGCCTTGATGAAGGCGAAGGCGACGCCGGACCTGCGCACCGCGGGCCAGTCGATCTCGCCGTTCCACTTCGACACGTCGATGCCGTGCACGTGATGGAGGTGCGGCGTGCGCCTGCCGAAATCCTGCGGATCCTTGTCCTCGAAGCGCGGCGGCACGGCCGCGGTGGCGGCGAGGTCGTAGTCGGTGGTGGAACAGGAGGCGGCCGCGAGGGCGAGGGGGAGGAGAGCCAGAATCGACCGCATGGAGGTCCCGTTTTTGAGCGTTTGCCCATCCTGCCCCGAACGGGGCGGAGCGTAAAGAGCACCCGGCCGGACGGCATTTCGCGCGGGCTGGTAAACGTGCGGTTACGGCCCGGCGGCGGAGGCCCGGATTCCCGGGATTTGAGGAGGGGAACGGCAACCTCGCGTTAAGACTTCGTCATTCTTTGTCCGATAGAACCCGACACGGCCACTGACGGCCGGACACGCCCTGTTGTCATGATAACAACGGTTTAGGGTTACATGATGTTGACGACGTTGTTGCCGAAAATCGAGCAGCGCTACGCGGTTGCGGGCACGATCTTCGGATCCTTCCTTCCCACCATCTGCCTTGCCGCCGATACGCTGCTCAGCGAACCGTCGGGTGCGAGCCTGTTCGGCCTTTCCGCGCCGACGGCGACGGCGCTCGCGCTGATGCCGGTCTTCTTCGGCGTCGGCTTCTACCAGATCGGCCGCTCGAAGGCGCAGCTCCTCGCCGAGCTCTACCACCGCCGCAGGACCGAGGCGCGGCTCAGGCACGACGCCTGCCACGACCGGCTGACGGGGCTCGCCAACCGCTTCTGCCTCGAGCGCGACATCCAGGCCGTGGTCGACGCCGGCGCGGCGCAGGGCGCCGGCGACATCTGGCCGGCGCTGCTCCTCCTCGATCTCGACCGCTTCAAATACGTCAACGACAGCCTCGGGCACGGGGCGGGCGACGAGCTGCTGGCGGCGATCGCCGCGCGGCTTCTCGCCGCGCTGACGCCGACCGCGCGGGTCTACCGGCTCGGCGGCGACGAATTCGTCGTCACGGTCGCCGATTGCCCGTCGCCCGGCAAGGTCGAGGACGTGTGCCGGACGATCTGCGCGCTGTTCGACGAGCCCTTCGACCTCAGGAGCGGCCGCGTGTCGAGCGGCTGCAGCATCGGCGTGACCTTCATGAACGCGTCCGACGCCTCCATGTCGGAGCTGCTGAAGCGGGCCGATTTCGCGCTCTACGAGGCGAAGGAGGCGCCGGGCAGCAGCTTCCGCTTCTTCGACGCGGCGCTCGCCGACGAGGCGCGCATGCGCGCCGAGATCGAGCACGACCTCGCCCGCGCCGTGGCGGCGGGCGAGTTCCACCTGGAATACCAGCCGATCGTCTCCGTCGAGGACCGCACGGTGCACGCCTTCGAGGCGCTCCTGCGCTGGATGCATCCGGAGCGCGGGCTGATCATGCCGGAGCGCTTCATCCCCGCCGCCGAACGGACCGGGCTCGTGCTGGCGCTCGGCAACTGGGCGGTGCGCGAGGCCTGCCTTGCGGCGGCGCGCTGGCCAGTGCCCGCGGGTGTGGCCGTCAACGTCGTCGGCGACCAGTTCAAGGACCGGGATTTCGTCGACTACGTCAAGGCCTGCCTCGCCGAGGCGGGGCTTGCGCCGGAGCGGCTGACGATCGAGGTGACGGAATCGATCTTCTCCGTCGACGAGGCGGTGATCCGCGACAGCCTCGGCGAGCTGCGCCGCCACGGCGTGCGCGTGGCGCTCGACGATTTCGGCACCGGCTTCTCCTCGATCAACAACCTCAGGGCGCTGCCGATCGACCAGCTCAAGATCGACCGCTCCTTCGCCCGCGCCATGATGGAGAACAAGCGGGATGCCGACCTCGTCGAGATCATCCTGAAGCTCGGCCAGACCTTCGGCGTGACGACGACCGTGGAAGGCATCGAATCGGAGGGCCAGCTCGATTTCGTCCGGGCGCGCGGCGCCTGCGAGGCGCAGGGCTATCTCATCTCCGAGCCGCTTCCGGCCGCAGCCGTCGCCGGCTTCCTGACGCGCGGCCGGACGCGCCTTTCGGCCTGACCGGACGGCGAGGGCTTTTCAGCGCGGACGATTCCTGATTGTCTTCGCAGCGGAAGGAGAGGCCCCGATGCGACGACTCTACAGGCTTGCCGCCTGGACGCTTTCCATCCTCGCCCTCTTGCTTGCCGTGGGCGCGAGCTGGCTCATCGTGTCGCCGCCGGCGCTGCTCAGCGTCGGCACCGGCTATGCGGCCAAGATCGTCTGCTCCTCCGTCTTCGTCTCCGGCCGCGACCCCGACGCGGTGATGGCCGAGGACGTGCAGGCGCCCGGCCATCCGCTGCTGAAGCTGATGCGCCAGGACGTCGACCGCGCGGAGAAGACGGTCACGGTGCATTTTCTCGGCCTCTTCGCGCCGGGTCATGCGGCCTGGCACGAGGATTTCGGCTGCGCGGGCGTGCCCGACGGCGATTTCGAGGCGGCCCGCCAGGCCGTGTCCGACGTGCCGATGCCGGACATGCCGGCCGGAGACCCGTCCGTCGCCTGGCCGGAGGGCGAGGCGGCGGCGCCTGAGGCGCGCTTCCAGGCGCTGCTCGCCGACCCCGCGCTCACCGGGCCGGGCATGCGCGCGACGGTGGTGGTGCATGACGGTCGCATCGTCGCGGAGGCCTATGGCGAGGGCTTCTCGCCGCAAACGCCGCTTGCCGGCTGGTCGATGACGAAGACGGTGAATGCGGCGCTCGTCGGCCGCCTCTTCCTGATGGGCGCGCTTTCGCCGGAGCGGGCGGACCTCTTTCCGGAATGGCGCGGCGACGCGCGCGCCAGGATCACGCTCGCCGATCTGCTGGCGATGGAAAGCGGCCTTGCCTTCAACGAGCATTACGGCGCGGTCGCTGACGTCACGCGCATGCTGTTCCTCGAGCCGGACATGACGCGCTTCGTGCTGTCGCTGCCGCTGGAGGCCAATCCGGGCGAGCGCTTCACCTATTCGAGCGGGACGGCGGTGCTCCTCTCGCGGCTGTGGATGGGCGCCACCGGCGGGCGGGCGCAGGCGCTGTCCTTTCCGGCAGGGGCGCTGTTCCAGCCGCTCGGCATGGCGAGCGCGGTGATGGAGGCGGACGAGACCGGCATCTTCGTCGGCTCGTCCTACATGTATGCGAGCGCGCGCGACTGGGCGCGCTTTACCCAGTTCCTCGCCGACGACGGCGTGTGGAACGGCGTGCGGCTGCTGCCCGACGGCTTCGTCGCGGCGATGCGCACGCCGAACGCCACCTCGGACGGCACCTACAGCCGGGCGCAGACCTGGCTGAAGGGGCCGGGGCCGAAGCGCGACGCCGAGCACGGCCTGCCGGCGGACACGTTCTGGCTGCGCGGGCACGACGGACAGTCGGCGGCGATCATCCCGTCGCGCCGGCTTGTCGTGCTGCGGCTCGGCCTGACGCCCTCGGCGCTCGGTTACGAGCCGCAGGTGCTTGTCCGCAAGGTTCTCGACGTCCTCGACGGCTAGAGTATTTCCGCTTTTCTCCGAATCGCGAAAACGCTCTATCCTTTTGTTTTCACGCAATTGCGGACGCAAAACCGCTGCGCACTTTTGCTGGAATTGCTCTAGGCGCCGACCTGGGCGATCCAGTCGTTGAGGTTGTAGTGGTTGGTGATGCGCGCCACCTTGCCGTCGCTGATCTCGAAGAAGGCTCCGGCGGGCAGGATGTAGGTCTGGCCGTTCGCCTCCGGCAGGCCCTCGTCGGTGACGAGATACTGGCCGTTGACGACGAATTCGGCGGCCCCGCGCGTGCCGTCCTCGTTCGACATGATCACCATGTCGGTGAGCGTCTCGCGGTAGCAGCGGTTCATGTGCGCCATGAAGTCGCGGAAGGCTTGCTTGCCGACCTGGCGTCCGCCCTGGTTGATGTCGTGGACGACGTCGTCGGTAAGCAGGTCGAAGAAGGCATCCATGTCCTGCCTGTTGAAAGCGTCGTAATAGGCGCGGATCGTCTCTTTTGCCGGCATGTCATTCCCCGTATCGTTGAAACCGGCACGCCTTATAGCATTGTTCAAGCCTTTGGGAACGTTTACGGATCATGCAGATCAAGATCGTCCACGGAAACGCCGTCGCTCCGCATATCCCCGACCTCGCATGCCTGCGCATCGAGGTCTTCCGCGCCTTTCCCTATCTCTACGAGGGCAGCGAGGACTACGAGGCCCGCTATCTTTCGACCTATGCCGCCTCGCCGGAGAGCCTGTTCGTGCTGGCGCTTGATGACGGGCGGATCGTCGGCGCCTCGACCGGCGTGCCGATGGCCGACGAGACGGAGGCCTTCAAGGCGCCCTTCGCGAAGGCCGGCCTCGATCCGGAGACGATCTTCTATTTCGGCGAATCGGTGCTGCTTGCCGCCTATCGCGGCCGCGGGCTCGGGGTGCGCTTCTTCGAGGAGCGCGAGGCCTATGCCCGCCGCCTCGGCCGCTTCGACTGGTGCGCCTTCTGCGCCGTCGAGCGCCCCGTCGACCATCCGTTGAGGCCTGCCGGCTACGTGCCGCTCGACGATTTCTGGGGAAAGCGCGGCTACGTCCACCGCCCCGACCTCAGCACGACCTTCTCCTGGAGGGACGTGGACGAGGCGGAGGAGACGGAAAAGCCGATGTCCTTCTGGCTGAAGAGGATGGGGTAGGGCGCGGGATTGCCCCTCATCCGGCTGCCGCCACCTTCTCCCCGCAAGCGGGGAGAAGGTGATGCCGTACCGGTTTCCTTTCTTTATCGGGAAACCTTTGCCTCTTGCCCCTTCTCCCCGCTTGCGGGGAGAAGGTGGCCGACAGGCCGGATGAGGGGCTTTTGCCCTTACCTCAGCCCCGTCTCGTCGAGCAGGCCCTTGCGCTTGGCGTGGTAGTAATAGCCGGCCGCGTAGAGCATGACGGCGCCGTCGTTCTTGTCGTCGGCGACGAGCCAGGCGCCGCGCAGGTATTTTCCGGCATATTTGATGTTCGTCTCGGCGTCGAACAGGCCTTCCGGCGGGCCTTCGTAGCCCATCGACTTGGCGGTCGCGTACTTGATCTGCATCAGGCCGTAGTGGCCGCGGTTGTAGGCGCGCGGATTGTAGGTGCTCTCGCGCCGGACGACGCGGTGGAGCAGCGATTCCGGAATGCCGTAGAGCGCGGCGTATTTCTCGATCAGCGCGTCGATCGGCGTGCCGGACTTCTGCACCGGCTGCTCGGCCTGTGCGACGGCGAGGCGGGTCTGGCTGGTGACGGCGGCAAGGCCGAACGCCTCGGGCTTGGCGATGGGGACGATCTTGCGCGAGGCGACGAGCTGCTCGAGGCCTTCCGGCTCGCCGCTGTCGAAGCCGGGCTCCATCACCGAGACGCCGAAGCTCGTCGCCGGGACCTCCGCGACGGCGGCGCTTTCGGCCAGGGCGGCGGTCGCGGCGGCCGCGCCCGTCACGGGCTTGGCCCCGGCGAGCGCCGACACCGGCACGGCGGCCGCCCCCTCGATCTCCGCGGCGGCGACCGGGGCGGGCAGGGCCTCGGCGGTGTTCTCCGTGCCGGGCTTGGCCACGGGAAGCGCGGCATAGGCGACCTCGGTCACGGCGCCCTCGGCGACGGCGTCTTCCGCGGCGGCGGTCTCCGTCCCGACGGCAGCCGGGGTGACGGTCTTCGCCGTCGTCACGTCCTCGGCGACGCTGGCGCAGCCGGCAAGCGCGGCGAGCAGGCCGGCGCAGGCGAGCGTTGCCGCGCGGGCCGGACGGAGGGCGGGGGAATCTGCCATGGGGATCGCTTCCTGTTCGCCGGACGACCGGGGCCGCGCGGGTGTGAACCATCAAATCGGCCTTGGCCGTCCGTTCGTCCATACCCGATCGGGGCGAAGCGGGCAACCCGCGCCCCCGAGGCGCGGCTATGCGGCCGCGCGCCGCAGGCCCGCCGTCAGCAGCCCGGCGCCGATCAGCAGCGAGCCGCCGGTGCGGTTCACCGCCTTCTGCACGGCGGGCTTGCGGATTGTTTTTCGCGCGGCGGAGGCGGCGAGGGCATAGGCGAGCGCGTTCAGCGTCGCGAGCGCGAGGAAGGTGGCCTCGAAGATCGCCATCTGCGGCAGGACCGGCCGGGAGAGGTCGAGGAACTGCGGCAGGAAGGCGACGAAGAAGACGATGCTCTTGGGATTGAGCGCCGTCACCACATAGGCGTGGGCGAAGATGCGGCCGGGCTTCTCCCCGGCGGGCGCCGCCCCTTCCGCCCCGGAGACGGGCGCGCGCCAAAGCTTGATGCCGAGCCAGACGAGATAGGCGGCGCCCACCCATTTCAGCACGGTGAAGACGGCGGCGGAGGCGGCGAGCAGTGCGCCGAGGCCGAGCATCGAGGCGGTCATGGCGGTGAAGTCGCCGAGCGCCACGCCCGCGACCGTCGCACCCGCCGTGCGCCGCCCGTGGCCGAGCGCATAGGAGATGACGAGCAGGATCGTCGGGCCCGGGATGGCGAGCAGGACGGCGGAGGCGGCCGCGAAGGCGAGCCAGTGTTCGAAGGCCATGACGGAAAACTCCCCGGAAGCGGTCACGCGTCCGGGGAGCAAGCCATCGCCCGTCTACGGCGTCAAGCCCGTCAGGAGGCGGCCTTCCACTTCTGGCCGATCGCATCCATCACCTCGCCGAACCATTTCGCCGAGGTGTCGAAGCGCTTGCCGCCCTTGATGCGCGGGAACTCGATGGTGCGCAGCCTGCCGCCCTGCGCCTCGTCGTGGCCGGTGACGCCGGAGACCTTGTTGAGCGCGCTTTCCACGGCAAGGTCGGTCATGCTCTGGATGAGGCGGAGATCGTCGCGGTTGGCGGGCGCCGAGCGCGCGTAGTAGCCGGACTTCTGCACCATCGCCCGCTCGGCGCCGAGGAGGGCGGCGAACTGCTTGGAGAACCAGTTGCCGACGTTGATCGTGTCGATCTTCACGTGGCCGAAGGCGTCGCGCTTGACGGTCTCGCCGGCGGCCTCGCGCTCGGCGACGATGGCGTCGAGGCAGGCGCCTTCCGAGACGAACAGCGTGACGAAGCCGGTACGGTCCATGATCGCCTTCAGCCGCTCGGCCTCGCCTTCCAGGTTGAAGTCCATCTCCGGCAGGTAGAGGCCGTCGATGTTCTTCAGCTGCGTGTTCATCATGAAGCCGTCGACATAGTCGTTGTCCTTGGTCTTCTGGATGTAGGCGCGGGCGGTGGCGGCCGTCAGCCAGCCGCAATGGCGGCCCATCACCTCGTGCACGACGAGCGTGCGCGGCGCCGCGCTCTGCTCGTTGCTGACGTGGTCGAAGAAGCCGGCGCCGACCTCGGCCGCCGTCCAGGCGCCGAGCGACTGGCGGATCGGCACGACGTCGTTGTCGACCGTCTTCGGCAGGCCGACGACCGTCAGGTTGTAGCCGTTGGCGCCGAGATAGGCGGCAAGGTCCGCGGCGGTCGTGTTGGTGTCGTCGCCGCCGATCGTGTGCAGGATCGTGACGCCGTCCTTGGCGAGCCGCTCGGCCGCCACGCGCAGCGGGTTCTCGCCCTCCTTGACGAGGCCGCGCTTGATGCAGTCGGCGGCGTTGGTGAGCTTGACGCGGCTGTTGCCGATCGGCGAGCCGCCGTAGCGGTGGAGCAGGTGCGCCTTCTCGCGCATCTCCCTGGTGATCTCGATCCGGTCGGCGAGCAGCAGGCCCTGGTAGCCCGAGCGGTAGGCGACGAGCTCGATCTCCGGCGCGATGTCGCTGTAGCGCTCGATGAGGCCTCCGACGGCGGAGGACAGGCAGGGCGCGAGCCCGCCCGCCGTCAGCATTGCGACTTTCTGCTTGGCCATAGTTCCTCCTCGGCTCTCGCACGTCTCGATGGGTGGGCGTTGTCTAGCGCAGAATCCCCGCAAGGGGAACGGCACGACGGATTTATCCGCAGCCCGTGAAATTGAAATGCCACCGCTTGATGAGGGCCATCAAAATTTCGTCATCGCCGGATGAAATAAGGACTGCTCGCCTTGCTTTCCCGGCCATTGTCTGCTCAACATCGTCCCATGTTCCAGAATTCGCCCAGTTGCTTCATCAGTGCCGTGTGGGATCGTCTCGTCGGCATGGTCTCCGACGCCGCCAGCAACGTGCTGTCCGGCGTGGTCGAGGCCGTGCGCACCCTGTTCGAGGGCGACCCGGAGACCCGCAGGCAGGTGGCCTTCTCGATGGCGATGATCGCGCTCTCGGCGAAGATGGCGAAGGCCGACGGCATCGTCACGACGGCCGAGGTCGACGCCTTCAAGGACATCTTCAAGTATCCCGACGACCAGGCGGCCAATGTCGCGCGCCTCTACAACCTCGCCCGCCAGGACGTGGCCGGCTACGAGGCCTATGCGGAGAAGATGCGCGCGCTCTGCGTCTCCTGCGAGCGGAACTGCCCGATCCTGGAGGATATCGTCGACGGCCTGTTCCACATCGCCAAGGCGGACGGGCTGATCCACGAGAAGGAAATGGATTTCCTCGGCCGCGTCGCCGCGATCTTCGGCATGGCCGAGGAACGCTTCGAGCAGATCACGGCGCGTCATGTGCACGTGGGCGGCCGCGACCCCTACAAGGTGCTCGGCGTGTCGCCGGACGCGGACTTCGCCGAGATCCGCAAGCGCTACCGGGTGCTCGCCTCCGAGCACCACCCGGACCGGCTGGTGGCGCGCGGCGTGCCGGCGGAGTTCCGGCAGATCGCCAACGACCGCATGGCGGCGCTGAATGCCGCCTACGAGGCGATCGAAAAGGAACGCTGCGCCGCATGAGCGCCTTTGCCTGCGACCATCCCGGCGCGACTCCCGCGCCGTCGCCGAATTTCGGCGCGCGGGCCGGCGGCCGATCGCCGGACATGATCCTCCTGCATTATACCGGCATGGAGACGGCCGACGGCGCCCTGAAATGGCTCTGTGCGCCGGAAAGCCAGGTCTCCTGTCACTACTTCGTGCACGAGGACGGGCGGGTCGAGCAGCTCGTGCGCGAGGCCGACCGCGCCTGGCACGCGGGAAAGAGCCTCTGGAAGGGCGAGAGCGACATCAATTCCGCCTCCATCGGCATCGAGATCGCCAATGCCGGCCATCCGGGCGGCCTGCCGGACTTTCCCGACGCGCAGATCGAAGCGGTCATCGAACTGTGTCGTGATTGCGGCGAAAGGTGGGATATCGCTCCGGAACGGGTGCTCGCGCACTCCGACGTCGCCCCCATCCGCAAGGTCGATCCGGGTGAAAGGTTCCCTTGGGGGCGGCTCCATGCGGCGGGTGTCGGCCACTGGGTCGAGCCGACGCCGGTGGCGGGCGGGCGCTTCTTCCAGAAGGGGGACGCCGGCCAGCCCGTCGAGGCGCTGCAGACCCTGCTGTCGCTCTACGGTTACGGCACTGAAATCAATGGCGTTTACGACGAGCGGACGGAGGGCGGCGTCGCCGCCTTCCAGCGCCATTTCCGGCAGGAGCGGGTGGACGGGATCGCCGATTTTTCCACCATCGACACGCTCCACCGGCTGCTTTCCGCCCTGCCGCGGCTCACCGCCTGAGGGCGGCCTTTTCGGGCGATTGTTACAGACTGTAACGGAAGTTTATCGCTCCGCCACATCCTGACCCGATTGGGACTGTTGTTTCGCAATCGCTTGTTTGCAGCGCAACATGCGGTCAGGGCCTGACCGTGGCGCTTGACCACTGATGATCGAGATGTCGGCGCAGGGTGCGCGGCAATGCCGCCGCGTGCCAGGGCTCTGCCCGTGCGCCCAATTGGAGACGACGAATTTGACGAGACGATTCCTTGCCGCCCTCGGCGCGGCCTGCCTTTGCGCGTCCATGGCACTGACCGGCACGGCCGAAGCGGCTTCCTCCAGCAAGGGGACGGGCAAACGGCGCGTCACGGTGATCGACCGCGACGGCGTGGTGGGCGTGGGGCGGATCGCGCCGATGCGGCGCACGACCGGCTATGCCAGGCCCGACAAGCCGCTCGCCGGGGCGCCGGCCGGCTATTCCGGCCTGATCAGCAGCTATGCCAAGGCCTACGGCGTGCCGGTCGACCTGGCGCATGCCGTCGTGCGGGTCGAGAGCAACTTCAACCCGCGGGCCCGCGGGCGCGCCGGCGAGATCGGGCTGATGCAGATCAAGCCCGCCACCGCCCGCATGATGGGCTATCGCGGCGGCGCCAAGGGCCTCTACGACCCGGAGACCAACATCAAGTTCGGCATGAAGTACCTGGCGCTCGCCCAACAGCTCGGCGACGGCACGACCTGCGGCACCATCCTGAAATACAACGCCGGCCACGGCGCCAAGCGCATGAACCCGGTCTCGAAGCGCTATTGCGGCAAGGTGCGGACCTATATCGACTGAGGCCCGGCCCGTGCTATGCCGGACGAAACGGTGCGTCGGAGAAAAGGCATGGCCCGGCATTTCGATTTCGTGGTGGTCGGCAGGGGGATGATGGGGGCGGCCGCCGCGCGGCACCTCGCGCGAAGCGGGGCCTCCGTCGCCCTCGTCGGGCCGGGCGAGCCCCGGGATTGGCAGAGCCATGACGGCGTCTTTTCCAGCCACTACGACAGCGGCCGCATCACCCGCACCATCGACGGCGATGCGGTGTGGGCGCTTCTCGCCAACCGCTCGATCGCCCGCTACCGCGAGATCGAGGCCGAAAGCGGCATCGCCTTCTACGGCGAGGTCGGCTGCCTGATCAGCGGACCGGCCGGTGGCGGCTTCGTCCAGTCGGTCGAGGCGGTGGCGCGGCGCTTCGCGCTCGATGCGCCGGTGCTCGACCATGCGGGGATCGGCGAGCGCTTCCCGTGGTTCTCGCTGCCGGAGACCTCGGCGGGCGTTTTCGAGGCGAAGGGGGCGGGCTACGTCGATCCGCGCAAGCTCGTCGCCGCCCAGGTCGCCTGCCTGGAGAAGGCGGGCGGCGTCTCCATCATCGAGGAAGCCGTCTCGGTGCGGGAGGAGGGGGCGGCGGGCATCGTCACGCTCCGTTCCGGGGAGACCATCGGCGGCGGGCGCGTGCTGGTGGCGACCGGCGGCTTCTCGCGGGCGCCCGGCCTCCTGCCGCGCGTTCCGGACCTGGTGGTCAAGGCGCGCACGGTGGTGCTCGCGCGGCTGACGCCGGACGAGGCCGAGGCCTGGCGCGGCATGCCGTCCTGGATCGACGAGAGCGGCGACCCGTCCGAGCATTTCTACCTGCTGCCGCCGGTGCTCTATCCGGACGGCCACCACTACCTCAAGATCGGCGGCGACCCGACGGAGATCGAGATCGACGACGAGGGCGCGATTCGCGACTGGTTCCGCGGCGCCGGCAGCCCCGAGGCGATCGCCCATCTGACGCGGCTTCTCAAACGGTCGGTGCCGGCCGTCGCCGCGGCGGCGATGACCTCGGTGCCCTGCGTCACGACCTATACGCGGCACGGCTATCCCTATGCCGGCTTCGTCTCGGGCGAGCGCGTCGCGCTGCTTGCCGGCGGCAACGGCACGGCGGCGAAGAGCTCCGACGAGATCGGCCGCATCGGCGCCGACCTCCTGATTTACGGCCGGCTCGACGAGCCGGACTATTCGACCGACTTCGCCGTCCGTTTCCGCTAGCCTTTGCCGACGAGTTCAGGTAGTCAGCGCAGGCCAGTTGGCCGGGCAGCCGCGCCGCGCAGGGGCCGAAAGGCCGCGGGGTGAGGAAAGTCCGGGCTCCACGGAAACACGGTGCCGGATAACGTCCGGCGGGGGCGACCCCAGGGAAAGTGCCACAGAAAGCAAACCGCCGTCCTGCGGGACGGCAAGGGTGAAAGGGTGGGGTAAGAGCCCACCGCGGCCATGGCGACATGGACGGCACGGCAAACCCCACCGGGAGCAAGACCGAATAGGGATGACGCGGACCGCGCAAGCGGTCCAGCCCGTTTCCGGGCCGGTCATCCGGGTGGGTTGCACGAGGCCGGGCGCAAGTCCGGTCCCAGATGAATGGCTGCCACGTTCCGGCTTCGGCCGGGGCCATACAGAACCCGGCTTACAGGCCAACTGGCGATTTTTCCTCTGTCACAGGATGAAATCGCTCTCGTGGAGGTTCACGACGCCCCTGAGCTTGATCATGAGGTCCGCTTTGCCGTCGCCGTTCGTGTCGCCGCTCAGCAGGACCCCCGAGCCGTATTTCTCGTAGCGAAGCTCGCCTGCGGTCTTGGTGAATTCCTTCCGCCCGATGAAATCGAAGTCCTGCATCCCCGCTTTCTTTGCGTCGGCATCCCAGAGATGCAGGTCGATCTTGTCCGCCTGCTTCCTGTTGAAGTCCGTGATGAGGTCGGCTTTCTTCGTCGTCTTCCCGGTGTCGCCCTTCCTGAAGACGAAGACGTCGGTCTCTCCGCGTCCGGCCATCTTGTCGACGCCCCTGCCGCCGATGATGTAGTCCGACCCCTTGTTGCCCCTCAGGATGTCCGCCTTTTTCGTTCCGGCGAGCGTCTGGCCGAACTTCACGTATATGTTGACGTAGGTATCCTCGGTGAACGAGCCGCCGTTCCAGTCGACGAGCATGGAATTGGCATCGAACTTTATGTCCGACCTGGTCAGGCCGTGCATGTTCGTCTTCAGCTCGAAGCCCGTGATCGGCGGCAGCTTGCCGTATTTGTCGCTGAAATAGGGGCCGTTGACGATGTCCCGCGTGAAGACGCCGATGTCGAAGAACCTGATGGCGATCTCCTTCGCCCTGAAGTCCATCTCGAAGATGCCGCCGGTGTCGTTCTTCTTCCAGCCGGGCGGGGCGGTCTGCCATCCGGGGCTCTGTGTTTGCGTCGTCGTTATCTCGACGCCCTTGGTGACCTTCTTCGCGCCCCAGCCGGCATGTCCGACGCCCCACGGACGGTCGGGATCGACGGAGTTCTTACCGTTCCTGGGGTTGAACCAGTAGTCGACGAAGATCTTTTTGTTGTCGAATACCATCGTCCGTATGCCTTTTGCGGGAACCTGCCTTCGGGCGAGGGTAGAAACCGATGGTTAACCGGGAGTTAGCGGCTGCAATCGAAAATAGCGGTGCGCGCCGCGATATCACGCAATGAATCGTCCGGTAATAATTCGTGTATGGCGACGAGGGCGCGCGACGAACTTGCCGCATCCGGGGAGGCAGCTGCTCTTCAGCCGGCGCCAAGATGTGAGCCCACAAGCGCTTTCGCGTTTTGTTCCGCTACGCCGTTCTTAACCTCGTGTTAACTGTCAGGGCCTAGGGTTAACAAACTGTTTTCGCCTGAAATTCAGGGCGTCGGCAGCGCGTGGGTCCTTGCATGACGCAAAGGATCACGCCTGTCCGCGCCCGACGGTCCGAACACGGGGAACGAGGTCACTTCCCATTGACGCCCATATGGTCCCATGTTATCCCAAATCCAGACTGCAAGAGGACGCATGAGCGTCCGATCATCGCAACGATCTGAGGGCAACCGGCCGGGGACGGTGCGGCGCGAAGGCGCCTCATCGGTGTCGGTTCGCGCGGCGTGCGGTGAGTTGGGTAGGCCGGCGCGGATGATGAGCGCTCCGGCGAGGGAAGCGGCCGTATCGCGTCATGAACCGGTTCCTGTCGAATGCGACCAACAGGATCGATGCCAAGGGGCGGGTCTCCGTGCCCTCGGCCTTCCGTTCCGTGTTGTCGCAGCGCGACATCCGGGAGCTCTATTGCTTCCAGGATTTCCTGTTTCCGGCGATCAGCGTCGGTGGACTGGACCTGCTCGACCGGTTCGAGCGCCAGATCGCCGGCGAGGACGTTCTTTCGCCGAAGGCCAACCGGATGTCGCTCCTGATCCACGGGGGCGGGGTCTTCATGAAGCTCGATGCGGAAGGGCGCCTGGCGGTGACGGATTTCATCCGGGACTACACGGGCATCACCACCGAGGTGACCTTCGTCGGTCGGGCCGATCATTTTCAGCTCTGGGCGCCGCAATCCTTCGAGGCTCAGCAGGCGGCGGCCCGGCAGGAGTTCAGGTCGAAAGGTTTGGGCTCGGGGTAGGACGGAGAACCGGAATGGCGGCGGATCTTGGCGGAGGTTCCACTGAAGCCGATGGCGGACCGGTCCGTCACATTCCGGTTCTTCTCCCCGAGGTCCTCGAAGCGCTGGCGCCGGCGCCGGGCCAGGTCATCCTCGACGGCACCTTCGGCGCGGGCGGGTATACGTCCGCGATCCTCGCGCGCGGCGCGAGCGTGATCGCGCTCGACCGCGACCCGACGGCGATCGCCGCAGGCAGGGCGCTGGCGGAGGCCTCGGGCGGCCGCCTGACGCTCGTCCATTCCCGCTTCTCCGACCTCGCCGCCCATGCGCCCGCGGGCGGGCTCGACGGCGTCGTGCTCGACATCGGCGTCTCCTCCATGCAGATCGACGAGCCGGAGCGCGGCTTCTCCTTCCAGAAGGACGGGCCGCTCGACATGCGCATGTCGGCCTCGGGTGTCTCGGCCGCCGACGTCGTCAACCGCGCCAAGGTCTCCGATCTCATCCGCATCTTCGGCTTCCTCGGCGAGGAGAAGCAGGCCGGACGCATCGCCCGCGCCATCGAGAAGGCGCGCGCGAAGGAGCCCTTCGCCACGACGCGCCAGCTCGCCAACCTGATCGAGAGCGTCAACCCGCGCAAGGCCAAGGACAAGATCCATCCGGCGACCCGCGTCTTCCAGGCGCTGCGCATCTTCGTCAACGACGAGCTCGGCGAGCTCGCGCAGGCGCTCTTCGCCGCCGAAAAGGCCCTGAAGCCGGGCGGGCGCCTCGTCGTCGTCAGCTTCCACTCGCTGGAGGACCGGATCGTCAAGAAGTTCTTCCAGGACCGGTCCGGCAAGGCCGCGGGCTCCCGCCACCTGCCGGAGGTCCACGACCGCGCCGCAACCTTCGCACCAGTCGGGAGCCCTATGGTGGGCGCGAGCGAGGCGGAGTGCGCGGTCAATCCGCGTGCCCGCTCGGCCAAGCTGAGAGCGGGGATGCGCACCGACGCGCCCGCGGGGACGGATGACCTGTCCATTTTCAACCTGCCCAGCCTTGCCGGCCTCGAGAAGATGGGAAGCTGAGTGATGTTCCGTACCCTTGATGTCGTGATGATCGCCGTCATGACCGCCGCAGCGACGGTGACCTACTCGATCAAGCACCAGGCGGAGAACAAGCTGGAGGAGGTCCGCAAGCTCGACGCCGAGATCAAGCTGGAGGAGGACACGATCGACCTGCTCAAGGCCGACTGGGCGCTGCTTACCCAGCCGGGCCGGCTCGCCCGGCTCGTCACCGCCTTCGAGGCGGACCTGAAGCTCGTGCCGACCGAATCGACCCAGCTCGTCCGGCCGGAGGAGCTGCCGATGCTGACGGCCGACCTGCCGCCGCCCGACGAGAAGGACGACAAGATCGCCAAGGCGAAGAAGGCCGGCGCCGACGAGATCAAGACCGGATCGGTGGCGCGCTGATGTCCTTCCTCTCCCGCATCATGGTCGTCAAGAGCAAGGCCCATTTCAACGCCGGTGGCAACAACCGGCAGGGCTCCGCCGCCGCGCATCCGAGCTTCGAGGGCACCCGCAAGCGCACCGGCGCGCAGGCGAAGAACCGCGTCGCCATCGTCATCGCCTGCTTCGGCCTCGTCTATGCGGTGATCGGCGGCCGGCTGGTGCAGTACGGGCTCGCCGCCCCCGAGGCCGTCTCCTCGATCGGCCCGGCCGACCACCTGATGGCCTCGCGCCCCGACATCGTCGACCGCAACGGCGAGATCCTCGCCACCGACATCCGCACCGTCTCGCTCTATGCCGAGCCGCACAAGATCGTCGACGCCGACGAGGCCGTCGAGATGCTGGCGACGGTGCTGCCCGACCTCGACCGGCGCGCGATCTACCGCAAGCTCACCTCGCAATCCCGCTTCCAGTGGCTGAAGCGCCAGCTCACGCCCAAGCAGCAGAGCCGCATCCTCGCGCTCGGCATCCCCGGCGTCGGCTTTAGGCCGGAGAAGCGCCGCTTCTATCCCGGCGGCCCGGTCGCCTCGCACATCGTCGGCCACGTCAACATCGACAATCGCGGCATCGCCGGGATGGAGCGCTACATCGACAACCAGGGCCTCGCCGACCTCGCCGCCATCGGCATGACGAGCGACGCGAAGCTGGAACCGGTGCGGCTGTCGATCGACCTGCGCGTGCAGGCGATCGTGCGCGAGGTCGTCAAGAACGGCATGGAGAAGTACAAGGCGCTCGCCGCCGGCGCGGTCGTCATCGACGTGCACACCGGCGAGGTGCTCGCCATGGCCTCCTATCCGGACTACGACCCGAACAACCCGGCCGAGGGCGCCAAGGAAGGCTGGATGAACCGCATGTCGAACGGCACGTTCGAGATGGGGTCGACCTTCAAGAGCTTCACCACGGCGATGGCGCTCGATTCGGGCAAGGTCAAGCTTACCGACAGCTTCGACGCGCGCGCGCCGATCCGCATCGGCGGCTTCACCATCAAGGACTTCCACGGCAAGCATCGCGTGCTGACCGTGCCGGAGATCTTCCAGTACTCCTCCAACATCGGCACGGCGAAGATGGCCGACGTCGTCGGCATCGCCGGGCACCAGGAATTCCTGACCCGGATGGGCCTGCTCACCCGGCTGGAGACCGAGCTGCCGGAGGTGAAGACCCCGACGCAGCCGCGCGAATGGAAGAAGATCAACTCGATCACCATCTCCTTCGGCCACGGCGTCTCGACCACGCCGCTGCAGACGGCGGTGGCGGCGATGGCGCTGATGAACGGCGGCAAGCTGATCAACCCGACCTTCCTGCCGCGCACCGAGGCGGAGGCGAACGACATCGCCCGCGTGGTGGTGAAGCCGTCCACGGTCGACGCGATGCGTTATCTCTTCCGGCTGAACGCCAACGACGGCTCCGGCCGGCGCGCGCTGGTGCCGGGCTTCGACGTCGGCGGCAAGACCGGCACGGCGAACAAGGTCGTGAACGGCCGCTATTCCAACACGCAGAACTTCAACGCCTTCCTGTCGGCCTTCCCGATCGACGACCCGAAATTCGTCGTGCTGACCTTCATCGACGCGCCGCAGACGGGCGAGGGCGGCGGGCGGACCGCCGGCCTCAACGCCGCGCCGATGGTGGGCGAGATCATCCGCCGCTCGGCGGCGCTTCTCGGGGTGAAGCCGAAATTCGGGGAGGACGGTTCCGCCTTGCTCGTGTCTTATTGAGCGGGGAAAGACGGGAGGCCGATTCGGAGGCGAAACGGCCCACCTAAAGAAAACAGAGCAGACGATGAAGATCAGTGACCTCGCCGGACCCGAAACCAAAGACCTGGGGAACGCCGCCGCGACCGACGTCGGCGGCCTTGCGAGCGACAGCCGCAAGGTGAAGCCGGGCGACCTCTTCGTCGCCCTCTCCGGCAGCAGGGCCGACGGTGCGGCCTTCGTCGCCGACGCGGTTTCGCGCGGCGCGGCGGCGGTCGTCGTCGCGGACGGCGTGGCGGTCGAGGCGCCGGTGCCGGTCCTTGCCGTCGCCGAGCCGCGCCGCTTCCTGGCGCTTGCCGCCGCGCGCTTCTACGGCCGCCAGCCGGAGACCATGGTCGCCGTCACCGGCACCGCCGGCAAGACCTCCGTCGCCTCCTTCACCCGGCAGATCTGGACGCATGCGGGACATGCGGCGGCGATGATCGGCACGACCGGCGTCATAGCCCCCGGCCGCAACGACTACGGCTCGCTGACGACGCCCGATCCGGTATCGCTGCATGCGCTGCTCGCCGAGCTGGCGGACGCCGGCGTCACCCATGCGGCGATGGAGGCCTCCAGCCACGGCCTCGACCAGGCGCGCCTCGACGGCGTGCGGCTTGCCGCCGGCGCCTTCACCAATCTCGGCCGCGACCACATGGACTACCATCCGACCGTCGAGCACTACATGGCCTCGAAGATGCGCCTGTTCGACACGCTGCTTCCAAGGGGCGCGCCCGCCGTCATCAACGCCGACGACGAATGGTCGGGCAGGGCGATCGAGGCGGCGCGCAAGGCCGGGCTCGACGTGCGCACGACCGGGCGCAGGGGCGACTATCTCTGCCTGAAGCGCGTCGAGCATTTCCGCCACAAGCAGACGGCGGAGATCCACGCCGGCGGCGAGATCTTCGAGGTGCACGTGCCGCTCGCCGGCGACTTCCAGGTGGCGAACGCGCTCGTCGCGGCGGGGCTCGCCATGTCGACCGGCGTCTCGGCGACCGTGGCGATGGCCGCCCTCGACCGGCTGGTCGGCGCCTCCGGCCGGCTGGAGCTGGTGGGGCACGCGCGGAACGGCGCGCTCGCCTATGTCGACTATGCCCACAAGCCGGACGCGCTCGAAAACGTGCTCGCCTCGGTACGCCCCTTCACCACCGGCCGCGTCATCGTCGTCTTCGGCTGCGGCGGCGACCGCGACAAGGGCAAGCGGCCGATCATGGGCGAGATCGCCACGCGGCTCGCCGACGTGGTGATCGTCACCGACGACAACCCGCGCTCCGAGGTGCCGGAGGCGATCCGCGCCGAGATCATGGCGGGGGCTGCGGGCGCCACCGAGATCGGCGACCGGTCGCAAGCGATCCGCGCCGCCGTCGGGATGCTGCAGTCGGGCGACACGCTGATCGTCGCCGGCAAGGGGCACGAGGAGGGCCAGACCGTCGGCGCCGTGACGCTGCCCTTCTCCGATCATGCCGAGGTCAGGAAGGCGCTTGCGGAGACGGGCCGATGACGTGGCTGTGGACCAGCGCCGACCTCGTCGCGGCGATGAACGGCCGGCCCATCGGCTCCCTGCCGCAGGGTGTGACCGGCATTTCCATCGACAGCCGGGCGATCACGCAGGGCGAGGCCTTCTTCGCCATCAAGGGCGACCGCGTCGACGGCCATGACTTCGCCAGCATCGCGGCGGCGAACGGGGCGGCGCTGCTCGTCGTCAGCGAGGCCAAGCTGCCGGCGCTCGGGCGGCTGATCACGCCGATGATCGTGGTACCGGACGTGCTGAAGGCGCTCATCGACCTCGGCTGCGCGGCGCGCGACCGCACCGCCGCGCGCATCGTCGCCGTCACCGGCTCGGTCGGCAAGACGACGAGCAAGGAGATGCTGCGCCAGGCGCTCGTGCCGTCCGGGCAGGTGCACGCCTCCGTCGCCTCGTTCAACAATCACTGGGGCGTGCCGCTGACGCTCGCCCGCATGCCGGAGAACACCGACTACGGCATCTTCGAGATCGGCATGAACCATCCGGGCGAGATCCGCCCGCTCGTCGCCATGGTGCGCCCGCACGTGGCGATCGTCACGACGGTGGCACCCGCCCATCTCGGCAATTTCCGCGACATCGAGGAGATCGCCGCCGCCAAGGCGGAGATCTTCGAAGGCATCGTGCCCGGCGGCCACGCCATCCTCAACCGCGACAACGCCCAGTTTGCGCTGCTCGTAAAGGCGGCGGAGGCGGCGGGCGTGGCGCATGTCCACAGCTTCGGCGCCGACCCCGAGGCGGAATTCCGCCTCCTCGACTTCGAGCCCCGCGCCGAGGGCGGCCTGCTGACGGCGGCGATCGGCGGCCAGACGCTGGAGGTGCCGATGGGCGCGCCCGGCCGGCACATCGCCGAGAATGCCGTCGCCGTGCTCGGCGCCGTGCACCTTGCCGGCGGCGACGTCGAGAAGGCGATGGCCGGCCTTGCCGCCATGCGGCCGGAAAAGGGGCGCGGCCGGCGCCACCGGCTTGCCAGGGACGGCGGCTGGTTCACGCTGATTGACGAGAGCTACAACGCCAACCCCGCCTCGATGCGCGCCGCACTCGCACTTCTTCGCGACGCGGCACCGCACGACGGCGGCCGGCGCATCGCCGTTCTCGGCGACATGCTGGAGATGGGCGAGCAGTCCGCCGCCGTGCATGCGGAACTCGCCGGCCCGCTCGCCGAGGCCGGGGCGACGGACGCCTGGCTCGCGGGGCCCGACATGGCCGCGCTCTTCGCCGCGCTGCCGGAGGAGATGCGCAAGGAATACCGCGCCGATGCCGACGCGCTCGCCGCCTTCGTGCTGGAGGCGGTGCGGCCGGGCGACGTGCTGGTCGTCAAGTCCTCGCTCGGCACCGGCTTCGGCCGCATCGTCGCCGCCTTGCTTGACAAATATCCGCCGATCCCGGAGAGGGAGCGCGAAAATTGAAAGAGGCCCGGCCGGACCGCCGTCCGCCGGGTTTTTCGTCTGTAATTTCTGTTCCGCCGCGCCGGCCATGGCGCCGGCGGCCCCGGGGAACCTTTGGAAAGGCTGACAATGCTGCTTTGGCTCGTCGAGCTGGCTGATACCGTTCAGGTGTTCAACCTGTTCCGCTACATTACCTTCCGCACCGGCGCGGCCCTGTTCACCTCGGCGGCAATCGTCTTCCTCTTCGGCCCGATGATCATCGCGTCGCTGCGCATCCGCCAGGGCAAGGGCCAGCCGATCCGCGCCGACGGGCCGCAGACCCACTTCAAGAAGGCCGGCACGCCCACCATGGGCGGGCTGATGATCCTGGCCGGCATCGTCGGCAGCGCGCTGCTCTGGGCCGACCTGTCGAACGTCTACGTGGTGGCGACGCTGCTCGTCACGCTCGGCTTCGGCGCGATCGGCTTCTACGACGACTATCTCAAGGTCACCAAGCAGACCGACAAGGGCTTCTCCGGCAAGGCGCGGCTCGGGCTCGAATTCGTCATCGCCGGCATCGCCACCTTCTTCATGATGCGGGCGGCGCTTTCGGCGGGCACGGCGGGCTCCACCTTCGGCTCCTCCGTGGCCTTTCCCTTCTTCAAGGACCTGATGATCAATCTCGGCATCTTCTTCGTGCTGTTCGGCGGCTTCGTCATCGTCGCCGCCGGCAACGCCGTGAACCTGACGGACGGGCTCGACGGGCTCGCCACCGTGCCGGTGATGATCTCGGCCGCCTCCTTCGGCGTCATCGCCTATCTCGCCGGCAACGCGGTCTTCGCCAACTACCTGCAGATCCATTTCGTGCCGGGTACGGGCGAGCTCGCCGTCGTCCTCGGCGCGGTGATCGGCGCGGGGCTCGGCTTCCTCTGGTTCAACGCGCCGCCGGCCGCCATCTTCATGGGCGACACCGGGTCGCTCGCGCTGGGCGGCCTGATCGGCACCGTCGCCGTCGCCACCAAGCACGAGATCGTCATGGCCATCATCGGCGGCCTCTTCGTCATGGAGACGCTGTCGGTCATCATCCAGGTCGCCTCCTTCAAGCTCACCGGCAAGCGCGTCTTCCTGATGGCGCCGATCCACCACCATTTCGAGAAGAAGGGCTGGACGGAAAGCCAGGTCGTCGTGCGCTTCTGGATCATCGCCGTCGTGCTGGCGCTGGTCGGCCTGTCGACGCTGAAGCTCAGGTGAGGCGGCGATGATCCCCGTCACCACGCTCAAGGGCAGGCGCGTCGCGCTGTTCGGCCTCGGCGGATCGGGGCTCGCGACGGCGCTCGCGCTTGCCGCCGGCGGGGCGAAGGTCACCGCCTGGGACGACAATCCGCAAAGCGTCGAGAACGCCGCGACGGCCGGGGTCGAGACCGGCGACCTGCGCAGGCTCGACTGGACGGGGATTTCCGCGCTGGTGCTCTCGCCCGGCGTGCCGCTCACCCACCCGAAGCCGCACTGGAGCGCCGTTCTGGCGCAGGCGGCCGGCGTCGAGGTGATCGGCGACGTCGAGCTTTTCGCGCGCGAGCGGCGCGCGCATGCACCGGATTGCCCCTTCATCGCCATCACCGGCACCAACGGCAAGTCGACGACGACGGCGCTGATCGCCCATATCCTGAAGGCGAGCGGCCGCGACATGCAGCTCGGCGGCAATATCGGCACGGCGGTGCTCACCCTAGACCCGCCGAAGGCCGGCCGCTTCTACGTGGTCGAGTGCTCCTCCTACCAGATCGACCTCGCGCCCTCGCTGAACCCCTCGGCCGGCATCCTCCTCAACCTCACGCCCGACCATCTCGACCGGCACGGCACGATGCAGCTCTATGCCGACATCAAGGAACGGCTGGTGGCCGCGAGCGACACGGCGATCGTCGGCGTCGACGACGGCTTCTGCGAGCGGATCGCCGACCGTATCGAGCGCGCCGGCACGAAGGTCGTGCGCATCTCCAAGCGCAACCCGCTTGCCGACGGCGTCTATGCCGAGGGGACGCGGCTGATGCTGGCGCAGGGCGGCACGGCGCGGCCGTTCGTCGACCTTGCCGGCATCGAGACGCTGCGCGGGGCCCACAACGCGCAGAACGCCGCCGCCGCCGTCGCCGCCTGCCTGGCGGTCGGCGTGGACGAGGCGTCGATCCGCGCGGGCCTTGCCTCCTTCCCGGGCCTGAAGCACCGCATGCAGCCGGTCGGTCGCAGGGGCGAGGTGCTCTTCGTCAACGATTCCAAGGCGACCAACGCGGATGCGGCGGCGCCGGCGCTGTCGAGCTTCGAGCGCATCCACTGGATCGCCGGCGGCGTTCCCAAGGAGGGCGGCATCGCTTCGCTTTCCGGCTTCTTCCCGAGGATCGCCAAGGCCTATCTGATCGGCGAGGCCGCGCCGGCCTTCGCCGCCACGCTCGGCGGAGCCGTGCCCTTCGCGCTCTCCGGCACGCTGGAGCGGGCGGTGGCGGACGCGGCGGAGGATGCGGCACAGGGCGGCGGGCCTGCCGCGGTGCTGCTATCCCCGGCTTGCGCAAGCTTCGACCAGTACAAGAACTTCGAGGTCAGGGGCGATGCCTTCGTCGGACACGTCGCGGCGCTGCCGGGCGTGACGATGCTGGTCTAGATTAGAGAAGGAACGGAAAGATGGTGAGCAGAGCCGAACGGGGTGCGATGGCGGACTGGTTCTGGACCATCGACCGCTTTTTCCTGGCGGCCTTCATCCTGCTGATAGGCCTCGGCTTCATGCTGTCCTTCGCGGCGAGCCCCCCGGTCGCCGAGCGCCTCGGCCTCGACAGCTTCCACTTCGTCAAGCGCCACGCCTTCTTCCTGATCCCGGCGATCGCGGTGATGCTCGGCATCTCCTTCATGTCGCCGCGGCAGGTGCGCCGGGCGGCGATGATCCTGCTCGTCGTGTCGCTGGCGGCAATGGTGCTGGCGCTGTTCTTCGGCGTCGAGGTCAAGGGCTCGCGGCGCTGGATCTCGATCGGCAGCTTCTCCATCCAGCCGTCCGAATTCATGAAGCCGGCCTTCGTCGTCATCTGCGCCTGGCTCTTCGCCGAGCATGCCCGCCAGCCGGAGATCCCCGGAAACCTCTTCGCCATCATCCTCTTCGGCATCGTCGCGGCCCTGCTCGTCGCCCAGCCCGACCTCGGGCAGACGATCCTGACGGCCGCCGTCTGGGGCGGCATGTTCTTCATGGCCGGCATGCCGTGGCTCTGGATCATCGTGCTCGGCGGCCTCGGCGTCGGCGGGCTGGTGGCGGCCTATACGCTGCTGCCGCATGTGGCGGGGCGCATCGACCGGTTCCTGACCGGCGAGGGCGACACGTTCCAGGTCGACACGGCGCGCGAGGCGATCATCCGCGGCGACTGGTTCGGCCAGGGGCCGGGCGAGGGCACCGTCAAGCGCATCATCCCCGACAGCCACACCGACTTCATCTTCTCGGTGGCGGCCGAGGAGTTCGGCATCGTCTTCTGCATGATCATCGTCATGATCTTCGCCTTCGTGGTGATGCGCGGCCTGAGCCACGCCTTCCGCGAGCGCAACGACTTCACCCGCTTCGCCGTCGCCGGCCTCGTGCTGCAGCTCGGCACGCAGTCGATGATCAACATCGGCGTCAACCTCGAGCTGCTGCCGGCCAAGGGCATGACGCTGCCGCTGATCTCCTACGGCGGCTCGTCGATGATCGCCATCTGCGTGACGGCGGGCTTCATCCTCGCGCTCACCCGCCACCGGCCGGAAAAGCGCGCCTCCGAGCGCAGCCTCTTCCGCGGCGGCATCGTCGCGCCGGCGGAGTGATGAGGGTGGTGATGCGTTCGGGGCGTCCCCCTCATCCGGCCCTTTGGGCCACCTTCTCCCCGATGGGGAGAAGGAGAATCGCGGCGCCAGTGATTTTCCCCTTCTCCCCATCGGGGAGAAGGTGCCGACAGGCGGATGAGGGGGGCTTTCCTCGATGACCAAGGGCATCGTTCTTCTCGCCGCCGGCGGCACCGGGGGGCACCTCTTTCCCGCCGAGGCGCTGGCGCACGAACTGAAGGGGGGCGGCTGGTCCGTCCATCTCGTCACCGACAGCCGGGCCGAGCGATTCGCCGGAAAATTCCCGGCCGAGGAGATCCATGTCGTGCCGTCGGCGACGCTCGGCTCGAAGAACCCGGTCGCCGTCGTGAAGACGCTGTTCACGCTCTGGCGGGGGATCCGCGCCGCGCGCCGGCTGATGACGCGGCTGAAGCCGAAGGTCGTCGTCGGCTTCGGCGGCTACCCGACCGTGCCGCCGCTCATGGCCGCCACCAACATGGGCATCCCCGCGATGATCCACGAGCAGAACGCGGTGATGGGCCGGGCCAACAGGGCTTTGGCCAACCGCGTGAAGGCGATCGCCGGCGGCTTCCTGCCGGAGACCGGCGGGACCCATGCCGCCAAGACCGTGACGACCGGCAATCCGGTGCGCCCGGCGGTGCTGGAGGCGGCCGGCGTTGCCTATGACGCCTCGACGGACGGCGAATTCCGCCTCGTCGTCTTCGGCGGCAGCCAGGGGGCGCAGTTCTTCTCTGCGGCGATCCCGGCGGCGGTCGCGGCGCTCGGCCCGGCCGGGCGGGCGCGGCTCACGGTCACGCAGCAGGCGCGGCCGGAGGATCGCGAAGCGGTCGTCAAGGCCTATGCCGATCTCGGCGTGCCGGCCGAGGTCTCGCCCTTCTTCACCGACATGGCGGCGCGGATCGCCGGCGCCCATCTCGTCATCTGCCGTTCCGGCGCCTCGACGGTCTCGGAGCTTGCCGTCATCGGCCGCCCGTCGATCCTGGTGCCCTATCCCTATGCTCTCGACCACGACCAGGCGGCCAATGCCGCGGCTCTCTCGGCCGGCGGCGGGGCGAGGGTGATCCCCCAGGCCGAGCTTTCGCCCGAGCGTCTCGCGGAAATCCTTACGGAGGCGATGGGCGATCCGGCCGGCATGGCGGCGATGGCGGCGAATGCCCGCAAGGCCGGGAAACCGGAGGCGGCGCGCTTGCTCGCCTCGATGGTAGAGGCTATTGCGGGCGGCAAGACCATCGCGCAATTCAAGGGAGAACGGCCATGAAGATGCCCACGAGCATCGGGCTCGTCCATTTCATCGGCATCGGCGGCATCGGCATGAGCGGCATCGCCGAGGTGCTGCACAATCTCGGCCACCGCGTGCAGGGCTCCGACCAGGCCGACAGCGCCAACGTGCAGCGCCTGCGCGACAAGGGTATCGAGGTCTTCGTCGGCCACAAGGCGGAAAACCTCGGCGACGCCGAGGTCGTCGTCGTCTCCACCGCGATCCGCAAGAACAACCCCGAGCTCGTCGCCGCGCGGGAAAAACTGCTGCCGGTGGTGCGCCGCGCGGAGATGCTGGCGGAGCTCATGCGCTTCCGCAACGCCATCGCCATCGGCGGCACGCACGGCAAGACGACGACCACCTCGATGGTCGCGGCACTGCTGGAGGCGGGCGGCCTCGACCCGACCGTCATCAACGGCGGCATCATCAACGCCTACGGCACGAACGCGCGCATGGGCGAGGGCGAGTGGATGGTGGTGGAGGCCGACGAATCGGACGGCACCTTCCTGAAGCTGCCCGCCGACGTCGCCGTCGTCACCAATATCGACCCGGAACACCTCGACCATTACGGCAATTTCGACGCCGTGCGCGCCGCCTTCCGGCAGTTCGTCGAGAACGTGCCCTTCTACGGCTTCGGCGTCATGTGCCTCGACCATCCGGAGGTGCAGGCGATGGTGAGCCGCATCGAGGACCGCAAGGTCGTCACCTACGGCGAGAACCCGCAGGCCGACGTGCGCTTCGGCAACGTGCGCATGGACGGCGCGACCTCGGTCTTCGACGTGGAGATCCGCCGCCGCCGCACCGGCGAGGTGATCCCGTTCAAGGACCTGCGCCTGCCGATGCCCGGCCGCCACAACGTCTCCAACGCCACGGCGGCGATCGCCGTCGCCAACCGCCTCGGCATCAAGGCCGACGATATCGCCAGGGGGCTCGCCGGCTTCGGCGGGGTGAAGCGCCGCTTCACGCTGACGGGAAGCTGGAACGGCGTCAACGTCTACGACGACTACGGCCATCATCCGGTGGAGATCCGCGCGGTGCTGAGGGCGGCGCGCGAGGCCTGCTCGGGCCGCATCGTCGCCATCCACCAGCCGCACCGCTACAGCCGCGTGGCGAGCCTGTTCGAGGAGTTTTCCGGCTGCTTCAACGATGCCGACACGATCCTGATCGCGCCGATCTATGCGGCCGGAGAGGACCCGGTCGACGGCGTGACGGCGGAGGAGCTGGTCTCGCGCATCAAGGCGGCGGGACATCGCGACGCGCGGTTCCTGGAGGGGCCGGAGGCGCTGGCGCCGCTGGTCGCCGGCATTGCAAAGCCCGGCGATTTCGTGGTTCTCTTGGGCGCGGGCAGCATCACCTACTGGGCGCAGGCGCTGCCCAGGGACTTGGCAGGCATTTCGGGGCAGGTGGCATGAAGCGTGTGGATGGGGCGAAGCTGCTGGCTTCTTTCGGCGAGGGCATCAAGGAGGTCCGCGGCCGCCTGACGCCGGATGCGCCGATGGACCGCGTGACCTGGTTCCGCGCCGGCGGGCTTGCCGAGCTGATGTTCCACCCGCACGACGTCGACGACCTCGTCACCTTCCTGAAGCTCGTGCCCGACGACGTGCCGATCACCGTCACCGGCGTCGGCTCCAACCTGCTCGTGCGCGACGGCGGCATCCCGGGCGTTGTCATCCGCCTCTCGGCCAAGGGCTTCGGCGACGTCGAGCTCGCCGGCGAGAACCGCATCAGGGCCGGCGCGATCTGCCCGGACAAGAACATCGCCGCCATGGCGCTCGACCACGGCATTGCCGGCTTCGAGTTCTATTACGGCATCCCCGGCTCGATCGGCGGGGCGCTGCGCATGAATGCCGGCGCCAACGGCGGCGAGACGAAGGACCTCGTCGTCGAGGTGCATGCGGTCGACCGCGAGGGCAGAAGGCACGTGCTCAGCAATGCCGACATGGGCTACAGCTACCGGCACTCCTCGGCGCCCGAAGGCTTCATCTTCACCCACGCGGTGTTCCAGGGGCAGGCCGGCGACAAGGCGGAGATCCGCGCGAAGATGGATGCCGTGCGCCAGCATCGCGAGACCGTGCAGCCGATCCGCGAGAAGACCGGCGGCTCGACCTTCAAGAACCCGGAAGGGCATTCCGCCTGGAAGCTGATCGACGAGGCGGGCTGCCGCGGCATGATGATCGGCGGCGCGCAGATGTCGCCGATGCATTGCAACTTCATGATCAACACGGGGCAGGCGACCGGCTACGAGCTCGAATATCTCGGCGAGACGGTGAGAAGCCGCGTCTTGGAGCATTCCGGCGTCATGCTGCAATGGGAGATCAGGCGCATCGGCAATTTCATGCCGGGCTACGAGGTCAAGGAATTCCTGGGCCGCGCCACGGCCTGAGCCGGACGCCGCCCGTTCAGCCTCCGTTCAGAAAAATTTAGCGAAAACCGTCCAGGTCGCGCAGGGGTTGCGCGGCGAGGCTCCGCGAAGGCGGGGTTTCCAACCTGGGGGGAATTCCATGTTCAACAAACTCTCGGCCGAGTTCCTCGGCACGTTCTGGCTCGTCCTGGGCGGGTGCGGCAGCGCGGTGCTGGCGGCGGGCTTTCCCGAGGTCGGCATCGGCCTTCTCGGCGTGTCCCTCGCCTTCGGCCTCACGGTCCTGACCATGGCCTATGCGGTCGGCGGCATCTCCGGCGGGCACTTCAATCCGGCGGTGTCCGTCGGGCTTGCGGTCGCGGGCCGCTTTCCGATGTCGAGCCTCGTGCCCTATATCCTGGCGCAGGTCGCCGGTGCGGTCGTCGCGGCGGGCACGCTCTATCTCGTCGCCTCCGGCAAGGCGGACTTCGTCGCCGGCGGCTTCGCCTCCAACGGCTACGGCGAGCTTTCGCCGGGCGGCTATTCGCTGACGGCGGCGCTGGTGGCGGAGGTCGTGCTGACGGCCTTCTTCCTCTTCGTCATCCTCGCCGCCACGCACGGCCGCGCGCCGGCCGGCTTCGCGCCGATCGCCATCGGCCTGACGCTGACGATCATCCACCTCGTCTCCATCCCGGTCACCAACACCTCGGTCAATCCGGCCCGCTCCACCGGCGTCGCCCTCTTCGCCGATACCGCGGCCCTCGGGCAGCTGTGGCTGTTCTGGCTCGCGCCGATCGTCGGCGCGGTGGTCGGTGCGGCGATCTGGAAGGCGGTCGGCGAGGACGCCTGACGCCTCCACCATCCGTCTTCGCAAGGCCTCCGTCCGCAAGGGCGGAGGCCTTTGTCGTTCGCCGGACCGGACAGATCCCTTGCGTGGCGCCCAACTCTCTGATTCCAGAGGCGGAATCGAAGCGTCCCTGATTCGGGCGCGGGGAAATTTCACGTCCCGCCGTCCCGGTTAAGGAAAGTAAACGCTTCATTAACCTTAATGCCGCTCTAGTGGTCCCATCTCGCTTTTCGAGTCGGGGCCTCGGAAAAAATCAGGTCCGCGCAAGCGAGCAAGGGCATGGTGCGGGTTTGTCGGGGGTCTTATGAGCGCAAGGCATGTGGCGATGCTGATGGGTGGTTTTTCGTCGGAGCGGCCGGTGAGCCTGTCTTCGGGGAACGCCTGCGCCGATGCCCTGGAGGCCGAGGGTTTTCGCGTGACCCGCGTCGACGTCGGCCATGATGTCGCGAGCGTCCTTTCCGAGCTGAAGCCCGACGTCGCCTTCAACGCGCTGCACGGGCCGTTCGGCGAGGACGGCACGATCCAGGGCATCCTCGAATACCTGCAGATCCCCTATACCCATTCCGGCGTGCTCGCCTCCGCGCTCGCCATGGACAAGGCGCAGGCGAAGATCGTCGCCAAGGCCGCCGGCATCCCCGTCGCCGAGCAGAAGCTGATGGACCGCTTCGACTTCACCTCGGCGCATCCGATCAAGCCGCCCTATGTGGTGAAGCCCGTGCGCGAGGGTTCCTCCTTCGGCGTCGTTATCGTCAAGGAGGACCAGCCGCATCCCCCGCAGGTCATCGCCTCCGACGACTGGCGCTACGGCGACAAGGTGATGGTCGAGCGCTACGTCTACGGGCGCGAGCTCACCTGCGGCGTCATGGGCAACGTCGCGCTCGGCGTCACGGAAGTGGTGCCGCAGGGCCACGCCTTCTACGACTACGATTCCAAATATGTGAAAGGTGGCTCGAAACACGTCCTTCCGGCGGAGATTTCACCAAATATTTACCAAAAAATACAAACACTCGCGCTCAAGGCGCATCAAGCGATCGGGTGCCGTGGCGTCAGCCGCTCCGACTTCCGTTACGACGACCGATTCTCCGAGAACGGCGAGCTGATCTGGCTGGAGATCAACACCCAGCCGGGCATGACTCCCACCTCCCTGGTGCCCGAAATGGCCGAGCATGCCGGCCACTCCTTTGGTGAGTTCTTGAAGTGGATGGTGGAGGACGCGTCGTGCTTGCGTTGAGCTCCAGGCAGAAGACGAGGGTAAGGCCCGCGGGCGTTCCGGAGACGGAAGCCGGGCGCGTGCTGCCGCGTCCGCTGCGCCGCGTCGTCCGCTTCCTCGTCAGCCTCGCGGCCGGCCGCGTCCACATCCCGCGCCATGCCGGAAGCCTCGCGAGCCTTGCCTTCCTCGGCGCGACCGGCCTCTACGGCATGTCGCTCGGCGGCCATTCGCAGGATTTCGCCCAGGCTTCAACCACCGCGCTCGGCTTCGCCATCGAGGACGTGCGGGTCTCCGGCAACCGCGAGACCTCCGAGATCGACATCCTGGAACGCATCGGCCTCGACGGCACGACCTCGCTGATGGCGCTCGACGTCAAGGAGGCGCGCGCCAAGATCGCCGAACTGCCCTGGGTCGAGGACGTCTCGGTGCGCAAGATCTATCCGGGCACGATCGAGATCGCGCTCAAGGAGCGCGAGGCCTTCGCGATCTGGCAGCACGGCAGCGATCTCGCGCTGATCGAGAGGAACGGCAGCGTCATCGCGCCGCTGCGCGACAACAAGTTCTCGACGCTGCCGCTCTTCGTCGGCCGCGACGCGGAGACGGCGGCGGCCGACTTCTCCGCCGAGTTCGACAACTGGCCGGACATCAAGGCGCGGGTGAAGGCCTATGTGCGCGTCGCCGGCCGCCGCTGGGACCTGCGCCTCGACAACGGCATCGTCGTCAAGCTGCCTGAGCGCAACGTGCCGCGCGCCATGGACATGCTGGCGACGATGGAGGCGGAGCATGCGCTCCTGGAGCGCGACATCGCCGCCGTGGACCTGCGGCTTGAGGACCGCACGACGATCCAGCTCACCGAGGGCGCGCTTGCCCGCCGCAACGCGGCGGTCGAGAAGCGGGCGAAGGAACTCAAGAAAGCGGCGAAGAACACATGAGCATTTTCGGTTCCTCCCATTTCGGCCTGCCGCGGCTGAAGCCGCTCTCCTCCAAGCGCGCCCATGTCGTCTCCGTGCTCGACATCGGCTCGACCAAGGTCGTTTGCATGATCGGCCGGCTGACGCCGCGCGGCGAAAGCGAGATCCTGCCCGGCCGCACCCACAATATCGAGATCATCGGCATCGGCCACCAGCGCTCGCGCGGCGTCAAGAACGGCGTGATCGCCGACCTCGACGCGGCCGAGAGCGTCGTCCGGCTCGCCGTCGACGCGGCCGA
This sequence comes from Shinella pollutisoli, assembly GCF_024609765.1. Classification (GTDB taxonomy): domain Bacteria; phylum Pseudomonadota; class Alphaproteobacteria; order Rhizobiales; family Rhizobiaceae; genus Shinella; species Shinella pollutisoli. Next base: position 36,392 of record NZ_JANFDG010000034.1, read on the forward strand.
GCGCATGGCGGGGCTCACCATCGAGAGCCTGATCGTCAACGTCTCGGCGGGGCGCCTGCAGAGCGACGTCTATACCGCGACCATCGACCTCGGCGGCCAGGAGGTCGACGCCAACGACCTGCGCAAGGTGCTCGCCGCCGCCGGCCAGCGGTCGCTGCGCCAGGACCGGGCGATCCTGCATTCGCTGCCGACCGGCTTCTCGCTCGACGGCGAGCGCGGCATCCGCGATCCGCTGTCGATGTTCGGCGACGTGCTCGGCGTCGACATGCACGTGCTGACGGCCGAGCGCACGGCGCTGAAGAACCTCGAACTCTGCGTCAACCGCGCGCATCTCTCCGTCGAGGGCATGGTGGCGACCCCCTATGCCAGCGGGCTCTCCGCGCTCGTCGACGACGAGGTCGAGCTCGGCTGCGCCTGCATAGACATGGGCGGCGGCACGACGACGATCTCCGTCTTCGCCGAGGGCCGGCTCGTCCATTCCGACGCCGTCTCGCTCGGCGGGCACCACGTCACGACCGACCTCGCGCGCGGGCTTTCGACCCGCATCGAGGATGCCGAGCGGCTGAAGGTCGTGCACGGCTCGGCGCTGGCGACCGCCGGCGACGAGCGCGACATCGTCGCCGTCCCGCCGATCGGCGAGGACGACCGCGACCAGCCGACCCACGTGCCGCGCACGCTCGTCTCGCGCATCGTGCGCGCCCGCATCGAGGAGACGCTGGAGCTCATCCGCGACCGCATCCAGAAGTCCGGCTTCTCGCCGATCGTCGGAAAACGGATCGTGCTGACGGGGGGGGCGAGCCAGCTCACCGGCCTGCCGGACGCGGCGCGGCGCATCCTCGCCCGCAACGTGCGCATCGGCCGTCCGCTCGGCGTCTCCGGCCTGCCGGCGGCGGCCAAGGGGCCGGCCTTCTCCACGGCGGTCGGGCTGATGATCTATCCGCAGTTCGCGGAGCTTGAAGAACACGCTGTGCAGGGCGGCATGCTCTCGCAGCTGACGGGTGGCAACGGCCGCATCGCCCGCATGGGGCAGTGGCTGAAGGAAAGTTTCTGACGGGTTTCCCGGCGGTCCGCCGCCGGAAAAGACCGACAACGACATCGCAAGGAACAGGCCGGCTGGGCGAAGCGGCCGGAAACGAAAGGAACGGGTACAATGACCATCAAGCTGCAGAAGCCGGACATCACTGAGCTGAAGCCCCGCATCACCGTCTTCGGTGTCGGCGGCGGCGGCGGCAACGCCGTCAACAACATGATCACCGCCGGCCTCGAAGGCGTCGACTTCGTCGTCGCCAACACCGACGCCCAGGCGCTGACCATGACCAAGGCGACGCGCATCATCCAGATGGGCGTGCAGGTGACGGAAGGTCTCGGCGCCGGCTCGCAGCCGGAGGTCGGCCGCGCGGCCGCCGAGGAATGCATCGACGAGATCATCGATCACCTGAACGGCACCCACATGTGCTTCGTCACCGCCGGCATGGGCGGCGGCACCGGCACGGGCGCTGCGCCCATCGTCGCCCAGGCCGCCCGCAACAAGGGCATCCTGACGGTCGGCGTCGTCACCAAGCCGTTCCACTTCGAGGGCGGCCGGCGCATGCGCCTTGCCGAGGAAGGCATCCAGGAGCTGCAGAAGTCGGTCGACACCCTGATCGTCATCCCCAACCAGAACCTGTTCCGCATCGCCAACGACAAGACCACCTTCGCCGACGCCTTCGCGATGGCCGACCAGGTGCTCTATTCGGGCGTCGCCTGCATCACCGACCTGATGGTCAAGGAAGGTCTGATCAACCTCGACTTCGCCGACGTCCGCTCGGTGATGCGCGAGATGGGCCGCGCCATGATGGGCACCGGCGAAGCCTCGGGCGAGGGCCGTGCCATGGCCGCCGCCGAAGCGGCGATCGCCAACCCGCTGCTCGACGAGACCTCGATGAAGGGCGCCCAGGGCCTCCTCATCTCGATCACCGGCGGCCGCGACCTCACGCTTTTCGAAGTGGACGAGGCGGCGACCCGCATCCGCGAGGAAGTCGATCCGGACGCCAACATCATCCTCGGCGCGACCTTCGACGAGGACCTCGAAGGCTTGATCCGTGTCTCCGTCGTGGCCACCGGCATCGATCGCGCGGCCTCGGAGGTGGCTGCGCGTTCGGCTGACTTTCGCAGCGTCGGCAAGCCGCTGATCCGTCCCGCCGCCGCCGTCCCGGCGCAGCCGCAGCACCAGGCTGCGGCCCCCGCGCCGCAGCCGGTCGCCCAGCCGCAGGCGGTCGCCCAGCAGCCTGCCGCCCAGCAGCCGGCCGCCGACGTCGATCCGATCGCCGATGCGATCCGCGCCGCCGAGGCCAATCTCGACCGCGAGCTCGCCATTCCGGCCGCCCGTCCGGCTCCGGTCCAGCCGGCCGCCGTCGCCCAGGAGGACTTCCGTCCGCAGAGCCGGATCTTCGCCGCGCCCGCCGAGACGCCCGTCGTCCAGCGCGCCGTCCCGGCCCAGCCGCAGCCGGCTCCGGTCGCCCAGCATCGCATCGAGCCGGTCGTCCGCCAGGAGCCGCAGGCCATGCGCATGCCGAAGATCGAGGACTTCCCGCCCGTCGTGAAGGCCGAGATCGACCACCGCGCCGTCCACCAGCCGGCCGCCGGCCACCACGAGGAGCGCGGCCCGATGGGTCTCCTGAAGCGCATCACCTCCTCGCTCGGCCGCCGCGAGGAAGAGGAGGCGCACGCCTCCGCCGAGCCGGCGCAGGCCGCACCCGCCGCCCAGAGCCGCCGTCCGCTGTCGCCGGAAGCGAGCCTCTACGCGCCGCGCCGCGGCCAGCTCGACGACCACGGCCGCGCCAATCCGCAGCCGCGTGCGCTCTCCGAGGACGACCAGCTCGAGATCCCGGCCTTCCTGCGCCGGCAGTCGAACTGAGGGCCCACAGGAACGTGTGACGAAGATGCCCGGGCCATGGTCCGGGCATTTTTTATTCTGCAATCTTTCCAATGGCTTGAGGCGTCGCTCGCGCGTAACAGAGCGAAAGAAACAGTGATTTGTATGACTGAGGTCGACCGACTAGATTTGCGATGAACCCGAAGGGCAGCCGGATTCGGACAATCGGCACATGGCGGATCGCTCCGGCGAATTCCACGCGCGCGACGGCCGTTGGCGGCGGCGATGCGCATGCCCGGGGACGTCCCGGAAGGGACCGCGACAGAAATCCCCGGCGCGGCATGCGCCGGCACTAAAGACGAGGCGAATGCACATGACGATCGGTATGCTCGGTTTCCAGACGACGGTGGCCAGTCCGGTGACGGTTTCGGGGACCGGCGTCCATTCCGGCGCGGCCGTGTCGATCACCTTCCACCCGGCCGAGGCCGACAGCGGCATCGTCTTCCAGCGCGTGCACGACGACGGCGCGGTCAGCGAATACCGTGCCGTCTCCTCGCAGGTCGGCAACACGGATCTGTGCACGGTGCTCGGCTTCTCGCCGGCGAAATCCATCGCCACGGTCGAGCACGTCATGGCCGCGCTCTATGCGCTCGGCCTCGACAACGTGCTGGTCGAGGTGCACGGCGCCGAGATGCCGATCATAGACGGCAGTTCCGCCCCCTTCATCGAGGCGATCGACCATGCAGGCCTCGTCCCGCTCGCCGTCAAGCGCCGCTATATCCGCATCGTCCGCACGGTCCGCGTCGAGGCGGGTGCGTCCTGGGCGGAGTTCTCCCCCCATGACGGCACGCGCTTCGAGGTGGAGATCGATTTCGACTGCCCGCTGATCGGCCGGCAGGCCTGGAGGGGCGACCTCACGCCGGCGACCTTCCGCAGGGAGCTTTCGCGCGCGCGCACCTTCGGCTTCATGCGCGACGTCGAGCGGCTGTGGGCGTCGGGCCATGCGCTCGGCTCCTCGCTCGAGAACTCGGTCGTCATCTCCGACGACAACACGGTGGTCAATGTCGAGGGGCTGCGCTACGCCGACGAGTTCGTGCGCCACAAGACGCTCGACGCCGTGGGCGACCTTGCCCTTGCCGGCGCCCAGTTCATCGGCTGCTACCGCTCCTATCGCGGCGGCCACCGCATGAACGCCCACGCGCTGAAGGCGCTCCTCTCCGACCCCTCCGCCTACGAGGTGGTGGAAGCCTCGGGGGCGCGCGCGCGCGCCGGCCAGCGCGAGCTCATCGCCGTCAACGCGCCGGAATTCGCGCCCTGGTCCGCCTGAGGCGGAAGCGCGACACCCCATGCACGGCTTGCCATAAAAATGCGTTAATGCGCCGCCATGGCGTTGCGGTCCGCGCTCATTTGGAGATAGAAACGCGGGTCATGAGGCCTGCCCGCATCGGGCGCCGCCGATTTGGGATTGTCAGATGGTAGTTGCAGGGTCAATTGGTGTGAAGAAGACGGCGCGCATCGTCTATCTGGCGCTCGCCGCCGCGGCATCGGCTGCCGTGCTCTCGGCGTGCCAGACCGATCCGGACATCGACATCACGAAGCTGGAAGCCGACAACGATCCGCCGGACGTGCTCTACAACCAAGGCCTCGCCAACCTGCAGGCCGGCAAGGTCGGCGAGGCGGGCCGCAAGTTCGAGGCCGTCGACCGCCAGCATCCCTTCTCCGAGCAGGCCCGCAAGGCGCTCGTCATGAACGCCTTCGTCAACTACCGCCAGGGCCGCAACGAGGAGGCGATCACCGCGGGCAAGCGCTACCTCAGCCTCTATCCGCAGTCCGAGGACGCAGCCTATGCGCAATATATCGTCGGGCTCGCCTACTGGAAGCAGATCCCCAGCGTGACGCAGGACCAGCGCGCCGCCGCCCAGACCATCGAGGCGATGCAGGCCGTCGTCGACAACTATCCGGACTCCGAATATGTCGAGGACGCGCAGACGAAGATCCGCTTCGCCCGTGACCAGCTCGCCGGCAAGGAGATGCAAGTCGGCCGCTACTATCTGGAGCGCAAGGAGTTCATCGCCGCTGTGAGCCGCTTCCGCACCGTCGTCGAGCAGTATCCGACCACCAACCAGATCGAGGAGGCGCTCGCGCGCCTGGTCGAGGCCTATTACGCGATGGGCCTCGCCAGCGAGGCGCAGACGGCGGCCGCCGTGCTCGGTCACAACTACCCGGACAGCCAGTGGTATGCCGACAGCTACAAGCTCCTGCAGAGCAAGGGGCTGGAGCCGCGGGAAAACTCCGGGTCCTGGATCTCGCGCGCCGGCAAGAAGCTGATCGGCGCCTGACCGGAGAGACGCGCCGGCCATGCTTTCGCAGCTGTCGATCCGCGATATCGTCCTGATCGAGAGGCTGGATCTCGGCTTCGAGCCCGGCCTTTCCGTGCTGACGGGCGAGACGGGGGCCGGCAAGTCCATCCTGCTCGACAGCCTCTCGCTGGCGCTCGGCGGGCGCGGCGACGGCTCGCTCGTGCGCCACGGCGCGGAGCGCGGGCAGGTGACGGCCGTGTTCGACGTGCCGGCGGGACACGCGGTGCGCGACCTCCTGCACGACAACGGCATCGACGACGACGGCGACCTCATCTTCCGCCGCCAGCAATCGGCCGACGGGCGCACCCGCGCCTTCGTCAACGACCAGCCCGTCTCCGTCCAGCTGATGCGCCAGGCCGGCCAGCTCCTCGTCGAGATCCACGGCCAGCACGACGACCGCGCGCTGGTCGACGCCGACGCCCACCGCCTGCTGCTCGACGCCTTCGGCGGCCTCGCCGAGGCGGTCGCGGACGTGGGCGCCCTTTTCCGCCAGTGGAAGGAGGCCGACCGGACGCTCCGCCGCCATCGCGAGAAGGTTGAGGCGGCCGCGCGCGAGGCCGACTACCTGCGCGCCTCCGTCGAGGAGCTGGAGGTGCTCTCGCCGCAGGACGGCGAGGAGGACGAGCTTGCGGACAAGCGCGCCCGGATGATGAAGGCCGAGCGGATTGCCGGCGACATCAACGAGGCGAGCGAGTTCCTGAACGGCCATGCCTCGCCCGTGCCGCTGATCGCCTCGATGGTGCGGCGGCTGGAGCGCAAGAGCCACGAGGCGCCGGGGCTCCTGGAGGAGACGGTCGACCTGCTCGACCAGGCGCTGAACCTGCTTTCCGACGCGCAGATGGCCGTGGAGGCGGCGCTGCGCAAGACCGAATACGACCCGAAGGAGCTGGAGCGCACGGAGGAGCGGCTCTTCGCGCTGCGCGCCGCCGCCCGCAAATATTCCGTGCCGGTCGCCGGCCTGCCGGCGCTGGCGGCGAGGATGATCGCCGATCTCGCCGATCTCGACGCCGGCGAGGAGAAGCTCACGCAGTTCGAGGCCCGGCTCGCCGAGACGCGCGCCGCCTATGACGCCGCCGCCCGCTCGCTCTCCGAGCGGCGCCATCACGCGGCCGAGGCGCTTGCCGCCGCCGTGATGGCGGAGCTGCCGGCGCTGAAGCTGGAGCGGGCGCGCTTTACCGTCGAGATCGTCACCGATCCGGAGGGCGGCGCGGAGGAGGGGATCGACCGCGTCGCGTTCCACGTCCAGACCAATCCCGGCACGCGGCCGGGGCCGATCATGAAGGTCGCCTCCGGCGGCGAGCTGTCGCGTTTCCTGCTGGCGCTGAAGGTGGCGCTCGCCGACCGCGGCTCCGCCCCGACGCTGGTCTTCGACGAGATCGACACGGGCGTGGGCGGCGCGGTGGCGGATGCGATCGGCCAGCGGCTGAAGCGGCTTTCCTCCACGGTGCAGGTGCTCTCCGTCACCCATGCGCCGCAGGTCGCGGCGCGCGCGGCAACCCATCTCCTGATCTCCAAGGGTCCGGTCGAGGGCGGCGAGGCGGTCGCCACCCGCGTCGCCCGCATGGACGACGGCGCGCGCACCGAGGAGATCGCCCGCATGCTCGCCGGCGCCTCCGTGACGGACGAGGCGCGGGCGGCGGCGGCGCGGCTGCTGTCGGGCGGGGGGTAGGGGAGGCCGCGTTCGCCCCTCATCCGGCCTGCCGGCCACCTTCTCCCCGCTTGCGGGGAGAAGGGATATGCGGCAATGTTTTCCTCGCTAGGGAAGGGAAGCCCTCGCGGCTTGCCCCTTCTCCCCGCTTGCGGGGAGAAGGTCGCGGCAGCGGGATGAGGGGCAGGGGCCACCTTTTCTTTCGCCAAGTTTGCTCTAAAACCATCTCCGCAATCCGGAGCATGCCATGGCGAACGCGAAGACCCCCGTCGATACCCTGACCGAAGAAGAGGCGGCCGCCGAGCTCGCCTATCTCGCCGCCGAGATCGCCCGGCACGACGAGCTCTACCACGGCCAGGACGCGCCGGAGATCTCGGATGCCGACTACGACGCGCTGAAGCGGCGCAACGAGGAAATCGAGGCGCGCTTTCCCGCTCTCGTGCGCGCCGACAGCCCGTCGCGCCGGGTAGGCTCCGCGCCGCTGCCGACCTTCGCGCCGATCGTCCATGCGCGGCCGATGCTCTCGCTCGACAACACCTTTTCCGACGAGGACGTGCGCGACTTCGTCGCCTCGGTCTACCGCTTCCTCGGCCGGTTGCCGGACGGTTCGATCGCGTTCACCGCCGAGCCGAAGATCGACGGGCTCTCGATGTCGATCCGCTACGAGAACGGCCGCCTCGTCACCGCCGCCACGCGCGGCGACGGCACGACCGGCGAGAACGTCACCGCCAACGTGCTCACCATCGGCGAGATCCCCAACCGGCTGCCGGCCGGCGCGCCCGCGGTGGTCGAGGTGCGCGGCGAGGTCTACATGGCCAAGAGCGACTTCCTCGCCCTCAACGAGAAGATGGCCGCCGAAGGCAAGCAGACCTACGTCAACCCGCGCAACACGGCGGCGGGGTCGCTGCGCCAGCTCGACGCCACGGTGACGGCGAGCCGGAAGCTGCGCTTCTTCGCCTATGCCTGGGGCGAGATGTCGGCGATGCCGGCCGATACCCAATACGGCATGATCGAGACGCTGAAATCCTGGGGCTTCCCGGTCAATCCGCTGACGAAGCGGCTCACCGACGTCGAGGCGATCATCGCCCATTACCGCGAGATCGGCCTCGCCCGACCGGACCTCGACTACGACATCGACGGCGTCGTCTACAAGGTGGACGACCTCGCGCTTCAGGAACGGCTCGGCTTCCGCTCGCGCTCGCCCCGCTGGGCGACGGCGCACAAGTTCCCGGCCGAGCAGGCCTTCACGACCGTCGAGCGCATCGACATCCAGGTCGGCCGCACCGGGGCGCTCACCCCCGTGGCGCGGCTCATCCCGGTGACGGTCGGCGGCGTCGTCGTCACCAACGCCACGCTGCACAATGCCGACTACATCGAGGGCATCGGCAACAGCGGCGAGCGCATCCGCACCGAGGAGCACGACATCCGCATCGGCGACACGGTGATCGTCCAGCGCGCCGGCGACGTCATCCCGCAGGTGCTCGACGTGGTGATGGAGAAGCGGCCAGCGGAGGCCGTGCCCTACGAATTCCCGAAGACCTGCCCGGTCTGCGGCAGCCATGCCGTGCGCGAGCGCCACGAGAAGACCGGCCGGCTCGATTCGGTCACGCGCTGCACCGGCGGCTTCGTCTGCCGCGCGCAGGCGGTGGAGCACTTGAAGCACTTCGTCTCGCGCAACGCCTTCGACATCGAGGGGCTGGGGGCGAAGCAGATCGACTTCTTCTTCGCGGCGGAGGACCCGGCGCTCTCGATCCGCACCGCGCCCGACATCTTCACGCTGGAGAAGCGGCAGGCCGCCTCGCTCGCCAGGCTGGAGAACATCGACGGCTTCGGCAAGGTGAGCGTGCGAAAGCTCTACGACGCGATCAACGCGCGCCGCTCGATCGCGCTCCACCGCTTCATCTATGCGCTCGGCATCCGCCATGTCGGCGAGACCAACGCCAAGCTGCTGGCGCGCGCCTACGGCACCTACGCCGCCTTCGAGGAGGCGATGCGGGCGGCGGCGCCGCTTGCCGGCGAGGCCTGGGCCGACCTCAACAACATCGCCGGCATCGGCGAGATCGTCGCCCGCGCCGTGGTCGAGTTCTACAAGGAGCCGCGCAACCTCGACGTGATCGGCCGGCTGCTCCAGGAGGTGACGCCGGAGGCGGCGGAGGCGCAGGCGGTCTCCTCCAGCCCCGTCGCTGGCAAGACGGTGGTCTTCACCGGCTCGCTGGAGAAGATGACCCGCGACGAGGCGAAGGCCATGGCCGAACGGCTGGGGGCGAAGGTCGCCGGCTCGGTCTCGAAGAAGACCGACCTCGTCGTGGCGGGGCCGGGGGCCGGCTCCAAGCTCGACAAGGCGAAGGAGTTCGAGGTTCAGGTGATCGACGAGGACGGATGGTTCGAGCTGATCAAGGGGTGAGGGGACACCGTGACATCTCTCTGCCTTGCAGGGCCGGCGGATGTCCGGCCCCTCATCCGGCCTGCCGGCCACCTTCTCCCCGCAGGCGGGGAGAGGGGATATGCCGCGCCGTTCCCCAACCCGATACCGTCCGCAGGGCAAGTCCCCTCTCCTCGCTTGCGGAGAGAGGATCAGGATGAGGGGCAGGCTTGCATGACGATAGTCCCGCCCTTGAGAGGACACGCTGGCGGGAAGGGGTGAACCCTCCCGATCAATATTGCTTCTTCTTGCCCGTGGGCTTCGCCGGTCCCTTGCCGTCCGCGGCCGGCCGCGCCTTGGCGAATTTCGGCTTGAATGGCTTTTCCCCCTTGAAGGGTTTTTCGCCCTTGAACGGCTTGCCGGCCTTGCGGTCCGCTTCGCCCTCGGCCGGGCGGCGATCCTTGCGGGGCTTGTCGTCGAAGCTGCGCTTCGGCGCGAAGCCCTCTCGACGCTCGAAGTCGCGGGGGGCGGCCGAGAGGTCGGGCGTGCCCTTCAGCGCGGTCACGCGGATGCCGCGCTCCAGCATGCCGTTCGGGCCGAGCGCGCCGAGGAAGCCGTCGACGGCGTCCGCCGCAAGCTCGATGTAGGTCTCCTCCGGCTGCATCTTGATGGCGCCGATCTCGTTTTTGGTGATGTTGCCGTTGCGGCAGAGCATGGGGATCAGCCAGCGCGGCTCGGCGCGCTGCTTGCGGCCGACCGAGACGGAGATCCATCGGCTCGCCCCGAAGGCCTCGCGCGGGCGCTTCGGTTCGCGCGGGGCCTCGCCGTCGCGCGGCTTGCGGGCGTCGAGCGAGACGGGGATCAGGTCTTCCGGCGCCGAGCGGCCGGCCTTGAAGAAGCGGCCGACGGCGGCGGCGAGGCTGCGGGCGTCGAAGCGGGCGACGAGCGCGTCCACAGTCGCGGCCTCGTCCTCGCCGATCGGGTCGGTCAGCAGCGGATCGGAAAGCAGGCGCTCGTCGTCGCGGGCGAGGATGTCCTCGGCCGAGGGCGGCGTCGCCCAGGTGGCCTTGAGGTTGCCCATCTGCAAGAGGCGCTCGGCCTTGCGGCGGGCGGAAAGCGGCACGATCAGCGCGCTCACCCCCTTGCGGCCGGCGCGGCCGGTGCGGCCGGAGCGGTGCAGCAGGGTCTCCGGGTTGGTCGGCAGGTCGGCATGGACGACCAGCTCCAGGTTCGGCAGGTCGATGCCGCGGGCGGCGACGTCGGTGGCGATGCAGACCCGGGCGCGGCCGTCGCGCATCGCCTGCAGCGCATGGGTGCGCTCGTTCTGGCTGAGCTCGCCGGACAGCGCCACGACCGAGAAGCCGCGGTTGTTGAAGCGGGCCGTCAGGTGGTTCACCGCCGCGCGCGTCGAGCAGAAGACGATGGCGTTCTGCGCATCGTAGTAGCGCAGCACGTTGATGATGGCGTTCTCGCGGTCGGAGGGCGAGACGAGCAGGGCGCGGTAGTCGATGTCGACATGCTGCGAGCGTTCGGCCGCCGTGGAGATGCGCAGCGCGTCGCGCTGGTAGTTGGCGGCGAGCGCGGCGATCTCCTTCGGCACGGTGGCGGAGAACATCAGCGTGCGCCGGTCCTCGGGCGCGGCCTCGAGAATGAATTCCAGGTCCTCGCGAAAACCGAGGTCGAGCATCTCGTCGGCCTCGTCCAGCACGACGGCGCGGAGATTCGTCAGGTCGAGGCTGCCGCGGGTGATGTGGTCGCGCAGCCGCCCCGGCGTGCCGACGACGATATGGGCGCCGCGTTCGAGCGCGCGCCGCTCGGTGCGCATGTCCATGCCGCCGACGCAGGAGGCCATGGCGGCCCCCGTCAGCTCGTAGAGCCATTCGAGCTCGCGCTTGACCTGAAGCGCAAGCTCGCGTGTGGGCGCGATGACGAGGGCGAGCGGGCTTTCGGCGCGGCCGAAGCGCTCCTCGCCGGCAAGCAGCGTCGGGGCGAGCGCCAGGCCGAAGGCGACGGTCTTGCCGGAGCCGGTCTGGGCGGAGACGAGGGCGTCGGCATGGCCGATCGCCGGGTCGGACACGGAAAGCTGCACCGGCGTCAGGGTGGTGTAGCCGCGTTTTTCCAACGCCTTTGCCATGGCCGGGGCCAGGCCTTCGAAATTCTGCATCGGGGATCTTTCGGAATTCGGGTTCTGCGGCCGCCTTGCGGCCGGCATCTAGCCCCGGCGGGATACGCCGGGCCTTTCTCGTCCGCTTCCTAATGCGCGGCGCGGCAAAAGTACAGTGCGCAATGCGCAGGGCTGCCATCGGCGCGGGCGTGGTTTGCCGATTGTCTTTTTGCGCTGCACAAGATAGAAAGCGCCCGCTTCCTCCGCCTGGAGGAGGCATCGCCCGCGGGAGAGGGCGAGGGCAGGGAGACGCGTCGATGCAGACCTTCACCACCATCGCGGACTTGCGCGCGGCGCTTGCTCCCCACCGGCGGGCCGGCCGCTCGATCGGCCTCGTGCCGACCATGGGCTATCTCCATGTCGGCCACATGGCGCTCGCACGCCGGGCCCGGGCGGAAAACGACGTCGTGGTGGCGACGATCTTCGTCAATCCGCTGCAGTTCGGGGCGAACGAGGACCTCGCGCGCTACCCGCGCGATCTTGCGCGCGACCAGGCGATGCTGGAAGCGGAGGGCGTCGACTTCCTCTTCGCGCCGACGGTCGCCGACATGTATCCGCGGCCGATGGAGACGGTGGTGGACGTGCCGAAGCTCGGGAGCGAGCTGGAAGGCGCCGTGCGCCCCGGCCATTTCGCCGGGGTGGCGACGGTGGTGACGAAGCTCTTCAACATCGCCCAGCCGGACCGCGCCTATTTCGGCGAGAAGGATTTCCAGCAGCTCGCCATCATCCGCCGCATGGCCGGGGACCTCGCCCAGCCCGTCGCCGTGATCGGCGTGCCGACCGTGCGCGAGGCGGACGGGCTCGCCTGTTCGTCGCGCAACGTCTATCTCTCGGCCGAAGAGCGGGCGGCGGCCGTCGTCGTGCCGCGTGCTCTGGAGGCGGCGGAAGCGCTCGTCGCCGCCGGCGAGACCGATCCGAAGCGCCTCGAAGCGGAAGTCCGCGCCTTCATCGCCCGCGAGCCGCTGGCCGCGGCGGAGGTGGTGGCGGTGCGCGATCCGGAAACGCTCGCCGAGGTGGGGCAAATCGGCGAAAGGCCGGTTCTTTTGTTGCTTTTCGTGCGCTTTGGGGGCACGAAACTCCTCGACAACCGGGTCATCGACCCGAAAATCCTTGAGACCGCGAAGGGTGTCCAGCGATGAGTGTACATACAGCCAAGCGCCGGCTTGCCCCGGCCGACATCAAGGCGCTCAAGGGCGAGCGGCCGATCGTCAGCCTCACCGCCTATACGACGCCGGTCGCCAAGCTGATGGACCAGCACGTCGATTTCATCCTCGTCGGCGATTCGCTCGGCATGGTGCTCTACGGCCTCGATTCCACTGTCGGCGTGACCATCGAGATGATGATCGCCCACGGCCAGGCCGTCATGCGCGGCTCGTCCAGCGCCTGCATCGTCGTCGACCTGCCGTTCGGCTCCTACCAGGAATCGAAGGAGCAGGCCTTCCGCACCGCCGCGCGCATCCTCAAGGAGACGGGCTGCAGCGCCGTCAAGCTGGAGGGGGGCGCGGAGATGGCCGAGACGGTGCATTTCCTCACGCAGCGCGGCATTCCGGTGCTCGGCCATGTCGGCCTGATGCCGCAGCTCATCAACACGACGGGCGGCTACCGCTCGCTCGGCCGCAGCGACCGCGAGGTGGAGAAGATCCGCCGCGACGCCGCGGCGATCGAGGAGGCGGGTGCCTTCGCCTTCGTCATCGAGGGCACGGTCGAGCCGCTGGCGCGCGAGATCACCGAGACGGCGACCATCCCGACCATCGGCATCGGCGCCTCGCCGGCCTGCGACGGGCAGGTGCTGGTCGTCGACGACGTGCTCGGCATCTTCACCGATTTCAAGCCGCGCTTCGTCAAGCATTTCGCCAACCTGGCGCCGGTGATGAGCGAGGCCTTCGCCACCTATGCGGAGGAGGTGAAGGCGCGCAGCTTCCCGGGACCGGAGCACACGTTCCAGCTCCGCAAGGGCTGAGCATCGGCGGCGGGCGGCCGCAAGGGCCGATGGATCAGCGCCGTTGATCCTCATATCAGGCTTATTGGTTTGCCGCGGGCGGCCCGCTGCCCTATGTCGTTCGCTCCACGATCAGGACATGTCATGACTCCCGAGACCTATCAGGAAATCCGCGACGCCGCGCGGCGCGGTTTCGCGGTGGTGATTTCCGCCGCCCCGTTCGGCATCCTCTTCGGCGCCGTCGCCGTCGACAACGGGCTGACCATCGCCGAGGCGGCGCTGATGAGCGCCACCGTCTATGCCGGCGCGAGCCAGCTCGTCGGCGTCGAGCTGTTCAGCCACCACGTCGCGCCCTGGCTGATCGTCCTGTCGATCTTCGCGGTGAATTTCCGCCACGTGCTCTATTCGGCGGCGATCGCCAAGCATATCCGCCATTTCAGCCTGTGGCAGAAATGCGTCGGCTTCTTCCTGCTGATCGATCCGCTGTTTGCCGAGAGCGAGCGGCGGGGCGATGCCGGCATCCGCATCGGCTTCGTCTGGTATCTCGTGCTGGGCCTCAGCGTCTATGTGCCGTGGCTCGTGCTGACGGTGCTCGGCGGCGTGCTCGGCAACCTGATCGGCGATCCGGAGGCGATCGGCATCGACGTGCTCCTGCCGATCTATTTCATGGGCCTCGTGCTCGGCTTCCGCAGCCGGGCCAACTGGCTGCCGGTCGTCGTCGCCTCGGCGGCGGGCTCGATCCTGGCGCTGCACTTCGTCGGCTCGCCCTGGCACGTGAGCCTCGGCGCGCTTGCCGGCATCGCCGTCGCAGCACTCCTGCCGCTCGACGGCGACGAGGCGGGGGCGCCGGTCGGCGACCCGGTCGAGGGGGAGGCTTAGGCCATGGAAGCGCTGTTCCGCCCCGAAATGGTGGCGATCATCGTCGCGGCCGCGCTCGCCACCTATGCGACGCGCTTCGGCGGCTACGTGCTGATCACCCGCATGAAGCGCATCCCGCCGCGCGTCGAGGCGGCGCTGAACGCCGTGCCGGCGGCGGTGCTGACGACGCTGGTGGCGCCGTCGGCCGTCACGGGCGGGCTCGACGTGAGCCTCACGCTCGTCGCGGCGCTTCTCGTGGGCCTCAGGCTCGGCGTGCTGCCGATGCTGGCGGCGGGCTGGGTCGTGGTGATGATCCTGCGTCACCTCATCGGCTGACCGGCGCCGTCGCCTTCTCCAGCCAGTCCTTCGTCGCGTCGCTGTCGAGGAGCGGCGCGATCTTCTCGCGCGTCTCGGCATGGTAGGCGTTGAGCCAGTCCAGTTCCTCGTCGGTCAGCAGGGCGGGCACGACGAGGCGGCGGTCGATCGGGCAATAGGTGAGGGTGGCGAAGCTCTTCATCTCGATGTCGCCGCCCTCCACCGGTGCTGCCGGCAGCACGTGGATCAGGTTCTCGATGCGGATGCCGAAATGGCCGGGGCGGTAGTAGCCCGGCTCGTTGGAGAGGATCATGCCGTCCAGCAGCTCCTGCGTCGAAAGCCGCGAGATGCGCTGCGGCCCCTCGTGCACGGAGAGATAGGAGCCGACGCCGTGGCCGGTGCCGTGGGCGAAATCGGCGCCTGCCTTCCACAGCGCGATGCGCGCCAGCGGATCGAGGTCGCAGCCGCGGGTTCCCCTGGGGAAGCGTGCGGTGCTGATGGCGATCATGCCCTTCAGGACGAGCGTGAAGAAGCGCTTCTGCTCCTCCGGCACCGATCCTATGGCGACGGTGCGGGTGATGTCGGTCGTGCCGTTGATGTATTGCGCGCCGGAATCGATCAGGAACAGCGTGCCGGGCTCGATCGTCGCGTCGGTCTCGGTGGTCACGCGGTAGTGCATGATCGCGGCATGCGCGCCCGCACCCGCGATGGTGTCGAAGGAAATGTCCTTCAGCGGGTTCTGCAGCCGTTCGCCGACCGTGCGGCGGACCTGCTCCAGCTTCCTCGTGACGGCGATCTCGGTCTGCGAGCCGGGCTCGGTGCCGTCCAGCCAGGCGAGGAATTCGACCATGGCGGCGCCGTCCTGCAGGTGCGCGCGGGCCGAGCCCGCAAGCTCGACGGCGTTCTTCTGCGCGCGCGGCAGGCGGGCCGGGTCGGCGGCCTCGACGAGCGTGCCGCCCTTGCGGCGCACGATCTCGGCGAGCGCGAAGGGCGCCTGGTCGGGATCGATCAGGATGCGCTTGCCCTCGGCGGCCAGCGCCGCGATGCGCTCGTCGAACCGCGACGGCGGCACGAGGTCGGCGAGCTGGGTGAGATAGGCCTCCTCCTCGATGCCGGTCTTGCGCTTGTCGAGGAAGAGCTCGGGGCGGCCGTCCGCCGGCACGATCGCGCGGGCGAGCGGATGCGGCGTGTGCGGCACGTCGGCGCCGCGGATGTTGAAGATCCAGGCGATGGAGGAGGGATCGGTGACGGCGAGCGCGTCGGCGCCGGCCGCCGCCGTCGCCTCCGCCATCCTCGCGAGCTTGTCGCGGGCGAGCTCGCCGGCATGGTCGATGGACTGGATCGCCACGCGGCCGAGCGGCTCGGCGGGGCGATCGTTCCAGAGGCGGTCGAGGGGATTGTGCGGCAGGAAGACGAGCGCGCCGCCGAGGGCGGAGAGCGCCTTCTCCAGCCGGCGCACCTCCGCGCCGGTGTGCAGCCACGGGTCGATGCCGAGGCGGAAGCCCTTCGGCGCGTGGGCCTTGAGCCAGAGATGCGGCGGCTCGCCGACGAGGTCGCCGCCGGAAAAGACGGTGCCGTCCACCTGCTCGGCGAGCTGCGTCACGTAGCGGCCGTCGACGAAGACGACCGCCCGGTCGCGCATGACGAGCGCGACGCCGGCCGAGCCGGTGAAGCCCGTCAGCCAGGACAGCCGCTCGGCCGAGGCGGGCACGTATTCGCCCTGGTACTCGTCGGCGCGCGGCACGAGGAAGCCGTCGATGCCGAGGCCGTCGAAGGCGGCGCGCAGCGCATCGGCGCGGGCGCGGCCGAAGTGGGGCGTGGACGTGACGTCGAAACTCTGGAACATGGGGAGGCTTCCGCTGCGGCAGGTGAATCGTGGCGGCAATCTAGCCGATCCGTGCGGTGGAGGGAACGAGAGCTGTCACATATGCGGCTTTGCCCCTCACCCTAACCCTCTCCCCGCAGGCGGGGAGAGGGGACCTGCCTCGTGAACGGTCAATGGTTGGGGAAACAGTGAGACATATCCCTTCGCCCCGCTTGCGGGGAGAAGGTGGCCGGCAGGCCGGATGAGGGGCTCGGAAGGGTGATGCCGGCCGGAACGCCTGGGCTGGACATTAACGTATGCGTCTCGCGCATGGCTCCCATGCCGGAAAGGGACTGTCCCCCGCGTTCGAATCCGCTATAAGACGCCCATCGAAGCGAAGGCGAAGCGCGCTTCAAGCGAAAGGAAACGAAAGTTCGTTTTCGCTGGAACGGTTTCGCCCGAGCCGAGAACGAGCTACGCGTTCCGATCAGGCGTCTTGCCGGTCACTCCTCCTCCCTCCTCCGGGAAGACGTTCGGAGCGCATAGGCCCGCTTGAGCACTCCTCCTCCTCAGGCTCGCGGGCACGGCCGGGTTTCCGGCCTGACAAGGCGGTGCCTCCGGCACCGCCTTTTCTTGTAACCAAAGTAAACCTCCACCTCCGGTGGAGGACTGGACGAGTTCTACATCGTGGTCGAG
>NZ_JANFDG010000035.1 GCF_024609765.1 Shinella pollutisoli
TGATCAGCAGGTCGTCAGACGTTATATCCGTAATCAGGAAAAGGCCGACAAAGCTTCCGACTTTGCCGACCTCTTTAATCGTAGCTACTAACTTATAACAAAACCGCTTCTAGCGGTTCAAGCGCAGCGTTTCAAACCTCCACCTCTGGTGGAGGTCATGGCTTTTTCAACATACTTTGGCCGAACTCCGTTGCTTTTTGAGAGCATTTGGAAAACTCTTGCGCCTGCGCTCCGGCGCGTTTTCAAGACCAACAGGACGAAGACATATGAAGAAACTTGTCGCGGCAGGCGTTCTCAGTCTCGCAGCGGTGGCAGGCATGGTCGGGCCGATCAGTGCATCGCCGCTGTCGGGCCTGGTGAACGGCTTCCTGCCGCCCGATGGCGGCCGGTCGGCCAGGGGTGACGTGGTCCTCGCGCAGGCCATGGATCCGCGCGTCGGCCAGCTCGAGGAGGAGATCCGCTCGCTCAACGGCCGGATCGAGGAAATGAGCTTCCAGCTCCTGCAGATGCAGGAACAGATCCGCAAGGCGCAGGAAGACAACGAGTACCGCTTCCAGGAACTCGAAAGCGGCAAGGCGAAGGGCCAGAGCGGCGCGCTCGAAAAGCCCGTCAACGGCGGCACGGCCGACGAACAGATCGCCTCGAACAGGCTTCCGGCGGATTCGTCCGCCGGGGGCGTCACGCCGGACGCCGGCACCGGCGCCGGCGCGCTGCCGCAGGAGCTGGGCTCGATCCGCTTCGACGAGAACGGCAACCCGGTCGGCGCCGACGTCAATCCCGGCCTCGACAACGAGAGCGCCTCGCTCGGCAACGAGCTGCCCGGCGTCGACACCGGCCTGCCGCAGGCCTCGCAGCAGGCGACGGCCTCGCTCGACAATCCCGACGACATCTACCAGGCCGCCTACGGCCACGTGCTGTCCGGCGACTACCAGCTCGCCGAGCGCGAGTTCCGCGACTATCTCGACATCTTCCCGAACGGCGACAAGGCGGCCGACGCGACCTTCTGGCTCGGCGAGGCGCAATATTCCCAGGGCAATTTCAACGAGGCGGCGAAGACCTTCCTCAACGCCCACCAGGCCTACGGCAAGTCGAAGAAGGCGCCGGAAATGCTTCTGAAGCTCGGCATGTCGCTCGCCGCGCTCGACAACCGCGAGACCGCCTGCGCCACGCTGCGCGAGGTCAACAAGCGCTATCCCAACGCGTCCAAGGCCGTGAAGAGCAAGGTCTCGTCCGAACAGAGCCGGCTGTCCTGCTGACGTCCTCCGCAACCGACGGCAGCGTCGCCGCGGCGGCCGACCGTTTCCTTTCCCGTTTCCGGCGCCCCGTCAAGTTTCTCCTCGCCGTTTCCGGCGGCAGCGATTCGACCGGGCTTCTCGTGGCGCTCGCCACGCTCGTCGCGACCGGGCGCTACCCGGGCATCTCCCTTGCCGCCTGCACCGTCGACCATGCGCTGCGCCCGCGATCGGCGGACGAGGCCCGCGCCGTCGCGGCTCTCTGCGCACGCTACGGCATTCCCCATTCCGTTCGCCGCTGGGACGGCCCGAAGCCCGTTACCGGCCTCCAGGCCGCGGCGCGGACGAAGCGCTACGACCTTCTTCTCGATGCCGCCGCCGGGCATGGCGCGGATGCGATCCTGACGGCCCACACCGGCGACGACCAGCGCGAGACGATCGCCATGCGCGCCGGCCGCGCCGCCGGGGGCGTCGGCTTGTCCGGCATGGCGGATGCCGTGCTGCTCGGCGGCCGGGTCTGGCTGTTCCGGCCGCTCCTGTCGGTGGACCGGGCGGAGATCCGGCGCTTTCTGGAAAGCGCGGGGGAGGAATGGATCGACGATCCGAGCAATGCCAATCCCCGTTTCGAGCGCGTGCGCGTCCGCGAAGGCCGGCCGGAGGCGATGGCGGAGGCCGTCGACCGGCTCGCCCTGTCGCGGCGGGCGGCGGAGTTCCTCGACGCCCATGTGCGGGCGCTTTCGCCGCTGCTCTTCCTGCTGCCGCCCGAGGGCATCGCGACAGCGCTTGCCGATCCCGCCGCATGGCGCGGGCTGATGCTGCTCGCGGCGACGACCGGCGGCCGCGTCCATGCGCCGGAGACGGCCTCGGCCGACCGCATCCGCACCTTTCTCGCCGACGGCACATTGTCGCGGCTGACGGCCGGCCGGGTCGTGTTCGACCGGCGGCGGGCGGGGCTCTTCCTCTACCGCGAGCGCCGGGGGATCGAGCCGCTCGTGCTTCCGGCCGGCGGGACGGCGACCTGGGACGGACGGCTGGGCGTCGCCAATCGCGGCTCCCGCCCGCTCGTCGTCTCGGCGGCGGGAGCCACGATCGATCCGGCACTCCGCGGTGCGGCCCGCCGGGCGGCCGAGGCCGCGCCGCGGTTCGGCTTTGCGGACGGCGGCCCGGCGCCGGCGGACCGCTTCACCGTGGAACCGCTGATTGCGCCCTATGCGCGCTTCCTGCCGGGATTCGACCTGCCGGTCGCCCAGGCGCTCGCCCGCCTCCTCGGCCGCGCGCCCTTTCCCTCTCCGCCGAACGGATGAGGGCGGCGGGCGGCGCTTTGTGGTAGGATGAATGAAACTGCGCCGCCGGCCGTTGACGATGTTGACGAGAAATGCCGGTGCGCCGCGTGCTTTGCCTTGGCAAGGCCATGCCGCGACCCTATGTTAGCCGAGAATGAAGCGGTCGGGAGAACCCGGCCCGGAAAGTGCCCGGAAAGCCCGATGAACCCCAACTTCCGCAATTTCGCCCTGTGGGCGATCATCGCCCTCCTGCTGATCGCGCTGTTCAGCATGTTCCAGACGAGCCCGGCCCAGACCGGCTCGCGCGAAATCCCCTATTCGCAGTTCCTCAAGGAGGTCGATTCGAACAGGGTCAAGGAAGTGGTGATCACCGGCAACAAGGTCGTCGGCAGCTATGTCGAGACGGGCGCCACCTTCCAGACCTACAAGCCGGACGGCGACACCGCGCTGATGCCGCGCCTCGAGGCGAAGAACGTCGTCATCAACGCCCGGCCGGAGACGGACGGCTCGTCCGGGTTCCTGAGCTATATCGGCACGCTCCTGCCGATGCTCCTGATCCTCGGCGTCTGGCTGTTCTTCATGCGGCAGATGCAGGGCGGCTCGCGCGGCGCCATGGGCTTCGGCAAGTCGAAGGCGAAGCTGCTCACCGAGGCGCACGGCCGCGTCACCTTCGCCGACGTCGCCGGCGTCGACGAGGCCAAGCAGGACCTCGAAGAAATCGTGGAATTCCTGCGCGATCCCCAAAAGTTCCAGCGGCTCGGCGGGCGCATCCCGCGCGGCGTGCTGCTCGTCGGCCCGCCCGGCACCGGCAAGACGCTGCTCGCCCGCTCCGTCGCCGGCGAGGCGAACGTGCCCTTCTTCACCATCTCGGGCTCCGACTTCGTGGAGATGTTCGTCGGCGTGGGTGCCTCCCGTGTCCGCGACATGTTCGAGCAGGCGAAGAAGAACGCGCCCTGCATCATCTTCATCGACGAGATCGACGCCGTCGGCCGCCATCGCGGCGCAGGGCTCGGCGGCGGCAACGACGAGCGCGAGCAGACGCTGAACCAGCTTCTGGTGGAAATGGACGGCTTCGAGGCGAACGAGGGCATCATCCTCATCGCCGCCACCAACCGGCCCGACGTGCTCGACCCGGCGCTGCTTCGCCCCGGCCGCTTCGACCGGCAGGTCGTCGTGCCGAACCCGGACATCGTCGGCCGCGAGCGCATCCTCAAGGTGCACGTGCGCAACGTGCCGCTCGCCCCGAACGTCGACCTCAAGGTGCTCGCCCGCGGCACGCCGGGCTTCTCCGGCGCGGACCTCATGAACCTCGTCAACGAGGCGGCGCTGATGGCGGCGCGGCGCAACAAGCGCCTCGTCACCATGCAGGAATTCGAGGACGCCAAGGACAAGATCATGATGGGCGCGGAGCGCCGCTCCTCGGCGATGACCGAGGCGGAGAAGAAGCTCACCGCCTATCACGAGGCGGGCCACGCCATCGTCGCGCTCAACGTGCCGGCGGCCGACCCGCTGCACAAGGCGACGATCATCCCGCGCGGACGCGCGCTCGGCATGGTCATGCAGCTTCCCGAGGGCGACCGCTACTCGATGAGCTACAAGTGGATGGTCTCGCGGCTCGCCATCATGATGGGCGGGCGCGTCGCCGAGGAGATCACCTTCGGCAAGGAGAACATCACGTCCGGCGCCTCCTCCGACATCGAGCAGGCGACCAAGCTCGCCCGCGCCATGGTGACGCAGTGGGGCTTTTCCGACCAGCTCGGCCAGGTCGCCTATGGCGAGAACCAGCAGGAGGTGTTCCTCGGCCATTCGGTGGCGCAGCAGAAGAACGTCTCCGAGGCGACCGCGCAGAAGATCGACAACGAGATCCGCCGGCTGATCGACGAGGCCTATGCCGAGGCCAAGCGCATCATCACCGAGCAGCACCACGAATTCGTGGCGCTCGCCGAGGGCCTGCTCGAATACGAGACGCTGACCGGCGACGAGATCAAGGCGCTGATCCGCGGCGAGAAGCCGGCGCGCGACCTCGGCGACGACACGCCGCCGCACCGCGGCTCGGCCGTGCCGAAGGCCGGCCACAAGAAGGGCGGCGAGCCCGAGGGTGGGCTGGAGCCGCAGCCGCAATAGCCGATCCTGCTCACGGAATGCGGAAGCGGCCGGGAAATATTCCCGGCCGTTTTCTTTCGGTAACGGGCTGTAATGATTTCTGATGCTTCAATGGATGCTCTCGGCCGCGTTTTGTGGCAGAGAAAAGCGTCCGTATGTCTCCGAGCGCCCCCGGGGAGGGGCGGTTTAACGTTAAGACCATACGGCGACGCCCTGTGTTGCGGCCCCCTTCACGCATCGTGTATGACGCGGGTCAGCAGGCAGGCGGGGATCGGGCGCAGCGCCGGCGGTTTTCAGGAGTGAACATGAAGCGTCGTTATTTCGGTACGGACGGGATCCGGGGGCAATCCAATCTCTTTCCCATGACGCCGGACCTCGCCATGCGGGTGGGGATCGCCGTGGGCACGATCTTCCGCCGCGGGGCGCACCGCCATCGCGTCGTCATCGGCAAGGACACGCGGCTTTCCGGCTACATGCTGGAGAACGCCATGGTGGCCGGCTTCACGGCCGCGGGCATCGACGCATTCGTGCTCGGTCCCATCCCGACGCCCGCCGTCGCCATGCTGACGCGCTCGCTGCGCGCGGATATCGGCGTGATGATCTCCGCTTCGCACAATCCCTTCGAGGACAACGGCATCAAGCTGTTCGGCCCGGACGGCTACAAGCTTTCGGACGACCTGGAGGCCGAGATCGAGGACCTGCTCGACAAGGACATCGCCGGCCAGCTCGCGAAATCGTCGGAGATCGGCCGGGCCAAGCGCGTCGACGGCGTGCACGACCGCTATATCGAGCACGCCAAGCGCACGCTGCCGCGCGACGCCTCGCTCACCGGCCTGCGCGTGGCGATCGACTGCGCCAACGGGGCCGCCTATCGCGTGGCGCCCGCCGTGCTGTGGGAGCTCGGCGCGGACGTGGTGACGATCGGCGACGAGCCGGACGGCCTCAACATCAACCTCGAATGCGGCTCGACCCATCCGGCCGCGCTGCAGCGCAAGGTGCACGAGGTGCGCGCCGACATCGGCATCGCGCTCGACGGCGACGCCGACCGCGTGCAGATCGTCGACGAGAACGGCAAGATCATCGACGGCGACCAGCTGATGGCCGTGATCGCCGAGACCTGGGCGGCCGACGGCCTGCTCAAGGGCGACGGCATCGTCGCGACCGTCATGTCGAACCTCGGCCTCGAGCGCGCCCTGAAGGAGAGGGGCCTCGGCCTCGAGCGCACCAAGGTCGGCGACCGCTACGTGGTCGAGCGCATGCGCCAGGGCGACTACAATGTCGGCGGCGAGCAGTCCGGCCACATCGTCCTTTCCGATTTCGGCACGACCGGCGACGGCCTCGTCGCCGCGCTCCAGGTGCTCGCCTGCGTCAAGCGCAGCGGCCGGCCGGTGAGCGAGGTCTGCAACCGCTTCGAGCCGGTGCCGCAGGTGCTCAAGAACGTTCGCATCCAGGCCGGCAAGCCGCTGGAGGACGCGATCGTGCGCCAGGCGATCACGGAGGCGGAGGCGGCGCTCGCCGGTTCCGGCCGCCTGCTCATCCGCCCGTCCGGCACCGAGCCGCTGATCCGCGTCATGGCGGAGGGCGACGACCGGGACCAGGTGGAGCGCATCGTCGACGAGCTGGTCGGCGTCATCGGCGCGGTCCGCAACGCGGCCTGAGCGGCAGGATCGGCAAGTTCGCGAGGGCCGGAGCGAACGCCCCGGCCTTTGTCGTTCAAGTAAAACTTAACCGCGGTCGTAAACGGATTTTAACAAATACGGTAAATTTTCGTAGTTAATCGCACCTTAACCTTTCCACTGCATTATCCATGCCTGATCGAGGGACTTGGAATCCGGCGTGCCGGGCGTGCCAAGCGAAAAGCTATCGGAGTCAGGCCATGAGGAAAGTTTTGAGTGGCGTCGCAGCCGTCCTGCTCGCGGGCACGTCGGCCCACGCGGCAGATCTATACCAGCCGGAAGTCATCGAGGCGCCGCCGGTGCAGCAGGTCGCGATCGAGACGGGCGGCTGGTACCTGCGCGGCGACATGGGCTATTCCGTCAACAAGCTGCGCGGCGCCCGCTTCTTCCAGGGCAGCAACGGCACCATGGAACAGTTCGACACGGCGAAGCTCAAGAACGGCTTCACGATCGGCGGCGGCGTCGGCTACCAGATCAACGACCACCTGCGCACGGACGCCACGCTCGACTACATGTTCAAGAGCGACTTCCGCGGCTCGACCTCGGGCGGCTGCGGCGTTGCCGTCGCCTGCACCTCGACGGACGTTTCCTCGCTGACGGCCCTCAGCCTGCTCGCCAACGCCTATGTCGACATCGGCACCTACGGCATCGTCACGCCCTATGTCGGCGGCGGTATCGGCGGCACCTACGTGCGCTGGGACGATCTCCGCAACACGTCCTGCGACGATACGGACCCGACCAACTGCGACCCGACGGTCACGCATGGCGGCAAGAAGAGCTGGCGCTTCACCTATGCGCTGATGGCCGGCGCCTCGATCGACGTCACCTGCAACCTCAAGGCCGACGTCGGCTACCGTTTCCGCCACGTCACCAAGGGCGACATGTTCGGCTACCGGATGAACGGCGGTCCCGGCTACGACAGGGGCTACTACAGCCACGAGGCACGGGCCGGCCTGCGCTATGCCTTCAACGGCTGCGACCAGCAGGCCTATATCCCGCCGGCCGATATCCCGATCAGCGAGCCGGTCTACAAGTAAGCCGACAGCACCACCGGTTTTCGAGGGGCCGCCCGCAAGGGCGGCCTTTCCGCGTTCGGGGGCGCCGCCGCTTAACGGTTTCTTCATTCCTTAAGATTTATGGTTAACGAAGGGTGTCCTCTATCCGGCCGCCCGTCGTGCAACCGTCCGGGCCAAGTCCGGCTTCAGGGGAACAGGACCATGCTTCGCCAGTGGGGAATTCTCGGCGTCGCCCTTCTTGCGGGCTGCGTCGCCACGGCCGCCGCGGCGGCGGACTTCGAGATCATCGACGCACCGGAGATCAGGCTCGGCGGCGCTTCGGTCGCGCAGGGCTGGTACATCCGCGGCGATCTCGGCTATGCGGGCTGGGTGAAGGGCGGCAAGCCGTCCTATACCGTCTACCAGCCGGGCGGCACGGTCTTCTCCACGGAGACCTTCGACACCGCGCGCTTTTCCGAGCCCTTCTCCTACGGCGCCGGCATGGGCTACCAGTTCAACAATTTTCTGCGCGCCGACCTGACCACCGATTTCTTCAGCGGCAAGCTCAGCGGCCGCTCCGACGTTGCGCTGCCGTGCAGCGCCGCCGAGCCGGCCGGCACGGAATGCGGCTTCAACCACAAGGCGGGCTACAGCGCCATCAACGTCATGGCGAACGGCTATGTCGACCTTGGCACCTTCGCGGGCTTCACGCCCTATGTCGGCGCCGGCGCCGGCGTCACGAACCTGCGCTGGGACGACCTGAAGAGCACGCCCTACTGCATCGACGGCAGCGCGGCCTGCTCCGGCACGACCTATGCCAGCGGCACGCTGCCCGGCTACGACAGCTGGCGCTTCACCTATGCCCTGATGGCCGGCGCCTCCTACGACATCACCGAGCGCGTCAAGCTAGACCTCGGCTACCGTTTCACCGACATCGACGGCGGCAAGACCTTCGGCTACGGCGCGGCCGAACGCGGCTGGGGCGCCTCGGGCGCCAAGGGCCATGACGAGGGCTTCCAGAAGCACGAGATCCGCGCGGGCATCCGCATCACGACCTGGTGATCCTCCCATTCATCGGTCCAGCACGGCGCGCCCGCTCACCCGGCGCGCCGTTTCCATTGCGCCGGATTATTTTTCGTTCGCGACATATTCGGCTTGACTCCGGGGCGCTGCTTCCATATCAGCGGCGGCGGGACACCCTTCCCCAACGAAGGCGGCGTTGTGCCTACCTAACGTTTTGATTTATCTCCTTTAATTCACGTTCATCATTGTCGCGTGTCTCTGACGTGTCAGTCAGGAGATTTGCAAGCCTTTTGTCCTCCTTCGCGTGCCCGTAGGTCTGGAAGACGTGTTGCGGCGATTTCCAGCCGCCCAGCTTGGCAACCGTGATCGGATCGACGCCCTTGTGTAGAAGGGTCGTAGCGAAGCCGTGTCGGCACGAATGGAACGATAGGGGCTTGTGCTTCTTCATGGCCCCGCGCCGGAGGACCTTGTTCCATTGCGGCTTCACCGTGTCGCGCGATGAGTATTTGAATACCTTCTCCTCCGGGTTCCTGTTGCTCTCGATATTGGCTATTGCAGCAACGAGAGCAGGCGGCATGTGAGCAACACGCTCTGATCCTATCTTGGTCTCCCTGATCAAGACCGTTGCCGACGACAGGTCTACATCTCTCCACAGAACCTCTACCGCTTCGCCGACGCGCGCGCCGGTCAGGAACATGAAGCAGCACAGTGCGCCGAGGTGCGCATTTGCATGCGCCATGAAATCCTGAACCCATCCCCATGTCGCCGGTGTCTTCTTCTTCGATACGACGGGGAATCGCTTCACCTTCAGATGAGGGCAAAGCTCCATCTCAGCCGCGAAGTTGATGATCGCCTGCGTCGGGGCTATGACCTGTCGATTGCGCGTTGCAGCGGAGGCTTTCGGATAGAGCGCAATCGCAGCCTTGTGGACGTGACCGGCCTTTATGTCCGAGACAAGCGTGTCCTGCCAGTAGTTCTCGATCTTCTCAAGGAAGCGCGTGGGTTTCTGCGCCTGGCGGTAGAGGATGGCGGCTTGGGCGAACGTCAGGACCGCTGCCGGTCCATCGAAATGACCTTTCCATTGCTTGTCTTCGAGATCCGAGACGAAGCGCTCGGCTGCTGCTTTCTTCGTAGTTCTTGTAGAGCCGCGAAGTCGCCGACCGGCAACCGTGCCCCGGTAGTGCCAGATTTTGCCGCGCTTGTAGAGGGTGAGGGGCATGGCCTACTGGCCTCCAGAATTGCGTCAATATCGGATTGCGTGAGGACCATTCGGTTTCCCAAAATCCTACACGCTCCAATTCCTCTGGCAAACTCCCTCAGCTTTCGCGGAGACCAGCCGACGTGAGAAGCCACTTGCTCGGGGGTGAACACATCGGGGAGTGCCGTCATTCTCGCGGCTCCTTCCTCGGCGTAGGGCGAAGGATTGGACGGGATGCCTGCTTGTGAAGGATTTCGGCCATGGCCTCCGTCTGATCCGATGAGTTGTCGAGCGTGAGGGTGACGCGGAATGGCTTGTATCCCATATCGCTCCAGCGCTGGACGAAGATAGGGAAATCACGGCTTGCGGCTTTCTCGGGTCCGACATGACGCCGCCAAGTATCTGCCGTGGTGGCGGCAAGACTGCTCTTTCCCATCGCGAGCTTCACGTCATCGGGCCAGTCGCTGGCGGCGATGATGTATCCGGTGTAAGCTGCTGTGCTCATCCCCGCTCCTTATCCAGTGCGTTGCGGCCGGCGGCTGTCCACCTGAAGTCCCTATTCTGACCGTCACCTCTGTATTCCAGCCAGCCTTTGCGCACGAAACGGTCATATGCCTTGCGCACAAAGGGTGGGTCGAAATTCGCCCACTCATTATCCGAGCCGGGCTCATGGGCCATTTCCGCTATGAATTCCTCTTCGAGGCTAGTCAGCTTCATTCGCTTTCTCCTCCAGAAAGTGCGTTGCGGGAGGAGGGGACGGTTCCAGAAGATGATGGGGCGGCAAGGATGCGCTCGCCGCGCTGGTGAAGCATCATCGCGAAATTGGCGACGTCGATAGGGTCACCCTTTTCGACGTGCTCGCGAAGCATCTGGGAAAGGAACAGAGCGGAGCAGGCCTCCTTGTCCTCCCATCCGCCGCGACCCTCGGCACGCTTCTTCGCCAGCTTCGCCTTCATCGCGATAGCAAAGCGATCAACGGCTATGGCGTCGGGGTGATTGCCTCCTATGGCCGATGGCAATCTGGCGGGGCTCGGAGATTTTTGCGGCACGCGAGGAAGATGCTTTTTCATTCCGCAGCTCCCGATTTAGCCGCGGCGTACCTCTTGCAGTCCTGCGCCGCCATTTCGTCACGGATTGCCCACCACTTCGGGCAAAGCCCCGTGGCGGCATCACCTGCGCTCTTGGCTTTCGGGCGGCCACAATCGGGGCAGGGCACCTCGACAGGTTTTTCGCGGACACGCGGCAAAGTGCCGAGCAGGTAGCAGTTCCATTTGACGCTTGCTTTTTCCCAGAAGGCGCGGGCCTTGTCCTCGTCATCGAACGTGGCGATGTCCTGCGATGGATCGTCAAAAAAAATGATGAATTGTCGCTTCGGCGCATTGCCGGGCTGGCACCAGATTTCCTGATGTTCGGTCATTCGGCGCACCCCTTCTGAGTAGTGACGGAACCGCTGCGCGTGGCGGCGAGGGCGGCGTCGGTCTCGTCCTGCGCCGCCTTGATGAATGCGCTTTGCGCGTCCCACATTGCGCGAGCTTCGTCATCAACGCGCATGGACCAATTGCCCTTAGCCCTCTCGCTATTCACGAGCGCAAGGCGGGTGTTGTAGGTCTCGGTGGCATCGACATATGCCTTACGGGCCGCGACGATCCGAGCGAAAGCCTCCGCGCTGTCCTCTCCTTCTCGGGAGATGGGTGGGGATTTCGGGCCAGAAAGTTCGAGCGCGGACTCCGGGTAGATCTGGACAGGGCCGTTTTCCACCGTATCCAACTGGACGCAGTAACCGGCCGGGGTTTGCGATGTGCTGTAGAATCCGACTACGCTGCCTTCCCACCATGATCCGCTGTGCTTGCGGACACGTTCGCCCATCTTGAACTTGCGGGGCTCTCCCGCCGGCACATCGACAAAGGCGGCGGTGAGAGCGGCGCGCATGGCCTTGGCGGGGATCATCACGTTCAGCGCGTCAGCCGCCAGCTGCGCGCGCTCGATCATCTCTTCAGTTACCTGCATTTTCACCTCCGAGGAGTGCGAGGTCGGCAATTTCTCCGCAGGTGGCGAGCGCCTTGTAGACTGAACGACCAATAGGTTCGTTGCTCTCCTTCGTTTCGGCGGAGATCATTTCGAGAGCCGTTCGCAACTCCGAAATCTTGTCCTCAAGTATGATGATGCGGTCGGAGTATTCTCCGCGTTTCATGGCGTGGATGTCCTTAAACGCCGTCATGTTCTCAAGTTGCTCGCGCAGCTCCGCATTCTCCCGCTGCAACGCCTCTGCCTGGCGGGCGATGGCGAGGACTTCACGCATGGCGACAGGGTTGCAGGCGGCGATGTAGGCGGCGTTGGCTCGATCCTCATATGGCAGCAGGTTTCCCTTCGATGCAGATGCGATAATCCGGGGCTCAGGGACTTTTTCACGCCATTTTCCATCATGGTGCTCAATGTCGTCGGCGTGCCAGACCATGTCGAAAGGACCAAGTATCCACTCTCCCGGCGTCACGCCTTCCATCGCCTTCTCTATTGCCTCTATGGCGGATACTGGGGAGGTCATAGCGGCACCCCGACTTTGCGGAACACGTTCTCGATCCGACCGCGCACCTTGCCAAAGGTCTGGCAGAGTTCGCCGTCACGCGTTCTAGCGCTGCCGTGGATGCGATTGAAGGCGAAGGCCAAGGCAGTGTACGCCTCGCGCAACGTGGCCAACGTTTCGTCGTGGGCATTGACGGCCTTCACGATCAGTTCGGCGTCAGCCGCGCGCGTATCGCAATTTGCTTGATAGTCCTCCTCGTCTTGAAGCGTGGTCGCCACAATCTGCCGGTCAGGCCCGAGGATAAGGGTTTCATCCGGCGAGTTGGTGTTCCACGGCGTCGGCGTATGCTTGACGTTCTCACCCATTGGAGGAGCCTTTCTGCTGAAGAGCGCGGAGGGTGGCGAGGCAGATGAAACGCGGTAGCATTTGCGGGACTTGGTGCCCTTCCCAGCCGCCGCGCTCGTACATAAGCTCCTTAGCCGCCGAGAGAATCGACATGCAGCGGCCCGGCAGCACTCGCTCTGCCAGAGATACGGCGGCGTCGATGGAGATGGTGTAGCGACCGATTACGTCCGATTTCAAGTAGTCGATTGACCACCATTCACGATCAGGAATGATGCCGAGTGCCATGGCAATCTCGGTATCCATTTTCCGGCTCGGCCCTTCCGCCGCTTCCAGTCGTGCGATGAGTGAGGACAGGTCGCTCATGCTTCACCGCCTGACTTGCCGATAGGGCAATTTCGCTCGGCTTGGCGTTCCTGATAGATCCAGTCGGGAGCAAGGGAGTGATTGATCGAATTCCCGCGAAGCGCATAGCGGTGGCGCGAGACGCTAACTTTGACGAAAGTCCGCACGCCGGGCTTGATGCTCGTATCGACCTTGTGAAGTACGGTTTGGTCGAGGCGAAGCAGGTGCTTCACCGGGTACGTCCGATAATGAGCGGAACGCCGCACGCAAAGCTCGTCCATTTCGGAAAGCGAGGAACTGTGATCGGCACTGAATGCGTGCCGCTGTCCGTCGTCAAAAAAGATCGTCGGGTTGGCATCACACCAGATGTAATTCAGATCATCGGTCAGGAAGCCGTCACTATGCCAGCCGGGGCGATTGCCGGGGTTCTCGGCCGTCGCCCACAGCGTTTTAGCCGTGAGATAGATATAGCTTTCGAACGCGCGGTCAGAGCAGTCCGACATTGCGGCGCTGACCAGTGGGTAGAATTGCTCAAGATTGGCTGGGAGAACCGGCGCTACGTGTCCTGCCAGTTTGATGGGGCAATACAGCCAGAACATCATCTCGACCGGGGAAAGATCGACAAGCCCGAGATCGATAGGGGGAGCGCCATAGATCGCGTCAGTCCGCTGCATGGCTGACCTCCTCGTAGATGTAGAGGCCAAGTTCCTGCTGGACGAAGACCGCGCAGAAGCCGATATACTTGATGTTGATGTCATCCGGGATTTTGCCGCCGCACTTGAAGGCCCAGAAATGGCGTTCCTCGTCTGGAACATCAGTGCGAACCTCTGCCCACAGCCAGAACATGCCACCCTGATCCGCCATGCGGATGATCTTCGCGCCGATCGGCAGGCGCATAGTGAAGCGCTCCAGCACCGGCATCTGGTATTTGTAGATGACCCTGCCTGACGCGTTGGACATCTTCTTGCCGCGCGTCTTCTCGTCCCACTGGTCGGACTGGAGGCCAGCGGTCCATGAATCATCAACGGGGACCGTCCCGCCGTCTTCTATCTTCTTGGTCATGCGGAATCCCTCGTAGGATAGCGTCCAGCGGCAGCGAGACCGGAAAGAATCCGTGCCGTTGCGCGCTCGGTTGCTTCGTATCGGTCGTAATCGTTGAAGATGCCGAAGAGCGTCAGCGCGAGAAGGTGCGGCTCTATGCCGATGCCCCTCCAGTACGCTTCCTCGTTCATGCTGTGCTGTCTGGCATGCTCTTCCGGGCAAAGGGGCAGCGCGAAACGATCCGGGGCTTTCGTGCCCTTCGCCCTTCCGTAGTGTCCGTGCCATGGAGAGGCATAGGATAGATGAGCCGCTTGCACTCCGGTCCTGCCGGTAACACAGCACGGCAGTTCGTGGAGCCACGCTAGATAGTCGGCACGCTTTGCCGGACGCTTCTTCGGCGGTTCGGGATCGCGCTGGAAATATGCGAGGTTGATGCGGGCCATCACACCCTCCTCAGGTCATCGAGGACGGCCTTGCGCATGTCCTTGCGGGCACGGCCGATGTCCTGGGTGCAGCCGCGCCGCTTGGCGATGGCATAGGCATCTGCCGCACGACGCCAGTTCGGGAGCTTGCGGAGCGTCGGATGGCTCTTGCGCCACCACCACATGATATCGCTGATGATGTGGGAGAGGGTCATGCTGCCTCCGATCTGGCGGTAGAACCGCGCTCGACGCCCAGCAGGTCATCAACGAAATCGAGAACATCGCTCTTGCTCTGCTGAAAATCCCGGTTGCCCATCGCCTTCATGGACTGGCTCTTCGCCGTCCATACGCGAACAACCGCCTCGCGGAAGGTGACGATGGCGTAATCGTCCATGGGCTTGATGAAAGCTGCCATCCGCTCAGCTTCGGCCTTGGACGCGCATACGATAGAGCGCTCATCGCGATATCCCTTATTGATCAAGGCCTTCTTTCGCAGATGCTCTACGGTCGGATACACTTCCAGAAGCTCATCCGGGAGGGACGCCCAAGCATTAGCGAGGCTGGCGAAGTAGTGGTTGTGGCTTGCTGTCGAGCGGTCGTGATGTTCGACCATGCGGTAGGTTTCACCGACCACAAAGCTCCTGTCCGCACGAGCGGCCCAGAAGCCGGAGACGGCGCGAAATTCGCCGTCTCCTTCATATCGAAGCGTGACAGGGGCGCTACTCATGACTAGCCCGCCATCAGCACGTTGTTACCGGCAATTTTGGCCTCAACCGCCTTTTTGAGGTAGGCAGCATCGCCGGGCGCGCGCGCCCAGAATTCGCGCAGAGGTTCCCGGTTCGCATCGCGCCACTTCGCAACCTTCTCCGGCGTCTCGTTCTTGATGAATTCCATCGCGCGGTCGGCAAGCTGTCCGACCGGAACATTCTCCAGCGTCCAGTTATCGCCCCAAGTGATGGTGATGGCGTCCTTGGCCCCGGCTACTTTGAGCCGGTGCTCTTCGCGCTCGTGCTCGACGATTTCCGTCGCGGAAAGGTCAAGCACCTTCGCGCGGTCCATTTCTTCCTCACCGTAAAGGCCGGTGAACTGTTCCGGCCACCCGGCGCGAAGAGCCTGCATCTCGGCGCACTTCGAAATCATGAGCCTGGGCATGCGGCACCAGTTGCCCGAGCTATCGAGAACCTTCTTTCCGCTCGGCTTCCGCTTCCCAGCCTCCTGGTCGTAGACCCATTCGTCAGATACGGGCGCAAACTCTTCCCAGAATGCTTGGCCGACAACCTCGTACCAGTCGCTGGTCTTCGGGTCCTGCTTCCAGAGATAGACCGTTGCCGAAACGATGCCCTGAGGGTTGAGCGGCGAAATCATCGCCTTGTCCGTTTCGTATGTCGTCGGCTTGGACGCAGCACGATAATCACCGCAGCGCTGCGCAATGACACGCTGACCGTCGCGAGTGATGATGATCGTCAGCTTTCGCTTGTCGGGCTTGTCCTTAGCGAACACCATCGGGATGATCTGGCCGAGGAATGGATCCAGTCCCTTGGCGCGCGCCACCTCCATAAAAAGATTGAATTCGTCGGCGTTGCAGTCCTTCGCGACGGTGTCCTTGACGAGCGCGATTTGTTTCGGAGACAAGTCAAATTTCGTGAGGGCGCTCATGTCACTTCCTCCGCAGCGTCAGGCTGTAACTGCCGTTGTCGAGCGTGGCGCCGGCGACGGTCTTGTTTTCCTTGAGGTCGGAAAGTAGGGTTTTCTTGTCGAGCTTCGGCGCGGGTCGCTCCTGCTCGATCCAATAGTCGGCGGGAATGTCCGCTTCATTCGTGATGATGAGGCCCGGCGCGCGCTTCGATAGTGTGATGGTGGCGGTCGGCAGCCGAAGCGTCGTTTGCTCTGTCGCAATCATCGCCTGTTCGATGGCGGCGCGGATACGGTCGTTCCGCTTCTTCGTTGCCGAAACGCGGCCCTGAATTTGTTCGATCTTGGCTTCGCCACCTGCAATGAGAACGTCGTTCTCATCGATTTCGTTCAGCGCCTCGCCAATGGCTTCGAGAAGGTCTGTCTCGCCCTCGATGGTGTCAGCGATCAGATCAACGTCATCGCCGTCTCCGCCGGCGCGAATGTTTGCCAGAAGTTTTTTGGCGGCTTCGGTGTTGCGCGCGATCATGTGTTCGGCGGGTGACATCAAACCCTCCCTGCAATTTCATAAGCCCGCTCCACCCGAGCAAGGCTGTGATCCGCTATGATGATGATCCCGGCGACAATCGAGGCGAGGACAGCAAGTCCAAGTGCTCCTCGGTTGGCGGAGTGGTTGAGGCGGGAGAGGATGGTGTAGGTGTCCATCGCCGCTACTCCTTTTGGTGGATAGTTGGTGGTCAGCGGCCGAACTGCTGGCGATGATTGAGAGTGCCGTGGCCGCGGGCCGTGAAGGCGAGACCGTTCTCGACGGTGAAATCGGAACACCAGTCGTCCCAGGCTTGCGAGGTTCGGACATAGGCCGGAAGCTGATCCTCGTCTTCGGGAGAGCCACGGAAGGTGCGGAGCCATTCGGCGGCAAACTCTTCCGTGACATCTTCAGCCGTCAGCGTGTCGAGATCGAAGCGGAGGTAGGAGACCGCGTTGTCCATCGTCAGACGGGTGACGGCATGGCGGATGTTCTCGTAGACCTTGCCGTGGCGCTCGCCTTCCTCGAAATAGAAACCGGTCGAGGTCGCGAGCTTGATCATGATCGTCTCGCGCGAGGTGCAGAACTGAGTGCGGTGCATTCCCCATTCTCCTCATCTTCCCGAAGCCAGAGGGCTTGTCGGTGGGTATGGGGAGACTATGCGTTATGCATAAATCAAAGTCAACATGAATTATGCGAAAAGCATAACCTTTCTTGCCCCGCCCGCCAAACCTGCTAGAATCACCAACGCAAGAAGCCCCCGCGTGAGCGAGGGCTTCGAGGTCAGAGCAGCACTTTCAGGATGGCGGCGATGCCGAAGAGGCAAGGAGCCAGATTGATCGTGATGGTGACACGGATCGTGGTTCTCTTCCACATGGGTTAAGCCCTCGATCCCGTGCGCACGGAACCAGAAGGTTTCGTGTGACATGCGTGATGAACGGAAAAGCCGCCGTTCGCACGATTACCGGCCCGCCTCTGGGTGTGCGCACACCTTTTGGCGGCCCCGTGTCGGCTCCCGATTCCTGATCCGGTTGTCCCGGTAGGGTTCCATAGCAGGATCGGGCACAGGCAGCGGACTACCGGCGTGGATTCTCCGATTGCCAAATCGGGACCACGCCGGGGCCGCATCGGAATACAATCATCGATAGGGCAGGGAGTCCATCGCACGCAAAAAGCCCGCCGGTGAGGGCGGGCCGGGACAGATTGTCTTGGTTAAGGCGAGCCTAGCCTTGTTTATACTGAAAGTGCTCCGTTAGTTCGACAATCTTAATGTCGAAAGTCCGGCGCATCGATGAAACGAGAGAGCCTACAACAGATGGCTTGAAAACAGATACCCCGAGGGCGAACGGCAAACTCGCGAGCCCAATTATAAAGGCCGGGAAAGTGCAAGCGAATACGAGCATGAACATCGGGAAAGCATTGAACAATCCCACGGATATGGAATGATGCATGAGCCGCGAGGAAGTCTCTGATCCCCACCATGCCCCCGTTGCCGGGTCTGCCCCAGATAGCTTCGCAATGCGGGCCGCTAGGTTTTTTTCATAGTCATCGCTAACCCTGTTTAATCGTCCGGCGCGAAAAGCCGAGATCATGCGAGGGACAATAGTCAACGAAGCCGTAAACAAGGCGGGAATATGGTTCAACTTCAGAAGCTTCCCATAGGCGGCCTGGGTGAATGCGAAGTCAACCCACGCTCTATCTCCAGCACTAGATTGGGGATGCGCGACAATCGTCTCAGCAAGCTTCACCATTCTGGAGAAATGGTATCGTCGCACACAGAGAAATGAGGCGTAATTCATGCCTATGAAGATTAGGCCATATAGAGCGATTTGCCCTGCTTCCATCACGTTTCTCCAGAGCCTTCCAAAACCCTACGTCGAGCGGCCTCGATTTCACTGGTCTCGATACGTGCCACTTCACCTATTAAAAACGATATCGCGTGAACCGCAACTGCGACGGCTGCCGCAGCCCTATTATTCTCAAAGTACGTCTGCAGTTGGCCGTACCTGCCGAGAAACCACGATATCGACACTACCCCGCCAGCGTACACACCGATATGGGCGAAATACCTATATAGTATTCCGTCTTTCGAAAAAAAATTCACGAATTCCCCTCGATAGCTCGCCCTCTGCGCGAGGGATCCCTGTGATCACAATATCGCGATTCTGCTCACGCACAAGAGAAAGCGACTCTCATAACGTGCATTCGCTACATCTTGTAGCCGTTAACGAGTGTGACTATTTTCCTAATTATGTTCTTGTTTCGTTCTCGATTTGGAGTCATGCTTAGCCCAGCTTCAAGCGTACAGGGAGAACGAACATGGCAGCGTATTTTGTGGTTCAGTCCTACACGTCCGGCAAGAACGGCATGACGGCCGACGCGCCGATCCAGGCGCAAAGCATCCTGCATGCCCGTCGAGTGGCGGAGCGCCTGGCGGAGCGCAAGCCGATGGTCCTTGCGTTCACGCGAGACGGGAATCCCAAAACGGGGGACTATGGAGAACCAAAGTTGATCTTCGCACACGGCAACAATCTGCCGGAGGAAGTCAACGAGATGGAGCGGGTGTAGGGAGGCCGTCGACGTGGCTATCATCCATCAGGTCAGACGGAAGTACGCGAATAAGACCGAGGAGACCGTTGGGGAGCTGATCAACTTTGCAGGTGCGGTTTCCTCAACCGATCCGATGGGAATCATCAAGAAGAAGGCGGCAGAAGTGGCAGATATTATGTCGATTTTGCACGGTGGCGATTGGAGGGTAGAGATTGATCACGATAAGCGCTTTGTTCTGATCGCGCCGTGCCTGCCTTCTGGACGAAAGTCTCTATGAGGCCAAAGGCTATCTCAAGTTGAGATTCATGCACTCCGAAGCCGAGGAGGGCTGATTTCAGGATGGAGGCCGGGGTGTCGGAATTGCTGACGCTCCGGCCTCGCTCTGTCGGCCCCTCTCCCGCGCCGCGAAGAAGCCAATCCAGGGACACCTTATAACGCCGGGCATACTTCTCAGCTGCCCGTACGACACCTCTGCTCCCATTCTCGTGAGCTGCATAGGTTGGATACTTCATACCGAGCGCTGCCGCAGCTTGTGCCGCCGTATCAAAACCGGCGTTCTTCCGCGCTATTTTCAGGCGCTCGCCTACAGCGATGTCATCAATGTCATCCATACGCATGCGTTTCGCATAAATATCTATGCGTTAGGCATTGACGTTTATCTATGCGTAACGCATAATGGCGTCATGACAAGCGCAATCGACATAAAATCCTTGAGGGAATGCCGAGGCTGGAGCCAGCAGGAGCTGGCCGAGCATCTCGGCGTTGACCAGGCGACGGTTTCTAGGCTTGAGCGAGGTGCAGAGCCGAGCGGCCCTGTGGCAAAGCTTCTCCGCCTCATCAGCGCGTCTCCCGCACAACGCCCCGACATCTTCGGCCACCGCCCGGAGGGTGAGCGATGAGCTCCGAGACTGTCCTCCTCATCGTGATAAATTGCGCAAACCTCTGGTTCTGCCTTTGCCTTCTCGCCGCACAGAACGTGCGCCGCAAGATGCTCGACGCCATGAGCGATATGCTCGTTACGGCTCAGGCTCGCCGCGTTGGTGGGCTCCTTGATGATTTCGAGAAAGTCTCTCTGCTTCGGCATGCCGTCCACTACGTTTTCCTCCTCAACGCCATGAGGCTGTATTCGCCACATCTTCGCGCGCTCGTAGGTGCCGCATGAGCACCAACACCAAAGCCTCCCCAGCCGAATTCGTAAAGACGGCCGAACAAGTCGTTGATCGGATTTCGAGGACGCACATATGGCAAGGCGACTGTGTGGCCGATGTCGCCAAAGCCATCCACGACGCCGTTATGGCGGAGAGGGAGCGGTGCGCCCGTTTGATCGAGGAAGGATATGAGCGCGGCATAGCGACTAAGCGCGATAGATGCGCGCACAGCAAATTCGAATGGGAGGACTGCGACGAATGCGCAGTCGCCGCCATCCGCGCCGCACCGAAGGCGGAGGGCTGAGACATGAGTGCTGACGCCAAGCTGAAAGCCTACATCGATCGCATCCTTCGTTGCCGCGAGGCCGAGGACGCGGCCAAGGAGGATACGAAGGCCGTCTATGCCGAGCTCGCGGGCGATGGCTACGAGAAGGCCATCGTCGGACAGGTCGTCACGTTCCTGCGCAAGCGCGAAAAGGACAGCGATAAGGTTGCCGAACAGTCGGCCAAGTTCGACCTGTATCTGGAAGCCTACGAGCGCCCCTCGCACGCGCATACGCGTGAGGACCGCTCCGACGCCGGCCTGAATATCCTCACCAAGCACACTGAAATCACAGCTTCGGACGGCGCTTCCCCCGCCGTTCGCCAACTCGCTGGCAGCGCGCGAGACGAAGAAAGCGCTGCATCCTATTCCGAGATGGACCGCGCCACGGAAGGCTCTTTCGAGACCGGAAGTGAGGCAGCGGAAAAGGGGCGCAAGGCAATCCCGGCTGGACCGGAAGGCGCTGACCTGAACCATGCTGGAGCCGGTGAAAGCCCGGCAACCGATCAACCTCTCGTAGGAGGCGATCATGAAGTAACCGGCATCGCGTCGCGCGAACGGGATATGGACCCGACCTCGAACACAGGGGAGGGTGCCGCCTGCGCTCTCCCCGATATCTCCGGCGTCACCATGGAATACGTGCCGCCGTGCGGCATGAAGCGCCCGCCGTTCGCGCAGTGCTTCCCGGATCTGTCCAAAGCCGATTACGACAAGCTGGAGCGGGATATTGCCGCCAATCGTGTCAAGGCTCCGATCATCCGCAAGGGTGACGTCATCCTTGACGGCTGGAACCGGTACACCATCGCCCGCAAGTACGGCATGGATTACCCCGTCCGAGAATACACCGGGACCGACGTGCTCCTCGACGTGATCGAGTGGCAGCGCGCGTCTCGCCATTTCACCCCGGCACAGGAAAAGAAGATTGCCGCCGATTTGGCGAAGGAAATCCCGCACCGCGCCGACGATATCTTCGCCGCCTTCAGGCTGGCGGAAGCTCTGGAGGCTGCTCAATGAGGTGGCTCGACAATCTGAAGGCGCGCTATCGCTGGTCATGGGTTGGCACGGTCGAAGGGAAGTCGATCCTCGTCGATGATTCCGGCAAGATGGTAAAGGGCGGGGACCGATCCAGTTACTGGAACCTCTATGTTCGAGGCGACGGGAAGCGCCGCGCCGCCCTGATTGCTGACAGCTACTCGGATTCTCGCGCCGCCAGAGTAGCCCGTGCAGAGGTCCGGGCATGGGAAAACGGTGGTCCGCTTCCGGACCTCTACAAATCGCCATCTCCGCCCCGTCCGAAACCGTCGCTGGTCGTCTTCCCAGGCGGAAGGGATGGTGCCGCATGAACTCCCAATCCTCCATCGAACATCATCATGGCCTCCAAGAGAGCAGGGCGGATGTCTATGCGGTTGAGGTCGCGAACGGCATCCCGCTCCCGACCGATCAGTTCGATCGCGCCGTTATGCTCCACGTCGAGCGCGGCGGCGTCCGCTCCAACCAGGCTCGCCCGAGGAAAGCAGCATGACGCCTCTCGTTGCCCTTTCCATTGCCTGCGCGGCCTTCATCGTGGGTTTCTCTGCGGGCCTCGGGGCCTTCGCTCTTGCCTGGCAGATCCTCGCTCCGAAGATTCCCGAGGAAGACAATTCCGGCGCTGTCGAAGGCGCCTATCCACTCGATCAGTCCGGCTCCTCCTCCCCCGGTTGATCGACGGGAGGCGCGGCTACCCTCCTCCCGGCTGCGCCTCCCACCCTCAATTTCGGAAGTCCCTGCTTGATGCGCAACACGACTGCGCGCGCAGGGACGCCGAGATGAACGAACGAGGACGCCGAAGCCGAGGAAACCCCGGCGCCCTCCTGATCCCCGGCTGATGCGGCGGCGGAAACACCGGGGAACTGAATTACGGTCCCGCCAGCGGCGGACCTGAGAGACGGCGGGGAAGTGGGCTCCCGCATGAAGCCTTGGGCCTCGCCGTCTCCGTCTGAATTTGAAGGTCGTTTCATGTGTATCTCCTTCGTCTCTAAGCAAGACCGAAGTTCGCACAGAAGGACGACAAGATGTTGGGAAGTGACGACAAGAGCTTGGGGAAATCTCCCAAGGCGAAACGCACCAAGGCAAGAGCAATGAGTCCGGTAGCAGAAGCACAGATGGATATGAGGTTGGCTTTTCCCCCTGCGCGGTACGGGAAGCTGGAGAACGTCTATTATCACGCTGTCAGGTTCATCGCTCCTCGTGTCGATAAGCATTTCACTCTTCGCCGCGCCCGCGCGATCTGGGAAGGGACCGCCCGCCGGATCGACAGTGAAGAAATGGACGCCCTCAGGCAGGCGAAGATCGAGGAGACCCGCCGTGAACAGAAGGAACTTCGTGCCCGTTTGGCTGCGCTGGATGAGATGCTTGCCTCAGTCGATGCGGCTCTCGCTTGCCCGCCGTTGGCAGGGGAAGGCGAACGGGTACGCGGCGCTGGCGGAATGGATCGCTCCGGAACTCCGTGAAGAGATCGGGGAGGGCGAGTGATGCAGAACATCGGAAAGATGCTCCGCTTTCTCGACGGCGAAATCGCCGGCCTTCAGGCCCGTATGTCGTCCTACGGCAACGCCGCTCAAGAGGCGAAGCTCGTCATGCTCAAGGACATCCGCGCGCTTGTCGCCTCCCTCGATGACAGGAGGGCGAGCGCATGACCTGGTTGGACGAAGCCCGCGCGATCATCAAGCGCTATGACGCCGAGACGCCCGGCACGACCTCGCTTACCGACCGCAAGCGGCACCTCCGCCAGCTTTGCCCTGCGCACTTCCGCTCGACGAGCTGGGGCCGGAAGGTCTGGCCGAAGGCCTGCAAGGAACATCTCAAGCGCTTCGAGCCTGTAGCGAAATCGGATGCTGCTATTCCGGTCGGCCATCTATCTCCGCTTGAGCGCATGATGCGGAGGGCAGGGGCATGAACTATAACGAATTCCTTTTGCAGAAGAGCATATCCGATCCGCCCACTGGCATCACCCGGCGCATTGAGCTTCCCGAATATCTTAAGCCGCACCAGCACGATATTACCGCATGGGCGCTTCGCCGCGGCCGATCCGCCATCTTCGCCGGCACTGGCCTGGGGAAGACGTTGATGGAGCTCGTATGGGCTAAGGAAGTGGCGCAGGAGACGCGGCGCCCGGTCCTTATCCTCGCTCCGCTTGCCGTCAGTCATCAGCACGTCCGCGAAGGCAATAAGTTCGGCATATCAGCGACCGTGGTTGCAGCGCCATCTAGCGAGACCATCGATATCACGAACTATCAGAAGGTCGATCGCTTCGATCTTTCAGCCTTTGGCGGTATCGCTCTCGATGAGAGCTCGATCCTCAAAAACACCGACGGCAAGTACCGCAACCAGCTGATTGCTGAGTGCGCCTCCGTACCATTCCGCTTGGCAGCAACTGCCACACCGGCCCCGAACGATTTCATGGAGCTCGGCAACCATGCGGAGTTCCTCGGCGTAATGTCCTACACCGACATGCTCTCAACATTCTTCACCCATGATGGCGGCGATACGCAGAAATGGCGGTTGAAAGGGCATGCAGAGTCCGAGTTCTGGAAGTGGATGGCATCATGGGCCGTCATGCTGCGCATGCCCTCAGATCTAGGGTACGACAATACCGGATACGATCTGCCGCCGCTCCGCTACCATCAGCACACGGTAAGCGTCGATTATGCACCGAGCATGGAAACCGGCCTCCTATTCCCGATGGAAGCCAGAACGATGCAAGAGCGTATCGCTGCTCGTCGCGACAGCGTCGAAGAACGCGTTGAGCTCGCAGCATCGATGACGCCGGCTGACAGGCCTTTTGTATGGTGGTGCAATCTCAACAGCGAAGCCGAAGCCCTCACGAAAGCCATACCGGGCGCCGTCAATCTGCATGGCGGTCTCAAGGATGCTGAGAAAGAGCGCATCCTAATCGATTTCAGCGAAGGCAAGATCGAAAAGCTGATCACGAAGGCATCGCTCGCAGGGTTCGGCATGAACTGGCAGCACTGCGCAGACACGGGATTTGTCGGCCTGAATGACAGTTACGAGCAGCTTTATCAGGCGGTCCGCAGGTTTTGGCGCTTCGGGCAAACGAAGCCCGTCAATGCCCACATCATCGCATCGGAAATGGAAGGCGCCACCGTGGCGAATATCCGCCGCAAGGATCATGACGCCGAACGCATGGCCGCGGCGATGGTGATGCATATGGCTGACCTTTCCAGCCAGGAAGTGCGCGGCATGGTCCGCGACCGACCTGACTACGACCCTCAACTTCCAATGACAGTTCCGGCATGGCTTACGGGAGAAGCAGCATGAATATCAAAGCAGTCGATCAGGTCGTGACAGATCGCTATGCCATTTACCAGGGCGATAGCTGTGAGCTGATCCGCGGCATCCCAAGCGACACGATCCACTTCGGGATTCACTCCCCGCCGTTCGAGGGGCTGTATAAGTTCAGCAACTTCGACCGCGACATATCCAACAACGACACCCAGAGTTTCTGGACCCACTACCAGTTTCTTATCCAGGAGCTTCTCCGCGTCACCATGCCGGGCCGCATCCACGCAGTTCACTGCATGCAGCTTCCAACATCGAAGATCAGGCACGGGCATATAGGAATGCGTGACTTCCGCGGTGAGATCGTACGGGCATACGAGGATGCCGGCTGGATTTTCCACTCTGAGGTCTGCATCTGGAAGGACCCCGTCGTCGCTCAGCAGCGCACGAAATCGATCCGCCTGCTTCATAAGCAAATCACAAAGGACAGTACAATCAGCGGGCAGGGCCTCGCTGACTACATGCTGATGTTCCGTAAGCCCGGCGAAAACCCTGAGCCAGTCGACGGGATGTTTGATCGATACGTCGGTTATGGCAACGAGCCAACTAGCATCGACAGCCGCATTGCGTCTGGCAAGTCATCGGATGATGCGCAGAAATGGTTCTCGATCGAAGTTTGGCAGCGATACGCCTCACCGGTTTGGATGGATATCAACCAATCCAGGACCCTACAGTATCGCGCGGGTCGTGATGAGAAAGACGAGCAGCACATTTCCCCGCTGCAACTCGACGTGATCGAGCGTTGCATCGAGTTGTGGAGCAATCCCGGCGACGTGGTTCTAACCCCATTTCTCGGCATCGGCAGCGAGGTTTATGGGGCCGTTGCTGCCGGTCGTAAGGGGGTTGGGTTCGAGCTCAAGCCTTCCTATTTCCGACAGGCAGTTCGGAACATCGCAGAGCTGGACGAGGAAAAGACGGTCAACCTCTTTGCCATGGACGGCGCGGCATGACCTTCTGCGAAGCCTACGCCCTCTACGGCCGTGACAGCATGGCAATTGCCAAAGCCTGCGGAATTACCGAGGCCAAGGCCTACAACCTCATGGCAGCGCGTGCTGATCGCGACCGCGGCGTCATGCCGTATGCGGAGCGAAAAGCGAGAGAGAAGAAAAGCAAGCGCGCCTGGTACCTGAAGAACAAGGCTCGCCTCGCTGAGATGCAGAGGGAGGGGCTGGCATGAGCACCAAACCGTCTTGCATCCGCATCCCCATCACAGACATGCCGCCGTCGGCCAACGCCATGCGGTCGCATTTCTACGACGGCGAGAAGGTGCGCAGCGTCAAGAGCAAGCCCTATGCCGCCTGGAAGAAGGCTGCGGCGTGGGAGATTGCTGCTGCTCGCCCCGGCCGGATCTGTGGCCCGTATCGGCTCTACATCGCTGTCCAGCGCGACTGGCGCAGCAAGCGCGCCCGCGACATCGACAACATTATCAAGCCCGTATCCGATGCCCTGGTGGCCGCCGGCGTGCTCTCGGATGATCACTTGGCCGAAGAAGTGAATGCGAAGTGGGCTGACGATCTGGGAGGCCCTGCTGTCATCGCCTCGATCTATGTAGCCGGACTGGGGGTATCATGACAAACCCATGCCTCGAAGCTGTTACCAACGAGCTCGACAACGCATCCGTGCCGTATCGTATAGAGCACGGCGGAAAGCATATCCGCGTCCTTTATGGAGAGGATTATCAGCACCTTCATGTTGTTGCCGCCACGCCTAGCGACTGGCGCGCGCCGCTCAACGATCGGGCGCAGATTCGCCGCGATATGGCGAAGCATGGTTTCGTCGCCGCAAACGATGACTCCGGTGCGCCGGAAGGCGCGCTGATCTCGTTGACGGACGGAAAGCCATGCTGCTTCAGTTATGATCTGGCTGACCGGTTCAGAAAAGCGCATAAAAACGTGCTTCGCGACATCGACAAAATCAGATCGGAATGCGGGGCGGAATTTGATCGGCTCAATTTTGAGCCGATTGACTATCTCGATGCGAAAGGTCGAAAGCAGC
This sequence comes from Shinella pollutisoli, assembly GCF_024609765.1. GTDB lineage: Bacteria > Pseudomonadota > Alphaproteobacteria > Rhizobiales > Rhizobiaceae > Shinella > Shinella pollutisoli. The sequence goes on from NZ_JANFDG010000035.1 coordinate 26,693, forward strand.
GGGCATACCGCCTCACGCGTGATGGATTTTCTCTCGTCGTAATGGGCTTCACCGGGTCTGAGGCGACGACGTGGAAAATCAAATACATCGACGCTTTCAACGCGATGGAGGATGAGCTTCGGCGTTTATCCGTCGTTGACCACAGCGATGAAATCAAGGCGATCCGTGAGGAAGTCGACGCCGCTGTAACGCTGATGCTCGAAGCATCAGCGCCGGCTGTTCGTCACAAGAAGCCTCCGTTCATTCGTCCATCGATCATCCGCCGACAGAAGCAGATGATGAGGGCGAGGTCATGAGTAACCGGGCCTGGATGCCGCTCCACATTGCCGATTATCTCGCTGACACCGGACATCTGACGGCAGCCGAGCATGGCGCCTATCTGCTTATGATTATGCATTATTGGCAGAACGGTAATTTGCCTGAGAACGAGCGCCTTATAGCCCGTATTGCCAAACTGAGCGCCGAGCAGTGGGAGGAGAGCAGGGACATTCTTGCCATGCTCTTCGGCCCCGGTTGGTCGCATAAGCGCATCGACGCTGAATTGTCGAAAGCAGACGAGATCATTGAAAAGCGCCGCGCCGCCGCATCCGTGAGGCATGGGAAGGGCAAGACCGAAGCAAATGCAGAGCATGTGCAGAGCATGTGCAGTGATACGCGCGTGCCACCTTTAACCGATAACCTATCTACATCCTCACTTCGTTCGGATGTTTGCCCGGAGACGGAAAAATCCGCTCCTGCCCCGCAGTCACCTTCGGTGATCGATCTCCCTGCCACTCAAGGCATGGTCGTCAGCATCACGGAAGCCGACGTTGCCGAGTGGCGAGATGCTTTCCCCGCCGTCGACGTTCCGCAGCAGCTTCGGGCCATGCGGCAATGGCTCCTCGCCAACGAGCGGAACCGCAAGACCGTTCGCGGCATGCGGAAATTCGTCGTGTCATGGCTTGCCCGAGATCAGGACCGGGGCGGCGCTCGCCAGCACAACGGACACCATTCCCAAGCCCCTCCGCTGACCCTGCACCAGCAGCGGCACCAGGCCGCCCTCGATGCCTGCGACCGAATCCTCGGAGAGAAACGCGATGACGAACTTACCGGCAACACTCTCGACCTTGAACGCGGAGATTACCGCGCTCACTGACCGGTTGGCTCCAGCACAGGAAACGCATGTGACGGAAGCCATCCGCTCGTTGCTCTCCGCAGGGCTCTCGCTGCCGGGCAACATGGACGCTTCCAAGTCCCCGGAGATTTACGCCTATGCCTTGTCCAAGGTTTCGGCCACGGGTGTCCGCAAGGCCGTCGCCAAGCTTGTGCGCGGCGAATACGACCTCCGCAACAAGGCGTTCATCCCGACGCCGCCGGAATTTGCCGATCTCGCCCGGCACGAGACGCGGGAAATCGTGGATGATCTTTCGAGGCTCAAGGCTCGTCGGGAGGCTCTGACCGCTGAGAAGGCCCCGGACCACGACGAGGCGACGAAGGCCCGTATCCGCCAGCTCCTCAAGAATTTCCGCTCCTCCCGCGAGGCGGAGAAGGTGCAGAACCGCGAGCTTGCCGAGCCCATGGACGATGACCGGGCGGAATATTGGCGATCCATCATGGCATTGAAGGACGCGGACAACGTGACGGAAGAGCAGATGCAATTCCGCCGCCGGATTGAAAAGCGCGTGTCAGATACCGAGGCGACAGCGGAATTGAACGATAGGAGCGCGGCATGAACATCCACATTCCCGAGAAAAAGACTTCCAGGCGTACGAAGGTATGGACCGAGGAGCACATCGCCATCGCCGAACAGATGTGGGCAGAGGGATACAGCGGCGCCAGCATCGGAGAGAGGTTTGGCGTCTCCCGAGGAAGCGTCACGGCGATGGCCTGCATGTATCGTGATCGGTTTCCTTCGCGGGTCGGATCTGGCGCGGAGGACCGAGACGAGGAGCGGGTGGAATGGCTGAAGAAAGCCTCCGCTCTCTGGATGGAAGGCAAGACGGCTCATGCCATCGCGGTTGCGACCGGCATCAGCAGCGGGGCTGCGTATCATCGGATCAAGAAGCAGCATCCAGAACTGTTTCCGGCGCAGCGGTGCGCAGCACTCGTAGTCGAGAAGCAGGCCGAGTCTCCCGAGCCGAGATCATACATCGGCAACGGAAGATGGGTTGATCGGGTGCCCTACACGACACTGGCAGGATCGGTCGTCACTCTGCCGAGGGTTTCGATGATCAATGGCACGGAGGCATAACCATGGCAGAGATGAGCAAGGTAGAGCAGGTGGCGAGGGCAATAGAACCACGCGCTTTTTCTCAGTTTGAAAGCCTGCGGGACTACTGCCTGAAAAACGGTGATGACGAGGCAGAATCGCACCGCACCGCTGAGTGGGCGCATGGTCATGAAATCAGGCAGGCATTGGAAAAGGCCCGCGCGGCCATAGAGGCGATGCGGGAGCCGACAGAGGCGATGATGAGCGCTGCGATAGAGAAGATTGGCTACGAGGTCGATTGGGTCGGCGGGCTCATGGGCAGTTCCTACAGTGCAGGTGTGCAAGTCCTGGCTGATGGATACCGAGCATCGATCGGCGCCGCCCTTAACGAAGAGGTGGCGGGATGAGCAAGCCGCTCCACTATCTACGAGATTACGCGCGTGGGCTCTACCCGTTCTTGGCGTGCCTTGTTGGAGGGTTCTTCTTCACGGCGTTGGCCTTTGAAACATCTCTGGCTGTTCGGCTCATCTGCATTGCTTTCGGTTGTTGCTGTTACGCATGGGCAATCGACATGGCCGAGGCGCGGTCGAAAGCTCAAGGATCGTTCGACACGGCGGATCGCCTCATCACCGCGCTAACGAACGGGATGGACACGCAGATCACCGTCACCATCACGGAAAAGCGGCAAGCAGACTGAAATCGAACGGCGGAACACGAGGAACAGGAATGGCAAGAGCGAAAGCAGGAAGAAAACGTGATCACTCGGCGATGCGGACGCCGAGCGGTCAGAAGTCCAGATCGAAGGAAAGCCTTGGCCTAGAAGCCCGTCTCACATTAGAGGCTGCAACGTGGAAGCGTCGTCGGGATAACCCGGAACTGACCATCTCCGAAGCCAGACTTCCGGAATATGGGTCGGTGATCGAGCGCTGGCATCAGGAATGGCTACGGATGATGAAGAAGAATCCTGACAAGGCGCACGACAACATGTTCTCGCAGATGCATAAAGATGCGGCGGAGCGCTTTCAGGAACTTCATCGCCGCTGGCTTGCTGTTATTGGAGCAAGAGGGCAGCGCTCCGCAACAGATTTCGGCGGTGTAGGTGGCTACGACGGAAGTGACCCTTTCGAACAAAGCCGAGCGGAACGTGATGCCAACATCGAAGCGGACTTCAAGGCTGCCAGGACCGCAATTTTGGAATCTGGCCCATTCGGCATGATGGCGGTTGAGGCCATTGTCATCGAAAACCAGCCGGTAGAGAGTTTGCGCGGTGATCTCCGCCTCGCCCTCAACAGATTGGCTGTTTTGTGGAAAATGATGGCAGATGCGGCTTGACAAAGCCTTCGGCTTTGCGCATGAAATGGGAAAAGGCGATTTGCGGCTGGAAACTGCTTCGGCCGCTTTTTTTTGATTCCGCCCCGTATCCAGAGCCGAAAGGCCGGGAAGCTTAGTGTCACAAGCGTTATGAGGCATCGAGCCGACGGTGCGCAAAGGACATATCGGCACGAATACCAGGGGAAGCCGCTGCGCCCCGCCCATCGAAGTGACGGGTACGCAACCGTCGCCAGCGGCCAAGCCGGGAGGGTAGCCCGGCAATCAGTTTCGCGGGAAACAGCACTGGGAGCTGATCGGTCTCATAAACCGAAACAGGCTGGTTCAATTCCAGCTCCCGCAACCAGTTTGGGAAGGCGGATAGTCATTCGTGAAGGTCGGGGTTTGTGCCCGACCGTTCCTTCCCGAGCCGAGAGGGTGACATCTATCCCGCCCGCACTACGGTGCGGCTCGGCCCATATCTACTCATGGACCGGCCGCTTTCTCATTCCAGGAGGCAGCAATGAGCGCAGAACGCTTCCGCGAATGGCTCCGCAAGCTCGTTGGGAAGATCGCCGGTCAGCAGCCGGTAGCGGCGTAGAGGGCGACATGAGCAAGACCGTCATCCTCGACGACGCCGAGCGCGACCGCCGCCTCGTGAACCACATCAACGAGATCCTGCGCCATTGCAGGATCGGTCGGGTGGAGCCGAAGGCTCGGCCGGCGGTCTCGCCACGGATCGCGGACATCATGTTGCCGTACCCCGTCATGCCTGCGTGGCCCTTCGACAGCCCGAGCCCGCCGACGCCGATGTTCATGGACAAGTGCGGCTGCAAGGTTGGTTCTGTCTGCATGAATGCCGCCTGCCCTCATGCGGTCCAGGTGACTTGCGCCGCCTAAACCCTCCACCCCAGCAGAAAGGAACCAGCCCCATGAGCGCAGGATGGCAGACGGCCGTCGTGAAGCAACTCGCCGACAGCTATGAGTTCCTTTTCAACGCCCGCCTTGGCTCTGGCGACGACGGCCACGTAGAACTTTGGGAGTGTTACGAGCAATACCAGTGCGCCATTCGTCGAGCGCGAAGTACCGCCTAACCCCCGCATCCCCAAAACGAGAGCCGGGCTTAGGTCCGGCTTCTCAAAACCAATTCCACGCCATCCAGAAGCAAGCGTAGGCCAAGACACCTATCACAATCAGCCACGCAATCCGCCGAGCCATGACGCAACACTCCTCTGGTTCAAGCGGAAGCAGAATGACTGGTTAGGCCGCGAGAGTCGACCCGATGCTTCTCTCTGTATCCTCGGTGGAGGGTAGAGACAGAGATATCACGACGCTGGTCGGCAGTGGATTAGGACTTCCGCGTAACCCCTGTTGGCCCCCTCATTGACACCCTTCATGAGGGTGAGCGAGCAACGTTCCGCAGGTGCGGGCAGCGTCACAGGTTTTGCTAAAGGAAACTCAGTCTTTTCTCCTGCAAGGGTCCCGATGGCTGTGTCTTCCCTCACGAAGTAAAGCCCTAACGGCAACTTGTACGGTGTGATTTGATACGCGACGTCTGTTTTGAGTTTCAGAGTTTCATCCTGTTCGGGCAGGGCAACGAGTTCCAGCGCGGAGGTTATGGCCTCTGAGGCATTTCCGCCAGAAAGGTGTTCTTGTGCCTTTGTCAGATCAAAGCCAAGAGCTTTCATCTGTTCAACGACGCCGGCAGCGATGCGCATCTCTGTTTCCCGGCTTGCATCGAGCGCGGCCTGAGCGCGCTCTGCCGGCATGACGAAAGTGTATATGCTGATCGCGCTAGAAACCGCTCCGAGCAACCCTACCGCTCCGCTTAACAACCACTTGCCCATCCTTACCCCCTGTATGTGATCGGACACTGCCTAAGCGTTTGGTGCGGAGGTAAGGATTAGTCAATGCCAGTTTTGAAAAATGCCCGGCATGAAAAGTTCGCGCAGGCCGTTGCCAAAGGCAAGTCATGATTGAACGCCCACAACCACCGGAGAGCGTGTTCGCAGTGGATGGATCGCCTTTCACCCCCGCGCTCGACATGCCGGAATGGGTGCAGGTTACGTTCCTGGATGAGGCCTCGCCGGTGGCCAACCCCGAGCATGGTCATCTCGCAGAGGCTCGCATCGGCTACCTCTGGGCCGCCGTCGAAAACACCCGCAAGGGCAAGCGCGTCATAGGCCAATGTGAGACCGGAACGCCGCAGGGCGCGATGGGCAAGTGGGCAAAGGCCCGCGTTGAGCAGCAGATCAGGGAATGGTTCGGCTCAGTGCCGGATTTCATCATCACGCTCGATGCCAACTATTGCGCCGCCTGCGGTGATGCGGAGTTCATGGCTCTGGTGGAGCACGAGCTTTACCACGCCGCCCAGGACGTCGACAGTTTCGGCGCCCCGAAGTTCAACAGTCAGACCGGCCGCCCGGTCTTCACCATTCGTGGACATGACGTAGAGCAGTTCATCGGCGTGGTTCGGCGCTACGGGGCAGATGCCGCCGGAGTGCGCGAGCTCGTAGATGCTGCCAGCAGGCCGCCTGAGGTTGCCCGAGCCCACATCGAGCATGCATGCGGCACATGCAATCTGCGTGTGGCTTAACCCAGGTCGATCTGACCACTTATCACGAGGTCGGTGACATCGAGGTCGAAGCGTTGCACTCCGGTTGCCCCTTTGCCCGCCTTCTGGGTTGCCAAGTGCAGGAAGTAGGAAAACAGCCGGTTCCGTTGTCTCTCGATCTCGGTGTCCGAGATTTTCTGACCGACGTAGACCCCATCGCTGACCCTGTGCCCATCGACCACGACAGGCTGCTTCACTCTGTATTTCACGGGCCGGATAGTCATCGCTTATCTCCCTTGACTGGACTTTGACACGAAGATGGCAAAAGCGAAACTCTCCGATGAGGTGAAAACCTACATCGTCCAAGCCCTGGCATGTTTCGATAGCCCGTCGATCGTTGCTGCTTCAGTCAAGAAGGAATTCGGCGTCGAAATCAGCCGGCAGCTTGTCGAGAGCCACGACCCGAACAAGAAGGCGGCGTCGGGCCTCGCGCCCAAATGGCGTGCGCTGTTCGAGGAGACGCGCAAGACGTTTCTTGAGGATACGGCATCCATTGGTATCAGCCACCGCGCGGTTCGCCTTCGCGCTCTGCAGCGCATGGTCGACAAGGCTGAGACGCAGGGCAACATGGTGTTGGCGTCGTCACTGCTCAAGCAGGCGGCGGAGGAAGTAGGCGGCAGTTATACGAACCGGCGCGAGCTGACAGGGAAGGATGGAAAGGATTTGCCGGTGCCCGTATCACCGGTGACGATCTTCCAGTTGCCCGATAATGGCAGGGGATGAGAAGGGCGCGGCAGCAGCCCAGACGGTAATCAGGCCGCAGGAAGGGCCGCAGACGCAGTTCCTCGGGTCTTCGGCCGATATCGCGATCTACGGCGGCTCGGCAGGTGGCGGCAAGACGTGGGCACTCCTGATGGAGCCGCTGCGCCATATTGCCAACCCGCAGTTCGGCGCAGTGTTCTTCCGCCGCACGCTGGTGCAGGTCAGAAATGAGGGCGGCCTTTGGGACGAGAGCGAAAAGCTCTACCCCTGCCTCAACGCCAAGCCGCGGGTGGCGCCAGATCTGTCGTGGACATTTCCGTCCGGCTCGTCGGTCAGCTTTGCGCACCTCGAGCACGACAAGACGGTATCAAACTGGCAGGGCTCGCAAATCCCGCTCATCTGCTTCGATGAGTTGACGCACTTCACCCAGAAGCAATTCTGGTATCTGTTGTCGCGCAACCGCTCTATGTGCGGTGTTCGGCCCTACGTCAGGGCAACGTGCAACCCCGATGCGGATAGCTGGGTGGCGGAGTTCATATCCTGGTGGATCAATCAGGAAACGGGGCTTCCTATCCCGGAGCGTGCCGGCAAACTCCGCTGGTTCGTGCGGATCGGCGACAAGATCATCTGGGGCGATACGCCGGCGGACCTCGCCGACTACACCGCGCCAGACGAAAACGGCGAGCAAAAGCCGATCGAGCCGAAGTCGGTGACATTCGTCCCGGCCAAGCTGACCGACAACAAGGCGCTGATGGCGGCCGATCCCGGCTACCTAGCGAACCTCATGGCGCTGCCTACGGTCGAGCGGGAACGTCTTCTCGGCGGCAACTGGAAAATCCGGCCCGCCGCGGGGCTCCTGTTCCGGCGTGGTTGGTGCCAGGTTGTGGACGCCGTTCCCGCAAACGTCGTTCGCTGGATGCGGGGCTGGGACTTGGCGTCGACGCCGAAGGTTGAGGGAACGGACCCTGATGCGACGTCCGGGACAAAGATCGGGAAGCTTGCCGATGGCAGGTACATCGTAGCGCACAGCACAAGCGATTGGCTTTCCCCGAATGGCGTGGAAACGCTGATCAAGAATACGGCTGCTGCAGACGGCAAGGAAGTCCACATCTCGCTCCCGCAGGATCCGGGGCAGGCCGGCAAGTCGCAGGTGGCGAGCCTCGTCAAGATGCTCTCGGGCTACACAGCGCGGGCGACGCCTGAATCCGGGGATAAGGTCACGCGGTTCTCCCCGTTTTCCGCGCAGGCTGAGGCCGGAAACGTGCTCGTTCTGCGAGGACCATGGAATGAATCTTGGTTCACGAGCCTGGAAGGGTTTCCGGAAGCCAAGCACGATGATGATGCTGACAGCACGAGCCGCGCATTCAACGCTCTCATCACGAGCTTTGAGCCAGCCGCTCCCCTTTTCGGCACATACGGAAGGCAATCACGCTGATGGCTGACAATACCGATCTGCTGTCCACCAGCGGAGACTATCAAGCAATGGTGCCGTACTGGACGATGGTAGGCACCATCATGCATGGCGCTGCTGCGATGCGGAAGGTTCCGAAGTTCCTGCCGCAGTTCCCGAACGAGAGCAACGCGAACTACAAGTACCGTCGAGAGAACGCGAAGTTCACGAACATCTATCGCGACATCGTGGAGAACCTGGCGTCGAAGCCGTTCACGAAAGAGGTGCGGCTGGTCAATGAGAGCGTGCCTGAGCCGATCAAGGCCGTTGTCGAGGACGTGGACGGGCAAGGCAATCATCTTCACGCCTTTGCGACGCAATATTTCTTCAACGGCGTGAACAGCGCGATTGATTGGCTGCTGGTCGATCATACGCGGTTGCCAGAGGGCGCTACGCTGGCCGATGAGCGCAAGATGGGTGCGCGTCCGTTCTGGGTCAGGATCGCCGCCACGGATATGCTGGCGGTCTATTCCGCTGTGGTCGCGGGCAAGGAGCAGTTCGTCTACGCCCGAATGAACGAGACCTATGTGCGCCGGGCCGAAAACGGCATTGACGAGGAGACCGTCAGCCGCGTTCGCGTTCTCGTTCGTGATCCCATTGCCGATGAGGCGGGCCACGTTACCGACTACGCCCCAGCCCGCTACGAGGTGTGGGAGAAGGGCAGCGATGCTGGCGATGCATGGCAATTGATTGAGGAAGGGCCGATCACCATCGGCGTCATTGCCCTCGTTCCGTTCATCACCGGCCGGCGCGATGGTTCGTCGTGGCGTGTCTTGCCGCCGCTCAACGATGTGGCGGAACTCCAGATCGAGCACTATCAGGCGGAAACGAACCTGAAGATGGCGAAGGAGCAGACGGCGTTCCCGATGCTCGCCGGCAACGGCATCACGCCTCCCATGGAGGTCTACGAGAAGGACGATGGGACACGAGGCCAGCGGCCTGTTACCGTTCCGATCGGGCCAGCGTCGGTCCTCTACGCCCCGATGAACGACCAGGGGCAGCACGGCCAATGGCAGTACATCGAGCCGACCGCGGCGTCCCTCAAGTTCCTCTCCGATGAGGTGGATAAGCTGGAGCGCCAGATGCGCGAGATAGGCCGCATACCGCTCACCGCTGGCACGGCCGGCATGACGCAGATCACGGCCATGCTTCAGTCGCAGAAGGTTTCCAGCGCTGTGCAGGCATGGGCTTGGCTGCTTAAGGACGCTCTGGAAAAGGCGTTCAAATTCACGGCGATGTGGTTGAATATCAACGTGGAGCCCACCGTCTTCGTTAATACGAACATCGCCATCGACATCGGGACCGACAAGGCACCTGAGATCCTGCGCGGGATGCGACAGGATGGCGACCTCAGCCAGCAGACTTACTGGGAGGAGATGCGGGAACGCGGCGTTCTCAGCCAGGAGTTTGAAGCCGACAGAGAGATCAAGCGCCTCGAAGAGGAGTTGCCCGGTGACCCCGGCGACGACGAGCTCGCCGCGGCGATGACACCCCCGGCCCGGATTGCGGCGGAATGATCACTGTTGCTTGCGTCTTGAAGTCCGGCGGGGTCTACACTGCGGACTGGGTGCGGAAGCTGCGCGCCGGCGTGGCGCGACATCTTAGCACCGCTCATCGTTTCGCCTGCCTGACAGACATGGAGCAAGAAGTCGATGCGGCCGGAGTTGAGGCAATTTCCCTGCCAGAGTTGTGGCCGGGGTGGTGGTCCAAAATTTGCCTGTGGCATCCGTCTGTCGGGCTAACCGGCCGGGTCCTTTATTTCGACCTGGACAGCATTGTCGTTGGGTCGCTCGACCGGATCGCATCATTTCCACATCGGTTTACGATGGCGCACGATTTCAGCGTCGGGCATGCGTGCTCGACTGCCATGGCATGGAACGGGGATTTCTCCTTCATCACCGAGGCATTCAGGGCAGACCCGAAAGGGATTGCTCGCCGATACGACCGCATGCTGGCGAGCGAAAAGCGGATCGGTGACCAGGCCTTTATCGAGGACCAGCTCCTCTCCCATGGGGAGGAGATCTTGCTTTTCGACCAGGTCGCTGGCGAGCGTTCGATCGCCTCCTACAAGGTTGACCGGTGCCAGGGGGCACCGTGCATCGGCGCGGCCGTTGTGGCCTTCCACGGCAAGCCGAAGCCGCACGAGATCAAAACAGGATGGGTGCCCGAAATATGGCGGTAAAACACGGCGCCGTGCATCAACGCGGCATGGCAATCCTTTCCCGCCTTCCGACTGGCAACGTCATCGGCGTTGAAGTCGGGGTTTATCAGGGGCAGTTATCCGCGTTCCTTCTGCGAAACCGGAATGATCTCCAACTGATCATGGTGGATAGCTGGCTGCCAGAGCACGAGCAGCCGGACCATTACCGCGAGACGCGCGACTTCCTCGCCATGCAGGACGCGGAGACATGTTCGGCCAATAAGGCTGCAGCCATCATGGCGGTATCCTCGTTCGGAAGGCGTGGAACTGTCATCCATATGCCGTCTGTGGACGCGGCGGCACAATTCGACGACGGGTCGCTGGATTTCGTCTTCATCGACGCTGACCACAGCTATGAGGGCTGCAAGGCCGACATTCATGCGTGGGAGAGCAAGGTCCGAAAGGGCGGTTGGCTGTGCGGGCACGATTACCGCAACCCGCTGCAGACGGCTGATATGTCTGGAGTTGACCGAGCCGTGGGTGAATGGGCCGGCGGTAGGGCTGTCGAGACAGGCGAGAATTTCACATGGTTCGTCCAGCTTTAATCGTCGGGAGCGCGCTCAGCGTCTGGAAGGACGTCGAGGACGCGCTTGCTATGGGAGAGTTCGCAGAGGTCGTAACGTGCAACGACACGATCCCGAACTGGCCCGGCGAGTGCGTCGTCGTCACATTCCACCCGGAGAAGCTCATAGCGTGGCTGGAGGCAAGAGACCGGCGGGGCTTCCCCAAGCCGGCTGCGCTCTACGTCAAATCGGAGTGGCGGGAGAAGCAACCGCCGAACGTTGTTCGCGAAATTGAGGCGCTCGACATCATCGAAACCGATTATCGGTTTCCGGGGCAAACACACAGCGGCTCTTCTGGGCTCTTCTGCACCAAGGTAGCGCTTGTCAACCGAGGCCACGAAAGAGCCCTGTGTTGCGGAGTGCCTATGTCACCAGATGCCATGCATATCGTGCGGCAACGACGCTGGGGCGGCGCCGCGACGATGCAAGCCGGATGGCAGGAAGCCTATCCGGTGATCAAAGACAGCGTCCGGTCGATGTCTGGGTGGACGCGTGAACTTCTCGGCAAGCCGACGCCGGACTGGCTGCTAGGATAGCAGCGGTCGAAGCCGGCACTCACTGGCCCATACGGGCCGAACCCCGCGCGGGACGCGCAATCATCAATCCGGGATGGATTAGAAATGGCACTGAAAGCGATCGTTGATGCGGTCGACTCCCTGCCGGAGTCGGCGCGTGAATTCTATGTGAAGGACGAAACGTCGGGAAAATTTCGCCTCGATGTGGAAAGCGTCGACGGGTTCGCCCTTGAGGACGTGTCGGGCCTCAAGACAGCGCTCGGTAAGGAGCGTACGACGCGCGAGGGGCTGGAGCGCCAAGTGGTGAGGTTCAAAGACCTCGATCCCGACAAGGCCCGCGAAGCGCTGGCGAAGCTGGAGGAGCTGACCGCAATAGATCCGGCCAAGGAAGCCGACAAGATCGCCAACACGAAATTCGAGGCCGCCAAGTCGCAGCTTCTGGAGAAGCATAGCGGCGAACTGTCGAGCCGAGACGAGCGGATCAAGGGCCTGACCGGCACCATCGACGGCCTGCTGCGCGAACAGCGCGCTACCACGGCAATTGCCGAGGCCAAGGGCTCGGTTGATCTGCTGCTGCCGCACGTCCTCAATGCCACCCGCACCGTCGAAAAGGACGGCAAGTTTGAGGTCGAGGTCGTCGACAGGAACGGCAACGTCCGGATCGACGGCAAGGGCAACAACATGGATATCAAAGGCCTCATCGCCGAGATGAAGGCCTCTGAAGTTTTCGGCCGAGCCTTCGAGGCTTCCGGCCAGAGTGGAAGCGGGAAGCTTCCGGGCAATGGCGGCGGGGATCGCGGCCAGTTGAAGCGCAGCCAAATGACCAATGCCGACAAGGCGAATTACATCGCCGAGCACGGTCAGGAGGCATTCCTGAAACTGCCGAAGTAGGAGAACCCCCATGGCAGACGAAACCACCCTCAACTCGGACATGGTGATCTATAATCGCCAGGCACAGACCGCTTACCTGGAGCGCATCCAGGACGTGCTCGCCGTCTTCAATCAGAACTCTCAGGGCGCGGTTGTCATGCGCTCCGAGGCGATCGAAGGCGATCTCGACAAGCAGGCCTTCTACAAGATCGGCGGCGAAGTCGAGCACCGCAATGTGAACTCCTCTGCCTCCGTCGAAGGCAAAGCCATTGGCTCCGATGAGATCGTCGGCGTCAAGGCCCCGTGGAAGTACGGTCCGTACAAGACCACGGAAGAAGCCTTCAAGCGCCGCGCACGTTCCGTGTCGGAATTCGCCATGCTGGTCGGGCAGGACGCCGCTGATGCGACGATGGCCTACATGGTCCAGGCGGCGTTTGCCTCGCTCGAAGCCGCTATCGGCGGCAACACCGACATGGTGGCGACTGGCAGCTTCGCCACGGATCACAAGAAGGTGCTGACCAAGGGCATGCGGAAGTTCGGCGACCGGTTCAACCGTATCGCGATCTTCGGCATGGACTCTTCGGTCTACTTCGACCTCGTGGACGACGCGATCGATCAGAAGATCTACGAGGAAGCCGGCCTTGTGATCTACGGTGGAACGCCCGGCACCATGGGCAAGCCGGTCCTCGTCTCCGACCGCATCCCGGCCGATACGATCTTCGGTCTCCAGTCCGGCGCCGTCGAAATCGTGGAGAGCCAGCCGCCCGGCTTCCGCCTCTACAACATCGATGACCAGGAGAACCTCGCGATCGGCTACCGCTCGGAAGGTACGTTCAACGTCAATCTTCTGGGCTACTCGTGGGCCTACGATGCCTCCCCGCCGGCGCCGTCGAACCCGAACCTGACGCAGCTTGGCACCGCCGCGAACTGGCGCAAGTACGCAGACAGCGACAAGGCCACGGCAGGTGTGTTGATCGACGTCACCCCGGCGTCGACCTGATGACGTCGCGGGGCGGCCCAAGGTCGCCCCGCCCATCGACCACTACCGCACTCCCGACAAGGAGAATTTCATGTCCGGAACCGTGATCTATTCCACCCAGCGCTCGGGGTTCGAGCCCGGCATGACCTATCGCAATCCTCGCTTCTTTCAGAAGGCGCTTGCCTCCGGTGTGTCGAAGGTGATCGTGGTGGGGGACTGGCCGAAAGTGGTCAAGGCATATGAGGCGATCGGGATTGCCGTCGAAAGATATGGCCAAGGTCCGACTTCGCCTCACGGCGCACAGGATGCAGATACCGCCATCCCCGACGGTTGGCGCGATCTGCCGTGGCCCGAAAAGCGGCTTCTCGCGTTAGCCTTCTCTTCTGCGCCCGTCATCAACAGTTTGCAGGCGCATGAGGTGATTGAGGGCGAGATCGTGAAACGCGGCGGCGCCCTGAAGGCCGAAATCGGCACGGACAGCGGCGACCAGCTTTCCGACGATCAACTCCGCGTCGCGATCAAGGAAGCCACCGGCAAAGCTCCGCATCACAAGCTCGGGCGCGAGAAGCTGATTGAGGCATTCAACGTGCTCAACAAGCCGGCCGATCAGGACGAAGAGGCATCGAATGGCCTCACCCGTCGCGAGATCGAGGCCGACCTGACGGCCATGCATGTAGATTTCGACCCGCGCGACCCGCTGGAAGACCTCGCGGCTCTCCGCGATCTGGCTCGTGAAGAGCGCGGCGCATGACGACCGTTGCGTATCGCGACGGCGTGCTCGCCGCTGACAGTCGCTTCATGGTCAATGGCTGGAAACAGCCGCACCCGGCGAAGAAGCTATTCAGAATGAAGGACGGTGCGGTCTGCGCTGTCACAGGAGATTACGCAATTTCTGTCGAGTTCGTCCGTTGGCTTGATGGGGATCGCGCTCAACCTGCTCCGCAACTCGGCGATATGGGCAGGGTCATCCACATGGCCAAAGACGGTACTCTGACCATCTACGAGATGTCCGGCTCATTTGAGGTGAGCTGCGAGTTCACCGCGTTCGGCTCCGGCTCACCGGCGGCGCAGGCTGCCATGTACATGGGGGCGGATGCCATCAAGGCCGTGGAGATTGCCGCGCTGTTGGACGATGCGACCGGCGGGAACGTCTGCCACATGAAGTGCGAGGAATGACCGATGCTTTCCTTCACGACGCTCGCGGTCACCTTGGAAGAAGCCGACGCCTACGCTACTGCGCGCGCCTGGGCGAACTGGATCGGCACGGATGACGCAAAGACTGCCGCGCTTCGTAGAGGCCAGGATTTCATTGCTTCGGCCTACAATTCCCGCTGGATTGATGAATGGGACAATGACCATGCGCCGGAGGAGGTCAAATTCAGCATCATTGAGGCGGCGCGGCGCGAATTGGTCAAGCCCGGCAGCATGTCGCCCGACCTGAAGCGGGGTGGGAAGATCAAGGCGGTTGGCGCTGGGTCGGCTCGGGTCGAGTTCGCCGATGGAGCGCCGGCCGAAACGACATTCTCGATCATAGACGGGTTGCTGGCCGGGCTGGTGGCACCGAAGAGCGGAACGCTTGTCGGATTTGCAGCGAGGGCGTGATGAGCCTGCTGATCGACGAAATCGCCGAGATGGTCGCCGACGGCCTTCAAGCCGCGGACGTGGCCTACGAGCTGACGTTGACCCGCATTACGCCGGGCGAGGTCGATGAAGATGCGCCGTGGGTGCCGGTGCCTCCTGATGTGGTGGAAACGTTCGACTGCATGGGATGGGAAGAGGAATGGTCGGCATTCTATCTCGCCAACGACCTTGTGCAGTCCGGCAGCAAGAAAGTCTGCATTCTCGTGCCGACGTTGGCTGTTGAGCCGCAGCTCGGCGATGAAATCATCGTCCGTGGCCTGACCTATACGATTGTCGGCCCATCGAAGACTGACCCGGCCCGGGCGGTTTGGGAGATCGAGGCGAAACAGGGCAGTGCCGGCCCGCTAGATGAGGTGTCCTCGTAATGGCGCTCGGCAGACGGTTCCTCAAGACGGAGCATGCCGGCGCAAAGAACGGCGGCGGAGCTTGGGATAAGCGTGCCGACGCGAAGCGCAAGGCCAAACGGCTCCGGAGGATACAGAGCCGCAAGCTGGCTCAGTCAGAGGCGTCGAAATGCTGAAGCGTCTCTCTGAGCGTGAAATCCTTGAGCAGCTTGCCGCCGATTGGGAGCCGGCTATCCGCGCGGCATGGCGGGAGGCGCTGGCCAAAATCTCATCCAGCATTATCCTTGCCCGGCTCATTGAGCTTCTGGAGAAGGGCGACGTAGCCGGCGCGATCGATGCGCTGAACCTCGAACCTGAGATGTTCTCCCGCGTCGAGGTTGCTATCGTTCAGGCTTACAATGCGGGCGGGCTGGCCACGGTGGACGCCATGCCACACCTGATGGATCCGCAGGGCAACCGCGTCGTCTTCACCTGGGGCGTCCGCAACCTTGCCGGCGAGCAGGAAATTCGTCGTCATGCCGCTGATCTGGTCCGCGGGATATCGCAGGATATGAAGGATGGCATCCGCGAGGTGCTGACGAAAAACCTCGCCGAAGGCCGTAGTCCGAACGCGGCGGTTCGCGCCGTCGTCGGCCGGGGAAAGGTCGATCCTACAACCGGGATGCGCCAAGGCGGTGTTCTCGGGCTAACTCGCCAGCAAATGGAGCACGGCGAAACCCTCCGCGAAGCGCTGACAGCGGGCGATATCGCCAAGATGCGCGAGATTATCGGCATGCGCGCAGACGGCACCATCGATCCCGAAAAGGGGTGGAAGCTACGAGACAAGCGGTTCGATCGCTCCATAGCAAAGGCAATCAGGGAAGAGGCCGGCTTGCCGGCGGATACCGTTGCCCGCGCCGTGGGGCAGTACCAAGCACGGTCGCTCGACTTTCGCGGACGTGTCCTCTCGCGGCACGAAACCATGGTCGCCCTCGATAAGAGCCGGGACGATGCGTTTCGCCAGCAGATCAACGAAGGCAAAATCATCGCGGCGGACATCACAAAGACATGGAGACACACGCCGCGCCAGACAGAACGTTGGCAGCACCGGCAGATGGCAGGGCAGGAAGTCGGCTTCGAAGAGCCGTTCGTCGCGCCGGATGGAACGAAGCTGCGTTATCCGCGAGACCCTGAGGCTCCGGCGAAACACACGCTCAATTGTTTCTGCCGGGCTGAGTACCGTCTAAACTATACGGATATCGCCCTCCGCCGCTATCGCCAGAGGACGGGGCAGTAATGGCAAAGCTCTCTTTCTCCGCTCAGGTCGGGGACTGGATACTCCGCGTCAAGGAAGCGCAGGAGGCGGTTTTCAAGGAATCGGTGCAGGAGCTTGCCATCCAGTTGAGCGACCAACTGGAAACGATGATCTACGAGACGCCGGAGAGCCCGAACTACAAGCGGACCAAGTTCCTTCAGGCTTCCCTCATGGCGTCGAACGGCGAAATGCCGCGGCTTAGCATCGACAACCCCGGCGTGCCGGTCACGCCAGATTTCGGGCAGATCGAGCTCGTCATCAACAATGCCGAGATTGGGGAAACGATCTACCTCGGCTATACGGCTCGCTATGGAGCATACGTTGCATATGGAACTGAGCACATGCCTCCTCGTCCGTGGGTCCAACTCGTGGCCCAACGCTGGCAATCCATTGTCGCGGCGAAGGCCGCTGATGTGAAAGCCCGGTTCGGGCTTTGAGGTGACCATGCCCTCGATAGAGACAAATATCTGGATGGCGATCAAGGCCCGCATCCAGTCCCTTACCCTGTCGCCCGCGCTGCCGGTGGTCTGGCCGAAAGGTTCGGCTCCAACGTCTGGAAAATACCTCACGGTCCACTGGATGCCGAACGTCACCCAGCGCCGCGCCGTGTCGAGCAATGGAGCCCATCGCCGGCCGGGCATATTGCAGTTGACGATATTCTCGCCACTCAGCCTCAACCAGGCACCGGAAGTCGACACGGAACTCGCCGGTCAGATTGCTGAACATTTCCCGACCGATCACCGGATGACCTTCGGTGGTGTCTCCGTCCGTGTCCAGAGGGCACCGAGCATCTCGCAGGCATATCGGTCGGACGCATACTGGATCACTCCCGTCTCGGTCTTCGTGGAGACCTTGGCCTAGTCACCACATTCCATTCCCGGCGCTGACCGGGTAACTGCCCTGGCTGACCCGCCGGGGTTCCCTTCATGCCATCAAAGGAGACCCCAAATGGCAGTCAATACCGCATCCGGCACCAAGATTTTCGTCGGGCCGGCGACCGCGCTCTCCAGCATCGACTGGACCACTGACGAAACGGCACTTGCCAATTTCGAAGCCATTGCCGAAGGCAGTTGGAAGGTTGTCGGCGAGGTCGAGGACTTCGGCGAGCACGGCGACTCCGCTTCCGACGTCACGTTCACCTCGGTCGGTGACGCTCGTGTTCGCCACCTGAAGGGCGCCCGAGACGCCGGCACGCTGGCGCTGGTCGTCGGCGACGATCCGCTTGACGAGGGCCAGATCGCTCTCATCGCCGCGGAAAAGACCAACTTCCTGTACGCTTTCCGCATCGAATACGCCGACGCCCGCGACGAGAACCACACCGACTCGGTCGAATACTTCCTGGGTCTCGTCATGTCTCGCGCCAAGAACGTCGGCACGAACGACAACGTCGTCCGCAGGACGTTCAGCATCGGCATCTCGTCGGACATTATCGAAGTCCTCTCCGAGCCGATCTCTTCGTAAGCCATTCGCGCGTGAATAGGGCCGCCTTGTCGTCGGGGCAAGGCGGTCCACCCCGACAACCCGACGTATTCCCCGAAAGGATTGAACAATGGATCTTGCATCGATCGACACGAAGGAACTGGCCGAGACCGGCGCCGTCATGACCGTGGAGCACCCCGGCACTGGCGCGCCGGTCCTCGATGAAGCCGGCAAGGAGACGACGATCACCCTCTTGGGCGCCGATAGCGCCAAGCTGCGCAAGCGGCAGAACGATCTCATCAATGACGTGATGAAGAAGGGCTTCCGGCCGAAATCCGTCACGGCCGAGAAGTCCGAGGAAGACAAGATCGTCACGCTTGCTCTGGCAACCGTCGCTTGGTCCGGCATCAAGGTCGACGGCGAGGCGCTGGAATGCAATTTCGAGAATGCGAAGCGGCTGTACCGTCGACTTCCGTGGCTGAAGGATCAGGCGGATTCGTTCGTCGGTGACCGGGCCAATTTTACGAAGGCATAGCCTCGGAGATCGTTGAAGAACTCTGCGACTATGCCGTCGAGTACGCGAAGCGCGGTAGGTCAAACGACTTTGCCGCGCTCCCGCCTTGGGACGGTCGGCACGTATGGGACTGGTTCCAAGACCTGATGGCGACACGACAGGTCGGTATGGATGAGTGCCCAATCAGCTATCAGGAGATCGAGGCCTATTGCCGCCTGACCGACACGTTGATGCGCCCCTGGGAAGTCAAGGCGATCGTCTCGCTGTTCTGGGCTCTAAAAACGTCCAAACCTAAAGGTAAGGGCGAAAAGGGTGTCCGAGAGATTACGGACGCTGACGATGTCGCGGGTGTCAAAGACCTTACTGCTGGGCTCGGGAAGAAGCGGACGGTCGTCAGGAGATCGAAATGAACATGAACGTTGCAATCCTCGCCACGATGAAGAAGCTTGACCATGTCCAGGGGAGGGGAACGGACATGCGGAGAGATATGGAACTCGTGCGGGAAATCTTTCGCGTCGTGATCGCGAAGGAAGGCCTTGAGGGGAAGGAGATTTCAATCCCCGGCTATGACGCGAAGATCGTAAACCGCCATGTGTCAATGCTTTATCGGGCGGGGTACATAGACGGCACGCCCTTCATGGGTGACGAGCGCATTCTAGCGGTCGATCTTTCGTGGCAAGGCCACGAGTTTGCAGGGGCGCTCCTTACCGAGGAAACCGTCTGGGTGAAGATAAAGGATGCGCTTGGCCCTGAAAAGCTCGCGACGGTCCCGCTGAAGTACATCGAGGCCGTTGCAATGGAAGCCTTGATCGCATGGGGCAAGGCGAAGCTGGGGCTCGGTGGGTAAGGCAATACAGGTAGGCGCTCCTAAGAGCGCCTTTTCTATCGGCAGATCGTTTAAGCTCATCTTCGGCCAGCATTGGACTTCCTCCCTCCCGTTCGGAAGGATTGAACCAAGCCAATGTGAGGTTGTCGAGTCAGTCGAAAGTCTCTTTGGTGCCGTCTTCGTAGAGAACGGCCCGAATGCAGGTATAGGGCTCAACTTCTTCTTTCTTGAGCCTGAGAAGCCTCTCGAAGGTGTAGCGACCCCACAAACCCTTATCTGTAAACGTCCCGCCGGCCGGAATAACCGTGTCGCGTTCAATTTGAAGCGGACCAATCCGGCCACCCAAAGCATCTCGAAACCCGAGTTGGCCATCAATCATCCGAATGTCTTTCGCAGCGTTGGAACGAATTGAATATGACAATTCGTTCGTGTCGGCGTCGATTGCTTGGATGTTCCAAGCCGTGATTTCCAACAGCGATTCGTTGCAGGCAGCATTCGCATGGAATGTTCCCGCCAACATCAATACTGCCACCAAAATCGACCGCATCGTATCCTCCCTTGAAAAGTGAGGACGATAACGCGACCCTATCTCAGAGGTAAAGCCTTGACAGATCTCGCAACTCTTGGTCTCGCAGTCGAATCCAGCCAAGTTGAGCGCGCGCGCGATGAGCTTGGCCGGCTCGTCAAGTCTGCTGAGGACGCGGAGCGCGCTACTGATGGCCTCGCTAAAGGGTCTCGGAAGGTTGAGACTGCAACCCAACGCATGAACCGCGAAATGGCGGCGGCCCGGCAGGCCATGGCAGTATTGGCGCGTATGGCGGCGGCTCTTGGTGCGGTATTCGCTGGTTCTGCTTTCATCCGGTACGCCGACACCTGGACCGACATCACGGGGCGAGTGAACATCGCCGCAGGCTCGATGGCG
Source organism: Shinella pollutisoli (assembly GCF_024609765.1). Classification (GTDB taxonomy): domain Bacteria; phylum Pseudomonadota; class Alphaproteobacteria; order Rhizobiales; family Rhizobiaceae; genus Shinella; species Shinella pollutisoli. The sequence continues at coordinate 47,042 of NZ_JANFDG010000035.1, forward strand.
AATGGCGCGGCCGTGATGAAGCGCCTCGATGATATGGCGCGACGAACGTATTCATCGCTTGGGCAGACGGCCGACAGCTATCTGCTCAACGCGACGGCAATGCGGGAGCTTGGCTACTCGACCAACGAGACCCTGAACTTTGTCGAGGCGATCAACAATGCCCTCGTGATCAGCGGAGCCAAGGGGGATCGGGCCGCGTCCGTGATGAATGCGCTGTCCAAGGCAATGGCCATGGGCAAGCTTTCGGGAGACGAGTTGAACACCGTCATTTCGACCGGTGGACGCGTCGCCGAAGCACTGGCGGCCGGTATGGGCGTCACGACGAACCAGCTTCGAACGCTGGGCACACAGGGCAAGATAACCGGGGATGTGCTGGCGAAATCGCTGATCGGGCAATTGGATACGCTCCGCGAGGAGGCTGACGGCATGAGCGCTACCGTGGGCGATGGGATGCTGCTGATCGGCAACTCCATCCTCAGCGTTGTCGGTCGGTTTGATGAAGCAACTGGCGCATCTGCTGCACTTGCATCTGCTCTTGTAAAGATCGCCGACGGGATCAAGGTATTCGGAGATTACGCTATCAAGGCGGCGGCACTGGCGTCCACGGCATTGTCGCCTCTCGGTTCGATTATCGACACAATCGGCGCAGCCTTCGAAGCTGTCGCGGACAACATTGATACGTTCGCCGTCGCCGCCACGACGGCAGGCGCGGCTATGCTGGCGTCTTTCGGCCCGGCAATTCTTGGCAGCATTGCCTCGGCCTTTGTGGCCGTGGGGATCGCTGGCGTCAACGCAATCCGGGCGATCACGGCAGCCATGATGGCAAATCCGCTGGGGTTGATCGTTGTCGGCATCACTGCGGCCGTCACAGCCATCTATCACTTCCGCGATGAGATTGAGCAGGCCATCGGTATCGATGCATGGGGCATCATCAAAGACACCGTGAACCTGATTATCAATTCGTTCCGCGCTGCCTACGAGGATGTGAAGTTTGTCTTTGGAAACCTTAGCGCATTCGTTGAGGGCGTGTTCGTTGCCGCTGCGAATGTAGCGATCGATGCCGTCAATAAACTCATCCAGAAGATGGTTGACGGAATGAACTGGTTCCACAGCAAAATCAATGAGGTACTTGGGACAAGTATCCCGATGTTCGACAAGGTTGGCGACGTCATCGAAAAGATGGCTCCTTCCAAGAAGGTCGTCGAAAAATGGAAAGAGCACGGCGAGAACATCAAGAAAATCATGTCGGAAGACACCCTTGGCAACATGGGGGAAGCCATCGCGTCGTCCTTCCGAACTGCCGAGGAAGCAACCGCTGATCTCGATGCGAAAATCAAAGGAACAGGCGCGTCTATCGGCGAAGTAGACAAGAAGGCCGCGAAGCTGGCGAAGGCCTACGAAAACATCGTCGAGGGCGCCCGCGATTTCATCGCGCAGCAGGAGCTTGAGCGCAGCGTGCTCGGCATGTCGGAGGAGGCCGCGAACCGTCTCCGCTACGAGATGGACCTTCTGAACCAGGCCCGAAGCGCGGGGATCGATCTTAGTCCGAAGCAATCCGCGGAACTGAAGGACCTCGCCGCGCAGATGTCCGCCGCAGAGGCCGAAACGAAGCGCCTCAAGGAAGCGTTCGATGCGCAGAAAAAGGCGGGCGAGGAGTTTGCCAAGACGCTGTCCTCCGCCTTGTCCGACCTGTTCACGGAGCCGATGAAGGATGCCGATGCCTTTTTCGACACGCTGACGAGAGGCTTCGCCCAACTCGGCGCGAACAACCTGCAAACCGGCCTTGACCGACTGTTCTCGGGACAGGGCTTCGGCCCGGCGGCGAACGACAACGACCGCTGGGCAGGCCTTCGTGAGGTCGGGAAGGCTGTCGAGAAGGGCGCGTTCGCCGGCACGGAGGCCGGAGCACAGAACGGGATCGGGGCGCTCTTCGGCGGCAAGCTCTCCGAAGGGGCGATGAAGAACCTCTCGGCCGGTCTCGGCGGCTTCGGCATGGGCTACCAGGCGCAGGACCCGGCGATGGGCGGCATCGGCGGCGCGCTGTCCGGCTTCATGGCCGGCGGACCGATCGGCGCCGTCGTCGGCGGGATCGGCGGTCTTCTGGGCGGGCTGTTCGGCGGATCGTCCCGGCGGGACAAGGAGCGGAAAGAGGCGCGGCAGAGCCTCTGGGACAACGCCGCCTCTGTCCGCTCGACCCTCGACCGTGGTCTTGGTGTCGGCGCCGGCAACTATCGCAGTGAGTTTGCCGCATACGAGGCGGAGGCGATGAAGATCCGCCGCACGGCGATGAAGGCCGGCAACTGGGCCATGGAGCGGGAGGCCCGCGAGGCGATCAGCCGCTTCCGCGCCACGCTGAAGAGCGACTTCCGCTCCGCCTTCGACGGGACGGTCGAGGCGATGCGCTCCGGCCTCGGCTCCAACTCGCCCTTCGTGCAGGCGCAGCAGAGCGTCATCGGGCTGCGCGACGAGCTGAAGAACTTCATCGCCGACGCCAAATGGGCCGGGGAAAGCACGCGGGTCGCGACCCGGGCGGCGCGGGACTACGCGCTGTCGCAGCTGGCCGGGTCGAAGGAGCTGTCGCCGATGGAGACCGAGATGCAGCGCATCCGCGGCACGGCGGCAGGCCTGCGCAACACGCTGAAGGAGCTCGGCATGAGCTCCAGCCAGGCGGACAAGGCGATCAGGGACGGGCTGGTGAAGGCGGTCGCCGGCCTGCGCGACCAGTACCGCACGGATGTCCGCGGCTCGATCAACGAGCTTTCCGGCAAGGGCTATCTCAACGAGATGGCCGACGCGCAGAAGCTCTACAATGAGCGCCTGAAGGACGCGAAAGCGCTCGGGCTCTCGGCCTCGCTCGCCAACAGGGAGTTCTCGCTGTCGATCGCCAGCATCGCCATGCAGTCCGGCCTGACCGGCAAGCAGCTGCGCAGGTATGCCGACCAGCTCGATATCCCGTCGAAGCTGCTCAAGGGGATTCTCAAGGACCTGAGTGTCCAGAACGCGGAGAAGTGGTCCTCGACGGTCTCCGATCTGCGGCTGCGTCGCGCGCAGGCGACCACGGATACGTCGGGGCTGAAGGGGCAACTCCAGCTCTTCGACATGCAGGCGAAGCTCGAACGCCAGCGGCTGAAGGAGGCCGGGGCGACGGGCGCGGCACTCGTGGCGCTGGACAGGGCGACGGGCGCGGAGCGTATCCGGCTGATCAAGGAATTCAACAAGCAGCAGGTCGCGCTGCAGCAGGATTTCGGGGTGAGGTATCTCCAGGCGACGGTCGATGCGTCGGGGCTGAAGGGGCAACTCCAGCTCTTCGACGCGCAGGCGAAGATGGAGCGCCAGCGGCTGAAGGAGAGCGGCGCGACGACGCAGACGCTGATCGCGCTCGAGCGCGCGCTCGGCGCCGAGCGCCAGGCGCTCATCGACGATTTCAACCGGCAGAAGATCGACGAGGCGAAGTCGGCGCTCGACGAGGCGCTCGACGCCTGGCGCAACTTCGCGAAGGGCGTGCGCGAGTTCCGCGACGGCCTGCGGCTCGACAGCAACCTCTCCGTCCTCTCGCCGCAGGACCGCCTGACGGAGGCGCGGCGGCAGTACGAGGAGACGCTGCGGCTCGCCATGGTCGGCGACCGCGACGCGATGAACCGCCTGACCTCGATCAGCCAGTCCTATCTGGAGGAGGCGAAGAGCTACTTCGCCTCGACCGAGGACTATGCGGCGATCTTCAACAGCGTGAACACGGCGCTTGCGCAGGCCGAGACGAGCGCCACCAGCCAGGTGTCCGCGGCCGAGAAACAGATCACCCTCCTGTCGAAGCAGGTGAGCACGCTCGCATCGGTCGACAAGACCTTGCTCACCGTCTCGCAGCTCACGAAGGAACTGACCACCTCGGTGACGAAGTATCTCGCTGCCGGCGGCAAGCCTTTCTCGTCGGGCGGGTACACCGGCGACCTCGGCGTCCACCAGATCGCCGGTGTCGTCCATGGTCGCGAGTTCGTGGCCAATGCCTCGACCACGGCCCGCTACCGCCCGCAGCTTGAGGCAATGCAGGCGGGAACCTATCGCCCGCAGCAGATCGTCACCAACGACAACCGCGCCGGCTTCCGCGAGCTGGCGACGGTCTTCGCGGCCGGACAGTCGAAGATGATCGAGGCGCTGAAGGAGGAGCTTGCCGAGGTGCGCGGTGAGTTGCGCCGCCTCACCAACGAGACGCGCATCTCCGGCGACAAGAAGAGCCGCATCACGGCCGCGGGCCGATAGCAGGAGCCTCCCATGCCCTTGACCTTGCACACGGCGAAGCTCATCGCCGACCACATGCTCGACCGTACGACATGGGTGCCGCCGGACGAACTCTGGCTTGCCCTGCATCTCGGCAATCCGACCAATGCCGGGCTGTTCGACAGCGAGCTTTCGACGGCGGATACCGGCTATGCGCGAGCCGATATCACCGGAAAGTTCTCGGCCGCCGATCCGCTGACGGGCCTTTCGGTGCTGACCGACGTCGTCAATATCGGCCCGGCCGAGGCGGACTGGGGGACGATCCGCTACGTCTCGGTCTGCAACGCCCAGGCGGGCGGGACGATGCTGTT
>NZ_JANFDG010000036.1 GCF_024609765.1 Shinella pollutisoli
GTAGTGGCATTTTTCGGGATGCCCAATCGAGCTTGGTCAATGTGCGAGGAAAACACCGCTTACATTTGGCAGGGACAGGACCGTTCCTCACTGGACAGCGCTGTATCTGAAAGAGCAGCATCGGGTCTCGGCGACCCAGCAGTCGAGGGGTAGGCAACCCTTCGTACGTACTACACTCTGAAACGCTGAGATTCTTATTAGCAGAACCGAAGGCGGACGATCTTCTTCCGACTTCCTTTTGTAGCCACTAGCCAATAAAGTATTTTGCAGTCAGGTGGAATCACCTGACGCTGCACAAACGCGGCAAAAACAAACAGATAGAGCGGTGGCGTGAATGCGCGTGAGTGCATCCCGCTCTAACAGCGGAAACGATTCCCCCTACGCGCCTTCATGTCGGTCGTTCGAGCCGCATTACACCTGCCCGATTGCGAACATTGACAATTCACCTCACTTAACGGCATCGACCAGAACTGGCCGATCAGATCGGGTTGCACGGATAAGCGTTCCTGATCTCAGCATTGAAGAACTGCCCAATAGAGGAGGCGTCCAATAGTCGATCGTACATGAACTGGGGGACGTTGTAGTATTCATAGACCTTTCCGGTGGCAACGAACTCAACCTCAAGAATCTCCGAACCAGGATCATAGCCAACCGAAGCCAAACTCGACGAATTTACTGACTGTCGTTCCATTCATTCCTCCTTCCATCTTGGGTTTTGGGATCGCCACGCAGCCGTAACGTTCACGTAATTCTCGTTACTGCGTTCCTTACTCCAGTTTTGGGCAACGTGCGGATCCTCGCTGGTGGGGCGCTTGCCTTCCTCGGGAAGTGTAATCCTGCACCGCACAGGCAGCTTGGCAGCCTCGCCGGTGATCACAGCCTCGCCCGTACGAAGTACAGGCAAGCTATCCACGATTCCGCTCAGACTGTCAGGTAGGGCCGCCTGAACCTTGCTGCGATCCGACGAGTTGGAGAGGCGGAGCGAAAAGAAAGTCCCGCACTGGGAGAGAATGGTTTCGTCGATCTCGGATGGGCGCTGGCTCACGATCATTGCGCCGAGGCCGAACTTGCGGCCCTCTTTTACGATGCGCTGAACGGCATCTCGTGCAAGGTTGGCATCGTCCCGACCCAGATACCGATGTGCCTCCTCCATAACCACAAGCAGAGGGCGCGCCCGCCCGCCTTCGGGCATCTCGCGGCTCCAGAAGAGGGCCTCGTAAATGATGTTTAGGATGCCTCCAATGAGTCGCATTAGGATCGAACTCGGCACGCCCGACAGATCTAACACCGTAATCGGTCGATCGTGTCCAAGCCAGCTCTCGAGCAGTTGCGGCAGGTCGCTCTGCGTAACCCCATCGAGGCTCGGTTCCCAAGGTCCAGGATGGAGCATGAAGTCATACTGTCGATCCAGTAGTCGTGACCGGAGCTGTTCGAGCTGTCGCCGGATCGACAGCACGTTCGTCTTGTTTGCGAACGGCGACGTATTACCTTGGCCAGGCAGTGGATAAGTAGGCGCCGTTAGTGTTTCAGCATCGCCCGGAGCGGTCTGAGCCGAATTCTGCTGAGTGTTCTCCACCCACGTCTTGATTTCCGGGTCGATCAGATGGAGCCAAAGCGATTTCAGGCTGAACGGCAGAGGGCTGCCGGCGGTCAGCGAGTTAGCATCGACACCGGGATAGTTCATCTGAGCTAAGACTGCAGTTTTCTCTCTGAGAATGCGGTCCTGAATCGCCGTTAGCGCCTTCTCCTCGGTCTTCCCGAGAAGGAACGTCAACAGGTCGTCCAGATCGAGTGCCCAATAAGGAACGTAAAGGCGCTCCTCATTCTCGAGTGGGTTCACGCGAAAGACTTTGGCGACCTCACCAAGCGCGCGGCCGTACTCACCATGGATGTCCATCAGGAGCACCCGTGCATTTGGAAAGCTGGAGTGGTCACCCTGACCAACCGAAAGGGAACGCAGCAGGCTTGTGACCGTCGTCGACTTGCCAGCGCCCGTCGATCCCAACACCGCAGAGTGGCGCGTCACGAGCTTGTCCAGATCGATACGGACGGGGATGCTTTCGGCTCCCGACAGTCTACCGATGGTCACCTGACCCGTGTCAGCGGTCCCGTAGATGCGGGCGAGATCCTCCTCGACGACGAGATGCACCTGGTCGTTAATCGCGGGATATTGGCTAATCCCGCGTTCGAAGGTCGCTTCTAAAACCTCGCCGACGAGTTGCACCTTGATCCAGCGGTCCCCTCTCGCCCCGCTGTCGACCAGTGTCTCAGGCGTGGCAGTAGCACCGACGTCGGAGATGATACCGTACAGGTCGTGATAGCCCTGCGGGATGCGGACGAAGCTGCCGACCTGGCCAATGCGGTAACTGCGACCGCCAATGATAGCAATACCCGAGGCGGTTCCTTCGAACTGTCGCACGTTGATCGTCGCGCCCGCGACAGCTCCGACGTGACCGAGAAGGGTTGGTGCGCTCATTACGCCACCGTGGAGGCGGATGCGGCCGCCGCGGCCGCCGCAGCGGATGCGCAAGGTGTCACGAAGACCTGCGTTGAACGCGACGCGGAGAAGAACCGAGCGAATGCCTCTATTGCCCCGAGCGTAAACTCGTGCTGGCCGCCTCCTTGGGGTTCCGACCAGTACGAGGACCGGATTGGTCCCCAGTCCTTTGAAGGAAGCTCCGAAGGCACACGCCAAGAACCCTCCGAACCATTCACCAGCGCGGCGTCACGTGCGTAGACGCTGAAGTTAGGTAGTCGGCGACCGAGCTCTCTAGCGCAAATCTCGTCACCGAGCTTCTGGAACTGGAACGCGAACACGCTAGCGGATGGGTTCGCCGCGAGTCCCTCATCGATACGCGCTGAGATATGAGCGTCAGCGAACGAAAACCCGATCGAGATCAGTAGCGTGTCCGGCGTAGCGAGGAAGGCGCGCAACCTGTCGAGGAGTGCTGCGTAAGGAGCCTTTTGAGTCTGTTCGTACTTGAGGTGCTCGGGGAATACGAGGTGCCGGGCGTTATCCTTGCCGGAACGGATCACCTCGTCTTTGACGTTAGAACACCACCCCAGCGATCCGTGCAGCTTCCAGAGGCGTGTCCACCTTGCCGGTAGGTCGTTGTTGGAGACAGTGACAGGGTCGAAGAATGGCTCACGGCCACCCGTAAAGCCGTCGAAGTACGGCGCCCGCACGCGCTCAAGAGCTTCCTCAAGCAGCAGATCGTAGTTCGTCGTGAAAATCTCTATGGGATGATCACGACCGGCACCCGTGATCCAGGTTACGATGTCGCTGTAGGCCGAGCCGCTCTCGGGCAAAGTTACGGCGACGACCTTCCCGATCTCCTCGCATACGCGCTCGCCAAACTTCGCATATCCGGGTCCGTCCAAGTCATGGATCTTGGCCGGCCCTATTACCTTCGCGAGCGACCTAATCCTGGATAGGAGCGTCTCGATGTCATCCTTGGGCGCGAGTTCCTTCTTCAGCTCTGCGATCTGCTTCCCATATTCTGTCTCGAGTATATCGAGGACAAGTTTGGTCAAACCGGCGACCGCCGGGATCAGGGGGTAGGTGCCGTCTGCCTTCTTCATTCCTGCCGATGCGCCGGCGCCAAGCAGTAACCCGATCCTCTTTCGGCCCCCGGCTATAATCGTACGGAGGGCAGTCATGTATTGATCAGGATTGTGTACGATCTCGCTCGGCATAGTTTCCCCAATGATGGCTATGGCACCTTCTTGATCTAAACGATAAATTGATTCTCGCCTAAATTGCACCATGCCATGCTGAGTCAACACAATTTACGTAGATTGAGGCTAACCAGCACTTTCGGATACGTAGACGCGGAGAGAGGCAACTCGCGCGAAGGCAAGCGCTCCGAGTGATTGGAACGTCCGCTCACACAATAAGGCCCTAGAAGCAGCCGGTCCGAAAGCGGCCTCGAGGCAGTCATTACAGCAGGGACCTTGCACGCTAAATGACTCCAATATTAGAGGAGAGCCTGGTCCGGGGGGCTGGTTCCTACGGTAGGCTACGAAGCCATATTGATAGCGAGCCTTGCCTATCAAACTCTTGCCCTCTCCTAGTATACGGCACGTTACAATTTTGCATCTATCGAGCAGGGATCGGTTGTGTTCCCAAGGGGCACTTTCAGGCAAGCTGAATTATAAACTTGACTTTTTGTCTCGACATTTGCATCGGATATCGAATGAGCGATCCAGGTTGGACGATGGCCTAGCGCCGGAGCCCCAAAGCCCGTGGTGCCGGCAATGTCGAGCAGATCAGAAGAAATCGAAGCCTTATACAACTCGGAAAGACTGCGCCTTGAGCGTATGGTTGTCGGCAAGGTGGGTGCCAGCAACGCCGCAGATGTTGTGCAGGATGTGTTTGCGGCAGTATGGTCGAGAGCGAAAGAGCATGTGAAGCTCTCCCCTTCCTATCTCTCACAGGCAGCTAAATTCACGGCGATCAGTCGTTTTCGCTCGGAACGCCGGCGGGTGGTATTCTTTGCCGGCATAACCGAAGAACAGTATTCGGCTCCAGTCGCCATGCCGGATCAGATCGTTTCCGCCCGCGAGGATCTAAAGCGATTGGAGGAGACGGTGATAGCCTTGCCTACACGGACACGGCAAATATTTCTCCTCAATCGAATGCATGGTTGCACCTATGAGGAGATCGCCGCTGGCCTCGATATCTCCTACAGTACCGTTGAGCGGGAAATGGCCAAGGCAATCATGGCCTGCAAGGGCGCAAGATAGTCTCCAACGGCTTCTGAAGGTAAATCCTGGATTCAGGCGATATCTTTTATGAAGCGGCAAGGCGATGCTTTTGCCGATCACCAATCATTGCTGGAAGTGAAAGAGTCCATGGACAACGATGAGGCTGCTGAACCCCGCGACAAGGCGCTTATCGAGAAGGAAGCCGTCGCATGGTTCACGCGGATGAACGGTAAGCCGACGAAAGCTGAAAGGCGTGATTTCGCAAACTGGATGTCCATGTCGCCGGATCATGCGCAGGCGTATAACGAGGTCGGTTCGCTGTGGAGCGATCTTGGTGCGGTCGCGGACAAGGTTTCGGACAAGACAGGGGACGACCTGACGGAGCCACTCAAAAAAATCACCCATTTTCGTCGGGAAAAGAGGAGGGCCAAAACCGGGCCAATCATTGCAAGCTGTCTCGCCGTTCTTGTCGCCGGAACCTGGATCTGGCTGGAGCATCCCCATTTTCTACAGAATATGGGCGCGGATTTCAGCACCGCGAAGGCCGAAAGACGCAGTGTGACCCTTGCCGACGGCTCCACGGTACTGATGGATGCAGATAGCGCGATCGATGCCGACCTCTCAGCCGACGTACGGCGGGTTCGTCTTCTGCGGGGAGGCGCATATTTCACGGTCAGCCCATCCGGCATTCCGTTTATCGTCGAAGCGGAAAATGGCGAGGCGCGAGTACTCGGCACCCAATTTGACGTGGTTCTGGCGGAGAACAGCAATGTCACCGTGACCTTGTCCCGCGGCAGTCTGGAGGTTTCTTCCGCCAGTGATGGGAAAAAGGTCGTTTTGAAGCCGGGAGAAAGTGTCGAATACAATAAGGCCGGTCTAAGCGCGGTGAAGACCGTGGACATTGCAGAAAGCATGGCCTGGCATGACGGGCGGTTGATATTCAACAATGCCCGCCTTGCCGATATTCTGGCACAGATCGGGCGCTATCGGGACGGCAGGATCGTCCTGCTCGGAACGGCAGTGGGAGAAAAGCGCGTCAGCGGCAACATTTCTCTCGAAAATACGGAAACCGCACTTGCGGCGATGAAGTCCTCCATCGGCTTTCGCATGACCAAGCTCGGGGGAAAGGTGGTGTTGATCGGGCCATGACGGGTACTTCCGTGCCCATTCCGAAAATATTTTAGAGGTCGCGGCAATTTTTTTGCCTCTACCCTGAGGGTACGACCACCTCTCCGGCGATATCGAATATGAGAGGTCAGGGAAGAACGTATTCAAAGCACGACCCGCTCTCGTTGTTTCGATTTGTGGAGAAGGGTGGCGCATGATGGGCAAGGCAAAGAGCAGCAGAATGATTGTTCTGTTGGCGACGACCATATTGACGGCGGTCGGCGGAAACGGGGTTGCCCATCGGGTGGCATTCGCACAGACCGCACAGGTCTATCGGTTCAACATCCCCGCCAAGCCCATTCGTCAGGCGATGAACGATATCGTCAGTGTCAGCGGTATCGATGTTGTCTTTTCCGAGACATCTGCTGCCTCTGCCGTTGGCAAGCCGGTCAGCGGAACACTGACCCCGTCGCAAGCAGTCGCCGCCTTGCTGTCAGGAACGGGTCTTTCCTACAGGTTCACCAGCAGCAATACCGTCACCATATTCGATGCAAGGCGTATTAGTGCTGACGGTGGCGTTGCTGACGATGGCTCAACGATGCTCCAAGAGATTGTTATCCAGGGCCAAGGCAATCCCAACTCCACAATCGGAAATCTGCCGGAAGAATATGCCGGCGGTCAGGTGGCCACGGGTGGGCAGGTTGGAATGCTCGGCAATCGGGATACGATGAACACGCCGTTCAGCCAAACGAGCTATACAAACAGAAAGATTCAAGACCAGCAGGCGCAGACCGTTCAGGACGTGCTCTCCAACGATCCGTCCATACTAACCAATACCCAAACAGCAGGGAACAACGACGAAATAACTACGATCCGCGGCTTCATCGACACCGGGGTAAACGGCTCAAAGAGCCTGAACGGCTTGGTTGGCATGGCGCCTCTGCATTCGCCGGATACGGACTATCTTGAGCGGGTCGAGGTGCTCAGGGGGCCGGGCGCTTTGCTGAACGGTATGTCTGCGTCAGGTTTGGGAGGCATCGGAGGTTCCGTCAATCTTTTCACCAAACAGGCCAGCGACGAGCCACTAACACAGATCACCACACGCTACGATTCCCGCTCGCAGATCGGCGCACATATCGATGTCGGTCGCCGCTTCGGTGCGGAGAAGCAGTTCGGCGTTCGCTTCAATGGCGCATTCCGCAAGGGCGATACTCCCCTGGATACACAGTCGACGGAGATCGGATCGGCCGCGCTCAATCTGGACTACCGTGGCGAGCGCGTACGGATAAGCGCAGACTTCGTGCATCAATCCAACGAGGCTAGTCCGGCAAACTCGCAACTGATCAACATTGCTCGTGTTGCGGGCCTTGGCGTCGTACCAAGGGCTCCGGATGGAGACACCAACTTCATGCCGCCTTGGAGTGAGCACAAGGTCAAAACCACATTGGGCATGATCCGGGGCGAAGTCGACATCACCGAAAATGTAACCGCCTATGCGGCGATCGGAATGCAAAGAAACGACTACTACCTCTTTTCGCCGAACGTCCCGCAGCTACTCGATATGGATGGTCAGTACAGCCAGTCGGGCCACACGCAAGCTGAGTATATCCGAGACGTGTTGTCTATGCAGGGCGGAGTGAGGGCCACGTTCAATACGGGCCTGGTCGATCATGCTCTGAGCCTCAACGTGTCGCAGGCTGGGATGGAGTGGAAACGTGCGTTGTTCACGGCGCCCTATGCTTGCACCACGAGCATTTACGATCCTGTTTTCTGCCCGGCTCCGGCCTTCCGTGACCTGGGTGAAACGGTGAGGTCCAGCAAAACAAGGATGTCCAGCATCGCCATCGCCGACACTATGTCGATGTTTGACGATCGGCTGCAATTTACAGCAGGACTCCGCTACCAGGATGTAAAATCCGATGTTTTCAATAGGATCACTGGTGAGCTAACCACCAGCTATGAAAACGATGCTTGGACGCCAGCCTTCGGGCTGGTCGTCAAACCTTGGGAGAATGCTTCACTCTACGCCAACTATATGCAGGACTTGCAGGTTGGTGAGGTTGTTCAACCTCCATATGTCAACGCCGGGGAGGTGTTTCCGCCGTTTGTCAGCGAGCAGTATGAGGCGGGCGTTAAGGTCGACTGGGGCAACGTCATAACGACGCTCTCAGCATTCCAAATCACGCGGGCCAACTACTATGGTTATGTTGACGCATCTGGAGCGCTGGTTAGAGCCCTTGACGGTGAGCAACGGAACCGCGGCATCGAACTGAATGCCTACGGCGAGATTTCGCCGGGCGTACGTCTCCTTGGCGGTCTGACCCTTCTCGATGCTCGCCAGACAAGAACTGCTAATGGCACCAATGACGGAAAAAGAGCAAATGGCGCACCAGCCTTCCGCGCGGTCGTTGGTGCAGAATGGGACACTCCATTCATGGAAGGACTCACGCTGACCGGCCGTGTCACCTACACCGGCGAGCAGGTTGTCAATAACGACAACGAGAATCTGAAAATTCCGGATTGGGCGATCGTCGATATTGGCGCACGCTACACGTTCAATTCCCCTTGGAACGACCAGCCGATCACTGTCCGCGCCAGCATAGATAACGTGTTCGACAAGAATTACTGGTCGACAGCACAATCCAACAGCCTCTATCTCGGTGCGCCACGGACATTCCGGCTGTCGACGACATTCAAGTTCTGATGCGGGGAGAGATTGCGAAGCGCTGGCCGCATATGAGCGGCCAGCATACGAAGGATATTTTTCGCGTCACCGATGTGGCCATGGCCGGCTGGCGTATCGGTGCGCTCTATTTTCGGTCGGGAGAACGCTTAACCGCGTGCTGGCTGTTGGCCGGTGTGATCGGGTCGAATTTGGCCGGGGTCGGATTGACCGTGGTTTCAAGCTACTGGAATGCCGCTTTCTTCAATGCGCTTGGCGTTAAAGACTGGAACGCCTTCATTTTTCAGGGTGTGGTCATATTTGGCGTAATTACGTTTGCGTTTCTCGCCCACTCAGTTGTCCAACTGACCATCACCAAGTGGCTCGTGATTCAATGGCGACAATGGTTGACGGCACGTTATCTCGATAGGTGGCTATCGACTGGCGCACTCTACCCGATGCAATTCGAATTGGATGCACCAGACAACCCCGACCAACGTATCGCTGACGATGTGCGTCTTTTCATTGAATACACATTAGAGTTGTCCATGGGTCTGTTGACCGCGTTACTTTCGCTAGCGTCCTTCACCTATATCTTAGCGACAATCCCAAGCGGCGCGCACTACGAAATGCTGGGCCTGACGGTGCCTTTGCCGGCTCTGCTGGTCGGAGCCGCCTTTCTCTATGCCATCATTTATACATGGGCCGCCCATCTGATTGGGCGCCCGTTGGTCAGCCTTGGCGCTGACCAGCAGAGGGCGGAGGCGAACTTTCGTTTCAGCCTCGCACGCCTGCGCGAAAACGCTGAGGAAGTTGTGCTCGGAGGCGGCGCAGCGACAGCCGAGCGGGCTGATCTCGACCGGCGTTTTGAGCGTGTGATCGGAAACTGGTATGCACTCTTAGCGCGCGAACGCCTGCTTACGTTCGTACAAGAAATCTTTAATCGTGGTGGAGGCGTGCTTCCGCATCTCCTGGTCGCTCCGGTCTATTTCGCTGGCGGCATCCAACTGGGCGGCTTGACACAGGCTGCCGGAGCTTTCGGCCGCGTCCGAACTGATGTTTCCTTTCTCGCCCGCAGCTACACGAAGCTCGCCTATCTTGGGTCGGTGATTGGACGGCTACACGGTTTCGAGACTGCGTTGGAATCAGTCTATGATGAAGTTGGCCGTGTCCAGCATGCAAAGCATGCGGATGTTGACATGATGCTAGACGCCCGCAACGTCACGCTGCGACTACCGACTGGCCAAGTGATTGCCAATTTCCCTGCATTTCGTCTCGATCGTGGCGAGCGGGTGCTTCTGACCGGAGCTTCTGGGCTCGGCAAGACCACGTTCGTCCGTGCACTTGCGGGAATCTGGCCTTTCGCCGAAAGCACCATAAGCCTTCGAGAAGGCGCGAGCCTCATGGTCGTGCCACAGCGGAGCTACCTTCCTCTTGGTACATTCCGTGAAGCGCTGACCTGGCCCGATGTATCCGGTTTGATATCTGACGCAAGCATCCGTGAGGCGCTCACGGCGGTTGGACTGTCGGCACTGTCCAATCGGCTTGACGAGGAAATCGAGGAAGCCAACGGATTCTCCGGCGGCGAGCGCCAGCGCATTGCCTTCGCGCGGGCCTTGATACAGCGACCGGATATTCTGTTGCTAGACGAATCCACCTCCGCTCTCGACGAACCATCAGAGCGCGAAATTTACCGCTTGATTGCGGAACGCCTGCCGCAAACGGCGGTGCTTACCGTTGGGCATCGCGCTTCCCTCGCGGCACTTCACACGCGGACGCTTGAACTTATCCCGTCCGAAAGCGGGGCCTTCCTGGCCGACCTGCACGCTGATGAAAAGGAAACAGCAAGATGAACTTCAGGGCTCATGCCACCGCTCATTTTCCCTGCGCGGAAGCCGCGCGTGACGCCATCTTTGAGGATTTCACAAAGCGCTTCGCGGAGGTAGAAGATGGGGCTACGGTTTCTCGCGACGGCGCAGCGGTGTCGCTAGCGGTTCCGGAAGGTGATCGATCGTTTCGCGCCATATTCACGGCCACCGGCGACGATTTCGGTCTGGACGCAACGGCGAAAAATCTGGACCGGCTTATCGGTATTAAATCCTTCATGGCATCGCAGCTCCTGAAATACGCGGAGCCGCACAGCCCTTCCATCATCTGGCAGGGAGACGCCAGCGAATTGACTACCCATCCGGGTTTCCGGCTCATGCGGGTGGTATCGACGCGCAACGTCACGCCGCATATGAAGCGGTTAACCTTAATCGGGGAAGACCTTGACCGTTTCGCCACCCTGGACGGATTGCATGTAGGGCTCGTGATCCCTCGGAAGCAGGACACAGCTGCTCTATCCCTGTCCATTACCTTGAGTCCGGACGGCAGGTTGATTCTGCCGCAAGGAGATGATGCTCCAGATACGCGGACCTATACGATCCGCTCGGTCGATACCGCGGCCGGAACGTTGGACATCGACTTTGTCGTTCACGACGACGCGGGACCGGGATCGGCCTTCGCGGAACGGGCGAAACCAGGCGACGTCGTCGGTCTTCTCGGCCCCGCCGGCGCAGCAGCGCCGTTGGACCGCGACTGGTATCTGCTGGCTGGGGATGAGACGGCAATCCCGGCGATAGCGCGCATCCTCGAAGCCCTGCCCGAGCGCGCGCGTGGCGTCGCCTTCATCGAAGTTGCAGACGCTGCCGAGGAGCAGCCGATCGCAACCAGATCGGGCATCGAAGTCCGCTGGCTACATCGCAATGGCGCGTGCCCCGGTGCGACCAACCTGCTGGTCGATGCCGTGCGCGGAACGCACTTCCCAGCCGAAGGCGCTTCTTTGTTCGCTTGGGCTGCGTGCGAAATCGACGCCTTCAAGGAAATGCGTGCATATCTGCGCAAGGAACGCGGTCTGAAAAAGGGAGAGAGCCTCGTCGCCTGCTATTGGCGCAAGGGCGTAGCGGAAGCATGAGCTACCCCGTGATGGAAATAGTGGCGTTGACTGGGAGCGGTGAGCCGGAACCCAAAGAGGAAGCCCGAAAGGCAATGTTTGATGACCGTCAAGATTTGTAACTCGTTGCCGAGTGTCCAATTCCCTACCGATTCAGAGGTTCGTCGTATCCTCGTGCAACGAATCGACGAACAGAAGCAGGCCGTTGGCATCGTTGTCGGCATGGTTTCACCGAAAGGTCGTAGAGTTGTCAGCCACGGCTCTCTTGGAGTAATGGACCCCCGCCCGGTCAATGGTGAAACGGTGTTCGAGATCGGGTCAGTCACAAAGACCTTTACGGCCCTTCTCCTCGCCGAGATGTCCATCCGCGGCGAAATCGGACTCGACGATCCGGTCGCGCATTATCTCCCAAAAGGAGTGACGGTTCCGGAACGGGCCGACAAGGCAATTACGCTGGCCGATCTCGCGACGCACTTTTCCGGCCTGCCGCGATTACCGGATAATATGCCTTTCGGTGACCGCAGCAATCCATACGCCGACTACACTCTCGATCTACTCTACGACTTCCTGTCGAACCACCAACCAAGGCGGGACACTGGAGCAAGTTGGGAGTATTCCAACCTCGGCTACGGGCTGTTGGGCCATGTCCTCGCGCTCCGCGCCGGCTGCGACTACGAAACTTTGGTCCGTGACCGTATCCTTGTGCCGCTGGGTATGACGAACACCGCCGTCACCCTCTCGACCGACATGCGGTCGAGGCTCGCCATCGGCCACAGCGCGTCGTTGGAAGCCGTTCCGAACTGGGATCTGCCGACACTAGCCGGTGCGGGAGCGCTACGCTCCACCGTCAACGACATGCTCACTTATCTTGAGATGGCGTTGGGTATCCTCGATACGCCACTCCGTGATGCGCTGAACGGGCAACTTGCCACGCGACGACCAATCGGAACGGACGACAATAGCATGGCGCTCGGATGGCCTATCGCAAGGAACGGCGACACCGAGTTTGTCCGCCATGGTGGCGGAACTGGCGGCTATCGGTCCTTCGTGGGGTTTGTCCCGCAATCGCGGATCGGCGTCGTCGTCCTCTCCAATACATCCGCAGATCTCGGGGTCGACGACATCGCGATGCATCTGCTCAATCCGGAGGTGCCGCTTGCAATACCGCCGAAGCAGCGCGTGGCGATCGAAGTCGATCCGAATCTTTATCATCGATACGTGGGCCGGTATCGATTGGCGGACGATTTCATCCTGAATGTGAGCCAGGAAGACAGCCGCCTCTTTGTACAGGCGAGTGGTCAAGACCGGGTGGAGCTTTTCCCGGAAAGCAAGCGGGAATTCTTTTGTAAAAACGTGAATGCCCAAATCAGCTTTGAAGAATCTGGCCAGAGCCATGCAGAACGCCTCACGCTGCATCAGGGCGGTCGCGATAGGACAGCATTCCGTCTCGACACCTAATAATTGTGGCTGGAGCCGACGTCTAAACCCAACAGTGGTGGGCGCCGTCAAGCCTGAGAGGAGGAGTTCAGTCATGCGCCTGACCCGACAATCCGAGATCGCCCTTGAAATCCTCGCCGCCTGCGCGCGCAGCGGGGCGACCTCGACCAATACAGCGCGCGCTGCCGAATCCGGAGGAGCGAGCAAGGACGCCGCCGCCCAGATCGTCAATTTGCTTGCTCGATCCGGCTTCATCAAAGCGATGCGGGGACGAAACGGTGGCATCAAACTCGCTGTCCCCGCCCGTGAGATCCTCCTTGGCGACGTCCTGCGGGCGACCCAGCCCGATCTGGGTCTGCACGCCGACGAGCGCAACAGGGATCGGCTGGAAACAGTGGGCCTGATGTTCAACGCCATCCTTGGCGCGGCCGAAGCGACGTTCCTCACCTTCCTCGACCGCTTCTCGGTGGCCGATCTTGTCGGCCAGTCCGCACACCAGCGGCTCAATTGCCTGGATTGCGAGCTGCTGAACCCGGCCCGTCGCAAACCCGGTCGGCAGCATTCCGTGCCGCCTCACGATGACGCCAGAACCGGCCTTCTCTCCGTGCAGCGCACGAAACCCGAAAGAGACCACCGCCATGCTGATATCTCTTCCTGAAACCACTCGCTCCACCTTCGCGACCCTCGCCGCATTCGCCTGCCTGTCCATCGCGACAGTCGCATCGGCGCAGGATGCGGAACAGCCCGCCTCCAAGGGTAGCCGGGCGTCGAGCACGAGCGTATCCCTGCCGAACGGCGCCACGTCGATCAACGAGACCTATGGCGACTGGATCGTCAATTGCGCCATCGCCGATAACCGCAAAACCTGCGTGTTCAGCCAGGACCAGGGCAACGCCCAGACCGGCCAGCGGCTGTTCGGCATTGAACTTCAGGCGGCTACACCTGCAGGACAGACGGATGGTGTGCTGCTGCTGCCCTTCGGTCTCAAGCTCGATGACGGGATCAAGCTGAAGATCGATGAACAGGCGCTTGGTCAGGGTGCTCGCTTCTCGACCTGCGTGCCGGCCGGCTGCGTCGTCCCGGTCTCGTTCCCGAAGGCCGCCACCGACGCTTTGCGCAAGGGCGAAAAGCTGATCGTCAGCGCCACCCGCAACGACACGGGCGAACCTTCCACCTTCAACGTCTCGCTCAATGGCTTCACCAGCGCCATGAACCGGGCGGCGGAACTCGCACGATAGGAGGCTGGGGCAGGAAAACAATCGCACTTCCATCTCGGCCGAGCACGCGCTCGCGAATTAAGGGCTTTGCCCCGCACGAGAATACCGTTCCCGACGCGACACCAGTCGTTCCGGCAATCTGGCGAAGGAATATCCATCAACGATCGGAGGCACCAGATGAGACTGCGGCATTTGAGATACTTCATCACCGTTGCGGAAGAGCTGAGCTTCAGCCGCGCCTCGGCAAGGCTCCACGTCGAACCGTCGCCATTGTCGCGCGCAATTCGGGACATGGAGGAAGACCTCGGGATCTCCCTGCTCCATCGGTCCAGAGGCAAGCTCCGGCTCACCTGGGCGGGGGAAGTCTTCTGCAAGGACGCCCGCCGCCTGCTCGCACTCTTCGACGACGCTAGGAACTACGCGAAGCGGACGGCCGCAGGCGGTCGCCGCATCCGGATCGGGATCGCCGACAGCCTCGCCCAGCCGCGTTTGACGAGGCTTCTGGCGATGTGCCGTGAACAGGAACCGCTGACGAGCATCGGCATCACCGAGATGATGGCCGGTGAACTGCTTGGCGGCCTCAATCGCGATTTGATCGACGTCGGCATCACGGTGGATGGCGAAGAGGTCGAGGGCATTGTCAGGGAACCCGTCTGGTCCGAGCGCCTGGTGGTCGTCCTGCCCCGGCAGCATCCGTTGCTGTCTTACGACAAGCTTCCGCTGGAGGAAGTGCTGCGGCACCCATTGATTGTCTGCCATCCGGAAAAGTGCGCCGGCGGCTACAAGCTGTTCCGGCAGATGCTGAAGGAAAGCGGCCAGACGCTTCCGACCGTCGCCGAATACATCTCCGGCCATGAGCCGATGATGCTGCTTGTCGCGGCCGGATACGGGCTCGGTTTCGGCCTGGAATCGCAGGCGGCGCTGTATGCCCACCACGATATCGTCATCCGGCCCCTTACCGAGGAGGTATTGAGCGCCTCGACCTATATCGTGACGAACGACCTTCCCCACTCGCCGGAGCTGCAACGCTTCATCGAACGGGCAAGGCAGATCGGCGGAAAGCCCCGGCCGAAGGATGATGGTGCAGCCAAGCCGGCCGGCTGATCGGGATACGTGATGATTGCCGCAACCGGATTTGCCTCCGCACCGTCACTGGGGTTCCGCAGTGACGATGCGGGGAACTGCCGCAAAGACAAGGCGCGAAGCCTGGTCCAATTAATTGATGGGCTCATGATGATGGGTGTGGTAATTTGATCCTGCACTGACCTTCCGGCGGGTATGAACACCGGAGACCGGCGCAGCAAGCGGTCGTGCCTGCGGGCATATCTCTGCTGCAAGGCCGTAGCCAACCGGCCATTGCCAGACGCGCTCCGGCTCCCTCGCGCGTGTCGTCCCTGCCAACAGGGTGGAGCCTGATCCTGTCGCAGCCGCTATCGGCCGCATCGTCCCGGGGACCCTGCTGCAAAAGCAGGATTTTTCGCCGCGCGTCTTATCGGTGCTGCGGCAACCGTCATCGTCGGCCGTCTCCGACTATCGCCGGACTGCGGCAGCAATCTTCCCCTGCTCATCTGCGACAGCGTTCTTTCGCTGCTGCGTCGTCTCCACCAGCTTCGCGCCTGCTGCGGCAATTCTCTCGTCGCTGCCCTTTGGCGTGCCGCCTGCGGCAGCCGTCATCGTCCATCCACATCTCAAAGGAGATTCTCCAATGCACCAGAACGGCATCTTCTCGCGCCTCTCGTCATGCTGCGGCAGCACACCAACGTAGCATCCGCCATGACGTGCGGCTTTTTCCGACCCTCGCGTCTCGATCATCCCAGCGCGGCCTTATCCCGCGCCCCTTCCGTCTGGCCTTCCCACAGGAAGGAGGATGGACGCCTCATTCGAGGCAACAGGTGATCGAGCGCACCCGGCCCCTCGGCCCTTCGGGGCATCCCGCTTCATGCGGTGATGGCATGAACACTGACCCAACGCATCCGCTCGGAAACTGGAGAGAGACCACCGCAGATCCCCGCCCGCCGGGGTTCGATGACGATTTCGTTCGGAGGATGAAGCATGGACGATTTGACCTATGAGCTGAAGCAGCTCTGCCGCCGCAACAAGGATGGCGGAGCCATGACCCAGGCGCAGCGGATGGGGTCGCTGGCGGCCATCGCCCGACAGTTGAAGCAGGCGGGCTTCCGCAACATGCACACCTCGTCGCTGAAGGGGAAACACGTCGATGCGCTGCTGGAGCGCTGGGAGGGTGGGAACCTTTCGGCCGGCACGATCAAGAACCGGCTGTCGCATCTGCGCTGGTGGGCCGAGAAGGTCGGCAAGGCAGGCGTCATACCCGCCGACAACGCAAGGCTCGGCATTGAGCAGCGCCAGTTCGTCACCGGAAACAACAAGGCGACCGATCTAGGCGACCGTCTGGAGCGCGTCACCGATCCGCATGTCCGCATGAGCCTTCGCTTGCAGCAGGCGTTCGGCCTGCGGCGGGAAGAGGCGATCAAGCTCCAGCCCGCTTACGCCGACCGGGGCGATCATATCGCGCTGAAGGGTTCATGGACCAAGGGCGGGCGGGAACGGATGGTTCCGATCACCACGGCGGAACAGCGCTCCATTCTCACTGAGGCCCATGCCCTGCCGGCTCCGGCTCGCTGATCCCGACGCACAGGAGCTACATCCAGCAGCGCCATGTCTATGACGGCCAGTGCAAGGCCGCTGGCCTTAGCAACATGCATGGGCTGCGCCATGCCTATGCGCAATCCCGCTACGAGGCACTGACCGGCTGGAAACCACCAGCCGCAGGCGGTCCCGGCAAAGACGCGCTGACGCCGGAGCAGCGCCTTGTCGATACCGAAGCCCGCCAGCAGATCAGCCGCGAGTTGGGACACGAGCGCATCCAGATCACCGCCGTCTATCTCGGACGGTGATGCATCCGTCATGCACGAAACCCGTGCAGCGATGCCGTGTGTCCGGAGCCGGTGAAGCTGCCCGGCCGCCACCAAGATCGCACCCGCGCCGATTCGCACTTTCGGCGTCCGACGCGCAAAAATCCGGTGCGCAAAAAAGGTGAGTTCGCCGCAGCACAAACCATTTTGGCCCTGACCATATCGCTCTGGAAGGCGCTGGATTCGGCACGGTCCATCGCGTTTCGTGATGAAGGCAGAGCGACGGTTTGCTATGATGATTGGGTACTGACCTTCGGGCGGATTTTTTTGACCGGCGCAGCAGACGGTCGTGCCCGCAGGCGCATATCCTGCCGCAAGGCCGTATCCAGCCGGCCATCCCGGACGCGCTCCGCTCCCCTCGAGCGTGTCGCCCTGCCACAGGGTGGAGCCATACTTGTCCCAGCCGGACCTTCGTCACAGCGGATGCCGGCATCTTGTTCATAGCCCCGGCATCTACCTCGGGGCATCGTTCTTCCATCGGCTTCCGGTTTTCGCCGGAACGCCGCCGTCTGTTGTCGTGCCTGCGGTAACGCGAGCGCGCTCACGGCACGGCGGCGGCATCGCCATTCTCGTCCCTGCGGCAGCGGCTGTCACGCCGCACGCACCCTGTTCATCGGCTTGGAAAAGCTCGCCCGCTCCATTGCGGGACGCAAGTTCGCTGAAACAGCGGTGAGCGTATGGAAAACCTCTCCTCGTGCCGACGAGGGGAGGTTTCCGGTCAGTCGACAACGCAGGCTTTCGGGTAGCTCGATTTCACTTCCGAAACAGCTGAGCGTTCACGAGCCTGCAAGAGCTGCCTCTTGTGGGACGGGCGAAGCGCTGTCTCGACCATGCCTCGCCCACTGCCCGGCCGCGCCCACCCTAACGGGAAGGGTGGAACCCCATGTTCGAACAGATCGGGACGGTGCTCGGAAGAGTGCTGGACGGGCAACGCTCGCGCGTGCCCGTCAGAGGAAACAGTTACCAGCGCGGCTATTGCGAAGCCACGTTCTGGAGACGGACGAACTGGCAGGAGGTCCAGCGCATCCTGCTTGCGGCAAAGCGCTACGAGCGGATCGAGCGGCGGCCGGGTCGGCGCAACGGGCCGCTCGGTTCTGTTGCGATCGAGGTTCTGGAATATCTCGTCAATGTCGTGGATTACAAAACCGGCCGTCTGGAGCCGTCGATTGATACGATGATGCGCCGGCTAAAGAGATCGCGCGACGCCATCGTGCGGGCGCTTGCGAACCTGCGCCGGCATGGCTTCCTCGCCTGGATCAGGCGCTACGAGCCGACGGGCAACAAGGGACACGGCCCGCAGGTCCGGCAGGTGAGCAATGCTTATCGTCTGCTCCTCCCGGAGCGCGCCAGACGGCATCTTGAGCACTTCGGCGTCTCTTCGCCAATTCCCGAAGACTGCGAACACACCCATGAGGTTCGCACGGCCGAGCTGGAGCGGTACCGGAAATCGCTCCCATGCGAAGAACGGGCCTCGTTTGGGATCGAGGACGATCGTTTGGCACGGGCGCTTGCGCGGCTTAGCAGGGGAATCGATCGGAAGAAACGGAACGACCAGCGCGAGTCCGCCGGGCGGGATGAATCCCGAACTGATTCTATAAAACCTGCACCGGATTAGCCGGCAAACGCTGCCCCAGCCTCAAGCGCGGCCGGAAGTGGCTCCGGTTCGTGCAAGAGACAGCCATCGCAGTATCCATCCAATCTGAAACTGCAGCGTTTACGCCTGTGGTAGCCGGCAAAAGATGTTGCTGGACTGGGCCATGGTGAGAAACGGCAAGGAATGGGTTTAAAGGGATGGCTCAAGGGAATGGGGTGTAAGGGAAATGGCCCTATCTCGAAAAGGCGGGCAAAAGGCAAAAGGAACCGCCTCTGGAATGCTCCTCCTGTGAAGGATCATTGGAGCTATCGCCGCTTCGTTCTTCGCTTGTCTTCAAGAGGGATGTTTTTTGCGCCCTCCCGAAGCTGATCGAGATAGTCCGCCCACCATTGCATCATTGCAACGCGCTCATCCCAATATTGTCCGCGCGCATATGCACGGCGAACGGCGCTTCCCTCCATGTGCGCGAGCTGGCGCTCGATAGCATCGACCGACCATTTGCCGCTTTCGTTTGCAAGGGTGGCAAATGCGGCGCGGAAACCATGGCTGGTCATCTGGTCCTGGCCGAAGCCCAGCCGACGCAGGGCAAGCGTTGTGGTGTTCTCCGAAATCGGGATTTTGGATGACGTGGTGGATGGGAAAATGAGCGAGGATTCGCCCCGATCTGTCAGCGGGTGCAATTCCTTGAGAATCGCGATCGCCTGATCTGGCAGGGGTGTAGCGTGTATCCGCCGCATTTTCATGCGCCCTGACGGAACGGTCCATGTCCTCTTCTCAAAATCGATCTCGTCCCACCGTGCCGCCCGGACTTCGCCGGGCCGAAGGGCAAGAAGCGCCATAAGCTTCAGCGCGGCGATCGTGGTCGGCTGGCCGCTTTCCCACGAATAGATAGCGCGCATCAGTGTGCCGAGCGGTTCCGGCTTCACGATTGCGGCACGATGTTGAACATTAGGGGCCGTCAGCGCTCCTCTGAGATCAGCCGTCGCATCCCGTTCCGCCCAGCCGTTGGCGACGGCAAACCGCAGGACGCGGCCAATCGTCGAGCGCATGCGTCGGGCGGTTTCATGGTTGCCCTTGGCTTCGACAGGGCGAAGCACCGCCAAAACATCCTTCGGTGCGATCTCGTGCACCGGCTTGTCCGCCAAGCCCTTCGCAAGGTCGATCAGCAGCCAGCGGGCCTTGCTCATCGTGATGGCCGCTCGCCCTTCCTTCTCCGCCTTGGTGAGATATTTTTCTGCGACAGCGGCAAAGGTGTTCTCCGCAGCCTCTTTGGCAGCCTTTACGGCGACCTTGCGCTCTTTCTTTTCCTCGCCCGGATCGATGCCGGCCTCAAGCAGCCCTTTCGCCCTGCGGCGTGCTTCCCGCGCGTCGGCAAGCAGCGTTGCCGGATATGAACCGAGAGCGAGCTGCTTCTGGCGACCTCCGAAACGATAAGCCAGCCGCCACAGCCGACTGCCGTTCGGATTTACGAGCAGGAACAGGCCGCCGCCGTCCGTCAGCTTGAATTGCTTGTCGCGCGGCTTGATGGATCGGATCGCCGTATCGCTGAGTCTGTCCGTCGTCATGTGCTGGTGCCTGTTGGTACCGTTATGCCGATGCCAACAATCATACCAACAAATTTTGCAGATGCCAACGGACGCCAGAAAACGTCCTTGGACGTATGCCGGTGAAATTCCTTGAGAATTTCGGATTTCTCAGACGTCCTTGGACGTTGAAAAACTAGGAAATGGTGCCCAGAAGAGGACTCGAACCTCCACGCCTCGCGGCACAGGTACCTGAAACCTGCGCGTCTACCAATTCCGCCATCTGGGCGACGGAGACGCATGTACGGGGAGTGCCTGCCGGTGTCAACAGGCATTTTGAAGTTTCTGCAACGGTTTGCCGTTTCCCCGTTCAGCGGCCTTCGGTCCAGTCGCGGATGCGCGCGAGGCCGGCCGAAAGCAGGGCGACGGCGGCGGCCTCGTCCGCCGCCTCGACGTAGCAGCGCATTTCCGGCGCGTTGCCCGAAGGGCGGAAATGGATGACGGCGCCGTCCTCGAGCGTCACGCGCAGGCCGTCCACGTCGCTCGCCGCGGCCGGCACGCCGAGGGGCGCGAGGAAGGCGGCGAGCGGCCCCGCGCCGGAGCGCAGCTCCGCCATCAGCGCGGCGCTCGTCTCGACCGGAAAATTCTCCAGCCGGTCGCTCGCCGCCGCCGGCAGCGCGAAGCCCGCCGCGACCTCGGAGAGGGGTCGGCGCTGCGCCGCGCGCAGCGCCATGACGGCCAGCACCGGCAGCAGGCTGTCGCGGGTCGGCAGCGGCGCGAGCGCGCGGCCGTTGACGGCAAAGGGGGTCGCCGTCAGCGTGCCGCCGTTCGCCTCGAAGCCGGCGACGGCCGTCCCGCCGGCGGCGACGGCCTCGTCCATGGCGGCGATCACGAAGGGCGAGCCGACGCGCGTGCGCAGTACCCGGGCGCCGGAGGCCGCCTCGATGCCGGAATTGGAGGTGACCGGCGTCGCAATCGTCCGCGCACCGAGGAAACGGCAGGCGACGAGGCCGAGGAGGTCGCCGCGCAGCGGCGTCCCGGTCTCGTCGGCGACGAGCGGCCGGTCGCCGTCGCCGTCGGCGGAGACGAGTGCGTCGAGCCGGTGTTCCGCCGCCCAGCCGGCGAGCAGCGCGACGGTTGCGGCGGAGACGGCCTCGGTGTCGACCGGGATGAACTGTTCCGAGCGGCCGAGCACGACGACGTCCGCGCCGTAACCGGCGAGGACGGAGACGAAGAGGTCGCGCGCCACCGTCGAATGCTGGTAGACGCCGATCCTGAGGCCCGCGAGGCTTGCCGCCCGCAGCAGCGCCTCGTTGCGCCCGGCATAGAGCGCGAGGGCCTCGGCGCCGCGGTCCTCGGCCGCAGCCCGCGCCGCCTCGGGCATGCCGCCCGCGCGGATCGCCGCCGCGGCGGCGGTGATCGCCGCCTCGTCCGCCTTGTCGATCTCGCCGTCCGGCCGGTAGAACTTGATGCCGTTGCGGTCGGCGGGGATGTGCGAGCCGGTGACCATCAGGCTCGCATGGCCGCGGGCAAGGCCGTAGAGGGCGAGCGCCGGCGTCGGCAGCGCGCCGCAGTCGAGGGGGACGAGGCCTTCATCGCCCAAGGCGGCGAGGGCGATCGCCGCGATCGCCGGGCTCGAGGCGCGGAAATCGCGGCCGACCAGCACCTTGTCGCCCGGCCGCGCCCGGCCCGTGGCGAGGAGGTGGCGGGCGAAGGCGCGCGCGTAGAGGGCCGTCGCCGGTCCTTCGAGATCGACGGCGAGGCCGCGCAGGCCGCTGGTGCCGAACTTGAGGCTCATCCGCATCCTCCGGGCTTGCCCCGCGCGCGGCGGGGGAGATCATGAATAAAACAAAATGCCTGTACGTAATGCAAACCAGGGACGCAACGGGGAGATGAACCCGCAGCAACAGTGAGGATCACCATGTCCAGGATTCGAAATGTCGTTTTCGGCTGTGCAATGACCATTGCCTCCGCAATTGCGCCCATGGGTGCGGCAGGCGCCGTTCCGCTCGCGGTTCCGGACCTGAAGGTCGATACGAAGAGCGACGTGACCAAGGCGCAGAGCTTCTGCTTCGGTTACGGCTGCGACTGGGAACGGCCGCGCTACTACCGCCCGCGCCACTATTACGGCCATCGCCGCTACTACCGCCCGCGCTACGAGCGGCCGCGCTACTACGGCGGCGGGCGCAACGCCCATGTGCGCTGGTGCCTGAACCGCTACCGCACCTACGATCCCTACACCAACCGCTACCATGCCGGCGGCGGGGTCTACCGCATCTGCTACTCGCCCTATCGCTGAGTCGGGCAGGACGGCAAGACGGAACGGCGGGCCATCGGCCCGCCGTTTCGCTTCAGGGGGCCTCGCCGCCCGCCCGGTCGGTGTGGCCGAGGTCGCGGCCGGGCTCGATGACGTCGCGCACGCGCTGCTTCACTTCCTTCGGGCCGGGGAAGCCGCCGTCGCGCTTGCGCTCCCAGACGAGCACGTCGCCGACGCGGATCTCGAAATTGCCGCCGGTGCCGGGAACGAGCGCCACCTCGCCGAGCGTGTCGGAGAAGGTCGAAAGCAGTTCCTGCGCCATCCAGCCGGCGCGCAGCAGCCAGTTGCATTGCGTGCAGTAGAGGATCGAGACGCGCGGCTTTTCTGTCGTCATGGGCTTCGTTCCGGTGTCGTCGGGACCCTTATCCTACAGCAAGCGCCCGCGTTTGAAACCGTCGCACCGGCCGCGACGGCCGCTCACGATAATGTCAACTTGTCCGGTCAAGTTTTTACCGGCCCCATCTTGCGTGCGGCCCGGTCCTGTAAAATACGATGCTGCATCGCAATATGCTCAAGGACTGAAATCATGACCGACCTTGCTTCCGGCCGCTCCCGCCTCATCGTGCCCCGCCTCGGCGGCCTCTACGACAGGCTCGGCGAGAGCGCCGAGACGCTGCTGCGCGTGGTCGCCGGCCTGCTGCTCGTGACCCACGGCTACGGCAAGATCCTCAACCCGTTCGGCGCCAGCGGCATGGTGGAAAGCCTCGGCTTCTATCCCGGCGCGTTCTGGTCGCCGCTGCTCGCCGTCACGGAGTTCTTCGGCGGCATCCTGATCGCCATCGGCCTCCTCACCCGTCCCGCCGCCTTCGCGGCGACGATCGTGCTGCTCGTCACCGTCTATTTCCACTGGATCGTCCAGGACCAGGGCCTCGGCGGCGCGGAGAAGTCGATCCTGTGGGCGGCGATCACCTTCTATTTCGTCATCCGCGGCGCCAACAGCCAGTCGGTCGACGCCAGGCTCGGCCGCCAGTTCTAGCCGGTCCGATGCCTTCCCGTAATTCCGGACGCAAAACCGCTTCGCACTTGTGCTGGAATTACTCCACGACATCCCAGTGGAGCGGGAACATCGGGTCGAACACCGTCACCGTTCCCGCGCCCGTCTCCCGCTTCGCCGGGAAGGCGACCGGTTCCGCGCGGCGCACCAGGCGGATCGTCTCCGCGTTGACCGGCAGGCCGTACCAGGCCGGGCCGTTCAGCGAGGCGAAGGCCTCCAGCCGGTCGAGCGCGCCCTCCTGCTCGAAGACATGGGCGAGGCAGCTCATCGTGTTGATCGAGGTGTAGATGCCGGCGCAGCCGCAGGCGCATTCCTTCATCGGGTCGACATGCGGGGCCGAATCCGTGCCGAGGAAGAAGCGGGCGTCGCCGGAGGTCGCCGCGGCCCGCAGCGCCAGGCGGTGCTCCTCGCGCTTGGCGACCGGCAGGCAGTAGTAGTGCGGGCGGATGCCGCCGACGAGGATGGCGTTGCGGTTGATGATCAGGTGGTGCGTGGTGATGGTGCCGGCGAGGTTCTCCTTCGCCGCCCTGATGTAGTCGATGCCGTTCCTCGTCGTCACGTGCTCCATGGTGACGCGCAGCTCCGGAAGGCGGGCGCGCAGCGGCTCGAGCACGGTGTCGATGAAGACGGCCTCGCGGTCGAAGATGTCGACCTCGGGCGTCGTCACCTCGCCGTGCACGCAGAGCGTCAGCCCGATCTCCGCCATGCGCTCCAGCACCGGCATCGCCTTCGCCATGTCGCGCACGCCGCCGTGGGAATTGGTCGTCGCCCCCGCCGGATAGAGCTTCACGGCGCGGATGAGGCCGCTTTCGTAGCCCGCCTGCACGTCGTCGGGGTCGGTGTGCTCGGTGAGGTAGAGCGTCATCAGCGGCTCGAAGCGGTCGCCCTCGGGAAGGGCCGCGAGGATGCGGTCGCGATAGGCGGCGGCCTCCGCCGTGGTGACGACCGGCGGCACGAGGTTCGGCATGACGATGGCGCGGGCGAAATGGCGGCTCGTGTCGGCGATCACGCCCTCCAGCATCGCCCCGTCGCGCAGGTGCAGGTGCCAGTCGTCCGGGCGGCGGATCGTCAGTTCGGTGGTGCTCATGAGGTCGTCTCCCGCTTCGTCGCGGACGCGATACCATCCGCGGCCGGCAAGGACAATCAGAAGCTCTCGATGCGGAGATCCGCGGCGCGCGTGTTCTCGACGATGCGCCGGCCGTTCGGCAGGTCGTTGCCGTGGAGCTTCCAGCGGATCTCCTCCTCGGAAAGCCCGTAGAAGACCCAGCGCCGGCGCAGCCGCTCCTCCAGGACGTCATAGGACGGACCGACGAAGATGGTGAAGTCGAAGCGGCCGGCAAGCCGGTCCCAAGGGGCCTCGTCGAGCAGCAGGTAGTTGCCCTCGGCGAGGATGAAGCGGGTATCAGGCGGTACGGCGCGGGCGGCGGCGATGGCGATCTCGCGCGAACGGTCGAAGACGGGCACCAGCACCTCCTCCTTGCCGGCCCGGATCGCCTCGACCACGTCGATGAAGCCGCGGGCGTCGAAGGTTTCCGGGGCGCCCTTGCGGGGAAGCAGGCCGCGCGCTTCGAGGATGCCGTTGTCCATGTGGAAGCCGTCCATCGGCAGCACCTCGGCGCTCTCGCCGCGGGCGAGAAGCGCGTCGCGCAGCGCGTCGGCGAGCGTCGACTTGCCCGCGCCCGGCGGGCCGGCGATGGCGACGAGGAAGCGGCGCGCATCGCCGGCCCGCCGCAGGGTCTCCCCGACGATGGCGTCGAGCGCCGTGGCCGTCATGCGGCGATCGCCTCCTGCGGGACCTTGGCCCCCGTCATGAAGGCCACCGCGTCCGACATCGTGTAGTCCTTCGGGTCGATGACGGTGAGGCGCCGGCCGAGGCGGTGGATGTGGATGCGGTCGGCCACCTCGAAGACGTGCGGCATGTTGTGCGAGATGAGCACGATCGGGATGCCGCGGCGGCGCACGTCGAGGATGAGCTCCAGCACGCGCCGGCTCTCCTTGACGCCGAGGGCCGCCGTCGGCTCGTCGAGGATGATGACCTTGGAGCCGAAGGCGGCGGCGCGCGCCACCGCCACCCCCTGGCGCTGGCCGCCCGAGAGCGTCTCCACCGCCTGGTTGATGTTCTGGATCGTCATCAGGCCGAGCTCGGAGAGCTTGTCGCGGGAGAATTTTTCCATCGCCGTGCGGTCGAGCTTGCGGAACCATTGCCCCATGATGCCGGGCTTCCGGAGCTCCCGGCCGAGGAACATGTTGTCGGCGATGGAGAGCGCCGGCGACAGCGCGAGGTTCTGGTAGACGGTCTCGATGCCGGCCTTGCGCGCCTCGATCGGCGAGCGGAAGGTGACGGGCCTGCCCTCGAGGCGGATCTCGCCCTCGTCCGGCGTGATGGCGCCGGAGATCGCCTTGATCATCGAGGACTTGCCCGCGCCGTTGTCGCCGATCACGGCGAGGATCTCGCCCGGATAGAGGTCGAAGTCGGCATGGTCGAGGGCGGTGACGCGGCCGTAGCGCTTGACGAGGCCGCGCGCGGTGAGAATGGGTTCCTGTGCCATCAGCCTGCTACCTTTCTGATCCACTGGTCGATCGCGACGGCCGTGATGATAAGGACGCCGATCAGGAGATAGGTCCATTGCGGGTCGGTGCCGATGAGGCGCAGGCCGAGCGAGAAGACGCCGACGATGAGGGCTCCGAACAGCATGCCGAGGATGGAGCCGCGCCCGCCGAACAGCGACAGGCCGCCGATCACCACGGCGGTGATCGATTCGATGTTGGCGAACTGGCCGGCGGTCGGCGAGACCGAGCCGATGCGGCCGATCAGCGCCCAGCCGGCGAGCGCGCAGATGAGGCCCGACAGCGTGTAGACGGAGACGAGCATGTAGCGGACGTTGACGCCCGCGAGCTCCGCCGCGTCCGGGTCGTCGCCGACCGCGTAGACGTGGCGTCCCCAGGCGGTGCGGTTCAGCACGTACCAGAGCACCGCCACGAGCAGCACCATGGCGATGACGCCGTAGGTGAAGACCGCGCCGCCGATGCGGATGCTGCTGCCGAAGAACTGCAGGAGCGGCGCGTCGCGGGCGATGTCCTGCGAGCGGATCGTCTCGTTGGCCGAATAGAGGAAGTTGGAGGCGAGGATGATCTGCCACATGCCGAGCGTGACGATGAAGGGCGGCAGCTTCATGCGGGCGACCAGCAGGCCGTTGACGTAGCCGCAGAGCGCGCCCACGGCAAGCCCGCAGAGGACCGACAGCGCCGGCGGCAGGCCGTAGCGGAAGGTGAACTGGCCCATGACCACCGAGGAGAGCACCATGATGGCGCCGACCGACAGGTCGATGCCGGCCGTCAGGATCACCAGCGTCTGGGCGGCGCCGACGATGCCGACGATCGCCACCTGCTGGAGGATCAGCGTCATCGTGAAGGCGGAGAAGAACTTTCCGCCGAGCACCACGCCGAAGATGGCGAGCGACAGCACGAGCACGATCAGCGGCACCGCCGAGGGACTGCCGTGCAGGAAATGCTGGAACTTCTGCAATGCCGTCTTGTCGTGCGTGTCGAAGGACGCGACCTGCGTCGAACTGCCCGACAGCACCTTCTCGAATTCCTGCGAGGGCTGCGAGGGTTGCGAACCCTGCGAGGCCGTCGTTGTCTCACTCATGATCCTGTTCCTCCCTCCCGCGGCGCGCACCGGGCACCGCGGCTCTCCCTGGCGGGCATGATACGCCACCGCCGCCTGCGGGGAAGCAAAAATGCCCGCATCCTGTCGCGATCGTCGAAATGGGCGCGTTGCGGGCGCCGTCCCGCCTTGCGGATGGCCGGCCCGTTCCCGACGGGCCGGCCGGCTAGGGCATCAGCCCCAGCACTTGGCCTTGCCGTCGGCCGTGCTGATCGACTCGACGCCTTCGGCCGGCTTGTCGGTGACGAGCGCCACGCCGGTGTCGAAGAAATCCTTGCCTTCGGTCGCCTTCGGCTTCTCGCCGGTGTCGGCGAACGTCTTGATCGCCTCGACGCCGAGGGCCGCCATCAGCAGCGGATACTGCTGGGAGGTCGCGCCGATCACGCCGTCGATGACGTTCTGCACGCCCGGGCAACCGCCGTCGACCGAGACGATCAGCACGTCGCCTTCCTTGCCGACCGCCTTCAGCGCCTCGTAGGCGCCGGCCGCGGCCGGTTCGTTGATCGTGTGGACGACGTTGATCGACGGGTCCTTCTGCAGGAGGTTCTCCATGGCGGTGCGGCCGCCTTCCTCGTTGCCGTTGGTGATGTCGTGGCCGACGATGCGCGGGTCGTCCTCGTCGCCGATGCGGCCGATGTCCTTCACGTCGATGCCGAAGCCCTTCATGAAGCCCTGGTTGCGCAGGACGTCGACCGATGGCTGGGAGGGCGTGAGGTTGAGGAAGGCGATCCTCGCGTCCTTGGCGGCGTCGCCGAGCGTGGCGGCCGCCCACTTGCCGATCAGCTCGCCGGCGAGCAGGTTGTCGGTGGCGAACGTCATGTCGGCGGCGTCGAGCGGCTCGAGCGGCGTGTCCAGCGCGATGACGAGCAGGCCGGCGTCGCGCGCCTTCTGCACCGACGGCACGATGCCGGCCGTGTCGGAGGCGGCGATCAGGATGCCCTTCGCGCCGTCGGCGATGCAGGTCTCGATCGCCGCGACCTGGCTTTCGGAATCGCCGTCGATCTTGCCGGCGTAGGATTTCAGCGAGACGCCGAGCTCGGCCGCCTTTGCCTCCGCGCCTTCCTTCATCTTGACGAAGAAGGGATTGGTGTCGGTCTTGGTGATCAGGCAGGCGGAAACGTCGGCGGCGGCGGCCGGCGACGAGAAGGCGACGCCGAGCGCAAGCGCGGCGAGAGCGGCGGAAACAACGGTTTTCTTCATGGAATCCTCCCAAGGACTGAACGGGACGCGCCCCTCTCCGTGGAGCCGTCCGGTCGCGCGCCGTACCGGTCTCCTCCGGGGCCGGTCGCGCTTCCGGCCTTGAGGAGACCACCAAACGGCGACCCTGTCAATAAATAAATCGAATTGAATTATTAATCGGATGTGGCATGCTCGTGGAAAAGCAGGACCATCTTCCCGCACCGCGCCTTTGGCGTGGACGGACGCGGGGAGGGTCGATAAGAGGACCGGGCCGGAGCCGTGCGGGTGGGACGGCAGGCCGGTTCCGGGGAGGACGTCATGGGAGAAAACGCGGAGGCGGCGCCCGCCGTGCCGGCCGAAATCCTCGATCCGAGCGGCGGGGCCAACCAGACGCGCGTGCGCGCCTACAACGAGCGGCTCGTCATGACGCTGGTGCGCCGGCACGGCGGCCTGTCGAAGGCCGAGATCGCGCGGCGCAGCGGCCTCTCCGCCCAGACCGTCACCGTCATCATCCGCGAGCTGGAGGCCGAGGGGCTGATCCTGCGCGGCGCGCCGCTGCGCGGGCGCGTCGGCCAGCCCTCGACGCCGATGCACCTCAACCCCGACGCCGTCCTCTCGCTCGGCCTGAAGATCGGCCGGCGCAGCGCCGAGCTCGTGCTGATGGATTTCGTCGGCACCATCCGCCGCCAGGCGCGCGCGACCTTCGCCTATCCCATGCCGGGGCCGCTCCTCGCCTTCGTCGAGACGGGGCTCGCCGAGATCGAGGCGACGCTTTCGCCGGCCGAGCGCGCCCGCATCGCCGGCTTCGGCGTGGCGGCACCCTTCGACCTGTGGAGCTGGGCGCCGGAGGTGGGCGCGCCGCAGGCCGAGATGGACCTGTGGCGCGACGTCGACCTGCAGGCGGAGATCGCCCGGCGCGTGCCCTGGCCGGTCGTGCTGCAGAACGACGCGACGAGCGCCTGCGCGGCCGAGCTGGTCTTCGGCCTCGGGCCGCAATATCCCGATTTCCTCTACGTCTTCATCGGCTCCTTCGTCGGCGGCGGCGTGGTGCTCAATTCGGCGCTGTTCACCGGGCGGACGGGCACGGCCGGCGCGATCGGCTCGCTGCCCGTGCAGGGACGCGACGGCAGGACGGTGCAGCTCCTCAAGATCGCCTCGATCTTCCGGCTGGAGAACCTGCTGCGCGCCGACGGCATCGATCCGAAGCCGCTCTGGTACTCGCCGGACGACTGGGTCGATTTCGGCCGGCCGCTCGACCTGTGGATCGAGGACACGGCGGCGGCGCTCGCCCAGGCCGTCGTCGCCGCGGCCTCGCTCATCGACTTTGCCGCCGCCATCGTCGACGGCGGCTTTCCCGGCTGGGTGCGCGAGCGCATCGTCGCCGCCACGCGCGCGGCCGTCGACCGGCTCGACCTGCAGGGCGTGCTGCTGCCGGAGATCCTCGAGGGCGCGGTCGGCAGCCGCGCCCGCTCCATCGGCGGCGCCAGCCTGCCGCTCTTCTCCCGCTACCTGCTCGACCAGAATGTCCTCTTCAAGGAACGCGACTGATGCTGAAAGGAATAGACCCGATCCTCGGCCCCGAGCTGCTTTCGACGCTGCGCGCCATGGGCCACGGCGACGAGATCGCCCTCGTCGACGGCAACTATCCGGGGCTGGAGCACGGCCGAAGGCTCGTACGGCTCGACGGCCTGCCGCTCGTGCCGGTGCTGAACGCCGTGCTGTCGGTGCTGCCGGTCGACGATTTCGTCGAGGCGGCGATCTTCCGCGCGACGGTGCGCGGCGACCTCGAGGCGCTCGACCCGGTGCACCGGGAGATCGTCGCCTGCTGCGGCCGGCACGAGCCGGAGCGCGCCGTCGTGCCGCTCGGCCCCGCCGATTTCTACGCGCGCGTGCGCGCCGCCCACACGGTCGTCCAGACGAGCGAGCCGCGCCTCTACGGCAACGTCATCCTGCGCAAGGGCGTCGTCCGCCCCTGACCTGTTCCGCGGGAAACAGCGCGAAGCCGGCCGATATGGGACAGTCGGGTCACTGGACGAGAGAGGCTCGTCCCTCAAGAGAGACCTGGAGAGACCCCCATGCGCAAGATCGTCGTTTCCGCCGCCGTCGCCGTCGTCGCCGCCGTTTCCTTCGCCGCGCCCTCGCAGGCCGGCTACTACAGCTACGGCTACCAGCAGCACTGCTTCGTCAAGAAGGTGAAATCCTACGACCACTACGGCAACCTCGTCGTCAGGAAGGTCCGCGTCTGCCGCTGATCCCTTCCCCTTCGCCGATCCTCCCCGCCTCGGCCCGGTTCCACGCGAACCGGGCCTCTTTGTCCTTGAAAGCGGCCGCGCGCCGTGATTGTGTCGCGACATTTCGGCAAGGGGAGTATCGCATGCGGGTCCTGGTGGTGGAAAACGACAAGGTGACGGCGCTCGGCCAGATCGGCGTCGCGCTGGAAGAGGCGGGGGCCAGCATCGACGTCTGCCGTCCCCATGCCGGCGACCCGCTGCCCGCCGACGAGAGCGGCCACGACGCGCTCGTCGTCATGGGCGGGCCGCAGAACGCGCGCGACGACGCCCGCCATCCCTACCTGCCGGCGCTCGCCCGGCTGATGGAGCGCTTCACCGAACGGGATCGCTCGGTGCTCGGCGTCTGTCTCGGCAGCCAGCTGCTTGCCCGTGCCCACGGGGCGGAGAACCTGATCGGCGCGGCGCCGGAATTCGGCTGGCGCGGCGTGACGCTGACGGAGGCGGGCCGCGGCGACCCGGTGCTCTCGGCGGCGGCCGAGGCCTTCTCCGTCTTCCAGTGGCACAGCGATACCTTCACGCTGCCCGACGGCGCCGTCAGGCTCGCGGCCAACGGCGCGGCCGAGAACCAGGCCTTCCGCATCGGCCGCGCCGCCTACGGCACGCAGTTCCATTTCGAGGCGAGCCGGCCGGTGGTCGACATGTGGGCGGAGACCTTTCCCGAGCTGATCGAGACGATCCAGCCAGGCTGGCTCGCCGAGCGCGAGGCGCTCGCCGCCGCGCACGGGCCGGAGGCCGACGCGACGGGGCTCGCCATCGCCCGGGCCTGGATCGCCACGATCGCCTAACGGCGCGCGACACCCGCGGCGAAGCGGGCGGCGGCCGCCTGCAGCACCTCGGGCGCGAAGCCGGAGAAGCCGACGACGAGCCCCTGCCGCGGCCCTTCCGTGACGGCCATCGCCGAGAGCGCCCGCGCGCCGAGCCCGACCTCGCGGGCGAGCGCCGCCGCGGCCGTATCCGCCAGATCCGCCGGCAGGCCGACGACGAGGTGCAGGCCCTGGTCCGGCACCGTCACGGCAAGCTCCCGGCTTGCCGACAGCCCCGCCACCAGCGCGTCGCGCGCCGCCTGCATGCGCCGCCGCGCCCGGCGCAGGTGCGCGGCGAAGTGGCCCTCGTCGAGAAGATCGGCGAGCGCCGCCTCGGCGAGCGTCGGCGGGCTGCGGTCGGTGCGGGCGCGCAGCGCCGTGACGGCGGCGAGCAGCGGGTCGGGCAGCACCGCGTAGCCGAGGCGCAGCCCGGGGAAGAGGACCTTCGAGAAGGTGCCGAGATAGACGACGCGGCCGCCGTCGTCCATGCCCTGCATGGCGGCGAGCGGCGGGCCGGCATAGCGGAACTCGCTGTCGTAATCGTCCTCGACGATGAAGCCGCCCGTCGCCCGCGCCCAGTCGAGCAGCGCCAGCCGCCGGCGCATGCTCATCGTCACGCCGAGCGGGAACTGGTGCGAGGGCGTGACGTAGACGGCGCGGGCATCCGGCGGGGCCCCGCCGATATCCGCGCCCTCGGCGTCGACGGCAAGGCCCGAGAGCCGCAGGCCGGCGCCGGCGAAGGCGGCGCGCGCGCTCGGGTAGCACGGGTCCTCGACCAGCACCGGGTCGCCGGGGGCGAGGGCCGCGCGGATGAAGAGGTCGAGCCCCTGCTGGGTGCCGGTGGTGACGACGATCGAGCGCGCCTCGCAGCGCACGCCGCGCGCCTGGCGGAGATAGGCGGCGATCGCCTCGCGCAGCCGGAGCCCGCCCCGCGGGTCGCCGTAGTGGAAATGCTCCGGGCCGGGCCGGGCGAGGTGGCGGGCGACGAGCCGGCGGAAGAGGGCGAGCGTGCGCCCGTCGGCGACCGCGACGCCGAGCGTGCCGGGCAGCGGCATCGCCGGCGCCTGCGGCTCGGCGGCATCCGCCGCGGCGGCGGGCCTCACCTGCGGCACCCGGTCGGCGACGAAGGTGCCGGCCCCGGGGCGGGCGACGGCGTAGCCCTCGGCGACGAGGATCTCGAAGGCGGCGACCACGCTGCCGCGCGAGGTCTTCAGCCGCGCGGCGAGATCGCGCGTCGGCGGCAGCTTGCTGCCGGGCGGCACGTCGCCCGCCTCGATCAGCCGGCGCAGCTCCCGGTAGAGCGCCGGCGTGCGCCGGCCGGCCGCGGGCAGCACGGGGACGAGCGCCGACCAGTCCGACGGATTGGTCCGGGTTTTCCGGACAGAATTGGTGCTTTTCCGGTCCAATGCCATGGCGCACCATGGCGCTCCATTTTCCGAAAGGCAAGCAGCATGAGCACGGACACCGCCACCTATCCCGTCACGCCCCGCAACCGGGTGAAGCGCCTGCACGAGCGCGGCAGCTACGACCGCGCGGCGGTGCACGCCGTGCTCGACGCCGCCATGCTCTGTCACGTCGCCTATGTCATCGACGGCCAGCCCTATGCGACGCCGACGCTGTTCTGGCGCAAGGGCGAGACGCTCTACTGGCACGGCTCCTCGGCAAGCCGCATGCTGCGCCACCTGAAGGCGGGCGTGCCGGCCTGCCTCACCGTCGCCCATCTCGACGGGCTGGTGCTCGCCCGCTCCGGCTTCAACCATTCGGCCAACTACCGCTCCGCCATGTGCTTCGGCACGGCGCGGCTCGTCGAGGACGCCGGCGAGAAGGCGGAGGCGATGGCCGACGTGGTCGACCGCTTCTATCCGGGCCGCAGCGCGCTGGTGCGGCCGATCACGGCGCAGGAGGCGAAGGCGACGACGATCATCGCCATGACCATCGAGGAGGCCGCCGCCAAGGTGCGCGCCAAGGGCGTGGGCGACGACGAGGCGGATTTCGCCCTGCCGATCTGGGCCGGCGTCATCCCGGTGACGACCGTCATCGGCGCCGTCGAGCCCTGTTCCCGGCTGGTGCCCGGCGTGGAGAGGCCGGAGACGCTGTCGATCTTTCCCGAGGGCGGGCGGCTGGACGATGCGCTCCTCGCCGGGCAGCGGGCCTACGAGAAGACCTGAGCGATCCTTTGAACGCGCCGGCGTCCACGCGCAGCTTCCTGCCGTGGGTTCGGGGGGATCTTCGGACGGGGCGCTGACGCTGCCTCATCTGAATTCTATAAGCATGGCACCGTTCAGCGCCCCGTTCGGCGGTTTGTGCCCGCGACTCCGGTCCCTCTGCGATGGACGGGGTTTGTGGGAACGGTTGCGCGGCCCTCCGCAGAGGGCGTCATGCACGCTCTCAGGCCTACGGTGCCGCAGCCACGACTGCCGGTCGGCACCGTCTTCCACCTGCGCCGTGCGGGCCGGGCCGGACAAAGGCCCTCGGACGCCGCACGGGCCGTCCCGCCACCCTGTGTGCCGCACAGGCACGCCCGGCGCGCCGTTCGGGGATGAAGCCGCGGGGCCGGTCCGACATCCCCGCCGCTTCCCCCGTGTCGCCGGAGGGAGACCATTTTCCGCGGACCCGGACCGGGGGGCTCTGCGTCCCTTCCCCACGGCCCGCGCCGACCCCGCCTCGCCGCAACGCCTTGCGGTGTATCCGCGGCGGGATGGTTGGATTGTAGGCACAGATCCGGGGGGCGGGGAAAATCGCGGCGGAAATCCGCCGCCGCTCAGGCCCGGCCCGCCTCCCAGCCGAGCATCGCGCGCTTGCGCGTCAGCCCCCAGTGATAGCCCGTGAGCGCGCCGCTCTTGCCGAGCGCGCGGTGGCAGGGCACGACGAAGGAGATGGGATTGCGGCCGACGGCGGCGCCGACGGCGCGCGAGGCGGCGGGCTGGCCGAGCCCCTCGGCGATGGCGGAATAGGTGACGGCGCGGCCCATCGGGATGCGGAGCAGCGCCTCCCAGACCCGGACCTGGAAATCCGAGCCGATCAGCACCACGCGCAGCGGCTCCTCCGGCCGCCAGCGGGCGGGATCGAAGATGCGCGCCGCATAGGCCGCCGTCGCCGCCCGATCCTCCACATAGGTCGCGTTCGGCCAGCGCGCCGACATGTCCTCGAAGGCGTCGCGCCCGTCCGGCGCGTCGGTGAAGGCAAGGCCGGCGAGCCCGCGGTCGGTAACCATCACCAGCGCGCCGCCGAAGGGCGAGGGATGCAGGCCGTAGCGGATCGTCAGGCCCTCGCCGCGCGCCTTCCATTCGCCGGGCGACATCGCCTCGTGCGTGACGAAGAGGTCGTGCAGCCGGCCGGGCCCGGACAGGCCGAGCTCGAGGCTCGTCTCCAGGAGCGGCAGGGCCTCCTGACGGAGCAGGCGCTTGGCGTGGTCGAGGGTCACCGCCTGCAGGAAGGCCTTCGGCGAAAGCCCGGCCCAGCGGGTGAAGGTCTTCTGCAATTGCGCCGGCGTGCGGCCGAGCCGGGCGGCGAGCGCCTCCAGCCCCGGCTGGTCGCGATAGTCCTCGGTGATCATCTCGATGATCCGGCGCACGGTCTCGTAGTCGTCGCCGTCCGGCGTGACGTCGGTCTCAAGTGTCGCGGCAATGTTCATCGTTCTTCTCCTTTGCCGCAAGCAAAGCACGCCCGCGGCAGGGCCGCCACCCGATTCACGATCAGTAGCCGCGCTTCACCCGGGCGAGCGCGCCGGAGAAGGCGGTGGCGAAGCGCTCGCGGTCGTCGAGCGGCAGGAAGGTGCCGACGTCGGTGCGGCGGCCCTGCCCCGCGACATGCATCGCGGTGATGCCGATCTTCGGCTTGCGCGCGACGTTGAAGCGCGCCCAGAACGGATTGAAGGCATAGTCCGTCTCGCGGCCCGACGGGCTGATCTTGCGGATCAGGATATTGGTGCGCGAGAGCGAGACGATCTCGCGCGCCCTGGCCGCGCGGTTGTTGAGCCAGAAGGCGCCGTAGAGCGCGGCGAAGTCGAGGCCGAAGAACAGCACGATCGGCCAGGCGCCGGAGATCAGGAACACCGCCATGTGGGCGACGCTCAGGGCACCGGCGATCAGGAAGAAGACGCGGTGGCCGTTGCGGCCGAGCGAGCGATGCGGATGGAGCTCCGCCGAGAACAGCGGCAGCTCGTTCATCGTCATGTCGGCGTTGCCTTGCATCATGGCCGCCGACTATAGAAGCAAGATGGAAAACGCGAAACTGAAAAAGCGCAAATCCGCGCCGAGACGCCCGAAAAGCCTCTATTCGCAGGAGGAGCTCCGCGAGATCTTCCGCCGCTTCTGCGTGCAGCGGCCGGAGCCGAAGGGCGAGCTGGAGCACATCAACCCGTTCACGCTGCTGGTGGCCGTGGCGCTCTCCGCGCAGGCGACGGACGCCGGCGTCAACAAGGCGACGCGGGCGCTCTTCAAGGTGGCCGACACGCCGGAGAAGATGCTGGAGCTCGGCGAGGAACGGCTGCGCGACTACATCAAGACCATCGGCCTCTACCGCAACAAGGCGAAGAACGTCATCGCGCTCAGCCGCATGCTGGTGGAGAATTTCGGCGGGGAGGTGCCGCGCACGCGCGACGCGCTGGTGACGCTTCCCGGCGTCGGCCGCAAGACGGCGAACGTGGTGCTCTCCATGGCCTTCGGCCAGGCGACGCTCGCCGTCGACACGCATATCTTCCGCATCGCCAACAGGATTCGCCTGGCGCCCGGGAAGACGCCCGACGAGGTCGAGGAAAAGCTGATCCGCATCATCCCGGACGAGTACCTCTACCACGCCCATCACTGGCTGATCCTGCACGGGCGCTACGTCTGCAAGGCGCGCCGGCCGGAATGCGAGCACTGTATCATCGCCGACCTGTGCAAATCGCCGGAGAAGACCTGCGACATCCCCGCACCGCTCGTCGAGCTGCCGCCGCAGGTCATCGGCGCTACGGCCTGACGAGGCCGTCGAGGAGGGCGGCGATGGCGGCCTCGTAGGCCGCGCGGTCCGCGCCCGCCTCTATGGCGAGCGCCGCGCGGTCGAAGGCGGCCGAGAGCAGGGCCGCGAGCGCGTCGAGCCGCCCGCTCTCCGCCCGCCCGCCGAGCAGGGCCGCAAGGCCCGCCCGCAACGCGCCCTCCGCATGGTCCCGGTCGATCGCGCCGAGCGCCTCGACGCCGAGAACCGCCGGCGCCTCGAGGAGCAGCAGGCGGGTGCGGCCGGGCACGGCCATGGCGTCGAAATAGGCGGCCGCACCGAGCAGCAGCGCCGCGCGCGGCGAGGCCGCCGGCGCCGCCCTTGCCTCGATATCCGCGGCGACGGCCGCCGCCTCCCCTTCCAGCACGGCGCGGAACAGCGCCTTCTTGTCCTCGAAATGGTGATAGAGCGCGCCGCGCGTGACGCCGGCCGCCGCGACGATGTCCGGCGTCGCCGTCTCCGCATAGCCCCTCTCCACGAAGAGCCGCCGTGCGGCGTCGATCAGCGCAAGGCGCGTCGCCTGCGTGCGTTCCCGGTTGCTGCGCGCCATTTCTCTCCTTTACATACATTCAGTATGTATGTTAATGAGCGGATACATGCAGATTGTATGTCAACCGAGACCGAAGGAGAAGAGCATGCGCACGACCGGCTACTATCCCGTGATCATGACCGGCGACGTCGCCGGCACCGCGGCCTTCTACCGGACCCATTTCCGCTTCGAGCCACTTTTCGCCGCCGACTGGTACGTGCACCTGCAATCGGCCGAGGACGGGAAGGCGACGCTCGCGATCCTCGACGGCGGCCACGAGACGATCCCCGCGGCCGCGCGGGGCCGGGTCGGCGGGCTGATCCTCAATTTCGAGGTGGAGGACGTCGACGCGGTCTACCGGGAGCTGCGCGCCGCCGGCCTGCCCCTGCTGCTCGACATCCGCGACGAGGATTTCGGCCAGCGCCATTTCATCACGGCCGACCCGAACGGCGTGCTGATCGACGTGATCACGCCGATCGCCCCCTCGCCCGAATTCGCGGCCCTCTACGACGCGGCCGCCCTACCCGGCTGAGAAGGCCGGGTCGCGGCGCGACAGCGCCTTGTGCAGATGCACCATCAGCCCGGCGGCGAAGAGCGGCGTCAAGAGGTTGACGACGGGCACGGCGAGGAAAGCGGCGATCAGCAGGCCGGCGATGAGCACCGTCGAGGCGTGCTTGGCGCGGAACAGCCGCGCCTCGGCCGGCGGGCGGTGGCGCATCGCCGCGAACTCGAAGAACTCGCGGCCGAGCAGGTAGCCGTTGACCAGGAAGAAGGCGACGAGGTTGACGCCCGGCACGAGGAGCAGCGCCAGCGCCACGAGGTTGCCGAGGACGACGATGCCGAGGAACTTGAGCGAGCCGAGGATCGCCGCGCCGAGCGGCAGGGCGGTGCCCGGCGGCTCGGCCGGATAGTCGCGCGTCTCGATCACCTCCGCCACGTCGTCGAGGAAGAAGCCGGCGATGATCGCCGTCACCGGGGCGAGCAGGAGCGCCAGCACGAGCGCGAGCCCGATGCTCGCCGCCATGCCGAAGACGACGGCGAGGAGGCCCGCCCAGTCCGGCATCCCGGCCGGCACCAGCCCTTCGAGGAAGGGCAGCGCGAAGGCGACGAAGCTCTCGCGCAGCGCGAACCACAGCACCACCAGCGCCAGCAGCGTGAGGCCGATCACCTTCCAGAACACGCCGCGCGTCTCGGGCGCGAAGAGGTTTGCGAGCGAAAGCCGTGCGGCGTCGAGGATCATGCGGGGGCGCTCCCTGTCGGTGACGGGACGATCGCCTCGGCGGCCCTGCCCCTCATCCGGCCTGCCGGCCGCCGTCTCCCCGCAGGCGGGAAGAGGGGGTGAGGGGCGGGCCGGACGCGCGACCGCCCTGTGCGGATGGCCGGCATGTAGGGTGCCGCCGGGCGGGCGGCAAGACGGCGCCATTAAGCCGCCGTTAAACGAGGCGGCCTAGACTCCGCGCCACGCGCGAAACGTATCGCCAGAGGAAGTCAGGAACCGTCATGCGTAATTTCCGGATCAGCAGGCTCCTGCCTGCGCTCTTCGTCCTGATGGTGGTGCTGGGCGGGCTGCAGGGGGCGGTCGCCTTCCGCTCGCTCTCGGCCATGACCGGCCATATCGAGCGGATCGGCGCCGAGCGCATGCCGCAAATGAGCGCCATCCTGCAGCTCAGCCACGCCTTCTCCGAGCTGCACGCCACCTATTCCGAGCACCTGCTGTCGATGGACCCCGACGAGATCGGCCGCATCGAGGCGCGCATCAAGGCACGCGCCGACGCCTTCTCCGGCATGATCGACGCCTACGGCGCGGCGAACGGCGGCGATGCGGCGACGGTGGCCGAGGTCGACGGCATCAGGGCGACGCTTGCGACCTATGCCGCGGACTCGGAAAAGCTCATCCAGTTCTCGGCGATCGCCGCCAAGGGGCCGGCGCTGGAGGTCTACAAGGGACCGATGCAGGCAAGCGCCGACGCCATCGCCGCCTCGCTCAACGACCTCGTCGCCCGCAACCAGAAGGTCACGGAGGAGACGATCGGCACCGCGCGGGCGGAGGAGGGCTTCGCCTTCGCGCTGACCTGGGCCTCGCTCGCCGTCTCGACGGGCCTGGCGCTCGCCGCGATCGTCCTCGTCAACCGCCGCGTGGTGAGGCCGATCGACGCGCTCGCCGGGGCGATGAAGCGGCTTGCCGGCGGCGACACGGCCGTGACGATCCCGCATGCCGAGCGGAAGGACGAGATCGGCGAGATGGCCGCCACCGTCGCCGTCTTCCGCGACAACGCGGCCGAGCGCCAGCGGCTGGAGCGCCAGGGCGAGGACGACCGCCGCCGCGCCGAGGGCGAGCGCCAGGCCCGCGAGGCCGAGCGCACCCGCGACAGCGGCCGCGTGCAGGAGGCCGTCTCCCACCTCGGCGAGGCGCTCGGCAGGCTCGCGGCCGGCGACATGACCTGCCGCATCGACAAGCCGTTCGACGGCGACCTCGACCGGCTGCGCGAGGACTTCAACGCCTCCGTCCAGCACCTTGCCGACGCGCTGCGCGAGGTCGGCGAGAACGCGCGCGCCATCGACGCCGGCGCCAGCCAGATCCGCGCCGCCGCCGACGACCTGTCGCGCCGCACCGAGCAGCAGGCGGCCTCCGTCGAGGAGACGGCCGCGGCCCTGGAGGAGATCACCACGACGGTGCGCGATTCGACGAAGCGCGCGGAGGAGGCCGGCGTGCTCGTCACCCGCACGCGCGACGGCGCGGAGAAATCCGGCGCGGTCGTCGAGCGCGCCGTCACCGCCATGCAGGCGATCGAGAAGTCCTCGCAGGAGATCACCAGCATCATCGGCGTCATCGACGACATCGCCTTCCAGACCAACCTCCTGGCGCTCAACGCCGGCGTCGAGGCGGCGCGCGCCGGCGAGGCGGGCAAGGGCTTCGCGGTCGTGGCGCAGGAGGTGCGCGAGCTCGCCCAGCGTTCGGCCAAGGCGGCGCGCGAGATCAAGGCGCTGATCACCACCTCCGGCGAGCAGGTCAAGAGCGG
The DNA here is from genome assembly GCF_024609765.1 of Shinella pollutisoli. GTDB lineage: Bacteria > Pseudomonadota > Alphaproteobacteria > Rhizobiales > Rhizobiaceae > Shinella > Shinella pollutisoli. The sequence continues at coordinate 39,893 of NZ_JANFDG010000036.1, forward strand.
CGTGTCGCTCGTCGGCGAGACCGGCCGGGCGCTTCGCACCATCGTCGTCGAGGTGCAGGAGATCAACGGCCACGTCCAGGCGATCGTCGAGGCCGCGCGCGAGCAGTCGAGCGGCCTCACGGAGATCAACACGGCCGTCAACCAGATGGACCAGGGCACGCAGCAGAACGCCGCCATGGTCGAGGAGACGACCGCCGCGAGCCACGGGCTCGCCTCCGAGGTGCAGGCGCTGAACGCGCTGATCGCCCGCTTCAACGTCGGCGCCGGCACCGGCCAGACCCGCGCCGCGCACGCGCCGCCGCATCTCCACGTCGTCGCCACGCCGCCGGCGGCCCCCGCCGCGAGGCCGGCGCGGAAATCCCCCGGCCAGTGGACCGTCAAGTCCGCCACCGCGGCCTCGCGTCCCGTCACCTCGCCGGCGCTGGCGCTCGGCGAAAAGCTCGCCGGCGCGCTCGGCGTGCGCCAGGACAAGGGTAATGACGGCGACTGGGAGGAGTTCTGAGACGGTTTTTCGCATCCGCCTCTACACCCCCCTCTGCCCTGCCGGGCATCTCCCCCTCAAGGGGGGAGATCGGCAAGAAGCAGAAACCTTGCTCAAACAGCGACGTCGGAGATAGGCGAAATGGCGCCCCATCCAATCTCCCCCCTTGAGGGGGAGATGCCCGGCAGGCCAGAGGGGGGTGCGGCTACCGCCTACTTCGGCGGATAGATATGCGTCCCACCCCGGAAATCGCGCACGCGGAAACGGCCGTCGCCCGCTTCCTCGACGGCCGCGGAATCCGCGCGGACCTTGCCGTGGCCGCCGGGGATGTCGAGGATGTAGGCGGGCTGGCAGAGGCCGGAGACGCGGCCGCGCAAGGCCGCCACCAGCGCCCGGCCCTCGGCAAGCGTCAGGCGGAAATGCGCCGTTCCGGGCGCGAGGTCCGGATGGTGCAGGTAATAGGGCTTCACCCGGTTCTCGACGAAGGTGCGCATCAGCGCGGCGAGCACGCCCGCGTCGTCGTTGACGCCCTTCAGCAGTACCGTCTGGCTGACGAGCGCGAAGCCGGCATCGGCGAGGCAGGCGATCGCCGCGCGCGCCGCATCGGTGAACTCGCGCGGATGGTTGGCGTGGAGCGCCACGTAGACGGTCTTGCCCGAGGCCTTCAGCGCCGCGGTCAGATCCGCATCCACGCGCTCCGGATCGACCACCGGCACGCGGGTGTGGACGCGGACGACCTTGACATGGGCGATCGCCGCGAGCCGCTCGAGGATCTCGCGCAGGCGGCGGGGCGACAGCACCAGCGGATCGCCGCCGGTCAGGATCACCTCCCAGATCTCCGGCCGCTCGGCGACATAGGCGACGGCCGCGTCCAGCGCCTCGGAGGAAAGCGTGCCGAGACCCTCCGGCCCGACCATCTCACGGCGGAAGCAGAAGCGGCAATAGACCGGGCAGACATGCACGGCCTTGAGCAGCACCCGGTCCGGATAGCGATGGACGATGCCCTCCACGGGACTGTGCGCGAGGTCGCCGATCGGGTCGGCCCGCTCCTCCGGCAGCGTCACGAGCTCCGCCGCGTCGGGCAGGAACTGCCGGGCGACGGGATCCTCCGCGTCCGCCGGATCGATCAGCGCGGCGATCGCCGGCGTCACCGCGACCGCATAGCGCCCGGCGACCGCCGCGGCATCCGCACGGCGCGCCTCGGGAACGAGGCCCGCGGCCACGAGCTCGTCCGCCGTCCTGAGGCTTTTTTCCGCCGTCACGGCGCCGTCTCCGCCACGGGCGCCCAGAGCACCTGCTCGATGCGGCCCGCTCCCGTCGCCAGCATCGCCAGCCGGTCGAAGCCGAGCGCGATGCCGCTCGCCTCCGGCATGACCGCGAGCGCCGCGAGGAAGTCCTCGTCGAGCGGATAGGTCTCGCCGTAGATACGCGCCTTCTCCGCCATCTCCAGCGCGAAACGGCGGCGCTGCTCGGCCGGGTCGGTGAGCTCGCCGAAGGCATTGGCGAGCTCGACGCCGCAGGCATAGAGCTCGAAGCGCTCGGCGACGCGCCGGTCGTGCGGCGCGGGACGGGCGAGTGCCGCCTCCGCCACCGGATATTCGCAGAGGATCGTCGCCCGGCCGAAGCCGAGCGCCGGCTCGACCTTCTCCACCAGAACCCGGCTGAAGAGATCGGCCCAGGTGTCGTCCGCCGCCACGCGCAGTCCCGCCTGCGCGAGGGCGGCGGCGAGCCGCCCGCGGTCCGTCGCCCCGTCCGCGTCGACGGAGGCGAGAAGGTCGATGCCGGCGAAGCGGGCGAAGGCATCCGCCACCGTCAGCCGCTCGGGCTCCAGCGCCGGATCGCAGACGGCGCCGCGATAGGTCAGCACGGAGGCGCCCGCCGCCTCCGCCGCAAGCCGCAGCATCGCCGCGCAATCCGCCATCAGCGCCGTGTAGGGCTCGCCCGCGCGGTACCATTCGAGCATGGTGAACTCCGGATGGTGCAGGGGCCCGCGCTCGCGGTTGCGGTAGACATGGGCGAAGCAGGCGATGCGGGTTTCACCGGCGGCCAGCAGCTTCTTGCAGGCGAATTCCGGCGAGGTGTGCAGGTAGAGCGGCGTCTCCTCGCCCGAATGGCCGACGGCGGCGGTCGCGAAGGCATGCAGGTGCGCCTCGTTGCCGGGCGAGACCTGCAGCGTCGCCGTGTCCACCTCGACGAAATCGCGCGCGGAAAGCCAGGCCCTCAGCGCCGCCTGGACGCGGTTGCGCGCCAGGAGAAACGGCCGGCGGTCGGCATGGACGTCGGGCGTCCACCAGGGCGAGGGTCGGGGGGCAGGTCGGTTCATCTCTAAAAGGTTTCTTCGGCCGTTCCGGCGGACGGACTGGCGTTTTGCCGGAATATAGGGTAGTTGCGCCCCGAAAACGCATTTTTGGCGTCCGGGGGGAAACCCGTCGGGGTCGTCCTCTACGACGCGGCAGGCCCGGTTACAACCCAGTTTCAGGCCAGTTACAGGGAACACCTATGGTAAAGATCATCGCCTCTTCCGTCCGCAAGGGCAATGTGCTCGACGTCGACGGCAAGCTCTATGTCGTGCTGACGGCGCAGAACTTCCACCCCGGCAAGGGCACGCCGGTCACGCAGATCGACATGCGCCGCATCTCCGACGGCACGAAGGTCTCCGAGCGCTACCGCACGACCGAGCAGGTCGAGCGCGCCTTCGTCGAGGACCGCGAGCACAACTTCCTCTACGAGGACGGCGACGGCTTCCACTTCATGAACCCGGAGACCTACGACCAGCTCACCATGTCGGCGGAGGACATCGGCGACCTCAAGGCCTATCTCCAGGAAGGCATGACGGTGGTGCTCTCGGTGCACGAGGGCGTGGCCATCGCCATCGACCTGCCGCGCCACGTGACGCTGGAGATCGTCGAGACCGAGCCGGTCGTCAAGGGCCAGACGGCGTCGTCCTCCTACAAGCCGGCGATCCTCTCGAACGGCATCCGCACCATGGTGCCGCCGCACGTCTCCGCCGGCACCCGCGTCGTCATCGCGACGGAAGACGGCTCCTACGTCGAGCGCGCCAAGGACTGATCCCGCCTCCGGACGCACGGGCCGCCCCGCCGGAAACGGCCGGGCGGCCTTTTTCTTGCCTCCCTTCCTTCCATCTGCGGCAAAATCCGTTATGACCGGTTTCCGGCTCTCATGACTGGGGACGGGACATCCGCATGACCACATTCGACGTGCTGACGGTCGGCAACGCCATCGTCGACATCATCGCGCGCTGCGACGACGCCTTCATCACCGACAACGGCATCATCAAGGGGGCGATGAACCTCATCGACGCCGAGCGGGCCGAGCTGCTCTACGAGCGCATGGGCCCGGCGCTCGAAGCCTCCGGCGGCAGCGCCGGCAACACGGCGGCAGGGGTTGCGAGCTTCGGCGCGCGCGCCGCCTATTTCGGCAAGGTCGCCGACGACCAGCTCGGCGAGATCTTTTCCCACGACATCCGCGCCCAGGGCGTGCATTTCGAGACGCGGCCGCTCGCCGGCCCGCCGCCAACGGCCCGCTCGATGATCTTCGTGACGCCGGACGGCGAGCGCTCGATGAACACCTATCTCGGCGCCTGCGTCGAGCTTGGGCCCGAGGACGTCGAGCCCGACGTGGTGGCCGCCGCCAGGGTCACCTATTTCGAGGGCTATCTCTGGGACCCGCCGCGCGCCAAGGACGCGATCCGCGAATGCGCGCGCATCGCGCATGCCAACGGCCGCGAGACGGCGATCACGCTCTCCGACAGCTTCTGCGTCGCCCGCTACCGCGGCGAGTTCCTCGAGCTGATGCGCTCCGGCACGGTCGACATCGTCTTCGCCAACCGGGCGGAGGCGCTGTCGCTCTACGAGACGGAGGATTTCGAGGAGGCGCTCGCGCGCATCGCGCAGGACTGCCGGCTCGCCGTGGTGACGATGAGCGAGAAGGGCTCGGTCGTCCTCCACCAGGGCGAGCGCACGAAGGTGGAGGCGCTGGAGATTCCGCGCGTCGTCGACACGACCGGGGCGGGCGACCTCTATGCGTCGGGCTTCCTCCACGGCTACACCGCGGGACGCTCGCTTGCCGATTGCGGCCGGCTCGGCAGCCTCGCCGCCGGCCTCGTCATCCAGCAGGTCGGCCCGCGCCCGATGCTGTCGCTCGCCGACGAGGCGAGGAAGGCGGGGCTTCTGTAAAGCGGCAAGCCCCCTCATCGGCTTGCCGGCACCTCCTCCCCGACGGGGAGAAGGGGGAAGAACGAGACGTCGCGACATATTCCTTCTCTCGCTGGGGAGAAGGTGGCCCGAAGGGCCGGATGAGGGGGGTTCCCTTACTTGAACGCCTCGCCCGGATAGGCACCCCAGATCTCGTTCTGCGAGACCCAGCCGGAGACGCCCTCCACCTCGGCGCGGCACCAGTCGCCGTTGCATTCGCCGACCTTGACGACGACGCCCGGCTGGAGCTTCGCGACGACGGTGCTGTTCGCCAGCGCCTCGCGGCGCATGTTGACGAAGACGTCGTCGCCCTTGCCGCGCATCCACGGCGCGGTGACGGCGGTGCGGTCGCCGGACAGCAGCGCCTGGTTCACCCAGCCCTCGGTGCCGTCGGCGTCGCGCACCCGGCGCCAGTTGTCGTATTCCTGGATGATCTCCACCGGCACGCCGGACTTGAGATAGCGCCAGGCGACCGCATAGTCGACGCTCGGGCCGATGCGGAGGTTGACGCTCTTGGCCTTGAGGCTGACGAAGCGGGGCAGCGGCAGGCCGCTCGGCCCCTTGGCGGCCTGCGCATGGGCGAGCCCGGTTCCCATGACGAGGACGAGGCCCGCGAGGCCGAGACGGAGGACGGAATGGGACATGGCAATATCCGTTAACGCAGGGCGGGCATGGACTGCCGTACCGGCCGCAGGCATCACGGATCGCGAGGGCGGATTGTCTTCGCGACCGGGTCTGGTAGAAAATGCCCCTGATGAAGCAATCCTTGCCCAACTTGGTTAAGGACCCGTCAACAGGACGCCGGAACATCCCATGACACAGAAGAAAAAGCCGAAGGTCTACATCACCCGCCGCCTGCCCGACGTGGTCGAGACCCGGATGCGCGAGCTGTTCGACGCCGAGCTCAACATCGACGACACGCCGCGCACCCAGCCGGAGCTGGTCGCCGCGGTGAGGACGGCGGACGTCATCGTGCCGACGCTGACCGACCGGATCGACGCCGCGCTGATCGAGCAGGCGGGGCCGCAACTGAAGCTGATCGCCTGCTTCTCCAACGGCGTCGACAACATCGACGTCGAGGCGGCGGCGAAGCGCGGCATCACCGTCACCAACACGCCGAACGTCTTGACCGAGGACACCGCCGACATGACCATGGCGCTGATCCTCGCCGTGCCGCGCCGGCTCGCCGAGGGCGCGCGCATCATCACCGACCGCAAGGGCGAGTGGGCCGGCTGGTCGCCGACCTGGATGCTCGGGCGGCGCATCTGGGGCAAGCGGCTCGGCATCGTCGGCATGGGCCGCATCGGCACCGCCGTCGCCCGCCGCGCCAAGGCCTTCGGCCTCTCCATCCACTACCACAACCGCAACCGCGTGCGCCCCGACACCGAGGACGCGCTGGAGGCGACCTACTGGGACAGCCTCGACCAGATGCTCGCCCGCGTCGACATCGTCTCCGTCAACTGCCCCTCGACGCCGGCGACCTACCATCTGCTCTCGGCCCGGCGGCTGGAGCTGATGCAGCCGACGAGCTACATCGTCAACACCGCGCGCGGCGGCATCATCGACGAGGCGGCGCTGATCAAGTGCCTGAAGGAGGGCCGCATCGCCGGCGCCGGCCTCGACGTCTTCGAGCACGAGCCGGCCGTCAACCCGAAGCTCGTCAAGCTCGCCTCCGAGGGCAAGGTCGTGCTGCTGCCGCACATGAGCTCGGCGACGCTGGAGGGCCGCATCGACATGGGCGAGAAGGTGGTTATCAACATCCGCACCTTCTTCGACGGCCACCGCCCGCCGGACCGGGTGCTGCCGGGGCGGGTCTAGCGCCGCCAGCCCCTCATCCGGCCTGCCGGCCACCTTCTCCCCGTAAACGGGGCGAAGGAATATGCCGCACCGGTTTCCTCGATCAATCACGTTCCGTCGGGCAAGTCCCCTCTCCCCGTTTACGGGGAGAGCGACTGTCTTAGCCGTCAAGCGTTTTGCCATGGTTTTCCGTCTCGGATGATTGC
>NZ_JANFDG010000037.1 GCF_024609765.1 Shinella pollutisoli
TCGCTATTCGCTATTCGCTATTCGCTATTCGCTATTCGCTATTCGCTATTCGCTATTCGCTATCAGCTATCAGCAGGCCAGATCCGCCACCACCGCATCGAGGATCAGCATGCCGGCGGGCGTGCAGCGCAGGCGGGAATTGCCGAGCCGCTCGACGAAGCCGTGCTCGATCAGGAAATCCTCGCGCGCCGGATCGAGGTCGCGGCCGGAGAGCGCCTGCCAGCGGGCAAGGTCCACGCCTTCCCGCAGCCTGAGGCCCATCAGCAGCAGCTCGTCGGCCTGCTCCTCGCGCTCCAGCACATCCTGCACCACCATGCCGTGGCCTTCGGACGCCACCCGGTCGAGCCAGGCTTCCGGCCGCCGCTCGGTGGCGGTCGCGACCCTGGCGCGGCCGACGGTAAGCCGGCCGTGCGCTCCGGGGCCGATGCCGGCATAGTCGCCGTAGCGCCAGTAGGTGAGGTTGTGGCGGCTTTCCGCGCCCGGCCGGGCGTGGTTGGAGACCTCGTAGGCCGGCATGCCCTCGCGCGCGGTGAACTCCTGCGTCGCCTCGTAGAGGATCGCCGACTGCTCGCCGTCGGGCACGGCAAGCTTGCCCGCCTTGTGCAGGCCGTAGAAGGGCGTGCCCTCCTCGATGGTGAGCTGGTAGAGCGAGAGATGGTCGACCGCGTAGGAGACGGCCTCCTTCAGCTCCCGGTCCCAGTCGGCGACCGTCTGGCCGGGGCGCGCATAGATGAGGTCGAAGGACATGCGTGGAAAAATCTCGCGCGCGAGCCGGATCGCCTTCAGGGCGTCGGCGACGTCGTGCAGCCGGCCGAGAAACTTGAGGTCCCGGTCGTTCAGCGCCTGCACGCCGAGCGAGACGCGGTTGACGCCGGCGGCGCGATAGCCGCGGAAGCGCTCCGCCTCCACGCTCGACGGGTTCGCCTCCATGGTGATCTCGATTCCGTCCGGCACGTGCCAGTGGCGGGCGATGCCGGAAAGGATGGCGTCCACGGTGGCAGGATGCATCAGCGAGGGCGTGCCGCCGCCGAGGAAGATGCTGGTGACGCTGCGCGGGCCGGAAAGCCGCCGCATCGCCGCCATCTCGGCGAGGAACGCCTCGACATAGCGCGGCTGGTCCACCGGCTGGTGGCGGACATGGCTGTTGAAGTCGCAATAGGGACATTTCGCGGCACAGAAGGGCCAGTGCACATAGACGCCGAAGCCCGGATCGAACGCGTCCGCGCCCCGGGCCTGCAGGATGTCGAGAGGCACCGCCGTCATGGTCGCTCAGGCCTTCAGGCAGGTTTCGACGAAGAGCTTGAAGGCGCGGGCGCGATGCGAGAGCGCCGCCGCATCGCCCGGCTTCCAGCCGTGCTTTTCCTCCGCGCTCATCTCGCCGAAGGTCACTTCGTAGCCCTCGGGCTGGAAGACGGGATCGTAGCCGAAGCCTTTTTCCCCGCGCGGCGGCCAGACGACCCGGCCCTCGACCTCGCCGCGGAAGAGCTCCGTGTGCCCGTCCGGCCAGGCGAGGCAGAGGACGGAGACGAAGCGCGCCGTGCGCGTCTCCGGCGAGAGCGCGCCCTTCTCGGCAAGCGCCTTCTCGACCTTCTCCATCGCCATGGAAAAGTCGCGGGTGCCGTCCTCTTTCTCCGCCCAGTTCGCCGTATAGACGCCGGGCGCACCGTCGAGCGCGTCGATCGCGAGGCCGGAATCGTCGGAAAGGGCCGGCAGGCCCGAGGCCCGGGCGGAGGCGAGCGCCTTGATCGCCGCGTTCTCCTCGAAGGTCGTGCCGGTCTCGTCGGGTTCGACGAAATTCAGCTCGGCGGCCGACTTCGCGTCGAAGCCGAAGGGGCCGATGAGGTCGGCGATCTCGCGGATTTTTCCTGCATTGTGGCTGGCGACCACGATGGTTCGGGTGTCGAGCTTGCGCATGGATGGTCCTTCAGGCGATGTCCCACAGGCCCGGCTCGGCGCATTCGAGGCTGTTGCCGGCGGGATCGCGGAAATAGATCGAGCGGGCGCCGTTCGGCCAGCGGAAATCCGCTTCGATGGCGATGCCCGCTTCTTCGAGCTTTTTCACCCAGAAATCAAGGTCCGGGCCGGCGACGCGGAAACAGGCGTGCCCGGCCCCTTTCGCCCCGTGCGGCGGCACGGGCAGCGCATGGGCCGGCGGCGGCACCACCGTCTCCTTCGGGTTGAAGATCAGCAGCACGCCCGGCCCGCAGCGGAAGAAGACATGCCGGTCGCCGTGCCGGGTGATCCGCTCCAGGCCGAGGATGCCGCCGTAGAAGCGCTCGGCCGCGTCGAGGTCCTCCGCGTAGAGCGCGGTTTCGAGGATCCCTTCGATTGCGGCCATGGCTCTCTCCTCAGGCGACCGCCTGCTTCTGCAGGTCGACCAGTTCGGCAATGCCGGCGCGGGCGAGCGAGAGCAGGCCGGAGAACTCCTCCTCGGTGAAGGGCTTGCCCTCCGCCGTGCCTTGGATCTCGACGATGCCGCCGCCGCCGGTCATGACGAAATTGGCGTCGGTCTCGGCGGCGGAATCCTCCAGATAGTCGAGGTCGATCACCGGCTGGCTGGCGAAGATGCCGCAGGAAATGGCGGCGACATGGTCCCTCAGCACGCGCTCGACCTTGATCATGCCGCGCGTCTCCATCCATTTCAGGCAGTCGTGGAGCGCCACCCAGGCGCCGGTGATCGAGGCGGTGCGCGTGCCGCCGTCGGCCTGGATCACGTCGCAGTCGACGGTGATCTGGCGCTCGCCGAGCGCTTCGAGATCGACCACGGCGCGCAGCGACCGGCCGATCAGGCGCTGGATCTCCTGGGTGCGGCCGCCCTGCTTGCCGGCGGCGGCCTCGCGCTTCATGCGCTCGCCGGTGGCGCGCGGCAGCATGCCGTATTCGGCCGTCACCCAGCCCTTGCCGCTGTTTCGCAGCCACGGCGGCGTCTTCTCCTCGAGGCTCGCCGTCACCAGCACATGCGTGTCGCCGAACTTGACGAGGCAGGACCCTTCGGCATGCTTGGAAACGTTGCGCTCGAAGGAAACCTTGCGCATCTGGTCGGTCTTTCTGCCGGACGGCCGCATCATGAACTCCTGATCATCGATATCTGACACGCTGCTTTAGACCAGAACGCCTGCCGTGGGAATGCCGGCGGCCGGGCCGGGCCGGCGCAAAATCCCTTTTGCGCCCGGGGATGAAATCACTATATTCCGGGTGAAGAACGGGATTGCTGCGGAAAGATGGTGTTGAACAAGTCCTCGGGACCCGACATCCAGGCGGCGCTGGACGAGCGATCCGGCGAGATCTTCCGCCGGATCGTCGAAAGCTATCTGGAAAGCGGCGAGCCGCTCGGCTCGCGTAACCTCTCGCGCATCCTGCCCATGTCGCTGTCGCCGGCCTCCGTGCGCAACGTGATGAGCGACCTGGAGGAGCTCGGCCTCATCTATTCCCCGCATGTCAGCGCCGGACGCCTGCCGACCCAGATGGGCCTGCGCTTCTTCGTCGACGCCTTCATGCAGGTGGGCAACATCTCGCCCGAGGACCGCGCCTCGATCGAGCGGCACGTGCGCCCGCATGGCGCCAAGCACGACGCCGTCGAGACGATGATGAACGAGGCGAGCCGGGCGCTGTCCGGCATGTCGCGCGGCGCCGGCCTCGTCATCACCACCAAGAACGACGCGGTGCTGAAGCACGTCGAGTTCATCCGGCTGGAGCCGACCAAGGCGCTCGTCGTGCTGGTCGGCGACCACGACCAGGTGGAGAACCGCATCATCGAGCTGCCGGCCGGCGTCACGGGCTCGCAGCTCACCGAGGCGGCGAACTTCTTGAACGCCCATCTCGCCGGCAACACGCTGGTTGAGGCCCGCGCCCAGCTCGAGAAGCTGCGCGGCGAGGTCAGCCGCGAGCTCGACCGGCTGTCGCAGGACCTGGTCGAGAAGGGGCTCGCCGTCTGGTCCGGCGGCTTCGAGGAGGGCAAGCCGACGCGGCTCATCGTGCGCGGGCGCGCCAACCTGCTGGAAGGCCTCGCCGGCACGGAGGACATCGACCGGCTGCGCATGCTCTTCGACGACCTCGAGCGCAAGGACAGCCTGATCGAGCTGCTCAACCTTGCCGAGAGCGGGCCGGGCGTGCGCATCTTCATCGGCTCGGAGAACAAGCTGTTCTCGCTGTCCGGCTCCTCGCTGATCGTCGCGCCCTATCGCGACAGCGACGAGAAGATCGTCGGCGCCGTCGGCGTCATCGGGCCGACGCGGCTCAATTATTCCCGCATCGTGCCCATGGTGGACTATACCGCACAGCTGATGTCGCGCCTTTCGCGCTGAGCCGGCTTCCAGCCCTTGATTTTTCAGGATCAAAGCTCGATATCGGGCCAAACCCATCCATCTGCAACTCGGAGTACGTCATGACCGACGAGACCAAGAAACATGGACCTGACGAAGTCACGGAAAACGGCGCGGCGGCCGGAACGCCGGTGCCGGAGGAGGCCACCCCGGAGGAACAGGCCGCAGGCCAGGAGGCCGAGGCCGATCCGGTGGAGGCGCTGCGCGCCGAAAACGCGGAGCTGCGCGACAAGTACCTGCGGCTCGCCGCCGAGATGGACAACCTGCGCCGCCGCACCGAGCGCGACGTCAAGGATGCCAAGTCCTATTCCGTCGCAGCCTTCGCCCGTGACATGCTGGCCGTCTCCGACAACCTGCGCCGGGCGCTCGACGCGATTCCCGCCGAGGCGCGCGACGGTGACGACGCCGGTTTCAAGGCGCTCGTCGAGGGCGTCGAGATGACCGAGCGCTCCATGCTGTCGGCGCTGGAGCGCCACGGCGTGCGCAGGATCGATCCGGTCGGCGAGAAGTTCGACCCGCACTTCCACCAGGCGATGTTCGAGGTGCCGAATCCGGACGTCGTCAGCGGCACGGTCGTGCAGGTGGTGCAGGCCGGCTACGTCATCGGCGAGCGCGTGCTGCGCCCGGCGATGGTCGGCGTCTCCAAGGGCGGCCCGAAGGCGCCGGCCGGCGGCGAGGCGAGCGCGCCCGCCCAGGCCTGAGACCCTTCACGGGGCCCGGAACGACGAACGGCGACCTTCGGGTCGCCGTTTCGCGTTGGAGCTTTCGTGAAAGGGTCAGGCCGCGTTCGAGGCGTGCTCCTCGCTGAGGCAGGCATAGATGGCGCTTTCGCTCTCCGAGGCGCGCAGCTTGGCCACCATGGCCGGGTCGCGCAGCACGCGGGCGATGCGCGACAGCGCCTTCAGGTGGTCGGCGCCCGCCCCTTCCGGGGCGAGAAGCAGGAAGACGAGGTCGACCGGCTGGTCGTCCAGCGCCTCGAAGTCGACCGGGGTTTCCAGCCGCGCGAAGATGCCGGTGATCTGCGGCAGCTCCTTGAGCTTGCCGTGCGGGATGGCGATGCCGTTGCCGACACCGGTCGAGCCGAGCCGCTCGCGCTGAAGGATGACGTCGAAAATCTCACGCTCCGAGATTCCGGTGATCTTCGCCGCTTTTGCCGCCAGTTCCTGAAGCAGCTGCTTCTTGGAGTTGGCCTTCATCGCCGGAATGATCGCACTCTGCTGCAGCAAACCTGCCAATGCCATGCCTTTATCCTCGTGCGCCGGTGAAGGTTAAAGAAGGGGCGCGGTGCCGGGTCCGCCGGCACCGCGCCGTCCTTCACTCAGCTTTTGATACTGGCCGCGTCGATCCAGCCAATATTTCCGTCGTTGCGTCGATAGACGATATTGAGTTGTTCCGACCCGGCGCTGCGGAAGAGAAGAACCGGCTCGTCCGTCATGTCGAGCGCCATCACGGCGCTTGCGACGGACATGGTCCTGAGCTTCTTCGTGCTTTCCGCCACGACGGTCGGCGCGTAGTCCTCGGGAAGCTCCTCGGCTTCCTCGGGGACCGAATCCATCACCGTATAGGCCACTTCCGCGAAGGCATCGTGACCGTTGCCGGCATGATGGTCCCTGAGCTTGCGCTTGTAGCGGCGCAGACGCTTCTCGATCCGTTCGGCGGCGGCCTGGAAGGAGGCGAGCGGGTCGTTCGCCTCGCCGTTCGCCTGCAGCGTCGTGCCGGTATCGAGATGGACGCGGCAGTCTGCGGTAAACCGCGAACCGGATTTCTCCACGATGACCTGGCTCGAATATCCTCCGTCGAAATATTTGGTTACGGCCTCCGCGATCTGGTCCTCGATCCGCTGGCGGAACGCATCGCCGATTTCCATGTGTTTACCGGATACACGCACACTCATGGAGTTTCCTCTCTGTTGTGATTTGCGCGTAGCAGTCTATTCCAACCGGACCCGCGTTCCAAGCTCTCCGCACGCGCGGCGGATCTTTCGCCGCACGGCTCTGTAAAGCCGGGAAATGTATCGGGAGCCTCTTGCCTTCTCTTCGAAATTGCGGGGGGCACTTAGCCCGTCCGGGCCGGGAAGTCAATCGGCCGTTCACGACTCGTTAAGTCTCAGGACGCCGCGGCGGCCCTGGCGAGCGCCCGTTTCTCGCGCCGGCGCTGGACGGAGGAGGGGATGTTCATCGCCTCGCGGTACTTCGCCACGGTGCGGCGCGCGAGCTCCACGCCGCCCTTGCGCAGGATGTCGACGATGTCGTCGTCCGACAGCACCGCCTCGGCGGATTCCTGGGAAATCAGGGCGCGGATGCGGTGGCGGACGGATTCGGCCGAATGGGCGTCGCCCCCCTCCGCCGAGCCGATCGACACGGTGAAGAAATATTTCAGCTCGAACAGGCCGCGCGGCGTCAGCATGTATTTGTTGGAGGTGACGCGGCTCACCGTCGATTCGTGCATGCCGATCGCCTCGGCCACGGTCTTCAGGTTGAGCGGCCGCAGGTGGTCGACGCCATGCACGAGGAAGGCGTCCTGCTGGCGCACGATCTCGGCGGCGACCTTGAGGATCGTGCGGGCGCGCTGGTCGAGGCTGCGGGTCAGCCAGTTGGCCGTCTGCAGGCATTCGTTGAGGAAGGCCTGCTCGGCGCTGTCGCGGCCCGTGCGGCGGGAGACGGCGGTGTGGTAGTCGCGGTTGACGAGGACGCGGGGGAGCGCGTCGGCATTGAGCTCGACCTGCCAGCTGCCGTCGGGCGCGGCGCGCACGACGATATCCGGCACGACCGCCTCGGAGGCGGCCGTCTCGAAGCGCAGCCCGGGCTTCGGATCGAGCGCGCGGATCTCGGCGAGCATGTCGACGAGGTCCTCCTCGTTGACGCCGCAGAGCTTGCGCAGCGTCGCGAAATCGCGGCGCGCGAGCAGTTCGAGATTGTCGACGAGCGCCGCCATGGCCGGGTCGAACCGGTCGCGGGCCCTGAGCTGGATGGCGAGGCATTCGCCGAGCGTACGGGCGAAGACGCCGGGCGGGTCGAGCTCCTGCAGCCGCGAGAGCACGCGCTCCACCTCGGCGACCGGCTTGCCGAATCTCAGCGCCGTCTCGGCCGTGCTGCCGGTCAGATAGCCCGCCTCGTCGAGCTGGTCGGCGAGGTGGCGGGCGATCAGCCGCTCGATCTCCCCGGAAAGCAGGAAGGGGATCTGCTCCTCGACCGCGTCCTTCAGCGTCTTGCGGCTGGCGACGAAATCGTCGAGGTCGTAGGCCGCGCCGTCCTCGCTGCCGCCGGGCATCGATTTCCACTGGCCGATCAGCTCGGGCGCATCCGCCGCGCGCGGGCCGGCGTCGTCCGGGAACATGTTGTCGAGGCCGCCGTCGAGCGTGTCGCCGGCTGCGGCCGCGTTGCCCGACACGGCGGAATCGTAGAGGTCGCGCTGGTTCTCGCCGTCGCCGGCCGCGTCGGCGGCCTGCGCGCGCTCCTCGCTCGGCAGCAGGTAGTCGTCGTCCGTCCGCTCGCCGTCGCGTCCGCTCTCCTCGCCGGAGACGATCTCCAGCAGCGGATTCTTCTCGACCTCCTGCTCGATGAAGCGGTTAAGCTCCAGATGCGTCATCTGCAGGAGCTGGATCGACTGCATGAGCTGCGGGGTCATGACCAGCGACTGGCTCTGGCGCAGATGAAGGCTGGCGGCAAGGGCCATGCGGAACGCTACTCCTCAGGGGAAAACCCGTCTGGCCCGAAAATTGCTTTTTTGAGAGGTTTGGTCAAGCCGCGGGCGCCAACGTGGTGAACGCCCGGGGCCTTAGAGGCTGAAATTGTCGCCGAGATAGAGGCGGCGCACGTCCGGATTGCTGACGATGTCGTTGGCGCGGCCGTGCGTCAGCACCTCGCCGGCATGGATGATGTAGGCGCGGTCGATGAGGCCGAGCGTCTCGCGCACGTTGTGGTCGGTGATGAGCACGCCGATGCCGCGCGAGGTGAGGTGGCGCACCAGCGCCTGGATGTCGGCGACCGAGATCGGGTCGACGCCGGCGAAGGGCTCGTCGAGCAGCATGAAGGTCGGATCGGTGGCGAGCGCCCGGGCGATCTCCAGCCGCCGCCGCTCGCCGCCCGACAGCGCGATCGCCGGCGACTTGCGCAGGTGCGAGATCGAGAATTCGGCAAGCAGGCTGTCGAGCTTGGCCTCGCGCCGCGCCCTGTCGCGGTCGTGCACCTCGAGCACGGCGCGGATGTTCTCCTCCACCGTCAGCCCGCGGAAGATCGAGGCCTCCTGCGGCAGATAGCCGACGCCGAGCCGGGCGCGGCGGTACATCGGCATGGTCGTGACGTCGTAGCCGTTGATCTCGATCGAGCCTTCGTCCACCGGCACGAGGCCGGTGATCATGTAGAAGCAGGTCGTCTTGCCGGCGCCGTTCGGCCCGAGCAGGCCGACGGATTCGCCGCGCCGGACGACGAGCGAGACGCCGTTCACCACCCGCCGGTCGCGATAGGACTTCGTCAGCCCGCGCGCGATCAGCGTTCCCTCGTAGCGGGAGAGATCGGCATGGCGCGGCGCTTCCTGGACGGCCTTCTTCGGGCGGCGTGCAAGGCGGGAGAGGAGAGAAAGGGACACGGACGCTATATCAGTTGGTCTTGCGGGATTTCGGGTCGAGCTGGATCATGACGCGGCCGCCGCAGGCATCCAGCTTCGCCTCGCCGGTGCGCATCGTCACGGTCAGCTTGCAGCCGACGAAGACGTTCTTGCCCTCCGATAGCACGACCTTCTCGCCCGAGAGCACCAGCGTCTCGTCGACGAGGTTGAAGGTGCCGGTGTCGGCCGTCGCCTCCTGGGTGCCGGACTTCAGGTAGACCTTGCCGGAGACGTCGATCTTCTCGATGTCGGCGTCGCCGCCGGCGACCGACCCGCCGCTCGCCCGGTAGGAGACGACCATGTTGCCGGCCTGCAGCGTCGTGGTGCCCTGCACGACCTTCACGTTGCC
Source organism: Shinella pollutisoli (assembly GCF_024609765.1). GTDB lineage: Bacteria > Pseudomonadota > Alphaproteobacteria > Rhizobiales > Rhizobiaceae > Shinella > Shinella pollutisoli. The sequence continues at coordinate 9,277 of NZ_JANFDG010000037.1, forward strand.
GGAGAACTCCGCCTTGTTCTCCTGGTCGCGGATTTCCAGCCGGTCGCTCTGGATCTGGATCGGCTTGTCGTTGGAAAGCTCCAGGCCCTTCATCCGGCTCTGCGTCTGCTGCGCGCCGGCCTGGCCGGCCGCAAGCGCGAGCCCCGCGGCGAGGACGATGCGGGCGGCGGCCCTCGAACGGGCGGAAAGGGGGGCGGACATGATGGCGGGCATGGCGCTTTACTTTTCTCGGTTGCGGATGGCGGCGGGATCCACGTCGACGACGACCTTGCCCTCGAAGACGATCACCTTGCCCTTATCGGTCATTCGCAGCGACTGCGCAACAATCGATGCTTCGCGCGAGCGGATCGAGATCGGCTCGTCGCTGTTCATGCGCCCGCCGTTGATGTCGAGATGGGCGGAGCGGAAGGCGGCCTCGAGCCCGGTGTTCAGGCGGATGGTGAAGGGCGCGGTCATGTCGAGCAGGTTGCCGCCGCGGTCGTAGACGCCGGTCGCCGCCTCCACCTCGGCGATGGTCGTCTCGTTGACGGGCATCTTGGCGCGGATGTTCTCCAGCGTGATGACGTCCGGCTGCTTGATGTCCTGCAGCGCGCGCTCGGCCTTCATGGAATAGCTGATGCCGTCGTCGTTGCGGCCGGAGATCGCGGGGTTGAGCATGACGAGCTTGCCGTCCTCGATCGAGGCGCTCTCCATCTGCAGGTCGGCGGGCAGGTAGGTGCGGACGATCGAGACGGCGACGAAGACGAGGCCGATGGCGATGGCCGCCGCCGGAAGCACCACTTTCAGCCTGCGCACGCGCGCGGAATGGCGCGCCGCCAGCCGATAGGCTTCGGCGGAAGCGCGGACGTCCGGTATGGAATGCGCGTCCTGAATGGTGTTCAGCATCCTGTCTTGCCTGGCTGCGTCGAGGCGAAGGCCGTCTCCATAACGGGGCCATATGGAGATTATTCCTGAACAAACAATGGATGTCCAAGAAACTTGTACGACGAATTGCCATTTCGCCCGCGAATGCCATATCGATAGGGCTTCCGGCGCACCGTCGAACGGGCCTGCCGGGGCAACACGTTTCGAGGGCAAGAGAGCATGGACCAATCCGCCATCGCCGACCGGCGGCAGCTGCGCCGCAAACTCACGTTCTGGCGCGTCGCGGCGGTGCTCGTCGCGCTTGTCGCGATCTTCGCCGCGGCGCTTGCGCGCTGGCCGGGCGGCGGGGCGCGCGATCATGTCGCACGCGTCGCGATCTCCGGCATCATCCAGGACGATCGCGAGCTGCTCGAGCGCCTCGACCGCATCGCCCGCAACGACCGCGCCAAGGCGCTGGTCGTGACGATCTCCTCGCCCGGCGGCACGACCTACGGCGGCGAGGTGATCTTCAAGGCGCTGCGCAAGGTGGCGGAGAAGAAGCCGGTGATCGCCGACGTGCGCACGCTCGCCGCCTCGGCCGGCTACATGGTGGCGACCGCGGGCGACACGATCGTCGCCGGCGAGAGCTCGATCACCGGCTCGATCGGCGTGCTCTTCCAGTATCCGCAGATGAAGGAGCTGCTCGACAAGCTCGGCGTGTCGCTGGAGGAGATCAAGTCCGCGCCGCTGAAGGCCGAGCCCTCGCCGTTCCATCCGCCGAGCGAGGAGGCCAAGACCATGATCCGCGCCATGGTGATGGACAGCTACGACTGGTTCGTCGACCTCGTCGCCGAGCGCCGCAAGCTGCCGCGCGCCGAGGTGCTGAGGCTTGCCGACGGCAGCATCTTCACCGGCCGGCAGGCGCTCGCCGCCAGGCTCGTCGACCGGCTCGGCGGGCCGGAGGAGATCAAGGCCTACCTCGCCGAGCGCCAGATCGATTCGGAGCTGCCGGTCGTCGACTACGCCGCGCCGGGCGGCACCGGCCTCGCCTGGCTGGGCGGGCAGGCGCGCGACATCCTCGGCGGAATCGCGGGCGCTCCCCTCGATCTTGCGCGCGCGGTCGAAAAGCTCGGCGGCGAAAAGTTGTTCCTTGACGGTCTGGTCTCCGTTTGGCAGGTTGATCGCGATTGAAAAGACACATGTTTTTGAGGGGGCCGCAGTGATCAAGTCGGAACTGGTTCAGATTGTCGCCGCTCGCAATCCCCACCTCTACCACCGCGACGTCGAGAATATCGTCAACGCGGTCCTCGACGAGATCACCGATGCGCTGGCCGCCGGCAACCGCGTGGAGCTGCGCGGCTTCGGGGCCTTCTCGGTCAAGAACCGCCCGTCGCGGTCCGGCCGCAACCCGCGCACCGGCGATGCAGTCTTCGTCGAGGAGAAGTGGGTGCCGTTCTTCAAGACCGGCAAGGAGCTGCGCGAACGCCTCAATCCCGGCCAGGCCGATCAGGACGACTGAGGCGCACCATGGTCAGGAAGCTCGTCAACGTCCTCGTGCTCATCCCGGTCGGCATCGTGCTGATCGTGCTGTCGGTCGCCAACCGGCAGTCCGTGACGCTGGCGCTCAATCCCTTCCGGCCGGAAGACAGCATGCTGTCGCTGACCGCGCCCTTCTTCGTCTACCTGTTCCTGGCGGTGATCCTCGGCATGGTGATCGGCTCGCTCGCCACCTGGTTCAGCCAGGGCAAGCACCGCAAGCGCGCCCGCACCGAGGCGCGCGAGGCGGTGAAATGGCACACCGAGGCCGACAAGCAGAAGTCGCGCGCCGAGGCGATCGCCGCGCAGGCCGTCGTCCCGGTCTCCAAGTAGCCGTCAGGTATTCCCGTTCAGCCGCGCGCCGAAATCGGCGAAGAACTGCGACGCCAGCTTCTTCGAGGTCGAATCGATGAGGCGCGAGCCGAGCTGGGCGATCTTGCCGCCGACCTCGGCCTTGACGTCGTAGGCGAGGATCGTGCCGTCGTCGTCCTCCCGAAGCCGGACGTCCGCCCCGCCCTTGGCGAAGCCGGCGATGCCGCCCTTGCCCTCGCCGGAGATCGTGTAGCTTTCCGGCGGGTTGAGGTTGGAAAGCGTCACCGCGCCGTTGAAGGTGGCCGAGACCGGGCCGATCTTGACCTTGACGGTCGCCGCCATCTCGGTCGGCGATGCCATGGTGAGCGACTGACAGCCCGGAATGCAGGCCTTCAGCACCTCCGGATCGTTGAGCGCCGCCCAGACGGCGTCCCTCGGGGCTGCGATGCGCTCCTCGCCCGACATGTCCATGGCCGTTCCTCCCTCTGCCTCCTTGATTTATCGCAGAACGGAAAGCGCTTTGCCAAGAGGGGGAGGGATGCTATGGGACCCGGAAAACCAGGGACGACGCGATCGTGAAGGACAGACACCGCCGGCCGAAGACCGGCTTCGAGGCCCCGTCGAGGCCGCAGCCCGCGCGCAGGGAGCCGCGTCCGGCCCCCGAGCCCGCGGCCCGCCCGCTTCACCGCCGCACCGGCGGGAAGCCGGCCGAGCGCGTGCCGGTGATCCTGGAGACGGCGGGCTCGGACCAGTACCGGCTGATCGACAGCGGCCGCGGCGAGAAGCTGGAGCAATACGGCCCCTACCGCATCGTCCGGCCCGAGGCGCAGGCGCTCTGGCAGCGCAGCCTGCCGGACGCCGTCTGGGAGAAGGCCGACGCGATCTTCACCGGCGACACCGACGAGGACGGCATGGGCCGCTGGAAGTTCCCGCGGCAGGCCCTCGGCGAGACCTGGCCGATGCGCCTCCTCGACGTCGATTTCCACGGCCGCTTCACCGCCTTCCGCCATGTCGGCGTCTTCCCCGAGCAGCTCGCCCACTGGCGCTGGATGAAGGAGCGCATCTCGGAAGCCAATCGGCCGGTGAAGGTGCTGAACCTCTTCGGCTATACGGGCGTCGCCTCGCTGGTGGCGGCGAGCGCAGGCGCCGAGGTGACCCATGTCGACGCCTCGAAGAAGGCGATCGGCTGGGCGCGCGAGAACCAGGCGCTCGGGCGCATGGAGAAGCTGCCGATCCGCTGGATCTGCGAGGACGCGATGAAGTTCATCCAGCGCGAGGAGCGCCGCGGCAGCCGCTACGACATCATCCTCACCGACCCGCCGAAATTCGGCCGCGGCCCGAACGGCGAGGTCTGGCAGCTCTTCGACCACCTGCCGCTGATGCTCGACATCTGCCGCGAAATCCTGTCGCCGAAGGCGATCGGCCTCGTGCTGACGGCCTATTCGATCCGGGCGAGCTTCTATTCCATCCACGAGCTGATGCGCGAGACGATGCGCGGCCTCGGCGGCACGGTGGAATCAGGCGAGCTCGTCATCCGCGAGACCGGGCCGGACGGCGACGAGGCCGGCCGCGCGCTCTCCACCTCCCTTTTCAGCCGATGGATCAGCGCATGAGCGACCAGCACGAAGGCCCGCGCCGCGTCGGCCAGGTCAAGGAAGTGACGAGCCTCTCCAATCCGATCGTCAAGGACATCAAGGCGCTGTCGCTGAAGAAGACGCGCGACGAGACGAAGAGCTTCCTCGCCGAGGGCCTGAAGCTCGTCATCGACGCGCTCGACCTCGGCTGGACGATTCGCACCCTCGTCTATGCCAAGAACGTCAAGGACAAGCCGCAGGTCGTGCAGGTGGCGGCGAAGACGGTGGCGCGCGGCGGCCTCGTGCTGGAGGTGAGCGAGAAGGTGCTCTCTTCGATCACCCGGCGCGACAACCCGCAGATGGTCGTCGGCATCTTCGAGCAGCGCTGGACGGCGCTGAAGGACGTGAGGCCGGGCAGGGACGAGACCTGGGTCGCGCTCGACCGGGTGCGCGATCCCGGCAATCTCGGCACGATCATCCGCACCGCGGACGCGGCCGGCGCGAGCGGCGTCGTCCTCGTCGGCGAGACGACGGATCCCTATTCGCTGGAGACGGTGCGCGCCACCATGGGCTCGGTCTTCGCCGTGCCGCTCGTCAGGGCGAGCCCCGCCGACTTCCTCGCCTGGAAGAGGACGGCCGGCGTTTCGGTCGTGGCGACCCATCTCGCCGGCGCGGTCGACTACCGCATGATCGACTACCGCAGGAAACCCGTCGTCCTGCTGATGGGCAACGAGCAGGCAGGGCTGCCCGAGGAGTTCGCCCGCGAGGCCGACGCGCTCGTCCGCATCCCGCAGGCGGGGCGGGCCGATTCGCTGAACCTCGCGATCGCCACCGGCATCATGCTGTTCGAGGCGCGCCGCCACCTGCTTTCGCTGGACGCCGGCGCATGAGCGGGCGCATCCCGCTGATGTCGCGGCCGCTGCCGGTCGTCCTGGTCATCCTGCTGGCCGTCGCCCTCGACCAGACGGTGAAGTTCGCCGTCGAGGCTTTCCTGCCGTTCCAGGAGGCGGTGGAGGTGGTGCCGATGCTGGCGCTCTACCGCACCTACAATTACGGCGTTGCCTTCTCGATGCTGTCGGGCATGGAAGGCTGGTTCATCGTCGGCCTCCGGCTCTTCGTCGTCGGCTTCGTCGTCTGGCTGTGGCGGCAGACGCCGAAGGCGCGCGGCCTCGCGCATGCCGGCTATGCGCTCATCATCGCCGGCGCCATCGGCAACCTGATCGACCGGGCGCTGTTCGGCTACGTCATCGACTATGTGCTCTTCCACACGCAGAGCTGGTCCTTCGCCGTCTTCAACCTCGCCGACAGCTTCATCACCATCGGCGCCGGCCTCATCATCCTCGACGAGCTCCTGCTGCTCGTCCGTCGCGATCGCTAGATTTTTACGGATTTGCTGAAGCCGTTTTGAACGGTCGGCGTGCTATGCGCACAGGCATGAGCGAGCCCGTCAAGCTACAGAACCGCCTCAAGGCCGAATTTTCCGAGCCGCCACCGGCCGGCCCGTCCGCCGCCGTCACGGAGGAACGCCGGGTGCCGGAGCCGTCACCCGCACCGGAAAGCCATGCGGCGCACGGCAACCTCATCGCCGGCTTCGGCCTGCTCTATGCGGCGCTCGTCCTCGCCACCGGCATGGCCGCGGGCTTCTATGTCGCCGCCATGGGCCTCGCGCTCGCCGGCGTCGCCGGGGCGGCCGTGCTGATGCGTGCCCGCGGCAGGGGCGCACCCGCGAGCGAGGCCGAGCAGGACCGGTCCTGGGAGCGCGACGAGGCGTCGGAGATCCTCTCGGCCATCCACGACGTGCTCGGCGACATCGTCGTCATGCGCGCGCTCGACGGCCGCATCCTGCGCGCCAATGCCGTGCTTGCCACGCTGACCGGCGTCGAGGCGGTCGAGGGCCGGACCTGCGAGGAGCTGGGCCTTGCCTTCCGCTCGCAGGCGATCCCGCACCGCTACGACGTCGATCTCGACGGCCCGGCGGGGAAACGCATCTATTCCTGGCACGACATCACCGTGCGCGACCCCGCCTCGGGCGACCTCGTCGTGCATTCGATCGCCCGCGACGTGACGGAGGAGCGCCGGGCGGAGCGCGAGCGCGAGATGGCGAGGCTGCGCGCAGAGGAGGCCAGTGCCGCGAAGTCGCGGCTGCTCGCCACCGTCAGCCACGAGATCCGCACGCCGCTCTCCGGCATCCTCGGCATGTCGCACCTGATCGGCCAGACGCGGCTGACGGCCGAGCAGAAGAACTATCTCGCCGGCATGCGCCAGTCCGGCCACGCGCTCGTCCAGCTCGTCGACGACCTGCTCGACTTCTCGACGCTGGAGGCCGGGCGCTTCCAGCTCCGCCCTTCCGAGGAACCGGTGCGCCCGCTCCTCGAAAGCGTGGTGGAGATGCTGTCCCACCGCGCGCACGAGAAGGGCATCGAGATCGGCTCCTTCGTCTCGCCGGACGTGCCGGGCCTCGTCGTCTTCGACGCCCCGCGCCTGCGCCAGGTGCTCTACAACGTCGTCGGCAATGCGGTGAAGTTCACCCACACGGGCGGCGTCTCGCTGGAGACCGCGCTCGACGGCGAGGCGATCGTCATCCGCGTGACCGACACCGGCCCCGGCATGACGGCGGAGGAGCAGGCGCGCATCTTCCGCGAGTTCGAGCAGGCGGGCGGCGCGGCCCAGCGCAGCGGCGGCACCGGCCTCGGCCTTGCGATCTCCGCGCGCATCCTCTCCGAGGCCGGCGGCGCGCTGACGCTCGAAAGCACGCCCGGCAAGGGCAGCACCTTCACAATCCGCATGCCCGTCGAGGCGCGCCAGGCCCCGGGCGTCGCCGGGAGCCGCCGCCGCGTGCTCGGCGACAGCCGCGTCTTCCTGCTGGCTCCCGACGGGCCGGCCGCCCGGGCGCTGGCGCGCACCGTCGCGGCGCTCGGCGGCACCTGCCACCACGCCGCGACGGCCGAGGAGGCGCGCGAGATCGCGCTCGGCCTCGAAAACCGCGGGGAGACGCTGACCGACGTCATCGTCGACAACCGCCTGTCCGGCCTGTTCCGTCGTACGCTCGCCGATCTCGCCTGCTTCCGCGAGGGCAATGCGCGGCGCGTCTATCTCGTCAACCCGGAGGAGCGCGGCGGCCGCCCGGTCGGCAATGGCGAGGGCTACGACGCCTGGCTCATCCGGCCGCTGCGCGAGCGCTCGCTGGTCGAGGTGCTGCGCGGGCGGATGAAGGGCGTCGAGGCGCGCGACGCGATCAACGACAACCGGCCGGTGCTGAAGGACCTGCCGCCGCTCGCGCCCGACTTCGCGCCCGCCTCCGCCCACGGCCTCGATATCCTCCTGGCCGAGGACGATCCGGTCAACGCCATGCTGGTGCGGGCCGTGCTGGAGCGGGCCGGTCACGCCGTCCGCCATGTCCCGGACTATCCGGGCCTCCTCGCCGCGCTCGACGACCCGGACGTCCCGGCCGATCTGCTCGTCACCGACCTCGGCATGCCGGGCGGCGAGGGCACGGGCACCATCGCGCGCGTCGTCGCCGGCGACTGCGGAAGGAAGCGCCTGCCGGTGATCGTGCTGACGGCGGACCGGCGCCCGGGCCTGAAGGAGGAGCTCCTGGCGACGGGGGCGGCCGCCGTGCTCGCCAAGCCGGCCGAGCCCGAGACGCTGCTTGCGGAAGTCGCGCGCCTGGCAAACCGCATGCCGGCCTGACCGTTCCTGCTTTCCAAGCGGGCCCCGCGTCATTATCCTGTTGCAGAACGATGCTTAAAGGCAGCCAGTTCTGCCATCGGGAGATCGCGACATGACGCTCGACCTCGCCCACCCCCATCCCGTCGCTCCGGCGGATATCGCCCCCAGGACCGCAACGCGCCCGGTGACCGACGCGCTCGGACGCATCGGCAACCTCGAGACGCGGCTCGCCCGCTCGCCCGCCGAGAGCGACGCGGCGCAGGCGGTGCGCTACCGCGTCTTCGCCGAGGAGATGAACGCGCGCCTTTCGCCCGATGCGGTGCGCCGCAAGCGCGACACCGACGCCTGGGACATGGTCTGCGACCATCTGCTGGTGCTCGACACCGCGATCGCCGGCGACGCCGAGGAGCAGATCGTCGGCACCTACCGGCTGCTCCGGCAGGAGGTCGCCGCGGTTTCCGGCGGCTTCTACTCGCAGTCGGAATTCGACGTCGACGCGCTCGTCGCCCGCCATCCCGGCAAGCGCTTCATGGAGCTCGGCCGCTCCTGCGTGCTGCCGGAATACCGCACCCGCCGCACGGTTGAGCTGTTGTGGCAGGGCTGCTGGGCCTATGCGCTGAAGCACGGCGCCGACGTGATGTTCGGCTGCGCCTCCTTCCCCGGCGCGATCCCCGAGGAGCATGCGCTGGCGCTCTCCTTCCTGCATCACAACGTGCGGGCGAAGGACGAATGGAGCGTCGCCGCCCTGCCGGAATTCCACCGCACCATGGACCTGATGCCGGTGGAGGCGATCGACGCGAAGCGGGCGCTCGCCGCCATGCCGCCGCTCGTCAAGGGCTACCTGCGCCTCGGCGCCTCGATCGGCAGCGGCGCGGTGGTCGACCACGCCTTCGGCACGACGGACGTGCTGATCGTGCTGCCCATCGGCCGCATATCCGGCCGCTACATCAACTACTACGGCGCCGACGCCGGCCGCTTCTCGAGCTGATATTGTAGCGAATAGGGAGTAGCGAATAGAACAGGATAGGCGCAATCCTATTCGCTATTCGCTATTCGCTATTCGCTATTCGCTATTCGCCTACCGCCTAAACCCCGGCATTGTACGCGGCGAGCGCCGCCATGTTGACGATGTCGCTGTCCTTGGCGCCCATCGAGACGATCTGCACCGACTTGTCGAGGCCCACGAGCAGCGGGCCGATCACCGTCGAGCCGCCGAGCTCCTGCAGCATCTTCGTCGAGATCGAGGCCGAGTGGAAGGCCGGCATGACGAGCACGTTGCCCGGCTCCGACAGGCGGCAGAACGGATATTGCTCCATGATGCGCGGATTGAGCGCCACGTCCGCCGCCATCTCGCCGTCGTACTCGAAGTCGACGCGGCGCCGGTCGAGGATGTTGACCGCCTCCTTGACCCGCTCGGAGCGTTCGCCGGAGGGATGGCCGAAGGTGGAATAGGCGAGCATCGCCACGCGCGGCTCGTAGCCGAGGCGGCGGGCGAGCCCGGCGGCCTCCACGGCGATGTCGGCGAGCTCCTCCGAGGTCGGCATGTCATGCACGGCGGTGTCGGCGACGAGCACGGCGCGGCCGCGGCAGAGCGCCAGCGACGCGCCGATGACGCGGTGGCCGGGCTTGGCGTCGATGCAGCGCCGCACGTCCTCCAGCGCCGTCGAGTAATTGCGCGTCAGCCCCGTCACCATCGCGTCCGCGTCGCCGAGCGCCACCATGCAGGCGGCGAAATGGTTGCGGTCGTTGTGGATCAGGCGCTGGGCGTCTCGGTAGAGGTAGCCCTTCCGCTGCAGCCGCGCATAGAGATAGTCGATATAGGCGTCGTTGCGCGTCGAGATGCGGGCATTGAGCAGCTCGATGCCCGGCCGGTCGAGATCGATGCCGGCGCGCTCGGCGACCTCGCGCATCCGGTCGTCGCGGCCGACGAGGATCGCCGTGCCGAGCTGCTGGTTGGCGTAGGAGACGGCGGCACGCATCATCTGCTCCTCCTCGCCCTCGGCGAAGACGACGCGCTTCGGATGGCGGCGCACCCGGGCGTAGATCTGCTGCAGCGTCGAGGCGATCGGGTCGCGCCTTGCCTTGAGGTCGCGCGCATAGGCGTCGAGATCGGGAATGTGCTTGCGCGCGACGCCCGTCTCCATCGCCGCCTTGGCCACGGCGACCGGGATCGCCGAGATGAGGCGCGGGTCGAAGGGCACGGGAATGATATATTGCGGCCCGAAGCGCGGGCGCACACCCTGGTAGGCGGCCGCCACGTCGTCCGGCACGTCCTGCTTGGCGAGGCTCGCCAGCGCCTCGGCCGCGGCGATCTTCATCGCGTCGTTGATGGTGGAGGCGCGCACGTCGAGCGCGCCGCGGAAGATGTAGGGGAAACCGAGAACGTTGTTGACCTGGTTCGGATAGTCCGAGCGCCCCGTCGCGACGATCGCGTCGTCGCGGATGCGGGTGACCTCCTCCGGCGTGATCTCCGGGTCCGGGTTCGCCATCGCGAAGATGATCGGCCGCGGCGCCATCGAGCGCACCATCTCCTCCGTCAGCGCCCCCTTGGCCGAGAGCCCGAAGAAGACGTCGGCCCCGTCGAGCGCTTCCGCGAGCGAGCGCCGGTCGGTCTTGACGGCATGCGCCGACTTCCACTGGTTCATGCCCTCCTCGCGGCCCTGGTAGATCACGCCCTTGGTGTCGCAGAGGATGACGTTGTCGGGGGCGAAGCCCATCGACTTGATGAGCTCGATGCAGGCGATGGCCGCGGCACCCGCGCCGTTGCAGACGAGCTTCGTCGTCTTGAAGTCGCGGCCCGTCAGCGCCAGCGCGTTGATGAGGCCGGCCGCCGCGATGATCGCCGTGCCGTGCTGGTCGTCATGGAAGACGGGGATGTCCATCAGCTCGCGCAGGCGGCTTTCGATGATGAAACAGTCCGGTGCCTTGATGTCCTCGAGGTTGATGCCGCCGAAGGAGGGGCCGAGGTAGCGCACGCAGTTGACGAACTCGTCGACATTCTCGGTGTCGACCTCGAGGTCGATGGAATCGACGTCGGCGAAGCGCTTGAAGAGGACGGACTTGCCTTCCATCACCGGCTTGGAGGCGAGCGCGCCGAGATTGCCCAGACCGAGGATGGCGGTGCCGTTGGAGATGACGGCGACCATGTTGCCGCGCGTCGTGTAGTCGTAGGCGAGCCCCGGATCCTCGGCGATCGCCTTCACCGGCACGGCGACGCCGGGCGAATAGGCGAGCGACAGGTCGCGCTGCGTCGCCATCGGCTTGGTCGGCGTTATCTCCAGCTTGCCGGGACGGCCGGAGGCGTGGAAATCCAGCGCTTCGCTGTCCGTGACGCTCGCCCGCTGGCGATCGGATTTGGCGGTTTCCGGCATGAACTCCCCCTTGATACTCCTGTGGGCGATGTGCCCACATCCTCCCTTGGCTGTTGTTTTCTATAGCGGTGCACGGCTAGGGTGGCACCTGTTTTTTTGGAAGAACTGTCTCTCCGTGAACGATCCGATCGCCCGCCCCAACGATGTCCTGTCGACGGCCGAGCTCGCCAGCGGCGAGAGCCGCGCATCGGCCACGCCGATGATGGAACAGTATATCGAGATCAAGGCCGCCAATCCGGACAGCCTGCTGTTCTACCGCATGGGCGATTTCTACGAGCTGTTCTTCGAGGACGCCGTCGACGCCTCGCGCGCGCTCGGCATCACGCTGACGAAGCGCGGCCAGCACATGGGCCTCGACATCCCCATGTGCGGCGTGCCGGTGCACGCCGCCGACGACTACCTGCAGAAGCTGATCGCGCTCGGCTTCCGGGTCGCCGTCTGCGAGCAGGTCGAGGACCCGGCCGAGGCGAAGAAGCGCGGCTCGAAATCGGTGGTGCGCCGCGACGTGGTGCGGCTCGTCACCCCCGGCACGCTGACGGAGGAAAAGCTCCTCTCGCCCTCCGACGCCAATTATCTCATGGCCGTGGCGCGCATCCGCGGCGGGGCGGAGCCGGCGATGGCGCTCGCCTGGATCGACATCTCCACCGGCATCTTCCGCCTGTCGGAGACGACGCAGACGCGGCTTTTGGCCGACGTCCTGCGCGTCGAGCCGCGCGAGCTGATCGTGCCGGACACGCTGTTCCACGATCCCGAGTTCCGCCCGGCCCTCGACGTGCTCGGCCGCGTGGCCGTGCCGCAGCCGGCGGTGCTCTTCGACAGCGCCACGGCGGAGAACCGCATCGCCCGCTATTTCGGCGTCTCGACGCTCGATGGCTTCGGCACCTTCTCGCGCGCCGAGCTGGCCGCCGCGTCTGCCGCCGTCGCCTATGTGGAGAAGACGCAGATCGCCGAGCGCCCGCCGCTTGGCCGGCCGGAGCGCGAGAGTGCCGCCTCCACGCTCTTCATCGATCCGGCGACGCGGGCCAATCTCGAACTGGTGCGCACGCTCTCCGGCGAGCGCGGCGGCACGCTGCTCAAGGCCATCGACCGTACGGTGACGAGCGGCGGCGCGCGGCTTCTCGCCGAGCGGCTGATGTCGCCGCTGACCGATCCGGACGCGATCAACACGCGGCTCGATTCCGTCGCCGTTCTCGCCGACCGGCCGGCCTTCGCCGAGGACCTGCGCGTCCTGCTGAAGCGGCTGCCCGACATGCCGCGCGCGCTTTCGCGGCTGGCGCTCGGCCGCGGCGGCCCGCGCGATCTCGGCGCCATCTTCCAGGGTCTCTCGACGGCGGCGGAGATCGCCCGGCGGATGGCGGCAGAGGACCTCGGCGGCGAGCTCGCCGAGGCGCGCGCGGCGATCGCCGCCCTGCCGGTCGACCTCTCGCACAGGCTCGCCGTGCAGCTCGCCGACGAACTGCCGCTCCTCAAGCGCGACGGCGGCTTCATCCGCGAGGGCGCCGACGGCGAGCTCGACGAGATGCGGGCGCTGCGCGACCAGTCGCGCCGGGTGATCGCCGGCCTGCAGCTGCAATATGCCGAGGAGACCGGCGTCAGGTCGCTGAAGATCAAGCACAACAACGTGCTCGGCTATTTCATCGAGGTCTCCGCCGGCAATGCCGGCGCCCTGACCGAGGGCGAGGCGGCCAAGGCCCGCTTCATCCACCGCCAGACCATGGCGGGCGCCATGCGCTTCACGACGACGGTGCTCTCCGAGCTGGAGACGAAGATCGCCAACGCCGCCGACCGGGCGCTCGCCATCGAGCTTGCCGCCTTCGAGACGCTGACGACCGCCGTGGTGGCGGAGGCCGAGGCGATCAAGGCGGCGGCCCGGGCGCTCGCGGTGGTCGACGTCTCCGCCGGGCTTGCGGTGCTCGCCGAGGAACAGGCCTGGAGCCGGCCGGTCGTCGATCGCTCGAAGATGTTCTGCATCGTCGGCGGCCGTCATCCCGTCGTGGAGCAGGCGCTGCGCCGCCAGCAGGCGGCCGCCTTCGTCGCCAACGGCTGCGATCTCTCCCCCGTCGACGGCAAGGGCGACGGGGCGATCTGGCTCTTGACCGGCCCGAACATGGGCGGCAAGTCGACCTTCCTGCGCCAGAACGCGCTGATCGCCATCCTCGCGCAGATGGGGGCCTACGTGCCGGCCGAGAGCGCCCATATCGGCATCGTCGACCGGCTGTTCTCCCGCGTCGGCGCCTCGGACGATCTCGCCCGCGGCCGCTCGACCTTCATGGTCGAGATGGTCGAGACGGCGGCGATCCTCAACCAGGCGACCGACCGCTCGCTGGTCATTCTGGATGAAATCGGCCGGGGGACGGCGACCTTCGACGGCCTCTCCATCGCTTGGGCAGCCGTCGAGCACCTGCACGAGGCGAACCGCTGCCGCGGCCTCTTCGCCACCCATTTCCACGAGCTGACGGTGCTCTCGGAAAAGCTCGGCCGGCTTTCCAACGCCACGATGCGCGTCAAGGAATGGGACGGCGAGGTGATCTTCCTGCACGAGGTCGGGCCGGGTGCGGCCGACCGCTCCTACGGCATCCAGGTGGCGCGGCTCGCGGGCCTGCCGCCCTCGGTCGTGGCGCGGGCGAAGGACGTGCTGGCGAAGCTGGAGGACGCCGACCGCAAGAACCCGGCAAGCCAGCTCATCGACGACCTGCCGCTGTTCCAGGTGGCCGTCCGCCGCGAGGAGCTGCAGCGCTCGACGGCGCCCTCGAAGGTCGAGGAGATGTTAAAGGGTCTCAACCCCGACGACATGACGCCGCGCGAGGCGCTGGAGGCGCTCTATGCGCTGAAGCGGGAGCTTTCGTAAGACTATCCCCCCTCTGCCCTGCCGGGCATCTCCCCCACAAGAGGGGAGATCGGCAGGAGGCAAGCACCCTGCTCCAAATGCGCCGTTTGCGATGGACGAAGAGGGTGCTCCATCCAATCTCGCCCCTTGTGGGGGAGATGCCCGGCAGGGCAGAGGGGGGTATCAGCACGACGGCATGCCGCCCACTGTCCTCTCCCCGCAAAACCGTCTATACGGGCGACGATGGAAAAGACGCTGACGGCACCGGCCGACTCGGGCCTTCTCGACGTGGCGGCGCTGCGCGCCCGCTGCGAGTTCATCGCCAGCACCAATGCGGACTATCGCGATCGGATGCGCCGCGAGCTGCTTGCCGCCTTCAAGCAGGCCAACGCCGCCGGCCGCGAGCGGGCGAAGGCGCTGCTCTTCGCCGACGGCAGCGGCCTGCAATGCGCCGCGCGCATCTCCTGGCTGCAGGACCAGCTGATCTCCGTCCTGCACGATTTCGCGCTGAATCACGTCTTCTCCGCCGGCCACGCGGCCCCCGCCCAGCACATCACCGTGACCGCCGTCGGCGGCTACGGGCGCGGCACGCTGGCGCCGGGCTCCGACATCGACCTGCTCTTCCTCCTGCCGGCGAAGCCCGCGCCATGGTCGACGCCGGCGATCGAGTTCATGCTCTATCTCCTGTGGGACATGGGCTTCAAGGTCGGCCACGCGACGCGCACGGTCGAGGAATGCATCGTGCTCTCCAAGGGCGACATGACGATCCGCACGGCGATCCTGGAGGCGCGTTACGTCTGCGGCTCCGGGACGCTGTTCGACGAGCTGAACGCGCGCTTCGATCGCGAGATCGTCCGCAACACCGGCCCCGAATTCATCGCCGCCAAGCTCGCCGAGCGCGACGAGCGCCACCGCAAGGCCGGCGACACGCGCTACCTGGTCGAGCCCAACGTCAAGGAAGGCAAGGGCGGCCTTCGCGACCTGCACACGCTGTTCTGGATCGCCAAGTATTTCTACCGCGTGCGCGACCCGGCCGAGCTGGTGAAGCTCGGCGTCCTGTCGCGCAACGAATACAAGCTGTTCCAGAAGGCGGAGGATTTCCTCTGGGCGGTGCGCTGCCACATGCATTTCCTCACGGGCAAGGCCGAGGAGCGGCTCTCCTTCGATATCCAGCGCGAGATCGCCGAGGCGCTCGGCTACCAGCCGCATCCGGGCCTTTCGGCCGTCGAGCGCTTCATGAAGCACTATTTCCTCGTGGCGAAGGACGTGGGCGATCTCACCCGCATCTTCTGCGCCACGCTGGAGGACCAGCACGCCAAGGAGGCGCCCGGCCTCGGCGCCGTCATCATCAGCCGCTTCACCCGCCGCAGCCGCAAGATCGCCGGCACGCTCGATTTTCTCGAGGACCGCGGCCGCATCACCGTCGCCGACCCGGAGGTCTTCCGCCGCGATCCGGTGAACCTCATCCGCCTGTTCCACATCGCCGACATCAACAAGCTGGAGTTCCATCCGGACGCGCTGAAGCTCGTCACCCGCTCGCTGAAGCTCGTCAACCACGCGCTGCGCGAGGACGAGGAGGCGAACCGGCTGTTCCTGTCGATCCTGACCTCGCCGCGCGATCCGGCACTCATCCTGCGCCGCATGAACGAGGCCGGCGTGCTCGGCCGCTTCATCCCCGATTTCGGCAAGATCGTCGCGATGATGCAGTTCAACATGTACCACCACTATACGGTGGACGAGCACCTGATCCGCTCCGTCGGCGTGCTCTCCGGCATCGACCAGGGCCGCGAGAAGGAGGCCCATCCGCTGACCTTCCAGCTCATGCCGGGGCTGGAGGACAAGGTGCCGCTCTACGTGGCGGTGCTGCTGCACGACATCGCCAAGGGCCGGCCGGAGGATCATTCGGTGGCCGGTGCGAAGGTCGCGCGAAAACTCTGCCCGCGCTTCGGGCTGACGCCGAAGCAGACGGAGCTGGTCGTCTGGCTGATCGAGGAGCACCTGACCATGTCGATGGTCGCCCAGACCCGCGACCTCAACGACCGCAAGACGATCCTCGACTTCGCCGAGAAGGTGCAGTCGATGGA
This sequence comes from Shinella pollutisoli, assembly GCF_024609765.1. Classification (GTDB taxonomy): domain Bacteria; phylum Pseudomonadota; class Alphaproteobacteria; order Rhizobiales; family Rhizobiaceae; genus Shinella; species Shinella pollutisoli. Next base: position 25,493 of record NZ_JANFDG010000037.1, read on the forward strand.
GCGGCTGAAGATGCTCTTGATCCTCACCGTCTGCGACATCCGCGCCGTCGGCCCCGGCGTCTGGAACGGCTGGAAGGGCCAGCTGCTGCGCACGCTCTACTACGAAACGGAGCTGGTGATCTCCGGCGGCTTCTCCGAGCTGTCGCGCAGCGAGCGGGCGAAGGCCGCCCGCGAGACGCTCGCCGAGGCGCTCGCCGACTGGAGCCAGAAGGACCGCAAGACCTACACGCGGCTCCACTACGATCCCTATCTGCTGACGGTGCCGCTGGAGGACCAGGTGCGCCATGCCGGCTTCATCCGCGAGGCGGACAAGGCGAAGCAGGCGCTCGCCACCATGGTGCGCACCCATTCCTTCCATGCCATCACCGAGATCACCGTGCTCTCGCCCGACCATCCGCGGCTGCTGACGGTGATCGCCGGCGCCTGTGCGGCGGCCGGCGCCAACATCGTCGACGCGCAGATCTTCACCACCTCGGACGGCCGCGCGCTCGACACGATCCTCGTCAACCGCGAGTTCCCGGACGACGCCGACGAGATGCGCCGTGCGGCGACGATCGGCAAGATGATCGAGGACGTGCTCTCCGGCCGCAAGCGCCTGCCGGAGGTGATCGCCACGCGCGCGAGGAACCGCAGGCGCAGCCGCGCCTTCACCGTGCCGCCGGCCGTCACCATCTCCAACGGGCTGTCGAACAAGTTCACCGTCATCGAGATCGAGTGCCTCGACCGCCCGGGCCTGCTCTCCGAGGTGACGGCGGTGCTCTCCGACCTCTCGCTCGACATCGCCTCGGCGCACATCACCACCTTCGGCGAGAAGGTCATCGACACCTTCTACGTCACCGACCTCGTCGGCCAGAAGATCACCAACGAGAACCGGCAGGGCAACATCGTCGCCCGCCTCAAGGCCGTGATGGCCGACGAGGCGGACGATGCCCGCGACCGCATGCCGTCCGGCATGATCGCGCCGGCTGCCATTCCCCAGCAGAAAAGGGCAAAGGCCGAACAATGAGCCTGGTGAAGAAATTCGCGACCGTCGGCGGCGCGACGCTTGGCAGCCGCGTGCTCGGCTTCGCCCGCGAGACGCTGATGGCTGCGGCGCTGGGCACCGGCCCGATGGCCGACGCCTTCTATGCCGCCTTTCGCTTCCCGAACCTCTTCCGCCGGCTCTTCGCCGAGGGTGCGTTCAACGCCGCCTTCGTGCCGCTCTTCGCCAAGGAGATCGAGGCGGGCGGCATCGACGGGGCGAAGCGTTTTTCCGAAGAGGTCTTCGGTGTCCTCTTCACGGTGCTGCTGCTACTGACGATCGCCATGGAGCTCTCCATGCCGCTGATCGTCGCCTGGGTCATTGCGCCGGGCTTCGTCGACGATGCGGAGAAGTTCGACGTGACGGTGAAGCTCGCCGTCGTCATGTTCCCCTATCTCATGTGCATGTCGCTGACGGCGATGCTGTCGGGCATGCTGAACTCGCTGCACCATTATTTCGCCGCCGCCGTCGCCCCCGTCTTCCTCAACATGGTGCTGATCGGCGCGCTCGGTTATGCGCTCTGGCAGGGCGCCTCGCCGCTCGAGACGGCCTGGTATCTCTCCTGGGGCGTGCTCGCCGCCGGCCTCCTGCAGATGGCGGTGCTCTATGCCGGGGTGCGCCATGCCGGCATGCGGATCGGCCTTCGCCGGCCGCGCATGACGGAGAACGTCAAGCGCCTGCTGTGGCTCGCGCTGCCCGCCGCCGTCACCGGCGGCATTACCCAGATCAACCAGCTGATCGGCCAGATGATCGCCTCCACCAAGGACGGGGCGATCTCGGCGCTGCAATATGCCGACCGGGTCTATCAGCTGCCGCTCGGCGTCGTCGGCATCGCCGTCGGCGTCGTGCTTTTGCCGGAGCTTGCCCGTGCGCTGAAGGCCGGCCACGAGCGCGAGGCCGGCAACCTGCAGAACCGCTCGATGGAATTCGTGCTGTTCCTGACGCTGCCGGCGGCGGGTGCGCTCTGGGTCATCTCCGACGAGATCGTCCGCGTGCTCTACGAGCGCGGCGCCTTCGGCGTCGAGACGACGGCGGTGGTGGCCGGCACGCTCGCCATCTACGGCCTCGGCCTGCCTGGCTTCGTGATGATCAAGGCGCTGAACCCCGGCTTCTTCGCCCGCGAGGACACGAAGACGCCGATGCGCATCACGCTCGCCTCGGTCGTCGTCAACTGCGTGCTCGCCGTCTCGCTCTTCCCGCTCTTCCACGAGCGAGGCATCGCCACGGCGGAAGCCGTTTCCGGCTGGCTGACGGCGCTCGCCCTCTTCGTCACGCTGGTCAGGCGCGGCCACTGGCCGCTCGAACGGGCGCTCGCCTTCCGTATCCTGCGTCTCCTCGCCGCCACCGTGGTCATGGCCGTCGCGCTGGAATATGCCTCGGGCTTCCTCTCCGACCGGCTGGCGTCCACCGCCTCGCTCTACGAGCAGGTCGGCGCGCTCGGCCTCCTCGTCGTCTTCGCGATGATCGTCTATTTCTCCGTCGCCTTCCTCATCGGCGGCGCCGATCTCGGCATGATCCGCCGCAACCTGAAGCGCGGCCGCAACGCCTCTTGATCCCCATCGGCGCGCCGTGCATAAGCGCGCCAGACCCCTTTTACACGGACGACAGACCGCCATGAGCGCATTCAAGCCCCTCGTCTTCTCCGGCGTGCAGCCGACCGGCAACCTCCACCTCGGCAACTATCTCGGCGCCATCCGCAAGTTCGTGGCGCTGCAGGACGAGCATGACTGCATCTACTGCGTCGTCGACCTGCACGCGATCACCGCGCAGCTCGTCCATGACGACATGCGAAGCCAGATACGCTCGATCGCCGCCGCCTTCATCGCCTCCGGCATCGATCCAAAGAAGCACATCGTCTTCAACCAGTCCGCCGTGCCGCAGCACGCCGAGCTCGCCTGGATCTTCAACTGCGTCGCCCGCATCGGCTGGATGGAGCGCATGACCCAGTTCAAGGACAAGGCGAGCGGCAAGAACGCCGAGCAGGTCTCGCTCGGCCTCCTCGCCTATCCGAGCCTAATGGCCGCCGACATCCTCGTCTACCGGGCCACCCACGTGCCGGTCGGCGACGACCAGAAGCAGCACCTGGAGCTCACCCGCGACATCGCCCAGAAGTTCAACATCGACTTCGGCGACCATATCCGCCGCACCGGCTTGGGGCTCGACATCGTCGTCGGCGAGGAGCCGGTGCACGCCTATTTCCCGATGGTCGAGCCGCTGATCGGTGGGCCAGCGCCGCGCGTCATGAGCCTGCGCGACGGCACCAAGAAGATGTCGAAGTCGGACGCCTCCGACCTCTCGCGCATCAACCTCCTCGATGACGCCGACACGATCTCGAAGAAGATCCGCAAGGCCAAGACCGATCCGGACGCGCTGCCCAGCGAGGTGGACGGCCTGAAGGGCCGGCCCGAGGCGGAGAACCTTGTCGGCATCTACGCCGCGCTCTCCGACAGGACGAAGGCCGACGTGCTTTCCGAGTTCGGCGGCCAGCAGTTCTCCGTCTTTAAGCCGGCGCTAGTGGACCTTGCGGTCAACGTGCTCTCGCCGATCACCGGCGAGATGCGCCGCCTGATGGACGACACGACCCACATCGACGCCATCCTGCGCGACGGCGGCGAAAGGGCGCGGGCCAGGGCGGAGAAAACCATGCAGGAAGTCCGCGACATCATCGGTTTTCTACAGTAAGGTCGCCGCAAAAAGCTCCGGAGCAATTCCAGCAAAGTGTGTAGCGGTTTTGCGTCCGGAATTGCGTGAGACAAAGGAGGCCGTATGGTTTCTCGCCGACTTTCCCGCCTTGAGGGGCATCGCCGCAAATTCCTGGCCGTCATCGACGACACGCCGGAATGCCAGCGGGCGGTGCGCTATGCGGGAAGCCGGGCGAAAAATTCCAACGGCGCCGTCGTGCTGCTCTACGTGATCGCCAACGGCGACTTCCAGCAATGGCTGGGCGTCGAGGAGATCATGCGGGCGGAGGCGCGCGAGGAGGCGGAGGCCGTGCTCGCCAAGGCCGCGCAGGCATTGCGCGAGTCGGTCGGCATCGAGCCGGAGACCGTCATCCGCGAGGGCGTGGCGAGCGAGGAGATCAACGGGCTGATCGAGGACGACCGCGACATCGCCATCCTCGTGCTCGCCGCGGGCTCCTCCAAGGAGGGGCCGGGGCCGCTCGTCTCGTCGCTCGCGACCCGCACGCAGGCCTTCCCGATCCCGGTGACGGTGATCCCGGAAACGCTCACCGACGAGGAGATCGACGCGCTGAGCTAGGGCAAAAGCGCGGCGCGACGGTCTTGAAGGCAAGCCCGGAAAGGCTTATCTTCTTTTGAATTATTCTAAATGCCCTGGCCGACGAGAATGCCCGGCCGCATGGAGAGAAAGATGTTCATCCAGACAGAAGCGACGCCGAACCCGTCGACCCTAAAGTTCCTGCCGGGCAAGGTCGTGCTGGAGCACGGCACCGCCGAGTTCCGCGACGAGACCGAGGCGCTCGCCGCCTCGCCGCTCGCCGCCCGCCTCTTTTCCATCCCGGGCGTCACCGGCGTCTTCCTCGGCTACGATTTCATCACCGTCACCAAGGACGGCGCGGACTGGCAGCACATGAAGCCGGCGATCCTCGGCAACATCATGGAGCATTTCATGTCCGGCCAGCCGATCATGGCGAGCGGGGCGATGACGGACGACGACGATCACGAGGGCGAGTTCTTCGACGAGGGCGACGAGACGATCGTCGCGACGATCAAGGAGCTGCTCGACACGCGCGTGCGTCCGGCCGTCGCCCAGGACGGCGGCGACATCACCTTCAAGGGGTTCCGCGACGGCGTCGTCTATCTCAACATGAAGGGCGCCTGCTCCGGCTGCCCGTCCTCGACGGCGACGCTGAAGCACGGCGTGCAGAACCTGCTCCGCCATTTCGTGCCGGAAGTGCAGGAAGTCGAAGCCGTCATGTGATGCCGGCATGCGCGTCCTTGCGATCGACACCTCGGGCAGCGGCTGCCGCGCGGCCCTCTACGATGCGGAAACGGACAGCGTGCTCGGCGAGGCCGGCGCCGAGATCGGCCGCGGCCATGCCGAACGGCTGATGGACTTCATCGACGCCGCGCTTGTTGCCGCGGGATGCGACCTCGCCGACATAGGCCGCATCGCCGTCACCGTCGGCCCCGGTTCCTTCACCGGCATCCGCGTCGGCGTCGCCACGGCGCGCGGGCTGGCGCTCGCGCTCGGCATCCCGGCCGTGGGCGTGACGACACTTTCGGCGCTCGCTGCGGCCCGCACCAGGGACAAGCCTCTGCTGGTCGTCATGGACGCCCGGCGCGGCGAGGTCTATTGCCAGTCCTTTGCCGCCGGCGGCGCGGCGCTTTCCGACCCCGCCCTCCTCTCCGTCGACGACGCGCGGGCGCTCGCCGTCCGCCATGACGGCGACATCGCCGGTTCGGCTGCGGCGATGCTGCGCGAAGGCGCCATGCCGGAGACGGACGCGGTCGACGTCGCCGCTGTCGCCCGCCTCGGCGCCGCCCTCGATCCGGAGGTGCACCGGCCGAAGCCGCTCTATCTGCGCGGCCCCGACGCCAAGCCGCAGGCCGGCTTCGCGATCCGGAGGGCCTGAGGCCGCCATGTCCTTCGTGGACTATTTCACCCGAAAGCCGGCCTTCGACATCTTCCCGCTCGAGACGGACGACGCGGGCCTCGCCGCGGCCCTGCATCGCGGCCGCTTCGCCCGGCCGTGGAACGACGGCGAGTTCCACGCGCTCCTGTCGCAGGAGCCGGTCTTCGGCTTCCTCGCGCTGCGCGAGGGCATGCTGTCGCGCACCGCCGGCGGCTTCGTGCTGGCGCGCGCGGCGGCGGGCGAGGCGGAGATCCTGTCGATCGCCGTCGATCCGCAGCACGAGCGCGCCGGCCTCGGCTGGCGACTGATGCTGGCTGCGCTGCGCGAGGCGAAGATGCGCGGCGCCGAGCATGTCTTCCTGGAGGTGGACGAGGGCAACGTGCCGGCCCGCCGCCTCTACGAGAAGCTCGGCTTCGGCAGGGTCGGCGAGCGCAAGGCCTACTATGCCGGTGCGGACGGCAGCCGGTCCACGGCGCTTGTCATGCGGCTTGATCTTCGCTAGTTGCCCCTGCTAGGTCCCTTCGGGGGGCTGAACGCAACGAGGGCCGGTCGCATGGCGGATGTCGAGAAAACGCTGGAAGAGCTCTGCGTCGAGCGCGGCATGCGCATGACCGAGCAGCGCCGCATCATCGCCCGCGTGCTGGAGAGCTCCGCCGACCATCCGGACGTGGAGGAACTCTACCGCCGCTCCGCGCAGGTCGATTCGCGCATCTCCATCTCCACGGTCTACCGCACGGTGAAGCTGTTCGAGGACGCCGGTATCATCGAGCGCCACGACTTCCGCGACGGCCGCTCGCGCTACGAGACCGTGCCCGAGGAGCACCACGACCACCTGATCGACCTCAAGACCGGCACGGTGATCGAGTTCCATTCCCCCGAGATCGAGGCTTTGCAGGAGCGCATCGCCCGCGAGCACGGTTTCCGGCTGGTCGACCACCGTCTGGAGCTTTATGGGGTGCCGCTGAAGAAGGGCGAGGAGTGAGGTCGCACCCCCCTCTGCCCTGCCGGGCATCTCCCCCTCAAGGGGGGAGATTGGATGGGGGGCCGTTTCGCACATCTCCAGCGTTGCTGTTTGAGCGGGGTTTCCACGCCTTGCCGATCTCCCCCCTTGAGTGGGAGATGCCCGGCAGGGCAGAGGGGGGTAAAAGGGGCAGGGGCGCATGATCGCCTGGCTGCGCATCGCCTTGGCGGTCCTGGTTGTGGCGGCGGCGACCGTCGTGCTCCTGCCGTTCCAGCTCGTGGCGCTGCGCTTCGACCTGAAGCTGCGCCGCCATATCCCGCGGCTCTGGCATCGCGTCGCCTGCCGCATGATCGGCCTCAAGGTGACGGTGCACGGCGTGCCGGAGAAGAGCCGTCCGCTGCTGATCGCCGCCAACCACGCCTCCTGGAAGGACATCCTCGCGCTCGGCTCCGTCGTCGACGTCGCCTATGTGGCGAAGGCGGAGGTGCGCGGCTGGCCGGTCTTCGGCACGCTTGCCAAGCTGCAGGCGACGATCTTCGTCGATCGCGGCGAGAAGCGGAAAGCCGGCGACCAGGCGGACGAGATCGCCCAACGGCTCGCCGGCGGTGAGATCGTCGTGCTCTTCCCGGAGGGCACGACCTCGGACGGCAACCGGCTCATGGAGATAAAGACTTCGCTCTTCGGCGCGGCCGCCTCCGCCGTGCCGCATGCGCCGGAGGGCGTGGTGCATATCCAGCCAGTCGCAATCGCCTATACCGGCATCCACGGCATGGCGATGGGCCGCTATCACCGGCCGATCGCCGCCTGGCCGGGTGACGTCACGCTGCTGCCCCATCTCCTCGGCGCGCTGCGCGAGGGGGCGGTCGACGTGGAGATCGATTTCGGCGAGCGGATCGAGTACCGCGCCGGCAGCAACCGCAAGGCCGTCGCCCGCGAGGTGGAGGCGCGGCTGCGCGCCATGCTGATCTCGCGCCTGCGCGGCCGGTGAAAAGGCTTCATTTTCCCGGCTTTTTCCACTAGAGCAATTCCAGCAAAAGTGCGCAGCGGTTTTGCGTCCGGAATTGCGAAGAACAAAAGGATGGAGCCTATCCGCGGTTCGGAGAACGCGGATACGCTCTGAGAAAGCCGGCATGAGCGAACAGGTCACCCCCGTCAACACCCGCAAGGTCTTCGTCAAGACCTACGGCTGCCAGATGAACGTCTACGACAGCGAGCGCATGACCGACGCGCTGTCGAAGGACGGCTACGTGGCGACGGACGTGCTGGAGGACGCCGACCTCGTGCTCCTCAACACCTGCCACATCCGCGAGAAGGCGGCGGAGAAGGTCTATTCCGAGCTCGGCCGGCTGCGCGAGATGAAGAAGGACCGGGCGAGGGACGGCCGCGAGCTGACGATCGGCGTCACCGGCTGCGTGGCGCAGGCGGAGGGCAAGGAGATCCTGCGCCGCGCGCCCGCCGTCGACCTCGTCATCGGCCCGCAGACCTATCACCGCCTGCCCGAGGCGCTCAGGCGTGCCAAGGGCGGCGAGCGCGTGGTCGAGACGGACTATGCGCTGGAAGACAAGTTCGAGCACCTGCCCGCGCCGGATCGGGCGCGGACCCGCGCGCGCGGCGTCACCGCCTTCCTGACGGTGCAGGAGGGCTGCGACAAGTTCTGCACCTTCTGCGTCGTGCCCTATACGCGGGGCGCCGAGGTTTCCCGCCCCGTGGCGCAGATCGTCGCCGAGGCGGAGAAGCTCGCCGAGGCCGGCGTGCGCGAGGTGACGCTGCTCGGTCAGAACGTCAATGCCTGGCACGGCGCAGGCCCCGACGGCGCCGAATGGGGCCTCGGCGACCTGCTCCACCGCCTCTCGGAAATAGAGGGCCTGGCGCGGCTGCGCTACACGACCAGCCATCCGCGCGACATGGACGAGCGGCTGATCGCGGCCCATCGCGACCTGCCGAAGCTGATGCCCTACCTGCACCTGCCCGTGCAGTCCGGTTCCGACCGGATCCTCAAGGCGATGAACCGCCGCCATACGGCCGCGGAATATGTCGCGCTGATCGAACGCATCCGCGCCGTCCAGCCGGACCTCGCCATTTCCGGCGACTTCATCGTCGGCTTTCCCGGCGAGACGGACGAGGATTTCGAGGCGACGATGCGGCTCGTCGAGACGGTCTTCTATGCGCAGGCCTTCTCCTTCAAATATTCGATCCGCCCCGGCACGCCGGGCGCCGAGATGGACGGCCACGTCGCCGAGGAGGTCAAGGCCGAGCGGCTCGAACGGCTGCAGGCGCTGCTCTTCAGCCAGCAGCGCGCCTTCGCCGCCCGCTGCATCGGCCGCGAGATCGACCTGCTGCTGGAAAAGCCCGGCCGCATGCCCGGCCAGCTCGTCGGCCGCTCGCCCTGGCTGCAGCCTGTGAATATTGATGCAAAAGGTTCTGAAATCGGTGACATTATCCGGGTACGAATCACCGACGCCGGGCCCAACAGCCTCTTTGCCGAGGCCATCGGCTGAGGACCGGGCCAAAGGAGCCCTGACCGCTTGAACGGACACGAATTGACGACGTCATCGCCGCGCCAGTCGAAGAGCCAAACGACAGACGCAAATCACTTCGTGCTGACCTTCGAGAACAATCGATACGCAAGCGAGCTCTTCGGCCAGTTCGACCAGCACCTGAAGCTCATCGAGCAGCGCCTCGGCATCGACGCGCGGGCGCGCGGCAATTCCGTCGCGATCACCGGCGACGTGGTGGCGACCAACCAGGCCCGCCGCGCGCTCGACTATCTCTATGGCCGTCTGCAGGGCGGCGGCTCGGTCGAGCTTTCCGATGTCGAGGGCGCGATCCGCATGGCGATCGCGGCCGACGACCAGCTCTCGCTGCCGACCATGGAGCGCAAGGCCAAGCTCACCATGGCGCAGATCTCCACGCGCAAGAAGACGATCGTCGCCCGCACGCCGACGCAGGACGCCTATATCCGCGCGCTGGAACGGGCCGAGCTCGTCTTCGGCGTCGGCCCGGCCGGCACCGGCAAGACCTATCTCGCCGTGGCGCACGCCGCCCAGCTCCTCGAGCGCGGCGCGGTCGACCGCATCATCCTCTCGCGCCCGGCCGTGGAAGCCGGCGAACGCCTCGGCTTCCTGCCGGGCGACATGAAGGAGAAGGTCGATCCGTATCTGCGCCCGCTCTACGACGCGCTCTACGACATGATGCCGGGCGACAAGGTGGAGCGCGCCATCACCGCCGGCGTCATCGAGATCGCGCCGCTCGCCTTCATGCGCGGCCGGACGCTCGCGAATGCCGCCGTCATCCTCGACGAGGCGCAGAACACGACCTCGATGCAGATGAAGATGTTCCTGACCCGTCTCGGCGAGAACGGGCGGATGATCGTCACCGGCGACCCGAGCCAGGTCGACCTGCCGCGCGGCGTGAAATCGGGTCTTGTTGAGGCCCTGCAGATATTGAGGGGCGTCGAGGGCGTGTCCGTCGTCCGCTTCAAGGACGCCGACGTCGTGCGCCATCCGATGGTGGCGCGGATCGTCCGGGCCTACGAGGCGCAGACGGCCGTCCAGGACGAAAGCGAGCAGGTGGACCGCTGAGCGAGCTCGACATCCAGATCGCGGTGGAGGAGGGGGCCTGGCCCCCGGAGGAGCGCCTGCGCGCGGCAAGCGAGCGCGTGCTTTTCGCCGCCGCCCGTTTCCTAGCCCGCGAGGAAGGCCAGCCCTTTCCGGAAAAAGGCGCCCCGGAAGTCTCGCTCGTCTTCACCAGCGACGAGGACATTCGCTCGATCAATGCCGAGTGGCGTGGGCAGGACAAGCCGACCAACGTGCTCTCCTTCCCGGCCTTCCCGCTGACGCCGGGCAAGGTGCCGGGGCCGATGCTCGGCGACATCATCTTCGCGGAGGAGACGCTTGTCCGCGAGGCGGCCGAGCTCGGCAAGTCCTTCGACGATCACCTCACCCATCTCATGGTGCATGGATTTCTCCACCTCTTCGGCTATGATCACATGGAAGACGGCGAGGCGGAAAAAATGGAAGGGCTCGAGACTCGCATTCTGGCGGAACTCGGCCTATCTGACCCCTATGGGGATGAGCCTGGTTGACAGGCCGGCCCGATTGACAGTTTGGAACGATGAGCGATTTCAGGAACCAGCCGGCGACGGCGGAAAACAACGAGGCGGACGCCTCGGGTGAAAGCGAGGCGGGCAGTAGTAGCAGCGGCCCGCAGAGGCAGGAGAGCGGCAGCGGCGGCCTGTCGTCGTTCCTCTCCCGCGCGGCGCGCTTCTGGCGCATGCCCGACGCCTCCAGCCTTCGCAAGGACCTTGCCGAAGCGTTGATGACGAGCGAGGAGAGCGGCGAGACCGCCTTCTCGCCGGAAGAGCGCGCGATGCTGCACAACATCCTGCGCTTCCGCGAGGTGCGCGTCGAGGACGTGATGGTGCCGCGCGCCGACATCGACGCGGTCGACCAGAGCATCAGCCTCGCCGAGCTGCTCGTCCTCTTCGAGGAATCCGGCCGCTCGCGCATGCCGGTCTATTGCGAGAGCCTCGACGACCCGCGCGGCATGGTCCATATCCGCGACGTGCTCGCCTACGTCACCCGCCAGGCCCGCAACAAGCGCCGCGCCGGCACGAAGAACGGCAACGCCGCCGGCGAGAAGCCCGTCCGCGCGCCGAAGGCGGAGTTCGACCTCGCCCGCGTGGATCTCACGAAGAGCGTGGCGGATGCCGGCATCATCCGCAAGGTCCTGTTCGTGCCGCCGTCGATGCTCGCCGCCGACCTGATGGCGCGCATGCAGGCCGACCGCACGCAGATGGCCCTCGTCATCGACGAATACGGCGGCACCGACGGCCTCGCCTCGCTGGAGGACATCGTCGAGATGGTCGTCGGCGACATCGAGGACGAGCACGACGACGACGAGGCGATGATCACCCGCGTGTCCGACGACGTGTCGATCGCCGACGCGCGCGTCGAGCTGGAGGAGCTCGCCGAGGCGATCGGCCCCGACTTCGACATCCGCGACCAGCTCGAGGACGCCGACACGCTGGGCGGCCTGATCTTCGCCTCGCTCGGCCGCATTCCGGCGCGCGGCGAGGTGGTGCAGGCCGTTCCCGGCTTCGAGTTCCACGTCCTCGACGCCGATCCGCGCCGCGTCAAGCGGGTGCGCGTCACCCGCAAGCGCCCGCACGCCGTGCGCCGCCGCGAGCGCAGGCCCGAGACCGGAGCCGCGGAGGCGGATGCAGCGGCCGGCCAGCCGGCGGAGGATTGACACTCAGCCCCTTGAACCCCACCCCCCTCTGCCCTGCCGGGCAGAGGGGGGTAACGCAGCGCGACATTCACCATGTGCGGCCATCCCGCCCCTCTCCGCAAGGGCAGGACAAGCCGCCGGTTTTTTGAAAGACTGGCGCGGCTGATTCGGGGACATCATCGGGGAAGGGGACGGGATGGAGCAGCTCGCGGGCAAGGTCATGCTGCTGTCCGGCGCAAGGCGGGCAATGGCGGCGCTTCTTGCGGGTCTCATCGGCGTGCTGGCGCTGCCGCCCTTTTCCTTTCCGGCCGCCCTCTTCGTCTCCTTCACCCTGCTCGTCTGGCTGATCGACGGGGCGACCGCCGCGCCGGAGGCGGGGTTCTTCCGGCGGCTCTGGCCCGCCTTCCTGACCGGCTGGCTGTTCGGCTTCGGCTATTTCACCGGCGGTCTCTGGTGGCTCGGCAATGCGCTTCTGGTCGAGGCCGAGGACTATGCCTGGGCCCTGCCGCTCGCCGTCTTCGGCCTGCCGGCCTTCCTCGCGCTCTACTACGGCCTCGCCGCCGCGCTCGCCCGGCTCGTCTGGTCGGACGGCATGGGGCGGATCGCCGCGCTCGCCTTCGCCTTCGGGCTTTGCGAGTGGCTGCGCGGCGTCCTCTTCACCGGCTTTCCCTGGAACGCGGTCGGCTACGGCGCGATGCCGGTGCCGCTCCTCATGCAATCGGCGCGGGTCCTCGGCATCGCCGGCATCAACGCGCTCGCCGTCTTCGTCTTCGCCGCGCCCGCGCTCCTCGGCACGCGCCGCGGCCGGCTGCCGGGTCTCGCGCTCGCCTCGCTGCTGGTCGCGGCCCATGTCGGCTACGGCTTCTACGTGCTCCATGTCACGCCCGCGCCGGAAAACCGGGAAACGGTCATCCGCCTCGTCCAGCCGATGATCGACCAGGCGATGAAGCTCGACGATTCGGCGCGCGCCGAGATCTTTGAACGGCATCTGGCGCTCTCCGCCGCCCCGCCCGTAGAGGGCGGCAAGCGGCCGGACGTCGTCGTCTGGCCGGAGACCTCGATCCCCTTCATCCTCACCGACAATCCGGACGCGCTCACGCGCATCGCCGACGTGCTGGCGGACGACCAGGTGCTGATCGCCGGCGCGGTGCGCACGGAAGGGGCGGGCTCCGGCAAGGGACCGCGCTACTACAACTCGATCTACGTGATCGACGGCAAGGGCCAGATCGCCGCCGCCGCCGACAAGGTCCATCTCGTGCCCTTCGGCGAGTACATGCCCTTCGAGGACGTCTTCACCGATCTCGGCATCGCCGCGGTGGCGGCCATGCCCGGCGGCTTTTCCGGCGCGCGCGAGCACCAGCTCCTGCAGGCCTCGGGCATGAGCTTCTATCCGCTGATCTGCTACGAGGCGATCTTCCCCGCGGAGATCGGGGCCGCGGGCGAAACGGCGACCGCCCTCCTCAACGTCACCAACGACGCCTGGTTCGGCAACACGCCGGGTCCCTACCAGCATTTCCACCAGGCGCGGCTCAGGGCCGTGGAGCGCGGCCTGCCGCTCATCCGCGCCGCCAACAACGGTGTCTCCGCCGTCGTGGATGCCCGCGGGCGCGTCGTCTCGGGCCTCGCCTACGACGTCGCCGGCTATACCGACGCGGTTCTTCCGGGAAGGGTGGACCTCGGCGATCCGGCCCGCCGGCAGGCTTTCTGGTTCTGGCTGGTCACCGCCGGCTTCCTTGTCGTGGGCGTCGTTTCCCGCGTGGCTTTTCCCGGACGGGCGAATTGACCCCCAACCCCTAAAATTGCATAGTGTCGCGCGCCGGGGGCCGGATGGGCGGGGCCAATTCCACACGTTAGGACAAGGTTATGGCTGAAAACAAGAAAAAGCCGAATCCGATCGACATCCACGTCGGCAGCCGCATCCGGCTTCGGCGGACCATGCTCGGCATGAGCCAGGAGAAGCTCGGCGAAAGCCTCGGCATCACCTTCCAGCAGATCCAGAAATACGAGAAGGGCACGAACCGCGTCGGCGCGAGCCGCCTGCAGAACATTTCGAGCATTCTCAACGTGCCGGTCTCCTTCTTCTTCGAGGATGCGCCCGGCGATCGCGCCGACGTGCAGTCGGGGCTGGCGGAAGCCTCCAGCTCCAACTACGTCGTCGATTTCCTGTCCTCTTCCGAGGGCCTCCAGCTCAACCGCGCCTTCGTGAAGATCACCGACCCGAAGGTGCGCCGCAAGCTGGTGGATCTCGTCAAGGCGCTTGCCGCCGAAGCGGAGGCGGAGAGCGAATAGGTCCACCGGACCGGTTCACGGAACGGCGGCCCTCGGGGCCGCTTTTTCGTTTGTGCCGGTGCGTGCGGCAAATTTTTTCCCGCCTATGGTAAGGCGAAGACATAAACATATTCTTATGTCCTTCTGCGCTTGTCTTTCGCCGGTGAACTGACTAACAACAGCGGAGTTCATCTTCATTGAGGGGAATTCCCGCATGCGCAGCAGTTACCTCTTCACCAGCGAATCCGTGTCCGAGGGCCATCCGGACAAGGTGTGCGACCGGATTTCCGACGAGATCGTCGACCTGGTCTATAGGGAGGCGGCGAAGTCGAAGGTCGATCCCTGGTCCGTGCGCATCGCCTGCGAGACGCTGGCGACGACCAACCGCGTCGTCATCGCCGGTGAGGTCCGCCTGCCGCCGAGCCTGATGAAGAAGGACAAGAACGGCAAGGACGTCATCAATCCCGCCCGCTTCAAGGCGGCGGCCCGCAAGGCGATCCGCGAGATCGGCTACGAGCAGGACGGCTTCCACTGGAAGACGGCGAAGATCGACGTGCTGCTGCACTCCCAGTCCGCCGACATCGCCCAAGGCGTCGACAATGCCGCCGACCGCCAGGGCGACGAGGGCGCGGGCGACCAGGGCATCATGTTCGGCTACGCCTGCCGCGAGACCGCCGAGCTGATGCCGGCGCCGCTCTACTACGCGCACCGCATCCTCCAGCTCCTCGCCGCCGCCCGCAAGAAGGGCGAGGGGGACGCCGGCAAGCTCGGTCCCGACGCCAAGAGCCAGGTGACGGTCCGCTATGTCGACGGCAAGCCCGCCGACGTCGCCTCGATCGTGCTCTCCACGCAGCATCTCGATCCGAACTGGGATTCCGCCAAGGTCCGCGCGGTCGTCGAGCCCTATATCCGCGAGGCGCTCGCCGACCTGAAGATCGCCGACGATTGCTCCTGGTACATCAACCCGACCGGCAAGTTCGTCATCGGCGGCCCGGACGGCGACGCGGGGCTGACGGGCCGCAAGATCATCGTCGACACCTATGGCGGTGCCGCGCCGCACGGCGGCGGCGCCTTCTCCGGCAAGGACACGACCAAGGTCGACCGCTCGGCGGCCTATGCCGCGCGCTACCTTGCCAAGAACGTCGTGGCCGCCGGCCTCGCCGACCGCTGCGCGATCCAGCTCGCCTATGCCATCGGCGTCGCCCAGCCGCTGTCGATCTATGTCGACCTGTACGGCACCGGCAAGGTCGGGGAGGATCAGGTGGAAGCGGCGATCCGCAAGGTCATGGATCTTTCGCCTTCCGGCATCCGCCGCCATCTCGACCTCAACAAGCCGATCTACGCGAAGACCTCCGCCTACGGCCATTTCGGCCGCAAGGCCGGCCGCGACGGGTCCTTCTCGTGGGAAAGGCTCGACCTCGTCAAACCGCTCAAGGATGCGTTGAAGAACTGAGGCGCCGATGACCGAAGCCGACCGCCGCAGCCGCGCGACCGAAGCCTTCTTCGGTCGCCGCAAGGGCAAGCCGTTGCGCGAGCGGCAGCTGCATCATCTGGAAACGGTGCTGCCGGCGCTGAAGCTCGATCTCTCGGTTCCGGCGCCGGCGGACCTCGCGTCGCTCTTTCCCGATGCACCGGCGCAGGTCCGGCTGGAGATCGGCTTCGGCGGCGGGGAGCACCTGATCCACCGGGCGCTGGAGACGCCGCGGACGGGCTTCATCGGCGTGGAGCCCTTCGTCAATTCGATGGCGAAGCTGGTGGGGCGAATCGAGGAGACGGGCGTGCGCAACATCCGTCTCTACGACGACGACGCGACGGTGCTCCTGGATTGGCTGCCGGAGGGTTCGCTCGACCGGATCGACCTGCTCTATCCCGACCCGTGGCCGAAGCGGAAGCATTGGAAGCGGCGCTTCGTGTCGAAGGTCAATCTCGACCGTTTCGCGCGGGTGCTGAAGCCGGGCGGGCTGTTTGCCTTCGCGTCCGACATCGACACCTACGTCAACTGGACTCTCGTCCATTGCGCGGCGCATCCCGCCTTCGAGTGGACGGCGGAGAACGCGGCGGACTGGCTGACGCCGTTTGCCGGCTGGCCGGGAACGCGGTACGAGGCGAAGGCACGGCGCGAGGGCCGCGCATCGGCCTATCTCACCTTCCGCCGTCTCTGACGGAAGGCAACGGATGGTCCGTCAGTGCAGGCTGACGGTGCGCAGCTCGTCCTCGGCCGCCTTGTAGAAGGTGCTGGAACGGTTGTCGGTGAGCAGGATCGGCGTGCCGTCGGCGCCGAACAGCGCCCACAGGTCGAGGTTCGGATCGATCTCGGGCGCTTCCGGGAAGCAGCGCGATACCTCTTCCGCCTTCATCTTGCGGATGTAACCGACTTCGCCCGCGCCGAGATGGGCAAGATCGGCCTTCGAAACGGTGGGGGTGGAAGTCTTCAGTCCCATAGTTGCCTCCATGGCAATCGCCGGCGTTCTGCCGGCCACCGCACGCCCGCTGCCACCATGGCCCGTCGGTGCGTCCGGCGATCAGGTTATGCGCGAAACGGTCCGGCGGGTGTTCCCGCAGGAACGGCTCTTGCGCTAGTCTGGTACGGAAATGTTAATTTTCTTTACCATGCGCACGGGCTCCGGCCTGACGAGGTCCACGGACAGGAGCCCGTTGCGAAGCTCCGCGCCCGAGACGTACATGCCCTCGGCAAGCACGAAGGTGCGCTGGAACTGCCGCGCCGCGATGCCGCGGTAGAGATAGTCCCGCTCGCCGCCGTCGACCTGCCGGCCGCGGATCACGAGCTGGTTCTCTTCCGTCGTCACGTCGAGTTCCTCCTCGGAAAAGCCGGCCACGGCCAGCGTGATGCGAAGGCGCTCGGGCGTTCCGGCCTTGCTGTCGGGGCGAAGGCGCTCGATGTTGTAGGGGGGATAGCCGTCATTGCCCTTGGCGATCCGCTCAAGGGTCTTCTCCATGGCATCGAAGCCCAGGAGCATCGGGCTGGTGAAAGGGGTCATGCGCGACATCATCTAGTCCTTGGCTCTCAAGCGACCGTGGCGGGACCCGGATCGGCATCCCGTCCCCGCCAATATGGGGATTGCGGCCCCGGGGCGCAAGACGCTTGCGATTGGTGATTTCGCAAATATAGTCGCCGCTTCGCCCCGCGGTGTGCGGGTGCAACAGTAAGGACGCGTGAACGGAGCGGGCATGGCTGAGCCACGGAAAATCATCATCGACACGGACCCTGGCCAGGACGATGCCGCCGCCATCATGCTGGCGCTCGGGAGCCCGCAGGACCTCGATGTCCTGGGCATCACGACGGTCGCCGGCAACGTGCCGCTGTCGCTCACCTCGCGCAACGCCCGCATCGTGCTGGAGTTCTGCGGCCGCCCGGACGTCAAGGTCTTCGCCGGCGCCGAGAGGCCGATCGCCCGGCCGCTGATCACCGCCGAACACGTGCACGGCCAGACCGGCCTCGACGGGCCCGAGCTGCACGAGCCCGAGATGCCGCTTCAGGACAAGCATGCCGTCGACTTCATCGTCGAGACGCTGCTGCGCGAGCCCGCCGGCACTGTCACGCTCTGCACGCTCGGGCCTCTCACCAACATCGCGCTGGCGCTGGAGAAGGCGCCGGAGATCGGCCCGCGCGTCCGCGAGCTGGTGATGATGGGCGGCGGCTTCTTCGAGGGCGGCAACATCACGCCAGCCGCCGAGTTCAACATCTATGTCGATCCGGAGGCCGCCGCCGCGGTGCTTGCCGCCGGCATCCCGACGGTGATGATGCCCCTCGACGTAACGCACAAGGTGCTGACGCTGAAGCGCCGCGTGGCGCCGCTGAAGGCGATCGGCAGCCGGCCGGCCACCGCCCTCGTCGAGATGCTGGATTTCTTCGAGCGCTTCGACGTGGAGAAATACGGCTCGGACGGCGGCCCGCTGCACGATCCGACCGTGATCGCCTATCTGCTGAAGCCGGAGCTCTTCTCGGGCCGCGACTGCAATGTCGAGGTCGAGACGCGCTCGCCGCTCACCGCGGGCATGACGGTGGTCGACTGGTGGCGGGTGACGGGCCGCCGCCACAATGCCCGCGTCATGCGCGACATCGACGCCGACGGCTTCTTCGCGCTGCTCGCCGAGCGCGTGGCGAGGCTTTAGGGCGATGCGGACGCTGCGCGGCACGCGGGCGCCGGCGGGAGCGGCGGCGCGCTTCCATGCCGAGATGATGGAGCTCTACGACCGTTTCGCCGCCCTCGGCTTCCGCCCCGTCCTGCTGCGCCGCCATGTCGTCTTGAACGGCGGCGTCGCGGCGGCACGCGACCTCGTCTTCAAGCTCGGCACGACCGGCCTCGAGCGGCTGGTCGACCTCGGCAGGCCCGAGCTCTCGATGGAGGCGGCGATGCTGAAGCCGGACTATCGCGCGCTCTTCACCGAGGCGGAGCTGAAGGAAGCCGCCGACCGGCTTGCCGCCGCCGGCCGTTCCCGCTCCCGCTCGCGCGGCCGCCTGCAGGCGACGCCCGCCGTCCGCGGCTGACGCGAACGAAAAAGGCCGGCGCATGCGCCGGCCTTTCCGTTTTCCAGGCGTTTCCGCTCAGAACTCTTCCCAGTCGTCCCGGGCGAGCGCGGTGTTGCCCGCGACCTGCGGCACGGCGCGGCCGGCCGGCGCGGCGGCACGCGGAGCCTCGGCGCGGGCGCGCCGCTGCTGCGGCCGCGCGGCGGGCT
>NZ_JANFDG010000038.1 GCF_024609765.1 Shinella pollutisoli
CCTCAACGCAAGAATGAGAGACCATCTCACAAAAACGCTTGCGGCCTAACACCGTTGCTTTTTTTCGTTTCCCGCCGGCGACGCGGGAATAAGCGGCGGCCCGTGTCCGTTTCCGGAAGATCGAACAGCCTCCAGGACGGAACCGCCCCATGCTCCGATTGTCCGCCGCCGCCCTCCTCGTCTCCCTCCCTCCCGCCCATGCGGCCGAGGAGCCGCCCTATGTCGGCACCTGGGACTGCGAGGTCTCCTCCTTCACCTTCACCGCCGACACCTACGACGCCGGCGAAGGGCCGATGCCGATCCTCAAGGTCGAGCGGCCGGACGGCGCCTATCGCCTGAGCTTTACGGACGGCTACGCCATCAACCTCGCCAACATCACCGCGACCGACATGGACTGGTTTTCCGAGGCGAGCGGCGACGTCTTCCATTGCAGGCGGATCGGCGGCTGAGCCCTCGCTGTGCGCGACTCTTGACCGGCGCGGACGAAGCACCTATTTCTTCGCCATCGAGATTTGAACGTTGACTTCTGCCTAGGCGCGCCCGCGCGTCGTGACGCGAACTTTCCTTCAAATTCGACCTCCCATGATCGCTGCCGACAGCGGCGATCGAAGATTGATTTGACGCATAGAAAGGTTTCGTCATGGCAATGGGCACCGTGAAATGGTTCAACACCACCAAGGGCTACGGCTTCATCCAGCAGGACAGCGGTGAGCCGGACGTCTTCGTCCACATCTCCGCCGTGCAGCGCGCCGGCCTCGCCGGCCTCAACGAGGGCCAGAAGGTCTCCTTCGAGCTCGTGCGCGACCGCAAGTCGGGCAAGATGTCGGCGGACCAGCTCTCCGCCGCCTGATCGGATTTTTCCGTCAGCGATGAGAAGGCCGGCTCTGCCGGCCTTTTTTGTTGCCCGCGTCAGGCCGCGCTCAGCCCCGCCTCCGCCCAGCGGCATTCCGCAAGGCCCGCCTTCGCGAAGGGATCGACGAGCGTGCCGGAGACGATCGCCGCCAGCAGCTGCGGCGCCGGCGGCACCCTCGCCACCGTTGCGACCAGCCGGTCGCGCAGCCAGGCGATCGCCCGCGAATCCGACTGGTAGAACGGCGTGAACAGCAGCGACAGCAACTGGAAGAGCCGCACGTGGCCCCGCCGCGCGGCGGCATAGGCGGCAAGCCCCTCCTCCACCGTCGCGGCCTGCGCCAGCGCATGCGCGAGCGCGGCTGCGTCGAGCAGCGCCATGTTCGCGCCCTGGCCGAGTTGCGGGCTGGTCGAGTGGGCGCTGTCGCCGACGAAGGCGATGCCGTCGGCATGGGGCGGCAGCGCCGTGCGGTGGGCGTAGCGGGCGAGCGTCAGCTGGTCCCAGTCGGCGATCTGGTCGAGGAAGGGTTCCGTCTCCGGCCAGTAGCGCCGGATCTCCGCCTTCCAGCGGGAAAGGCCTGCCCGCTTCACCGCGTCCGCCTCGGCCACCTTGAGGCTCCAGAAGAAGGCGGCCTTGCTGCCCTCGCCGATCCGCGCCCGGCCGACCGGCAGCACGCCGATCATCACCCGCGCCGCGTCGTAGCGCTGCGTCAGCGCATGCGGGTCGTGCGGGACGGCGTCGCAGTCGAGCGTCGCCCAGAAGGCGCCCCAGGCGAGCGCGCGCACGTGCGGGGCGACGACGGACGCCGCCGCCAGCGGCGAGCGCGCGCCGGTTGCGTCGACCACGAGGTCGTAGTCGCCGACGATCTCGCCGTCCGGATCGTGCAGCGCCGTGCGCGACAGGCGCGTCTCGGCCTTCGCGAGCGTGATGCCGGTGCGAAGCGGAATGCCCTCGGCGAGAACCGCCTCGTGGAGCGTGCCGAACAGGGCCGCGCGATGCACCGCAAGCCCGTAGCGCCCGCCGGCAAGCGCGTCGTAGCGCACGTCGAGCACGGTGCGCCCGCTGAGCGCGTCGGCGCCGTGCAGCCGGTCGATGCGGTTGCCGAGCGCGTGGATCGCCGGGCCGAGCCCGAGCGCGTCGAGGACCGTCAGCCCCGTCGGCTGCATCAGGAGCCCGGAGCCGACCGGCGCAGGCGTGTCGAAACGCTCGATCAGCTCGACACGGTGCCCCGCACGCGCCAGGAAGAGCGCCGCCGCGAGCCCCGCAGGCCCCGCGCCGGCGATGCCGATCTCCAGAGGCTTCATGCCGTCCCTCCCCCCTTTCCCCTCAGGCCTCGCCGGCGTCATAGGCGCGGCGCGCGGCGCGGATGGCCGCGTGGTTTTCCGCCGACCACCGCACCAGCGAGCGCAGGAGCGCGAGGAAGGACCGGCCGAGCGGCGTCAGCCGGTATTCGACGCTCGGCGGCTTCGTCGGATAGACCGTGCGCGTGATGTAGCCGTCGCGCTGCAGGTCGCGCAGCGTCTGGGTCAGCATGCGCTGGGAAATGTCCGGGATGAAGCGGCGCAGCTGCGAGAACCGGCGCGGCCCCTCGGCGAGCCCCATGATCATCAGCGAGGTCCACTTGCCGCCGACGCTGTCGAGCACGTCGCGCACCGGGCAGTCGTCGAGCGACATGGCGACGCCGTCGATGAGGACGACGCGCTCGCCCTCGGCGCGGTCGACGGTCCTGTTCATGGCCGGTTCCCTTCGCGTAACCATGGCAGGAAAACCTGCCTCCTTTACAAATCCTAGCAGCCTACAAGATAAGAGCAAGTCTCGATAAGAGACCAACTTGCGGCGGGAGCCTCTTCCTCCCGGCCGCCCGCTCGAAAGGCAAGGACATGACCGAAACCCTCCTCATCACCGGCGCCTCCGGCCAGCTCGGCCGCCTCGTCATCGACCATCTCCTCGCCTCCGGTAAGGTCGACCCGGCGACGGTCATCGCGACGACCCGCGACCCTGCGAAGCTCGACGCCTATGCCGTAAGGGGCGTGAGCGTCCGCAGGGCCGACTTCGACGACCCGGCCTCGCTCGATGCGGCCTTCGCCGGCGCCGACAAGGTGCTGATCGTCTCGACCGACGCGCTCGACGCACCCGGCAGGCGCCTCGCCCAGCACAAGGCCGCCGTCGCCGCCGCCGCGAAGGCCGGCGCGAAGCACATCCTCTACACGTCCATGCCGCAGCCCGACGATTCGCGCGTCACCTTCGCTCCCGACCATCTCGGCACCGAGGCGGCGATCAGGGCGACCGGCATCCCGCACACGATCCTGCGCAACGGCTGGTATGCGGAAAACCTGTTCATGTCGCTGCCGCACGCGCTGCAGACCGGCGCCTGGTACACGTCCTCCGGCGCGGGCCGCATCGCCCACATCGCCCGCGCGGACATCGCCGCCGCGGTCGCCGGCGCGCTCCTGAAGGTAGGGGGCGAAAGCGCGACCTACACGCTCACCGGCACGAAGAGCCGCACGGCGGACGAGATCGCGGCGATCGTCTCGGCCGCGACCGGCAGGCCGCTGGCGGTGGTGCACGTCAGCGACGACCAGCTCGCCGAAGGCCTGAAGGGCGCCGGCCTGCCGGAGGCCTTCATCCCGACGATCGTCTCCTTCGACGCCAACACGCGCGACGGCAAGATCGCCATGGTGACGAAGGATGCCGAAACGCTCGCCGGCCGCGCGCCGCAGCCGTTCGAGGATTTCGTCGCGGCCAACCGGGCCGCCCTCCTCGGCTGAGATCAGACGGACTGGCCGCAGGCGCGGCGGAAGCGGCGCACCGTTTCCGCCATGCCGTATTCGAGCGCGTCGGCGGTCAGCCCGTGGCCGATCGAGACTTCGGCGAGCCTCGGGATGCGGGCGACGAGCGCCGGCAGGTTGGCGACGGTGAGGTCGTGGCCGGCGTTGACGCCGAGGCCGAGGTCGAAGGCGATGTCGGCCGTCTCGCCGAGCCGTCCGGCAAGCCGCTCCGCCCCGGCAGAATCGTCGTAGCAGCCGCCATAGGGGCCGGTGTAGAGCTCGATCCGGTCGGCACCGACCTCGCGGGCGATCGCGAGCGCCTCGCGGTCCGGCTCGCCGTCGGCGAAGACCGAGACGCGCAGGCCGAGCCCCTTCAGCCGGCCGACTACCGTTTCCAGCACGCCGCGGCTCTTACGGAAATCCCAGCCGTGGTCGGATGTCGCCTGCGCGGGGTCATCGGGCACCAGCGTCACCTGCTCGGGCCGGTGCATCTCGACCAGCCGCAGGAAGCCCTCCTCCGGATAGCCTTCCATGTTGAACTCGGCTTCGGGGAACTCCGTGTCGATCAGCGCGCGGATCGGCCCGAGGTCGGAAAAGCGGATGTGGCGCTGGTCCGGGCGCGGATGGACCGTCAGGCCGCTCGCTCCCGCCTGGAGCGCGATCCGCCCAAGCCCCGTCACGCTCGGCCAGGGAAGATCGCGCCGGTTGCGCAGCATGGCGATGGCGTTGAGGTTGACCGAAAGCTTCGCGGGCATGGGAAGGCGGGCTCCTGTTCTTGCCTCCCACCTCTAGCCTGTCGCTCCGGCAAGGGCAATCGGCCCGCGCGCGACGGTACGCGGCTCGGGCGTCCCGGCGGACGGTCCAAGCCCTTGCGCTTCGTCAAGAAACACTGATAAACTTTTCGTGATCACGCGCGGGACTGCTCTATACTGCCCGCATCGAGGAGATTCGGGAAGGAAACGGGCGAAGACGATGGCGTCCCCCCACGCAGCGCTATGAGCGGAACCGTCAGGCCGGACAGCGAGGCCGTGCGCCGCGCGCTCGACGCGATCCTGTCGAGCGAGGCCTTTGCGCGCTCCGAGCGGCTCCGCTCCTTCCTCGGCTACGTGGTGGAAAACGAACTCTCCGGCAAGGCGGCCACGCTCAAGGGCTACAGCATCGGCATCGACGTCTTCGGCCGCCCGCCCGGCTTCGACGCCGGCAACGATCCGCTGGTGCGCGTCCAGGCCGGCAAGCTGCGCAAGCTGCTCGACCACTATTACGAGACCGACGGCGCCGACGAGGCGCTGCGCATCCGCATCCCGCTCGGAAGCTACGTGCCCGAATACGAGATGCGGGCCACGCCACCCGCCGCCGACCCCGAGGCGCTGCCGGAACCGCCGCCGGCGGCACCCCCGCCGCACCATCGACGCCGCCGCTCGCGCGGCGGCTGGCTGCCGGCGCCGGTCTCCTCGCCGCTCGCGCTGTTCTCGCTGCTGCCGCTCTTCTTCCTCGCCCCCACGACCTATCCCGGCACCACGAGCGCGGCGATCGACGAGCCCGGCCTGACGCGCGCCGTGCAGGACAGGCTCTCCGGCCGGGCCAACGCCCTGCCGCGGGTGCAGATCCTCCAGTGCTGGCCGGCGAGCGGCGAATGCAGCGCGCTCGCCGAGGCCCTCGCCGCGTCGATCGCCTATCACAAGACCGTGCGCATCGACGACCGGCAGGACGGCGACGGCGCGCCGCTCGCCTATTCCGTGCGCATCGACAACCAGCCGGACGGCCGCGCGCTCTTCATGCGCCTCGTGCACGACCAGACGGGGGCGACCGTCTATGCCCGCCACCTGTGGCGCGAGGAGCTCTCCAGCGAAAGCAGCATCACCTACGAGGCGGTGTCCTTCGCCGCCCGCACGCTGTCGCCGAACGGCCTCGTCTACCGCCATGCCCTGCGCGCGGGCATCGCGAGCAGCCTCATGCGCTGCCTCGCCGACACGGTGCAGAGCGCACCGCCCGGCGGACCGGAAACGGTCGACCCGGAGGCCTGCCCCCTCGGCATGCCGGAGGCGGTGGCCGAGGCCGCGCCCGACGGCGACGGCCGGGCCGCCGACCGGACGCTGATGCGCTGAGCATCCGTTCTGCGCGGCTTGCGGGTCCGCGCGGCCCGATACATCCCTAGAGTTCACGATATGCACCGCCGCCCGTCCGGATTATGTATGACCGCGGGGCGGCTGGTTCGGATTCCGTCCAGGTTTGCCGGGCGGGGCGGACGAGATGCGGTGCCTGCGCGGACAAACCCCGAAATCGATGCGGATCGTCCCGTCTCGCGGCGGAGGCGGACGATGCGCGAAGGGACATCGGCCGTGCGGCGTCCGTTCTGCGGACCGAAGACGCCGTCCGGCCAGCGAGGGATACGATGGCACATCTTCCATCCGAAAGCGGCTTCCATGATGGCGAATGAATCGCGCAAACCGTCCGTCCACGGCCGGCAGGCGGTCGGCGTCAGGAAACCCATCCGCTTCCTGCCCGCGGCCCCCCTGCCCGACGACCTGCCCGAGGGGCGCCTTGCCATCGCGGACATGGCGAACGTCTTCGGCGTCACCCACCGCACGCTGCACTTCTACGAGGAGAAGGGCCTGCTGACGGCCGCGCGCGTCGGCCCCATGCGGGTCTACGGCCCGGCGGAGATCCAGCAGATGGCGGTGGTCAACACCTGCCGGGAGACCGGCATGCCCGTCGCCGTGATCCAGGAACTGCTGGGCGATCTCTCCGGCGCGGAGAGCCAGCAGGAGGCCGACGAGATCTTCCGCACGGCGATGATCGCCCGCAGGCGCGAGCTGGCGGCGCAACAGTCCACCATCCGCCGGCAGATGCAGCAGATCAACGAACTCCTCGATTTCAGTGCGGAACAGGGCATGGAAACCAACGACAACGCGCCGCGCGCCAACCTGACCACGACGGAGCTGCACTGCCTGTCGCTGATGGCCGAGGGCTATCCGGTGAGCCGCATCGCCCGCGCGCTCGACATCGAGCCCGGCGAGGTGCAGGCGATGGAAAGGGCGATCATCGCCAAGTTCCACAGCAACAACCGCTTCCAAGCCGTCGCCAAGGCGGTGATGCTCGGCATCGTCGGCCACTGAGCGGTCGCGATCACCGCACGACGGTGAGCGTCTCCGCCGCCCGGGTGATCGCGGTGTAGAGCCAGCGCTCGCGCGTGTCGCGGAAGGCGCGGCTCTCGTCGAACAGCACGACGTCGTTCCACTGCGAGCCCTGCGCCTTGTGCACCGTCAGCGCATAGCCGAAATCGAACTCGTCGTAGCGCTTGCGCGTCGACCAGGGGATCTCCTCGTCGAGGTTCTCGAAGGCGGCCTTGAGCAGCTTGATCTTCGCCGCGCCGCGGTCCATGTCGTCGTCTTCCGGGCGGATCATCAGGTTGATGCCCGGCTTCACCGTCTCCTTGGACGAGCTCATCACCTGCCAGAGCGAGCCGTTGAGCAGGCCCTTGGCAGGGTCGTTGCGCAGGCACACCAGCTTGTCGCCGGATTGCGGATAGTCGGTCGTAAAGCCCTTCAGCTCGCGCAGGCGCTGGTTGTAGCGCCGGCGCGTGCGGTTGGTGCCGACGAGCACCTGGTCGGCGTCGAGCACCAGCGACTGCGTGACCTCGTCGCGGCCGATCACCTTCGCCGCACCGTAGTCGCCGTAGTCGATGTCGCCGCCCTCGCGCACCTGCATGGCGAGCCGGATGATCGGGTTGTCGCGCGCCTGCCGGTGGATGTCCGTGAGCAGATAATCCGGCTCGTGGCTGGTGAAATAGCCGCCCCCCGAGACCGGCGGAAGCTGGCCCGGATCGCCGAGCACCAGGATCGGCGTGCCGAAGCTCATCAGGTCCTTGCCGAGCGCCTCGTCGACCATCGAGCATTCGTCGACGATGACCAGCGCCGCCTTGGCGACGGGGCTCTGGCGGTTGATGGAGAACATCGGCGAGATCGAGGTCTTGCCCGTCTCCTCGTCCGCCACCTCCTCCTCGCCGCGCGGGCGGTAGATCAGCGAATGGATCGTGCGGGCGTTGGAGGCGCCCTTCGAGCGCAGCACCTGCGCCGCCTTGCCGGTGAAGGCGGCGAACAGCACCTCGCCGTCCACGTGCTCGGCGAAATGGCGCGCGAGCGTCGTCTTGCCGGTGCCGGCATAGCCGAACAGCCGGAAGAGCGGCGCGCGGCCCTCGCGCAGCCACGCCGCGACGGCCTTCAGCGCCTCGTCCTGTTGGGGTGCGAATTCCATGGCGGGACTTGGCAGGATTCGCAAGCGCGAGGCAAGGGCCGATGCGCGTCGCGCCGCCGCGTCTCCCGGGAATTCGGCGCTTCCCGCCTTTTGGCCCTGTCCTCCGCGCGCCGCTTCCTTTATTCAGGCGGCGGTATCGCATCGCGGAGCACCCATTTGCCGTCTCCCCTTCCCGAAGGCAGCGAATCATCCGGTCTCGGCCGGCTCGCCGCCCCCGTCCAGTGGCTCGTCCTCGGCGCGCTGTCGCTCGCCGTGACCGTGCCGCTCGAACTCTCCGGCTTCCCGGCGGCGCTGCTGATCGGGCCGATGCTCGCCGGTATCGCCGTCGGGCTGTCCGGCGGCACGATCCGCCTGCACCCCGTCTTCTTCCTTCTCATCCAGATCGTGCTGGCGCTGATGATCGCGGCGACCGTCTCGCGCGACTTCGTCGGCACCTTCGCCGCCAACTGGCCGCTGATGCTGCTGGTCGTGCTGTCGGTGATCGGCGTCAGCACGCTGAGCGGCTGGACCATCGCCAGGAGCGGCATCCTGCCGGGCACGACGGCGATCTGGGGCTCGTCGGCGGGGGCCGCCTCGACGATGATGGCGATGGCCGAGGCCTACGGCGCGGACGTGCGCCTGGTCGCCTTCATGCAATATCTGCGCGTCGTCTTCGTGGCGAGCATCGCCACCCTCGTCGCCCGCTTCGGCGGACATGCCGGCACGGGCATGCCGGCGCACGGCCTGCTCGACCCCGTTCCCCTCCTGCCGCTCGCGGAGGCGCTCGCCGTCGGCCTTGCGGCGGGCTTCGTCGGCCACCGGCTGCGCATCCCGGCCGGCGCCTTCCTCGTGCCCTTCGCGCTCGGCTCGGTGCTGAACCTCTCCGGCGCGATCGCCATCGCGCTGCCGCAAGGGCTGCTCGCCGCCGCCTTCACGCTGCTCGGCTGGAACATCGGCCTGCGCTTCACCCGGGCGATCCTGCTCCATGCCCGCCGCGCGCTCCTGCCGACCGTCGCCTCCATCGTGGCGCTCGTCGGCTTCTCCGCCCTGCTCGCGGTGCTGCTCGTCCTGCTCCTCGGCATCGATCCGATGACGGCCTATCTCGCCACCAGCCCCGGCGGCCTCGATTCCATCGCCGTCATCGCCGCCTCCAGCAAGGTCGACGCCGCCTTCGTCATGGCGCTGCAGACGGCGCGGCTCGTCGTCGTCACGATCGCCGGCCCCGCCCTCGCCCGCTTCGTCGCCGATAGAAGCTAAAGCATTTCCAGCCGAAGCGGCATCGCTTCGGCGTCGGATAATGCGGTAAAGCTAGCGCAGCATCGGCCAGAGGCTGGCGACCAGCAGCAGCGCCATGGTGATGTTGAACCATTTCAGCCGTGCCGGCTCGGCCAGCCATTGCCGGAGCGCCGAGCCGAAGCCGGCCCAAGTCGACACGCTCGGGAAATTGACGAGCGCGAAGGCCACGCCGACGAGGAGCACGCTGAGCGTATGGTTGCGCGGATCGGTATAGGTCGCCATCGCCGAGACGGCCATCACCCAGGCCTTCGGGTTGACCCACTGGAAGGCGGCGGCCTCCAGGAAGTTCATCGGCCGCGCCCCGGCCTTGCCCTCGCCGAGGCTGCGCGACGTGCCGATCTTCCAGGCGATCCACAGGAGATAGGCACCGCCGGCGAACTTCAGCACCGTGTAGAGCAGCGGCACCGTCTCCAGGAGCGCGCCGAGGCCGAAGCCGACGGCGATGAGCAGCACGAAGAAGCCGACGCCGATGCCGACCATGTGCGGGATCGTCCGCACGAAGCCGAAGTTCACGCCCGACGCGAACAGCATCATGTTGTTCGGACCGGGCGTGATCGAGGTCGTGAAGGCGAAGACGAGAAGCGCCAGGAAGATTTCGATCGGCATGCCGCCCCGCCTTCCAGCCGCTCACATGCCCTGCGGGCCGCGGTTCATCGCCGCGATCCCCGTCCGGCAGACCTCGGTGAGGCCGAGCGGCTTCATGATGGCGACGAACTGGTCGACCTTGGACGACTTGCCGGTGATCTCGAAGATGAAGTGGTCGACGGTGGCGTCCACCACCTTGGCCTGGAAGGCATCGGCAAGGCGCAGCGTCTCGGCGCGCAGCTCGCCTGAGCCCGCGACCTTCACCAGCGCCACCTCGCGCTCGACGGGACGCTCCTGGCCGAGCATCCGCGCGCGCACCGTCAGGTCGACGACGCGGTGCACCGGCACGATGCGCTCCAGCTGCGACTTGATCTGCTCCAGCACGCTCGGCGTGCCGCGCGTGACGATGGTGATGCGCGAGAGGTGCGCCTCGTGCTCGGTCTCGGAGACCGTCAGGCTCTCGATGTTGTAGCCGCGGCCGGAGAAGAGGCCGATGACGCGGGCAAGGACGCCCGGCTCGTTGTCGACCAGCACGGAGAGCGTGTGGCTCTCCGCGACCTGGGTTTCCTTGGCGATGAAATAGGCGGAGCCGGTGGGCTGAAGGTGTGCGTTCATTGTCTCTCTCTACCTATTCCTGTCAAACGAGCTGGCGGCCCTTGGCGTCGATCGCGTTGGCGACCGCCTCGTCGGTGGCCTCGTCGGGCAGCAGCATCTCGTTGTGCGCCTTGCCGGAGGGGATCATCGGGAAGCAGTTGGCGAGGTTGGCGACGCGGCAGTCGAAGATGACCGGCCGCTTGACGTCGATCATCTCCTGGATGGCCGCGTCGAGGTCGCCCGGCTTGTCGCAGGCGATGCCGACGCCGCCATAGGCCTCCGCGAGCTTGACGAAGTCCGGCATCGCCTCCGTGTAGGAGTTGGAGAGACGATTGCCGTGCAGCAGCTGTTGCCACTGGCGCACCATGCCCATGTACTGGTTGTTGAGGATGAAGATCTTGACCGGCAGGTTATGCTGCACGGCACAGCTCATCTCCTGGATGCACATCTGGATCGAGGCGTCGCCGGCGATGTCGACGACGAGGCTGTCGGGATGGGCGACCTGCACGCCGATCGCGGCCGGGAAGCCGTAGCCCATCGTGCCGAGCCCCCCGGAGGTCATCCAGCGGTTCGGCTGCTCGAAGCCGTAGAACTGCGCGGCCCACATCTGGTGCTGGCCGACCTCCGTCGTGATGTAGGTGTCGCGGTCCCTGGTCAGCTCGTAGAGCCGCTGGATCGCGTATTGCGGCATGATGACCTCGTCGCTCGGCTTGTAGGCGAACGAATTGCGGGCGCGCCAGCGGGCAATCGAGGTCCACCAGTCGGAGAGCCCCGCCTTGTCGAAATCCTTCGCCGCCGCGCGCCACTGCCGGACCATGTCCTCCAGGACGGCGCCGACGTCGCCGAGGATCGGCACGTCGACGCGGACGTTCTTGTTGATCGAGGACGGGTCGATGTCGATATGGATCTTCTTCGAGTTCGGCGAGAACGCGTTGAGGCGGCCGGTGATGCGGTCGTCGAAGCGCGCGCCGATGCAGACCATGACGTCGCAGTCGTGCATCGCCATGTTCGCCTCGTAGGAGCCGTGCATGCCGAGCATGCCGAGCCAGTTCTTGCCGGACGCCGGATAGGCGCCGAGACCCATCAGCGTCGAGGTGATCGGGAAGCCGGTGATCTCGACCAGTTCGCGCAGCAGGCGGGCGGCCTCCGGCCCCGAATTGACGACCCCGCCGCCGGAATAGATGATCGGCCGGCGCGCCGACTTCATCAGGCTGACGGCCGCCGCGATCTGGCCGGCGTCGCCCGTGGTCTTCGGCTGGTAGCTCTTCTGGATGGGGGCGGCGTCGGGCGGCGTGTAGGTGCCGGTCGCGAACTGGACGTCCTTCGGGATGTCGACGACGACCGGGCCCGGCCGGCCGGACTGGGCGACGCGGAAGGCCTCGTGGATGATGCGGGCGAGGTCGTTGACGTCCTTGACCAGCCAGTTGTGCTTGGTGCAGGGCCGCGTGATGCCGACCGTGTCGCATTCCTGGAAGGCGTCCGAGCCGATCAGCGTGGTCGGGACCTGGCCGGTGATGCAGACGAGCGGGATCGAATCCATCAGCGCGTCCTGCAGCGGCGTGACCGCATTGGTGGCGCCGGGGCCGGAGGTCACCAGCATGACGCCGACCTTGCCGGTGGAGCGGGCATAGCCCTCGGCCATGTGGCCGGCGCCCTGCTCGTGGCGGACGAGGATGTGCTGGATGTCGTCCTGCTGGAAGATCTCGTCATAGATCGGCAGGACGGCGCCGCCCGGATAGCCGAAGATATGCTTCACGCCATTGTCCTTCAGCGCCTGAATGACAATTTCCGCGCCCGTCATCTGGTTTTCTGTTCCGCTCATCGGATTTTCCGTCCGTCTTTCAAGAATTGCCGGCTTTCGAGAATTGCCGGTGTGTTATCGAATCTGAAGGCATAAAAAAAGGCCCCTGGAGGAGCCTGCTTACCGCGCATGGGTGCTTTCGCCGGGTGGTTACACCACCCTGCCCATGCGCGTTCCCACCACGAGAATGACTGCGACGTGATTTTTCATGGCGCGGATTGTTAGACGCAAACGTGCCGCCCGTCAACGCTCTTTGCGCTGTCGCGAAACGGCACGCCCGCCGGTGCTCCCGCCCGCGCGCCGTGCCGCGACGAAACGTCTTGTTAAGCCGCGGCCTTTAAGGTTGCGCCATTGTATGGGGTGCCCCGAATTGCTGAACAGTGATTTTCAGAGCGCGATGGCCGCGGGAGAGCAGGAGCGTCGCGACGACGGCACCGCCGGCAACCGCCTGCTCGGCCGCGTCGTCGCCTGCAGCGGCTCGCGCGCCACGATCAGCGCGATCGCCGAATACGGCCAGACGGCGCTCACCGAGCTTTGGTCCGTCGGCCGGCTGATCTCCATTTCCGTCGGCCCGAACCGCATCGTCGCCCTCGTCTATGCCATGTCGACCGACCAGCAGAGCTGGGTGGAGAACCGCGACACGATCTTCCGCATCGAGGTCGAACTCCTCGGCGAGGTGCATGTCGGCCCGGACGGGCGCGAGGAATTCTCCGCCGGCATCACCGACTATCCGCATCTCGGCGCCATCGCCCACCGCATCCGCGCCTCCGACCTCGCCAGGGTCTACGACACCGGCAAGAACGACGTCTGCACCATCGGCAAGCTCACCCAGGACGAGAGCCTCGACGCGACGATCCACGTGCCGTCGATGCTGGAGAAGCACTTCGCCATCGTCGGCACCACCGGCGTCGGCAAGTCGACCGCCGTGACGCTGCTGCTGCACAAGGCGATCCAGGCCGACCCGCGCCTGCGCGTGCTGATCCTCGACCCGCACAACGAATTCGCCGCCGCCTTCGGCGAGCTCGCCGTCGTCGTCGACACCGACACGCTCGACCTGCCCTTCTGGCTGTTCCGGCTGGAGGAGTTCGCCGAGGTCGTCTTCCGCGGCCGCCCGGCCGTGCCGGAGGAGCTCGACATCCTGCGCGACCTCATCCCCGAGGCCAAGCGCGCCTTCCGCGGCTCCAGCGAGAGCGGGCTGATGCGGCGGTCGACCGAGAAGAGCTCGGTGACGGCCGACACGCCGGTGCCCTACCGCATCGCCGACCTGCTGGCGCTCGTCGACGAGCGCATCGGCCGGCTGGAAGGCCGGGCGGAGAAGCCGCACCTGCGCTCGCTCAAGGTCAAGATCATGTCGGCGATCAACGACCCGCGCTATCATTTCATGTTCTCCTCGAACACGATCACCGACACGATCCTCGACACGATCGCCCGCATCTTCCGCATCCCCGGCGACGGCAAGCCGGTCACCACCTTCCAGCTCGCCGGCATCCCGTCCGAGGTCGTCAACTCGGTCGCCTCGGTGCTCTGCCGCATGGCCTTCGAGATCGGGCTGTGGAGCAACGGCGGCGTGCACATGCTGGTCGTCTGCGAGGAGGCGCACCGCTACGTGCCGGCCGACCCGAAGCTCGGCTTCCTGCCGACCCGCCAGGCGATCGCCCGCATCGCCAAGGAAGGCCGCAAGTACGGCGTCTCGCTCGGCATCATCACCCAGCGCCCCGGCGAGCTCGACCCGACGATCCTCTCGCAGTGCTCGACCATCTTCGCCATGCGGCTCGCCAACGAGCACGACCAGGACATCATCCGCTCGGCGATCCCGAATTCCTCCTCCTCGACGACGAGCTTCATCTCCTCGATCGGCAACGGCGAGGCGATCGCCTTCGGCGAGGCGGTGGCGGTGCCGATGCGCATGCGCTTCTCGCGCGTCGAGGCAAGCCGCCTGCCGAAGGCGAACGGCACCGGCGTCAAGACGACGGAGGAGACGCCGAACAACGTCGACCTGCGCTCCATCGTCGCCCGCATGCGCGCGATCAGCGGGCCGGACATTTCCAGCTTCCAGAATTCCTACCTCGCCGCACAGGGCGGCGGCGCGCCGCTCACGGCCGGCTACGAGGACGCGCCCTACGAGGACGAGGAGGACTATGTCGAGACGCTGCAGGCCGCGGCACCCGCCCGCGCGCCGGCTCCGCCTGCGGCCGAGCCCTACCGCGCCAACATGCTGCCGGGCGCCGCCGGCGCCTACGAGCCGCCGCCGCGCGACCGCTTCGAGGCGGCGCGCCGCGAGCTCGAGGCCGACGCGCCGCGCACGCCACAAGCCCCGGCGCCGGATCCCTATCGCCAGCAGCCGCCCCGCCCGGCCCCGAGCTTCGGCGAGGCGGGCGGCGCGGAAGGCCGCCGCGATCCCTCGATCCGCGAGCAGCTCCTGAAGAAGCCGCTGAGCAGCCTCATCCGGCGATAGGCCGCTTTCACGTTCGCGCGTTTCCGGACGCAAGCCGGAATTGCTAGTCCGACAGCGGATCGATCCGCCGCCAGCTCTCGTCGAGCTGGTTGCGGAACCAGGTCATCTGCCGCTTGGCATATTGCCGGGTCGCCGCGCTGGCGCGCTCGATCACCTGCGCCCGCGTCATCTCGCCGGCCAGCATCGCCGCGATCTGCGGCACGCCGATCGCCTTCATCGCCGGCATCTGCGGCGGCAGGCGGAGCGCCAGCAGCGCTTTCACCTCCTCCACCGCGCCGCTCTCGAGCATGGCGGCGAAGCGCCGGTCGATCCGCGCGGCAAGCACGGCCCGGTCCGGCAGCACGACGATCTTCTCCGCCGCCGCGGGATCGATCACCGCCGCCCCGCCGCCCGCCTGCAAGGCGGAGATCTGCTGCCCCGTCGCCGCCAGCACCTCCAGCGCGCGCACGATGCGCTGGCCGTCGCCCGGCCGCAGCCGCCCGGCCGCGGCGGGATCGCCGCGCGAGAGCTCCCGGTGCAGTGCCTCCGGCCCTTCCGCCGCGAGACGGGCGCGCAGGCCCTCGCGGATCGCCGGCGGGATCGCCGGCATGTCGGAAAGGCCGCCGGTCAGCGCGCGGAAATAGAGCCCGGTACCGCCGACGAAGACGGGAAGCCGGCCCCTGCCCCTCAGCTCCTCCACCAGCCGGGCCGCCTCGCGCAGCCAGTCGCCGGTCGAATAGGCGGCCCCCGCCCGCACGTGGCCGTAGAGCCGGTGCCCGATGCCGGCCATGTCCTCCGGCTGCGGGCGGGCGGTGAGCACGTTCAGCGTGTCGTAGACCTGCATGCTGTCGGCATTGACCACCACGCCGCCGTGCTCGGCGGCCAGCCGCACGGCGAGCGCGGACTTGCCGCTGGCCGTCGGCCCCGTTATCAGGATCGCGCCCCATTCTCGATCAAGGTTCCTCATCATGGCTTTCGTTGCCACGCTTGTCGCCAATCCGTCAAATCCCGTCCTCACGCCGAAGCTCGCCGAGACGGCCGCGGACAAGGTGAAGGCGTCCGGCCTCTACTGGCTCGCCGACGGGATCGCCTGCGACATCGCGCTTCGCGACGGTGACGACGTTCAGGCCGCCCGCGACACGATCCTCGCCGTCATCGGCGGCGAACCCGTCGATCTCGCCGTGCAGGAGGCGGAGAGCCGGCGCAAGAAGCTGCTCATCGCCGACATGGATTCGACGATGATCGGCCAGGAATGCATCGACGAACTGGCGGCCGAGGTCGGCCTCAAGGAGAAGGTGGCGGCGATCACCGCGCGCGCCATGAACGGCGAGATCGCCTTCGAGCCTGCGCTGCGCGAACGCGTCGCGCTGCTCAAGGGCCTGCCGATCTCGGTGGTGGACGAGGTGATCGACAAGCGCATCACGCTGACGCCGGGCGGCCGCGAACTGATCGCCACGATGAAGGCGAAGGGCTATTACACCGCCCTCGTCTCCGGCGGCTTCACCGTCTTCACGAACCGCATCGCCGCCGTGCTCGGCTTCGACGAGAACCGCGCCAACGTGCTCCTCGAATCGAATGGCCTGCTCACCGGCGAGGTCGCGGAACCCATCCTCGGCAAGCAGGCGAAGGTCGACGCGCTCGCCGGGATCGCCGCCCGCCTCGGCATCTCGACCGATGAGGCGATGGCCGTCGGCGACGGCGCCAACGACCTCGGCATGCTGCACCTCTCCGGCGCCGGCGTGGCGCTGCACGCCAAGCCCGCCGTCGCGGCGGAGGCGAAGATCCGCATCGACCACGGCGACCTGACGGCGCTCCTCTACCTCCAGGGCTACCGCAAGTCGGACTTCGTCTCGTGAGGGTCGCCGAGACGCAGCGCCTCGTCTTGCGCAACTGGGAGGACCGGGACCGCGACCTCTTCCACGAGATCAACTCCGATCCCGAGGTCATGGAATTCTTCCCCTTCCGCCGCACGCGCGAACAGTCGGACGCGCTCCTCGGCCGGCTTTCCGCCGTCATCGCCGGGACCGGCCTCGGCTTCTTCGCGCTCGCCGACCGGGCGACCGACGAGGTCTTCGGCTTCTGCGGCCTCTCGCGCACCGACCTCGAACCGCACCTGCCGAAGGGCACCGTCGAGATCGGCTGGCGGCTCGCCCGGCGCCACTGGGGCCGCGGCTACGTGACGGAGGCCGCGCGCGAGCTCCTCCGCCTCGGCTTCGAGGACAATGGCCTCGACGAGATCGTCTCCTTCGCGGTCGCCTCGAACGCGCGCTCGATCGCCGTCATGCAGCGGATCGGCATGCGCGCCGACCCTTCCCGCGATTTTCCGATGCCGGACATCGACGAGGCGCACGCGCACCTGCGCCCGCACGTCTTTTATGCCATCAGCAAGGCGGACTGGCAGCGGAAAGGCCGCTGAAGCGACGCTTCAACGGCCTGAATCGATCCCTGCATTTCGCCGTGCAAGCCCTTGGCGGGACTCGCCTTTCCGTCAGTCGATGCGGACGGTGACGAAGCGCAGCGCACCGGTCTTGTCGGCGATCATCAGGAGGGCGTTGCGCCGGTCCTCGGACTTGAGCCTGGCGATGCGCTTCGTCACGTCCTCGGCCGTCGACACGGCCTCCTGGCCGATCTCGACGATGACGTCGCCGGCGACGATGCCGCGCTCGGCCGCGGCCGAATCCGGCGCGACCTCGGTGATCACCACGCCCTGCACGCTCTCGGCGATGCCGAAGCGCTGGCGGGCGGCCTCGTCCAGCGCGCCGACCGACATGCCGAGCACCTTGCCGGCCGCCGCGACCGTGTCGGCCGGATCGCCGTCCTCGGGCGCGGTGTCGTCCTGCGTCACCTCGTCCTGCGTGTCCTCGGTCTCGTCGGCCGCGGCCTTCTCGCCGTCCTCGAGCCGGCCGAGCGTCACCTTGACGCTCGTCTCCTTGCCGTCGCGCAGCAGCACCACGTCGACCGCCTTGCCGACCGGGCTCTCGGCGACGACGCGCGGCAGGTCGCGCATCTCGTCGACGTCCTTGCCGTCGAAGCGGATGATGACGTCGCCGGTCCGGATCGAGCCGTTGTCGACCGGCCCGCCCTTGATGACGCCGGCCACCAGCGCGCCCTTGGCCTCGCTCATGCCGAGGCTTTCGGCGATGTCGTCCGTCACCGGCTGGATGCGCACGCCGAGCCAGCCGCGCCGGGTCTCGCCGAATTCGCGAAGCTGGGCGAAGATGTTCTCCGCAAGCTCCGTCGGCACCGAGAAGCCGATGCCGATCGAGCCGCCGGAGGGCGAGATGATGGCGGTGTTGATGCCGATCACCTCGCCGTGCATGTTGAACAGCGGGCCGCCGGAATTGCCGCGGTTGATGGCGGCGTCCGTCTGGATGAAGTTGTCGTAGGGACCGGCGTTGATGTTGCGCCCGCGCGCGGAGATGATGCCGACCGTCACCGAGCCGCCAAGCCCGAACGGGTTGCCGATCGCCATCACCCAGTCGCCGATGCGCATCACCCGCGAATCGCCGAAAGGCACCGCCTTGAGCAGCGTCTTCGGTTCCACCTTCAGGAGCGCGAGGTCGGTCTTCGGGTCGGTGCCGACGAGCTTGGCCTTGAGCTTGGAGCCGTTGGCGAAGTTCACCTCGATGTCGTCCGCGCCCTCGATGACGTGGTTGTTGGTGGCGATGAAGCCGGACGGATCGATGACGAAGCCGGAGCCGAGCGAGTTCACGGTGCGCGGCTGGTTGTCGTTGCCGCCCTCGCCCTTGAAGAACTCGTCGAAGAAATCCTGGAAGGGCGAGCCCTCCGGCACCTGCGGCATCGGCGCGCGGTCCTCGTTCTTCACGTTCTGCGAGGTCGAGATGTTGACGACCGAATCGAGCAGGCTCTCGGCGAGGTCGGCGACCGATTCCGGTCCGGCCTGCCGGTTCTGTTGTGCCACCGCCGGCGCCGGAACCGTGCCGCCCGCCGCAAGCGAGATGCCGAGACCGAGGGCGAGTGCCGCACGGATTGCGCTGGACCTTTGCTTCGAAGCCATGTTCGGCATTCCTTTTTCGTCTTTCGTGTGCGGCACAGTGTTCGCCGGGGATGCGGCAAAATTCCGTCCGCCGCGCCGGCCCGAAGGCGCACTCTTGCCTCTCTTCGCCGCCGGCCGCAAGCCCGCCGCGTCAGCCGCGGATGAGCCAGACCATGAGGACGCCGAGCGCCATCGCGGCAAGCCCGCCGAAACGCAACTGCGCCTCGGGCATGAGCGGCAGCATTTGCGACAGCCGCTTCAAAAACGAAGGGGCCAGTGCGTACACCAGCCCCTCGATGATCAGGAAGAAGGCGATCCCCGTCAGGAAATCGGACACGGGAAAAGCCCTCAGTTCGCGCCCGCGGGCGGCGCGGCGACGGCCGCACCGGCGGCATCGCCGAAGTAGCGGAAGAATTCCGACTCCGGCGAGATGACGAGCGTCGTGTCCGGCGTCGTCAGCGAGGCGCGGTAGGCGCTCATCGACCGGTAGAAGTCGAAGAAGCCCGGATCGCGCGAGAAGGCCTCGGCGAAGACGCGGTTGCGCTCGCCCTCGCCCTCGCCGCGCAGGATCTCCGAATCGCGCTGGGCGGCGGCCACCAGCTCGACGACCTGGCGGTCGGCGATGGCGCGGCGGCGCTGGCCCTCCTCGTTGCCGCGGGCGCGGATCAGCTCGGCCTCGGCGAGACGCTCGGCCTTCATGCGGTCGTAGGTCTGCTGCGAGACCTCCTGCGTCAGGTCGGTCCGGCGGATGCGCACGTCGGAAATGGCAAGGCCGAGGTTCTCGGCGTCGCCGGTGAGCTCGCCGCGCACCTCGCGCATCATCGAGGCGCGCTCCTCCGAAAGGGCGGACTCGAAGCCGCGCAGACCGTAGACGCGGCGAAGGGCGGCGTCGAGACGGGTGCGCAGCCGCGCTTCCGCCGCCTCCCGGTCGCCCGAGACGGCCTCGCGGAAGCGGTGGGCGTTGGTGATCTTGTAGACCACGAAGGCGTCCACCTCGTAGAACTTGCCGCCGGAGACCTGGACGCGGATGTCGTCGAGGTCGAAGCGCAGCGCCTGGTCCTGGATGTACTGGACGCTGTCGGCGTCCATGAAGCCGAAGGGCAGCTTGAAATAGATGCCCGGCTCCGTCTTCACGTCCTGGATCTGGCCGAAGCGGATGACGATCGCCTGCTGCCGCTCGTTGACGACGAAGACGGAGGAATAGGCGATGAAGAGCAGGACGCCGACGGCGATCAGTATGGCGGGTACGCGGTTGGCCATCACTGGGTTCCTCCCGTCGCCTGCTGCTGCTGGGTGCTGCCGCGGCCGAGCTCGTTGAGCGGCAGGAAGGGAACGACGCCCTGTCCGCCCTGCTTCTCGTCGATGATGACCTTCTTGGAACTCTTCATCACGCCTTCCATGGTTTCGAGGAACAGGCGCTTGCGGGTGACGTCGGGCGCCAGCCTGTACTGTTCGTAGACGGAGACGAAGCGCGCGGCCTCGCCTTCCGCCTCCTTGACGACGCGGTCCTTGTAGGCGGCCGCCTCTTCGCGGATCTGCGCGGCCTCGCCTCGGGCCCGGCCGAGCCGCTGGTTGGCGTACTGATTGGCCTCCTCGACGAAGCGGTCCTCGTCCTGCTCGGCGCGCTGCACCTCGTCGAACGCGTCGGCCACCTCGCGCGGCGGCGCGGCGTCCTCGATCGCCACGGTGTTGACGGAGATGCCGGCGCCGTAGGCGTCCATCGTCGCCTGGATCGTCGCCTTGACGCTCTCGGCGATCGCCTGGCGGTTGTCGCGGAAGATGTCCTGCGCCGGACGACGGCCGACGACCTCGCGCATCGCGCTCTCGGCGACCTGCTGCAGCGTCTCGGCCGGATATTCGAGGTTGAAGAGGTAGGCCTTCGGGTCGGTGACGGAATAGAGCACCGAGAACTGGACGTTGACGATGTTCTGGTCGCCCGTCAGCATCAGGCCGGAATTGTCGGAGCTGGAGGGGGCCGCGCGGCGGCCGACGTTCTGCTGCTGCTCGGTGATCTTCACCAGTTCGACGGTCTCGACCGGCCAGAACAGGAAGTGCAGGCCCGGCATGGAGATCTCTTCCTTCGGCTTGCCGAAGCGCAGCTCGACGCCGCGCTCGTCCGGCTGGACCGTGTAGATCGAGTTCATCAGCCAGAAGACGCCGATCAGCAGCGCGGCGATGACGAAGATGCCGCCGTTGAAGCCGCCGGGCATGACGTTCTTGAGCTGGTCCTGGCCGCGCCGGATGATCTCGTCGAGATCCGGCGGCCCGCCGCTGCCGCTACCGCCCCCGCCGCGGGGACGCTGCGGCCCCTGCCCCCAGGGGCCCTGATTGTTGCCGCCGCCGCCCCAAGGGCCGCCGCCGCCGTTCTGATTGCTCCAGGGCATCCATACCTCTTTCTTGTCAAATCCCCTATGCGCCGGATTTCGCGGCTGTCACGCCGCGACAGGCGAAGTGATCCCGTTATAGGTATCCCTCCGGCACCTTTCAACAAATTGCCGCGGCCCTTCGCCGCCAATGCGGCAAAATAGTTCGTGATCGGCCTCAGCCGGCCGCTTTTCGGCGCCAGGTGACGAAATGCATGGCGTGGCTGTCCTTCTCCCCCTGCGGGATCGGCTCCTCGGCCACCTTCTCGAACACGGCCGGGTCGATCCGCGGAAAGCGCGTGTCGCCCTCCACCGCGGCCTCGACATGGGTGACGTGGAGGATGTCCGCCCGATCGAAGACCTGCCGGTAGATCTCGCCGCCGCCGATGACGCAGATCTCGTCGACGCCGAGCGCCTCCGCCTCGCGGCGCGCGGCCGCCAGCCCCGCCTCCAGCGACGAGACGACCTCCGCCCCGGGCGCGGAGAAGCCGGGATCGCGGGTGACGACGATGTTCGGCCGCCCCGGCAGCGGCCGGCCGATCGAGGCCCAGGTCCTGCGCCCCATCAGCACGGGCTTGCCGAGCGTCAGCGCCTTGAAGCGCCTGAGGTCGGACGGCAGCCGCCACGGCAGGTCGCCTTCGCGGCCGATGACGCCGTTCGCCGCCACCGCGACGACGAGGACGATCTTCGCCCCGCTCATACCGGCGCTCCCTGCGGGGCCGCGTCCTTCGCCTGCGCCCGCGTGAGCGCCGGGCGGGCCGCCATGCGTGCGATATGGCCGTCGACCGCCGCGCTCTCCGGCAGGAGGTGGCGCAGCCACATCAGCGAGCTCGCGACGATGATGTCGACCGCCGAGACTTTCTCGCCGAGCAGGTAGGGCTGCGCGGCGAGCGTGCCGGCGACGCGCTCGCACATCGCCGCATGCAGCCGCGCCGTCTCCGCATCCGTCCTGGTCGCGCCCGTCATGTGGGCGATCTGCAGCGGCTCGATCACGCCGGCATAGTAGGCGAGCCACGAGAGATAGGCGCCGCGCTCGGGGTCGCCCTGCGGCCGGCCCATCTCCGAGCCCGGATGGAGGTCGGTGACGTATTGCGCGATGGCGACCGTCTCCGTGACGAGCGCGCCGTCGTGCAGCAGCGCCGGCACCTGGCCGTGCGGATGCGGGTTGGCCGGATCGACGCCCCCGGACCCGTCGCGCCGGCGGATCGTGACGTAGCGGATGTCGTAGTCCGCCCCCACCTCCTCCAGCAGCCACAGCATGCGGAAGGAGCGCGAGAGCGGTGCGTGGATCAGTGTCAGCATGGCTCCTCCCCGGACAGGCCTAGACGGCGATCGGCGCCTTGATGGTTGAATCGGCTTCGTAGCCGACCAGGGTGAAGTCCTCGAACCGGAAGGAGAAAAGGTCCTTCACATCCGGGTTGAGCTTCATGAAGGGCACGGGCTTCGGCCGCCGCCTGAGCTGCTCGCGCACCTGGTCGAAATGGTTGTGATAGATATGCGCGTCGCCGAACGTGTGGACGAAGTCGCCGGGCGCGAGCCCCGTCACCTGCGCGACCATCATCGTCAGCAGCGCATAGGAGGCGATGTTGAAGGGCACGCCGAGGAAGATGTCGGCCGAGCGCTGGTAGAGCTGGCAGGAGAGCCGGCCGTCGGCGACGTGGAACTGGAACAGGCAATGGCAGGGCGGCAGCGCCATCTCGTCGACCAGCGCCGGGTTCCAGGCCGAGACGATGTGGCGGCGCGAATGCGGATTCGTCCGGATCGCCTCGACCACCGCGGCGATCTGGTCGAGGTGGCGCCCGTCGTGGGTCGGCCAGGAGCGCCACTGGTAGCCGTAGACCGGGCCGAGCTCGCCGTTCTCGTCGGCCCACTCGTCCCAGATCGTCACGCCGTTCTCGCGCAGATAGGCGACGTTGGTGTCACCCCTCAGGAACCAAAGGAGCTCGTGGATGATGGAGCGCAGGTGCAGCCGCTTCGTCGTCAGCACCGGGAAGCCTTCGGAAAGGTCGAAGCGCATCTGGTGGCCAAAGACGCCGCGCGTGCCCGTGCCCGTACGGTCGGGCCGGTCGGTGCCGGTCTCCATCACATGGGCGAGAAGGTCGAGATATTGCTGCATGGTCGCCGCCGATTCGTTGTCCAGCGGACAATTCTAGACGGCAAGCGGCGGCGGCCATAGGGGGTATGGAAAGGTTTCCCGGCTTTCCTCAGGCGAGCGCGCCGAGCTTCCCGAGTTCCTTGGCGGTGAGATAGTAGAAGGTCACGCGCGACTTGGAGCGGTCGTCGGCCATCGCCTTGCAGACGGCCTCGACGGCGCTGTCGGCGGCGTCGCCCGTGACGCCGAGCTTCTTGGCGCACCACTTTTCCTTGACGCGGTTCAGTTCGTCCGGATCCGAGCAGGAGACCAGCGAGGAGTCGCGGTTGCGCAGCGCGATGCCGAGATGCGTCACGATCTTCTTGACGATGGCCTCGTCGGCGCCGCTGTCGTATTTGCGGACATCTGCCAGGTAGTCGGTCATGGGGTCTCCCTCTGCTGTTCCCGGGACGGCCGCCCTCATGGCGCCGCCGCGGCGTGCCCATGTTTTCACGCTCCGGTGGCAAGTCAAGCCCTAATGCGGCACGGAGCACAAAGCCCCTTTTCTTGCGGCGGGGAAGCTCCTATATAGGGGATGCCGCCTCGGCGGCTATGGCAATAAACGGGCGATGAAATAAACCCATTGGACCCGGGGGCGGTACCCGGCGCCTCCACCAAAAACCGGTCTTTCCCTGACCGACCGGCTTTTGATGGGGGCGAAATAGGATCGACAAGGGCGTAAAGATCGACTTTTTGCTCGGCATTGTACCACCGTTATCGGGCTAAACTTATAGTTGCCAACGACAACTATGCGGAAGCTCGTCTCGCTGCCTAATGGCGGTGTGACACTTCACTCAAAGTCCTGACGGGTCGCACCGGCAGGCGGGGTCCGAAGGCACCTGGCAACAGAAGCCTTCACCTTCTCCATTTCCGTGAAATGCTCTATAGCTGAAAAAACGACTCGTGCCGGGCGCGTCCGGGCAACGCGGGCGAACCGGCGCAATGCCGGGGGACGAAGCCAGGAAGAAAAGACAGGAACGCTGATGGCGCAAGACCACATCCGCTACGACATTCTCGCCCAGGACGCGCTGCGCAGCGTCATTCGCAAGGTCTTGTCCGAGGTCGCGGTCACGGGCCATCTGCCCGGCGAGCATCATTTCTTCATCACCTTCCTCACCAATGCGCCGGGCGTGCGCATCTCCCAGCACCTCAAGGCGAAATATGCCGAGCAGATGACGATCGTCATCCAGCACCAGTTCTGGGACCTCAAGGTCACGGAAAGCCAGTTCGAGATCGGCCTGTCCTTCTCCGACACGCCGGAAAAGCTCGTCATCCCCTTCAACGCCATCCGCGGCTTCTACGATCCGTCCGTCAGCTTCGAGCTGGAGTTCGACGTGCCGGCGGCCGGCGAGGACGAGGGGGCCGCCGAGATCACCGCCTATCCCGCCGCCGAGACGGCGGCGGACGAGACGCCCGACGATCCGGCCCCGCCGGCCGGCGGCGGCGACAAGAGCGGCTCCGTCGTCTCGCTCGATTCCTTCCGCAAGAAGAACTGAGCGGGCGATGAGCGGCGACGTCGTCAATCTCCGCCAGTTCCGCAAGCAGAAGACGCGTGCCGAGAAGGAGAGGCAGGCGGAGCAGAACCGCCTCAGCTTCGGCCGCGGCAAGGCGGAGAAGGCGCTGACGCGCGCCCTCAACGAGAAGGCGGAGAAGGCCCTCGACCAGGGCCGCCGCGAGCGGCCCGGCGACGGCGACGGCCGGCAGGAGTCCTGATTTCAAGGACTTGCCGGAGGAACCGGAATCGCCTTCTCAGCCGGTTGAATCGATCTGCGAGGAACGGCCGTGATCCGCAAATATTCCACGACGCTGCACGGCCACCGCACCAGCTTCTCGCTCGAGACGGCCTTCCACGACGAACTGGCGGCGATCGCCCGCGACCGCGGCCTGCCGCTCGCCGCCCTCATCCGCGAGATCGACGACGCGCGCCCACCGGAGAGCAACCTCTCCTCGGCGCTGCGGCTCCATGTGCTGGAATGGCTGCGCGGCCGGCTGCGCGACGCCGCCGTCAGTTGACGCCCGGCAGGGTCCCGAAGTCGAGCACCTCGCCGCCCGCGCCGCTGCTTCCGTCGACCGGCGGCAGCTCCCCGCCCCGCTCCACGCCCTCGCCGGGAAGTGCCGGCAGGCGCTCCCGGCGCGTCCGTTCCTCCGCCTCGCGCGCCTGCTCCGCCCGCTGCTCTGCGCGCGCACGGGCGGCCGCCTGCCCCGCCTCGATGCGGCGGCGCGCCTCCTCGGCGGCCTCGCGGCGGGCGCGCTCGGCCGCCTCCACCGCCTCCCGCTCGCCGCGTTCCCGCTCGGCCCGCTCGCGCGCCTCGGCCCGGCGCCGCTCCTCTTCCTCGCGCAGGAGGCGGTCGGCCTCCTCGCGCGCCGCGCGCGCCTCGGCCCGCGTGCGGTAGAGCGCGGCCTCGCGGCGCAGGCGCTGCTTTTCCAGCACGTTCGCCTGGAGCGTCTCGACGCGCCGGCGCTCCGCCTCGAAGCGGCGCAGCGACAGGTAGTTGGCGAGCGGCTGCACGTCGAGCTCGAAGCCGGGCGCATCCATGAGGCCGC
Source organism: Shinella pollutisoli (assembly GCF_024609765.1). GTDB lineage: Bacteria > Pseudomonadota > Alphaproteobacteria > Rhizobiales > Rhizobiaceae > Shinella > Shinella pollutisoli. The sequence goes on from NZ_JANFDG010000038.1 coordinate 25,597, forward strand.
GGAAGCCGAGCACCACCTCCGGCTCGGCCCCGGCGAGCGCTTCCTCGCCGGCATCGAAGGCGACCGACAGCCGGGCGTTCATCGTGCCTTCGGCGAGATCGACGTCCGCGTCGCCGGAAAGCCGCGCCCTGCCGTCCTCCGCCGCCACGCTCTGCACGCGCAGCTTGCCGCCGGCAAGCGCCACCGGAATGGCGAGGCCGCCGAGCGACGTCTTCCCCTTGACGATCTCGCGCGCGGCAAAACCCGCCACCTTCTCCGGCGTGATGTCCCCCTCGATGCCGTCCGCCGCGGCGAGAAGCGCCGGGAAGGCGCCGGTGTCGATCCCCGCGAGCGCCAGGCCGGAGACGCGCAGTTCGCCCGAGCCGCTCGCGCCCTCGACCATGGCGCGCACGCTCTTGCCGGCGGCGTCGACGGCGAGCGTCGCATCCGCCCGGCCCTCGGCGACGACGCCCTCCGGCCCGCTCCAGACCAGCCGGGAAAGGTCGATGCCGGACAGCTCCGCGCGCGCCTCGAACAGGCCGTTCTCCTCGGCACTGGCGACCTTCAGGCGACCGGAAAGCCGGCCGCCGAGCCAGTCGCCGGCCATGTCGTTGAGCGTGAGCTCGCCGCCCCTCCAGCCGAGCTCCGCGCGAAAACCCGAGACGGCGCCGTAGAGGCCGGGCCAGAAGGTGCCGGCCTCCAGCATCACCGCCACGTCGGCGGCCTCCAGGATCGGCCGGGCGAGCGCGCCGGCGTTGAGCCCGCCGTCCAGCGGATCCGTCACCGGCCCGGCGACAGCCTCGGCGAGATAGGCGAAATCGACGCTGTCGAAGCGCAGCGTGCCGCGGGCCGCCGGCACCGCCGCCGTGCGGTCGAGCGTGAGATCGCCGGAGAAGGCGTTGCGGTCGGCCTTGCCGGCGATGTCGGCGACGGCAATCTCGCCCGCCGTGGTCGCGACCGAGGCGGCGAGCGTCAGCGGCAGGCCGGCGCCCGCCTGCGGCATGGCGATGCCGTTCATCAGCAGGTAGGGCTCGATGTCGCCGCTCTCCAGCGAAACGGCGAGCGCGCCGGAAAGGAAGTCGCCGGCCGCAAGCGCGGCCGTGCCCTTGGCCGAGAGCGACGTGCCGCCGGCCTTGAAGGTCGCCGTCACGCTGGCCGGCCCCTCCTCCGGCTGCACGGCGCGGAAGGTGATGCTGCCGTCCGGCTCGGCGTCGAAGGGCAAGGGGTCGAGCCCCGCCTGGCCGGCGAGCACGACGGTGCTCGGGTTGAACAGGCTCCCCTCCAGCTCGAAGTCGCGGCCGGCCAGGAGATCGGCGAGGGTGGCGGCGGAGAGGCGGAACTCGACGCGCCCGTCGTTGACGGGGCCTGCGAGCGTCAGCGTCGCCGGGCCGCCCGCCTCGCCGGGAAGCGAGGCGCGCACGGTGAGGTCGGCGCCGTCGTAGTAGCCGGCATTGGCGACGAAGCGCGACAGCAGCGGATGGGCGGGCAGATGCCGCGCCAGGAGCTCGGCGACGGGGCGCATGTCCTGCGCGTTCAGCCGCAGGTCGATGCCGGCGCTCGGCGACGCGAGCCCGCCGCCGAGCGTGCCCTTGGCGGAGAGGCGCGCGCCTTCGAGCGAGGCGACGTCCAGCCGGTCGAGCGCAAGCGCGCCGTCGCGCACGGACAGCACGGCGTCGACGCCCGACGCCCGCTCGCCGAAGGCCTCGAAACGGTCGGCCTTGAGGTCGAGCGCGATGGAATGCTCGAGCACGCTGCCGAGCGAGGCGTCGCCGGCGACGAGACCCACGAGGGCGCGCAGCGAATCGAACCGCACCTCGTTGCCGGCAAGCTCGACGGAGAGCGTCGGCGCCGCATCCGGGCGCGACTCCCGCTCCAGCCGGCCGGTGAGCGTGGCGGGGCCGACGGCGATCTCCAGGGTCTCGAAGCGCTGCAGCTCGTCGCGCAGATCGACGCGGGCGGAGAAGCCGGCGGTCTTCAGCTGGCGGATCTCCGGATCGACGGAGCCGGCGAGCCAGGCCGCAAGGCCAGAGGGCTGGTTGGAGGCGACGACCAGGTCGCCGACGAAGCCGCGCTCGCCCTTGAGCGTCAGCCGGCCCTTCGCCTCCAGCGCCGTGCGGCCGGGAAGAAGCGCGTCGGCGCGGCCGATCCTCCAGCCGTCGCCGTCGGGCTCGACGTCGAGCCGGATCTCGCGCACCGTCGTGTCGCCGACGACGATGGCCGGCAGCTTGAGGCTCGCCCGGCCGGGCACCTGCGGGATCGGGATGTCGGCGGCGATCGCCAGCAGCGCCTGCAGCCGCTGGCGCACGGAAAGCTGTGGGTCGCGCCCGGTCTTGCCGGACTCGCCGCTGGCGCCGATGCGGCTGACGTCGATCTGCTGGCCGTCGGCGATCAGCAGGAACTCGGGCGCGCGGCCGGTGTCGAGCGTCGCCTCGCCCGTCACCACGTAGGGATCGTCGCGCGGCCCCGCTTCCAGCCGGTATTCGGGAACGCGCAGCCGCTCGTTGGAAAGCTCGAACTTGCCGGCGATGCGGATCGGATCGGCCGGTGCCTCCTCCTCCGGTTTTTCGGAAAGCGTGAAATCGCCCTGATATTGCGGGCGGAAGTCGACGATCTTCAGCGCACCGTCGAGATCGGCGACGAAGGGCAGCGCGTCGGGCACGACATGCGCGCGCATCGTCAGCGTGCCGTCCTCGTCCAGCTGGCCGCTCGAAAGCTGGAAGCTGCCGCTCTCTCCGTCGAGGCTTCCCCGCCCGTCGATGCGCCACGGGCCGGACAGCGAGCGGGCGACGATCTGCGCGTCGAGCCCGGTGACATGGCGCGTGCGGCCGGTCTGCTCGTCGACGAACTCGATCTCGCCGCCGCTCACCGTGACGTTTTCCAGCACAACGGTACGGGCGGGGATGGCGGAGCGTCGGCCCCGCACCCAGTCGAGCGTGCCGTCCGAAAACAGCTTCACCCGCGCCTTCGGCTCCTCGATGCGCATGTCGAAGATCAGCGCCTCGCCGGACAGGAACGGCGCCAGCTCCGCGTCCATCGAGAAGCGCGCGACCTCCACGAGCGGCGCGCCGTCCTCCGGCTCGCCGACGCGCACGTCGTTGAGCGTCACAGACGGAAAGGGCAGGATGCGCGCGTCGACGCTGCCGTGGACAACGACGGTGCGGCCCATGATCCGGCTCGCCTCGCGCTCGAAATCCTGGCGGAACGTCGTCCAGTCGACGAAGAGCGGCGCCAGCAGGGCCGCGAAGAGCACCGCCACCACCAGCCCGCCGATGAAGAGCATGATCCTAGACAGCACGCCGCACGCCTCGATTTCCGTTCGATGCCAGAAGGATAACGCGAATATGGGCTAGGGCGTCGAAAAAATCTTGCCCGGATTGAAAATGCCGTCCGGATCGAGCGCGTGCTTGATCGCCGCCATCAGCGTAACCGCACCGCCGAGCTCGCCCGGCAGGAACCCCTGCTTGCCCTGGCCGATGCCGTGCTCGCCGGTGCAGGTGCCGTCCATGGCGAGCGCCCGGCCGTTGAGACGGGCGACGAAGGCCTCGGCGGTCGCCACGCCCTCCGGGTCCTTGTCGTCGAACAGCAGCGAGACGTGGAAATTGCCGTCGCCGGCATGGCCGACGATGGGCGCCACGAGGCCGTGCGCCTCGATGTCGGCCTCCGTCTCCGCCACGCAGTCGGCAAGCCGCGAGATCGGCACGCAGACGTCGGTGGCGAGCACGGCGTGCCCCGGCCTCAGCGCCTTCGCCGCCCAGTAGGCGTCGTGCCGCGCCTTCCACAGCTTCGCCCGCTCCGCCGCGTCCGCCGTCCAGCGGAATTCGCCGCCGCCGCATTCGGCGGCGATCGCCCCGAACTCCTCCGATTGCAGCCGCACGCTCTCCTCGTTGCCGTGGAACTCGACGAAGAGCGTCGGCTGCTCGGCGAGCGAAAGGCCGGAATAGGCGTTGCAGGCCGCGACCTGCAGCGTGTTGAGAAGCTCGATGCGCGCGACGGGGATGCCGAGCTGGATCGTCATGATGACGGCGTCGGAGGCGTCCTTCAGCGTCGGGAAGCCGCAGACGCCGCCGGCGATGACGGCGGGGATGCCCTGGAGTCTCAGCGTGACAGAGGTGAGCACGCCGAGCGTGCCCTCCGCGCCGACGAAGAGCCGGGTGAGGTCGTAGCCGGCCGAGGATTTTCGCGCGCGCCGCGCGGTGCGGATCTCCTCGCCGTTCGCCGTCACCGCGGTGACGGCGAGCACATTGTCCTTCATCGTGCCGTAGCGCACGGCATTGGTGCCGGAGGCGCGCGTCGACGTCATGCCGCCGATCGAGGCGTTGGCGCCGGGATCGATCGGGAAGAACAGGCCGGTGTCGCGCAGATAGGTGTTCAGCTCCTCGCGGGTGATGCCCGGCTCCACCGTGCAGTCGAGGTCCTCCGCATTGACCGCGATGACCCGGTTCATGCGGCTGAAGTCGATGGAGATGCCGCCGGACGGCGCGTTCACCTGCCCCTCCAGCGAGGAGCCGGTGCCGAAGGGGATGACCGGCACCTTGAGCGCCGCGCAGATGGCGACGGCCGCCTTCACGTCGTCGGCGCTCTCGGCGAAGAGCACGCCGTCGGGAAGCTGCGCGGGGATATAGGTGGTGGTATGGGCGTGCTGGCCGCGGATCGCCGCCCCCGTCTGGAAGTTCGCGCCGAAGCGGGCGGAAAACCGCCCGAGCGCCTCGGCGATCGCCGCCTCGTTGCGCTCGCCGCCCCTGATGTCCGACAATGCCATCGCCAAACCCTCCATCTCACGAGCAGGGCTATCGCATATGGAGCAGGCCATTGCCACATCTTCCCCTTCTCCCCGCGGGGAGAAGGTGGCCCGAAGGGTCGGATGAGGGGGCGATGCGGACGCAACGCCGTGCTTTCCCGCCTCATCCGCCTGCCTATTCTCCTTCTCCCCGCGGGGAGAAGGAGAATAGGCATCGCCGCAATCCATACGCGATAATCCCCGTCTCGCGGCGTAATGTGCAAATTGGCGCGCGGCTGTCCAGCGGCAAAGTTCTGCCGCGTCACTCCGCCGGCTGCGGCAGCGCCGCGGGCTCCGGCCGCGCGGCAAGGGCGGCGGCCTGGTCCATCTCGGCCTGCAGGCGCTTCTCCTCGTCGGCATGCGGGCTCGTGAAGCGGGCGATGACGAGATAGGCGACCGGCGTCAGGAACAGGGTGACGACGGTGGCGAGCCCCAGCCCGCCGACCAGCACCCAGCCGAGCGCGATGCGCGCCTCCGCCCCCGCCCCGCTCGCCAGCACCAGCGGCAGCGCGCCGACGACGGTGGCGATCATCGTCATCATCACCGGGCGGAGCCGGATGTTCGAGGCGTTCTCGATGGCGCTCCTCACATCCTGGCCGCGGTCGCGCAGCTGGTTGGCGAACTCGACGATGAGGATGCCGTTCTTCGCCATGATGCCGACGAGCAGCACCAGCCCGATCTGGCTGTAGATGTTGAGCGTCGTGCCGGTGACGATCATCGCGAAGACGGCGCAGGCGAGCCCGAGCGGCACCGTCGTCATGATGATCAGCGCGCTGACGAAACTCTCGAACTGTGCGGCGAGCACGAGGAAGATGATGACGATGGCGAAGCCGAAGGTGATCATCAGGCCGCTGGCGTTCTCGTTGAGCGTGGCGGCCTCCGCCATCGGCGCGACGCGCGCGCCGGGCGGAAGGAGCGGCTCGGCCATCCGCTCGACGATCTGCAGCGCGTCGCCGAGCGCCATGTTGTCCTTCAGCCCGACGGAGACGGTGACGGAGCGCAGCTGCTGCTCGCGCGAGAGCTGCGGGGCGACCGCCTTCTCCTCCAGCGAGGCGATCGAGGACATCGGCACGATCTTGCCGTCGCCGGTCTTGAGGAAGATGTTCTCGAGATCCGTCGGGTCGTTGATCGGGTTGGTCGTCGACGACAGGATGACCGGATAGGACTGGCCCTCGACATAGATGTCGACGACGCTCGTGCCCTCCAGCATGGCCTGCAGCGCCGAGGCGAGCCCGGTGATGTCGATGCCGAGGTCGGAGGCGCGGTCGCGGTCGATGGTGACGGACAACTGCGCCTGGTTGGCCTCGTAGTTGAGCCGCACGGTGTCGAAGCGCCCGTCGTCCTCGATCGCCCGCTGCAGCTTCGCCGAGGCCTCGCCGAGCTTGGTGTAGTCGTTGCCGAGCAGCGCCACCTGCAGGCCGTTGCCGGCGCCGCGGATGCCGAGGCTGTTCGGCTGGATGGCGAAGGCGTTGACCGAGGGGATGGTGCGCACCGCCGCGTTGATGTCGGCGACGATCTCCTGCTGCGTGCGCTCGCGCTCGCTCCAGGGCGCGAGCGTCAGCACCATGAAGCCGCTGTTGGCCGAGCTCCCCTGCCCGGAGATGGAGAAGATGTTGACGATCTCGCCGCTGTCGTAGAGCGGGCGCAGCTTGTCCTCCACCAGCTTCATCTGCTGCTGCGCGTAGTCGAGCGACACGCCCTGCGGGGCGGCGACGCGCATCATCACCATCGCCCGGTCCTCGGTCGGCGTCAGCTCCGATTTCAGCGTGAGATAGCCGCCCGCGCCCGCCACCGTGAAGAGGCCGGCGACGACGAAGACGACGAGCGGCGCGCCGAGGCAGGCATGCAGCGCCCGCCGGTAGACGCCGGCAAGCAGCCCGCCGAGCCGCCCGAGCGGGCTGCCGCCGTGGCCGTGCGCCATGTCCTTCTTCAGCATGCGCGAGGCGAGCATCGGGCAGAGCGACAGCGCCACGAAGGAGGAAAGCAGCACCGCGAAGGCGAGCACGAAGCCGAACTCGCGGAAGAGCCGGCCGGTCTGCCCCGGCAGGAAGGAGAGCGGCAGGAACACGGCGACCAGCGTCGCCGTCGTGGCGATGACGGCAAAAAATACTTCGAGCGTGCCGAGCACGGCCGCCGCCCGCGGTCCCAGACCCTCGCCGCGGCGCCGGACGATGTTCTCGAGCACGACGATGGCGTCGTCCACCACGAGCCCCGTCGCCAGCACGATCGCGAGCAGCGTCAGGATGTTGATGGAGAAGCCGGCGAGATAGATCGCCGCGATCGTGCCGACCAGCGCGATCGGCATGGAGATCGTCGGGATCAGCGTCGCGCGCCAGTCGAGCAGGAAGAGATAGATGACGAGCGTGACGATGAAGACGGCGACGGCGAGCGCGATCTCCACCTCGTGGATCGCCCCGTCGATGAAGACGGCGTCGTCGCTGGTGATCGTCAGCGTCGTGCCCTCGGGCAGGATGTCGCCGAGCCGCGCCACGACGCCCTTCACGCCCTCGGAGATGTCGAGCGTGTTCGACTGCGCCTGGCGGATGATGCCGAGGCCGATGCCCTGCCTTCCGTTCGAGCGCAGCGCCGTCGAGCCGGTGTCCGGCCCGAGGGTCACCGAGGCGACGTCGCGCAGGCGCACGCGGTTGTTGATGAGGAGGTTGCCGAAGTCCTCGGGCGTCGCGAGGTCGGCGGTCGCCCGCACGCTGATGTCCTGGTTGACGCTGGTGAGCGAGCCCGCCGGCACGTCGAAGGAGGCGGTGGCGAGCGCGGCGCGCAGATTCGCGACCGTGAACCCCCGGCTCGCGAGCTTGGCCTGGTCGACGTCGACGCGGAAGACCTTCTCCTGGTCGCCGTAGACGGCGACGTCGGCGACGCCGCTGACCGCCGCGAGCCGGTCGGAGATCTCGTTCTCCACGAGCAGCGTCATGTCCTCCATCGACAGGCGGTCGGAGGTGAGCGCGAGCCGCATGATCGGCTGGCTGTCGGCGTCGGCCTTGACGACGCGCGGCTCGTCGGCGCCGTCGGGCATGTTGTTGGAGACGCGGCCGAGCGCGTCGCGCACGTCGTTCGCCGCCTGGTTCACGTCGCTGGAATCGGAGAATTCCAGCGTGACGCGGCTGCGGCCGAAGGAGGATTGCGAGGAGATGCTCTGGATGCCCTGGACGCGCGAGACGGCGCCCTCGATGACGGTGGTGAGCTCGCGGTCGACCGTCTCGGGCGAGGCGCCGTCGAAATCGGTCGTGACGGTGACGACCGGCCGGTCGACGGAGGGAAGCTCGCGCACCTCGACGCCGGAGAAGGCGGCGAGGCCGGCGACGACGATCAGCGTGTTGACCACCAGCGCGAAGATCGGCCGGCGGACGAAGAGCGCGGTGAAGCCGGCCTTGCCGGAATGGAGATCCCCCTCGGGCGCCGCCATCACGAGCCCTCCGAGATCCGGGGCGCCGCGGCGCCGTCGTCGCGGCCCACGATCTTCACCTCGCCGCCGGGGGCGAGCCGCTGCACGCCCTCGGTGATCACCATGTCGTTCTCGGCGAGCTCCGCGCTCAGCAGTACCTTGTCGGGATTGCGCTGCACGATGCGCACGTCCACCTTCTCCGCCTTGCCGTCGACGACGCGCCAGACGTAGGAACCTTCCGCGCTCCACTGCACGGCGAGCGGATCGACGCTCGGGAAGCGCTCGCCGGGGAAGGTCATGTTGACCTGGAAGGACATGCCGGCGCGCAGGACGTCCTCAGGGTTGTCGATCTGCGCGCGCACGCGCAGCGTCCGGCTCTCCTGGTCGATGCGGTTGTCGACCGCCTGGATGCGGCCGGCGAAGGTCTCGCCCGGGCGCGCGATGGCGGTGGCGGAGACCTCGGCGCCGACCTGCACCTGGGTGGCGAAGCGCTCCGGCACCCAGAAGTCGACGAGGATCTCCGAACGGTCGTCGATGCGGGCGATCGCCGTCGTCGTGGTGACGTAGTCGCCGGGATTGACCGAGATGATGCCGACGATGCCGCCATAGGGCGCGACGATGTCGCGGCGGCGCAGGTTGAGCTCGGCGGTCTGCAGCGCGAGTTCGGTCGCCTTCAGCGCCGATTCCGCGTCCTGGAAGTCGGCCGTGCTGACGGCCGACGCGCTGCGCAGGCTCTCGACGCGCTTCAGCTTCTGCGCGGCCGCGTCGCGGGCGACGCGGGCCTGGTCGGCGGCGATCGCCTGCTCCTCGCTGTCGAGGCGGGCGATCACCTGCCCCTGCTTGACCCGGTCGCCGGAAGCGACGAGCACCTCGGTCAGGTTGCCGGTGGCATAGGGGGTGACGGTGACGGAGCGGATCGCCTCGCCGTCGCCGATGGCGTTCAGCCGGTCGTTGACGAGCGCGATCGCGACGGGCTTGGTCGCCACCAGCGCCGGGCCGCCGCCGAAGCCGCCGCGCCCGCCGCCGGAGCGGCCCTCGCCGCCCTCGCCGTCGCGCGCCGGCGCGATCGCCGCCACGAGCCGGCTCGGCAGGCCCGCCGCCTCCAGCATGTCGTTTGCGCCCGGCACGAACCTGCCCCAGAGGAACACCCCGGCGGCGATCACGCCGAGGCTCACGAGGAGCTGTTTCCCGATCCGCATCAAGTCATCTCCGAATTATCGCCCTGGTGGCGCGACATAGGCCAAGTATCCCGATTTGCAAACAAGCCGGCAACGAAAGAATGGCTTCATTACGGAAATGTAAGATTGCCGCCGGCCCGCGTTACCGAAATGTAAGAAACGGTGGACAAATCTTCCCGCCGCCGCCCGCCGTTGAGAACGGCCGTGGCTGGACCCCTCTTGCCTTTGTGATAGCTTTTCTTCCGGCCAAGCGGCCCGCCTTCCGTTTTTCGATCGTGTCTATTCAACGCATTAAAGGGGGAAATCCATGTGTGACGCCTGCGTCATCGAATCCGTCAAGAACCGCATGCTCTCGCGGAGAAGCTTCTTCCGCGCGGCCGCCGCCGGCGCGGCGACCGTCGCCGCGGCGAGTTCCGGCGCGCTCAGCCCGGCGCTCGCCCAGGCGCCGACCAAGGCGACCGACCTTACCCACGAGCTCTACGAGGAGTTCCCCACCTTCTTCGGCGACCAGCAGTTCTTCCGCGAGCAGAAGTTCAACTTCAAGGAACATCATTTCAACCTGTTCGAGCTGCGCGTGAACGAGCACACCGGCACCCATGTCGACGCGCCGCTGCACTTTTCCGCGGACGGGAAGTCGGTCGCCGAGATTCCGGTCTCCGATCTCGTCGTGCCGCTCGCCGTCGTCGACATCCGCGAGAAGGCGGCCGAGAACCCGGACGCGCAGCTCACGCCCGACGACATCAAGGCGTGGATCGCCGCCAACGGCGACCTGCCGGACAAGGCCTGCGTGGCGCTGCTCTCCGGCTGGGACAAGCATCTCGGCACCGACAAGTTCCGCAATGCCGACGCCGAGGGCAAGATGCACTTCCCCGGCTTCCACGCCGAGGCCGTGCAGTATCTCGCCGAGAATTCGACCGCCGTCGGCATCGCCGTCGACACGCTCTCGCTCGACTACGGCATCTCGCCGGACTTCGCGACCCACTATGCCTGGCTCGGCTCCGGCCATTGGGGGCTTGAAGGCGCCGCCAATCTCGATCAGCTTCCCGCCAGGGGCGCGACCCTCGTCGTCGGCGCGCCCAAGGTGCGCGGCGGCACGGGCGGCCCTGCCCGCGTCTTCGCGCTGGTCTGAAATCCTGCGGCCGGCGGCCCTCAGCCGCCGGCTCCTTTCACGGAGAACGCCATGAGCACCGTCAAGCCCGCCGACAACCTCGAAGCCGACCCGCGCGTCAAGGCGGTGTTCGACGACATCCGCGCCACCCGCAAGTCGGACTTCATCAACAACATGTGGCGCTACCTCGCCTTCGACCCGGCCCTTCTGGAAAAGACGTGGGGCGAGGTGAAGGCGGTGATGGCGACGCCCTCGGCACTCGACCCGCTGGTCAAGGAGATGCTCTACATCGCCGTCTCGGTGACGAACGGCTGCAGCTACTGCGTCCATTCCCACACGGCGGCGGCCAAGGCCAAGGGCATGACGGCCGAGCAGCACGCCGAGCTCCTCGCCATCGTCTCGCTCGCCGGCAAGACCAACCAGCTCGCCACCGCGCTGCAGCTGCCGGTCGACGCCGTTTTCGACGCGGACGCCTGAGCCCGCGGAATAAAAGAGGAACGCGAAACTGGCCTTTCCGCCCCGAATCACTACATTGGGCCGCATGACCAGCGGTTACGACGACATTCCCTTCTTCGACGAGGAACCCCAGCTTGCCCGCAAGCCCGCCGGCGGCATCGCCGCGCGCGCCATGGCCGCGCGCGACAGCGCCCGCGTGCCGGACTATCTCTCCGGTCTCAATCCCGAGCAGCGCGAGGCGGTCGAGACGCTGGACGGCCCCCTCCTGGTGCTCGCGGGCGCCGGCACCGGCAAGACGCGGGTGCTGACGACGCGCATCGCCCATATCCTCAGCCTCGGCCGCGCCTTCCCGAGCCAGATCCTCGCCGTGACCTTCACCAACAAGGCCGCCCGCGAGATGAAGGAGCGCATCGGCCTCCTCGTCGGCGGCGCCGTCGAGGGCATGCCCTGGCTCGGCACCTTCCACTCGATCGGCGTGAAGCTCTTGCGCCGCCACGCCGAGTTGGTCGGGCTGAAGAGCGACTTCTCGATCCTCGACACCGACGACGTCGTGCGCCTCATCAAGCAGATCATCCAGGCGGAGGGCATCGATGACAAGCGCTGGCCGGCCAAGCAGTTCGCCGGCATGATCGACGGCTGGAAGAACAAGGGCCTCGACCCGGCGCAGATCCCCGAGGGCGACGCCCGCGCCTTTGCCAACGGCAAGGGCCGCGAGCTCTACGCCGCCTACCAGAACCGCCTGAAGACGCTGAACGCCTGCGACTTCGGCGACCTGCTGCTCCATCCGATCCGCATGTTCCGCGCCAATCCGGACGTGCTCGCCGAATATCACCAGAAATTCCGCTACATCCTCGTCGACGAGTACCAGGACACCAACACCGCGCAGTACATGTGGCTGCGGCTGCTCGCGCAGCGGCCGAAGGGCACGCCGCAGAACGTCTGCTGCGTCGGCGACGACGACCAGTCGATCTACGGCTGGCGCGGCGCGGAGGTGGACAACATCCTGCGCTTCGAGAAGGATTTTCCGGGCGCGAGGGTGATCAAGCTGGAGCGCAACTACCGCTCGACCGCCCATATCCTCGGCGCCGCCGGCCACCTCATCGCCCACAACGAGGACCGGCTGGGAAAGACGCTCTTCACCGACCGCTTCGATCCCGAGGACGGCAAGGTCATGGTGCACGCCGCCTGGGATTCGGAGGAGGAGGCGCGCGCCGTCGGCGAGGAGATCGAGCAGCTCCAGCGGGGCAAGCACAAGCTCAACGACATGGCGATCCTCGTGCGCGCCTCCTTCCAGATGCGCGAGTTCGAGGACCGCTTCGTCACCCTCGGCCTCAACTACCGCGTCATCGGCGGCCCGCGCTTCTACGAGCGCATGGAGATCCGCGACGCGCTCGCCTATTTCCGCCTGGTCAGCCAGCCGGCCGACGACCTCGCCTTCGAGCGCATCGTCAACACGCCGAAGCGCGGGCTGGGCGACACGACGATCCGTACGCTGCACGACTATGCCCGCGCCCGCGACGTCCCCATGCTCGCGGCCGCCGCCGACATCGTCGAGACGGACGAGCTGAAGCCCAAGGCGCGCAAGGCCCTGTTCGACGTGGTGATGGACTTCCGCCGCTGGCAGTCGCTCCTGGAGACGATGCCGCACACGGAGCTTGCCGAGCAGATCCTCGACGAGAGCGGCTACACCGCCATGTGGCAGGCCGACAAGTCGGCGGAAGCGCCGGGCCGGCTGGAGAACCTGAAGGAGCTGATCCGCTCGATGGAGAGCTTCGAGTCGATGCGCGGCTTCCTGGAGCACGTCTCGCTGGTGATGGACGCCGAGCAGAACGAGAACCTCGACGCCGTCTCGATCATGACGCTGCATTCGGCCAAGGGACTGGAGTTCGAGACGGTGTTCCTGCCCGGCTGGGAGGAAGGCCTGTTCCCGCACCAGCGCGCGCTCGACGAGGGCGGCCGCGCGGGGCTGGAGGAGGAGCGCCGCCTCGCCTATGTCGGCATCACCCGCGCCAAGCGGCGCTGCCACATCTGGTTCGTCTCCAACCGCCGCATCCACGGGCTGTGGCAATCGACGCTGCCCTCGCGCTTCCTCGACGAGCTGCCGGAGGCCCATGTCGAGGTGGCGGAGGTGGAGCAATCCTATGGCGGCTACGGGCGCGGCGGCTACGGCCAGTCACGCTTCGACAAGCAGGAGCCGTTCCAGAACAGCTATGCGACGCCCGGCTGGCGCCGCGCCCAGGCGAACCGCACCGACGCCACCCGCGACAACTGGGGCTCGCGCTCCGGCCATGCGGTGGAGCGCATCGGCTACGGCGAGTCCGGCCCGCGCACCCGCACCATCGAGGGCGAGCTGGTGGCGCGCTCCACCAATGCCGAGCCGTCGAAATTCTCCGTCGGCGACCGGGTCTTCCACCTGAAGTTCGGCAACGGCAACGTGGCGGCGATCGAGGGCAACAAGCTCACGATCGACTTCGACCGCGCCGGCCAGAAGCGCGTGCTCGACGGCTTCGTCCAGCCGGCGTGAGCATCTCCCGCAAACGCGCGGCGGTCCTGCCGGCCGCGAATTGCGCGAACGGGGTGTGATCACGCTCCCTTGCGGTAGAGCGCGGCGATCTGCGTGCGCGAGCCGGGCATGGAGGGCACGACGATCAGCGTGTCGATCCTGCCGCGCTTGAAGGCGTTGAGGAACGGCTCGTAGTTCTGGAAGGCGACGCAGCCGTGCGAGCCGATCTGGCCGCGAAGCAGGTTGGTGTGCGTGAGCAGGCCGGTGCGGTTCTTCGGATCGCGCCCGTCGATCGAGGTCATGCGGATCGCCTCGACGCCGTGGAAGCGCCGCTCGCGCATCTTCAGGCGATAGATGCCGGCGGGCGTCGGCCCGCGCATCTTGACGTGCTCGAACTTCGGGTTGTCGCGCATGTGGCCGATGCCGGAATGGGCACGCAGCTTCGTGCCGTCGGGCATGTAGACGGTCGCGCCGGAGACGTCGTAGATCGCGACCTTGGTGCCCTTGCCCGGCCAGCCGGAGCCGCCGTTGCCGCCCTTGAACAGGTCGCCGAACAGCGAACGCTCGGGCTTGGCATAGGCGAGCTCCTGCTTTTCCTTCTCCTTGGTCTTCGCCTTGTCCCTGCTGCGCGTGATGCGCGGCGCGGGCTTCTCCTCGACGGGCTTTTCCTCCACGACGACGGTCTCGAGCGCGGGGCGCGCCTCCGGCAGCGGGATCGCGCCGAGGAGCGGCTCCTCCTCCGTCTCGGGCTTGTTCATCACGAGCGCGAAGGGCCTCGCCGCCTTGTCGTCGCGCAGCGAGACGTTCTCGACCAGCGCCGTCATCATCGAGGTCTCGCCGGCAGGCGCGCGTTCCTGCTCGGCGGCGCGCTCGGCGCGGGCGACGGCGGCCTCCAGCATCAGCGCCTTCGCCTTCTCGCGCTTGACGGCGGCGGCGAGCTGGACGGAGACGCGGCGATGGTGCGCGGCCACGACCGCGTCGGCCGTCAGCTGCTTCTGGCGCAGCTCGCTGTCGCTCGGCGGCGAGAGGCGGGAGAATTTCGCGATCTTCACCAGCCGGCGGGTGTCCGGGCCGGCGGAAACCGGCCTGGGATCGGCGGCGGCGACGAGGCTCCTGCGCCCCTCGGAGAGCGCGCTTGCGGCCTCCTGCATGGCACCGAAGGTCGACACCAGCGCCCAGGCCGAGCCCGCGACGACGCCGCAGGCGAGGAAGGCTCCGAGGAGGATGCCGCCGGAGCGGGCGCGAGGGGACTTGCGCGCGGCGCGCGCGGCTTCGGACACAGACGCCATGATACTCGTTACCCGATACTCGTTACTCGACGCGGCCGCGGAGTGACGCCCCCGCAGGCCGAAACGCTGGCGGCCGACGGCGGGACCACGCGTCCCGGATCGATGCCGAACGCGGAGAGAATGACGAAATATGGTAAGCAAAGTCTTTACGCTGCCTCGCACATTCGAAGGGTTCCGGCGGATGTCCCCCGCCGCTGGCAACCTGCGTGTCATCCGAATGCGGCGGCGGCATGTCCAAGTTGTCCCGCCTCCCTAGAATTGGGGATGGCGGCGGCGGTGACGGCCTGTTCCGGGCGGAACAGCGCCGCGCCCGTTCTCATGGGACAGTGGTGCCAATGGATGAAGCGGTTTCGTCCATGCCAGTGACCCAGAGGAGATCCGAAATGCGCAAGATCGTTCTATCCGCTGTCGTCGCCACCGTGGCAGCGCTGTCCTTCGCCGCTCCCTCCCAGGCCGGCGGCTTCTACTTCGGCTTCGGCCACGGCCATGGCCACGGCTGGGGCGGCCACCACCACGGCTATGTCAGCCACTACTACGGCCACCGCCACTGCTTCTGGAAGAAGGTGAAGCGCTACAACAAGTGGGGCCACGTCGTCTTCAAGCGCGTGAAGGTCTGCCGCTAGGCGCCTCTGCCGCCACGCTTTTTGCGTCCAGTCGTCGCAATCCCGGCCGCCCCGCGGCCGGGATTTTTCCGTGGCCGCGGGGCGATGATTCCGCAACCTGTTCCTTTTGAACGGAAAATGTGCTTATATTGAATGAACGTTCAGCAAGATAAGGGGAGCGGCATGAACGAGATGATCCGTGACATCAGCATCCCGAACGACTGGGACCGGCGCGGGCTGCCCGGCTGGTGCTACCATAGCACCGCCCTCCTGGAACTGGAGAAGCAGCATGTCTTCCGCGCACACTGGCAGATCGCCTGCCACGTCTCCGACGTTCCCGAGCCCGGCGCCTACCTGACGATGGACGTCGTCGGCGAGCGCGCGCTGATCCTGCGCGACAAGGACGCCGGCGTGCGCGCCTTCCACAACATCTGTCGCCACCGCGGCTCGCGCCTCGTCGCCGACGAGACGGGCGCCTGCCGCAACGCGCTTGTCTGTCCCTTCCACGGCTGGGTCTACAATCTCGACGGCACGCTGAGGGGCGCCGCCCGCCCGAAGAGCTTCCCGCCGCTCGACAAGGACGAGTTCGCGCTGAAGCCGGTTGAGTGCGAGGTCTGGATGGGCTTCGTCTTCATCCGCTTCGCCCCCGGCCCCCAACCCTCGGTCGCCGAGCAGATGAAACCCTTCGCGGAGGAGCTTTCGCACTACCGCAGCGAGGAGATGGTGCCGGCGGGCGGCATCTGGACGCAGGAGACGCCGGTCAACTGGAAGTCCGTGCGCGACGTCGACAACGAGGGCTATCATGTCGCCATGGCCCATCCGGCGCTGCAGGACCTCTACGGCTCGACCTATTACGACGAGCCCTTCGTCGACGGGCTCTGCCGCTCGTTCGCCACCTACAATCCGCATGCCGGCCGGCGCTGGAGCGTGCGCCACTACGTCAAGATCGCGCCCGGGAACCCCCGCCTGCCGGACAGGCTGCGCAAGGCCTGGGTCTATTTCGGCCTGTTCCCGAACGCCGTCATCGCGGTGACGCCGGAGACGGTGCAGTTCTACCAGGAATTCCCGCTCGGCGTCGGCCGCACGCTCCTGCGCGGCGGCATCTACCGCTACCGCGACGAGGACCGCGCGCAACGCCTCGCCCGCTACCTCGCCTTCCGCATCGACCGCGACACCCAGGCCGAGGACGTGCAGCTCACCGTCTGGTCGAACGAGGCGATGACCTCCGCCGCCTTCGCCGGCTTCTACCTCTCCGACCTCGAATACGGCGTGCGCACCCACCACGATCATCTCCGCCGCGTGCTGCCGGTGATGACGCTGGACGAAGCGCCGGAGGAGAAGGAGATGGCGGGGGTGAATGCGCGAATAGCGAATAGCGAATAGCGAATAGCGAATAGCGAATAGCGAATAGCGAATAGCGAATA
>NZ_JANFDG010000039.1 GCF_024609765.1 Shinella pollutisoli
CTCGGCATTCCTCGCCCTGGCAGCCGCAAAGATATGGCTGCCATACTTTGTCAACAGGACCTAGCAGGGCTCTGCCCCTGCGATCATTCCTGCACACGAGACTCATCCCGAAACCAGGGCAGCCTCGAAATCCGAACACGACACTTCCGGTCATCCTTCGCTATCCGGGCGATGGGGTTCCTGCTCGACCCTGCAAGGGGTTTTGTTCCGGCACTGAGGCAAAGGGGGCACTGGCGAAAAAGAAGAAGAGCGAAGCGACCCGTGAAACTCGAGACTCGATATCTCGAAACCGAGAATCCTGACCCTTTAGAACACAGTTCTGATTTCAAGAATTCAGCTAACGGGACTAAGAGTCTTAACACTGTCGGCTCTAGACAACGAATTGAAACACTGGTTTCTCAGGCGATTGAGAAATGTTTTTCGGTTGAAAACGTAAAACCTTCAAAATTTGCAACCACATCCTCATAATAATTCTCACTATTCTCCTAAAGCCTCCCCCTAACATTATTAACACTGTCAGGCTTAGTCCGCAGACAAGAAACCTTGTTATTCAGGCGGGCGAGATAGATTTTCTGGTTGAAAGCGTAAAAAACTTGTCAGCTATATTGCGCTCTGCACATTCTCGCTGAACCATAATGTTCAGGGAGACTGCAAATGCAATATCGCAACGCCATCGGACAGCTTGCCTGGTCGTCGAGAAACGAAGAAGTAGCGCATCGTGCGAGGGATCGTCGTGGCATCCGCGCCGGCGACCTTGTTTGCGAAGCCGTGGCCGACAACGATGTGTCGAACCCTCGTGTCGAAATCCCCTTTGCCCTGACGAAGGGGACGACATTCCGCGTCGTCGAAGGCACCGAAGTTGCCGACAGGCTTACCTCAACGGACCAGGCACTCTGGTATTATCTGTTCACCCGGGCGAAGGTCGATATCAACAGCCTCGCGAAAGTTGGCAGCGACGGAGGGTTCCGCGACCGCGAAGCCTACCGCGGTGAGGCTCGGGTGCACAAAGTCACCGTCGGGGACATGCTGGCCTATCTCGGTCTGAAGAACCCGGCGCGGCTGCGAGAGAGCCTGGAGCGCATTGCCGAGACAATGGCGCGGTACGATATCCGATATCGCGGCACCCGACTGACGAAACCGGTGCCGTACCTGACCGTCCATTCGATGCCGGAGAGGCTTCGGAGCCGGGACGAGATCGGTTTCGAGCTTCACCCCGAGGTCCGCGTCTGCATGCTCCTCAGCAGAAAATACGTGACCGTCGACCTGAATGCATTGCCGACGTTCAAGAGCCGCTACAGCGCCCGCCTGTTCGTGAAGCTATCGTACCTGGCGGCTCGTCATCAGGCACTGCTTCGTTCGAAGAAGGACAAGGACGGAAAGGTCGGACCGAACAAAACGTTCTGGGTGATCGATCCCGAAGCGTTAGCGGCGGAGCTGGGATACCCAGTGCCGACATACCGTGCGTCGACGTTTGCGGCGGCGATGACCAAAGCCATCGCCGAGATTCAGGCGCTGCCAAAACTGAATCAGAGGTTCGATGTCCTGGCCGTTTTGCCAACGGCAAGGGTTCCGCGCTTCAGCTTCGCCGTGACCGAGGCGCGAAAGTCGGTCTTCGACGTTCACCGTGCATGGCTCAAACGCGCGGCGTTCTATCACGCTACGGCGCATACCCAGCCACTCAAAAGGGAGAAGATCAACATGAAGGACAATCAGTTCGTACATGTGTCCCGGATCGCTCAGGCTGAGGCATTCACGGGTTATGACGGCCTGCGGATTTCAATGGCCTGGCAAGACGATATCGAAGAGGCGAACGCAGGAATTCGAGACGCGATCGCCGGATGGACGGCCGCCGAGTTCCTGGAGCGGATCGATCGCTTCGGCGTGGACCCGATGTTTGCGTCATGGCTGGAGCACAAGGTCGCGGCATGGAATATTCCGGAGATTCCACTGGAGCCCGCCGTCGTGGCCGAGGAGGACGCGGTTCATTATTCCTACGGCGATGAAGACGAGGAAGATACACGCTGCGGTGACGAGTGGGGTGATATCGGATACGCCGACGCTGCATGACGATCGCACTCCGTTAACCGGAACGAAGAAATCCCGGATGCCGCGTTGACGCCTCCGATCATACGCGGCATGGTTGCGAAGAATTGGAAACCTGAGGTCATGACGAAAGCACTGCGAATAGCCGCCTGAACACGAAGATCGCCACCAACCGGTTGGCGAGATGTTCAGTTCTGTCTGCAGGAGTTACCCGTCATGGCCGGCAAGCCCAAGCTCTCGTTCGAGCGCGAAATCTCCCGTCTCCACGTCGCGAAGTTTTTCGCCGACCTCGGCCCCGATCCGAAGGGTGCTCACCTCGTTCTCATCCCCCTGAACGCATCGATGACGCACTGGTATCGCGCCGCCGAGGAGTACGTCCGCGAGGCCAAGAAGACTAGCGCGGACAGCCCGAAGCAGACGCAGATGACAGGGACCGTAGAAGACCTGATCGTTGACGACGCGGAGTTCGACTTCACGGGCGAACGGCTGTCTTCGCCCTTCGCCGTCGATGTCCAGCTCCTCGGTAATAGCGGCCTCGACGACCGGTTCGAGTTCGGGGCATGCAACGTGATCCTCTCCGCCGCCGAGAACGAAAACCTGGACCACCCCTCGCTGTTGCTCGTGGACAGCCGCACGGCGGTAGAGCTGGACATCGACCTGATCGTTCAGGCGGCGACCACCTGCGGCCGACCGGTCACTCGTGTCGAGGCCTGCCGCCTTTCGCGCATGCCGCACCGTCGTCGCGCCGTTGCGTTCCGTTCGCCGCGTGCGATTGGCAAGAGCCACGCCCTCCAGGTCGAAGCCGCCAAGCTCGAACGCGAGAAAAAGGAAATCGAGCGTCAGGAGCGTGAAGAGGCCGCGAAAGCAAAGCGCCGCCCGGCTGATGAGCGCGTCGTTCCCGCCGACACGCCGTATCTCGAAGACATGCACGGCTATGGCCCCGCTGCCGATTGGGGTCACGAACTCGCGCAGGATATGGAAGACTGGCGCCGCGGCAATATTCGCTGGAACGATGTCGATGGCGGTATTCTCCTGAGCGGCCCTCCGGGGTGCGGCAAGACGACCTTTGCGAAGTCGCTGGCGCGGTCGCTGGACGCGCATCTCGTCGTTGGCAGCTATTCGGCATGGCTCGGGACGGGTGAAGGTCATCAGGGCAATCTTCTGCTGGCAATGCGGGCGGCGTTCGCGGAGGCCATGAAGCATGCGCCGAGCGTCCTTTTGATCGATGAAATCGACAACTTCGTTGCCCGTGGCTCAATCGGCAACGGACGCTCGGATGAGTGGAACCGCGGCGTGGTCAATGGCCTCTTGGAGTGCCTGGACGGCGCTGTCGAGCGCGAGGGCGTGGTCGTCGTAGGCGCGACCAATGATCCGTCGGGCATCGACACGGCGCTCCGCCGTCCGGGTCGCCTCGACCGCCACATCGAAATCCCGCTTCCCGATGCCAAGGCGCGTTCCGCGATCCTGCGTCAGCACCTCGACGCTAACATTGACGTGACTTGCCTCGACCGTGAGACGGAAGGCATGTCGGGTGCAGACCTCGAACGTGTGG
Organism: Shinella pollutisoli; assembly: GCF_024609765.1. Lineage (GTDB taxonomy): Bacteria > Pseudomonadota > Alphaproteobacteria > Rhizobiales > Rhizobiaceae > Shinella > Shinella pollutisoli. Next base: position 3,596 of record NZ_JANFDG010000039.1, read on the forward strand.
CTCGCGACGCACGCCGCCGCGCACGCCGTGAGCGTGTCGATGTCGGTATCCACCATGTCCGCGCTTCGCTTCCGGTTCGCCAGAGCCGAACGCCCGCATATCGCCGTCATATCGCCGTCCACGAAATCGGCCACGCGGTCGTCGCTGTCGCAACCGGCAGCCGTGTGCGCGAGGTTTTTGTGGAACCCGACTTCGTCGCGGACCAGCCGAGCCACATCGCTGGCGCGGCGGTGGTCAGCATGCGCGAGGGTATCCAGGACTACCAGTGGCATATGGACCGCGTCGCGCACTGCCTCGGCGGTCTGGCCGCGGAGAAAATGATCTATGGCAGCCACAGCGACAGCGTCTCCGTCGATCTGGTCAATGCGACGAATGCCGCGCGCAACGCCCTTGCGAGCTACGGCATGGGCGGCTCGCTGTACTCCCACGGTGTCGCGGGTATGACTGACCTCGCTCGTGCGCAGGATTTCGATCCGGGTCTGCGTCAAAGCATCGACGGCATCCTGCACGATCAGGCAGCGCGTGCGCGCGCCATTCTCGAGGAACACCGCGAGGCGGTTGCGGAACTCGTCGAGATGCTCCTGCAGCATCACCGCCTGGACGGTGCGGTCGTGCATGAAGTCGTCGCACGCCCGCGCCGTCAGTTGGCCCTTGCGATCTAAGGGAGGGTCAGATGTTCGTGAAAAAGTTCTACGTCAGCGACACCCACTTCGGCCACGCTCTCATGCTGACGTCGGGAGACCGGCCGTTCCGCTCAACGGACGAGATGGACGAAGCAATGATCCACCGCTGGAACACCGCTGTCGGCGATAATGACATTGTGTATCACCTCGGTGACTTCTCCATGGCTCTCGGCATCGAGGATCGCGTTCGCGGGATTTTCCACCGGTTGCGCGGGCGCAAGTACCTGATCCTCGGAAACCACGACTACCGCAAGCCGAATGTCGTCCACCCGACGCTGGCGGGGCTGGAATGGGCCGCGCCGCCGACCCCGGCGCTGGAAACGACCGACGAGGGCCATCGCGTCTTTCTGAGCCACTACGCTCATCGTGTATGGCCGGGATCGCATAAAGGTTCGTTCCACTTTTTCGGTCATTCTCACGGTGCGCTACCACCTCTAGGTCGCAGTCGCGATGTGGGCGTGGATTGCCGTGACGTGGCCTTCAATCCGAAGACATTCGCGGAGCTGACGAAAGGGATGAGGAAATGACCGGCGAAGAACTGAACAACATCTACGGCAATATCATCATGCCGGATGCGACGGTCGCGGTGCCTGCTCAGTGGATGCCTGCCGTCCACGAGGCCTTGCAGGCGCTGCATGACCTTCCGGGCAGCGTGCGTGCATTCCTCATCGTCACGGGTTTCGGCGAAGAGAACGGCCATCTGGTCGTCGAGATGGTCGCGTCGACGCAATACATTTCCGCCGACGGCATGGCCGCGATCGCATCGATCGTGGAGAGGGCGCAGGCCGCCGTCCTCGCGCGGAGGCACTGATGCGCTTGGAATACGATCTCGAAATCCGAGACCTGTCGTGCGGCATTGTTCGCGATGGCCTCGGGATGGATATCGGCGACGGTTGGCGTGAGATTGCGGTTGATGCCATCGGTCGCCTGGCGGAGGTGTCTCACGGCCGCGTGGAGGTGGAGAAGGTCGGCGAAAAGTGGGGCCTCCTCGACATCCGTCCTGGTGTTCGGGGTCTCGACATCGACACGATCCGCGCCGTCTTCGACATCGCGTCACAGGCCCGATCGAGGTCGGCGGATATCTGCGAACTCTGCGGTCGGTTCGGCGAAATCCGCCGTGCCGGTTGGCACCGCGTCCGTTGTGACGACTGCGAAGCTGAACACGTCCGACGTCATGAGTTTGTCGGATGGAACCGGAAGGATATCGCCGAGGCCGCTGCCTACTACATCGGCGTATGCCTGGAGCACGGCAGGCTTTTTCCTGTCGGGAATATCATAATCCAGCTCTGGCCTGACGACATCGATCGCCGCCATTTTGTCGATGAGGTCAACTTCACTGTCGCCTGGTGGCGGGCTGGATCGATGATCGTTGGTGTCTCCGACGACCTGCGCGAGGCCTTCCGCAAGCTCCGTTTCCGATAGCGGTTGTTACTGAATCCAGGAAATAGGAACAACCGCTATGGAAGACTGGCTGACAAACCTGCGCCGCAGATATCAGATCAACGAAGACGCCGAGTTTTCGGTCCGGCACGGATGGCGTGGCATCGTCGAGCGATTTTACGACGAGGCCGCGGCGACCGTCGGCGATCCTGCGAAGATGTTCACGCTTCAGGTCAAACAGAAGTTGGCACGCCTGGACATCCATGTCCGCGTCGCCGACGAACACCGCACAATGATCAATTGGTACATCAAGGCCGCCGAGGAAGAGGCATCGCGGACATGCGAGCACTGCGGGTCGCCGAACGGATCGCAGACGGTACGACAGCACATCATCGAGTGCGACGACTGCCGCGACTTCGATCTCGCGCTCGACCAGCGCGGCCGCCGCGCGACCGAAATCAAAGCCGCCGCCCGCAGGTATGTTCGCGACTGCGCGCATGCCGGAAAAGTCCTCGACATCCGAGAATGGGCCGAGCGTCGTTGGCGGAAGGATAGTCCGCCGAAGCGGAACGCGATGACCGCCGCTCTCCGTGAGGAAATCCGACTGGGCGTTGCCGTCGTCGACATTTGGCGGCGCTTCGAGGTCGGAGGGAAGATCGCTCTCGAACTAATCGGAGCAAAGACCTACGCCGACCTGTACCGGATTCTCCGCGACAAGGAATTGGCCCCCGGCTTTCGACCTGGGGAGGTCGTCCAGTGGGTTGCTGACGGGAAAATGGATAGTCACCGCGTCGGCGAGATTTTCGGGATTGCCGACGACGAGGTCGAGGCATTCGTGTCGGCGTGGCTTGCCAATGAAGGCACCCCAAAAGGCGACGAGGAGCCGTAATTCAAGAACTCGAAGCATACGCGTATTGGTTGAGTTCTTGAATTATGAGACGATAGGAGCTCCAGTTTGAAATAAATTTCAAAGAAGAATTCAAGACTCCGTTAAATCACTGTTTTCAATTTGTAAGTTTCGCATGCAGAAGCAGCCGCGCGACATTCTGGCATCGGAACCACCGTCAAGGAATTAATTATCCCCGGTTGTTATTCAGTTGTTGACGAGATGCCGTCATTCGTGATTTTTGCACCGACGAAAAACGTGGAAGGTCGTATGATGAGCGCTAACGATGATGACGATTGGATGTCCCTGGACATGTCCGGTCTGTCCCGCCGACTGGTAGCCGACATGGAGGAGCTGATCGTTGACCTTGATGTGTCATCTCAGCGGAACTTGGAGCAGTTGGCGGAAATCGAGCGGGGGCAGATTCCGCTTCACGCTCCCGACGATATGGCATTGCCGCTCGCGCGCATCATCTGTCATCCGGCATTCGGTGGACATCTGGCTGCCGACCCCGCTTGGGACATACCAGGCGCCACTCTCACCGTGGACAAACTCAGAGAGGCGATCAAACGCGGGCATCTTAAGGACTGCCCTGTTGATCTGAAAAACCGATACACGACCGTAGCGAATATCAAGGAGTGGCTGGCAGAATGGCCCGACGTCGAGAACCCCCGCGAATTGAACTCCAGGCCGAACGCAAGCATCGCAATGGCAGCGTCGAAAAAGCCGTCTGGGTCATCAAACATTTCGACGAGGGAAAAGGACGCCAAGCTGTCATCAGCACAGGCTTCGGCGCTGATGAAGGCGCAGACGCTCAGAAATACTTTGCGCAGTGGCTCGTAGAAAAGACATCCGACCAGCCGGTTGCACGTAACCGCGACGCGGGCGACGTTCCCGTTGCCGAAGTCCTCGACTATTTCATCGAAGAGAGGATCAAGTTGAAGGTGGGCAGTTCCCATCGACCGCTCGCGCGGCCGCAAGAGGTTCTCGCCTATGTCATTGACCTCCTCAACTGGTGGGGAAAGAAGACGGTGGCGGAGGTCACGCGACAAAACTGCCAGCGCTACGCCGAACACTGCTCGACGCCGACAGCGGGGCGCAACAGGCTCGAATATCTTCGGCGAGCGATCAACCTGGCGCAGGACGATGGCATCCTTGTCGTGGCGCCGAAGGTGCACCTCCCGCCGAAGCCGGCTGCCCGGGATGAGGTGTTCGAGCGAGATGACATCGCCAAGCTTATGCGCCACTGCCTTCGCCGAGGGACGTACACCTACGGTGAGGCCAAGTCCAAAGGAACAGGCAAGGTCGGCCAGGTCCGGGAGACGAAGCGCCGCCCGCATCGGCATCTCATGTCTTACATCCTCATGGCGACATATACCGGAACGCGTTCAAACAGGATGTTCACGGCATCATTCGTCCGGGAGGCAGGTCGTCCGTGGATCGATTTGAAACGCGGCATCTACCATCGGGCAGCCCCGAAGGAGGATGTTGCACCCAACAAGGGAGCGCCAACGTGTAAAATTCCGAAGAGGCTCCTGCGGCACATGCGACGCTGGTACATGCTCGGCCGCCGTTACCCGATCGAGTACAACGGCAAGCCGATTAAATCGAGCAAAGGTCTCCGAAAGATCATCCGCGAGCTGTTCCCCGACAAGGATCTCGTACCCCACTCCTTCCGTCACACCGCGGCGACTTGGCTGATGCGCCGTTCCGAGTTGTCGGTCCATGACATCTCCGGTTTCCTCGGGATGTCGCTGGAAATCCTGGACCGCACGTACGGACACCATCGGGTATCGCACCAATCAGCGATTGACGATGCAATCTCCAGTGGAGGTATCGGCAAGATCGAGAAAGACGATCCGCTTGAAGATGAGTTCAATTATGGCGACATCACACCATTGGATACCATGAGAAACAACTCGAACCAAGGTAAATCAACTCGGACCAAACGGAACGGAAACACTGAAAAGTCAAGGGATGCAGCCTGACTAGAACTCTGATCAACAGATTTCGGGACGTGGGGGTCGCGTGTTCGAATCACGCCACTCCGACCAGCCAAATCCTTGCAGAGCAAGGATTTTCAGCCACCCGAAGGGCGCTTTCTCCTCTTCCCGCGAAACTGACAGAAACCTTTTGTCTGCACGTTAGGGGTCGGCCCGGGCGGCTGCTGCGAAGAGGGTCTTTTCAGGTCAGCAAGCCTGTCCGGAAACGGGATGCCGTCACCCGTCGCGGCCGAGCGGCGGCACAGGATGCGACCCGGGAGTGTCCATGAAACGCGGGGCTATCCCATCCCCTATTTCGCCTCCGCCAGCAGCTCCGCCAACGGGGCGCAGACGACGAGATGGTCGACAAACCCGCCTTTCAGGGCCGCGAGGGCGGCATCGCGCTTGAAATTCCCGCTCACGACGAGCAGCCCCTCCATCGAGCGCAGGAGATCGTGATCGACACCGATTATCTTCCCGTCGAGATCGCCGAGCACCGCCTGCCCGTCCCGGTCGATGAAGCGGCCGGCGATGATGCCGACGGCGCCGCGGCGGCTGTAGTCCTCGATGTCGGCGGCGGTCGCGATCTTGAACTGCACGACATGCGTATCGGGCGTGCAGGGGCTGAGGGAATAGATCGCCTTGTTGCACTTGCGCAGGCCTTCGAGCTGCTCGCGGATGATCGGCTCCCGCTTCAGCGCATCCGCAAGCGCCGCGGTGGAACAGACGGCCGGCGCGTTGAAATTGATGCAGTAGGCGTCGAGCCGCCGCGCGATCTCGGTGGTGCAGCTTTCCGACGTGCTGAGAAGCGGGTTGGCGATGGAGCCGATCAGCTGGCGCACGGTCAATCCCTCGATCGGCCAGTCGGGAACATATTCGGAGACGAAGGAGACGGTCTGCCCCCAGGAGACCCCGAGCACGTCCTCCGGCTTGAGCAGATTGGGCAGATAGTGCGCGGCCACCTCGCAGACGGTCCGGGCGAGCGCCTCGCCCTGCGCGCCTTCGTCCGGCACAACATGGACCGAGTTCAATGCGAACTTCTCCCGCAACGCGTCCGCGAGGGCATTGATGCGATAGTGCTCCGGCGCGATGCGGATGCAGACGATGTTCCTGTCCTTCGCCGCCTTCAGGTAGCTGATGACCGTCGGGCGGGAGAGCGAGAGCGCGTCGGCGATCTCGCCCTGGTTGAGGCCGCGGACATAGTACATCCACGCGACCTCGGCGACGATCTTGCTGGACGGCTGCTGGTGGCGACTCATAGAGGATCCGTTCTCCCGCGCGGCCGGCTCAACGACCCGGATGCGCTTCCGCTTTCAGTACGTCTTCGGATATGACGAGATCGTCGTCAATCGAACGGTCCGGAGAAAGCCCGCGCTTTTGCAGATCGGCATGATAGCCGCGCACGGCATCGCGCGGCGTCGCATCGCCGTCGGCGACGGCCCGCATCCAGGCAACGAAGGCGGGCTGGTGTTCCGCCATGTTGATCTTGCGGCCGAAGAGCGCAAGGCGCGCGCCGAACCGCTCGGCCTGGCTGACGAGCTCGAACGTGTCGAGATGCGTTCCCTGACCGCCGCCCAGAACGCCGACGACGACGGAGGAGTCGTGCGCGGCAAGCTCCTCCAGCGCGGCGGGCCCGTTATAGGCCACCTTGAGGAATTCCGGCCGTTCGCCCCTGGTGAGCCCGGCCAGCGTGCGGACGATGCAGTCGTTCACATACATGCCGGTCTCCGCCGCCGAGAAGCCGAGGTCGATGTTGGGGTTGAAGACCTCGAGAAAGTGCGCCTTGCCCGCCGCCCGCGCGTCCGCCCGGAAGGCACGATAGGCTTCCAGGGTCCGCATGTCCGCGGCAGCGTCGTTGTTGAACGTCACCGAGTAAAGGCAGAGGCCTGCGCCGGCGAGCGCGAGATCGGTCGCCCGGAAAGGCAGGGAGGGCGTCTCCCGGTAGCGCCCTCCCCTGACGATGCCCCAGACATCGGTCGTGTCGTTGGCCCGGAAGGCGGGCATGACGCGCGAGCCCGCAAAGACGCCCTCCTCGCCGAGCGCCTCGATATTCGATGTCGAGGCCAGCATGATGTCGACGACATCCTGCCGGACGAGCGCCCGGATTTCGGCCAGGAATTCCTGGCGGCTGCGGTTGCCGATCACCCTTCCCGCGCCGTCCCGGCGCTGGCCGGTGGTGAGGATGCCGCCGGAAAGATCGGCATCCTTGGCGTCCGCGATCATGAAGTCGCCCTTGCGGTATCCGCCGGCGCGGATGCGTTCGATTTTCTCTTCGTAGCGGGTCTGCTTGGTCATGTTGCGTTCCGATCGGTCTGGGTTCAGGCGGCTTTGCGGAGCGAACGCCCGGTTCGCTTCGAGAAAAGGTGGATGCTGTCGGCATCGATCGCGAAGGTCACGGGGGAGCCGCTCGAAAGGCTGCGGAAGGCTTTCGTCACGAGAGACATGTCGCGGCCGTCGACATCGACGACGACCTGCCCTTCGCTGCCCATGTTCTCCACGAGGACGACGCGGCCGGTTATCGCGTTGTGCGCCCCGTCTCCGGCGACATCCATCTTCGAGGGGCGCAGGCCCACTTCGACGATCGTGCCGTCCGCAAGCGGCTCGAAATCCGCCGCCGGGACCTCCAGATGCAGCGAGCCGGAGGAGAGCTCGACGACCTCGCCGCGGTTGGCGACCGTGCAATCGCGGAAATTCATCGCCGGCGAGCCTATGAAGTCGGCCACGAAACGCGTCGCCGGCCTGTCGAATATCTCCGACGGCGTGCCTTGCTGCTCGATGGCGCCGGCCTTCATCAGGACGATGCGGTCGGCGATCGTCATCGCCTCCAGCTGGTCGTGCGTGACGAAGATGGTCGTCGTCTTGAGATCGAGGTGGATGCGGCGGATCTCGGTGCGCAGCTTCTCGCGCAGCTTGGCGTCGAGATTGGAGAGCGGCTCGTCGAACAGGAAGAGCTTCGGCGTCTTGATCATGGCGCGCGCCATGGCGACGCGCTGCTGCTGGCCGCCGGAAAGGTTCCTCGGCTTGCGCTCGAGGAGCTGCTCGAGCCCGAGCAGGCCGGAGACCTGCTTCACCCGCGCCGCGATTTCCGTCTCTGCCACCTTCTGCCGCCGGAGCCCGAAGGCGATGTTGTCGTAGACGCTCATATGGGGATAGAGGGCATAGGACTGGAAGACCATCGCGACGCCCCGCGCGCCGGGCGGAAGGCGGGTGACGTCGCGCTCCCCGATCTCGACCGTGCCGCCGGAAATCTCCTCCAGTCCGGCGATCATGCGCAGCATGGTCGACTTTCCGCAGCCCGAGGGGCCGAGGAAGACGACGAACTCGTGATCCGGAATATCGAGATTGAGATCCTCGATGACGGTAACGCTGCCGTAGGACTTGCGGATATTGGTGCACTTGATGTTTGCCATGGGGATTGTTCCTACTTCCGGCCCGGGGCGACCATGCGGTTGATGAAGCCCATCAGGAGGCCGATGAAGACGAGGGGCGGCAGGACGAGGATCACGGTGGCGGCGTTGATGACGCCCCAGGGAACTTCCTTGCCGAGCGAGGTGATGGAGGCGGCGACGACCGGCAGCGTCCCGTTTTCCGCGGCGAGCGTCAGCGCCAGGAGGAGCTCGTTCCAGACGAGGACGAAGGTGAAGACAAGCGCGCCGAACAGGGAGGGCGCGGCGATCGGCAGCGAGAACCTCAGGAATATCTCGCCAAGCGAGCACCCTTCCATGGCGGCCGCCTCCTCGATCTCGCGCGGCACGCGCTCGAAGGCCGGGACCGACAGCCAGATCACGGTCGAGACGGTCGTCACGAGATAGACGAGGATCAGGCCGAGCAGCGTGTCGTAGATGCCGAGATCGAGGTAGATGACGATAAACGGGATGGCGATCGCCACCGGCGGCATGAAGCGCAGGGAGAGCACGAAGAACTGCATCTCGCCTTTCGCGCGGGCGGGAAGCCGCGCGAGCCCGAAAGCGGCGGGAACGCCGAGCAGCGCGCCGACGAAAACCGATACGCCGACCACGACGACCGAATTGTAGAGACCGTCGCGGATGGACGGGTTGAGCAGGATCGTCGCGAAATTCTCCAGCGTCGGCGTGAAGACGAATTTCGGCACCGGCGTGACGATGTCGCGCAGCTTCTTGAACGCGCTGAGGATGGTCCAGAGGATCGGCGCCAGCGCGACGAGAAGCAGAAGCGCGAGCAGCGTCCTGGAAAGAGTGCGGCTGATCAGGCGGCCCATTTGCGGATACCTCTCCAGACGAGCGTGAAGATGACGATGGTGATGAGGAGCAGGAGGATCGACATCGCCGAAGCGTAGGAGACGCGGCCGCCGAGATTGATGCCCATCTGGTAGGCGTAGAGGTCGAGCGTCTCGGTTGCCGTGCCGGGCCCGCCGCCGGTCATGACGAAGATGAGATCGAAGGAACGCAGCGATTCCACCGCCTTCACGAGGGCGAGGCTGATGATCGGCGCCCGCAGCATCGGCAAGGTGACATAGGCGTGGATTTCCCAGGTGCGGGCATTGTCGAGCTGCGCGGCCTCGATCGGCTCCTTCGGCAAGGTCTCGAGGAGCTTCAGAAGGATGACCGTGAAAAACAGCCCCCATTGCCAGATATCGACCGCCGCGACCGAGAAGAGCGCCAGCGAGGGGCTCGCGAGAAACTCGACCTGGCCGAGCCCGACGAGCTCGCAGACGTAGTTGATCAGGCCGAGCGTCGGCGAATAGAGGAAGCGCCAGATGAAGGCCGCGGCGACGCGCGGCAGGAGCACCGGGGCGAGAAAGGCGAGGCAGATCAGGTTGCGCGCCGTCGCCGACCGCGTGTTCTCGAAAAGGAACACCGACAGCAGGACCGCCACCAGCAGCGAGCCGGCGACGGTGATGATTTCCCAGAGCGCGGATATCTTCAGGGCGTTGAGAAAGCGCCGGTCCCCGAACAGGCGCTCGAAATTGTAGAGCCCCACGAAGTCGTAGTCGGGATAGCGCAGCGACCTGTCCATCACCGAGAAATACAGCGCGCCGGCGATCGAGATCAGCGCAAGCGCGGCGAGCAGGCCGAAGGCCGGCGCCAGCGTCCAGAAAATGAAGCGTCTTGGTTGCATCCCTTTACCCTTCGAAAAGGCGTGTGATGGCCGGACGGTCGCGCCGTCCGGCCGGTCTTCGATTGACGGGGCCTACTTCTTCGCGCGGCGCAGGGCGTCTTCGGCGGAGAAGGCGGCCTCGTCGAGAGCGCCCTGGATGTCGGTCTTCGTGCCGGTGAAGACCTCCTCCAGCGCAAGGCCGAGCTCGTCGCCGATCTCGGGCCAAACCGGGCTTGCCATGATGAGGAGGCTGGTGCGCGGGCCGGTCGCCAGGAGCGCGTCGATATACTCGGCCGGAACCGCCTTGCGGAAAGCGTCGCTTTCCAGCGTCGAGCGACGGCCGATGTCGGACGCGATGCCTTCCTCCAGCCGGCGGGCCTCCATCTCCTTGGAGGTCGCCCAGCCGACGAAATCGCCGCTGATCTTCTTCACGCAATCGTCCTTGGCGCCCACGGCCGAGACCGCGAAGCCGTGCGCCCAGCCGGCAGAGCCGAGCGGTTCGGGCGGCGGCGCATAACCGACCTTCCCCTTCACGACGGACTTTTCCGGATCCTCCATCCAGGGGCCGAAGACGTCGGATTCGATGAGGTAGACGACCTGGCCGCCGCGGAACGCCTCGACGGAATCCGACCAGTTGAAGGTGCCGACGCCGGGCGGGGCATATTTCATTAGGTCGACATAGAGCTCCGTCGCCTTCACGCCGACGTCCGAATTGAAGGCCGGGCGATCGCCGTCGAGCCATTCGCCGCCGAGACCGCGAAAGAAGGGCGTCCAGCGCCAGACGTTCATGCCCGATCCGCGCTGGCCGCGGGCCGCCCAGCCGTAGAGCTTGCCTGCGGGATCGTTGACGGCCTTCACGCCCGCCACCAGCTCGTCCAGCGTGCTCGGAACGGAAAGGCCTTTCTCCTCCAGAACATCCTTGCGGTAGATCAGGATGTCGCCGCCGCCGACGAAGGGGGCGAAATACTGCTTGCCGTCGAAGCTCGCGACGTTCGAGAGATCGACGCGAAAATCGGCGATGTCGTATTCGGCCGGCAGGACGTCAGCGAGCGGATAGACCCAGCCCGCCGTGGCGTATTCGGCGATATTGGCCTCATCCACATAGAGCACCTGGTAGGCGCCGGCGCCGGTGGAGGCGTCGAGACGCGCCTTGGCGCGCCGTTCGTTCTCGCCGAGAAGGGTGATCTTGACCGTGGTCTTCCATTTTTCGTTGAACTCGCCGAGATATTTGTCGAGCGCGGTCACCGAGGGCATGCCCTGCCCGATGACGTTGATCGTCGGCACCTTGCCGACGCAGGCGTCGGCCTGCGCGAGGGCGGCGGCAGGCATGGCCAGCAGGCAGGCCGAGCCCAGCAGAAATGTCCTTATCTTCATGTCACTCCTCCTCTTGAAGAACTGTCAGTCGCCTTGCCGGGCCGGCTCTTCGAACAGCCCGGAAAGTGTCTCGTCGATCGTCAGGAACTGGCGGTATCGCTCCTCGTAGAGGTCCCGCAGCGCCGGGTCCGGCTCGCTCGACCGGGTCACGCGGCACATGGCCCGCACGGCCGTCGGAAGGTCGCGGTGCAGGCCGGCGGCGACCGACGCGCAGATCGCCGTGCCGAGCGCGCCGAGCTCGTCGCCCTCGCACACCTCCACCGGCATGCCGCACACGTCGGCGAATATCTGCGTCCATGCCCGGCTCTTGGACGCCCCGCCGGCAAGGCGGATGACCTTCGGCCGGCGCGGCGCGACGAAGGCGGCGACCTCTTCCCCGTGCCGGCGGTGCCGGAAGGCGACGCCCTCGTAGATCGCCCGCAGCATCGAGCCGCGATCGTCCGAATTGACGAGCCCCACGAAGGCGCCGCGGCGCGGCTGGGGGCCGTTGACATAGGGAAGGAAATGGCAGCGCCTCCCGGCGACCCCGCTTGCGGCCACCAGCCGGTTGGCCTCCTCGAAGGTCACGCCGCCGCCCGCCGCGCGGGAGAGATACCATGTGAGGTTTCCCGCCGATGTGGGGCTTCCGGCCGCCAGCAGCCGGCAGGCGCGGTCGCGGTGCAGCATGTTGAGAATGGGCGGGCGCCCCTCGGCCCGGCCGTCCGCCTCGACGGCATTGATCGACCAGGTCCCGGCGATCATCGTCAAGACATCGTCGCCGATGGCGCCGGAGCCGAGGACGCAGGCGCTCACGTCCATCATGCCCGCGACGACGGGCGTCCCTTCGAGAAGCCCCGTTTCCGCCGCCGCGGCCCGGCTCACCGTCCCGGCGACCGCCGAGTTCTCCACGACGGGCGGCAGGCGTTCGAAGAATTCCGGAATGCCGAGCCGCCCGAACAGGTCCGGATCGTAGCCGCCCGCCTCGAGGTTGAACAATCCGCCGCCGCTGGCGTCCGTCGGATCCGTTGCCGCGACGCCGGTCAGGCGCATGCGCAGGAAATCCTTGCAGGGCAGCGCGAAGCGCGTCCGCCGGACCGTTTCCGGCTCGTGGCGGGCGAGCCATGCGAGCTGCATAACCGTCTGCCCGCCCCACAGGCGATGGCCGGTGACGGCTTCGATTTCACCGGCCGTTCCGTCCTCGACCAGCGCATCGACGAGAGGCTGGGCGCGATGGTCGACGGAAACGATGCCGTCCCGCGTCGGCCTGCCGTCCGCGTCGACGAGGAAAACGCCGTTGCCGAAGCCCGTGCAGCCGACGATCGCGATCCTCTCGGCCGGGATGACGCTTGCGGTGAGCTCGCGGATGGCGCGCGCGGTTCCCTGCCAGAAGGGTTCCGCCTCCCGTTCCACCCAGCCGTTCGGGCGATGCAACGTGGCGACGTCGATCGCTTTCAGGGCCACCAGCCGGCCCTCGCCGTCGAAAACCGCGGCCTTGACCGCCGTGCCGCCCGCGTCGATCGAAAGGAAGAGATCACGCATGCCGGACCTCCCGCACGACTTCGTCTGCCGGGGGATGGAACAGGATGGTGCGGAGCCCGAGGCAGGCGTCGACCTGCGCCTGCGCCCAGGCGGCATCCAGTCCGCGCGCGGCGGCGAGAACGGCGCCGAGCTCGCCGATCACCGCCGGCGTGCAGCGGCCTTCGGCCACGATCTGCATGCGGCGGAGGACGAGATCGTCGAGAAACAGCGCCGCCCGCCTCGAGACGAGCCATTCGACCTCCCGCCTCGTGTAGTCCTGAAGGGTCGAAAGCGGCGCGTCCGCCTGCGCGGCGCAGAAGTCGGCAACCTCCCGCGCGAGCGCTCCGTAACGTTCCAGCAGCGTCGAGGCCCGCCCCGGCGGCAGGTCGGCGCGGGCGAGGAGACGAACGCGCACGGCGTCGAGACCGGACGCGCCGGGATAGAGCCGCCGGCGCGTATCGACGATGCGACGGCGGGAAAGCCGATCGAGAATTCGGTCGGCAGCCTGCTCTCCGAACGCGCGGAACGTCGTCCACTTGCCGCCGATCAGCGAAAGGACCGGCGTTCCGGTACCGGCGATCCGGTCTTCGGCGATGAGATGGTCGCGGTTGGCCCGGTTGGCGTTCGCGTGCCCGCCGGCCTGCAGCGGTCGGATGCCGGTGGTCACGGCGGCGATATGGGTTTCATCCACCGCGATATCGTCGAAGAGCTGCGAAATCGCCTGCAGCAGATAGGCGGTCTCGGACTGCCCGACGGTGTCGTCGTCGGGGTCGTTCACCGGGATCTCGGTCGTGCCGAGGAGCACGGTGCCGTCGAGCGGATAGGAGATGACCATCCGTCCCGTCCCGTCGTCGAAATAGAAGGCCCTGCCCGCCATGCGCTCGAAGAGCGCGTCATGGCGCAGAAGCAGGTGCGCGCCCTTGACCGGGCGGATATAGGCGGTTTCGAGACCGAGGCTCCGGTTGACGGCGTCCACCCACGCGCCTGCGGCATTGACGATCAGCCCGGGACGGACATCGAACGAGGCTCCCGTCACCGGATCGGCGACGGTGACCAGCCCGTCGGGAGCGCAGGACCAGGAGACGTGGTTGAGGCAGGCGGCCTGCCCGCTGGCGGACAGGGCGTCCTCGATCATCTCCAGCACCAGTCCTTCCGGATTGCGGATGCGGGCGTCGTAATAGCGGACAAGCGCCTTGTAGCGGGACGCCAGGGCGCGCGGAAAACCGCTCCGCGACAGGCCGAGGCTATGGGAAGGCAGCACCTTTTCGACGCGGCCCAGGAACTCGTAGAGCAAAAGCGCGCCTTCGAGCGCCACCGCGCTCAGGCGGGCGTCTTTCGACGGCAGCCCCAGGAAGCGGCGGATCGAGCCGCCGAGGCCGCGCAGATAGTGGGCAAGCGGCACCGCGATTTCCAGCGGAGCCGTGACGTGCGGGGCGTGCTTGAGCAGGCGGTTGCGCTCGCGCACGGATTCGGCGACGAGCTTGAATTCGCGGTTTTCGAGGTAGCGCAAGCCGCCATGCGCCATGCGCGAGGACGCGCCGCTGGCCCCCATGCAGAAGTCGGCCCGGTCGACGAGGACCGCGCCGACGGCGTTGAGGGCGAGTTCGCGCAGGACCGCGACCCCGTTCACGCCGCCGCCGATCACAAGCACGTCGACAGGCATCCCCGACGCCAGGCGCCGGAGGCTTTCCTCCCGGATATTCATCACAATTCGCTCCCGCCCGGCAGAGGCAAACAGCTCCGCCGCTGCGGCCTATATCCCGCAACTATTTATTTTTGTCAATGGTACTTTATTTTTATAAAGTCAGAAACGTCGGAAATGCACCAAGCGCCTCTCCTTGTGTGCCATATGGCAAGGCGTTGAAAGGGATCGAATCGCGGACATGCCGCTCGCGGTGGCGAGCGGCGCGACCCTGCTGCCGTCCATTTCCATGAAGCAATGCCGGCGCCGGCGGATCAGCCGATTGGCTTCGCGCTAGGCCAGCGTGTAGGCGGTCTTGACGGTTGTGTGGAACTCTGCGGCATGGCGGCCCTGCTCGCGCGGGCCGTGGGAGGAGCCCTTGCGGCCGCCGAAGGGCACGTGGAAGTCGACGCCGGCCGTCGGCAGGTTGACCACCACCATGCCGGCCTCCGCGTTGCACTTGAAATGCGTGGCATGCTTCAGGCTCGTCGTGGCGATGCCCGACGAAAGCCCGAACGGCGTGTCGTTGGCGACCGCCAGCGCTTCGTCATAGTCCCTGACCCGGATCACCGCGGCGACCGGCCCGAAGATCTCCTCGCGGGCGATCCGCATCGCGTTCGTCGCCTCGCCGCATCGCTGCCGACCCATTCACCGGCAATCAGGTTCCGGTGGATGGTCATGGACGCTCCCCGGTCACGCATCTGGTTGGGAGCCGCCCCCGGCCGGAGGCGGCCCCTCCTTCCTTAGCGGCGCCTGTGCTTGCCGATGAGGGCTTCCATCATCGCCACTTCCTCCGTCGTCAGGTCGCTGAGCGGCGGGCGGACCGGGCCCGCATCGAAGCCTTGGAGACGCACGCCGGCCTTGACCGCCGAGACCGCATAGCCCTTGGCGCGGTTGCGGATCGCCATGAACGGGTAGAAGAAGTCGATCAGGATCCTCTCGCACTCCGCCCGCTTGCCGGCGCGCAGCGCCTTGTAGAAGTCGATGGCGAGGCCCGGCACGAAGTTGAAGACGGCCGACGAATAGGTGGTGAAGCCGGCGCCGAGATAGGCCTCGGCGAAAAGCTCCGCCGTCGGCATGCCGCCGAGATAGGTCAGGCGGTCGCCCATCCTGGCGGTGATCTGGCGGACGAGGCCGATGTCGCCGGTGCCGTCCTTGAAGCCGACGAGGTTCGGGCATGCCTCGCAAAGCCGGGCCAGCGTGTCGGCCTGGAGGACCGAGTTGTCGCGGTTGTAAACCATGACGCCCAGGCCGGTCGCGTCGCAGACCGCCTTGATGTGGCGGTAGAGGCCCTCCTGCGGCGCATCGATCAGGTAATGGGGCAGGAGCAGGATGCCATCGGCACCGGCCTTCTCGACGGACCTGGCGATCGAGACGGCGATGTCGGTACCGTAGCCGCAGCCCGACACGATCGGCGTGCTGCCGGCCGCTTCCTTGGCGACGCGGACGATCTCGGGGATTTCATCCGGCGTCAGAGAGAAGAACTCGCCCGTTCCGCCGGCGGCAAACAGCGCCGTCGCCTCGAAGCCGGACAGCCAGTTGACGTGCTCGGCATAGCTCCTCGCGTTGAATTTCCCCTCGGCATCGAAATGCGTCACGGGGAAGGAAAGCAGGCCGGCGCCAAGCGTGTATTTCAGGTCTTCAGTCTTCATGGGGATACCCTCCTGTTGGTGGAGGCATGGGGACGATCCAGCCTCCTTCGAATGTGTTGGTGTTGCCGCTCAGGCGGCCAGCGAACCGACCATCGCCGCCAGCCGCTCGCAAGCGCCTGCCAGTTCCCGGTCCGACGCGGCGATCGACAGGCGGATGAAGCCCGGCGCGCCGAATGCCGCGCCCGGCACGCTCGACACGCCGAACGCATGCAGCAGACGGGAGGCGAAAGCCGTGTCGTCGGCGATCACCTCGCCTGCCGCGGTCCTGCGGCCGAGCAGCTTCTGCACGCCGATAAAGGCGTAGAAGGCGCCATCGGGCGGCGTGAATCCGAGCTCGGGGATTACCGCCAGCCGATCGGCGACGATCTTCGCCCGCGCGGCGAAGGTGCCGGATGCCCGGCGCACGAAGGCCTGGTCGCCGGTCAGAGCCGCGAGTGCTGCGGCCTGCGCCACGGTGGAGACGGAGCTGACGCTTTGCGACTGCATCTTGCCGAGTGCCGATATCAGCGCCTTCGGCCCGGCGGCATAGCCGACCCGCCAGCCGGTCATGGCATAGGCCTTGGAGACGCCGTTGACGATCAGGGTCCGCTCGCGCAGTTCAGGGCAAGCCTCGCCGAAGGAGACGAAGGGCGCGGCCCCCAGCAGGATGTGCTCGTAGATCTCGTCGGAGACCACCAGCACGTCCGGATGGCGCGCCAGCACGGCGGCGATGGCGCGGTATTCCTCGGCCGAATAGATCGCGCCGGTCGGGTTCGACGGCGAATTCAGCATCAGCCAGCGCGTCCTCGGCGTGATCGACGCCTCCAGCCGCTCCGCGCTGATCTTGAAACCCGCCTCCGGACCGCAGGCGACATAGACCGGTTTGCCGCCGTGCAGGGCAACGATATCGCCGTAGGACACCCAGCAGGGCGTCGGGACGACGACTTCGTCGCCCGACTCGAGCGTGGCAAGGAAGACGTCGAACAGGATCTGCTTGGCGCCGTTCGCCACCATCACCTCGTCGACGGCATAATGGAGCCGGTTCTCGACCCTGAACTTCTCGACGATCGCCTGACGTAGGCTCTCCATGCCGGCCGGTACGCCGTAGCGGATCCGGCCCTTGCGGATGGCCGCGCAGGCGGCGTCGGCGACGTGGGCGGGCGGCTCGAAATCGGGCTCGCCGAGCGACAGGTCGATGATATCGCGCCCTTCCGCAGCCAGTTTCCGCGCCGCCATGGCAATCGCCATGCTCGCAGAGGATTCGATGGCCGCCGCGCGCTTGTTCTCGAACGTCATCTTCTCTTTCCTTCGAAGACCGGGGGATCGAGCCCGGACGGCGCTTCCGCGCCGCCCGGCCTCGGGGAGGAACTACTTCGCCGGGACGTAGTCGAATTCGACGTCCCGCCTGGCGGCCGCCGCGTCGCGCTGGTCGGCCGGACCGTACCCGCCGCCGCCGGGAAGCTGCAGGATCAGCCTGCGGCCTGCCGGAACGTGCTGGCGTCCCTTGGTGGCGAGCCTGGTGCCGTCATCCAGAAGCACCGCCCCGGCCGCACCGTTCTCGCCGCCCTCGCGGCCGCGCGGCGGGTGCTCGACACGGTCGAACATGGCGTTGAAGTGCATCTCATGCCCCTCGGTCGGCGAGATCTCGACGACCTGGCCGAGGCCGCCGCGGAACTTGCCGGCGCCGCCGGAACCGTCCCGCAGCTCCTTGCGCCAGAAGATGACCGGGCCGACATGCTCCGTCGCCTCGATCGACATCGAATGCACGCCGCTCGGGAACGCCGTGGCGCTGAGGCCGTCGAGCGTGGAGCGGGCGCCGGCGCCGCCGCTGTTGAACAGCAGCACCTCGGCCCGCTGGCCGCCATCGGCCGGGGCCTTCTCGCCCGGCAGCGGACGGACGCTGACATGCAGGTTCCACAGGGCCCCCGCCCCTTCGGCCGGCACCTTGCCCGGCAGCATCTTGTGCACGGCGCCGAGCACGGCGTCGGGCACGAGGTGGCCGAGCACGTGGCGCACGGAGACCGGGGCCGGATGCTGCGCGTTGAGGATGCAGTCCTTCGGCGCCGTCACGCGGAACGGCAAGAGGGACGCATGGTTGTTGGGGATCTCCGGCGCGATCGAGCATTTCATGCCGTAGCAGGCATAGGCCGCCGAATAGATGATCGGGCAATTGATGCCCTTCGGGCTCGGCGGCGACGTGCCCTCGAAATCGGCGAGGATATGGTCGCCGGCAACGTCGAGGCGCACGACGATGTCGATCGGAGAACCATAGCCGTCGACGCGCATGGTGTTGGAGTAGGAGCCCTTCGGCAGCGCGGCGATGCGCTCGATCGTGGCATCATAGCTGCGCTTGAAGACGAACTCGCCCAGCGTCTCCAGGTCGTCGAGCCCGAACTCCTCCATCATGTCCATCAGGCGGCGATGGCCGATCTCGTTGCAGGCCGCCAGCGAATAGACGTCGCCGACCACCTGGTGGCTTTCGCGCACGTTGTTGTGCAGGATGTTGACCAGGTCCCTGTTGACCTTGCCGCGCTCGGCAAACTTCATGATCGGGACGAAGATGCCTTCCTCGTAGACCTCGTTCGCATCCGGGCCGAAGCCGCGACCGCCGACATCCACCACATGCGCCGTGCAGGCGAAGTAGCCGACGAGCCGGCCATTGCGGAAGCTCGGGGAAACGACCGTGAAGTCGTGGAGATGACCGGTGCCCTTCCACGGATCGTTGGTGATGTAGACGTCGCCTTCGAAGATGTTCCCGGGACCGATGTCGCGGATAAAATGGCCGACGGCCTCGGCCATCGCGTTGACGTGGCCCGGCGTGCCGGTAACCGCCTGGGCGATCATCAGGCCGCCGCGGTTGAAGACGCCGGCGGACAGGTCCCCCGATTCGCGAACGCTGGTGGAAAAGGCGGTGCGGATGAGGGTGACGGCCTGTTCCTCGACGACGGAGATCAGCCGGTTCCACATTATCTGCATGCGGACGTCGGAAAGTGCGTTGGTTTTCATGGGTTGTCCTCCGTTCAAGCCCTTTGCTTGACGCGTACGAGCAGGCAGCCGTCGGCCTGCATGACGACTTCTCGGCTCGCAGTGATGATGGTCGAGGTTTCGCGTTCGGTGATGACGGCGGGACCGGAAACGAAATCGCCCGGCTTCATGTCGGCGCGCGCGACGATCGACGCCGTCTGGAAGCCGCCGACCTGCACGTCGAAGATCTCACGGGTGCCGCGGATGTCTGCCTTGCGGACCTTTGCCGTCCTGCCGATCCTCTCCGGCGGCGCGACCTTCGAGGTGGCGCGCAGCGACCAGCTGACGATCTCGACGTCGAGACCGTCGATGACGCGCCCGAAGAAGCGCTCGTATTGCTCGTCGAACAGCTTGCGGAACAGCGCGCCGTCGCCATCGGCGTAGTCGCGCACGTCGATGGCGACCGGCACTTCCCAGCCCTGGCCGACATAGCGCATGTAGGCCGTGCATTCGAGGTCGGGATCGGCATCCGGCGCGCCGGAGCGCACGAAGGAGGTCGCCTCCGCGATCAGGTCCGATATCGTCCGGTTGATCGCATGCGCGTCGAAGCGGCTGAGGCGGCTGTAGGCGCTGCGAACGCTCTCGAAGCCGAAGGGGGCCCGCAGGAAACCGATCGCCGAACCGACGCCGGCGCCCGGCGGGATCAGCAGCTCCGACATGCCGAGCTTCTCGCAAAGGCGGGCGGCATGGATCGGGGCCGCGCCGCCGAAGGCGATCATGGTGAACTCGGAGAGTTCCTTGCCGTTTTCCACCGCGTGCATGCGGGCGGCGTTGCTCATGTTCTCGTCGACCACCTCGCTGAGGCCGAAGGCGGCGGTCGCGACGTCCGTTTCGAGCTTCGATGCGAGATCCGCATCGATGGCCGCGTCGGATGCCGGGCGGTCGAGCTTCATCGTGCCGCCGGCGAACTCGTCGGCGTCCAGGCGTCCGAGGACGAGGTCGGCGTCGGTCACCGTCGGGTTCGCGCCGCCGCGGCCGTAGCAGGCCGGGCCGGGCTCGGAGCCGGCGCTGTGCGGGCCGACGCGGATCTGGCGCATGCTGTCGACCGTCGCGATCGAGCCGCCGCCGGCACCGATCTCGACCATCTCGATGACCGGGATGGAGATCGGCATGCCGCTGCCCTTCTTGAAGCGCCAGGTGCGCGCCACCTCGAACGTCTTGGAAGTCTTCGGCGTCTGCTTCTCGATCAGGCAGATCTTCGCGGTCGTGCCGCCCATGTCATAGGAAAGCACCTGGTCGAGGCCGTAGCTGCTGGCGATATGCGCCGCGAAGATGGCGCCGCCCGCCGGCCCGGATTCGAGCAGGCGAACCGGGAATTCGACGGCGCTTTCGACGCTGATGATGCCGCCGCCCGAATGGATCATGAAGACCGGGCAGCGCGTGCCCTCCTCTGTCAAGCGGCCGACGAGGCGATTGAGGTAGGACGCCATCAGCGGCTTCACGAAGGCATTGGCGCAGACGGTGTTGAAGCGCTGGAACTCGCGCATCTGCGGCGACACTTCCGACGAGATCGAGACCGCGATGTCGGCCTTCTTCGCGAGGAGGCGGTCACGGACGGCCTTCTCGTGCGCGGCGTTCAGATAGGAGTGGATGAAGCCGATGGCGACGCTTTCGTAACCGGCTGCGATGATGCGATCGCAGAGCGCGTCGACTTCGGCGGGATCCAGCGCCTTCAGCACCGATCCGTCCGCGGCGATGCGCTCGTCGACGACGAAGCGCTCGTTGCGCGGCACGAGCGGCGCCGGCAGCACGATGTCCAGGTCATACTGTTCGAAGCGGCTCTCGGTGCGCATCTCGATGACGTCGCGGAAGCCCTTCGTGGTGACGAAGGCGGTTTTCGCGCCGCGCCGCTCGATCAGCGCGTTCGTGGCGAGCGTGGTGCCGTGGATGATCGTGTCGATTTCGGAAAGCCGGACACCGGCGACGTCCGCCACCTGGCGGATGCCCTTGACGATCGCGTTCTCGGGATAGGAATAATCGGTCAGTACCTTGATCGAATGGAGCGTGACGCCTACCTCCATCGCAACGTCGGTGAAGGTGCCGCCGATATCGACACCGACCCTGATCTGCTTGCCATCTTTCGCCATTTTCTAACTCATGCTCCGTAAGCGAGCTGCCATTGCGCCTTGCCCGAAAGGTTCCAATTTCGGCGTGCAGAGGCCTGCCCCCCGCCCGCACGGGCGGAGGCCAAAAGCTCTTCGGTTGTTGATGTTTCTGGTGTCCTGCGCGGCGGCTGGCGGTCGCGCAGGACTCAAGCGTTACTGCTTGCCGGTAAAGTCGACGCCCGGAAGCGTCGTCGGCAGCTTGGGACGGTCGACGCCGATCCATTTCTTGTAGAGGGCATCCAGCGTGCCGTCCGCCGTGTGGCGGGTCACGAAGTCGGTGAGGAAATCGAGCATCTCCTGGTCGCCCTTGCGCACGGCCATGCCCTGGAAATTGTCCGCGACCTTGTACTTGCGCTCGTAGGCGTCGCCGTGGCCGGTCTGGCTGATGACGAGGCCGTAGGTGACGCTGCCCAGGATGGCATCGACCTGGCCGGACAGGAGCGCCTGTACGGTCGTGGCGTCATCGTCGAAACGCTTGATCTGCGTTTCCGGCGGGGCGACCTTGACCAGCAGCGGCTCGAAAGAGCTGCCGCGGTTGACGCCGATCACGTATTTGCCGAGATCCTCGTTGCCCTTGATGTCGGCGTCGGTCTTGCCCCACACGGTGATGTCGTTGGACGAATACGGGATGACGTACTGGATGACCTTGGCGCGCTCCTCGGTGATGGTCATCGACGGCACGAGGAAATCCACATTGCCGTTGACCAGCAGCGGGATGCGGTTCTGCCCGGTGACGCGCTCGAACTTGACGTCGACGCCGAGCTCCTCGGCGATCAGCTTGGCGATCTCGATATCGAAGCCGTCGTTCTGGCCGTTCTGGTCGATGAAGCCCCAGGGGAACTGATCCATCTGCACGCCGATGGTGGCGGTGCCCCTGGCCTTGATCTCTTCCGGCGTCACGGCCAGCGCGGCCGTCGCGAAGGAGGTCGCGGCCAGAAGCATGGCGGCGAGACCGCCCAGAACTTTCGAACGCGAAAGGGTCGATGCTGTCTTGAACATGTGGTCACCTCTGGTTGATTTTTGGCATGCGTTCTTGTTTTACCGAGCGGCGTTGAGGCGTCGTTCGATCCGTGCGCTGCAGTAGGTCAGGGGTACGCAGATGAAGAAGTAGATCAGTGCGACCGCGCCATAGACCTGCAGCGGCTGAAAGGTGATGTTGGCCATCAGCTGGCCCGAACGGGTGAGCTCCGTCAGGCCGAGCAGGGCGGCGAGCGCGGTCCCCTTGATCAGATTGACGAGGAAGCTGATGGTGGCCGGCAGGCCGATGCGGAAGGCTTGCGGCAGCACGATGTCGATCATGCGGTGGACGTAGCCGATGCCGAGCGCGCGGGCGGCCTCGCTCTGGCCATCCGGCACCGCCTGGATGCTGCCGCGCCAGATCTCGCCGAGGAAGGCGCTCGTATGCAGCGACAGGCCGATGGTCAGCGCGACCCAGATATCGACCTTGAGGCCCAGGAGCGGCAGGCCGAAATAGACGAAGAACAGCTGGATCAGGAGCGGCGTGCCCTGGAAGATCTGGATGTAGGTCGCCGTGAGGACGCGCAGCGGCTTCAACCTGCCGGTCCGGGCGAGAGCGACGGCAAGGCCGAGCGCGCCGCCGACGGTGAAGGCGAGGAGCGAGAGGACGACGGTCCAGCGCGCGCCTTCGAGCAGGAAAACGAACTCTCCCCAGCCAAATTGACGGATCATCGCACGGCCTCACTTTGTCGGATAGGAGAAGTAGACCCTGCCGATCATGCTCAGGGCGGCAGAGAAGAACTGGGATAGCACGAGATAGATGACGCCGAGCGTCAGATAGATCTCGAAGCTGCGGAAGGTCTGCGAGTCCAGCGTCTGCGCGAAGTAGGTCAGCTCTTCCGCCGAAACGGAGGACACCAGACTGGAATTGAGCATCATCAGGATGAACTGGCTGCAGAGCGCCGGATAGACGGCCCGGATGGCGGGACGGAAGACGATGAAGCGATAGATGTCGGCCGTGTGCAGTCCCAGCGCCCTGCCCGCCTCGATCTGGCCCGGCCGGATGGATTGCACGCCGCCGCGCACGATCTCCGCCGCATAGGCCCCGCAGTTGAGCGTCATCGCCAGGATCGCCGCCTGTTCCCCGCTCAGGCGGAGGCCGATCGCCGGCATGCCGAAGAAGACGAAGAAGACCTGGACGAGGATCGGCGTATTGCGGATGAGCTCGATATAGCCGATGGCGATGGTGCGCAGCACCGGCTGCCTGCTCATCCGCATCATCATGAAGACGATGCCGAGCGTCAGGCCGAAGACCATGGAGAGCGAAGACATCCTGAGCGTGCCGAGGATACCTTCCAGCAGCATCGGCCATGCGGCGAGGACAGGCGTAAAATCGAAGGAATAGTTCATCTGCCGCTCCTCAGTGGTTGAGGATCTGGCTGAGGAACGCCCTGGTGCGCTCGTGGCTCGGATTGCTGAAGAACGCGTCCGGCTTGGCGCTTTCGATGATCTCGCCGCGATCCATGAAGATCACCCGATGGGCGACCGCCCGGGCAAAGCCCATTTCATGGGTCACGCAGATCATGGTGATGCCGCCGTCGGCAAGCGAGATCATCGTGTCGAGCACTTCCTTGACCATTTCCGGATCGAGCGCGGAGGTCGGCTCGTCGAACAGCATGATCTTCGGATCCATGCAGAGCGCGCGGGCGATCGCCACGCGCTGCTGCTGGCCTCCGGACAGCTGGGCCGGATATTTCTGCGCCTGCTCGGCGATGTGGACGCGCTCCAGATGGCGCATCGCCTTGTCCTTCGCTTCGGCGGCGGACGTCTTGCGCACCCGGCGCTGGGCCAGCATGCAGTTCTCGAGGACGGTCAGGTGCGGGAAGAGGTTGAACTGCTGGAAGACCATGCCGACGTCGCGGCGGATATGATCGGCGTTCGTGCCCTTCTGGCTGAGCTCGGTGCCGTTGACCGAGATCCTGCCCTGCTGGATCTCCTCCAGGTGGTTGATGCAGCGGATCAGGGTGGACTTTCCCGAACCGGACGGGCCGCAAAGCACGATGTGCTCGCCGCGCGAGACGTCCAGATCGATGCCCTTCAGGACCTGAAGCGGGCCATACCATTTGTTGACGCCGACCATTTCGATGGCCTTCTGGCTGCTGTTCACGCTCATGGCGCACTCCCCTTCCTGTTATCTTCAGGATTTCGCTGTAACTTCGAACACGGCGTCGACCTCCACCGAGGAGCCGCGCGGCAGCGACCCCGCGCCGAGGGCCGTGCGGACATGTCGCCCCTTGTCGCCGAGGAGCTCGACGAGAAGGTCGGAGGCGCCGTCGATCACCGCCGCATGGCCCCTGAATTCCGCCGGCGCGTTGACGAAGCCGCGAACCTGGACGCAAGCCCGCACCCGATCAAGATCGCCATCCAGCGCATCGTTGACGCGGGCGAGGAGGTTCAAGGCGCAAAGCCGCGCGGCCTGATAGCCCTCCTCGGGCGAGATGTCCCGCCCCACGACGCCGACGAAATGCTCCACGCCGTCGATCCGCGGAATCTGCCCGGACACGAAGAGGAGCTCCCCGGCGAAGCGATACGGAACGTAGTTGCCCGCCGGCGGGGCGATCGAAGGCAATACGATGCCGAGCTCGGAGAGCCGTGCGGAGACGTCACCCATAGCGGTTTTCCACCTGTTCCCGTGCGCGCCGCAAGGGCGCAGTCCTGGTTCCCGGAGCCGTTCCGGCGCATTCGCTCATGCGAGATCGCGCCGCTGGCTCACTTTTTCTGACGAGGAGATTATTGAAATAGTACCACATGTCAATATTGAATATAGAGATATGATCACTTGCCATTTATGATGCCATCATTACAATTTATACATTTATTTCAATATCATAACTTTGATCACAATATGAGGAAATCCGAACCGTCGCTGTGGACGCGAAGAAAAATTTTTGAGGAAACATCATGCCTCTGCCGGAATACGCATGTGTCCGACGACAGAAGGCGGAGAGTGCGCACACTTCGAATGCCAAAATTCGCGTGTGAGATAGCATCACCTCGACAGGTCATGCTACCTTGTCAAGGACGCGACAAACCCCTATCAAGCGGAAGAGCCGCAGCTCCGCGCGAAAACCGAGCATACGGGTGGATCTTGGATACCTTGGCAAGCCGGACGATACAGGCCCTCAAGGCTCATATCGTCGAGCAACAACTGGACAACGGCCATAAGCTCGGCTCGCTGAACGAGCTGGCGCAGCAGTTCGGCGTCAGCCGCACCGTCATCCGCGAGGCGGTCGCCGCGCTTCGGTCGGAGGGCATCGTCGAGGCGCGGCACGGCGTCGGCGTGTTCGTCCGCGAAAAGCCGAAGCAGGAAGATCCGAACAGCCATGATTCGGAACTCGTGCTGGCGCCCCTGCAGCGGCTGAAGACCTCCTTCATGGATCTTCTCGAGCTGCGGATGGCCTTCGAGGTTCACGCCGCCGGCCTGGCCGCGACGCGACGGTCGTGGGCGCAGGAATCCACTATATGGAACGCCGCCCGCGCGTTCGAGGCCTCGCTCGATGACGAAACCGCCCTCGACCATCTCGATTTCGTCTTCCATCGCTCCATCGCGGAAGCGACGAACAACGGCGCCTTCATCGAATTCTTTCGTCTCATGAGCCTGCAGATCCTGCCGCAGCCGGCTTTCTCCAAGGAGCTGAACCCCGCGCTCATCACGCCCGAATACGTGCAGAACACGGTGGTCGAGCACCGGGCGATCTGCGAGGCGATCAGCACCGGCAATCCGGAGCAGGCGCGCGAGGCGATGCGCGCGCATCTGAACCGGAGCCACCTGCGCTATCGCGGTTTCTCGGACGGCGGGAACTCGCCGCTGAGCAACGTGGCGAGAGAGGCCTGAAGCCGCAGACGCCCGGCATCGATATCCGTTGCTGTGGATATATGGGTCACACGGCCGGCGAACTCGCCCGCCGCATCGGCGTGGCGCAGGTCCCGCGCCTCAGCCGGTGCTTCGCGCGCGCAGGAAGCGGAGCAGCCCGCGGCGTCCCCCGTCGCCCGGCGCCTGCCGGTCCAGCCGGTATTCGAGATAGCGCCCGAGGAGCATCAGCGGGTAGCAGATGCAGAAGAAGGCGGCCATCACCGTCAGCATGATCGGGAGCGAATAGGCGTTGCCCTCGCTGAAGAGCAGGCGCGCGACGGACCGGTGGCTCTGCTCGATGATGTCCGCAGCACCGATGAGGGAGGCGATCGTGCTGCCCTGGATGATGGCCGCCGCCAGCCCGAAGGAAGGCGGGATGATCCGGCGGAAGGCCTGCGGGGCGATCACCAGGTACATCTGCTGCAGCCAGCTGAGGCCGAGCGCGGTGGCCGCCTCCCGCTGCCCGGCATGGATCGACCTGATGCCGCCCCTCACCAGCTCGGCGAAATTGGCGCTGCCCCACAGGCTGAGGCCGATTATGCCCGAGATGACGGGGCCGATGTTAACGCCCGTCTGGGGAAGGATGAAGAAGACCATGAACATGGTGATGAGCTGCGGCAGCCCGCGCCAGATCTCGATATAGGCCCGCGTCAGCCACTGGACGATCCTGACGTCGGTGCTCGCCGGCACCCCGACCAGCATTCCGGCGACATAGCTTATGACAAGGGAGGCGCCCGAGATCTGGAGGGTGACCAGAAAGCCCTGCCACAGGAGCCCCTGCGCCCCGCCGAGGAAATCCATGTCCTACACCCCCGCGACGTGGACGCGCTGCGCCAGGCGGCGGGCGGCGTAGGAAATGAGCGTCGAGATGCTGAGATAGATCACCGCCAGGCTTATGAGCATCTCCGAGATCCGGAACGTCTGATAGATCAGGTTGGTCGCGGCATAGGTGAGCTCGTGGAACCCGATGCCGATCATCAGCGACGACGACTTGAAGATCGAGATGGAGATATTGGTGACCGACGGGATCGAGATCCGGAAGGCGAGCGGCAGGATGATCAGCCGCATCGTCTTCAGGCGGTCGAAGCCCAGCGCCGACGACGCCTCGCTCAGGCCCGGCGGCACGGCGATCATGCCGGCCCTGATGTTCTCGGTATTGTAGGCACCGCCCCACAGCGTCAGGGCGATGCAGGCGGCCACGTCCGAGTTGAACCGGATTCCGAGCGAGGGCAGCCCGAAATAGATCAGGTAGGCCTGGGCCAGGATCGGCGTGCTCCGGAACAGCTCGACATAGCCGTAGACGATCCACGTCAGCACGGGAACGCGTTCATGGCGTATCCACGCGCAGACGGCCCCGAGCAGGAAGGCCAGGGCTATGCTGCCTGCGCTCACGGCAAGCGTGCGAGCAAGGCCGGCACCGAGAACGGGCCAACTCTCGATCAGGAACGACAGGCTGAAGTCCATATCCGCAAAGCCTTCCGCGGGAATCCGTCGAGATAAGCGCGTTACTTGCTCGGGATGAAATCGCAGCTCGCGTCGGGGCTGACCTCGGCGGATGCGATCGGCATGTCGTGTCCGGGATAGGCGAGCGCGCCCTTGAGGGCGGCCTGGGCCTCCGGCTTGCTCTCGTTGCGGGCGAGCGACTTCACGTAGAAGTCGGAATTGTTGAGCGCGACGACGGCCTCGTTGAGCCAGGTCGTCAGGTCGCCGCTGCCCGGCCGGACGGCCATGCCGATGTAGCCCGGGGCGACGTGATCGGTCGAGAGCTTGTTGCCCTGGGTCCGGGCGAGAATGCCCGGCAGGACGGTGTTGTCGTGGGCGATGGCGATCGACCGCCCCTGGGCGAACGCCTCGAAGGCCTGGTCCACGGTGCTGAATCCCAGCACGTTCACGTCCGGCATGCATTTCTCGAACCAGGGCTCGTAGACGCCGCCCATGACGGTCGACACGGTCTGGCCCTTGAGGGCGGCGAAATCCGCGGGACCGTCCGCCGTCGTCATGAACTCGATATAGTACGTGTAGTACAATTGCGGGATATACTCGACGGTCTTGCTCCGCTCCTCCGTATAGCCCATGCTGGCGATGAGGATATCGACCTTCGAGGTGATCAGGTTCGGAATGCGGTTGGCTGACGTCACGCAGGTATAGTTGACCTTCGAAGCATCCCCGAACGCGTAATAGGCAAGCGCCTTCGCCAGGTCGATCTCGATCCCGACGTTCTTGCCCTCCGCATCGATATAGCCGAACGGCGGATAGTCGCAGCGCACGCCGATGTTGAACGCGCCGGCGCTCGCGGCCTCCGCCGGCAGCTGAACGGAGAAGTCCGGCTTGGCCGGGATCGTGCTCTCGAAGGTTTCCGCCTTCGCGCTCGCCGCCACAAGACCGCCGGCAATGGCCAGGGCTACAGAAAAACCGTTTCGGATATGCATCTCGTTCCCTTTTCTCGTCGGCTGGAAAACCAGCGTGTTGCTTATCAGCCGAAAAATGATGCGACGCTCGCCACCCGATAACCAACGAGAAATAGGCTGGCGAGCTATGAGCCCAGTTAATATCAGCCGGTATGCGCCCGTCTTTCAAGCCGGTAAAACGCTTCACGCTAAGCGACGCGCCCGGGCACGCCCGGCATCGGCCTCCTAGATCGCCGCCATGAAGCGCTGCCCGTCATATATGGCGGCGTGGATGTTGCGGCTGGCGACCGCGTCGCCGATCCTGAACAGCTGGAAGCGCCCGTCGCCGTTCCTGACCTTCTGCTGCGGGCGGATCGCGACGAGCGCCCTGTAATCGACCTCGCCGCCGTTCCTCGACATCGGCCGGAGAGCGAAGTAGACGTCCTCGTTCGGTTTCGTGCCGTTCTCGACGACGACCTGGTCGACGACCTTCTCGGAGTAGCGCTTGGTGTAGTCGTCGAGAAAGACGGCGGCGATCTTGTTGCCGCGGCGCTCGAGGCGCTCGATGCGAAGGTTGAGGGTGACCGCCGCGTTCCCCTCCTTCAGCGCCTTGAAATAGGCGGGATAGGTGGTCGCGCCGACGTCCTGCGCCAGTATCCTGGTCGCCGCGACCACGTCCAGTTCCGCGCCGGCGTCCAGGATGAACTCGGCCGCGCTCATCGCGACATGGGTGCCGGCGTCGTCATAGAGCAGGACCGACTTCCCGACCGGAACGATACCGCTCAGGATGTCCCAGGTGGTGGTCGCCAGGTCCTGGCCCTCGTACAGACAGCCGAGGTTGGGCAGCCCTCCCGTGGCGACGACGACGACGTCCGGATTCTCGGCGATCACGTCGGTCTCGTCGACGTAGCGGTTGTACTCGATGTCGACGCCGAGCCGCTCGCATTCGGCCAGGCGCCAGTCGACGATGCCGATTATCTCGCGCCGGCGCCTGAGCGCGGCGGCGACGAGTATCTGGCCGCCGGCCTTCGGGCCCGCCTCGAAGAGCTTCACGCGATGCCCGCGCGCCGCGGCGACCCGCGCCGCCTCGAGGCCGGCGGGACCGGCGCCGACGACGACGACGTTGCGCAGGGGACCGGTGGTCCTGGCGATCTCGTGGGACAATGTCGCCTCGCGGCCCGTCGCCGCATTGTGCGCGCAGGTCGCCTGGCCCGGATAGATCGAGTCGATGCAGTAGCCCATGCCGACGCAGGGCCGGATCTGGTCCTCGCGCCCCTCGATGATCTTCCGCGTGATGTAGGGGTCGGCGATATGGGCGCGGGTCAGGGCGACCATGTCCAGCTTTCCGCTGGCGATCGCGTGGCGCGCGGTGGCCACGTCCTGGATCTTCGCCGCATGGAAGGTCGGCAGGCCGATCGCCTTGCGGACCTCGCCGGCGAAATCGAGGTGCGGTGCGGACGGCTTGCCCATGCTGGGGATGACATGGCTCAGCCCCTCGTCCTTCGAGGTATGGCCGCGCACGACGTTGACGAAATCGATCAGGCCGCTCGCGGACAGCCGCCGGGCGATCTCGACGCCCTCGACGGCGTCCAGGCCCCTGGGCATGGCCTCGTCGCAGACCATCCGGACCCCGACGATGTAGTCGATGCCGATGCGCTCGCGGATGGCCGCAAGGATCTCCATGACCAACCGCATCCGGTTTTCCAGGGAGCCGCCGTATTCGTCCTCGCGCCTGTTCGTCGCCGGGGACCAGGAATGGGCGATCAGGTGCGACGTGCAGTTCAGCTCGAAGCCGTCGAGGCCGGACGCCTTCACGCGCTCGGCCGCATCGGCGAAGGCGGCCGTCACGCGCTCGTAGTCCCAGTCCTCCATCGCCTTGGGAAAGGCCCGGTGCACCGGCTCCTGGATGGGAGACGCATCGATCATCGGAAGCCAGTCGGCCTTGTTCCAGCTGGTGCGGCTGCCGAGATGGGTCATCTGGATCATGACGGCGGCGCCGTGGGAGTGGACGTCGTCGGCAAGCTCGCTGAGCCACTTCACGACCTCGTCCCTGTGAAGCTGGATGTTCCCGAACGCCTGCGGGCTGTCGATGTCGACGACCGCCGATCCGCCGATCATGGTCAGCGCCAGCCCGCCCTTCGCCTTCTCCGCATGGTAGAGGCGATAGCGCTCCTTCGGCATGCCGTCTTCCGTGTAGGCCGGCTCGTGCGCGGTCGACATGATGCGGTTGCGGAGCGTCAGGTGCTTCAGCTGGAACGGTTGCAGGAGGGGATCGTTCGACATTCGGCTAACTCCCGATCAGGCGCCGCTTCCGGCGGACGCATTGGAACGCCCCGCGACCGCGGGGCTTGGACGGCGCGGCGTCAGCCGATGCGGTAGCGCCCGACCGCGTCCCAGTCGACCTCGACGCCGAAGCCCGGCCCCTGCGGAACCAGCAGATCGCCGTTCTCGAACGTCAGCGGAGACCTGACGAGGTCGTCCTCCATCAGGAAGTTCGGGCAATAGTAGTCGCTGCCGTATTTGACGGCCGGCGTGGAGCAGGCGAAGTGCAGGTGGGCGGCGACGCCGATGCCCGATTCCCACATCGCCCCGCCGTAGCACGGCATCCCCGCCGCCTCGCAGGCGGCCGCGACCTTCTTGCCGCGGTAGATGCCGCCGGTCTTGGCGAGCTTGATGCTGATGATGTCGGCAGCAGCGCGCTTGATGACCTGCAGGCCCTGCTCCCAGCTCAGGACGCTTTCGTCCGCCATGACGGGCGTATCGATCGCGCGGGTGATCTCCGCCATGCCGTCGAGGTCCCAGCCCTTGACCGGCTGCTCGATGAATGTCGGCTGGAAGTCCTCCAGGCGCCGGCACAGGCGCAGGACCTGCTCCCGCCTGCCGCCCTGGTTGAAGTCGATGCGCAGGTCGAAGTCGTCGCCGACGAGCTTGCGCAGGGCCTCGATGCGCCTGACCTCGACCCTCTCCGAGAGCACGCCGGTCTTGATCTTCAGGACCTTGAAGCCCTGGTCGACCAGCCATCGCGTCTCGTCGAGGTCCTTCTCGATATCCTGGTTAGTGACGGAATAGCTGAGATTGATGCGGTCGCGGACGAGTCCGCCGACAAGATTGTAGACGGGCTGTTCGAGCGTCCTGCCGAGCGCGTCGAGCACGGCCAGTTCCATCCCGGCCTTGGCGAACGGCGCGCCGTAATGGGCGGCGTCCATGGCCAGCAGGACGGCCTCGACGTCAAACACCGACTTCCCGATGACGGCCGGCGCCAGGTAGTGTTCGATCGTCGCCTTGATGCCGAAGGCGTTCTCGGCGAAGACCGCCCAGGGGGAACATTCGCCGACGCCGACGACGCCCGCCTCGGTCTCGAGCCTGACCAGGACGAGATCGATCTCCTCCAGCGCCCCGACACCCAGTTGCCCGGAGTGGCGGATCGGAAGGCGGCAGATCGTCGTTTCGATGGCAGAGATTTTCATAGGTCGTCGCTCCACATTCTCAGGCCTCGAGCCGGAGCCCGATGTTGCGCTGCCTGGCGATCTCGTAGATTTCCTTCGCCGTGGCGACATCCTCGACGGAGACGCCCATGTTGGCCACGATAACGCGATCGTCCGCGCTTTGGCGACCCGGGGCGAGGCCCGCCGCGATCGAGCCGATCTCGATGTCCGGCGTCCTCGACCCGACGAAATAGCCGTATTCCCTGATATGCTCGATCTGGCCGATGTCGTCGGTCGCCAGGATGTCGGCGGAGGACAGCGTCTCCGGCTTGAAATAGCAGTCGTAGTCGATGGCGATGGCGGTGTGGCCGGGGTGCAGCCAGTCCGGCTCGATCTCCCGGCCCTGGTCGGGCGTGATGGGGCCGCTGGTGATCAGGACCCGGGACGCCTCGACGGCGGCGCGGGCGGACGTCTCCACCTTGGCCTCGAATCCCTCGGACCTCACGAAGGCGGCGAAGCGCTCGGCGGCCTTCGGATTGATGTCGTAGACATGCACCGTGCTGAGCGCCGGCATGACCAGGCGCAGCGCCTCGAAATGGCTGAAGCCCTGGACGCCCGATCCGAGGATGGAGTAGCTCGTCTCGCCGGCGCGGGCGAGATGCTTCACGGCGACGGCCGACGCGGCGGCCGTGCGCTGCTGGGTGATCCACGTCGAATCCATGATCGCGTCGACCGTCCCGTCCTTCAGCGAGTTCAGGAACAGCATGCCGGTGAGATAGGGCAGGCCCCGCGCGTAGTTCTCGTCCGAGCCGCTCTGCCACTTCATCGCGGCATAGCCGATCTTCGGCACGATGCTGGACATCCCGCCGAACCACCGGTTCGCGTCGCGCTCCATCCAATGCTTGGCGGGCATCTGGACGCGGCCGTGCGCCTTTTCGATCAGCGCGTCCTCGATGACCTCGACGATGCGCTCCATCGGCAGGGCGATCTCTTCCACAGTCTTCCGGTTCAGGAACAGCACGTCATAGCTGAAGGTCATCGACATTCTCCGATTGCGAGGATGCCACCACGTTACTGCGCTGGTTCGGCCCCACCATCGAGAAAACGCGCCGCGCGCTATGATTCCAGCTCATAGGTGGATCCGCCCATAGCGGCGCGGCGATAATCTCGCCTGTCAGCCCGCGCGGCGCATGGCCGGCTTCGGCGACAGGAGACGGACCATG
Source organism: Shinella pollutisoli (assembly GCF_024609765.1). Classification (GTDB taxonomy): domain Bacteria; phylum Pseudomonadota; class Alphaproteobacteria; order Rhizobiales; family Rhizobiaceae; genus Shinella; species Shinella pollutisoli. The sequence goes on from NZ_JANFDG010000039.1 coordinate 36,820, forward strand.
CCGACCGTCATGATCGAGATGCTGCCGGGGAGATCCCCGGAACAGAAGGAAAGGCTCGTGCGGAAGGTCGCGAGGGAGCACCGGGCCATCGCCGGCCGCCTGCTCTCCGCTCCCCGGGACGACGAGACCGCCGGCATGCGGGCCTGGAGCATTTCCGGTGAGATCCGGGTCACCGAAATGCTCTAGATTCTTGTTTTTTCCGCATTATCCGACGCCGAAGCGATCCCGCTTCGGCTGGAAATGCTCTAGTCGGATTGCGGATCCTCCGCCGAGAGGCTGAAGATCCATTCGCGGAATTTCCTGACCGTCTCCCTGCGCAGCGCTTCCGGCGTGGCGCAGAAGTAATATCCTATGCCGTCGTCCGCCTCGATCGGAGAAAGCTGGACCAGGCGCCCCATGGCAAGCGCCTCGCGCACCAGCGAGCGGCGCGCGATGGCGATCCCCTGCCCGGCTTCCGCCGCTTCGATCATCATGACGGTCTCCGAGAAGCGGACATTGCGGTGGTGGCCCTTGATGGCGACGTTGGAGCGCTGGGTCCATACCTCCCAATAGGGCCTCTCCATGTAGTGAAGGAGGGGGGCCTTCTCGGCCAGCGCGACGACATCGGTGGTGCCGGCCTGGCCGATGAGGTCGGGAGAGGCGATGGGGAACAGGGGGTCGTCCTCGATCTTCTCGCCCGTCACGTCGGACCAGCGCCCGTCTCCCACGCGGATGGCCGCGTCGGACTCGTTTCGCGCGAGGTCGACGAGATAGCGGTGCCCGTCGACGATCAGATCGATCCAGGGATGGCGATTGACGAAGCTCGATACGCGATGGCTCAGGATGCGCGTGGCGTAGGACCGCGCCGCGGCGATGCGCAGGCTCTGCCGCGTCCGGACGCCGGAAATCATGCTGACGCCGTCGCGCAGCTCGCGGAACGCCAGCAGGCAATGGTTGCGCAGGATGTCCCCGGCCTCCGTGAGGTCGAGGCCGCGCGGCAGGCGCACGAACAATTCCGCCCCGAGATGGTCCTCGAGCTGCTTGATCTGGCGGCTGAGCGCCCCCTGCGTCAGGCCGAGCTCCTCGGCCGCCCGCACGAGGTTCAGGTGCCGCGCCGCGGCGTCGAAGATGAACAGGGCGCGCAGCGACGGCAAGCGCGCGAGGACGGCCGGATCACCTTGTTTCATGCTGCCCACCCCGGTTCGAATGCGACCTCGGCGCCGGTCGCGACCGCGCGGGTGCGATTGACGCGAGCTCCGGCCTGCCCGGCCGTGTGTACGACATTCTATGCCAGCCGTCTTCGGCCCGGCGCAAGCCGAAAAGCCGCCGGTGTGCGCCGGTCGATGCGCGGCATGGCCCCGCCCCTCCCCGGCCTGGCGGCACGGCACGCCGGGCTCACCGAGGCCGCCCGGGACGGGGCCGGCGCGCATATCGACCGCGCCCTTCTCCGGCGCGACGACCGTGAGGTCCGGATTGACCTGCTTCAGCCGGATCGCCGCCGCAGACCCGCAGGCCCCGCGCCGACGATCACCACGTCGAATTCCATGTCCTCAGAGCGCCTTCTCGAGCTCCGGGAGCGCCTCGAAGATGTCGGCGACGAGGCCGTAGTC
>NZ_JANFDG010000004.1 GCF_024609765.1 Shinella pollutisoli
ATGGTTCGGGAAAAAGGCGCGGCATATCCCCTTCTCCCCGTAACCGAGGAGAAAGTGTCCGGCGGGCCGGACGAGGGGCCTGCCCGCGAAGGCCCGCCTGCGCGGGCGGGATGCCGTCTTCTCCTCGGCCCACCCCCCTCCGGCCTGCCGGCCATCTCCCCCTCAAGGGGGGAGATTGGACGGGGTATCGTTTCGCCCATCCGAAACGATGCTGTTCGAGCGAGGTTCACGCCTCCTGCCGATCTCCCCCCTTGAGGGGGAGATGGCCGGCAGGCCGGAGGGGGGTAAGCAAAGGCCGCAAAGTCTCCCCGTCCCGTCATCACACGCCCCACCATCGGTGGAAGTGGTGCACCGGTCCCCGGCCCCGGCCGATGCGGAGGCCCGCGCCGGCGGCGAGCGCGCCGTGCAGGAAATCCTTCGCTTCGCCCACGGCCTCCGCGAGCGGCAGGCCGCGGGCGAGGCCGGCGGCGATGGCGGCGGAGAGGGTGCAGCCGGTGCCGTGGGTGTTTGGCGTGGCGATGCGCGGGGCGGAGAAGCGGGTGACGCCGTCGGGCGTGACGAGGAGGTCCGTGCTCTCGGCGCCCGTGCCGTGGCCGCCCTTGACGAGGACGGCGCCGGCGCCGGCGGCGAGGATCGCCTCCGCCTGGGCGAGCATCGCCGCCTCGTCCGCCGCCGCGGGCGTGCCGGTCAGAAGCGCGGCCTCGGGCAGGTTCGGCGTGACGAGGGCGGCAAGCGGCAGGAGCGCGGCGCGCAGCGTCTCGATCGCGTCGGGCCGCAGCAGCCGGTCGCCGGAGGTCGCGACCATCACCGGGTCGAGCACCGGACGGATGCCGTGGTGGCGGAGCCGCGCGGCGATGGCGGCGATCGTCTCCCGGCGCGAGACCATGCCAATCTTCGCGGCCCCGACCGCCATGTCCTCGCAGACGGCGTCGATCTGCGCCGCGACGGTTTCCGGGGTGATGTCCTCCACGGCGCGCACGCCTTCGGTGTTCTGCGCGGTGACGGCGGTGAGGACGCTCGCGCCGTAGACGCCGAGGGCGGAGAAGGTCTTCAGGTCCGCCTGGATGCCGGCGCCGCCGCCGCTGTCGGAGCCGGCGATGGTGAGCGCGACCGGGGTCATGGCCGCGCCTCCGCCAGCGCGCGGTCGACGGCGGCCCTGACCTGCCGTGCCGCGGCGGCGACGTCGGCGGCGGCGAAGACGGCGGAGATGACGGCGACGCCCGCGGCGCCGGCGCGCACCACCGCCGCGGCTCGGGCCGCGTCGATGCCGGCGATGGCGCCGACCGGCAGGTCCGGCCGGGCGGCGGCGATGCGGGCGCGGAGCGCGGCGAAGCCGTCGAGGCCGAGCGGCGGGTCGGGATTGTGCTTGGAGAGCGTCTCGAACACGCCGCCGATGCAGGCATAGTCGGCCGGCGCGGCGATGGCGGCCTCGGCGTCGGCCGCGTCCTTCACCGTCACGCCGACGATCGCCGCGGGGCCGAGCAGGCGGCGGGCGGTCTCCGGCGCCATGTCCTCGCGGCCGAGATGCACGCCGTCGGCTTCCGCCGCGAGCGCCACGTCGAGCCGGTCGTTGACGACGAGCGGCACGCCGGTGCCGGCGAGCGCGGCGCGGATCGCGCGGGCCCGCGCCACCATCGTCCGGGTCGGGGCGTCCTTGTCGCGGTATTGCAGGAGGGTCGCGCCGTTCTCCGCCGCGGTGCGGGCGAGCGCGGCGAGATCGCCCCGCCCGGCGAGGCTGCCGTCGATGATGGCGTTCAGCCTATAGTCCACTCTGGTCATGGTCGATCCTTGCCTCTCTGCGGATGTCCTCGGGGGAAAGGTTGAAGAGCGCGTCGATGAGCGCCGGCTCGAAGCTGCCCGGCCCGCGCGCCGTCGTCGCGGCCTCTTGCGCGGCGACGCCGAGCGCCAGCATGGCGGCGACGGCCGCCGCGAAGGGCGGCGCGTCGAGGGCGAGGAAGGCGGCGGCGAGCGCGCCGGAAAGGCAGCCGGTGCCGGTGACGCGCGCCGTCAGCGGATGGCCGTTCGATATGGCGACGGCCTTGGCGCCAAGCGCGATGCGGTCCGTCTCGCCGGTGCGCACGGCGACGACGTCCTCGGGCATCGCGAGCAGCGCGAATTCGGCGGCGTTCGCCCGCAGCACCGCGGGGCGGCGGGCGAGAAGCCCCGCGGCATAGGCCGTGCGCGCCGGCGAGTAGTCGCAATGGGCGGGGTCGAGCAGCCAGGGCTTTCGCGCCTCGCCCGCCCGGGCCACGGCGCGGTCTATCCCCGCGCGGCGGGCGGCGTCGAGCGTGCCGAGGTTGACGCAGAGCGCATCGGCCTTCCCGACGAAGGCCTCCACCTCCTCCGGCGCGTCGGTCATGGAGGGGACGGCGCCGAGGGCGGAGAGACCGTCGGCGACGAGCTTGCGCACGACCGTGTTCATCAGGCAGTGCACGCGCGGGCCCCGTTCGCGCAGGCGCTCCAGCAGGCGGGCGGCCTCTTCGGCGAGCGGCGCGGTCATCGGAGTTCCACCGCGATCGTCTCGACGGCGGGCGCGGCCGGGATCAGGCCGCTCTCGGCGAGGAAGGCGCCGAAGCGGGCGTAGCGGCCGCGGTCGAGAGCGGCCGGGCGCTTGGCGAAGCGCGGCAGCGTGTCCAGCCAGGCCTGCCGGTTCAGCGCGTCGTCGAGGTCGGGATGGGCCTTGACGAAGAGCGCCCAGCTCTCTTGCGGGTGGTTGGTGAGGTGGATCGCGCCCTCCTCCACCGCCGTCAGGAAGCGGGAGAGGCGGTCGTCGCCGACGAGCTCCGGACGGGTCACGAAGACGAGCTCGTCATAGAGCGGCACGCCGTGCTCCTCGGGGAAGAAGGCGCGGCCCTCGTGGCCGGCGAGCCGCATCTGCGTCAGCTCGAAATTGCGAAAACCGCCGATGGTGGCGTCGACCCGGCCGCTCGCCAGCGACGGCGACAGGGCGAAATTGACGTTGACGAGCTCGACGCTCTCGCGGTCGACGCCCGCGCCTTCGAGCATGCGCGCGAGCATGGCGTTCTCGAAGCCGGAGACGGAGAAGCCGATGCGCCTGCCGGCGAGGTCGGAAAGCGACTTCACCGGGCCGTCGGCAAGCACCGTCAGCGTGTTGAGCGGCGTTTCGACCAGCGTGCCGAAGCGCACGAGCGGCACGCCGGCGGCGTGGTCGAGATAGAGGTTCGGCTGGTAGTGGATGCCGATCTCGGCCTGGCCGGCGGCGACGGCCCGCGGCACCATCGACGGGTCGGCGGGCGGCAGGAGCTCGACGTCGAGCCCGGCCTTGTCGAACAGGCCGAGTTCCTGCGCCACCACCAGCGGGGCATGGTCGGGATTGACGAACCATTCGAGCAGGACGGTGAGCTTGTCCTTCGCGGCCGCGGGGCCGGCGAGCGCAAGCGAGAGGGCGAGGACGGAGAGGGTCTTTTTCAGCATGGCATCTTCCGGGGTTGGGGATGGGGCAATGGCGTATGGAACGCGGCGTCTCCGTTCCCTTCTCCCCGCCGGGGAGAAGGTGGCCCGAAGGGCCGGATGAGGGGGTGAAGGGCACTGCGGCCTCGCCTTCGGCGTCCCCCTCATCCCGCTGCCGCGACCTTCTCCCCGCCGGGGAGAAGGGGCGGAAGGCGCCCTCGGCATTCCCATGGGTGACGGGGCGGCTCATCCTTCGCGCGCCCAGGGGGCGAGGCGGGGGGCGAGCGCATCGACGCCCCGGCGCAGGAGAAGCGTGAGGACGGCGAGCACGACCATGGCGGCGAAGACGGTGTCGGTCTGCATGCGGGCATTGGCCTGCACCATGACGAAGCCGAGGCCGGCGGACGCGCCCACCCATTCGCCGACCACGGCGCCGAGCGGTGCCAGCGGGGCGGCGACGCGAAGCCCCGTGACGAGCGACGGCAGCGCCAGCGGCACGCGGACGTGGACGAGCGCCTGCAGGCGCGTGGCCGGCGTCATCGCGGTGGCGTCGAGGAGCTCGGGATCGGTGCGGCGCAGGCCGTCGGCGAAGGCCGAGGCGACGGGGAAGAAGATGATCAGCGCCGTCATCACCACCTTCGAGGCGAGCCCGAAGCCGAACCAGACGACGAGCAGCGGCGCCAGCACGAAGACGGGAAAGGCCTGCAGCACCAGCACGACCGGCCAGACGAGCCGCCCGAAGCCCGGCAGTGCGGCGACGGCGAGCGCGGTGGCGACGCCGAGGAGCGCGCCGGCGGCGAAGCCCGCGGCGATCTCAACGAGCGTCACCAGCGCATGGTCGAGGAGGAAGCCGGCCTGCCGGCGGAAGGCGGCGAGCACGTCGAGCGGCGCCGGCAGGATGTAGCGCGGCGGCGCCAGCATGACGACGAGCGCCTGCCAGCCGGCGACGAGCATCAGGGCGGTGCGGAGCATGGCCACGGCCGGGCTAGCGGCGCGGTTGCGGCGGGCGGAGCGAAACGGAATATGGCATTGGCGATCTCCCGATTGTCATCATGGAGATCCAGGCGAAGCGAAGAAGTGGGAAGGATTGCCGTTCGGCCCCTCGTTCCGTTCCTACGCCGGCATGACCCGGATCAGGTTCAAGGGTCCGGCTCACCGCCATCTCAGCATCGTTCGATGCCCCCCTCGGAATGGGTGTTTCATAGGACGCGGGCGGAGGCGGTGTCAAGCGGCGCCTGCCCCTTCGCCCGTGGGCGATACGCCGCGCCGGCCGTCACGAGCGAGATCGCGCCGTTCCCGCCGCCAGAAGACCGCCTCCCCTTCCCGCCTTCGCCGCCACCGCGCCGGCATCGGCGCAGGAGCCCTTCGTTGCCGCCGGCAAAGCCAGCCGGCCGCCACGGCATGGTCTTCGGCTGCGCCGACAGGACGGCGGCGTTCCGGGATCGGTGCGATGGAATGAGGGCAAAAAGAAAGGGCCATCGGCGAAGCCGCGGCCCTTAAGGTATGAAGGTTAAGAACCTCCAGAGGGGAACAGCTCGTGCATGGCACTGGGAGGGAGCCATCTGTGCAGGAGCTGTGTGCAACATGCCTCGGATTTGTGCAGAGCAAAAGCAAAATTTGTGCAATGCAGCTATGCATGGGCGGGGGTGCTCGCGGGGCGAGGCTTGCGACGCTTTGTCCTGTCCCGCCGGATGACAGGCGCGCCTGCAGGCAATATACAGTCAATATCCGTCCTGCATGGAACCCTGTGGCATGAAGACCTGGCATCCCGACCTCAGCCGGAGCGGCAGCCCGCTCTACATGGCGATCGCCGACCTGATCGAGATGGACCGGCGCAGCGGCCGGCTCTCCCCCGGTGACAGGCTGCCGACGCACCGCGCGCTGGCCGGAAGGCTCGCCATCGACGTCACCACCGTCGCCCGCGGCTACCTGGAGGCGCAGAAGCGCGGGCTCGTGGAGTCGCATGTCGGCCGCGGCACCTTCGTGACGGGCGGCGGCCCGGCCGCCGACGCGCCGCCCGACCCGCGCCGCGCCGCGGCCGCCGATCCGTCGATGAACATGCCGCCGGAGCCGGACGACCCGGACCTCGTCGCCCGCATGCGGGCGGGGTTCTCGGCGCTTTCGGCCGATCTCGTCCCCCTCCTGCGCTACCAGGGTTTCGGCGGGGCGGCGATGGACAAGGAGGCGGCCGCCCTCTGGCTCGGCCGCCGCGGGCTGACGCCGCCGGCGGAGCGCATCTTCGTCACGCCGGGGGCGCATCCGGCGCTGCTCTCGATCCTCGCCACGCTCGCGCGCCCGGGCGACACGGTGCTCTCGGAAAACGTCACCTATCCGGGCCTGCGCTCGATCGCGGCGCAGCTCCGCCTGCGGCTCGCCGGCCTGCCGATGGATGGCGACGGCATCCTTCCGGAGGCCTTCGCCGCGGCCTGCGAGCGCGAGGCGCCGAAGGCGCTCTATCTCAACCCGACCCTGCAGAACCCGCTGACGCTGACCATGCCGGAGGCGCGGCGGCGCGAGATCGTCGCGGTGGCGCGCCGCCACCGCGTGCCGATCGTCGAGGACGACGCCTACGGCTTCGTCCCGGCGGAAGCGCCGATGCCGCTCGCCGCCATGGCGCCGGAGCTCGCCTGGCACATCGGCGGCCTCTCGAAATGCCTCGGCGCCGGCCTGCGCCTCGCCTATGTGGCGGCGCCCGACGACGGCCGCGCCGTCTGGTCTTTTGCCAGCGCGATGCGCACGGGCAGCGTCATGGCCTCGCCGCTCACCGCCGCGCTCGCCACGCGCTGGATCGGCGACGGCACGGCCGACGCGATCCTCCGCTTCCTCCGTGCCGAGGCCGCGGCGCGCCAGGCGCTCGCCGCCGGTCTGCTCTCCGGCGTCTCCTACCGCGCCGACGCGCTCGCCTTCAACATCTGGCTGCCGCTGCCGCACGGCTGGACGCGCTCCACCTTCAGCGCCCACATGCGCGCCTGCGGCCTCGGCATAGTGGCGAGCGACGCCTTCACCGTCGACGGCGCGGCGTCGGAGGCCGTGCGCGTCTGCCTCGGCGGCCCGGTCTCCCGGCCCGACCTCAAGACGGCGCTCGCCTTCATGGCGCATGCCCTCGAAGGGCCGCCGGAAATGGCCGGCTCGTTCTTCTGACGTCGAAAAGGCAACCTCTCCACTCCCCTTCTCCCCCGCGGGGAGAAGGTGGCCCGAAGGGCCGGATGAGGGGGCGGAGCACGCCGTAGATTCGCCTGCGGCGCGCCCCCTCATCCCGCTGCCGCGACCTTCTCCCCGCGGGGGGAGAGGGGGCAGGAGGCGCGCTCGTTGTTCCACGAGAGGAACATCCGCCCTGCCTGCGTCAGTATGTCCGGTCGACATATTGACGGTATGATTGCATCTATATGCATGCATCAGATGACAGGATTGAATGGTATGGAAACGCCGCACGCCGTGAACGAGGACTATCCGCCGCTGCCGCCCATGCAGACGGGCATCCGGGGTCGCTGCCCGCGCTGCGGCCAGGGCCATCTCTTCAGGGGGTTCCTGACGCTGGCGCCGCGATGCGAGGCCTGCGGGCTCGACTATTCCTTCGCCGACCCGGCGGACGGCCCGGCCTTCTTCGTCATCTGTTTCGCCTGTATCCCGAGCGCGGCGCTCGCCGTCTGGCTGGAGGTGGCCTTCAGCGCCTCGCTGCTGACGCAGCTTTTCGTCACCGGCCCGTTCATGCTGCTCACCTGCATACCGCCGCTGCGCCCGCTCAAGGGATGGCTGGTCGCGAGCCAGTATTTCTACAAGGCGGAAGAGGGCAAGCCCGTGCGGCGGCAGGAAGCGGGCTAGGGGCCCGTCGCCACCTCGATCGAGGCGAGCAGCGTCGAGCGGGCCGTCTTGAGGTGAAAGCCGCAGGCGGCGCGGGCCTTGGCGATGTCGCCGCTTTCCAGCCCGGCGATATAGGCGAGATGCTCCTCCACGGCGACGTGGTTGCGCTCCTTCTCGTCCTTCTTGTTCCACTGGTAGTGATAGTGGAAGATCACCGACATCACGCCCTGGATGTTGATGAAGAAGCGGTTCGGCGCCACGCCGTTGATCAGCCGGTGCAGGCGGTGGTCGAGATCGGAGAAGTCGCGGTAGCGCCGGTCGATGTCGGCGAGCATGGCGCGGTGCTCCTCCTCCAGGCCCGACAGCGCCCGCCAGGCGGGATGCTCCGGCGGCAGCGCCATGAAGCGGTCGAGCGCGCGGAACTCCATGAACTCGCGCATGTCGAACAGTTCGGTGACGAAGTCGACGGTGAGGCCAAGCGCGCGCCAGCGGCCGTTGCTCTGCCGCTCCAGGAGGCCGAAATGGCTGAACTTGCTGAGGCAATCGCGGATCGCCGAGGTCGAGACGCCGAACTGGCGGGCGAGGTCGAGCCCGTTGATGATCTGGCCGGGGCTGCATTCCGGCCCCACCATCCAGGCCATGAACTTGCGCTCCACCATCTCGGCGAGCGGCTCCAGATCGGTGCCGTCGAGATAGTCGGCGCGCTCGGGCAGGCGCAGGAGCACCTTCGCGCGCCCGTCGATGGCGACGATGCGCCGGGCGGAAAGCTCGGCGAGCACGGCGCGCAGCGTCGTGCGGCTGACGCCGAGCGTGGCCGCCATCTGCGGCTCGGAGGCGAGCGGCCGGCCGGGCGCGGCGCGGGCGAGCAGGTCCAGGCACTGGTTGTAGGTCCGCTTGTAGAGCGCGTTGGTCTTCATGCCTGGTTCCCTCCCTCTGACACCCCTTGCCGCACCATCGGGCAAGCCGTTGCCGCTTTCCCCTTCTCCCCGGTGGGGAGAAGGTGGCCCGAAGGGCCGGATGAGGGGGGCGAAGCCGATCAGCGCCGTCGCTCCTGCGCCTTCGGCGTCTCCCTCATCCCGCTGCCGCGACCTTCTCCCCGCGGGGGAGAAGGAGGCAGGAAGCGCCCTCGTCATTGCCTGTGCGACCGCCCTTCCCCCACATGCGGACAGTCGATGCCGACACTGTTTTTTTGGCATGATTTTTTTATATAAAAAACAGTTTGCCTGCAAGGGTGATGTCTTTTATGCAAAAAGAACAAATCTGCTGCCTGACGGACGGGAGGAGTTCATGCAAGCGGTCGCCCGGCGCAATGCGCGCCGCAGCCCCTTTTCGCGCAGCTGTCGCCCGGCGGGTGACGGCCGATGACGCGCGTCGTCCTGCAATTCGGCACGAGCCGTTTCCTCCAGGCGCATGCGGACCTCTTCCTGCACGAGGCGCGCGAGGCCGGCCAGGACGTGCCGCCCGTCGTCATCGTCCAGACCTCCGGCTCCGCCGCCCGCGCGGGCCGCCTTGCCGCTTTCTCCGATCCGGCGGGCTTCCCGGTCGTCATTCGCGGGCTTGAGGACGGCCAGCCGGTCGAGCGCCGCATCGCCGTGAAGAGCGTCGCGCGCGGCCTCTCGACCGCGGGCGACTGGGCGGAGGTCGTCCGGCTGTTTTGCGAGGAGGCCGATTTCGTCCTCTCCAACACCGGCGATGCCGGCTATGCCGCCACACCCGGCGAGGCGAAGGCGGGGCTCGGCATCGGGACGCCGCTTCCCTCCTTCCCCGGCAAGCTCGCCCAGCTCCTCCACGCCCGCTTCCAGCGGGGCGGCCGGCCGCTGACGGTGCTGCCCTCAGAGCTCGTCAATCGCAACGGCCCGGTGCTGAAGGCGATCGTCCGCGGCCTTGCCGCCGAGGCCGGCACGGACGAAGCCTTCCTCGCCTGGCTCGACGGCAGCGTCGTCTTCGCCAACACGCTGGTCGACCGCATCGTCTCCGAGCCGATCGAGCCCGCCGGCGCCGTCGCCGAGCCCTATGCGCTCTGGGCGATCGAGCGCGCGCCGGGGCTGACGCTGCCCTGCGAGCACCCGGCCATCGTGCTGACCGACGACCTCGAACCCTACGAGCGGCTGAAGCTGCACATCCTCAACCTCGGCCACACCGTGCTCGCCGACATCTGGCAGGCGGACGGCCGCCCGGAAGACGAGACCGTGCGAGAGATCCTCGCCGACCCGGCGATCCGCGCCCGGCTCGACGCGGTCTATCGCGACGAGGTCGTGCCGGGCTTTGCCGCCCGCGGCATGGAGAAAGAGGCGCGGGACTATGTCGGGACGACGCTCGGCCGCTTCCTCAACCCCTATCTCGACCACCGCATCGCCGACATCGCCGGCAACCATGCGCTGAAGGTCGAACGGCGCCTCGCCGCCTTCCTCGACTGGGCGGGAACCCCCGCGCCGGTGCTCTCCTCCATCGTCAACCGGGTGGCCGCATGAGCTATCAATTCGATTTCTCCGCCCTCCTGCCCTACTGGCCGGTGTTCCTTCAGGGCGTGTGGCTGACGCTGAAGCTCTCGGCGCTTGCCACCGTCTTCGGCTTCGTCGTCGGCACGCTCTGTGCGATTGCCCGCGCCGATGGGCCGCCCTGGCTGAAGACGGTCGTCGCGATCTATGTCGAGACGATCCGCAACACGCCTCTCCTGGTGCAAATATTCCTCGTCTATTTCGGCTTCGCCTCGCTCGGGCTGAAGGTGACGGCGAACACGGCGGCGGTGGCGGCCCTCGTCGTCAATGTCGGCGCCTATACCTGCGAGATCGTCCGCGCCGGCCTCGAATCGATCCACAAGTCGCAGCTCGAAGCCGCCGAATGTCTCGGGCTGACGCGCACGCAGACCTACTGGCACGTGATCGTCCGGCCGGCTATCGAGCGCGTCTATCCGGCGCTGACCAGCCAGTACGTGCTCTTGATGCTCGCCTCGTCGATCACCTCGCAGATCTCGGCGGAGGAACTGACGGCGGTCGCCAACCGCATCCAGTCCGACACGTTCCGCTCCTTCGAGACCTATATCGTCACCGGCGCGCTCTACATCGTGCTCTCCTTCGTCGTGCGCGCGGCCTTCACGCTGTTCGGCCTCGTCATCTTCCCCCGCCGCCGCAAGCTCGGCACGGCCATCTGAGGAGGAGAGGACATGTCGCTCACCCCGGTCCATCTCCAGTTCATCGCCATCGGCGGGCTCTGGACCATCGGCCTCTCGGCCATCGCCTTCATCGGCGGCTCGATCATCGGCTTCGCGCTGGCGCTCGCCCGCATCTCGCCGAGCCCGCTCGTGCGGCGGCTGGCCGCCGGCTATATCCAGATCGTCCAGGGCACGCCGCTGCTCGTCACGCTGTTCCTGTTCTATTTCGGCCTCGCCGTCATCGGCCTCGACAGGCTGCCGGCGATCGTCGCGGCGGGCTTCGGCCTCGTCGTCTATTCCTCCGCCTTCCTGGCGGAGATCTGGCGCGGCTGCCTCGAATCCGTGCCGAAGACGCAGTGGGAGGCGGCCGAGTGCCTGGCGCTCACCCGCTGGCAGCGCATGACGCGGGTGATCCTGCCGCAGGCGATGCGCATCGCCACGGCGCCGACCGTCGGCTTCCTCGTGCAGATCGTCAAGAACACCTCGCTTGCCTCGGTCGTCGGCTTCGTCGAGCTCGCCCAGGCCGGCAAGCTCGTCAACAACACGATCTTCGAGCCCTTCACCGTCTTCATCGTCGTCGCCGCCTTCTACTTCGTCATCTGCTACCCCCTCTCGGCCTGGAGCCGCAGCCTGGAAAGGAAACTCAATGTCGGCCGTCGTTAGCCTCAGCAATGTCCACAAGAGCTTCGGGGCCGTGCAGGTCCTGAGGGGCGTCAGCTTCGAGGTGGGTCCGGGCGAGGTCGTCGCGGTGATCGGCGCGTCGGGTTCGGGCAAGTCGACGGCGCTGCGCTGCATCAACGCGCTGGAGACGGTCGACAGCGGCGAGATCACCGTCTGCGGCCACAAGGTGCACGACCCGGCGCTCGACCGCCGCGCGCTGCGCCGCGACGTCGGCATCGTCTTCCAGAGCTACAACCTCTTCCCGCACCTGACGGTGGCGCAGAACATCATGCTGGCGCCGACCTGCGTGAAGGACATGGGCAAGGCCGAGGCGCGCAAGCTCGCGGAAAGCGTTCTCGCCCGCGTCGGGCTTTCGGAGAAGGCGGACAACTATCCCGAGCAGCTTTCCGGCGGCCAGCAGCAGCGCGTCGCCATCGCCCGCTCGCTCGCCATGCAGCCGAAGCTTATGCTGTTCGACGAGGTGACCTCCGCGCTCGACCCGCAGCTCACCGGCGAGGTGCTGCGCGTGATGGAGGACCTCGCCCGCGGCGGCATGAGCATGATCCTCGTCACCCACGAGATGGCCTTTGCCCGCAAGGTGGCGAGCAAGGTCATCTTCATGCACCAGGGCAAGGTCTGGGAGACCGGCCCCGGCGCGATGCTCGACGATCCGCAGACGCAGGAGCTCCGCGAGTTCCTGCACAACGGCCTCTGAGGCCATCCCTTCCCAACCATCTCTCAGGAGGAGACAGACCATGAAACGCAGAACCCTGATGACCGGCGCCGTGGCGCTCACGCTCGCCGCCGCCGTTCCGGCGCTGGCGCTCGCCGACACGCTCGACGACATCAAGGCCCGCGGCACGCTGCGCGCGGCCATCGACCTCGGCTCGCCACCCTTCGGCATGCAGGACGCCAACATGCAGCCGACCGGCTCGGAAGTGGAGAGCGCGAAGCTGCTTGCCGACCATCTCGGCGTCAAGCTGGAGATCGTCGAGGTGACGAGCCCGAACCGCATCCCCTTCCTGCTCACCGGCAAGGCCGACGTCGTCATCGCCTCGCTGTCGATCAGCGAGGAGCGCAAGCAGGTGATCGACTTCGCCGATCCGCACGGCGTCATCCAGGTCATCGCCGCCGCGCCGAAGGGCATCGAGATCAAGAGCCTCGAGGACCTGAAGGGCAAGGAGCTCGCCACGACCCGCGGCACGACCAACGACAAGGAAGCCACGACGCAGGCGACCGAATCCACCATCGTGCGCTACGACGACGACGCCACGCTCGTCACCGCGCTGGTCTCCGGCCAGAACGACATCATGGTCTCCGCCCCGCAGATCATGAACGCCGTCAACGAGCGCCGCACCGCCGATCCGCTGGAGGCCAAGATCGTGCTGAAGGTCAATCCCTACGCCGTCGGCCTGCGCAAGGGCGAGGACGCGCTGAAGGCGGCGGTCAACCAGTGGGTCGCCGACGATCTCGCCAACGGCAAGCTGAACGAGATCTACAAGCGCTACAACAACGTCGACCTGCCGGCGGAAATGCCGAAGCCGTAAGCGGCTTCACCCTCCCCCGGCAGGGCCGTGCATAGGGAATGACGAGGGTGCCTCCTGCCCCCTTCTCCCCGGCGGGGAGAAGGTCGCGGCAGCGGATGAGGGGGTGCCGCAGGCAGGATGCGGCGCGCTTGCCCCCTCATCCGGCCCTTCGGGCCACCTTCTCCCCGGCGGGAGAAGGGAAAGCGGCCCCTGCAAAGATCGAGACCGGCCGGTCGCGGCCGGCTCCCATTCCAACCCCATCAGGAAACCTCCCCCATGAAAGCGCTTCTCTGCGAGGAACCCGGCCGTCTCGCTCTCGTCTCCCGTCCCGCGCCGGCGCGCGGCGAGGGCGAGGTGCTGGTGCGCATCCGCCATGTCGGCATCTGCGGCACCGACTTCCATATCTTCGCGGGCAAGCATCCCTTCCTCGATTATCCGCGCGTCATGGGCCACGAGCTCTCCGGCACGGTCGAGGAGGCACCGGCCGGTAGCCGCCTCACGGCGGGCGAACCGGTCTACATCGTGCCCTATCTCTCCTGCGGCGCCTGCCATGCCTGCCGCAAGGGCCTCACCAATGCCTGCCAGTCGATCCGCGTGCTCGGCGTCCATTGCGACGGCGGCATGGCCGAATATCTCTCGGTGCCCGAATCCAACGTCGTGCCGACGGGCGGCATCGCGCTGGAGGACGCCGCGCAGATCGAGTTCCTGGCGATCGGCGCGCACGGCGTCAAGCGCGGCGCCATCTCCGCCGCCGACCGGGTGCTCGTCACCGGCGCCGGGCCGATCGGCATGTCGGCCATCATCTTCGCCAAGGCGCGCGGCGCGCATGTGACGGTAATGGACACCCGCGCCGACCGCCTCGCCTTCGCGACCGGCCGGCTCGGCGCGGATGCCTCTCTCGTCGCCGATGCCGGAGCGGAGGCGGAGATCGCCCGCATGACCGGCGGCGACGGCTTCGACGTCGTCATCGACGCGACCGGCAGTGCCGGGCCGATCGAGCGCGGCTTCGCCTTCCTCGCCCACGGCGCGCGCTACGTGCTGCTCTCCGTCGTGCGCCAGGACATCACCTTCTCCGACCCGGAATTCCACAAGCGCGAGGCGACGCTGATCGCCAGCCGCAACGCCCAGCCCGACGATTTCGCCGAGGTGGTGCGCCAGATGACGGCGGGCAACGTGCCGACCCGGGCGCTGAACACCCATCGCGGGCGGCTCGACGACGCGGTCCGGCTCTTCTCCGACTGGTCGCGGCCCGAGGCCGGCGTGATCAAGGCGATCCTGGACGTGTGAGGCCGCTTTCCCCTTCTCCCCGGCGGGGAGAAGGTGGCCCGGAGGGCCGGATGACGGGGCGAAGCCGGGAAGAGCCTGTGTGCCTGCGCCTTCGGCGCCCCCTCATCGCGCTGCCGCGACCTTCTCCCTGCCGGGGAGAAGGAGGCTTTGAGCGATCTCACCTCTCCTCTGCGATGGCCTTGCTTCCGTCCGCGCAACGCGGCTCGCAGAAGGAGGCGTAGAGGACGGCGAGCACGTTGCGGGCGGCCGCGCTCTCGATGTGGTACCAGATCGTCTGCCCGTCGCGCCGGCCGGCGATCAGCCGGTCCCTGCGCAGGAGGGCGAGATGCTGCGAGACGGTGGAATCGCGGATGCCGAGGAATTCGGCGAGCTGGCCCACCGACTTCTCGCCGTCGACGAGCTGGCAGAGGATCAGCAGGCGGTGCCGGTTGGCGAGCGCCTTGAGAAGCTCGCTCGCCTCGTCGGCGGCGGCCTGCATGGTTTCGGCGTTGATCTTCATCCTTACAAATCTACGATGTCGCGAATATATGTCAACCGTCCGGCCAACGCGAAGAGCGTCACTCATGAATGAAGAGCGTGCCTTCCGCTCCTTCTCCCGGCGGGGAGAAGGTCGCGGCAGCGGGATGAGGGGACGCCCGCCAAGCGAAGGTTCACCCCCTCATCCGGCCCTTCGGGCCACCTTCTCCCCGGCGGTGAGAAGGGGATACAGATCACGTCGGCGGCGCGTCGAGGGCGTGCAGGATGCCGCGCAGCTCGGCGAGGCCGCGCAGCCGGCCGATGGCGGGATAGCCGGGCGTGACGGTTTTCCGGAGGTCGTCCAGCATGCGGTGGCCGTGATCGGAGCGGAAGACGATGGTCTCGTCCGCCTCCCGCCTGCGGTCCTCCGCGACGAGTTCCCTCAGCACCGCGACCATCGGCACGTCGCCCTCCAGATGCGCGCTCTCGTGGAAGCTGCGGCCGTCGCCCTCGCGGGTGGTGGCGCGCAGATGCGTGAAATGGATGCGCGGGGCGAAGCGGCGGGCGATCGCCGGCAGGTCGTTGTCGGCGCGAACGCCGAGGCTGCCGGTGCACAGGCACATGCCGTTCGCCGGCGACGGCACGGCGGCAAACAGCGCCGCGTAGTCCTCGGCCGTCGAGGCGATGCGCGGCAGGCCGAAGAGCGGGCGCGGCGGATCGTCGGGATGGAGCGTCAGCTTCACGCCGCGCGCCTCGGCGGCGGGCGTCACGGCCTTAAGGAACGCGATCAGGTGCCGGCGGAGTTTTTCCGCATCGACGTCGCGATAGGCGGCGAGCCGGTCGCGGAAGCCGGGAATGGTGAGCGGGTCGGTTGTCGAGCCCGGCAGCGCCGAGGTGATGATGCGGGTGATCTCGGCGATCTCCGCCTTGCTCATCGCCTCGAACACCGTTTTCGCCCGTGCCCGGTCCTCGGGCGAATAGTCGGCCGCTGCGCCCGGGCGCTCCAGCACGAAGAGGTCGAAGGCGGCGAAGCGCTCGTGGTCGAAGCGCATGGCGGTCGCCCCGGTCGGGGTGACGAAGTCGAGCTCCGTGCGCGTCCAGTCGACCACCGGCATGAAATTGTAGCAGACGATGCGGATGCCGCAGGCGGCGACGGCCTCCAAGCTGGCGATCCACGCCTCGATCTCGGCCTTCGCCTCGCCGCCCCGGCGCTTGACGGCGTCGGGGATCGGGATGCTCTCCACCACCGACCAGGCGAGCGGCGTGCGGCCGGCGGGCGTCGTCTCGATCAGCGTCTTGCGCTCGCGCACGGCGGCCTCGGTCCAGGCCTCGCCGATCGGCACCTCGTGCAGGGCGGAGACGACATTGGTCGCGCCCGCCTGCCTGATATCGTCGAGCGAGACCGGCGAATCCGGGCCGAACCACCTCCAAGCCTGCCGCATCGTTTCTCATCCTCCCCTTGTCTTTGATGGAGCCGGAACGGCTCAGCGGAAAAAGCCCGGATGCAGGAGCCGCAGCTCGTCGATGTCCGGGATGACGGCGCTCAGATGGTGCATCATCGCCGCATGCGCCGCGTCCCGGTCGTGGACGGCGATGGCGTCGCGGATCGTCACGTGCTCCTCGATCACGCTGTCCATGCGCCCGAGCGCCGGCAGCGTCAGCCGGCGGGCGCGGTCGATCTGCAGCTTCACCGTCTTGAGCAGCGCCCAGATGCCCGGATAGCCGGCGATCGCCGAGATCGCCTCGTGGAAGGCCTCGTCCTGCTCGTGGAACGCGGAGGTCTCGCCGAGCCCGGCATGCACGCGCTGGCGGGCGATGATGGCGTCGAGCCGGGCGATGTCCTTCGGCTCCGCGACGGCGGTCGCCTTCTCCACCGTCGTGCCCTCCAGCGACTTGCGGATGACGACCGCCTCCGGGATGGCCGAGACGGGGATGCGCGCGACGAAGGTGCCCGACTGCGGGAAGATCTCCACCAGCCCCGCCTCGGCCAGGCGCAGCAGCGCCTCGCGCACCGGCGTGCGGCTGACGCCGAACTCCTCCGCGATGCGCTTTTCCTGCAGCGCCGCGCCCGGCTTCATCTCCAGCGACAGGATCGCCGCATGCAGCCGGCCGTAGATGGCCGAGGCCGTCGTCACCCGGCGGATCGGCGTGCCGCCCGGCTCGGTGAAGAGCGGCAGGACGGTACCCTGGGAGGTCGGTTGCGGCATGGAGAAAATCCGTCGGTTGACTTGATGTTGGATACTAGTATATCAATTATCGTCAGTTGCCAAGACTGGGACCGAGGAGGAGACGGCGGAAATGGCATTGCACCCCGACCGGCTGCTGCCTGCCGACCCGGGCGTCCGGGCGATCGCCCGGCGCCTCTACGACGGCGTGGCCGGCCTTCCGATCGTCTCGCCGCACGGCCACACCGACCCCGCCTGGTATGCCGAGAACCCGGCCTTCCCGGACCCGGCCGCCCTCTTCATCACGCCCGACCACTACGCGACGCGCATGCTCTATTCGCAGGGCGTGCCTCTGGAGGATCTCGGCGTGGCGCGATGCGACGGCACCCGGGCCGTCATCGACGGGCGCGCCATCTGGCGCCGCTTCGCCGAGCATTTCCACCTCTTCGCCGGAACGCCGACGCGGCTCTGGTTCGAGCATTCGCTGGAGCTGGTCTTCGGCATCACCGAGCGCCTTTCGCCCGCCAATGCCGACGCGCTCTACGACCGCATCGCCGATGCCATCGCCACGCCGGCGCTGCGCCCGCGCGCGCTCTACGACACCTTCGGCATCGAGGTGATCGCCACCACCGACGGTGCGCTCGACGACCTTTCCCATCACGACGCCGTCGCCCGCTCCGGCTGGCACGGCCGCGTCGTGCCGACCTACCGGCCGGACGCCGTGGTCGACCCGGAGGCGCAGGGTTTTGCCGCCAATGTGGAAAAACTGCTGGCGATGACGGGCGAGCCCGCGACCTGGGCCGGCTATCTTGCCGCCCACCGGGCGCGGCGGGAATATTTCAAGGCGCGCGGCGCGACGGCCACCGACCACGGCCACCCGAGCGCGCGGACGGAGAACCTGCCGGCCGACGCGGCGGCGGCACTCTTCGCCAGGGTGCTTGCAGGCGGCGCGGACGCGAACGAGGCCGAGGCCTTCCGCGGCCAGATGCTGACGGAGATGGCGCGGATGAGCCAGGACGACGGCCTCGTCATGCAGCTCCATCCCGGCTCGTTCCGCAACCACAATCCCGCGCTCTTTTCCGCCTTCGGGCCAGACAAGGGCGCCGACATCCCCAGGGCGACCGACTACGTGCGGGCGATGAAGCCGCTGCTCGACGCCGTCGGCAACGACCCCGATCTGACGCTGATCCTCTTCACGCTCGACGAGACGGCCTATTCGCGCGAGCTCGCCCCGCTCGCCGGCCATTATCCGGCGCTCCGGCTCGGCCCCGCCTGGTGGTTCTTCGACAGCCCCGAGGGCATGCGCCGCTTCCGCGAGACGACGACGGAGACCTGCGGCTTCCACAACACCGTCGGCTTCAACGACGACACCCGCGCCTACCTGTCGATCCCGGCGCGGCACGACATGGCGCGCCGCGTGGACTGCGCCTATCTCGCCCGGCTTACCGCCGACCATCGCCTCGACGAGGAGGAGGCGCACGACCTGGCGCGGGAGCTCGCCTACAGGCTGGCGAGACGCGCCTACCGCCTTTGAGGCCGGCGCGATTCCGGCAAGGGCGCCAAGCGGTCTCGCGCCCGGGATCGCGGGGGAACTGAAGAGAGCTTGGAACGCCGACCGCCGGGAGACGGCCGGCACAACGATGGAGGAGACGGAAATGCACATCACACGCAGATCGTTCGTCGGCGGCGTCGCCGGCATGGCGGGCCTCGGCCTGCTGCCCGGCCGGGGCCTCGCGCAGGTCGCAGCACCCGCCAATCCGGTGACGATCACCATCGTCGACGTGGCGGGCAACCTCGCGCTGACGCAGGGCATGTTCGAGAACTATGCCGCCGCCAAGCCCGACTGGGTGTCGAGCTTCGCCTTCACCAAAGCGCCGGCGCCGGAGCTTCCTGCGAAGATCCAGGCGCAGCAGGCCGCCGGCCGCGTCGACATCGACCTCGTGCTGACCGGCACCGACGCGCTGTCGGCCGGCCTCGACCAGGACCTCTGGGTCGACCTCTCCGCCCACAAGGCCAACCTGCCGGACCTCGAATCCATCTACCTGCCGCAGGCCTTCAAGATGCAGGCGCTCGCCCGCGACCGCGGCGTCGTCGTCACCTACTACCCCTCCGGCCCGCTCATCGAGTACATGCCCGACCGCGTGGCGACGCCGCCGAAGACGGCCGAGGAGCTGCTCGAATGGGCGAAGGCCAATCCGAACAAGTTCATGTATGCGCGCCCGGCCAATTCCGGCCCCGGCCGCACCTTCCTGATGGGCCTGCCCTATCTCCTCGGCGACAGCGACCCGCGCGATCCGGTCAACGGCTGGAGCAAGACCTGGGAATACCTCAAGGCCATCGGCGAGCACGTCGAATATTACGGCACCGGCACGACGCAGGTGATGAAGGAGCTCGGCGAGGGCACCCGCGACATCGTCGTGACCACGACCGGCTGGGACATCAACCCGCGCGTCCTCGGCATCGTTCCGGCCGAGGCGAAGGTCGGCACGCTCGCCGGCTTCCACTGGGTAACGGATGCCCATTACGCGGTGATCCCGAAGGGCGTGCCGGACGAGAAGGTGGCCGTCCTGATCGACGTCATCAACTTCGTCCTCAAGCCCGAGCAGCAGGCCATCGCCTATGACGAAGGCTATTTCTACCCCGGCCCGGCGGTCAAGGACGTGGCGCTTTCCATGGCGCCGCAGGCGAGCCAGGACGCGCTCGCCGAGTTCGGCCGCCCGGAATATGAGGACTGGATCGCCAGCAACCCGCTGGAGACGCCGCTGGAGCCCGCCCAGATCGTCGATGCCTTCCGCATCTGGGACGAGCAGATCGGCGCCGCCAAGGGCTGAAGCCCGCAAGACGCGGCGTCCGCAGGGAAGCGGGCACCGCCACCATCATCATCGCAGGGCAATCGCATAGGGAATGCCGAGGCTGCCTCCTGCCCCCTTCTCCCCATCGGGGAGAAGGTCGCGGCAGCGGGATGAGGGGGACGCCGAAGGCGAAGTTGCGGTGCGCTCCACCCCCTCATCCGGCCCTTCGGGCCACCTTCTCCCCGCGGGGGAGAAGGGGAAAGGGACGGGCAGATCGGCACGGCCAAGGGCCGAGCCGGCAGGACGCGGCGCCCGCGGGGCGTTCGCAAAGGCAATGCCGAGGGTGCTTCCCGCCTCCTTCTCCCCATCGGGGAGAAGGTCGCGGCAGCGGGATGAGGGGGACGTCGCAGGCGAGGCCACGCTGCGTTCCACCCCCTCATCCGGCCCTTCGGGCCACCTTCTCCCCGCGGGGGAGAAGGGGGAAAGGGACGGGCAGATCGGCGCGGCCAAGGGCCGAGCCGGCAGGACGCGGCGCCCGCGGGGCGTTCGTAAAGAGAATGCCGAGGGTGCTTCCTGCCTCCTTCTCCCCATCGGGGAGAAGGAGGCGTTAGCGGGATGAGGGGGTGCCGCAGGCAAGATACGGCAAGCTTGCCCCTTATCCGCCCTTCGGGCACCTTCTCCCCGGCGGGGAGAAGGGGGAACAGAAACCATCCACGAAGAGGAGACGCCCTTGAACCAACCGCTCCAGACCGCAACTCCGGCACGACAGGGCGACCGGCTGGAGCTCGTCGGTCTCCGCCGCGCCTTCGGCGCCTACAACGCGCTCGACGGCATCGACCTGACGATCGAGCCTGGCGAGTTCATCGCGCTGCTCGGCCCCTCGGGCTGCGGCAAGTCGACGGCGCTCAACTGCGTGGCGGGGCTGCTCGGCCTCACGGGCGGCGAGATCCGCCTCGGCGGCCGGCGCATCGACGAGCTGGAGCCGGAAAGGCGCGGCTTCGGCATGGTATTCCAGAGCTACGCGCTCTTCCCGCACATGACGGTGCGCAAGAACGTCGGCTTCGGCCTTGCCATGCGCGGCGTCAAGGGACCGGAGGCCGACCGGCGCATCGACGAGGCCTTGAACCTCGTCCGCCTCGGCTCGCAGGCGGAGAAACTGCCCGGCCAGCTTTCCGGCGGCCAGCAGCAGCGCGTGGCGATCGCCCGGGCCGTCGTCATCCGCCCGCCCGTCGTGCTGATGGACGAGCCGCTCTCCAACCTCGACGCCAAGCTCAGGCTGGAGATGCGCGCCGAGATCCGCGGCATCCACGACCAGATCGGCTCCACCACCATCTACGTCACTCACGACCAGGACGAGGCGCTGTCGCTCGCCGACCGCATCGTCGTCATGAGCCAGGGCCGGATCCTGCAGATCGGCACGCCGGAGGACCTCTACCAGCGCCCGGTGCATGCCGAGGTCGCCGACTTCATGGGCTTCCGCACGCGGCTTGCCGGCCGCGTCGTCGCCGTGAACGGCGAGGAAGCGACGATCGAAACGGCCGGCGCGCGGCTTTCCGGCATCGCCCGCGAGGCGCTGGAACCCGGCGACGCGGCGATCCTCTCCGTGCGCCCGGAGGACCTCGTCGCGGTCGAGGATGGCGAAGGCATCGCCGCCACCGTCTCCAGCATGGAATATCGCGGCCGCGCCTTCTTCGGCATGGCGCATGCCAGCGACGGCTCGGAGCTGTTCTTCCGCGCCGACCGCCATCTTTCGCGCGGCGCCGCCGCCAGGTTGCAGCCGGTCGAAGGCCGCGCGCTGGTCTTCCGGGGTGCCGCGCCATGAGCGGCCCGTCGCTCCGGACCCGGCTCGCCGCCCGCGGCATCGACGGCACGACGCTCTTGGTGCTGCCGGGGGTCGCGGTGATGGCCGCGCTCTTCGTCTATCCCTTCCTCTATGGCATCGTCGATTCGATCACGCCGCGCGAGGGCGCGTGGTATGCGAATTACGCGCGCTTCTTCTCCGACCGCTTCCAGTACGGCACCATCGCCGCCACGCTCTGGCTGGCGCTGCCCGTGACCATCCTCAACCTCGCGCTCGCCGTGCCGATCGCCTTTCGCGTGCGGCTGATGAGCAGGCAGCGGCTGCTGACGACGATCCTCGTGCTGCCGGTGACGCTCGGCACCGTCTTCGTCGCCGACGGGCTCCTGACCTTCCTCGGGCCGCAGGGCTGGTTCAACCGCTCGCTGATCCTGTTCGGCATCCTCGAAAGCCCGGTGAAGCTCACCAACAACTACTGGGGCGTCTTCGCCTCGCTCCTGATCACCGGCTTCCCCTTCGCCTTCCTGCTGACGCTCTCCTACGTCACCGGCATCGACCCGGCGATCGAGCAGGCCGCCGCCACGCTCGGCGCCTCGCCGCGCCAGCGCTTCGTGCGGGTCTTCCTGCCGCTCTTGGTGCCGGGGCTCGCCGTCACCTTCTGCCTCGCCTTCGTGCAGGCCTTCGCGGTCTTCCCCTCGGCCGTGCTGCTCGGCGCGCCGGCGGGCGCCACGCGGGTGATCTCGATTGCCGCCTACCAGGCCGCCTTCGAGCAATACGACCATTCCATGGGCACGGCCATCGCCATCGTCATGGGCGTGGTGGAGCTCCTCATCGTCGTCGCGGTGCTCGGCCTGCGCTCGCTCTTCTACCGCGGCCCGGCCGGCGGCACGAAAGGATAGGACCATGATACGCGACAAGGGCATCGGCTCGAAACTGTGGCGCTTCGCCGTCTGGGCGCTCGCCGGCCTCTTCGTGCTCAACCTGCTCGCCGTCATGGCGGCGGTGGTGGTCAATTCCTTCGCCACCCGCTGGCTCGGCACCTGGATGCCGGCCGGCTGGACGACGCGCTGGTATTTCGACGCCTGGCGCGAGTTCCAGCTGTCGAGCGTCGTCATCGTCACCTTCCAGATCGTCTTCACGGTGGTGCTGATCTCCGGCGTCGTCGGCGTCGTCACGGCCTATGCGCTGGCCCGGCGCGACTTCCCCGGCAAGCGGGCGATCGTGCTGCTCTTCCTGCTGCCGCTCCTGATCCCGCCGCTCACCTACGGCATTCCGCTGGCGACGGTCCTCTACCAGGTCGGCCTCGGCGGCACCTTCTGGGGCGTGGTCTTCATCAACCTCGTGCCGTCGCTGCCCTTCGTCATCCTCGTCATGATCCCCTTCATCGAGCAGATCGACCCGCGCATCGAGGCGGCCGCCCGCGTCTTCGGCGCCGGCACCTGGAGCCTGTTCGTCCGCATCCTGCTGCCGCTGCTGCTGCCCGGCATGCTCGCCGCGCTGCTGCTCGTGCTGGTGCGCACCATCGCCATGTTCGAGCTCACCTTCCTCGTCGCCGGGCCGACGAGCCAGACGCTGGTCGTCTCGCTCTACTACGCCGTCTTCGCCTCCGGCGTGCGCGCCTCGCAGTCGATCGACGCCATGGCGGTGATCTACATGGTGACGACGCTGTTCTGGCTGGTGCTGGCGCTGCAATTCGTCAGCCCGACGCAGATCGTCGCCCGCGCCAAGCAGCAGCAGGCGACGTGATGCGGCTCTCCCGGAAAACCCTCGCGCGCCTGCCGGAGACGGTCGCCCGGCCGGACTACGACCCGGCCGCCGTCACGGTCGGCATCGTCCATCTCGGCATCGGCGCCTTCCACCGCGCCCACCAGGCCGTCTTCACCGACGCCGTGCTGGCCGACGATACGAGCTGGGGCGTCTGCGGCGTCTCGCTGCGCAGCCCCGGGACCCGCGACGCGCTCGCCCCCCAGGACGGGCTCTATGCGCTGAAGGTGCAGGACGGCGCGGGCGAGACGCTCCGCGTCATCGGCAGCGTCGTGGAACTCCTCTGCGCACCGGAGGAGCCGGAGGCCGTGCTCGCCCGTATGAGCGATCCGGGAACCCGCATCGTCTCGCTCACCGTCACGGAGAAGGGCTATTGCCACAACCCCGCGGACGGCACGCTGGACGAGGACCATCCCGACATCCGGCACGACCTGGAAAATCCGTCCCGCCCGCGCACCGCCGTCGGCTTCATCGTCGCGGCGCTGGTGCGCCGGGCGGCGGCCGGCGTGCCGCCCTTCACGCTGCTTTCCTGCGACAACCTTCCCGGCAACGGCCATGTGCTCGGCCGCGTCGTCGCACGCTTCGCCGAGCTGCGCGGGGCGGCGGCCACCGTGAAGGACGTCGCCACGCCGTCGACCATGATCGACCGCATCGTCCCGGCGACGACGGCGGAGGACCGGGCGGCGGTGAGCGTCGCCCTCGGCATGGAGGACGCCTGGCCGGTGGTGACGGAACCGTTCCGGCAATGGGTGGTGGAGGACGTCTTCCCCGCCGGCCGGCCGGCCTGGGAGAAGGCGGGCGTCGTCTTCGTGCCGGACGTCTCCGCCTTCGAGACGATGAAGCTCCGGCTCCTCAACGGCAGCCATTCGACGCTCGCCTATCTCGGCTATCTCGCGGGCGCGGAGACCGTCGCCGCGGCGATGGCGCTCCCCGGCATGGCGGACCTGATCGAGGGGCTGATGCGCGCCGAGGTCTCGCCGACCCTGCCGCCGCTTGCCGGCTTCGACCTCGCCGCCTATCGCCGCGACCTCGTTTCCCGCTTCCGCAACCCGGCGCTGCGCCACCGCACCTGGCAGATCGCCATGGACGGCTCGCAGAAGCTGCCGCAGCGCCTGCTCGGCACAATCCGCGACCGGCGCACGGCGGGTGCGTCCTTCGGGCGGCTGGCGCTCGGTGTCGCCGCCTGGATGCACTATGCCCGCGGCACGGACGAGAAGGGCAAGGCCATCGACGTGCGCGACCCGCATGCCGCCCGCATCGCCGCCCTCGTCGCGGGGCTCGGCGATCCGGAGGAGATCGTCGCCGCCTATCTGACGATGACGGATGTCTTCGGCGACCTGGCCGGGGACTGGCTCTTCCGCGAGACCGTCACGCAGGCGCTCGGCGGCCTGATGCTGGAGGGCGCGGCGCGGCGGATCGCTACTTTCGCGTCAGGCTGAAGGAAAAGTGGCTGCCGCGGTGGTAGTCGATCGCGTAGTTGACCGGCAGGCCGGCGGCATTGAAACAGGTCTCGGTGATGAGCAGCGCCGGGCCGAAGTCCTTCAGGCCGTGGCGCTCGACGACGTCCTGCGGCAGCATCACCGCCGAGACGCCCGCCGCCGACATGCGCGGCCGGTTGCCGTAGGTCTCCAGCAGGTCCATCAGCGATCCGCTCCAGTCGATGTCGTAGAGTTTCGCCGGCACGACGGCGCGCGGCACGTAGTCGATGCAGTAGAGGATCGGCGTGTCGTCGTGCAGCCGCAGCCGCTCGATGCGGATGACGCGCTCGCCGGGCGCAAGCTGCAGGTTCTCCGCCACGCGCTTGTCCGGCGTCTCCTCGGCGATCGACAGCACCTTGTTGACCGTGCGGTAGCCGTAGTGGCGCGCCATGTCGGTGACGCTCTCGAACACGGTGATCGGCCGGTCCACCTGCACGGCCGAGAGCGCCGAGACGAAGCGGCCGCGCCCGTGCTCGACATGGATCAGGTCGTCCTGTTCGAGCAGCTTCAGCGCCTCGCGCAGCGCCGGCCGCGAGATGCGGAAGCGCTGGGTGAGCTGCGCCTCGGTCGGCAGCTTGTCGCCGGGCTTCAGGCCCTCGGCGCGGATGAGGTCGGCGATCCGGTCGCGAAGCTGGATGGCCAGCGTGCGCGAATCGCGAAGGGGTTCCTCCACCGGCTTGCCTCCTGCGGTCGTCGATCGGGAACCCCGTTCTTGTCTGACAAATCCGTGGCGGTCAAGGGTGCCCGCCCCACCCGCGTCGCTGGAGCGGCCTTTGGAATGCAGCGCCTCCGTTCCCCCTTCTCCCCGGCGGGGAGAAGGTGGCCCGAAGGGCCGGAAGAGGGGGTGGAACGCATGGCATTTCGCCTGCGGCGCCCCCTCATCCCGCTGCCGCGACCTTCTCCCTGCCGGGGAGAAGGGGCAGGAGGCGCCGGCGTCATTCCATAGGCGGCGCCCTTCGGTCTCCACCGGCAATGCCGTCGCCCACCTTGACAGCCCGCCATCACGATGTCAGTTGTCTTACAACATTGAAAAAGAGGGCCGAGCCATGCTGAACTTCGGCGAAGAGAGATTCCTGCGCATCCAGTCGGGCGCGGTCGCCTTGCAGGCGCGGCTCGACGCGGTCGTCGGCGCCTGCCTGGCCGCGGGCGCGGAGAACGTCTTCTTCCTCGGCACCGGCGGGGCGGCGATCCTGATGCAGCCGGCCGTGCAGCTCCTGCAGCAGCGCTCGCGCTTTCCGGCCTTCCTCGACATGCCGGCGGAGCTGATCCTGGCCGGCGCGGCGCATCTCACGGAAAAGTCGATCGTCGTCATCCCTTCGCTCTCCGGCACGACGAAGGAGAGCGTGGCGGCGCTCGCCCGGCTGAAGGAGATCGGCGCCACGGTGCTGACGCTGGTCGGCCATGCGGAGACGCCGCTCGGCAAGGGCGGCGACCACGTCTTCGTCAACTTCGCCGAGGACGACACGTCCTGCGAATCCTTCTACCTGCAATCGCTCTATGTGGCGCTGTCGATCCTCAAATACCGCGGCGAGATCGAGGACCACGACGCGATCGTCGCGGAACTCTCCCGCCTGCCCGGGCTGCTGCTGGACGTGAAGCGCGCCTATGAGCCGAAGGCGGAGGCCTTCGCCCGGGTGCTCGCGGGCTCCGACTATCACATCGTCACGGGCGCCGGGAACGTCTGGCCCGAGGCCTTCTATTACGGCATGTGCATCCTGGAGGAGATGCAGTGGATCCGCACGCGCCCGGTGCATGCCTCGGATTTCTTCCACGGCACGCTGGAGCTGGTGGAGAAGGGCGTGAGCGTCGTGCTCTTCAAGGGCGAGGACGCGCTGCGCCCGCTCGCCGAGCGCGTCGAGGCCTTCGCGCCGAACTATACCGACAGGCTCACCGTGCTCGACACCGCCGAATTCCCGCTGCCCGGCCTGTCGCCGCGCGTGCGGGCGCTCGTCTCGCCGATCGTGCTGGCGACGGTGCTGGAGCGCGTCAGCGCCCATCTGGAGGTGCTGCGCAACCATCCGCTGACGACGCGGCGCTACTACAAGCGCGTCGCCTATTGACCCCCGTGCGGACGCTCCGCTTCGCCGCCGTCGGCGACAACTGCATCGACCGTTTCCGCCCGCCCGTCGGCCGGTCGCTCGTCGGCGGCAATGCGGTGAACGTCGCCGTGCAGCTTTCCCGGCTCGGCCATGCGTCGGCCTATTTCGGCGCCGTCGGGGCGGACGCGGCGGGGCGGCGCACGCGCGACCTGCTGGCGGCAAACGGCGTCGACGTCGCGCACCTGCGCACGCGGCCGGGCGTCACCGCCCATACCGAGATCGACGTGCTGCCGTCCGGCGAACGCGTCTTCGCCTTCGAGGATTTCGGCGCCTGCGCCGGCTATGCGCCGGGGCCGGAGGACGTCGTCGCCCTCAAGGCCATGGACCACGTGCATATCGGCTGGCTGGACGACGGCGGGGCGCTCAGGCGCACGCTTGCCGGCGCCGGCGTCAGCGTCTCGCAGGACCTCTCCGTCAATGCCGGCCCGGCCCATCTCGGCACGGACGGGCTCGCCATCGCCTTCGCCTCGGCGGGCGAGGACGCGGCGAAGGCCGAGGCCATGCTGGCGCGCCTGCTGGCGGCGGGCGTGCCGCTCGCCGTCGTCACCTGCGGCGCGAAGGGGGCGATCGCGGGCGACGGCAGGGAGCGCCGTTCCGTCGGCATCCGGCCGGTCGAGGTGGTGGACACAACCGGGGCGGGCGACAGCTTCATCGCCGGCTTCCTCGCCGCCCGCGTGGCCGGCCGGCCGCTCGCCGGATGCCTCGCGGCGGGACGCGACGCGGCGGCGCTCGCCTGCACCCATGTCGGCGGCTTCCCGCAGGCGCCGCAGCCGCTTTGATCTTTCCGTGGCATCCGATGCCCTAGCGGGCGTTGAAGCGGCCGAAGCGTTCCTCGATGCGCGCCTGCACGAATTCCAGCCCGATCGACAGGATCCAGTAGATCATCGAGGCGGTGATCAGCATCTCGATATGGCGGAACTCGGTCTGGCCCTGGGTGCGGGCGAGATACATGATCTCCCACACGCCGACGACGGAGACGAGCGAGGAATCCTTCAGCATGGCGATGAACTGGTTGCCGGTCGGCGGGATGATGACGCGCATCGCCTGCGGCAGGATGACGAGCGCCATCGTCTGGCTGGGGCTGAGTCCCAGCGCCGTCGCGCCCTCCGTCTGCCCGCGCGCGATGCTCTGGATGCCGGCGCGGAAGATCTCGGTCATGTAGGCGCCGTAGCAGAGCGACAGCGCCAGGATGCCGGCCGGCACCGCGCTGATCACGTAGCCCACCTGTGGCAGGCCGAGATAGATGATGTAGATCTGCATGAGCAGCGGCAGGCCGCGGAACAGCGAGGTATAGAAGGTGGCGAGCCCGTAGACGACGCCGTTCTTCGACAGCTTGGCGATGGCGCCGGCGAGCGCGATCACCGTGGCGATGACGATGGAGATCGCCGAGATGTAGAGCGTCGTCACCACCCCTTGCGAGATCAGGAAGCCGATCTTCTTGGCGATGAAGGCGAAGGAGAGGTCGAAGGAATAGAAGAACAGCATCAGCAGCGCGAACAGCTCCACCCAGACGGCGACCACCTGCTGGCGGCGGGGAAGCAGGCCGAGCGCCTTCCAGTTGGCGGCCGCGATCAGCGCGATCACCAGCGCCGAGGCGAGCCGGGCCGTGGCCGGGTTCTCGGCAAGCCACGTCCCGGAGGCCGGCAGCAGCCGGCCGATCCAGGCGGCGCTGACGCCGAGCTGGTAGAGGACCGCCACGACGAGCGCCAGCAGGAGAAGCGCGCCCGCCCGGCGCGAGGCCTCGGGATAGGTGAGTATCAGTCGACCGAGCATGCCCGTCTCCTTCCGTTGCGCTGGGGGCTCCCCTTCTCCCCGGCGGGGAGAAGGTGGCCCGGAGGGCCGGATGAGGGGGCGAAGCACGACGGAGCGGTCGTGATCTTCGCCTGCGGCGTCCCCCTCATCCCGCTGCCGCGACCTTCTCCCCGCCGGGGAGAAGGGGCAGGAAGCGCCCTCCCTGTTTGTATGCGATCCCTGTGCCTGCCGCGTCTCACGCCGCGCGCTCGCGCCACCAGTCCTGTGCCTGCAGCTTCCAGTAGGTGAGCTGCGCCACCGCCAGCCCGGCGAGCCCGCCGGCCCAGACGAGGCCGAAGGGCGCGTAGAGCCGGTAGCGGTCGCTCGTCCCCAGGATGCCCTCGGCGATCACCCTGCCGCCGATCGCCGTCGTGTTGAGGCCGTGGCCGCCGAAGGCGGTGCAGTACCAGACGCCCGGGCTCATCCGCCCGATCTGCGGCATCAGGTGCCGGGCGTAGGACATGAGGCCGGACCAGGCGAGCTCGGTCTTCAGGCCGGCAAGCTGCGGATAGGTGCCGACCATCTCGGCGCGGAGTTCGCGCACCAGCGCCCCGGTCGAGGCCGCGCGCGTGGTGATGCGCCCGCCCCAGAGCAGCCGCCGGCCGCCGTCGACGACGCGGTAATAGTCGCCGGCGCGGCGGTTGTCGCCGATGGCGTCGGCGGTGGCGATCGCCGAGGCGATCAGCTCGGGCGCCTCCTCGCTCACCATCACATAGGTGGCGATCGGCAGGAAGGCGCGCTTCAGCCGGGCGTTGAGCCCGCCGGTATAGCCGCCGGTGGTGAAGACGACATCGCGGGCGCGCACTTGCCCGCCCGCCGTGGTGACGCGCTTTTCCGGGCCGGAGAGGTCGGCGCCGGTGGCAGCCGAGCCCTCGCAGATGCGGCCGCCGAGGCGCTCGATCTCGCGGGCGAGCCCGCGCAGGTAGTTGAGCGGATGCATGTGGAAGGCGGCGGGATTGCGCAGCGCCTGGAAATAGCGCTCCGACTTCAGCACGGCGCGCAC
The DNA here is from genome assembly GCF_024609765.1 of Shinella pollutisoli. Classification (GTDB taxonomy): domain Bacteria; phylum Pseudomonadota; class Alphaproteobacteria; order Rhizobiales; family Rhizobiaceae; genus Shinella; species Shinella pollutisoli. Next base: position 29,183 of record NZ_JANFDG010000004.1, read on the forward strand.
GGCGTCGCGGTCCATGTATTCGAGCGCGTAGCCGTAGAGCCGACGCGTCTCCTCCGCATAGGCCCTGAGGCTCGCGCCGTCGTCGTAGCGCAGCACGCTCATCAGGCCGGCCTTCGGGTCTGCCTCCTCGATGCCGAGCGCGCGGATGGTCTCGCGCACGAAGTCCATGCCCTCGACGGAGAGCATGTGCAGCCTGCGCGCCGTCTCGGCACCGGCGACGCGGGCGATCTCCTCGCCGCCGGTCGCGTAGCCGGGGCTGACGAAGCCGCCGTTGCGGCCCGAGGCGCCGAAGCCGACGCTCTCGGCCTCCAGCACGGTGACGCTTCTGCCGGCGCGGGCGAGCTCCAGCGCCGTCGTCAGGCCGGCGAGCCCGCCGCCGACGACGGCGACGTCGCACTCGACGCTGCGGACAAGCGGCGCGCGCACCGTCCCGTCCGTCATGGTGCGCCGGTAGTAGGTGTCCGGATAGGTCATGCGGCGGCCCTCCCCCAGGCCTTGCGGCCGGCGCGGACGGCGTGCGCCCGCGCCGGCGAGCGCGTCAGTCGGTGCTGTAGTCCTTGCCGTACCACTTGGTGGTGAGCGCGGCCAGCGTGCCGTCCTTCTTCATCTCCTCGATGATGCCGCCGATCTTCGCCGTCCACTCGGGATCGACCTTCTCGGCGATGACGACGAGCGGCTCGCGGAAGGCGTATTCGCCTTCGAGCACCTTCAGCGGATAGCCGTTCTTGATGGCGTTCAGCGCCGTCTGCTCGGGGGCGATCACCGCGTCGAGGCGCACGCCGTCGCCGAGCCTGAGGTCGTCGAAGGGCAGCATGGAATCGGCGAAGGTGCGCACCTCGCCCGGCTCCAGCTTGTATTCGATCGGCGGCAGGCCGGGCGCGTCGATCTCGAGGCGCCGGTTGATGAAGTCCTCCGAGGTGGTCGCCGTCTCGACGCCGATCACCTTGCCGCTGAGGTCGGCGACGGACGTCGCGGCGCTGTCCTTGTGCACGACGTAGACATAGGGGCTGTAGTAGTAGATGCCGGCGAAGTCGATCACCTGGGCGCGCGCCTTGGTCGGCGTCACCGAGCCGACGCCGACGTCGTAGCGGCCCTGCCAGCGGCCGCCGGTCAGCGTCGCCCAGTCGGGCGTCTCGAAGCTCACCTCGACGCCGAGGCGCTTGGCGATCTCGCGCGAGACGTCGATGTCGAAGCCGACCATCTCGTTGTTGTCGTCCAGATAGCTCTGGGGCGGCCAGCCGCTGTTGGTGGCCACCACCATCGCCTTCTTCTCCATGACCCGGTCGAGCGTCGCGCCGGCCTCGGCGGAAGCCGCGGCGGCGAGGAAGGCGGCCCCGACGGCCAGTGCTGCGAAGAGCTTCTTCACGGATAGTCCTCCTGTTTGTTCCCCGTTTATGTAAGATGTCTGACAACTAAGTGTGTCAGCGCCGGGCGCGCGGAGTCAAGGGCGGCGGATCGAACGATCCATGAAACCATTAGATGGGATCATGCTTTTCGGTGATGAATCGGGGCGGGCGGTTCATCCGGTTCTTTGCGAAAATCCGAGCCGCAGCAGGCCGGCGCCGGCGGCGACGCAGAACAGGCTGAAGCCGCCGATCGCCCAGGCTGCGAGGTCCGGCCAGGCGGCGAGGGCGGCGGCGGGCATGGCGCGGGCCGGATCGGCGGGCGAATGGACGATCGCAAGCCGCCCGCCCTGGCGGTAGTCCTCCCGGGCGATCGCGGCATAGGAAAGGGTAGTGATCCGCCGCCCGTCCGCATCGGCGAAGTCGAGGCGCGGATAGTAGATCTCGCGGCGGCTGCCGCGGCTGCCGACCCGGGCGGCCTCGAAGTCGATCATCGTCGCCTCGGTGCGGCGGCCGTTGCCGAGTTCCCGGTAGACGGCGGCGACGGACCAGAGCCCGTATCCGGCAAGCAGCCCCGCCGCAAGCGCCAGCGCGCCCGCCGCAAGGCAGCCGATGCGCCGTCTCCATGCCCTCGCCCCGGCCATGCCCGATCCCCGCGTCTCAAGCCGTACGGATCCTACACCGCAAGGCGGCCGACGCGAACACGAAAGGCCGCCGGGCGACCGGCGGCCTCTCTTCGTTTCGGCTGCCCTACTTCGAGCGCAGCGTCAGCGCCGGGTTATGGGCGAAGAAGTTGTGCGGCATGATGTGGACGGTCTTCCATTCCGTCGACATGACCGGCCAGTCCTCCATGCGCGGGATGTGGTGGAAGCCGGCGGAGAACCAGGTGACGATGTCCTTGCCCATCAGGCTCCGGTCCTTCTTCACCCATTCGGCGAGCGTATCAGACCCGTCGCTCTGCATGGCGAACTTGCCGCCGGCATAGCGCTGCTCGGGATCGTAGACCGTGTTCCAGACCGAATATTCGATATAGGCGTTGCGCTTCATCGGCGGGTCGTTCGCAAAGTCGTAGGGACCGTAGGCGACGTTGCCGTGATGGATCATCCAGCCGGGCTCGTGGCCGAGATAGCCCTCGCGCGACGGGTTGGAGACGTGGAAGAAGCGCGGCTGCATGGCGGACAGCCGGTAGCGCGCCTCCATTTCCGTGTGCGGCATCTTGTGCTCGACAGTCCACATCGACTTGCGCGGGCTCGACGGATCGAGCTTGGCCGGCACGATGTCCATCGTCGAGAAATGGTTGACCGGCTGGTCGACGTCGAAGTCGATGCGGAAGTTGAAGTAGTGGTCGTGGTTGGCCGCCACCAGGTTCGGCGCGATCAGCGTGCCGTGGGCCGTGTCGGCCTTGGCGGTGGCGTCCTTCATCGAGGTGGAGGCGACGCCCTTGACCGCATCGAGGCCGGTGGCGCCGACATAGATGTTGATCTGGCCGTTCTGCTGCAGGCGGTAGTCGATCAGGTAGTCGTAGTTGCCGACCTCGGAGGCGGTGCGCACGACGAGCTCGGTCGCCGGGCGGCCTTCGGCGGGGATCGGTGTCTCCGGCGTCTGGGCGAAGACCTCGAAATGGCGCCAGGCCGGATCGCCGACATTGCGCTCGAAGACGCAGATCGCATCCGGGATGACCAGCGGCTGGCCCTTGTCGTCGGCGATCGTCGCCGGCAGGAAGGTGGCGTGCGCGGGGCAGTCGACGCCGGCGGTGAGCGGGCTCAGGAACAGGCCGAAGCCGTATTCCCCGCTGTCCATGTAGGTGCGCCAGTACCAGCCCTCGGTCGGGTCCATGTAGGGCACGAAGACCTCCGACAGGTGCGCCTGGTAGATGACCGAGCGCCAGGTGCCGTCGTCGTTGACGTCGAGGTTGGAGATGACGAGGCCGGGGCGCTTGTCGACGCGGAAGTTGAGGCGCCAGATGTCCCATTCGAGATGGCTGCCGTCGATCGTGTAGTTCGGCCCGCCCTCCTGCGCGAGCGCGACGGGCTTCGATTCGGGGCGCAGCGGCAGGCGCGCGGCGACCTCCTCCTCCGTATAGCCCCAGTTGTCCTGCGGCGGCTCGACGGCGCCGGTATCGATGACGCGCAGCACTTCCTTCCTGCCGATGTCGTAGACGGCGAAGAGGCCCTCGATCGGCTTGGCGTAGAAGTTGGAACCCTCCGGCACGCGGTAGCACGGCACCTTCATCAGGCGGGAATTCTCATATTCCTCGGTGAGGAAGTTGCCGGCCGTCAGCGGCAGGCAGAAGGCCTGGTCGGGCTTGAGGCCGCGCTTTTCGAGGCCGGTCACCATGTCGGGATGGCCGAGCGCGCCTTCCAGCGCGTTCATGAACTCGGTGAAGAGCACCATCGGCTGGCCGGCGGTCTTCCCGTTGCTCTCGACTGTTCCTTGCGTGATGTTGACCACCGCCTCGCCGAAGCCGTCCGGGCCGGTGAAGTAGACCGTCGCCTTGCGGTCGAGCGCGTCGCCCTCCTTCCAGGCGAGCACGTCGGCCTTGGCCGGCTCCTTGAGCTCGATCAGCGGATAGAGCGTGTCGTCGGTGGCGACCTTCGCCTCGCGCAGGATCTCGTTGATCTTCTGGTATTCCTCGGCGGTGAGCCCGTCGAGCGGATGGGCGGCGGCGGATGCGGCAAGCCCGAGCAGCAGCGCCGTCGAGGCGAGATATGTCGTCAGTCTCATGTTCGTTCCCTCTTTCTTCTTGGCTTTCTCAGGCGAAGACCACCTGGATGTCGGTGTATTCGGCAAGGCCTTCCTCGGCGAACTCGACGCCGAGGCCGGAGGCCTTCACGCCGCCGAAGGGGGCGTTCGGCTGGATGGCGCCGTGCTTGTTGATCCAGACCGAGCCGCAGGCGAGCCGGCCCGCGACGGCCTTCGCCGCGTCGATGTCGGAAGACCAGACCGAGCCGCCGAGCCCGTTCGGGCTGTCGTTGGCGAGCCGGATCGCCTCTTCCACATCCGAATAGCGGATGACCGGCAGCGCCGGGCCGAACTGCTCCTCGTCGACGAGCGGATCGCCGTTGCGGAGGCCGGCGACGATGGTCGGCGGGAAGAACAGGCCCTCGCCCGGTTCGCCGCCGAGCAGCACCCGGCCGCGGCCCCTGGCGTCGGCGACGAGGCGCGCGACCTTGTCGAACTGCATGCGGTTCTGGATCGGGCCGAGGATGCTCGCCTCGTCCATGCCGTTGCCGACGGGAATGTTTTTCGCATAGGCGACGAGTGCCGCGCAGACGGCGTCGTGGATGCTGTCGTGCACGTAGAGCCGCTTCATCGCCGCGCAGGTCTGGCCGTTGTTGATGAAGGCGCCCCAGAACAGGCCCTCGGCGATCTTTTCGGGATCGGCGTCGGGAAGCACGATGCCGGCGTCGTTGCCGCCCATTTCCAGCGTCAGCCGCTTCATCGTCGCGGCCGCCGACTGCATGACCTTCTGGCCGGTGGCGCAGGAGCCGGTGAAGACGATCTTCCTGATGTCCGGATGGGCCGACATGGCGGCGCCGAGGTTGAAGGCCTTGTCGTCGCCGGTGACGACGTTGACGACGCCCGGCGGCAGCACCTCGTTCATGATCTCGACGAGGCGCAGCGTCGACAGCGGTGTCAAGGGCGAGGGCTTGACGACGACGGTGTTGCCGGTGCGCAGCGCCGGAAGGATATGCCAGACGGCGATCATCACCGGAAAGTTCCACGGCGTGATCGAGCCGACGACGCCGAGCGGCTTGCGGTGAAGCTCGACGCGGCCCTCATCGTTGTCCTGCAGCACCTTGACGGGCAGCGTGAGCCCCGTCGTGTAGCCGGCCCAGGCGACGGCGCCGCCCACTTCCCAGCGCGAGCCGAGGCCATTCAGCGGCTTGCCCTGCTCCAGCGTGACGATCTCGGCGAGTTCGCCCGCGTGTTCCTCGATCTTGGCGGTGACGGCCGCGCAGGCGGCCTGCAGGGCCTCGTCGCTCCGTGCGGACCAGCTCGCGAAGGCCGCCCTGGCGACGGCGACCGCCGCGTCCAGCTCCGCCTGGCCCATGTTCGGCGCGCGGCCGACCTCCTCGCCCGTTGCCGGATTGATGACGGAAAACTCCGTGCCGGCGCTAGCCGGCTTGCCGCCGATGGTTGCCCTGTATTCCATCCTGTCCGCCTCCTCCGAAACGTCCCGCCTCCTCCGGCGGGATCATGGACGGTCGAGAATAGGCGCGGACGGGGCGGCGGACTTGGACGGGGCCGTCCCGCCTTTTGGACAAAAGCGTCAGTGACAGCGCGCGACCGCGCCCGGCGTCGTGCCGTATTTCTTGCGGAACTCGCGGTAGAAATAGGAGAGGTCGTTGAAGCCGCAGTCGAAGGCGACGGCGGTGACGCCCTCGGCGGCCTGTTCGTTCCTGCGGGCGGAGAGCCGCGCATGGGCGAGCTCCAGCCGGCGGCCGAGCAGGCGATGGCCGGGCGTCTCGCCGAGCGGGCGGAAATGGCGCTGCAGCATGCGTTCCGAGACGTTGAGGCGGGCGGCGAGCTCGCGCGGGCCGAAGGAAGGGTCGGCGCGGTGGCGGTCGATCATGGCGAGCGCGCGCGACAGCAGCGTCTCGGCGTTGCCGGTGCCGCGGCCGTGCAGGTAGGCGCCCATCAGGCAGAGGAAGGCCTCGCCGAGCTGCGCCTGCGCGCCCTCCTCCAGAAGCATCTTGGCGATCACCGCGCGCATTGCGAGCCAGAGCGGATCGTCGCGCGAGATCGAGAGCCCGCCCGCGCAGGCGTGGCCGAAACGGTGCACGACTTCCTCGCGCGGGATGTGCAGCGACACCTGGTTGGAGCGCTCGCCGCGATAGAGGAAGGAGGACGGTTTTACGGAATCGACCAGGAACATGTCGCCGGGGGAAAGCTCGGCCACCCGGTCGCCCTGCTCGACGCGACACTGGCCGGCATCCTGTACCAGCAGGAAGAAATATTCGCCCGGGTCCTGGCGGATGGCGCGGGGGCTGCGGGCGACCTCGGAGGCGTCGAGCGCGACGATCGCCGTGTCGAACGGGCCGACGCGGCGCGTCGCGACGTCGCCGTTGACGACGCCCGAGCGGCCCATCGGCTCCAGGGCGAAGGCGCCGCAGACCCGCCTGATCTCGGCCTCGAGGATTTCCACCGGTACCGGTCTGTGTCCCGGCGTCGTCAGCGACTGCATCGTGCCCTCCCCGGCTTCAGCAGACCAAACCTATCTCACCACAGTCCGCGCCGCTTGCCTATCGCCCCCCGGCGGAAAAGCCGCCCGCTTCCGCCGCCCGGCGGAGCCCGCCGGAGGGCGGATCGGCAAGGCCTTCGGCGGCCAGCCTCTCAAGCACCGCCACGACCTCGGCGAGGCCCTGCGCCTCGGCATGGTGCATCGGCCCGCCGCGCCAGCGCGGAAAACCGTAGCCGTGGATCTTCACGAGATCGATGTCGGCGGGACGCAGCGCCACGCCCTCGCCGAGGATGCGCACCGCCTCGTTCACCATCGGCAGCACGATGGCGTCGGCGATCTCCGCCTCGCTCCAGTCGCGCTGCGGCCGTCCGGCGGCTTCCTCGGCGATGATCGCCGCCACGGCGTCGGACGGTCTCGGCGTGCGCTCGCCGGGGGCGTAGTCGTACCAGCCGCCGCCCGTCTTCTGGCCGAGACGGTTCAGAGCGCAGAGCCGTTCCGCCACGGGGGCGAAGGGGGTTTCGCCGCGTTCGCGGGCGGCCTTGCGCTGGAAGGCGGCGATGTCGAGGCCGCCGAGGTCCTGCGCCTCGAAGGGGCCCATCGGCAGGCCGAAGGCGCGCAGGGCGGCGTCGACGGCGGACGGGGTGGCACCCGACAGCAGCAGCCGCTCGGCCTGCGCGCGCGTCACCTTGAGGATGCGGTTGCCGATGAAGCCGTCGCAGATGCCGGCGCGCACCGGGATCTTTTTCAGGAGCCGGGCGAGCGAAAAGCCGGTCGCCAGCGTCTCGGGCGCGGTCTTGTCCGTGGGGACGATCTCCAGCAGCTTCATCACATGGGCGGGACTGAAGAAGTGCAGGCCGAGGAAGCGCTCCGGCCGGGCGATGCCCTCGCTGATCGCCTGCGGATCGAGATAGGAGGTGTTGGTGGCGAGCACGGCGTCGGCGCGGCAGACTTCGGAGAGTTTTTCAAACACCGCACGCTTGACGGCAAGGTCCTCGAACACGGCCTCGATGACGAGGTCCGTGTCGGCGAGGAGGCCGTAGTCGTCGCTGCCGGTGAGGCCGGCCATGCGCTCGGCGGCGGTCTCCGCGGCGATGCGGCCGCGCTTGACCGAGCCGTCGAAGATCGAACGGACATTGGCGATGCCGCGCTCGACGGCGGCCGCGTCGCGCTCGATCAGGACCACCGGCAGGCCGGCGTCGCGCAGTGCCGCGGCGATGCCGGCGCCCATCGTGCCGCCGCCGACAACGGCGGCCGAGCGCAGCGGCAGCGGCGAGACGCCCGCAAGCTCCGGCGGGCGCGGTGCGGCGCGCTCGGCGAAAAAGACATGGCGCAGCGCCGCTGCCTGTTCGGAGCCGCGCAGGTCGAGGAAGGTCGCCCGCTCAAAGGCCATGGCGCTCGCAAAATCCGTCCCGCAGGCGTTGCGGACGGAGGCGAGCGCCCGGAGCGGTGCCGCCTCGCGCTTCGCCTTCGCCGCGACGGATTTTTCCACGGCTTCCCAGAAGCCCGCCTCGACGGGAACGACGTCCCTTGCGGAGATCGGTTGGGGCGCAGGCTTTCCGGCGATCTCCTCCGCGAAGGCGACGGCGCCCGCACTTAGATCGCCGTCGATAATGGCGTCGACGAGGCCGAGTTCCTGCGCCTTTTTCGCGCCGACTGGGTTGCCGCCCGTCACCAGGTCGACCGCGGCGGCGGGGCCGATCAGGCGCGGCAGGCGTACGGTGCCGCCGGCACCCGGGACAAGGCCGAGCTTGACCTCCGGCAGGCCGAGGCTGGCGGAAGGGACGGCCACCCGCCAGGCGCAGCCGAGCGCCACCTCCAGCCCGCCGCCGAGCGCGCTGCCGTGGATCGCCGCGACCCAGGGCTTTTGCGCCGCCTCGATCGCCGCCACCACGTCCGGCAGGTGCGGCGGCTCGGGCGGCCTGCCGAATTCGTTGACGTCGGCGCCGGCGATGAAGGTGCGGCCGGCGCAGGCGAGCACGACGGCCTCGACCGCCGCGTCCGCGTCGAGCGCGGCCACGGCCTCGACCAGCGCCTGCCTGAGCGCCTTCGACAGGGCGTTGACGGGCGGGTTGTCGACGGTGACGACGGCGATCCGGCCTTCGCGGGCGATGGTGACGGTCATGCTTTCATATCCTTCCTGTCGAATACGGTTCGACTCCGCTTCCCCTTCTCCCCACCGGGGAGAAGGTGGCCCGAAGGGCCGGATGAGGGGGCGGACGCGGCGTCCCCCTCATCCCGCTGCCGCGACCTCTCCCCGATGGGGAGAAGGGGCAGGAGGCGCCGTCCTGGTTCCACATGCGACTGCTCCACCCTTCTCATATCCCCAGATAGGCGGCGCGGATGCGTTCGTCGGCGATGAGCTCGGCGGCGGGGCCGGACATGGTGATCCTGCCCGTCTCCATCACATAGCCGCGGTCGGCGATGGAGAGCGCGCCGAAGGCGTTCTGCTCCACCAGCAGCACCGTGACGCCGAGCGCCTTCAGGCTCTTCACCACGTCGAAGATCTGCGCGACGAGGATGGGGGCGAGCCCCATGCTCGGTTCGTCGAGCAGCAGGCAGGAGGGCCGGCCCATCAGCGCGCGGGCGATGGCCAGCATCTGCTGCTGGCCGCCCGAGAGGCCGCCGGCCGCGAGGTCGCGCTTCTCTTTCAAAATGGGGAACATTGCGAAGGCGTCCTGCATGTCCCGGTCCACCTGCTCGTCGGCGAAGAGATAGGCGCCGAGACGCAGGTTCTCCTCGACGGTGAGGTTGGTGAAGATCTGCCGGCCCTCCGGCGATTGCGCGAGGCCGCGCTTCACGCGGGCATGCGCCGGCACCGCCGTCAGCGTCTCGCCGCGGAAGACGATGGAGCCGGAGGACACGGGCTGGATGCCGGAGAGGCATTTCAGCAGCGTCGTCTTGCCGGCGCCGTTGGCGCCGACCACCGTGACGATCTCGCCGGAGGCGACGTCGAGGTCGATGCCGTGCAGCACCTCGATGCGGCCGTAGCGCGAGCGCAGTCCCTCAACCGTCAGCATGGGTGGCCTCCGTCGCCTGGGCGCCGAGATAGGCCTCGATGACGCGCGGGTCGCGCGAGATCGCCGCGGGCTCCCCTTCGGCGATCTTCTCGCCGTGGTCGAGCACGACGATGTGGTTGGAAATGCGCATGACCATCTTCATGTCGTGCTCCACGAGCAGGATCGAGACGCCCTCGGCGGCGACCGCGGCGATCAGGTGGTCGATCTCCTCCGTCTCCACCGCGTTGCAGCCGGCCGCCGGCTCGTCGAGGAGCAGCACCCGGGGTTTGAGCGCCAGCGCGCGGGCGATCTCCAGCCGCTTCAGCGCGCCGTAGGAGAGCGAGCCCGCCTCCTGGCTTGCGGCGCGGCCGAGGCCGACGCGCTCCAAGAGCGCGCGCGCACCCGCTTCCGATTCCCGGCTGCGGCGGCGCGAGGCCGGCAGTGCGAAGAGGTCGGCGAGCACCGGGCCGCGCTCGTGCAGGTGATGGCCGGCGACGGCGTTCTCCAGCACCGTCATCGACTGGAAGATCTGCAGGTTCTGGAAGGTGCGCGACAGGCCGCGGCGGGCGAGCAGATGCGGCGGCATGCGGGTGACGTCCTCGCCGTCGAGCAGGACGCGGCCGCGCGCCGGCGCATAGACGCCGGAGATCATGTTGAACAGCGTCGTCTTGCCGGCGCCGTTCGGGCCGATGACGGAGACGATCTCGCCGGGTTTGAGGGAGAAGCTCACGTCGTTGACGGCGCGAAGGCCGCCGAAGTCGATGCCCAGTCCCTCGATTTGAAGCAGGCTCATTCCCCCCTCCCCCGGACAAGGCGCGCGAGCGAGGGCAGAAGCCCCTCGCGCATGAAGATCATGACGAGCATCATCACCAGGCCGAGCATCAGCTGCTCGTATTCCTGGAAGACGGTGAGCACCTGCGGCAGCGTGGTGAGGATCGCCGCCCCGAGGATCGCCCCGAGCACGGAGCCGGCGCCGCCGAGCACCGCCATCGTCACCATCTCGATCGAATGCATGAAGCCGGCGACGTCGGGCGTGATGAACTTGTTCTGCAGCGCGAGCAGCGAGCCCGAGGCCGAGGCATAGACCGCCGAGACGACGAAGGCGACGAGCTTGTAGCGGGCGACGTCGACGCCGACCGTGCGTGCGGCGACCTCCGAGCCGTGCAGGGCGCGAAGGGCCCGGCCGGTCGGGCTGTGGTGGAGGTTGAGCGCGAGCCAGGCGCCGATCACCAGCACGAGGCCGGAGAAGGCATACCAGAACTGGGTGTTGGAGAGGTCGATGCCGATCGCCTTCAGCGCGGCGCGCAGCCCCATCTCCTCCACCGCCATGCCGTCCGGCCCGCCGGTGAGCCACGCCTCGTTCGACAGCACCATCGACACGAGGATGCCGAAGCCGAGGCTGGCGACGGCGAGGTAATAGCCCTTGAGGCGCAGGATCGGCCGGCCGACCAGGAAGGCGATGAGCGCGGAGAGTGCGGCCCCCAGCACGGCGGCGAGTGCCGGATGCAGGCCGAGATGGACGGGGGCGAGCGCGCAGGCATAGGCGCCGATGCCGGCGAAGCCCGCATGGCCGAGGCTGATCTGGCCGGCATAGCCGATCAGGATGACGAGGCCCGTCACCGCCAGCCCGTTGACGAAGATCAGCGAGCCGACGCGGTAGTAATAGGAGGACGGGAAGAAGACGGGGGCAACGGCGATCACCGCCATGAGCACGAGAAGGGTCGTGGCCTTGCCGGAAAGCCGCATGGTTACACCCGATCCGTCGACTTGCGGCCGAACAGGCCCTGCGGCATGGCGAAGAGCACGGCGAGGATGACGACGAAGGCGGCCGCGTCCTTGTATTGCGAGGAGACGTAGCCGGCCGTCATCGCCTCCAGCAGGCCGAGCAGCAGGCCGCCGGCGAGCGCGCCCTTGGGGTTGCCCATGCCGCCGAGCATGGCGGCGGCGAAGCCCTTGAGCGCCAGCGCGAGGCCGACGTCGTAGCTCGTCATCGTGATCGGCGTCACCAGCACGCCGGCGAGCGCGCCGATCGCCGCCGACATGGCGAAGGAGAGCGTCATCACGTAATTGGTGTTGATGCCGACGAGCTGGGCGGCGATGCGGTTGTTGGCCGTCGCCAGCACCGCGCGGCCGGTCAGCGTGCGCGTGAAGAACAGCCAGAGGCCGAAGAAGACGGCGAGCGCGCCGGCGATCACCCACAGGCTCTGCGGCAGGATCGTCGCGCCGCCGACGGCGATCGGCCGGTCGCCGGAGAAGGCCGGGAAGCGGTGGATCTGCTTGTCGAAGACGAGCTGGGTGGCGCCGCGGATGAAGATGGAGGCGCCGATCGTGATGATGATCAGCGAGACGACCGGCGCGCCGCGGGCGGGCTCGATCGCCAGCTTGTTCAGCGCGACGCCGACCGCCGCGGTGGCGGCGATGGCGATCAGCGCGGCAAGCGGCAGCGGGAGGCCGGCCGCATGCGAGAAGACGGTGATCATGCCGCCGAGCATGACGAACTCGCCCTGGGCGAAGTTCACGACGTCGGAGGCGTTGTAGATGATCGTGAAGCCGAGGGCGACGAGCGCATAGACCGCGCCGACCGTGATCCCGGAGAGAAGGAATTGCAGGAGTTCGGGCATGGATGCCTCCGCTTGCCGCGCGACGGTTCCCGCCGGCCCCGGCGCTTGCGGCGCGGGACCGGCGGCACGGGCCTCTCGACTACTCGACGATCTTCCAGCCGCCGTTCTCGATCTCAAGCATGCGGAAGGCCGACAGGTCGAGGCCGAGGTGATCCTCGGCCGACATGGTGACGGTGCCCGTCGTGCCGACGAGCCCGGAGGTCGCCTCGATGGCGTCGCGGATCGCCGACGGCTCGGCGCTGCCGGCGCGGGAGATCGCGTCGACGAGGATGCGCAGCGCATCGTGCGCATAGCCGCCGAAGGTCGAGACCGGCTTGCCGGTCGCCTTCTCGTAGGCATCCTTGTAGGCGGTGACCACGGCGCGCTGCGGGTCGCTTTCCGGCAGCAGGCCGGCGACGAGGAGCGCGGTGCCCGGCAGGCGCACGCCTTCCGCCGCTTCCGCGCCGGCAAGCTCGATGAAGCCGTCCGAGGCGACGCCGTGCGACTGGTAGAGCGGCAGGCCGACGGCGAGCTGCGCATAGTTGCGGGTGACGATCGCCGGGCCCTGGCCGAAGCCGGGGTTCAGCACCGCCTGGATGCCGTCCTTGCCCTTGATGTTGGTGAGCTGCGGCGTCATGTCGGCGTCGGTCGGGCCATAGGTCTCGTCGGCCAGAACCTCGATGCCGTAGTCCGCGACGATCTCCAGGCACTGCTTGCGCATCGAGGCGCCGAAGCCGTCGGAGCCGGAGATCAGGCCGATCTTCGTGTAGCCGTTTGCCTTCATGTCCTCGAAGATCTTGGCGCAGGCCATGCGGTCCGTGTGCGGCGTCTTGAAGGTGTGAGGCCGGACCGGGTCGATGATCTCGATTGCACCCGCAAGCGAGATGAACGGGATCTCGGCGTCCTCCAGCACGGGGATGATCGCCATCGAGGTGCCGGTGGTCGTGCCGCCGATGACGGCGATGACCTCGTCGTCCTCGACGAGGCGGGTGGCGAAGGTGCGCGCCTTGTTCGGGTCGCCGCCGTCGTCGTAGAGGACGAGCTCGATCTTCTCGCCGTTGACGCCGCCGGCCGCGTTGATCTCCTCGACGAGGAGCTTCAGGGTCTTGGCCTCCGGATCGCCGAGGAACGAGGCGGGGCCGGTCTCCGAGACCGTGGCGCCGACCTTGATGTCGGCAAGGGCCGGAGCTGCGAGCCCGAGGACGAGCGCGAGCGCAGTGGTGGTGAAAAGTTTCATGTCGGTTCTCCTCCCAACAGGTGAAAAAGGGTTAAGGCCGTGGCTCCTCTCACGCCGCCAGCGGGCGGCGCCACATGGCCACGCGGAACCGGCCGGCGACGAAGGCCGTGTCGGTCAGGCTGGCATTGCCGGCGGGATTGGCGCCGGTGACGTGGAAATCGCTGAAGGCGGCGCTCTGGTTGACGTAGATGCCGCCGGTCAGGTTGACCGAGAGATTGACGCCGGCCGCCGCGAAGCGGTCGGCGGCGGCAAGGATCGCCGCCTCGTCGGTCTCGTAGAGGGCGGCGGTGATCGCGCCCTTCTCCTCGGCGAGCCGCGCCGCCCGCTCGACGCCGTCGCGCGCGTCGTCCACGGCGACGACGAAGGCGATCGGGCCGAAGCGTTCCTCCTCGTGGGCGTCCGTCTCCGCCGCATCGACGGCGAGGATCAGCGGCGTCGCCGTGCGCGCGCCGTCGAGGCCCTCGACCGGGGCCGAGTCGCGCACCACGCGGCCGAGCGGGCGGGCGAGCGCGATGCGGGCGAGCGTCGCCGGATTGGCGATGGCGCCGCAGATGCCGGCCGCCCGCGCCGGATCGGTAAGCAGCGCGTCGACGGCCGCGGCGATGCCTGCGGCGACGTCGTCGAAGCTCTTGCGGCCCTCGTCCGTCTCGATGCCGCTGCGGGGGACGAAGATGTCCTGCGGGGCGGTGCACATCTGGCCGGAATAGAGCGAGAGCGAGAAGGCGATGTTGGCGCACATGCCGGCGAAGTCGCCGGTGGCGCCGATGACGATCGAATTGACGCCGGCCTCTTCCGTATAGGTTGCCGCGTCGCCGGCATTGGCGCGCACCCAGGCGCCGAAGGCGTTCGAGCCGGTATAGTCGACGATGGCGACGGCCGGGTGGCGGACGAGCGTTTGCGTGATCTCCGCGCCGGGCGCGGCGGCGAGAAGCACGATATCGGCCGGGAAGCCTTCCTCGGCGAGCACCTGCCGGGCGACGGCGACGGTGAGCGCGAGCGGCAGGATCGCCGCCGGATGCGGCTTGACGACGACGGTGTTGCCGGTGGCGAGGCTGGCGAAGAGGCCCGGATAGCTGTTCCAGGTCGGGAAGGTGTTGCAGCCGATGACGAGCGCGACGCCGCGCGGGACGACGCGCCAGTGCTTCTCCAAGACGATCGGCGCCGCCTTGCCCTGCGGCTTCGTCCAGGTGGCGCCGGCGGGCGTGCGGGTCATCTCGGCATAGGCATAGGCGACGGCTTCGAGGCCCCGGTCCTGCGCATGCGGGCCGCCCGCCTGGAAGGCCATGGCGAAGGCCTGGCCGGTCGTGTGCATGACGGCATTCGCCATCTCGAAGCTCATGGCGTTGAGCCGGGCGAGGATTTCCAGGCAGATGCCGGTGCGCGTCTCGGGGGATGCTGCCGCCCAACGCGGGCCGGCGGCGGCGGAAGCGGCGACCAGCGTTTCGGCGGAGGCGGCGGGATAGGTGATGCCGAGGGCCGGGCCGTAGGGCGATACCTCCGCGCCGACCGTCGTCCCGGCCGGGTGGCCGGGAAGATCGAAGGCCTTGCCGAGCCGCGCCTCGTAGGCCGCAAGCCCGTCGTCCTTTGCCGTCTCGCCGTAGATCCTGCCGCTCGGCACTTCCGGATAGGCCGACCAGTAGCCGCGCGAGGCGGCCGCTTCGAGGGCGTTCTCCAGCGTCGCGCGATGGCGCTCGAACAATGCGGTCATGTCGGTTCCTCCCGATCGATGCTTTTATAATTGACTGACCGGTCGGTTTATGCAAGAGTTTTTTTTAAGGTCGCCATCGGGAAGGCGATCAGGGAGGATACATGCAGGATTCCGAAACCGTTCTGTCGGCGCTCGCCGACGGCGTTCTCAGCCTCACGCTGAACCGCCCGGACAAGCTCAACGCCTTCAACGACGAGATGCACCGCGCGCTGCGCGCCGGCTTCGAGTGGGCGCATGCGGACGAAAGCGTGCGCGCGGTGCTGCTGACGGGCGCCGGCCGCGGCTTCTCCGCCGGCCAGGACCTCGGCGACCGCGATCCCCGCAAGGGCGTGCCGGACCTCGGCCACACGATCGAGACCTTCTACAACCCGCTGCTGCGGCTGATCCGCTCTCTGGAGAAGCCGGTCGTCTGCGCCGTCAACGGCGTCGCCGCAGGCGCCGGCGCCAACATCGCCTTTGCCTGCGACATCACGCTCGCCGCCCGTTCCGCCCGCTTCATCCAGGCCTTCGCCAGGATCGGGCTGGTGCCCGATTCCGGCGGCACCTGGAGCCTGCCGCGCCTCATCGGCGAGGCGCGCGCCAAGGCGCTGGCGCTGACCGCCGAGCCGCTTCCCGCCGAGACCGCCGCCGACTGGGGCCTGATCTGGCGCGCCGTCGACGACGACCGGCTGCAGGAGGAGGCGGGCGCGCTTGCCCGCCGGCTCGCGGCCGGCCCGACCAGGGGCCTCGGCATGACCAAGCAGGCGATACAGGCCGCCGCCACCAACTCGCTCGACCAGCAGCTCGACCTCGAACGCGACCTGCAGCGCGCGGCCGGCCGGAGCGCCGACTACGCCGAGGGCGTCGTCGCCTTCCTGGAGAAGCGCAAGCCGGAGTTTACGGGCCGATGAACGACGTCGCACGCCTTTCCCCGCAGGAGCTCGCCGAAGCCTGCGCGAAATCGATGTGGGCGGACGACAACGCCACCCGCCACCTCGGCATGGAGCTCGTCTCCGTCGCCCCCGGCGAGGCGACGCTCGCCATGACCGTCACCGACATCATGACCAACGGCCACGGCACCTGCCACGGCGGCTACATCTTCACGCTCGCCGATTCCGCCTTCGCCTTCGCCTGCAACAGCTACAACCAGCGCACCGTCGCCCAGCACTGCTCGATCACCTACATCGCACCGGTGTTCCGCGGCGACCGGCTGACGGCCACGGCGCGGGAGGTTTCGCGGCGCGGGCGCGGCGGCATCTACGACATCCGCATCGTCAACCAGGAGGGCGATCCCGTCGCGGAGTTCCGCGGCCACGCGCGGACGGTCAAGGGCACCCATCTGCCGGACTGAGGCCGGCGCATACGCATTCCCGGAGGAGACAACCATGGAAGACCTTTCCCCCCGCCCCGGCGACCTCGAAGCGATCGAGACGGCCTCGCGCGACGAGATTTCCGCAGTCCAGCTTGAACGCATGAAATGGTCCCTGACCCATGCCTACGAGAATTCTCCCTTCTACCGGCAGCGCTTCGACGAGGCCGGCGTCCATCCCTCCGACCTGAAGACGCTCGCCGACCTCGCGAAATTCCCCTTCACCACCAAGAGGGACCTGCGCGACACCTATCCTTTCGGCATGTTCGCCGTGCCGCGCGAAAAACTGGCGCGCATCCACGCCTCCTCCGGTACCACCGGCAAGCCGACCGTCGTCGGCTATACGCAGAAGGACATCGACACCTGGGCGACGGTGGTGGCGCGCTCGATCCGCGCCTCGGGCGGGCGGGCCGGCGACATCGTCCACGTCGCCTACGGCTACGGCCTCTTCACCGGCGGGCTCGGCGCGCACTACGGCGCGGAGAAGCTCGGCTGCACCGTCGTGCCGATCTCTGGCGGCATGACCGAGCGCCAGGTGACGCTGATGCAGGACTTCAAGCCGCGCATCATCATGGTCACGCCCTCCTACATGCTCTCCATCCTCGACGAGTTCCGCCGCCAGGGCGTCGACCCGCGCGAAAGCTCGCTTGCCGTCGGCATCTTCGGCGCCGAGCCCTGGACGAACGCCATGCGCGAGGAGATCGAGCAGTCCTTCGACATGCACGCCGTCGACATCTACGGCCTCTCCGAAGTGATGGGGCCGGGGGTCGCCAACGAATGCGTCGAGACCAAGGACGGGCTGCACATCTGGGAGGATCATTTCTATCCCGAGATCATCGACCCGGAGACGGGCGCGGTGCTGCCGGACGGCGAGATCGGCGAGCTGGTCTTCACCACGCTCACCAAGGAGGGCCTGCCGATCATCCGCTACCGCACGCGCGACCTGACGCGGCTCCTCCCCGGCACCGCGCGCTCGATGCGGCGCATGGAGAAGGTGACGGGCCGCTCCGACGACATGATCATCCTGCGCGGCGTCAACGTCTTCCCGACGCAGATCGAGGAGCAGATCCTGAAATGCCGCGGCCTTGCGCCGCATTTCCAGATCGAGCTCACCCGCGCGGGCCGTATGGACAACATGACCGTCCATGTCGAATGTACGGTCGAGGCCGCCGGCGAGGAGGCACGCGCCGGATCGGCGAAGGAGCTCGCCCATCACATCAAGAGCGTGATCGGCGTCTCCACCAGGGTCGCCGTGCACGATCCGGGCGGCGTGGCGCGCTCGGAAGGCAAGGCCAAGCGGGTGGTCGACAACCGCCCGAAAGAGTAAGAGACAAGTCCGGCACCGGCCTGACCGCGTAGGAAAGGCCGGGCCGCGGGAACGAGCAGGGCAGGACCACATGGCACGCACGCGCGCAGTCGATTTCGAGGAGAAGCAGCGTGGCATTCTTTCGAGTGCCGCGACGGTGTTCGCCGAGATGGGCATGGAGAAGGCCTCCATGGCGATGATCGCCTCGCACAGCGGCGTCTCCAAGGCCCTGCTCTACCATTACTATCCGAGCAAGGACGCGCTGATCTTCGATATCGTGCGCACGCATCTTTCAGAACTGGAGGCGGCGATCGAGGCGGCCGACCGCACCGACGTCGCGCCGCAGGAGCGGCTGCGCCTGCTCGTCAAGGCGGTGCTGAAGAATTACGAGGGCGCCGACAACGAGCACAAGGTGCAGCTCAACGGCACCAGCGCGCTCTCGCCCGAGCAACTCGCCGAGCTGCAGGCGATCGAGCGGCGCATCGTCAAGCGCTTCTCCGGCGTCATCCGCGACATCAACCCGGAGCTGAACAAGGAGCGGCCGCTGCTGATGCCCGTCACCATGTCGCTCTTCGGCATGATGAACTGGGTCTACATGTGGTTCCGCCCCGACGGCCCGATCACCCGCGACGAATATGCCGACATCGCCACCACGCTGATCCTGGAGGGTGTGAAGGCGGTGAGGTAGGGCTACGGCCCCCTCATCCGCCCTTCGGGCACCTTCTCCCCGAGGGGAGAAGGGGATTGTGCCGCGACGTCTCGTTTCTCCTTCTCCCCAGCGGGGAGAAGGTGCCCGAAGGGCCGGATGAGGGGGCGGCAACTGCAACCTCACCCCTTCGTCTTCGCCACCATCGTCAGCACGTCGTACTGCGCGACCGTCGCGCCGTGCTGGTTCGTCACGTTGCAATCCCAGCGCACCTCGCCGTGCTCGGCATTGGCGCGCGGATTGATCTCTTTGCAGGTGAGCGTGACGCCGAGCGTGTCGCCCGGATTGACGGGGGTGAGGAAGCGCAGGTTGTCGACGCCGTAATTGGCGAGCACCGGACCCGGTGCCGGATCGACGAAGAGGCCGGCGGCAAAGGAGACGATGAGATAGCCGTGCGCCACCCGCCCGTCGAAGAACGGGTTGGCCTTCGCCGCCGCCTCGTCCATGTGGGCGTAGAAGGTGTCGCCGGTGAAATGCGCGAAATGCTCGATGTCCTCCAGCGTCACCGTGCGCGTCGCGGTGACGAGCTGGTCGCCGATCCTGAGTTCCGCGAGCGACTTGCGGAAGGGATGCTCGCCGTCGAGGCGCACCTCGGCCCCAGGCACCCAGCGGCCGGTGACGGCGGAAAGCAGCGTCGGCGCGCCCTGTACGGCGGTGCGCTGCATGTAGTGTTTCACCCCGCGCATGCCGCCGAGCTCCTCGCCGCCGCCGGCCCGGCCGGGGCCGCCGTGGACGAGGACGGGCAGCGGCGAGCCGTGGCCGGTGGAGCTTTTCGCGCTCGCCCGGTTGCCGATCATCACCCGGCCGTGGAAGGGGGCAAGCCCGAGCACGACCTCCTCGGCGAAACCCGGATCGTTGGTGAAGACCGAGGCGACGAGGCTGCCCTTGCCGCGCCGGGCGAGATCGACCGCCTCCTCCGCCGTGTCGTAGGGCATGACGGTCGAGACCGGGCCGAAGGCCTCCACGTCGTGCACGGCGCGGGCGGCAGCCGGCCGGTCGCAATAGAGCAGCACCGGATTGAGGAAGGCGCCGGCCATGGCGTCGCCCGAGACGACCGAGGGATTGTCCGGGTCGCCGGCGACGATCTCGGCGTCGGCGGAAAGATCGCGGATGCGGGCGCGGACCTCCTCGCGCTGGTCGAGGCTGGCGAGCGGGCCCATGCGGACCGCCTCGTCGGCCGGGTTGCCGATGGCCGTTTTGCCGAGCCGGTCGCGCAGGCCTGCGATCAGCGCCTCGCTGCAGGACCGCGGGGCGATGACGCGGCGGATGGCGGTGCATTTCTGCCCGGCCTTGGCCGTCATCTCGCGGGCGACCTCGCGGACGAACAGGTCGAACTCCTCCGTGCCGGGGGCGGCGTCGAGGCCGAGCACGGCGGCGTTCAGGCTGTCGGCCTCCATGGTGAAGCGCACGGAATTGTCGACGATGGCGCGGTGCGTCTTCAGCTTGCGGCCGGTCGCGGCGGAACCGGTGAAGGTGACGGCGTCCTGGCCCTCGACATGGTCGAGCAGGTCGCCGACCGAGCCGCAGACGAGCTGCAGCGCCCCCTCCGGCAGGATGCCGGTCTCGACGATGCGGCGCACCATCAGCTCGGTGAGATAGGCGGTCTGGCTCGCCGGCTTGACGACGGTGGGAACGCCGGCGAGCAGCGTCGGGGCGATCTTCTCCAGCATGCCCCAGCAGGGGAAGTTGAAGGCGTTGATATGGACGGCGACGCCCTGCAGGGGGCTGAGGATATGCCGGGCGGAGAAGCTGCCGTCCTTGGAGAGGGTTTCCACCTCGCCGTCGAGCAGCACGCGGGTGTTCGGCAGCTCGCGCCGGCCCTTGGAGGCGTAGGAGAGCAGCGTGCCGATGCCGCCCTCGATGTCGATCCAGCTGTCGGCGCGGGTGGCGCCGGTGGCGGTGGAGAGCGCGTAGAACTCCTCCTTCCGCTCCATCAGCGCCTGGCCGAGCGCCTTCAGCATGGCCGCGCGCTCGTGGAAGGAGAGACGGCGCAGCGCCGGGCCGGCTTTCTCGCGGCCGTAGGCGAGCACGGCCTTGAAGTCGATGCCGGTCGAATCGATGAAGGCGACCGGCGCGCCCGTCGCCGCGTCGAGCAGCGGCACGCCGTCCTTCGCGCCCGCCACCCACCGGCCGCAGACATAGCTTTCGAGCCGGCGCGGCCGGTTTGCCATGACGTTCATCTTGCTAATCCTTCCGTCTTGTCTTTCTTGCCCCTTCTCCGGGGAGAAGGTCGTGGCAGCGGGCGCCGCAGGCGAAGTATCGTGCGTTCCGCCCCCCTCATCCGGCCCTTCGGGCCACCTTCTCCCCGCCGGGGAGAAGGGGAGGAAGCGGCTCAGTTCAGATCCAGCGCGGAAAGCTCCGCATCGACCGCCGCCCGCCATTCGGCAAGCAGGGTCTCGTTGGGCGTATGCCTGAGCCCGAAGCGCGACAGCGTCGTGAAGCGGACGGAGCCCGAATGGCCGAAACTCTCGGCGACGCGCGGATACCAGTAGGCGACAGCCGCTTTCGCCTTCGCGCGGCCCTCGGTGTCGGCGGCGATGCGGGCGAGGCCGGCGGCGCCGAGCTCGGCGTGCCGCGTCTCGCGCGGCAGGATCGCGCGGAAAACCTCGGCGAGCGGCTGGTAGGAGACGCGCGACAGTTCCTTGAGCTGCACGGTGCCGGCGCGGCCCATCAGCACGTTCATGACGACGGCGTCCACCCAGCCTTCGAGCGGATAGTGGAAGACGGAGAGGCGCATGTCGCCGCCCTGCCGGGTCGCGCCGATCTCGGCCTCGCGGGCGAGGCGCGCCGCCCAGGGATGGTGCGCGGCATAGCGGCCGCCGTCGGCGCCGAAGCTCTCCATCACTTTCAGCACCTGGCCGGCATGGTCGGTCTTCTCCAGCACGATGCGGGCGGCGGAGATGCGCTCCTGGATGCCGGGCGCGTCGTTGATCGTGTCGGCGAAGCCGGCGGAGCCGGCAAGCTCGCTGTCGACGAAGCTCGCCATCAGGCGGAGCAGCTCGCCGCGATAGCGCGGCGGCACGTTGGCCGGCGACGTGAGCACGCCGCCCTGCGCCAGGTAGTCCTCGATCGGCATCGTGTCGGTCATGGAATCTTCCCTCTAGAAGCAATTCCAGCAAAAGTGCGAAGCGGTTTTGCGTCCGGAATTGCGTAAAAACAAAGAGATAGAGTGTTTTCGCTTTTCGGAGAAAAGCGGAAATGCTCTATTGATCGTAGCTGACGACGATGCGGTCGCTGAGCGGGTAGCACTGGCAGGTGAGCACGTAGCCCTGGCGCACCTCGTAGTCCTCCAGCGCGTGGTTGGTCTCCATCTCGACCTCGCCTTCCAGCACCTTGGCGCGGCAGGTGGAACAGACGCCGGCCTTGCAGGCATAGGGCGCGTCCATGGCGTTCTCGAGTGCTGCCTCCAGCAGGCTCTGGCCCTGCTTGGGGAAGCGGAAGCTGCGCGTCGCGCCGTCGAGCGTGACGGTCGCCTCGCAGGCCGCGCCGTGGTCGGCGCCGTTTGCGGCCTCCACCTTGCGGCGCGCCCGGCCGGGCTGCGAGGAGGCGAAGAGCTCGAACTTGATCCGGTCGTCGGAAAGGCCGTGCTCGCGAAGGGACGCGGCGATCGCCAGCATCATCGGCTCCGGCCCGCAGATGAAGGCGGTCGCGACCGATTTCAGGTCGATCCAGCCCTTGAAGAGGGCGGCGCATTTCTCCGCATCGACGCGGCCGGTGAAGAGGTCGATGTCCTGCGCCTCGCTTTCCAGCACGTGCAGCACCGAGAAGCGGCCGAGATAGATGTTCTTCAGGTCCTCCAGCTCCTCGCGGAACATGATCGAGCTGATCTGCCGGTTGGCATAGACCAGCGTGAAACGCGAGCGCGGCTCGCGTGCCAGCACCGTCTTGATGATGGAGAGCACCGGCGTGATGCCGCTGCCGCCGGCGAAGCCGAGATAGTGTTTTGCCGCCTCCGGCTCCAGCGCCGTGAAGAAGGCGCCCATCGGCGGCATCGCCTCCAGCGTGTCGCCGGGCTTCAGGTTCTCGTTGACCCAGGTGGAGAAGCAGCCGCCGTCGACGCGCTTGATGCCGACCTTGAGCACGCCCTCGTCCTTGCCGGCGCAGATCGAATAGGAGCGGCGCAGCTCCTCGTCCTCGAAGCGGCGGCGGAAGGTGAGGTACTGGCCCTGCGTGAAGTCGAAGACCGCCCGGTCCTCGTCCGAAGGTTTGAGCGTGACCACGACCGCGTCGCGCGTCTCGCGGCGGACGTCGGTGACGGTCAGGGGATGAAAACGTGTCATGTGCGGAGCCCCTCCCAATGGGTCAGATGCACTTGAAATAGTCGAACGGTTCCAGGCAGTCGGTGCAGCGGTAGCTCGCCTTGCAGGGCGTCGAGCCGAACTGGCTGATCTTCTCCGTGTTCGCCGATCCGCAGCGCGGACAGGCGATCGTCAGGTTCGAGCGGCCGGACAGCCGGTCGATGCGCTTCATCAGCACGCCGTCGGCGGCGGTGCCGTCGATCGGCGGGGCGATGCCGTAGGCTTTCAGCTTCTCGCGGCCCTCGGCACTGATCCAGTCCGTCGTCCAGGCGGGCGACAGGCGGCGTTCGAGCCGGACCTTGCCGAGGCCCTTCGCGGCGAGTGCTGCCTCGATGTCGAGGTTGATCACCGTGGTGGCGGGACAGCCGGAATAGGTCGGCGTCACCGTCACCACCAGCGTGTCGTCCCGCCATTCGACGTCGCGGATAATGCCGAGGTCGGTGAGCGAGATCACCGGGATCTCCGGGTCCGGCACCTCCGACAGCCAGTGCCAGACCTCCTCGACGGAGGGGCGGAGCGCCGTGGCCATCGTCCCGCCCCTACCAGGTCGCGCCCGGATAGGCGCGCTGGAGGAACTGCAGCTCGGACAGGATGTAGCCGAGATGCTCGGTGTGCACGCCGCGCCGGCCACCCTTGTGCATGTAGCCGTCGGCGGGCCGCTTCAGCGTCGCTTCGGCGAGCGCGTCGGCGACGATCTCGTCCCAGCCGGCCTTGAGGCTTTCCGGCGAAGGCACCACGCCGGCTTCGGCGAGCGCGGCATCCGAGGCGTCCCCCACGAACATCTCGCCCGTATAGGGCCAGAGGTCGGCGAGCGCTTCCTGCATGCGGCGATGGCTTTCGGCCGTGCCGTCGCCGAGGCGGATGATCAGGTCGCGGCTGCGCTCCAGGTGATAGGCCACTTCCTTGAAGGCCTTCTCGGCGATCTCGGCGATGCGGCGGTCGGTCGAGCCCTTCAGCGCCTTGAGCAGCAGGTAGTGCCACGCGTCGAACAGGAACTGGCGCATCAGCGTCTTGCCGAAATCGCCGTTCGGGCGCTCGACGAGCAGCAGGTTGCGGAACTCGTAGCCGTCGCGCAGATAGGCGAGGTCGTCGGCCGTGCGGCCCCTGCCCCCCACCTCGCCGGCAAGCCCGAGCCAGAGCTGCGTCTGGCCGATCAGGTCGAGCGCGGTGTTGGCGAGCGCGATGTCCTCCTCCAGCACCGGCGAATGCCCGCACCATTCGGAGACGCGGTGGCCGAGCACCAGCGCATTGTCGCCGGTGCGCAGCAGGAATTCGAGGAGGGCGGCCTTATCGACCGTCGCTTCGGGGGTCGCGGTCGCCATCACATGTGCCCCACTTCGTCCGGGATGTCGAAGAAGGTCGGGTGGCGGTAGACCTTGGAGTTCGACGGATCGAACAGCGGCCCCTTGTCGGAGGGGGCGCTCGCGGTGATGTCGGCGGACTTCACCACCCAGATGCTGACGCCCTCGTTGCGGCGCGTGTAGACGTCGCGGGCGTTGTTGATCGCCATCTCGGCGTCGGGCGCGTGCAGGCTGCCGACATGGCGGTGGTTGAGGCCGTGCTGGCCCCGGATGAAGACTTCCCAAAGCGGCCATTCGCTGGACATGGTTCTCTCTCCCAAAACCTATTCGGCGGCGATCTTCGCCGCGGCGCGGCGCTCGGCCATCTTTTCCGCATGCGCCGTCAGGCCGTCGCGGAACCAGGCGCCGTCGTTCCAGGCCTTGCGGCGGGCTTCGAGGCGTTCGGCATTGCACGGGCCGTTGCCGGCGATGACGTTGAAGAACTCCTCCCAGTCCGGCTGGCCGAAGTCGTAGCCGCCCTTCTCCTCGTTCCATGTCAGGTCCGGGTCGGGAACGGTGAGGCCGAGATACTTTGCCTGCGGCACGGTCTGGTCGACGAATTTCTGGCGCAGCTCGTCGTTGGAGTTCTGCTTGATCTTCCAGGCCATCGACTGGGCCGAGTGCACGGAGGCGTCGTCGGAGGGGCCGAACATCATCAGCGACGGCCACCACCAGCGGTTCAGCGCGTCCTGCACCATGGCCTTCTGCGCGGGCGTGCCCTTCACCATCTTCATCAGGATGTCGTAGCCTTGGCGCTGGTGGAAGCTTTCCTCCTTGCAGATGCGGATCATGGCCCGGGAATACGGGCCGTAGGAACAGCGCTGCAGCGGCACCTGGTTCATGATCGCCGCCCCGTCGACCAGCCAGCCGATGGCGCCGATATCGGCCCAGGTCAGCGTTGGGTAGTTGAAGATCGACGAATATTTCGCCTTGCCGGAATGGAGCTGCTCGTAGAGCTCGTCGCGGCTCACCCCGAGCGTCTCGGCGGCGCAGTAGAGATAGAGGCCGTGGCCCGCCTCGTCCTGCACCTTGGCGAGCAGGATCGCCTTCCTTTCGAGCGTCGGCGCGCGGGTGATCCAGTTGCCTTCCGGAAGCTGGCCGACGATCTCGGAATGGGCGTGCTGGCTGATCTGGCGGACCAGCGTCTTGCGGTAGCCCTCCGGCATCCATTCCTTCGGCTCGATCTTCTGCCCGGCGTCGACGCGTTCCTGGAAGGCGCGCTCGACCGGGTCCATCTCGTCGAGCGAGCGCAGCCGCGTACTGTCGGTCTTCACCATCTGTGCATACATGGTCGTCTCCTCCTGGCGTGACGCGTCAGACGCGCTCGATGATCATGGCGATGCCCTGGCCGACGCCGATGCACATGGTACAGAGTGCATAGCGCCCGCCCTGGCGGTGGAGCTGGTAGGTCGCGGTGGTGACGAGCCGCGCGCCGCTCATGCCGAGCGGATGGCCGATGGCGATGGCCCCGCCGTTCGGGTTCACGTGCGGAGCGTCGTCCGGCAGGCCGAGGTTGCGCAGCACCGCGAGCGCCTGCGAGGCGAAGGCCTCGTTGAGCTCGATCACATCCATCTGCGCAAGCGAAAGGCCGGCGCGCTCCAGCACGCGGCGGGCGGCGGGCGCCGGGCCGACGCCCATGATGCGCGGCTCGACGCCGGCGGCCGCCATGGCGACGACGCGCGCCTTCGGCGTGAGGCCTTGCGCCTTCGCCGTCGCCTCGCTGGCGATCAGCAGGGCTGCGGCGCCGTCGTTGACGCCCGAGGCATTGCCGGCGGTGACGGAGAGGTCGGGGCCGTTGATGCCCTTCAACTTGGCGAGCTGCTCGGCCGTCGTGCCGGGACGGGGATGCTCGTCGCGGTCGACGACGATCGGATCGCCCTTCTTCTGCGGCACGTGGACGGGCACGATCTCGTCGGCGAAGATCCCGGCCTCGTGCGCGGCGGCCCAGCGCGCCTGGCTGCGGGCGGCGAAGGCGTCCTGGTCCTCGCGGCTGACGGCGAAATCGGCGGCGACGTTGTCGGCCGTCTCCGGCATGGAATCGACGCCGAAGGCCTTCTTCATCTTCGGGTTGACGAAGCGCCAGCCGATGGTGGTGTCGTAGACGGCATTGGCGCGCGAGAAGGCGCTCTCGGCCTTGGGCATGACGAAGGGGGCGCGGCTCATGCTCTCGACGCCGCCGGCGATGACGAAATCGCAGTCGCCGGCGCGGATGGCGCGCGCCGCCATGCCGACGGCGTCCATGCCGGAGCCGCAGAGCCGGTTGACGGTGGTGCCGGGGATGGAGACGGGCAGGCCCGAGAGCAGCACGGCCATGCGGCCGACATTGCGGTTGTCCTCGCCCGCCTGGTTGGCGCAGCCGTAGACGAGGTCGTCGACCTTCGTCCAGTCCACCTGCGCGTTGCGCGCCATCAGCCCGGCGAGGGGCACGGCGGCCAGGTCGTCGGCGCGCACCGACGACAACAGCCCGCCGTAGCGGCCGATCGGGGTGCGGACGGCATCGCAGATGAAGGCTTCGGACACGCGGCTTCCTCCCTGGTCCCGGGGCCGGTCCGCCTCCCTCCTGGAAACATTGACCGACCGATCGGTTATCTATTTACCACCCAACATGTCACAAATCAACGGACATTTTCGTCTTTTCTGTGATGTTTCGGGATGCCTTCTCGCATCATAGCACGACGGCGGCGGATTCCGCGGGAAAAGTGGGTTTTCAGGCCGTCTCGCGCAGGAGGGCGAGGCGGCGGAGCGTCGCTTCGCTTGCCTCCGGCAGCGCGCCGTCGGCGGTGACGAAGCGGCGGGCGACGTGCCGGTCGGCCTCGGGCGAGAGGCGGAGGTAGAGGTCGCAGAAGAGTCGCCGCGCCGCCGCGCCAGGCCAGTCCGCCGGCAGAGCGGCCGCCGGCAGGCGCGGATCGCGCAGCACGACGAGGCGGAACTGGTGGACGAGGAGGAGCCGCACGGCGAGGCATGTGGCGGGATCGGGCCTGAGCCCCCCTTCGAGTTCGCCGGTAAGCGCGCCGAAACGGTCGAGGAAGCCGCGATAGGCGGCCGCGTGCGGCTCGAGCGCCCAGTGCTCGCGCGCGAAGGCGCCGAGATCGTCCTCGCCCTGCACGATCCCGGCGCGGAACACGACGCCCCGGGTGAGAGAGGGCGGCAACGGCCGGCAGCCGACGGCGAGCCGCGGCCCGAGGCGTGCATGCCCCGCCCGCTCCAGCGCCTGCATCGCCTCCTCGGGCGCGCTGCCCGTAAGATGGACGAAATGCCAGTCCGCCGGCTCCGGCGGGCCGAACAGCAGGCGCGCGGCGGCGGAAAACTCCGCGCGCGCGGGCGCGGTCAGCCGATAGAAGCTCCGCCGCCCCTCGCGCTCGCCGGAAAGCTGGCCGGCGGCGACGAGGCGCGAGACGGCGGTGCGCACCAGCGTCTCGCTGATGCCGACGGCCGCGCAGGTCTCGATCAGGCTGCCGATCCACACGACGCCGCCGCGCGGCTCGACCACGTCGCCGTAGACGGTGACGATGAAGCTCGCCGCCTTCAGCGGGCCCTGCCCGAGGGCAAGCCGCACCAGCGCCCCGCCCCTGCCTGTGGTTGCGCCGCTCGACAAGACGGAACGCCTCTTTCGCTCACGAGAATCGGTTCGCCCGCTTGTACAGGAAGCGGCGCACCGCTGGAACTGTACCCATAGTCGGCCATCCGTCACAAACCTGCAACGTGACTGGTTTAGCGGTGCCGCGATGTCACCGTAACAGGAGAACCGGACATGCGGAGCCTCATAGCCATCCTCACAGCAACCACGATCCTCGCCGCGCCGCTTATCGCCTCGGCGGCGACGGTCTATCCGCTGGACCGCGCCACGATCCTCGTATCCTCGCCCTTCGACGTGAAGGTCGAGTTCGACACGGTCGTCGCCGAGGGCGACGTCAGCGTCACGATCAACGGCAAGCCCGCCGCCGAGGTGCTCGGCAAGGCGCCGACCTTCATCGAGAAGGAAGAGGGTGCGGAGGCCTCCGCGCTGCGCATCGACGCGGCGGCGCTTGCCGAGCCCGGCAGCTACACCGTCGTCGCCAGGGCCGGCGGCGAGGAGAAGACCGTGACCTGGGAGGTCTACGGCACGCCGGACGCACCGGCCGCGAAGAACGTCATCTTCCTGATCGCCGACGGCCTCTCCGTCTCCCACCGCACCGCCGCGCGCATCATGTCGAAGGGCATGACCGAGGGCAAGGCGAACGGCCGCCTCGCCATGGACGACCTCGACCGCATGGCCTTCATCGGCACGTCCTCGACGGAAGCGGTCGCCACCGACAGCGCCAACACCATGTCGGCCTACATGACCGGCCACAAGAGCGCCGTCAACGCGCTCGGCGTCTATGCCGACCGCACCGCAGACCCGTTCGACGACCCGAAGGTCGAGACGCTGGCCGAGGCCGTGCGCCGCCAGACCCGCAAGTCGCTCGGCATCGTCACGACGTCGGAGCTGCAGGACGCGACGCCGGCCGCCGTCTTCGCCCATACCCGCCGCCGCGCCGAGAAGGCCGACATCAACAGCCAGATCTTCGAGCTGAAGCCCGACGTCATCCTCGGCGGCGGCTCGGCCTATTTCCTGCCGCAGTCGACGGCCGGCTCCAAGCGCAAGGACGACATCGACCACGTCGGCCTCTACCGGGAGGCCGGCTATACGCTCGCGACCTCGAAGGCGGAGCTTGCGGCCGCCTCCGGCTCCAACAGCGGCAAGGTGCTCGGCCTCTTCCACACCGGCAACATGGACTCGACGCTCGACCGCGAATTCCTGAAGAAGGGCACCGTCGACAAGTTCCCCGGGCAGCCGGGCCTCGTCGACATGACCCGCACGGCGATCGAGCAGCTTTCCAGGAACCCGGAAGGCTTCGTCCTCGTCGTCGAGGCGGCCAATGTCGACAAGATGTCCCACCCGCTCGACTGGGACCGCGCGGTCTTCGACACGATCGAGTTCGACCAGGCGATCGGCGTGGCGCGTGAATTCGCCGCCGCCAATCCCGACACGCTGATCGTCGTGACGGGCGACCACACGCACGGCGTCTCGATCATCGGCACGGTCGACGACGAGAAGGCCGGCGACGACATGCGCGAGAAGGTCGGCACCTATGCCGAGGCCGGCTTCCCGAACTACGAGGACGCCGACGGCGACGGCTATCCGGACCGCGTCGACGTCTCGCGCCGCCTGTTCCTCGCCGCCAACAACGGCCCGGACCACTACGAGACCTTCCGCCCGAAGCTCGACGGCCCGTTCGTTCCGGCGATCCAGGACGAGAACAAGACGTACATCGCCAACGAGGCCTACAAGGATGTGCCCGGCGCCGTCTTCGTCGCCGGCAACATCCCGCGCGACGGCGACACCGGCGTCCATTCGGTGGACGACGTGGTGCTGCAGGCGACGGGCCCCGGCTCGGAAGGCTTCAAGGGCTATCTGGAGCAGAGCGACGTCTACCGCGTGATCGCCGAGGCGCTGGCGCTCGGCGCCAAGCAGACGCAGTAGGCAGAAGGCTGTTCCTCGCCCGGCGCGGACATGAGGTCCGGCCCGGGCGGGGCACCCACCCTCCCCTCGATTGGGAGGGTGGGCCGAAGCCCTCGAGAATGGGGGGAATCGGAAGAATGGGGTGGTCTTGTCCACCCCCCTCTGGCCTGCCGGCCATCTCCCCCTCAAGGGGGGAGATCGGCAAGAGGTGAAAGCCTCGCTTGAGCCGCACCGTCAGCGATGGGCGAAACGGTGCTCCATCTGATCTCCCCCTTGAGGGGGAGATGGCCGGCAGGCCAGAGGGGGGTATCGCGACGCGACCGCCTCTGCATCGAAGGAGAAGGACATGTTCGCCATCCGCCCTCGCCGCCGCGCCTTTCTCGGCCTGATGGCCGCCGCCCTGCTCGCGGGACCGCGCCGTGCCCGCGCGGCCGGCTCGACCGTCGGCTTCGGCGAGCTCTATGCCAGCTTCGGCGTGCTCGGCCTCGTCTTCTCCGACAAGGTGAAGGCGCTTGCCGGCAAGCCGGTCTCCATGCGCGGCTTCATGGCGCCGCCCTTGAAGGCGGAGGCGAATTTCTTCGTGCTGACGGAGATCCCCATGGCGCTCTGCCCCTTCTGCTCGTCGGATGCCGACTGGCCGGACAACATCGTCGTCGTCTATCTCGACAGCGCCCAGACCTTCGAGCAGGCGAACGGCCTCATCGACGTCTCCGGCACGCTGGAGGTCGGCTCCTGGCGCGATCCGGAGACGGGGTTCGTCAGCCTGCTGCGCATCGTCGGCGCCGAATTCCGGCGGGCCTGACCATGCTGGCGCTGACGATCGAAGGGCTCGAACTTACCTATCCCGGCCTCGCCGCGCCGGTGCTGGACATCCCCGGGCTCACCGTCGCGGCGGGGGCGCATGTCGCGCTTACCGGCGCCTCCGGCTCGGGCAAGACCAGCCTCGTCAACGTGATCACCGGCATGGAGCGGGCCGGCCGCGGCCGCATCCTGTGGAACGGCGAGGACATCGCCCTCCTCTCGGAGAACCGCCGCGACGGCTGGCGGCTCGCCCATGTCGGCCTCGTCATGCAGGAGTTCCACCTCTTTCCCGGCCTCTCGGCGGAGGCCAACGTGCTCCTGCCGCACCGCCTCTCGCGCCTGTCGCTGGAGCCCGGCATGCGCCGCCGCGCGCTCGACCTTCTCGAACGGGTCGGCATCGAGCGGCCCGGCCAGCCGGTCGAGACGATGTCGCGCGGCCAGATGCAGCGCGTCGCCGTCGCCCGGGCGCTGGTCGGCCGGCCGGGGGTCGTCGTCGCCGACG
Organism: Shinella pollutisoli; assembly: GCF_024609765.1. Classification (GTDB taxonomy): domain Bacteria; phylum Pseudomonadota; class Alphaproteobacteria; order Rhizobiales; family Rhizobiaceae; genus Shinella; species Shinella pollutisoli. Next base: position 60,035 of record NZ_JANFDG010000004.1, read on the forward strand.
AACCGACGGCGAGCCTCGACAGGGAGGCGGGTGCCGCGGTCTCGGACCTCCTCCTCGAGCTCGCCCGCGAGACCGGCGCCACCCTGATCGCGGCAAGCCACGACGAGCGGCTGATCGGCCGGCTCGACCGGGTGGTGCGGCTCGAGAACGGCCGAATCGCCGGCGAGGCCGCCGTGCATCCGGGCGAAGGCACGAAGGTCGCTGCCGCTCTTTGAACCCGGAGCCGTCCCGGCGGACGCGTAGGATCGCGCAGAAACGAGACAGACGGTGCTTTTCGCGCTTCGGACAAGAGCGAAAATGCCCTGAGAGGAAAACCATGTTCCATTTCATCCTCGCCGACCTTCGCCGCAACCGCATCGGCGTCGCTCTCGTCGCCCTGCTCGTGGCGCTCGCCACCGCGCTCGGCGTGGCGGTGACGCTGCAGGAGCGGGCGCTCCGGCTCGGCAGCGCCCGCGCCTCCGCCCCCTTCGACCTCGTGGTGGGCGCGGCCGGCAGCGAGACGCAGCTCGTGCTCTCCGCGGTGTTCCTGCAGGCGGCTCCGCTGCCGCTTGCCGGCCCCGAGGTGCTCGCGGCGCTCCGGGCCGATCCGCGCGTCGAACGGGCGATCCCCGTCGGCTTCGGCGATTTCGTCGGCAGCCATCCGATCGTCGGCACGACGTCGGAGGCGATCGACCTGTTCGGCGGGCTCGCCGAGGGCACGGGCTTTGCGCATTTCGGCGACGCGGTGGCGGGCGCGCTGGTGCGCCAGGCCGTCGGCTCCAGCTTCCATCCCTTCCACGGCAATGCCGGCGAGGCGGGCGAGGTGCATGCCGAGGCCGAATACCGCATCGTCGGCCGCCTCGCGCCGACCGGAACGCCCTGGGACCGCGCCATCCTCGTGCCCATCCAGTCCGTCTGGGACGTCCACGCCGACCACGACCACGCGGCGGGCGGGGAAGAGGACGGGCATGACCACGCCGCGGAGGCGGCGCACGAGCACGACGATGATCACGGCCACGACCACGACCACGCCGGCGGCGCCGGCCGGCCGGTCGACGAGACGGTGCTGGCGGGCGGCGACAATCCCGGCGTGCCGGCCATCGTCGTCAAGCCGAGGAGCATCGCCGACGCCTACACGCTGCGCCAGGAATACCGCCGCGACACGACGATGGCGGTGTTCCCGGGCGAGGTGCTGACGCGGCTCTACGGCACGCTGGGCGACGCCCGCCGCGTGCTCGACGCGATCGCCGGCGGCGCGCAGGCGCTGGTCGCCGCGGCGATCCTGATGGTGGTCGTCGTGCACGTGCTGCAGCGCCGCCGGCAGATCGGCGCGCTGCGGGCCTTCGGGGCGCCGCGCGCGGTGGTGCTGTCGATGGTCTGGCTGGAGGTGTTCCTGATCCTGGCGGGCGGGCTGCTTGCCGGCTTCGCGCTCGGATACGGCGCCGTCAGGCTCCTCTCCGTGCGGCTGACGGAGGCGAGCGGCGTCGTGCTGCCGGTCGGCTTCACCGCCGCCGACGCCTGGACGCTCATCGGCCTGCTCGCGGTCGCGGCGCTCGCCACGCTCGTGCCGGTGCTGATCGCCTATCGCCAGACCCCGGCCCAGGCGCTGCGTGCCTGAGCCGGGGCCGCCGGCGGTCCGGGGGGATCAGGCCGCCTGGACGGACTTGGTGCGCGCGCCCTCGATGAAGGCGAGCGTGCGTTCGAGGTCGACGATGCCGGCCTGGCTGCCGAGGCCGGTCGCGTTGAGCGCGGAGGAGGCCTGCGCGAGCCGCGTCGCCGCCTCCGGGTCGTAGCCCTGCAGCAGGCCGGCGGCGAAGCCGGCGTTGAAGGCGTCGCCGCAGCCGCAGGTGCACACCACGTCGATCTCGAAAGCCGGCATGTGGAAGCGCGTGCCGTCGGCGTGGTGATAATAGGCGCCGGCCTCGCCCATGGTCATGATCGTGCACCGGACGCCGAGGTCGTTGAAGTAGCGGCCGATGTCCTCCTTCGTCGTCAGGCCGGACAGCGCCCGCGCCTCCTCGATGGAGGGGATGAAATAATCGGTGTGCGGCAGCAGGCCGGCGACGTTCTCCATGTCCTTGCGGTCGGCGGCGAAGACGTCGAGCGTGGTGATGCGGCCGCGGCGCTTGGCCTCGGCCATCAGGCGGAAGCTGCGCTCGCCGTCCATCCGGTCCATGAGCCCGGTGCCGCCCATGTGGACGATCCTGGCGTCCAGCACCTTGTCGTAGTCGTCCTCGTCGATGACGAAGGCGCCGGTGGCGCCGCGCATGTGCAGCGCCGGGCGCTGGCCGTCCGGCCGCGTCGTGACGATGGAGGAGGAGGTGCCGACGCCCGGGCAGAGCTGCATCATCGACGTGTCGATGTCGAACTGGCCCATGCGGCGGATCACCCATTCGCCCATCAGGTCGTCGCCGATGCCGCCGACGGCCAGCACCTTCATGCCGTATTTCGCCGCGACGATGGCGGCGGCGCCCGCCGCCCCGGAGACGGCCATCGCCACCTCCTCTATGAAATAGGTGTTGCCGCCCGGCGGGATCTCGGTGACCGGCCGGCCGAGGCAATCGAAGGTGAAGAAGCCGATCGAGGTGTAGTCGTACTGCATGGTCTGTTCCTCCCGGACCGGCGCGTTCGCGCCGATGCGCTCTGGTTGACGTCAAAAGGGTTCCGCTGCGCCGGCCCCTCCGGACCGCCGCACCGTCGTGGCCGGCAATGTTCCGCGTCTCCTCCGCCCGCCGGCCTCAGCCGTCGAGCAGGCTCTCCCCGACCTGCTCGTCCGTCAGGATCACGTGGGGAGAAAGAAGTTTCATGGCCGCGCGGAAGGCCGAGAGCTTGTGCCAGCCGCCCGAGGCCAGCACGATCTTGCGCGCCGAGCGCAGGGTATGCGGGTCGACGGCGACCACGCGCCGGTTGACGTCGTGGTCGATGACCCGGCCGTCCGCGTCGATGAAGCGGCAGAGGATGTCGCCGATGGCGCCGGCCCGCTGCAGCGAGACCATCTCCTCCTTGTCGAGCAGGCCGTAGCTGACGAAGGTGGAGGACGGCGACAGGTCGCCGACGCTGACAATGGCGATGTCGAGGTTCTCCGAGCGGCGGAAGACCTCGCGGATGCCCGGGTGCGTGAGGAGCGCGTCGCGGGTGCGCTCGTCGGGCGCGAAGACCGGCGCGGCGATCAGGTAGCTCTCCGCCGAGAGCCGGTCGCCGAGCCGCCAGGCGAATTCCGACGGGTTGAAGGTGCTGACCCGGGTGAGCCCGCCGAGCAGCGAGACCACCGAGACGCCGGCATGCTGCTGCTGCGGGATCGACGGCAGGCAGGAGCTCAGCGTCTTGCCCCAGCCGAGGCCGATCGTCGTGTTCTCGCTCAGGAGGTCGGTCAGGTACTCGCCGAGCACGGTGCCGATGATCTCCGGCACCATGTCCGGCTTCTGCGGCATCGGCACGACGATGGCGCGCTCGACCTTGAACTTGCGCTCCAGCTCGCGCTCCAGCTTGACGCAGTGGCTGTGCTTGGAGAGCACGCGGATCTGCACCGTGCCGTCGAGGCGGGCGGCCGCCAGCATGCGCAGCACCCGCGTGCGCGTCATGCCGAGCTCCTGGGCGACCTGATCCTGTGTCAGTCCCTCCTTGTAGTAGAGCCAGGCGGCCCGGGTCCGCAGATCGTCGTTCAGATCAGACACTCTCTCACTCTCTGTCAGGGGTTGGTCCAGTCTGCGTATAAATGACGGAACGGGCGCCTGCCGCAAGGGCGATCGCGCTCAGCCGCGTCGGCGGAAGAGATCGACCAGCACGGCGATGAGCACGACGCCGCCGACGATCACCCGCTGCCAGAAGCCGGAGACGTTGAGCAGCACGGTGCCATTGGCGAGCACGGTGAGCAGCATGGCGCCGAGCATCGTGCCGACGATCGAGCCCTGGCCGCCGCGCAGGCTGGTGCCGCCGAGGATGGCCGCGGTGATCGCGCCCATCAGCCACCCCTCGCCGACCGAGGGCTGGCCGGCGTCCATGCGGCTCGCGAACAGGATGCCGGCAAGCGCCGCGAACATGCCGGCGAGGCCGAAGACGAGGAACTCCACGAACTTGACGCGGATGCCGACGAGCACGGCCGCGTCGCGGTTGCCGCCGACGGCGAAGATGTTGCGGCCGAAGCGCGTCTGCGTCAGCAGCCAGATCAGCACGGCGCCGGAGACGAGGAAGACGAGGACCGGGATCGGCACGGACAGGATCTCGCCCTTGCCGAAGACGCCGAACGTCTCCCCGAGCGGCCGGATCGGATAGCCCTTGGTGATGACCATGGTGAGGCCGGCGAAGATCTCCCAGGTGGCGAGCGTGACGATGAACGGGTTGAGCCGCAGCCCCGCCACGAAGAATCCGTTGATGAAGCCGAGGCAGAGGCCGAAGCCCATGGTGAGCGGGATGACCGCATAGGGATGCACGCCGAACATGGTGAGCAGCAGCGAGCCGACGATGGCCGAAAGCCCGGCCGCCGCGCCCACCGACAGGTCGATGCCGCCGACGAGCAGCACCAGCGTCTGGCCGAGCGCGACCAGCCCGACGAAGGCCGCCTGCCGGGCGACGACCGACATGTTGTAGGTCGACAGGAAATTGTCGGTCGCCAAGGACAGAACGACCATCAGCGCGATCAGCGCGACGAGGATGCCGCTCGCCTCCCACTGCCAGAACCGGGCGAGGAGGCCGGCGCGCTTCTTGGCCGGGGCATGGGCGGAGGAAACGGTGATGTCGTGTGTCATGTCTTTGCCTTCCGGTGCCTAGCTCATGGCAAGCTGTAGGAGCGATTCCTGCGTCGCGGCGGCGGCGGCGGGGATTCCCTTCACCTTGCCCTCGTGCATCACGACGATGCGGTCGGAGACGTCGAGCACTTCCTCCAGCTCCGAGGAGATGAAGACGATCGACAGCCCTTCCCGGTCGGTGAAGCGGCGCAGTTCGTTCTGGATCTCGAATTTCGCGGCGACGTCGATGCCGCGCGTGGGCTCGTCCATGATCAGGACGCGGGCGTTGCGCATCAGCCAGCGGCCGATGATCACCTTCTGCTGGTTGCCGCCGCTGAGGCTGGTGATCGGGTCGGCGGGCGAGCCGAGCTTGATGCGCAGCCGCTCGACGAAGCCGTCGACCTCGCGCAGCATGTCGGCGGTGCGCATGCGCAGGAGGCCGCCGAAGCGGTCGAGCGAGGGCATGGTCATGTTCTCGGCGATGCTGAGCAGCGGGAAGATGCCCTCCTGCTTGCGCTCCTCCGGCAGGTAGACGAGGCCCTTGGCGATGCAGTCGAGCGGGCTGCGGCGCGCGTCGAGCCGCTCGCCGAACAGCTCGACCGTGCCGCCGTCGGCCTGGGTGAGGCCGAAGATGCACTTGGCGACCTCCGTGCGGCCCGCGCCGATCAGGCCCGAGACGCCGAGGATCTCGCCGCGGTGCAGCTCGAAGCTGACGTCATCGAACTCGCCGTGGCGGGTGAGGCCGTCGACCTTCAGCACCACCTCGCGCGCCTCCAGCCCGACATGCGGGGCGGGATTGCCGCGGCCGACGACGCGGCCGGCCATCTGGCGCACCATCTCGTCCTTGGTCGTGGTCTTCGGGTCGAGCTCGCCGACATGGGCGCCGTCGCGCAGCACGGTGATGCGGTCGGCGAGCTCCAGAATCTCGCCGAGGCGGTGGGAGATGTAGAAGACCGAGCCGCCCTCGGCGCGGAAGCGGCGGACATAGCTGAAGAGCTTCTCCGTCTCGCGCGAGGTGAGCGCCGCGGTCGGCTCGTCGAGGATGAGGATGCGGGCGAGCGTGGCGGCGGCGCGGGCGATCTGCACGAGCTGCTGCTGCGCCTTGCTCAGCCGGTGGACCTTGCTCGCCGGGTCGATCGATTCGTCGATCTCCAGCAGGTGGCGCAGCGCCTTGCGGCGCGTCTTCCTCCAGTCGATCGCAGGGCCGGTCGTCTCGTGCGCGCCGAGCATGATGTTCTCGGCGACGGTGAGGTCCGGCACGAGGTTGATCTCCTGCGGGGCGATGCTGATGCCCGCGCGCTGGGCGTCGAGCGGCCGGGCGAAGGCGACCTGCTCGCCGTCGCGGTGGAGCGTGCCGGAGCTCGGCCTGATCTTGCCGCAGAAGATGCTCATCAGCGTGCTCTTGCCCGCGCCGTTCTCGCCGATGATGGCATGGATCTCGCCCGCGCCGATGCCGATCGACACGCCCTTGAGGGCGTGGACGACGCCGTAGGACTTGGTGATGTCACGGGCCTCGAAGATGGGGTGCGTCATGGCCGGGCGTCTCCTGAACGGGGCGCGCCTTGCGCGCGCGCCCCGCCCGTCGGGGGTTACTTGCAGTCTTCCTTGGTGATGAAGCGCGAGCCGGTGTCGTGGAAGAGCGGCGTCGTGTGGTTCTCGTTCATGGCGACGAGGTACTTCACCGCCCAGTAGCCCATGTCCCACTGGCGCTGCGCCTTCAGGGCCGTGATCGTGCCGTCGCAGACGGCGTCGACCGCCTCCGGCAGGTCGTCCATGCCGACTATCGCCACCTTGCCGGCAAGCCCGGCGTTCTTGACCGCGCGCGCCGCGCCGATCGGGTTGGAGGCGTTGGAGCCGAACAGGCCGGCGATGTCCGGATGGGCCTGCAGCGCGTTCTCGGTCAGCGTGACGGCTTCCTCGAGGATGTCGTTGTCGGGCTGCTCGAAGACGATCGTCATGTCCGGATGGCTTTCCAGCGCCTTCTTGAAGCCCTGGATGCGCTCGACGTGGTCGGAGGCCGTCAGGCTGCCGGAGAGGATGCCGATCTTGCCCTTGCCGCCGAGGTGCTTGGCCAGGAACTCGCCGAGGTCGTAGCCGTCCTGGTAGCTGCTCTTCGGGCCGATGAAGGGGAATTTCTCGTCGCAGAACGAGTTGAAGGTGGTGACGTTGACGCCGGCCTCGCGGGCCTCCGTCAGGAGCTGCACGTTGGTGGCGCGGTCGAGGCAGGCGACGGCGAGCCCGTCCGGCTTGCGGCCGATATTGGTCTCGATGCGCTGGTTCTGGTCGGCGACGTCGGCCTGCGGCGGCTGGTCCCAGATGACGTTGACCTTGATGCCCGACTTCGCCAGCTCCTCGGCGGCGAACTTGCTGCCTTCCGCGACGACGTCGTACCAGGGATGGATGACCTTGGGGATGAAGACGAAGGTCAGCTCCTTGTCGATCGGCTTGAGCAGGTCCTGCTGGCTCTGGGCGATGGCGCCGGAAGCGGCAACCATCGATACGAGGCCTGCGGTCGTCAGAAGTTTGGACAGTTTCATTTCTACCTCCCAGTTGAACCTTGCCGGCCGCCTCGCGCGGGCTACGGCTTCCGCGCCTGCGCGGCGCGCATGCGGCAGGGGCCGTGGGCCCTCGAAAGTGGTCGCATGGAGGAAGGAAGCGCCGTCCGCCGGCGGGCGGCCCGGTTGGCCTCTGTTCCTCCCTGTCGGCCGATAGAACATTTATCAGCAGACAAAATAAAATGTTCATCATCAGATGCGAATGTCAACCTCTTTTGCCGGGTCGCTGTGCGGAGCATACATATCATGTTGTTTTAGAATTATAAATTTATATGCCTCGGTCTCAACGGGGTGTGCAGCCGTCCGGTCGCTCGTCTTGAAGCGGTGTGAAAATCCCGCACATTGCGAACAACAGCTTGCATATTTGTTTCTTCTACGTCACATATGTGCGAAATCGCCAAGGAGGGATCGATGAAGGCTGGCCTGCTCAGAGCACCGAATGACCTGTCGTTTGAAACCGTGCCCGACCCGGTGCTGGCGGCGGGCGACCTTCTCGTCCGCGTGCGCGCGGCCACCGTCTGCGGCACCGACATCCGCATCTTCCGCGGCCGCAAGACCGCCGGCGTCCGCTATCCCTCGATCCTCGGCCACGAGTTCGCCGGCGAGATCGTCGACACCGGCGGCAACGGCGACTTCTCCTGCGGCGAGGCGGTCGCCGTCTGTCCGGCGATCCCCTGCGGCCATTGCGACTATTGCAAGCGCGGCTACGAGAACATCTGCCAGAACCTGACGGCGATCGGCTACGAGATCGACGGCGCCTTCGCCGAATACATCCGCATCCCGGCCCGGGCGATCGAGGCGCGCAACGTCTTCCGCATCCCGGAGAGCCTGAGCTGGGAGAAGGCGGCGCTGGTCGAGCCGCTCTCCTGCGTGCTGAACGGCCAGGAGAAGATCGGCATCGAGGTGGGCGACACCGTGGTCGTCCTCGGCTCCGGCCCGATCGGCCTCCTGCACATCAAGCTCGCCCGCCTGTCCGGCGCCCACCGCGTCATCGTCAGCGAGCCGAGCGCCTCGCGCCGCGAGGCGGCGATCGCCGCCGGCGCCGACATCGCGGTCGATCCCGTCAGCGAGGACCTGCAGGCGGTCGTGCGGGTGCACACGAAAGGGCTCGGCGCCGACAAGCTGATCGTCGCGATCGGTGTGGCGAAGCTCGCCAACGACGCGCTCTCGCTCGTGCGCCACCGCGGCAGGGTCAGCCTGTTCGCCGGCTTCTCCTCCGCCGAGATGGCGACGATGGACGTCAACCTGATCCACTACAACGAGCTGGTCGTCACCGGTTCCTTCGGGCTCAACCGCCTGCAGTTCGAGAAGTCGCTCGACATGATCGCCGCCGGCCGCATCGAGGTCGATTCGATGCTGACCCACCGTTTCGCGCTCGAGGACATCGGCGCGGCGCTGGAGACGGCGGAGCGCGGCGGCGCCGTGAAGGTGGCGGTCGTCAACGCATGACGGAGGCTGCGACACCGGCCGGGCGCCTCGGCGCGCTGAAGGCGCATTATCCCGTCGTCATCGTCGGCGGCGGCATCAACGGCTGCGGCCTGTTCCGCGACCTCGCCGCCCAGGGCGTCGATTGCCTCCTGGTCGACAAGGGCGACTTCTGCTCGGGCGCCAGCGCCGCCCCCTCCCGCCTGATTCACGGCGGCATAAAATACCTGGAGACCGGCGAGTTCCGCCTGGTGCGCCAGTCGGCGATGGAGCGCAACCTGCTGCTCAAGAACGCGCCGCACTACGTCAAGCCGCTCGAGACCGTGCTGCCCGTCCATTCCTGGTTCGGCGGCATCGTGCCCTCCGTCATGCGTTTCCTCGGCTTCAAGGCGAAGCTCAACGACCGCGGCGCGGTCATCACCGAGATCGGCCTCCTCCTCTACGACCTGTTCGGCCGGCATTTCCGCACCATGCCGAACCACCGCATGCGGCTGAAGCGGGCGATGCGGGCCGCCATGCCGGAGCTGACGCCGGATATCGTCGCCGCCGGCATCTACTACGAGGGCCGCATCACCCACGCCGAGCGGCTCGGCCTGGAGCTCCTGCTCGACGGCATGGCCGACAACCCGCAGGCCGTCGCCCTCAACCACGTCGCCGCCTCCGGCGACGGACAGGGCGGCATCGTGCTCGCCGACGCGCTCACCGGCGCGCGGGCGACCATGACGGCCGACGTCGTCGTCAATGCCGGCGGCGCCTGGATCGACGCGGTCAACCGCGCGCTCGGCATCACGACGCGGCACATGGGCGGCAACAAGGGCTCGCATCTCATCGTCCGCAACGAGCGGCTCCACCGGGCGCTCGGCGGGCGGATGGTCTATTTCGGCTCGGCCGACGGCCGGGTCAACCTGCTCTATCCGTTCATGGGCAACGTGCTCGTCGGCTCGACCGACATCCCGGTCGACGATCCGGACCGCGCCGCCTGCGACGCCGGCGAGCGGCAGTATCTCTCGACCGTGACGCGCGAGGTCTTCCCCGATATCGAGATCCGGCCGGAGGAGATCGTCATGGCCTATTGCGGCGTCCGCCCGCTGCCGCGCAGCGACGGGCTCGATCCCGGCGCCGTCAGCCGCGACCATTCGATCGCCCGCGATACGATGCCGGACGGCCGGATCCCGGTCTATTCGCTGATCGGCGGCAAGTGGACGACCTATCGCGGCTTCTCCGAGGAGGCGGCCGACCTCGTGCTCGACCGCCTCGGCCGCAGCCGCCGCTGCTCGACGCGCGACCTGCCGATCGGCGGCGGGCGCGGCTATCCCGCCGATGCCGGCGCCTTCGTCGACGCGCTCGCGGACGGCCTGCGCTCGCGCGAGGCCGCGGCCGATCTCTTCGCCCGCTACGGCAGCCGCGCCCGGCTCGCGGCGGAGGCGGCGCGGGCCGAGGGCGACCGGCCGCTGCGGTCGCTGCCGGCCTACGGCCGGGCGGAGCTCGCCTGGATCTGCCGGAACGAACGCGTCGGCCGGCTCGCCGACCTCCTCTTCCGCCGCACCGACATCGCGCTCTCCGGCCGCCTCTCGCTGGCGGTGATCGCGGAGGCCGCCGATATCGCCGCCGAAAGCCTCGGCTGGGACGCCGCACGCCGCCAGAATGAAATCGACGCCACCCTGCAAACGTGTCATGCTCACGGCATGGCGATGGCCCAGGGCCATTCCGGCAGGAGCGCGTAGCGGTCTTGCGCTCGGAATCGCATGGAAACAAAGGGATGGAGCGTTTTCGCGAATCGGAGAAAAGCGGAAACGCTCCGGGTTTTGCACGAAGGAGGATCGCATCCATGCCGTCTTCGGTCGGTCGGGAGTTGAAACGGAGCGTCGGCGACCAGCTGCGCGGCATGCGCTGCCTGGTGCGCATGCTGGGGTCGGACGCGCAGCGCCCGGGCCTCGCCCCGCCGGCCCTGCCCGAGGTGCTGCCGGAGCTCGACCGGCTCGTCGGCCGCACCTTCCGTGCCGTCGACACCATGCTGAGCACCGTGGAGACGGCGGTCGCGACCGTGCGCCCCGCCTCCGGCCCCTTCCGCGGCTTCGCGCCGTTCGAGGCCTATTTCTCCGCCGCCGGCGCCGAGCGGCTGCAGGAGGATCTCTATCGCGGGCTGAAGGCGGTGGCGGCGGCCGAGCGGCCGAACCAGCTCGTCCTCAAGGCGCGGCTCGCCGCCGTGGCGGCGGATCTTGCCGGCGAGCGCGAGGCGGCTCCGCAGGAGGCCGGCGCCGCGCTGCTGCGCGCCCTCGTCCGCCGCAAGCCGCTGGTCGACTTCGCCGAGGAGGGCGGCGCGGCGGCGATCCTCCGGCAATATGTCGCGCTTGCCCTGCTCTTTGCCGTCTTCCTGCGCGGCGCGCCGCCGGAGGCGGAAGCGTCCGCCCTGATCGAGGATGCGCTGCTGATCGCCGGCACGCGGCTCGACGCCATCTCGGCGGCGCTCGCGCCCGGCGAATCCGGCGACCGGCTGCCGTCGCTGCTGGCCGGGCTCGCCGACCACCTCGCCTGAACAATTGACCTTGCGGATGGATACTTGTACGTTCCGGGGCGGCGCGGAACGAGGAAGGATGCCGGCGTGGAAGTCCTGACCCAGAGCGAGATGAACGTGCTGCCGGACCTCGGCCACCGGCTGCGGCAGCTGCGCTGGTTCCGCCGCGCCTTCGCCTCCTGCGTGCGCGCGCTCGACGGCCGCTACGGGCTGACGACCCGGGTGGACGAGGACGTGCTCGCCAGGGTCTTCGTCGACTGGGTGGAGACCATCGAGCAGAAGAAGGCGCTCGCCCGCGTCGACCGCGCCGATTTCATAAAATTCTCCGGCGGGCTGATGCTGCGCGAGCTGATCAAGGCGCATCCGGCGACGGTGGAGCTGCCCGCGCGGCCGTCGGACGACCTGCCCGAGACGGTGGCCTTCTGGCCGGAGGGCTTCCTCTACACCAATTTCTGCATCAGCGCGGTCTCGGCGGTGCACATGCAGGAGGTCGGCGAGCCGCTGAAGCTCGCGGGCTGCGTCGACGACCTGCGCACCTGGTGGTCCTTCCGCGAGAACACGCACGAGATGCCGGCCTATGCCGTCGCCTTCCTCGACCGCTTCCTCGGCGCCGAGCCGAACTGGACGATGCCGGACCTGCCGGAGGCGCGCGCGGCGATGATCGAGGCCGCCGTGCACGAGGGCCTCATCGGCGGCGGGGCCGCGTCCCGGGTGCAGCCCTGAAGGAATGCCCCCGCCGCTTGGGAGAAAGGCGGGAGCGGGAGGCGCAAGAGGGCCTCAGACCAGCATCAGCATCGGCCGCTCGATGTAGGAGCGGAACGCGCCGATAAGCTCGGCGCCGAGCGCGCCGTCGACCGCGCGGTGGTCGGTCGAGAGCGTCACGGTCATCAGCGTCGCGCCCCTGACCTCGTCGCCGACCATCACCGGCCGGCGCTCGCCCGCGCCGACGGCGAGGATCGTCGCGTGCGGCGGGTTGACGATGGCCGCGAATTCCCGGACGCCGAACATGCCGAGATTGGAGACGGCGCCCGTGCCGCCCTGGTATTCCTCGGCCTTCAGCTTGCCGTCCTTGGCGCGCGCGGCGAGGTCCTTCATCTCGCTGGAGATCGCCGACAGCGTCTTGATCTCGGCGCTGCGCACGATCGGCGTGATGAGGCCGCCGGGCACCGAGACGGCGACGCCGATATCGGCATGGCGGTGCTTGAGGAGCCCTTCCTCCGTCCAGGAGACGTTCGCCTCCGGCACGGCCCGCAGCGCCATCGCATAGGCGCGGATGACCATGTCGTTGACGGAGAGCTTGAAGTCCGGCCGGCCGTCGGCGACCGGGGCGGCCGCGTTCAGCTCCGTGCGCAGCTTCAGCAGCGCGTCGATGCTGCAGTCGACCGTCAGGTAGAAATGCGGGACGGTGGACTTCGCCTCGACCAGCCTGCGGGCGATGGTGCGTCGCATGTTGCTGTGGGCGACGACCTCGTAGCTGCCCTCGGCGAAGAGCCGGCGGACCTGCTCGTCGGAAGGGCCGGCCGGGGCCGGCGCGGGGCTTGCGGCGGGTGCCGCGGCGGTGCAGGCGGGCTTTTCCGGCGGGCGCCAGGCGAGCACGTCGGCGCGCGTCACGCGGCCCTTCGGGCCCGAGCCGCCGACGGCGGAAAGGTCGATGCCGGCCTCCTGGGCGAGCCGGCGGGCGAGCGGCGTGGCGCGCACCTTGCCGCCGGTGTCCGCAGCCGCCGGCGGGACGGCCGGGACCGCAGCGGCGGGCCGGGCCTCCTCCGGCGCCTTCGCCGGCTCGGCGGCGGCGGGCGCGGGCTGTTGCGCGGGCGCGCCGGCATAGGCCTCGCCCGCCTCGTAGATCCAGGCGACGGGGGCGCCGACGGCGATGTCGACGCCCTCGCGGCCGCTGATGTCGCGCAGCGTGCCGCTCGCCGGCGCGTCGATCTCCATCGCCGCCTTGTCGGTCTCGATCTCGAAGAGCACGTCGCCCTTCTTCACCTCGGCCCCGTCGCCGAAGAACCACTTCGATATCCGGCCGGTCGCCATGTCCATGTCGACCTTCGGCATGATCACCTCGACGGGCATGGTCAGCGCGCTCCCCTGATCAGGTCGCGGGCGGCCGCGACGATGCCGGGGACCTGCGGCACGGCCGCCTTCTCCAGCTCGGGATTGTAGGGGATCGGCGTCTCGGCCCCGCCGAGGCGGACGATCGGCGCGTCGAGATAGTCGAAGGCCTCGCTCTCGGCCACCATGGCGGAAAGCTCCGCGCCGACGCCGAGCGTCTTGACGCCCTCGTAGACGCACATCAGCCTTGAGGTCTTCTTGACGCTCTCGATGACCGTCTCGCGGTCCATCGGCCGGATGGTGCGCAGGTCGATGACCTCGACGTCCATGCCTTCGGCCGCGAGCGTCTCGGCGGCCTCCAGCGCCTTGTGCACCATCAGCGAGGTGGCGACGACGGTGAGGTCGCGGCCCTCGCGGCGCACCTCGGCCTTGCCGATCGGCACCGTGTAGTGGCCCTCGGGCACCGGCCCCTTCATCTTGTAGAGCAGCTTGTGCTCGAAGATCATCACCGGGTCGGGATCGGCGACGGCGGCGAGCAGCATGCCCTTGACGTCGTGCGGCGTCGCCGGCTGGATGACCTTGAGGCCGGGCACGTGGCCGAGCCAGGCCTCGAGGCTCTGGCTGTGCTGGGCGGCGGCGCCCGTGCCGGAGCCGCCGGGAAAGCGCATGACGACCGGCACGGAGACCGCGCCGCCGAGCATGTAGCGCATCTTGGCCGCCTGGTTGACGATCTGCTCCATGGCGAGCGCGGCGAAGTCGGAGAACTGGAACTCGAAGATCGGCCGCAGCCCGGTCACCGCCGCGCCGACGGCGACGCCGGCGCCGCCGAGCTCGGAGATCGGCGTGTCCATCACCCGGTCCGGGCCGAAGCGGTCGATGAGGTCGCCCGTCACCTGGAAGGCGCCGCCGTAGACGCCGATGTCCTCGCCCATCAGGATGACGCGCTCGTCGGCCTCCATGGCGATCGCCATGGCCTCCTGGATGGCCTGCGAATAGCTCAACTCTCTCACTGCGGCATCCATCACGCCTGCTCCGTATAGACATAGTTCGCAAGGTCGGCGATCTCGGGCGCGGGGCTCGCCTTGGCGAACTCGATGCCGGCGGCGATCTCCTCGGCGACCGAGGCGCGGATCGCCTCGATCTCGTCGGCCTTGGCGATGCCGAACTCGACGAGCTGCGCCTCGTAGCGCTCGATCGGGTCGCGGTTGCTCATCCAGTCGTCGATCTCGTCCTTGGTGCGGTAGCGGTTGCGGTCGCTCTTGGAATGGCCGCGGTAGCGATAGGTCTTGCACTCGATGAGGCTCGGCCCCTCGCCGCGCCGCGCCCGCTCCACGGCGGCGTGCGAGGCTTCCGCGACGTCGGAGAGCACGTTGCCGTCGACGATGACGCCGGGCATCGAATAGGCGGCGGCACGGTCGGCGATGTTGGCGACGGCGGTCGAGCGTTCGGTCGAGGTCGACATGCCGTACTTGTTGTTCTCGCAGACGAAGACGACCGGCAGCTTCCAGACCGAGGCCATGTTCAGAGCCTCGTGGAAGGCGCCCTCGTTGTTGGCGCCGTCGCCGAAGAAACAGACCGCGACCTTGCCGGTCTTCAGCCGCTTGGCCGTCAGCGCCGCGCCGACGGCGATCGGCAGGCCGCCGCCGACGATGCCGTTGGCGCCGAGGTTGCCGGTGGTGACGTCGGCGATGTGCATGGAGCCGCCGCGGCCGGCGCAGTAGCCGGTCGTCTTGCCGAAGAACTCGGCGAACATCCGCTTGACGTCCGCGCCCTTGGCGATGCAGTGGCCGTGGCCGCGATGCGTCGAGGTGATCTGGTCGTCGTTGGTGAGCGGCAGGCAGATGCCCATGGCGCTCGCCTCCTGCCCGATCGACAGGTGCATGGTGCCGTGGATGAGGCCGCGCATGTAGCTCTCCTCGGCCCCCTCCTCGAACTTGCGGATGAGGTGCATCTTGCGCAGCGCGCCGAGCAGCGTCTCGCGCGGATACTCGCGGTAGATGAAGGGCAGGTTCCCGCCTTCCGCCGCGGGGGCGGCCTTGGCTGCGGTGGTCTTCGCCATGTCAGTCTCCCTTGCCGTGGACGAGCGCGTCCTGGCGGGCGCGCAGCGCCGCGATCTTCGAGCCCGGCACGACGGCGGCGTTGGCATAGGTGATGAGCTCGCCCTTGCGGATCGGCGCGGTGACGGTGCCGTGCTGCAGCAGGCCGCAGGGGATCGCCTGCGCCGCGCGGGCCTCGCCCGCCGTCATGATCCAGGCGCGGTAGGTGTATTCGCCGATGGCGTCGAGCCTGTCGCCGGGCTTCAGGTCCTTCTTGGCGACGGCGCAGACCTCGGCCACGGGCTTCGACAGCGGCACCATGTCCGCCTTGCCGTAGAGCACGACGCGCGCGCAGGTGAGCGGCACTTCCAGCGAGGTCAGGTGATAGGGCCGGTGGAAGGTGAAATAGGGGCCCTTGCCCATCTTCAGGTCTTCCATGCGCTCGGAGATGCGCGGATGCGACATGTCGGCGACCACGAAGACGCCCGGCGCCACGCCCTTGCCGATCGAATAGTCGACGACGCCGACCTTCGAGAGCACGCCGCCGTCCTTCTCCGGGATCAGGGTGGAGGAGAGCTGGTCGAGGGTCGCGGCGGGACCGTGCATGCCGGGCTTGTCGGGCACGAGGCCGGTGGCGTTGGCGATCGCCGCCATCTCCACCATGGTCTTCGAGCCGTCGACGAACTCGACGAGCATGCGCACGTTCATGTGGCGGCGGGCGGCCTCCTCTGCATAGTCGTCCGGCACGGCGTCGACGTTGAGCGGATTGTTCTTGCCCTTGCCGGCGGCGACGATCGGATGGCCCATGGCCGAGACGAACTCGATCAGCTCCATGCAGGAGGACGGCTCGTCGCCGGCGCCCAGCGAATAGGTGACGCCGAGGCGCTCGGCCTCGCTCTTGAGATAGGCGCCGATGGTGACGTCGGCCTCGACGTTCATCATCACGAGGTGCTTGCCCTGCTCCATCGCCGACAGGCCGATCTCGGCGCCGACGCTCGGCACGCCGGTGGCGTCGATGACGACGTCGATGAGGCCGCTCTGCAGGATGGCGTTCGCATCGCCCGTGACGGCGACCTTGCCGGCCTCCATCGCCGCGTTGAGCGCGTCGGCGGAGGCGGCCTCGCGGTGGTGGCCGCCCTCCTGGAAGGCGATGTCGACGGCCTTCTGCGCGGCGGAGAGGTTGAGGTCGCAGATGGCGCCGATCTCGATGCCCTGCATGTGCGCCACGCGGGTGACGATGTCGGTGCCCATCTCGCCGGAGCCGATGAGGCCGATGCGGACGGGACGGCCGGTTTCGGCACGCGCGATGAGGTCACGCGCCAAGCCTGTCGGCGCGACATTGATAGCCATCGAATTTCCTCCCAGGGCATACGGACGTTTTGAGACTGTCGGGGATAGATAACAGTACATTTGTTTTTCTGTCAACACGATTGTTCATGTTTGCGCATTGACGGGAGCCGCGCGAAGACGCGCGCGCAATCGCCGCGATCCGGCGCGGAAAGGCTGGAAAAGGCTGGAAAAAAGCGCCGGGGCGGATCAGCCGCGGCCGGCGTCGGCGAGCATGGCGCGGGCGCTTTCCTCGTCGGTGATCAGCACGGTCGGCTGCACCAGCCGCATGGCGCCGATCATGGCGTCGGCCTTCTCGGCCCCGCCCGAGGCGAGGATGCGCAGCGGCGCCCGGCGGATGCGGTCGACGTCGACCGACATGACCCGGTCGTTGATCGGATGCTCGATCAGCTCGCCGTTGCGGTCGTAGAAATGGAAGAGCAGGTCGCCCACCGCGCCGCGGCCGGCGAGGTCCTGCCGCTCGGCCTCGCTGAGGAAGCCGCCGCGGTAGAAGGTGGTGGCCGAGGCGATGCCGCCGACGCTGACGACGACGGCGTCGAGCGTGTCGGCCATGTCGAAGATCTCCTGGATGCCGCAGCGCCGGATCAGCGCCTCCTTGGTCGCGGGACTGTCGACCATGGCCGGCGCCGGGATGAGGTAGCCCTCGCCCTGGAAGGTCTGGGCGAAGCGCCAGGCGAATTCCGCCGGGTTGAAGCGCCGGACCTGGCTGACGCCGCCGAGCAGCGAGATAACCTTGAAATCGGCGAGCGTGCGGCTGCCGATGGTCGACAGCGAGGCGAAGAGCGTGCGTCCCCAGCCGACGCCGACCGTCATGCCGGGCTTCATCGCCTGCGAGAGGAAGGCGCCGGTCGCCGCGCTGATGGTGGGGATGGGATCGGCGCCGGGCTCGGAGATCGGCGCGACGATGGCCTCGTCGACGCCGAAGGTGGTCTCCAGCAGCCGCTCGAGCCGCACGACCTCGGCAAGCTCCCCTTCGATCGCGATCTTCACCTCGTTGCGGCTGCGCGCCTCGGCGAGCATGCGCACGACCGTAACCCGGCCGACGCCGAGGATGTCGGCGATGTCGTTCTGGGTCATCTGCTCGACGAAATACATCCAGGCGGCGCGGATGCGCATCCGGTCGGTCCGGCTGCCGGGCGGCTGCGCGAGCGCGGCCGCGTCGTCGGGGCCGGTCTCCGCCGGGGATGCTTTCTTCTTGCCGCGCGCCACGCTGCCTCGGATATCCTCTGGAACGGTCGTCTGCCTGTCTAGCAACACTCGGCGTGCTTGGGAATCGGCAAAGTGTCCCATGCTACGAAGGTCGGCCAGCGGCCGGTGCGGCCTCGACGATGCATTTCTTGGCACGCGGGATGGAGGCGGGGCTCATGCTGAGCTCCGTCAGCCCCATCCGCACGAAGACGGGGATGAGGTCCGGCCGGGCGGCGGCCTCGCCGCACATGCCGACCATGATGCCGGCCGCGCGCCCGGCGCTCGCCGTCAGCTCGATCGCCGCGAGCACCGCCGGGTTGGCGACGTCGTTGAGGGCGGCGACCTGCGGGTTCATCCGATCCGCCGCCATGACGTACTGGGTGAGGTCGTTCGTGCCGATCGAGAAGAAATCGACCTCGCGGGCGAGCGCGGCGGCGACCAGCACGGCGGCCGGCGTCTCGATCATCACGCCGAGCGGGAAGCGGCGGAACGGCACGCCGGCGGCGGCAAGCTCGCCCGCGCATTCGTCGATCAGCGCGCGCGTGCGCCGCACCTCCTCCAGCGTCGAGACCATCGGCAGCATGACCTTCACCGCGCCGTGCGCCGCCGCGCGCAGGAGCGCCTTCAGCTGCGGCTTGAAGATGTCCGGCCGGTCGAGGCACATGCGCACGCCGCGCCAGCCGAGGAACGGGTTCTGCTCCGGCGGGAAGGCGATGCCGGAGACCGGCTTGTCGCCGCCGATGTCGAGCGTGCGGATGATCACCGGATGGGGCGCGAAGGCCCGCGCCGCCTCCGCATAGATCTCGTACTGCATGTCCTCGCTCGGCAGGCCGCCGTGCTTCATGAAGAGCAGCTCCGTGCGGAAGAGGCCGACGCCCATGGCGCCCGCCTCCTTCGCCGCCTGGATCTCCTCGAGCGAGCCGATGTTGGCGGCGACCTCGATCACCGTGCCGTCGGCGGCCTTCGGCACCACGTCCCTGAAGCGGCGAAGCCCCTCCTCCTCCTTCGCGGCGGCCGCGACCTTCGCCTCGAAGGCCTGCCGCAGCGCCGGCGACGGATCGGCGAAGACCTGGCCGAGGCTGCCGTCGAGCGCGATCTCGCGGGCGCCGGCGAGGCTTTCCATCGCATGGCCGAGGCCGAGCACGGCCGGGATGCCGTGGGCGCGGGCGATGATGGCGATGTGCGAGGTCGCGCCGCCATGGGCGCAGACCACGCCCCTGACGAGCTTCAGCGGCGCGCGCGCGAGGTCCCAGGCGCCGATGTCCTCCGCCAGCACGACGACCGGGCCGGAGATCGCGTCGAGGCCGACGTCGCGCTCGCCGGTGAGCGCCAGGCAGATCTGGCGGGCGATCGCCTTCACGTCGTCGGCGCGGGCGTTGAGATAGACGTCGGAGACGCGGCCGAAGGCCGAGGCCGTGGTCTCCGTGACGCTGAGCACGGCGTCGAGCGCGGTATAGCCCTGGGCGATGGCGTCGGCGATCTCCTCCGTGATGGCCGTGTCGCCGGCGATGTCGCTGAGCGCGGCGATGATGCTGCGGTCGGTGTCCGACAGCCTGTCGCCCGCAAGCGCCGCCTGCATCGATTGCTGGACCGTGGCGACCGCGCAGCGGAAGGCGTCGAGCTCGCCGGCGATCTCCTCGTCGCGCAGGCGCCGGTGGGTCGGGGCGAAGGTCTTCGGGAAATGGTGGAAGGCGGCGGCGAGCGCCACGCCCTCGCTCGCGGCGATGCCCTGCACGCCGCCGGCCGCGCCCTCGGACG
This sequence comes from Shinella pollutisoli, assembly GCF_024609765.1. Lineage (GTDB taxonomy): Bacteria > Pseudomonadota > Alphaproteobacteria > Rhizobiales > Rhizobiaceae > Shinella > Shinella pollutisoli. Next base: position 79,611 of record NZ_JANFDG010000004.1, read on the forward strand.
CGTCCGCCGCAGGCGCCGGATGCGGCTTGGAGGACGCGGCGGGCGCGTCGTCCTCGCCGAGGCCGGAATCGGGATTCTCGAGGAAGGCCACCAGCGCGTCGAGCGCCGCCGCGGCATCCTCTCCCTCGGCGCGCAGCGCGACCGTGTCGTTCTCCTTCACCGCCAGCAGCATCAGCTTGACCGAGCTCTTGGCGCTCGCCGCCTTGCCGTTCTTGACGATCTCGACATCGCTCGCGAAGCTCTTGGCGAGCTTGACGAAGCGCGTGGCGGGGCGAGCGTGCAGGCCTTCGTGCACGCGCACGACAGTGGAACGTTCCATCGCTGTCTCTCTTGGAAAGGGCGCGTCAGGCGCCGATCGTGATCGTGCCGCCGACCGCCAGCGCGGCCTTCAGCGCGTCGATGTCGACGGCGCCGGCGCAGATCTCGCCCGGCCGCTCCGCCGTCGCGGCATCGTTGAAGTTGATGACGACGTGGCCGAGGTCGAGGACCTTCTTCCAGGCCGTGTCGCCGACCGCGGTGATCGTCGTGCCGACCGCGCCGATGGCGATGGCGGTGCCGACGGCGGGCGCCTCCTCGGCGGGGCCGGCGTCTGGCTTGTGGAGGACCGAGACCTCGGAAAGCTCCGGCGGCGCGCCGTCCGAGAACAGGATGAGGACGCCGCCCTCCGCCAGCTCGGCCACTTCCGGGCCGACGGCCGTGATGCGGGTCTTCAGATGGACTGTCATGGGCTTCTCCATGCTGTGGGCTGCGGGCGGCCCTTCCCGGCCGCCCGCGCGTCTGTCAGAACACGACCAGGCTCACCACCCAGGCGAACAGCACCGAGAACGGCCCCATGATCTGGCGGCTGATCAGCACCGCCGGGACGCCGATCTCGATGGTCTTGGGCTTGGCCTCGCCGAGCGCCAGGCCGACGGGGACGAAGTCGCAGCCGACCTGGGTATTGTAGGCGAAGAGCGCCGGCAGGGCCATCGCCGGCGCGATGGTGCCGTTGGCGATCTGCGGACCGATGATCGCCACGCCGATGACCTGGGCGATGACCGCGCCCGGCCCGAGGATGGGCGACAGGAACGGCAGGCCGCAGATCGCCGAGATGATCAGCAGGCCGACGATGTTGTTGGCGAGCGGCCCCATCGGCTGGGCCAGCACGTCGCCGATGCCCGTGTAGAGGATGAGGCCGATCAGCATGGTCACGAAGGCCATGAAGGGCAGCACGTTGCGCACCACCTGGTCGATCGTGCGGCGGCCGGCATTGAAGAAGATCCCGACGACCCGGCCCATGACGCGGCCGATGCTGGCGATGAGGTTGATGAAGCCGCCGCCGGACGTATCGACCGGCCGGGTGCGCGTCGTCGTCTCGGCGGCCTTCGCCGGCGCGACGGCGGCGACCGTCACCGGCTCGGAGCCGTCGGCCATGACAATGTCCTGCTCCTTCACGCCGGAGACATAGATGTCCTCGGTGATGAACTGGGCGAGCGGGCCGGCCTGGCCGACCGGCGTCAGGTTGACCGTCGGGATGCGCTTGCGCGGATAGACGCCGCAGCGCGCCGTGCCGCCGCAGTCGACCACGACCACCGCCATCTCGCCCTCGACCGGCGGGGAGCGGAAGCCGTCCACCGCCTCCGCGCCCGTCATGTCGGCGATGCGCTGGGCGATCGGATGGATGCCGCCGCCGGTGACGGAGACGACCTTGTTGCGCTCGGGCGTGGGCTGGATGACGAGCGGGCCGCCCCAGCCCGACTTGCCGTGCGAGATTTTGACCGCCTTGTATTCCTTGACCATGGTTGGATCCCCCCTGCCGGCCTTAGAGTTCGACGCCCTGGCGGCGCGCCATGATCATCGTGATGCGTTCGGTGAGGATACCCTTGAGCAGGATGACGACGAGGCCGACGAGCGCGTACCAGATCGCCATCTGGATGTGGTATCCGGCCGGCACCGTGCCGTTCTTCTCCAGCTCCAGCAGCGCCACCAGCACCCCGCCCCAGACGAAGTATTCGCCCGGATTGATGTGCGGGAAGAGCCCGAGCGGCGGATGCACGTAGGAGACGGCCGCGTCGTAGAAGGCCGGCTTGTGCTTCTCCTCCAGGAAGGAGCCGAAGGTATAGGCCATCGGGTTGGTGAGGAAGAAGACCGAGAGCAGCGGCAGCACCGTGTAGCGCGTGAGCGCGATGCGGCCCGCCCCGCGCGCCACGCCGTGCACGCGCTCCTCGCCCACCAGCTCGGTGATGGCGTAGAAGGCGGTCATCAGCACGACGAGGGTCGGGATGATGCCGGTGACGAAGCCGGCGAAGACCTCGCCGCCCTTCTGGAAGATGCCGATGAAATACTTGCCGATGCTGGCGAGCCAGCCGAGCTGCTCCTCCTGCGTGACGGTGTTCAGCTTCTCCTTGAACTGCTCGACGGAGATGTCGCCGCCGGCCTGCGCCAGGATGACGAGCTTGTCGCTCGCGCCCTTGAGGGCGAGCTTGCCGTGGATCGCCGCGTCGCCGAGCATCGCCCCGACGTCGTGCGGGTTCATTTGGCTGCCGTAGTCAGCCAGCATTGAAACTAACATGCATGTCCTCCCTGAAATGCCGTCCGCAAACGGACTCCTCTCCCCAAGAATGTGCCGGAGAATCTCCGCTTTTCTCCGAAAAGCGAAAACGCTCCATCCCTTTGTTCCCACGCAACTCCGGACGCAAAACCGCGACGCGCTTTTGCCGGAATTGCCCAGAGCGCCGCGCGTCCGGACGGACGTGCGGAGGATGGCTCTAGGCCGGCGCCCCGAGCGCGCTTTCCCGTTCGAGCCCGCGTGCCCGTGCCGCCTCCACCTGCTCGATCGCCTTGGCGATCGCGGTGTCGGTACAGTCCTTGCCCGTCGCAGCCCTCGCCTGCTTCAGGGCCTCCAGCGTCATGCCCTCGAAATCCCGGTTGCGCCGGAACTTCGCGAACACCGAACGGCCGGTCATCGTCAGCACCCGCTCGACCGTGAGATCCGGCCCGACCACGACCATGGCGATCGCGCCCTTGCGGAACCGGCCGCGGGCGTGGCCCGCCCCGACGAAGCCGTCGTTGAACTGGTTGGTGATGCCCTTGAAGACGTCCGAATAGTGCTGCATCTGCACCCAGACGCCGGCCGCCTGGATCGCCCAGACGATCCCAAGCCCCAGAAGGGCCCATTGCCATATCGCCACCGCTGCCTCCTCCCTGGAGCCGTGCCAACGCCTAACGAGAGATAAATGAACATTTGTTTCTTTGAATGTCAATGTGTATAACGTCGCCACGGCAATCGACGCGCCGGCACATCTCAAGCGAGGCACCTTGGGCAAGAAACTCTTCATCTTCGATTGCGACGGCGTTCTCGTCGACAGCGAGCCGCTGGCGGCCGAGGCCTATGTGCGGGTCTATGCCAGGCACGGGCTGGCGATCACCGCCGACGTCATCGCCCAGTGCGTGGGCATGAAGCAGGCCGACATCCTGCGCCGCATCGAGGCGCTGACGGGCCATGCCTATCCGCCCGGGCACGAGGCCGACATCTGGACGGAGACGCGCGCGGTCTTCGCCGAATCGCTGGCGCCGATGCCGGGCATCCGCGCCTTCCTCGAAAGGCTGGCCGCGCCCGCCTGCGTCGCCTCGTCCTCCTCGGTCGAGCGGATCGAGTTCAGCCTCGCGGCGACGGGCCTGCTGCCGTTCTTCGCCGGCAACGTCTTCTCCTCCTCGATGGTGCGCAACGGCAAGCCGGCGCCGGACCTCTTCCTCTTCGCGGCCGAGCGCATGGGCGTCGATCCGGCCGACTGCGTCGTCATCGAGGATTCGCCCTTCGGCGTTCAGGGCGCCGTCGCCGCCGGCATGGCGGTGATCGGCTTCACCGGCGGCGGACACACGACGCCGACCCACGCCGAGACGCTGCGCCGCGCCGGCGCCGGGCGGATCTTCTCGCACTGGGACGAGATCGCCGAAGACCTGATCCCGGCCGCCTGACGCCGGTCACCCGGCCTCCTCCTCCGATCCCGGCCCGTCCGCGGCCTCCAGGTCGTGGCGGCTGATCAGGCCCGCGTCCTCCAGGGCCTCGATGTCCGGCAGGTCGCGCAGCGTCGCGAGGCCGAAGGCGGAGAGGAAGTGGCGCGTCGTCACGTAGGTATAGGGCGCGCCCGGCGTCGGGCTGCGCGGGCCCGAGCCGATGAAGCCCGCCCCGCGCAGGCTGCCGATCGTGTCGCGGCCGATCTCCCGGCCGAGGATCCGCGCCAGCTCGCCGCGCGTCACCGGCTGGAAATAGCCGATCGCCATCAGCACCGTCGCCTCCAGGTCGGAAAGGCCCGCGGCGGGCGAGCGGACCGGCGCGGCCGACGCGCGTACCGTCGCCGCATAGCGGGGGCGCGTGCGGTGCTGCCAGCCGCCGGCGACGGCGACGATCTCGTAGGGCCGGTCGCGCAGGTCCTCGTTGAGGTCGTCGATGAGGAGGTCGATGCTGCAGTCCGCGCCCACCACGCGGGCGATCATCTCGCGGGGAACGGGCTCGGCCGCGGCGAAGATCACCGCCTCGGCGCGCCGCATCCATTCCCGCCAGCGGGCGGGCGCCTGCAGGTCGGCCAGCTCGCGGTCGAGGGGGGCTTCGTCCCCCGCCTTCCTCCGGTTCGCCGCCGCCATGGTCACAGCCCGTAGATGCGGAAGCTCGCGCGGCCGGAAAGCTCGCGCACCGCGCCGAGCGTCTCCAGGCGCTCGAACAGCCGGCTGCTCGCCCAGCGCGACAGCCCGGCGCCGGGCGCGGAGGCGGAGACGGCGTCCCCGTCGAGCAGCCTGCGGATGACGGGTCCCGCGCCCTTGGTGCGGACCTTCGGCGCGACGGCGAGGAGCCGCTCGGCGCGCCGGGCGATCTCGGCCGCCAGCCGCAGCGCGTCGCCTGCCCCGTCCGCGACCGCCAGGCAGACGGCGCGCGCAAAGGCCTCCTCGCCGGGCCGCACGCGCGCCCGGCCGCCGGGCAGCCGGTAGGCCGGCCCGTGGCGCCCGGCCATCAGGAGCGGCACCGTGTGCGGCCATTTCAGCTTGGCCGCGAGCAGGACGTCGGCGAGCGCCCAGGCGAGCGGCTCGGCGTCCGGCCGTGTGGCGTGGATGGCCGTCACCAGCTCCGCCGCGGCGAAGGGCGCAGGCCGGACGGACTGGAGCGCCGCCTCGGCGTGGTCGACGGCGGCGGCGGCGAACCGGTCGTCCCGGGCAAGGCCCAGCAGATCGGCGAGGTCCGCCACCGCCTTCGTGGAAAAGCCGGGCTTTCGCGCCGCAAGCCCCGCGAAGGCCGAAAACACCCGCCCGGCCGGGCCGGGATCGCCGTCCGCGGCGGTCAGCAGCACCGCATCGCGCAACGCCGCCGGGTCCTTGCTGCGGCCCGCCAGCCGGACGGCCGCCGTGGCGCAGAGGAGCGCCTGCCGCGCCCGCCAGCAGCCGGCCCAGCCGGCTTCGGCCTGGACGAGGTCGTCGAGCGACTTCAGCGCGACGCCGGCGGCGAACGCCGCGTCGGGATCGCCGGGCTCCCGGCCGCGCGCCGCCGCCCAGCCGGGCAGGCGCAGGGACGGCAGGTCGGCCGGAGCGGGCATGGCGGCAAGCGAATCCATGCCGCGAGCCTACAAGGGCCGCGCGGTTTGCGCCATCGCTTTCGCATGAAACTGCACGTGCCCGCCAAGCTGCCGCCGCCGTTTTCCGGCGTCAGTGCAGCCTGAACTCGCCCTCGACGCGGCGCCACTCGTTCGGGCCGATCAGGCGCCGGTGGGTGTAGCGGACGGAGTGCAGGGGGCCGTCGAGGTTGCTCTGCCAGAAATCCAGGAACCGGTGCATCTCGGGGAAGTCGGGGGCGAGGTCGTAGTCCTGCCAGACATAGGTCTGCAGCACGGACTCGAAGTCGGGGATGCGATAGAGAATGTGGGCGGTGGTGAGGCCGTAGCCGTTGAGCTGACGTTCCAGATCCGAAGAAAATCGCATGCTTGATCTCCGTTTCGTGACGGTTCCAGGATGGCCGCTTTTTTGGCTTCCATCAACGGGAAAACGAACGCGGATTTCGATATTCTTGTTCCATTACAGTCTGTTAGCAGCCGCGGCGGGCGAGTGCTGATTTTTCTTCGGCGACCCCTTGAAATCGGGAAACCGCCAAACCAGATCATCGGCCGCCGGACGCTTCGAGGAAGGTCCGGCACCTCGTTCCGGGCCGGTCGCCCGGTCCGGGACGGAGGGGGTTCCAAACATCCTGTTTGTCCATGGAGGAAAACATGAAGTTCCGACCGCTGCATGATCGCATCGTCGTCCGCCGGCTCGAATCCGAGGAGAGGACGAAGGGCGGCATCATCATCCCCGACACCGCCAAGGAGAAGCCGCAGGAGGGCGAGGTCGTCGCCGTCGGTCCCGGTGCGCGCAACGATGAGGGACAGATCGTGGCGCTCGACGTCAAGGCCGGCGACCGCATCCTCTTCGGGAAATGGTCCGGCACGGAGATCAAGATCGACGGCGAGGATTTCCTGATCATGAAGGAAGCCGACGTCATGGGCGTGATCGAAGTCCAGGCCGAGCAGAGGAAGGCCGCCTGAGGCGCCCGTTTCAGTCATAACCAGCTGCCTATGAAGGAGTGAACCATGGCTGCGAAAGAAGTCAAATTCCACACCGATGCCCGCGAGAAGATGCTGCGCGGCGTCGACGTCCTCGCCAATGCGGTGAAGGTGACGCTCGGTCCCAAGGGCCGCAACGTCGTCATCGACAAGTCCTTCGGCGCCCCGCGCATCACCAAGGACGGCGTCTCCGTCGCCAAGGAGATCGAGCTCGAGGACAAGTTCGAGAACATGGGCGCGCAGATGCTGCGCGAGGTCGCCTCGAAGACCAACGATCTCGCCGGCGACGGCACGACGACCGCGACCGTTCTCGCCCAGGCGATCGTCAAGGAAGGCGCCAAGGCCGTCGCCTCCGGCATGAACCCGATGGACCTGAAGCGCGGCATCGACCTTGCCGTCGACGCGGTCGTCAAGGAGCTGAAGGCCAACGCCCGCAAGATCTCCAACAATTCCGAGATCGCCCAGGTCGGCACCATCTCCGCCAACGGCGATTCCGAGATCGGCCGCTATCTCGCCGAGGCGATGGAGAAGGTCGGCAACGAGGGCGTCATCACCGTCGAGGAGGCCAAGACCGCGGAGACGGAGCTCGAGGTCGTCGAGGGCATGCAGTTCGACCGCGGCTATCTCTCGCCCTACTTCGTCACCAATGCCGACAAGATGCGCGTCGAGCTCGACGATCCCTACATCCTCGTCCATGAGAAGAAGCTCTCCAACCTCCAGTCCATGCTGCCGGTGCTCGAGGCCGTCGTGCAGTCCGGCAAGCCGCTGCTCATCATCGCCGAGGACGTGGAAGGCGAGGCGCTGGCGACGCTGGTCGTCAACAAGCTGCGCGGCGGCCTGAAGATCGCCGCCGTCAAGGCCCCGGGCTTCGGCGACCGCCGCAAGGCCATGCTGGAGGACATCGCCATCCTGACGGGCGGCACGGTGATCTCCGAGGACCTCGGCATCAAGCTGGAGAACGTCACGCTCGACATGCTCGGCCGGGCCAAGAAGGTCGCCATCGAGAAGGAGAACACCACCATCATCGACGGCGCCGGCTCGAAGGCGGAGATCGACGGCCGCGTCACCCAGATCCGCGCCCAGATCGAGGAAACCACCTCCGACTACGACCGCGAGAAGCTGCAGGAGCGCCTCGCCAAGCTCGCCGGCGGCGTCGCCGTGATCCGCGTCGGCGGCTCGACCGAGGTCGAGGTGAAGGAGAAGAAGGACCGCGTCGACGATGCGCTGCACGCGACCCGCGCGGCCGTCGAGGAGGGCATCCTGCCGGGCGGCGGCGTGGCGCTGCTGCGCGCCGTCAAGGCGCTCGACGGGCTCGCGACGGCCAATGACGACCAGCGCGTCGGCATCGACATCGTCCGCCGCGCCATCGAGGCGCCGGTGCGCCAGATCGCCGAGAACGCGGGCGCCGAAGGCTCGATCGTCGTCGGCAAGCTGCGCGAGAAGGCCGAGTTCTCCTATGGCTGGAACGCGCAGACGGGCGAATATGGCGACCTCTACGCGCAGGGCGTGATCGACCCCGTCAAGGTCGTCCGCACCGCGCTGCAGGACGCGGCCTCCGTCGCCGGCCTGCTGGTGACGACTGAGGCGATGATCGCCGAGAAGCCGAAGAAGGAAGCCGCCCCGGCCATGCCGGCCGGCGCCGGCATGGACTTCTGAGCGATCCGGTCCCGGCGACTGCCCGGCCCGCCCTGTCTCTCGGGGCGGGCCTTTTCATGCGCGGGCGGCGGGCGACCTGCCTCGGCGAGACCCGGCGGATTGCGGGCAGGCAGCGTGCGATATCAAGGAATTGCGGACGGCGCGGAGCCTCTTGAAACGCGAAGAGAAGGTTCCCAAATCATTGTCTGCCGGTTGCCGATAGCGGAGCCGGCGGTGCCGGGCGGACGCCCGGCGACAGTCTTGTACCCATATTGCTCAAAGGAGGATGTGGCTATGAGAACCACTCTCGACTTCTCTCCCCTGTTCCGGTCGAGCATCGGCTTCGACCGGATGCTGGACGCGCTCGAGACCGCCAACCGCGTCGAGCCGTTCGACAACTGGCCTCCCTACGACATCGTCAAGACCGGCGAGGACGACTACCGCATCACCATGGCGGTGGCCGGTTTCGCCGAGGGCGATCTCACCATCGCGCAGGAGCAGAACATGCTCGCGGTCTCCGGCGAACGCGCCGGCGAGGAGGACGGCCAGTACCTGCATCGCGGCATCGCCGAGCGGGCCTTCCGCCGCCGCTTCGAACTGGCCGACCATGTGAAGGTGGTGGGCGCCAGCCTCGTCAACGGCCTGCTGACGATCGATCTCAAGCGCGAGATCCCCGAGGAAATGAAGCCGCGCCGGATCGAGATCGCCACCGACGGGGCGCAGATGAAGCGCGTCGAAGCCCCCCGGCAGGTCGCCTGAGCCGAGGCCGCGGGTGCAGGCCGCGCATGCGGCGCCGGGCAGGCCCCGGCGCCGACAGGACGTATCCTCAAGGATTGAAAGGAGAAAACAATGAGTGTCCGTGATCTGATCCCCTGGGGCCGGAACAACGGCAACCAGGTTCCGAGCCCCTTCCGCGACGGCGACCGCGATCCGTTCCTGTCGCTGCACCGCGAGGTGAACCGGCTGTTCGACGACGTCTTCCGCGGCTTCGGGTCGGGCGTGCCGTCCTTCGGCGGCGGCTGGCCGAGCGTCGAGATCTCCGACGGCGAGAAGGAGATCAGGGTGACGGCCGAGGTGCCCGGGCTCGAGGAGAAGGACATCGAGGTGCTGCTGAACGACGGCGTGCTGACGCTGAAGGGCGAGAAGCGCTCCGAGACGGAGGACAAGGACAAGCAGTTCTCCGAGCGCTTCTACGGCCGCTTCGAGCGGCGCATCCCGCTGGGGGCCGAGGTCAAGGAAGACCAGGTTGACGCGCGCTTCAGGAACGGCGTGCTGACGGTGACCCTGCCGAAGAGCGAGAAGGCGCAGTCGCAGGTCAGGCGCATCGCCATCAGCAGCTGACGCGGGCCGGCCGCCGGCGGCGGTCGGTGAGCCCGCCGCCGCCGGGAAAGCGCCGGCTCACCGGTCGAGCAGGCCCTGCGTCTGGCTTTGCTTGCGCCGTCCCGCCTCGCGGATGATCTCGGCGATCCGGGTGAACTGCGGCGCCAGGGGATTGGTCTTGCGCCACACCATCCCGATGGTCCGCGACGGGCGGGGCTCGGCGAGGCGGAACACGCAGACCGCGGCGGAAAGCGTCTCCGTGTAGACCGCCATCTGCGGGATGAGCGTGACGCCGATGCCGGCGCCCACCATCTGGACGAGGGTGGACAGCGAGCTTCCCTCCATCAGCTCGCGCGGCGGCAGGTTGGCGATGTTGCAGACCGAGAGGGCCTGGTCCCGGAAGCAGTGCCCCTCCTCCAGCAGCAGCAGGCGCATCTCGTGCAGCCGGTCGGAGCTCGGGACCGGCTTTCCCGCATCCTCCAGCGGCCGCACCAGCACGAACTCCTCGTCGAACAGCGGGACCTCCTCCAGCGCCGGCTCCGAGATCGGCAGCGCGACGATGGCGGCGTCGAGCCTGGCCTCCGCCAGATCCTCGATCAGCTTGCGCGTGATCGCCTCCCGCGGGCGCGGATCGAGCCCGGGATAGAGCTGCGCCAGCGAGCGGATGACGTCGGGCAGCAGATAGGGCGCCACCGTCGGGATGACGCCGAGGCGCAGGCGCCCCGTCAGCGGCCCGTGCGCCGCCCGCCCGAGCTCCCCCAGCTCGTCGACGGCGCGCAGGATGGCGCGCGTGCGCGCCGCGAACTCCTCGCCGAGGCCCGTGAGCCGGATGCGCCGCCCGCCCCGTTCCACCAGCGGCGCGCCGATCAGCTCCTCCAGCTCCCGGATCTGCACGGAAAGCGCCGGCTGCGAGATGGCGCAGGCCTCCGCCGCCCGGCCGAAATGCTCGAGCCGCGCCAGCGCGTCGAAATAGCGCAGGTGCTTCATGGAGAGACCTATCATAATCTGAGCATATCGCAGCCTTTAGAATATACAATTGGAATTTATGGAACCGGTTTGCTACTCCTGCGCCACTCGGAAGACGTCCGGCGGCGATGCACCCACGAGGCTCGCCCGCGAGGCCGCTTCCAGTGTCCTGTAGAAGCAGACATCCCTTGGAGGACGAAATGGATACGAAGACGACGACGACCGGCAAGTGTCCGGTCATGCACGGGGGCAACACCGCGCTCGGCAAATCCGTCATGGACTGGTGGCCGAACGCGCTGAACCTCGACATCCTGCACCAGCACGACACCAAGACCAACCCGCTCGGCAAGGACTTCAACTACCGCGAAGAGCTGAAGAAGCTCGACGTTGAGGCGCTCAAGGCCGACCTGCGCGCGCTGATGACGGACAGCCAGGAGTGGTGGCCGGCCGACTGGGGCAGCTATGTCGGCATGATGGCGCGCGTGAGCTGGCATGCCGCGGGCTCCTACCGCGTCACCGACGGCCGCGGCGGCGCCGGCACGGGCAACCAGCGCTTCGCCCCGCTCAATTCCTGGCCGGACAACGTCAACACCGACAAGGGCCGCCGCCTGCTGTGGCCGATCAAGAAGAAGTACGGCAACAAGATCTCCTGGGCCGACCTGATCGCGCTCGCCGGCACCATCGCCTACGAGGTGGCGGGCCTCAGGACCTACGGCTTCGCCTTCGGCCGCGAGGACATCTGGCATCCCGAGAAGGACACCTACTGGGGCGAGGAGAAGGAATGGCTCGCGCCGAGCGACGGCCGCTACGGCGACGTCGCCAATCCGCGGACGCTGGAGAACCCGCTCGCCGCCGTGCAGATGGGCCTCATCTACGTCAACCCGGAAGGCGTCAACGGCAAGTCCGACCCGATGGCGACCGCCGCGCAGATGCGCGAGACCTTCGCGCGCATGGGCATGGACGACGAGGAGACGGTGGCGCTCACCGCCGGCGGCCATACCGTGGGCAAGTGTCACGGCAACGGCGACCCGCGCAACCTCAGCGCCGAGCCGGAGGCCGCGGGCCCGGAATTCCAGGGCCTCGGCTGGATGAACACCAAGGGGCGCGGCATCGGCCGCAACACGGTCGTCTCGGGCCTGGAAGGCGCCTGGACCAGCGAGCCCACCAAGTGGGACAACGGCTTCTTCGAGATGCTGTTCAAGCATGAGTGGACGCTGACGCACAGCCCGGCGGGCGCCTCCCAGTGGGTGCCGATCACGATCGCCGAGGAGGACAAGCCGGTCGACGTCGAGGATCCCTCGATCCGCACCCTGCCGATGATGACCGATGCCGACATGGCGCTGAAGGTGGACCCGATCTACCGCGAGATCTCGCTGCGCTTCATGAACGACTTCGCGGCCTTCTCGGACGCCTTCGCCCGCGGCTGGTTCAAGCTGACCCACCGCGACATGGGCCCGAAGAGCCGCTACGTCGGCCCGGACGTGCCCGCGGAAGACCTGATCTGGCAGGACCCGATCCCGGCCGGCCGCACGGACTACGACGTCGCCGCCGTCAAGGCGGGGATCGCCGCGTCCGGCCTTTCGGTCGCGGACCTCGTCGCCACCGCCTGGGACAGCGCCCGCACCTTCCGCGGCTCGGACTTCCGCGGCGGCGCGAACGGCGCGCGCATCCGCCTCGCCCCGCAGAAGGACTGGGAAGGCAACGAGCCGGCGCGGCTCGCCCGCGTCCTCGCCGTGCTGGAGCCGATCGCGGCGGCGACGGGCGCGAGCCTCGCCGACGTCATCGTCCTCGGCGGCAACTGGGGCGTGGAGCAGGCGGCGAAGGCCGCGGGCTTCGACGTCACGGTGCCCTTCGCGCCCGGCCGGGGCGACGCCACCGCCGAGCAGACCGACGCGGACAGCTTCGCCCCGCTCGAGCCGCTCGCCGACGGTTTCCGCAACTGGTTGAAGAAGGACTACGTGGTCAGCCCCGAGGAACTGCTGCTCGACCGCGCCCAGCTCATGCGGCTGACGGCGCCGGAGATGACGGTGCTGGTGGGCGGCATGCGGGTGCTCGGCACGAACCACGGCGGCACGGCGCACGGCGTCTTCACCGACCGTCCGGGCACGCTGACGACGGACTTCTTCGCCACGCTCACCGACATGGCCTATTCCTGGGTACCGACCGGCGGCAATCTCTACGAGATCCGCGACCGCAAGACCGGCGCGACCCGCTATACGGCCACGCGCGTCGACCTCGTCTTCGGCTCGAACTCGGTCCTGCGCGCCTATGCGGAGGTTTATGCCCAGGACGACAGCAGGGAGAAGTTCGTGACGGACTTCGTCCTCGCCTGGACGAAGGTCATGAACGCCGACCGGTTCGATCTCGCCGCCTGATCAAACGACTTGGGCCTTCCCCCACGCACGGTGGGGGAAGGCCGTCGACTGGAAGCCCTGGAACGGCCCTAGGAGCGGCCTTCCGGCTTCTTCGCGGGACCGCCCTTCGGGTCTCGCCCCGGCGGCGTCGCGCCCGCGCTCTCGTTCGCATGCGCATCCGGTCCCGCGACGATCATGCCGCGATCGGGATCGTTCCTGCGATCGTCATCCTTGCGGGTGGAAACGCGCGTCTCCTTTTCCATGGCCTTCTTCCTTCTTTATTCAACGCCGGTAGCGAAGGCGTTCCTGCTCGATCTCGGCGGGGCCGTAGGGATCGAGCGTCTCGTCGAAGCGCGACCAGCCCTGCGCCGTATAGGCGGCGCGGCGCTCGGCCGGGTCGACCCAGTTCGACCGGCGCAGGATCGCCTCGGCCTCGTCGTAGAGGCTGTCGTCGACCCTCGCCGTGACGAGCGTGCCGCCGCGGCGCACGCCCTCCGCATAGACATGCGCATGCTCTTCCGGCACGCCCGATTCGGTGAGCGCCCCGATCAGCCCGCCGGCGGCGCCGCCCGCGACCGCACCGGCCGCCGCGCCCGCCGCGGTGGCGGCCAGCCAGCCGGCCGCCACGACCGGGCCGACGCCGGGGATGGCCATGATGCCGAGCCCGGTCAGGAGGCCGCCGACGCCGCCGACGGCGGCACCGATGCCCGCACCGGCGCCTGCGCCTTCGGCCGCGTTGGATTCCTTCGTGAGCCGGTCGCCGGCATTGTTCGAGACGATGCTGATGTCGTCGGACGGCACGCCGCTTGCCTCAAGCGCGCTGACGGCGGCGCTGGCGTCGGAATAGTCGTCGAAAAGTCCTGAAACGGTTCTCATTGTGTGTTCCTCAAGCCTGGGGTCAGTTGGCGACGATGTTGCCCTGGTAGTCGAGCGCGACGTTCACGGCCTTGCCGTCCTTGGTCGCCGTCCCGCGCCAGACGCCCTTGTCGTCGAGCACGAGCCCGGTGACGTCGGCATAGCCGGCCTCGACGATGCGCTCGCGCGCCTGGTCTTCGGTGAAGCTGTTCGCGCCCTCGACCGGTGCCGAGGCGTTGTTGCTGTCGGGTGTGGCGACAGCGGGCGTGTCGCCGTCGGTCGCCGGCGTGGTCGAATCCTGCGCATGGGCGCAAAGGGTCGTTGCGCCGACGAGTGCGGCGGCTAGCAGAAGCTTTTTCATGGTATGTCCTCGTTCGAGCCGTTGATCGGCCTTCCAGAAACCCGCTTCGGCGCGTTTGGTTCCTTGACGGCGAACGGGACCGTGCATTCTTGCTATTGCGGCCCGGGGTCGGCCGCGCGGGGCTCCGAGGCGGCGAGGATCGCGGCGAAAAGGTCGGAGCGGTGGAGCAGGCCGACGACCTGGCCGTCCCGCACGACCGGGTAGACCCGGTGGGAGCGCCCGAGGAACGCTTCCGCCGCCGAGACGAAATCGAGGTCTGCCGGCATCGTCAGCACCTCGCGGCTCATATGGTCGGCGACGCTGCCGTCCCATTGCTGGTAGTAGCTGGCATTGAGCATCGGCCGGAAGCAGTCCTTCTCGGTCAGGATGCCGGCGAGCCCCGCCGCCTCGTCGATCACCGGAGCGGCCGGCAGGCGCCGGCGCGCGAGGATCGCCACGGCCTCGCGGATCGGCATGGCCGGCGTGAACCGGGGGAAATCGGTCCGCATGACGGATTCGACGGTCGTGTCGCGGTTCATCGCTGCTCCTCCTCCGCCCGGCGGCCGCAGCATGCGCCGCCGCAGGCGCAGCCGCCGCAGCCGGCGGCGGGCGGGGCGCGCCCTGCGAGCAGGCCGAGGGCGAGGCCCAGGGCCGAGAGGCAGACGATTGCGACGGCGAAGATCGCTTCCATGGGAAACCTCACGCAAGATGCCGTTCGAAGGTGCCGGTCGCGACCCGGCGCAGGCTGCCGCCGGCGCGGAACAGGAACAGCGCCGGAATGCCCTGGCGCGAAGCGAGCGCCGGCCCCGCCGCGCCGGCCGCCATCAGCGCCGTCGCCCAGCCGTCGGCCTCCCGCCCCGTGGGCATGAGCACCGAGACGGAGGCGGGCGCGCTTTCCACCGGCTCGCCTTCCGCGGGGTCGATGATGTGGCTGTAGCGCCGGCCGCCGAGATCGTAGCCGTTCACCCGGTCGCCGGAGGTGGCGACCGCCATGCCGGCGAGGTCCAGCACCGCCGCAAGCCCCTCCGCGCCCGGCCGCGGGTCCTCGATGCCGACCCGCCAGGCCCGGCCGGAAGGGTGCCGCCCGCGGGCCGAAAGCTCGCCGCCGAGGTCGATCAGGAAATCCTCGTGGCCGGCGTCGCGCAGCAGCGCCGCCATGCGGTCGAGCGCGTGGCCCTTGGCAATGCCGCAGAGGTCGAGCGTCAGGCCCTGCCGGTCCCGCGCCAGATGGCCGTTCCCGGCGTGGATGCCGCGCCAGCCGCCGGCCGTAGTCTCGCCCGCGCGGATCGGTCCGAAGCCCCAGCGGGCGACCAGCGGCCCGACCGTCGGATCGAAGGCCCCGCCGCTCGCCCCGGCGATCGCAAGGGCCGCGCGGGTGACCTCGACCACCTCGCCGGGCACGGCCGCCTCCGTATCGGCGCCCGCATTGAAGCGGCCGATCGCGCTTTCCGGGCGGAAGGGCGAGAAGGCGTAGTCGATGCCGTCGAGCAGCGCGGCAAGCCGCTCCCTCAGGCCGGCGACGTCCGCGCCGGCGGGCAGCGCGACGCTCCAGCCGGTGCCGAGCGCCGTCCCGGCAAGGCCCGCGAGCGGGGCCGCCCGCGCGGCGGTTCCGGCGGCGAAGAGCGCGGTCCCGCCGAGGGCGAGGAAGCCGCGCCGGTTCAGTCCTTTGCCGGCAAAGCGCATGGATCAGCCTCCGAAATCGTCGTTGAAGATGGAATGCGGCTCGACGCCGAGGCGGTCGAGCATGGCGAGCACGGCGGAGATCATCACCGGCGGCCCGCAGAGATAGTACTCGCATTCGTCCGGCGCGGGATGGCCGGCAAGCGCGGCGCGCACCGTCTCGTGGATGAAGCCCGTCGCGCCGGTCCAGCGGTCGGAGGGCGCGGGGTCGGAGAGCGCCGGCGTCCAGGTGAAGTTCTCGTGCCGGGCCGCGATCGCCTCGAACTCCTCGACGTAGAACAGGTCCGCCGCCGTGCGCGCGCCGTAGAAATAGGTCATGCGGCGCCTCGTGCCGAGCGCGATCTGCTCGTGGATCATGGCGCGCAGCGGCGCCATGCCGACGCCGCCGCCGATGAAGACCATGTCGCGGTCGGTCGGCTGGACGTGGAACTCGCCGAACGGCCCGCCCGTCTCGACCGTGTCGCCCGGCTTCAGCGCGAAGAGCCAGGAGGAGACGATGCCGGGCGGGATGTCGTGCTCGCGGCCGGCGGGCGGCACGGCGAGGCGGATGTTGAAGACGATGCGGCCGGCGTCCTCCGGGCGGCTGGCGATCGAATAGGCGCGCGTCACCGGCTCGGTGGAGACCGATTTCAGCGCCGGCCACCCGGCGATGCGCCAGGCCTGGGCATAGGCCGGATCGATGTCGATCCCGGAGAAGTCGAGGCCGTAGGCCGGTGCGGTGAGCTGCGCGAAGCCGCCGGCGCGGAAGGGGAAGGCGCGGCCCTCCGGCAGCTCCAGCACCAGCTCGCGGATCAGCGGCGCGAGCATGCGGTTGGAGAGCACCCGGCAGGGGAAGGATTCGGCGGCCAGCACGTCGGCCGCCACCGTCACGTCCACGGGACCGCGGAGCCGCACCTGGCAGGCGAGGCGGACATGGGCGCGCCGCTCGGCGGGCGAGAGGAGCGCGCGCTCGGTCGCCTGCACCTCGCCGGCGCCCGCACCCTCGACGCCGACGCGGCAGAGCCCGCAGGTGCCGCTGCCGCCGCAGGCGGCGGGAATGCCGATGCCCGCACCGTGCAGAACGCCGAGCAGCGGATCGCCGCGCGCCGCCTCGATGCCCATGCCGCCGTTGACGGTGACGCGCACCGCGCCCTGCGGCAGGAGCCGCCTGCGCGCGAACATCAGCACCACCGTCAGGGCGACGACGAGAAGGACGACGAAGAGGCTGCCGAGCGCGATCTCGGTGACGTCGGTCCCGGTCATGGCGCGGCCATCTCCGCGAAGGCGGAAAAGCCGAGCGACATCATGCCGGCGATGAGGAAGGCGATGCCGAGGCCGCGCAGCCCCGCGGGAAGGTCGGCATAGGCGAGCCGGGCGCGGATCGCGCCGAGCAGGACGACGGCGAGCGCGAAGCCCGCCCCGCTGCCGACCCCGTAGACCGCCGCCTCCGCCAGCCCGTAGCGCCGCTCCACCATGAACAGGCTGCCGCCGAGGATGGCGCAATGGATGGTGAGCAGCGGCAGGAAGGCGCCGAAGGTCGCCTGCACGCGCGGCAGGTAGCGCTCCAGCACCATTTCCAGGAACTGCACGCTCGCCGCGACCACGCCGATGAAGGTGATGAGCGAGAGATAGGAGAGGTCGAGGTCCGGCATGCCGAGCCAGGCCCAGACGCCCGGCGCCAGCACGGCCGTGTAGATGACCTGGTTGAGCGGCACGGTCACGCCCATGACCGCGATCACGGCGACGCCGAGGCCGACGGCCGCCTCCGTCCGGCGCGACAGCGCGAGGAAGGTGCAGAGCCCGAGGAAATAGGTGAGCGGCATGTTCTCGACGAACATGGCCCGGAGGAAGAGCGCGCCGAGATCGGCCATCAGCGCGCCTCCCCGGTCTCGTGCGGCGGGAACTCGGGCGGCTCGGCCTGCTCCGGCCGGAGGCTGCGGATCGCCCAGATCAGCCCGCCGAGCAGGAAGAAGGCGCTGGGGGCGAGCAGCATCAGGCTGAGCGGCGTGAACCACCCGCCCTCGTCGGCGAGCGGCAGCACCGCGACGCCGGCGAGCTTGCCGCTGCCGAAGAGCTCGCGGCAGGCGCCGATCACCGTCAGCACCAGCGAATAGCCGAGGCCGCTGCCGAGCGCGTCGACCATGGAGAGGAGCGGCGGGTTCGAGCGCGCGAAGGATTCGGTGCGGCCGAGCACGATGCAGTTGGTGGCGATCAGGCTGACGAAGACGGAAAGCCGCTGGCTGAGCGCGAAGAACCAGGCCTGCAGGATCTGGTCGATGACGATCACCAGCGAGGCGATGATGATGATCTGCACGATCAGGCGGATGGAATTGGGGATATGGCGGCGGATCAGGCTGATGAGGCCGGCCGACAGCACCACGACGACGGTCAGCGACACCGACAGCGTGAAGGCGGTCGCAAGCGAGGTGGTGACGGCGAGCGCCGAGCAGATGCCGAGGATCTGCAGCGTCACCGGGTTCTGCCGGATCAGCGGCGCGGTCAGCGCGTTCCACAGGCTCTCCCGGCCGGCCATCGCCTAGAACTCCCCGCGGCGGATGGCGGCGATCAGCGGGCCGTAGCCCTTCGGCCCCATCCAGAAGCGCACCATCTGCGTCATCGCGTTGCTGGTGCGCGTGGCGCCGGTGATGCCGTCCACCTCGTGCTCCGTGCGCGCCGGGCCGCGCGCCACGGAAAAGCGGATCGCGCCGGCGTCGTCGAAGAGCTGCTTGCCGGCGAAGCCCTGCTGCCAGGCCTGCTCCTCGATCCGCGCGCCGAGCCCGGGCGTCTCGGACTGCTCGGTGACGGCGATGCCGGCCACCATGCGCATGTCGCCGCCGAGCGCCAGCAGCGCCTGGATGCGGCCGTTGTAGCCGGTGCCGGCGATGGGCAGGATCGCCAGCGACACGGTCTCGCCGTCGCGCAGCAGGTAGATCTGCGCATAGTCCGGCCGGCTGCCGAGGCCGGCGACATCCTCGGCGGGCGAAAGCGCGGTCCAGTTGGCGGGATCGGCGAGCGCCGCCTGGAGGGTTTCGGGCGTGACGCCGCCTGCGGCCGCCCCGGCGTCGAGATCGACGACGACGGTGGAGAGCGCCGCCCCGCCCGCCCGGGCGACGAGGTCGGAAATCGCCGGCACCGCCGCGACCAGCGCCTCCAGCCGGGCCTGCTGCTCGGCGGCGCGGTTCTGCGCCTGGATGGGGCGCAGCACCACGGTGGCGGCCGTCACCATCACCGCGCAGACGGCCGAGACGAGGAAGGCCACGACGAGCGTCTTCGTCCGGCTGTCGTTCGGCAGGGTCAGGAAGCGCCGCCAGAGCGAGAGGGGGTTGAGATCAGCCAAGGCGTTTCCTCCGCGCGAGCCACAGGCTTATGGCGAGTTCATCGAGAAGCGGGGCGGCGAGCGTCGCGAGCATCGCCGCCGACACGGCGATCTGCACCGGCGCGGCCCCCTGCCAGCCGAGGGCGAAGAGGAGGACCAGCGCCCCGTAGAGGAGCCCGTTGAGCCACCGTCCCAGCCGGGTGGCGGCGCTGGTGACGGGATCGCCGACGAGGAGCACGAGCGCCACGGCGGCGGCCGTCAGCACGGGCGTTTCGAGCGGAAGGACGCTGCGTCCGGCGAAAAGCACGGCCGCGCCGCAGGCGACGACGCGCCACGGCATGACCCCGAGGGCGACGCCGAGCAGGGCGACGGCGGCGGCGGACCAGCCGAGCTGGACCGGCAGGTCCGGCCAGGGCGCGGCCGGAAAGCCGAAGCCGAGGAAGGCGAGCGTCACCGCCGCCGGATGGACCACGTTGCGGCCCCAGCCGCCGAAGACGAGCTCTCCCGCCACCACGCCGAAGCTGACGCCCAGCAGGAGCGGTATCGGGCCGAGGTCGAGCGGGGCGAGCACGGCGATCGCCAGTGCGGCAAGGGCGCCCGCCACGGAGGGCGGCTGCGCGCGGGCGAGCATGAAGACGAGATGCCAGAAGCCCGCCACGGCGAGCACGAAGACGAGCCGCGTCATGCCGGCCGCGCCGGCGTAGAAAAGCCACGTGACGGCGAGCGGCAGCACGGCCGCGAGCAGCAGCAGCGCCACCGTCTCCCGGTCCCACAGGCCGCGCGTCATGCCGCTTCCTCCGCCTCGATGCGGTCGAGCATGGCGCGCAGCATCGCCGACAGGCGGGGTGCCGCGCCGGTGACGTGGTCGGCGAGCGCGAGGTCCTCCTCCAGCAGCGACAGCGCGCCGAGCCGCGTCGCCGTCTCCGCATCGTTGGCGGCGAGCGCCCGCACCAGCGCGGCTGCCGGCAGCAGGCCGCCGAAGGCGTGGTCGAGCGCGGCGGTGGGAATGATCGGCAGGGGGCGCCGCGCACGCCGCAGCGCCACGGAGAACCAGTGGCGGCGAGCCGCGTCGGGTGCCGCGGCGACCGCGGTCGCCTGCCGGTGCCAGCGCCCGAGCCAGCGGGCCTCGACGCCGTCCTGCGCCGAGCCCGACAGGAGGCGGTGCGGCCCCGGCCTGACGATGTCGAAGGTGAGCGCCCGCAGGTCGGCCCCCGGCTGACAGCGCACCAGCCGGTGCTCCCGGAGCGCCGGCCCGGCGACCGAGACCAGCTTCGTCTCCGGCACCAGCCCGGTCTCGAGGAAGGCGCCGATGCCGGCGACGTCCTCCGCATGGACGTCCCAGACCGGCCGGCCGGCCGCTGCGGGATGGAGCGCGGCGAGCTGGAACCCGGCAAGCCCGTGCGGGTGGACCGGCGCGACCTTGCGGATGCGGCAGCGCGCGCCCGTGCCGCCGGCATCGACGATGTCGGCGCCGCGGTCCTGGCACAGCACGACGGGGCCGGACGCGAGCCCGGCAAGCGCCCGCAGGCCGCGGGCGAGATCCTCCTCGCGCCCGTCGAGGGCAAGGCGCGGCGGGGGTGCGTCCGGCCGGGTGTCGAGCGCCATCACGAAGATCGCCGAGGGCGTCTCGGCGGGCGCGGGGATGCGGCCGAAGGGGCGCGAGCGCAGGAGCGGCCAGAGGCCGGCGGACAGCAGCAGCGCGCGGGTCGCCGCGGGGTCGTCTCCCCTGTTCGCCGCCGTCACGTCGTATGCGTGCCGCCCGGCATCCGGCGCATGGAAGAACAGCACGTGCGAGAGCCGCCGTCCCGGTCCGAGGTCGATCGCGGCGACCTCCCCGGAAACGGGCGCGACGAGGACGATATCCGGATCGCGGCGCGAGCGCAGCACCGGCGTGCCCTGCGCGACCCGGTCGCCCTCGGCGACCAGAAGATCGACGCGGAAATCCTCCTCCGATCGCGCCGTCAGCGCGCACTGGTCAGTAATGATCGTTCCTATGTCGGCACCCCGGAATAGAGGAAAACGTGTCGGCATGACGAATCCATGATCCAGCCAAGCACAATACTGCCCCCTCCAGCCTTGATCTATATCAAGGCTGCTTCCCCTTTTCCCCTGCACACTGGCACGATGGCGCTAGACTGGCAGCAGTCCGGCGCACCCGGAACGTTGGGAGGCAAGGATGCGCCGGTTGCTGTTCTCGTTGGTCGCGCTCTGTAGCCTGTTCTCCGCCGCGGCCCTCGCGCAGACGGCGGAGGACGGCGAGGCGCCGGTCTATGTCATGCCGAAATCGGGTCCGTTCACGCCCGAGCAGATCGCCATTCCGCAGAGCCGCTTCATCGACGCCTGGGCGCGCTCCGGCCATGCGAACGCCGCTTCGGAATCCTTCGCGCACTGGAACGCCGAGGGCACCATTCCGCCGGCCTGCGCCGTCTGCCATGCCGGGGCGGGGTTCCGCTTGTTCCACGGCCTGGACGGAAGCGAGCCCGGCCTTCCGGCGCATCCCGTGCCGGTCGGCGGGGTGGTCGATTGCGAGACCTGCCATAATCCGGGCCTCGCCGCGGTCACGCAGATCGTCATGCCGAGCGGGCTGAAGCATCCGGTCACCGCGGGCGAGGCCTCGTGCATGACCTGCCACCAGGGCCGGGCTGCCGGCAGCACCGTGACGAAGGCGACCGGCGGCAAGCCGGACGACACGCCCGACCCGGCGCTCGGCTTCATCAACCCGCACTATGCCACGGCGGCCGCCACGCTGCTCGGCGGCTACGGCGGCATGGGCTACCAGTATCCGGGGAAGACCTATTCCGGCCGCTTCCTGCACGCCAAGCCCGTCGCGACCTGCGCCTCGTGCCACGATCCGCACAGCCTGACGACGGCGGAGGAGAACTGTCTGACCTGCCACGCCTCCGGCAAGGCGGCCGACATCCGCATCGCCCGCATGAGCTTCGACGGCAGCGGCGACGTGAAGAAGGGCATAAGGCAGGACATCGACGCCAATGCGCGCCGGCTGAAGGGCATGCTGGAGGACTATGCCGCCAGGATCGCCGGCGTGCCGCTGCTCTACGACGGCAGCCGCCACCCCTATTTCTTCGCCGACGCCAACGGCGACGGAGTGGCCGACGCGGCGGACGGCAAGCCCCTGCCCTATGCCGCCTGGACGCCGCGCCTGCTGCGGGCGGCCTACAACTGGAAATTCGTGGGCTCCGACAGGGGCATCCACGTGCACAATCCGCACTACGCCCTCGAACTGCTCCACGATTCGATGGAGGACCTCGCCGGCCCGCTGGGCATCGACTTCGCCGCGCTGGGGCTCGGCCGCTAGACCGTTGCGTTCGGGATTGCGTGGAAACACACGCTCTAGGAGGGCGCCGCCGGGGCGGGCGGACGCGAGGCGACGAGGATGAAGCGGCGGTAGAGCAGGGTACGCAGCCTGTTGCGCAGGTCCGCCGTCCGGCGCTGCGCCGCGGCGATCGGCGCATGCGAGCCGACCGCCATGTCGCGGAAGCCGGCCGCTTCGAGCAGCGGCAGCACGCGCCCGGCGGTGAGCCCGTCGCCGAAGGGCAGCCGCTGCATGATGCCGGCATGGCGGTCGCTCATCGCGCCGTCATAATGGGGATCGGCGCCGACGATCCGGTCGATCGCGGCGATGGCCCGGCTCGCCAGCCGGCCGAGCCGCGTCGGCGCGGCCCAGTCGCCGTCGAAGAAGAGAAGCGTGCCGCCCGGCTTCAGCAGGCGGTACCATTCGGAAAAGGCCCGCTCCGGCGCCGTCAGCGTCCAGACGAGATGGCGGCAGACGATGGCGTCGTAGCTCTCGTCGGGCTCCATCGGGTTTTCCGCGTCGGCGAGCAGGAAGCGCAGCCCCCTGGCGCCTGCGTGCTTGCGGCGCGCGACGGCGAGCATCGCCTCGGAGAAGTCGAGCGCGGTCACCTCGTGGCCGAGCGAGAGGAGAAGGCGCGTCACCTCGCCGGTGCCGCAGGCGAGCTCCAGCACGCGGCGCGGCGCCGGGCCGAGGCGCTCGCGGATCGCCGCCGCCCAGGCGTCGAATTCCGGCCCGTCCGGGATGCGGTGGCCGAAGGCGAGGTCGAAGGTCTCCGAGCGGCGCGACCAGTAGTCGCGGATGTCCTCCTTGAGGTGGCTGTTGGCGTGCGTGCCGAGCATCACTTCCCCTCGCCCGCGTCGATCCGGGCGAAGATGGCGTCGAAGCGCGGCCGGGCGCGGGCCGGCACCTCGACCGCGCGGATCGCCTCCGTCAGCTCCGCCTCGCCGACCTTCACCAGCATCACCATGCCCATGCCGAAATGCGGCGAGCACTTGATGCCGTAATAGCCGGGCATATCGAAGATCACCTCGATCTCCTCGTCGATCCTGCCCTTGAAGCCGGCATAGCCCTCCGGGACCATGCCGTCGATGCTCGCGGCGTTGTGGCTCCTGTTGGCGGCGATGAACTTCACGCTGTCGCCCGGCCGGATCGCCAGGAAATCCGGCTCGAACACCATGGAGCCCTTCTCGCCGCGATTGCGCATCTCGACCTCGAAGGTCTCGGCGGCGGTGGGCGCGGCATGGAAGAGTGCAGCGACGAGGGCTGCGGCGAGGATGGTCGGCTTTGTCATCTTGCCTCTGCAACGAGCTTGAGTTTGGCGGGGCGGGGGTCGGGCCGGCGGTAGCGGATGAAGCAGCCGCCGGCGCTGTCGCGCTCGACCTCGACGGTGACGCCGAAGACGTCGTGCAGGCGCTCGGGCTCCAGCACCCTGGCCGGAGTGCCGAGCGCGACGATGCGCCCGCCCTGCATGACGGCGATGCGGTCGCAGAACATGGCGGCGTGGTTGAGGTCGTGCAGCGCGGCGACGACGGTCAGCTCCTGCTCGCGCACGAGCTGGAGCAGGCCGATCTGGTGGCCGATGTCGAGATGGTTGGTCGGCTCGTCGAGCAGCAGGATCGGCGCCTGCTGGGCGAGCGCGCGGGCGATGTGCAGCCGCTGGCGCTCGCCGCCGGAGAGCGTGTGCCAGAGCCGGCCGGAAAAATGCGCCATGTCGACCGCCTCCAGCGCCCGCTCGACGATGGCGTCGTCGGCCCGCGACCACGGCGTCAGCGCGCCGAGATGCGGCGTGCGGCCGAGCTCGACGGCCTGGCGGGCGGTGATGCGCTCGGTCGTCTCCGCCTGCTGCTCGACGAAGGCGATGCGCCGGGCGACCGCCTGGCGGCCGTGGGCGGAAAGCGGCTGGCCGTCGAGCCTCACCGTGCCGGCGAGCGGCCGGCGGATGCCCGAAAGCAGCGCCATCAGGCTGGTCTTGCCGGAGCCGTTCGGGCCGATGATGCCGAGGAACTCGCCGGGACGCACGTCGAGCGAGACGTCCGTGAGGATGGCGGCGCCGCCGGCCGACCAGAAGAGGCCTTCCGCCGCAAGCGTCATGTCGCCGACCTCCTCTGGCTGAGGATGAGCGCGAAGGCCGGCGCGCCGAACAGCGCCGTGATGACGCCGATCGGCAGCACCTGGCCGGGGATGATGATGCGCGACAGCACGTCGGCCGCGATCATGAAGACGGCGCCGATCAGCGCGGAGGCCGGCAGCAGCAGGCCGTGCCGGACGCCGACGACCATGCGCGCGGCATGCGGGATGACGAGGCCGACGAACCCGATCGAGCCGACGATGGAGACCATGACGGCCGTCATCAGCGCCGAGACGGCGATCAGCACGGCGTAGACGCGGCGCACCGGGA
The DNA here is from genome assembly GCF_024609765.1 of Shinella pollutisoli. Lineage (GTDB taxonomy): Bacteria > Pseudomonadota > Alphaproteobacteria > Rhizobiales > Rhizobiaceae > Shinella > Shinella pollutisoli. The sequence goes on from NZ_JANFDG010000004.1 coordinate 104,330, forward strand.
TGCCGAGGGCGGCGGCCGATTCCGTGCCGAAGGTGAAGGCGTCGAGCGCGCGGGCATGCCACAGGCAGACGAGGAGGCCGGCGAGCGCGACCGGCAGCGCCAGCCAGACATCCGGCCAGCGCACGCCGGACAGGTTGCCGAGCAGCCAGAACATGATGCCGCGCGCCTGCTCGGCATTGGCCGCCTTGGTGACGATGAAGGAGGTGAGCGCGTTGAAGAGCTGCGAGCCGGCGACGCCGGCGAGGATGATCGCGCCGGTGCCGCGCCCGGCGCGGACGGCCAGGGCGGCGACGAGGCCGAAGGCGACCAGCGCGCCGAGGAAGGCGCCGGCCGGCAGCGTCAGCATGCCGGCCCCGAGCCCGAGGATCGCGACGCCAACCGCGCCCGTCGAGGCGCCGGCGGAGATGCCGAGAATGTAGGGGTCGGCGAGCGCATTGCGCAGCAGCGACTGCAGGATGACGCCGGAAAGCGCCAGCGCCGAGCCGCAGCAGGCGGCCACCACCGCCCGGCTCAGCCGGTAGTTCCAGATGATGCCCTCGTCGATCGGCTCGAGCGCGTGGCCCGCCTGCCAGAGGCGGTTCGCCACCGTCTTGCCGACGACGTCGAGCGGGATCGCGGTCTCGCCGACCGCCGCGCCGAGGCCGAGGGCCGCGACGAGGAGCGCGAGCGCCGCGAAGGCGGCGCCCGTGCGAAGCAGGATGGGATGGTCCGCGGTCACTTCGCCAGGCCGGCCTTCTCGACCGCGTCGGCGAGCACCTCGATGCCCTCGATGGTGCGGATCGTCGGGTTCATCGCCTGCGCGTCCATGTCGACGACATGGCCGTTCCTGACCGCCGGCATCAGGCTCGCGACCGGGTCGGACTTCAGGAACTGGTGCTTGACGGCGACGTCGTCGGCGGGGAAGCGGCGGCGTTCCATCTTGCCGGCGACGATGATCGTCGGGTCGGCCTTGGCGATCGTCTCCCAGCCGACCGTCGGCCATTCCTCCTCGCTGTCGATGACGTTCCTGATGCCGAGCGCCGACATGATGTAGCCCGGCGCGCCGTTCTTGCCGGCGACGTAGGGATCGATGTCGAGCTCGGCGCTGGAGAACCAGAAGACGGCGGAGAGCTTGCCGTCGGCCGAGGCGATCTTGCGGCGGGCCGCCTCCTCGCGCGCCTTCAGCTCGGCGATCAGCGCCTCGCCGCGCTCCTGCACGTCGAAGATCTGCGCGAGCTCGGCGATCTCCTGGTAGATCAGGTCCATGGTGAAGACGGTGTGGCGCACGCCGTCGCCGCCGCCGGTATTGTCCTTGCCGACGCAATCGGCGGGCGAGGTGTAGACCGGAATCTTCAGCTCCTCGAACTGCTCGGGCGTCGCGACGATGCCCTCGGGGCCGACGTGCCACTGGAACTGCGCCGTCACGAGGTCCGGCTTCTTGGCGACCACGCTCTCGAAGCTCGGGTCGTTGTCGGCGAGGCGCTCGACCTTGGCGTTCGCCTCCTCGTAGCCGGCGATGACCGGGCCGATCCACACGGCCGTGCCGGCCACGCGGTCGGCGAGGCCGAGCAGGTAGAGGATCTCGGTCGAGCTCTGGCCGATCGAGACGGCGCGCTCGGGGGCCTTCTCGACGGTGACGGGGCGGCCGCAGTTTTCGAGCGTCAGCGGATATTGCGTCCCGGCGGCGCGGGCGGCGCCGGCGGCGAGGACGAGCGCGGCGGCGGTGCCGGCCACGAGCGAAACGAGCGATGCGGCGCGTGGCGCCGCGGAAAGGATGGTCATGGGTTTCTCCCGGATGAGTGAAAGCGACGGGGCTAGCCGATGCGCCGACAGGGGCGGATCGATCGCGGTCGGGAGAAAACGGACGGATATCTGCCGCGGGGGGCAGCCGGAATCGTCATGGCGTCTCCTGTTCCGGGCATCCCCGCCCGTGACTGGGATTGTTGCTCTGACGGCAGGTCTCCTGGCTCACGGATATCTGCGGCCTGTCTGCCTTCCCGCGGCCGGGCCGCAGTGGCATGACGCGCGGAGGCGTCACGAGGACAGGCGGCAATCCGCCTACAGTTGCGGGGGCAGCCACGGAATGGGTCCCTGTTGGGTCGTCCGCACCGTGTTCCCTATTAATCCCCTGGGAGTCATCCCTCGGGGAACCGTCGGGGACCAGATAAAGGGCGGCGGCGCATACCGTCAAGCCCAAAGAACGGCGCGCGGCTTTCGCACCGGCGGTTCCCGGACCCCGGCAGGCGAGTCTGCGGGCCCGCTACCGGAAGACGTCCTGGTCGCGTTGCGCGGCCTCCGCGATCGCCGCGAAGACCAGCCGGACGCGCTCGACCCTCCGCAGGTCGTTGTGGAACGACATCCAGTAGGACCGCGTCAGCACCGTGTCGGGCAGGATCGGCCTCAGGCCGGGATGCGAGACGGCCATGAACTTCGGCAGGACGCCGATGGCGGCCCCGCTCGCGATGGTCTGCATCTGGGCGGCGATGCTGCTGCTCTTGATCTGCGGGCGCAGGTTCCTGCCGAGTGAGCGCATGTAGTCGAGCTCGTCCGTGTGCAGGAGCTGGTCGATGTAGCCGCACAGGCGATGGGCCTGCAGGTCCTGCGCCGCGCGCGGCGTTCCCGCGCGCTCCAGATAGCCGGGGCTGCCGTAGAATTGCAGCGCGTAGTCCGTCAGCTTGCGGAAGGTCAGGTCGCCCGCGGTCGGGCGGTCGAGCGTGATCGCGATGTCCACCTCCCGGTCGGCGAGCGAGAAGTTCCGGGGAAGGGCCACCAGCTCGATCGAGATTTCCGGGTAGAGATCGACGATCGCGCCGATATTGGCGGCGAGATAGCTGACGCCGAGCCCCTCCGGCGCGCCGATGGTGACCGATCCGGTGCGGATGGCCCGCGCCTCGTCGATGGCGGCCATGTCCCTGATCAGCGTCGTCTCCACCTTCTCCGCCGTGCGGCGGAGCTTCGATCCCGCATCCGTGATCCTGAGGCGCCGGCCCGCGCGATGGAAGAGGTCGACGCCGATCGTCGCCTCCAGTTGCGACAGCCGGCGCGACACGGTCGAATGATCGCATTCGAGCGCGCGCGCCGCGTCGACGATCGTCCCCTGCCGGGCGACGGCGAGGAAAAGCCGGAGGTCGTCCCAATCCATCCTGCACCCGTTTGCGCATAGCGAAAGTGCATTTCTACATGTTGCCTCCGTGCCGGCAATGGGCAAGATGGGGGATGAGCGGGGAGGAGATCATGCAGAAGACGGATGCGGGCGAATTCGATTGCATCGTGGTCGGCGCCGGGACCGCGGGCTGCGTCGTCACCGAGCAGCTGTCGCGCGATCCCGCGCGGCGCATCCTCGTGCTGGAAGCGGGCGGCATGGACAACTGGATCTGGTTCCACGTTCCGGTCGGCTACCTGTTCGCGATCGGCAATCCGCGCTCCGACTGGATGTTCAGGACGGAGGCCGAGCCCGGCCTCAACGGCCGGTCGCTCGCCTATCCGCGCGGCAAGGTGATCGGCGGCTCGTCCGCCATCAACGCCATGATCTCGATGCGCGGACAGGCGGCCGACTACGATCACTGGCGCTCGCTCGGGATGACGGGCTGGGGCTGGAGCGACGTCCTGCCGCTTTTCCGCGAGCTGGAAGACCATTTCCTCGGCGAGAGCGAATTCCACGGCGCGGGCGGCGGATGGCGCATCGAGTCGCCGCGCCTGTCCTGGGCCATCCTCGACGCCGTGCGCGAGGCGGCGGGCCAGATGGGCATACCGCCGACGCCGGACTTCAACGTCGGCGACAACGAAGGCGCGGGATATTTCCACGTCAACCAGAAGCGGGGCCGCCGCTGGTCCTCCGCCCGCGGCTTCCTCAAGCCGGCGCTGGCGCGGCGGAACGTCAGGCTGGAGACGCAGGTCCTGGTGGAGCGGCTCGAGATCTCGGGATCGAGGGTCACCGGCGTCGAGTACCGCAAGGGATCGCAGACCTTCGTCGCCCGGGCGCGCGGAACGGTGGTCCTCTGCTCGGGGTCCATCGGTTCCGTCCAGGTCCTGCAGCGCTCCGGCATCGGCCGGGCCGATTTCCTCTCCGGCCTCGGGATCACGCCGGTCCTGGACGCCCCGGGCGTCGGCGAGAACCTGCAGGACCACCTGCAGCAGCGGGCGATCTTCAAGGTCGAGAACGTCCGCACGCTGAACGAGATGTACCATTCCCTCCCCGGCCGCGGCTGGATGGGCCTGCAATATGCGCTGGCGCGGCGCGGCCCCCTGACGATGGCTCCCTCGCAGCTCGGCATCTTCACGCGCTCGAGCCCGGAACACGACCGTCCGAACATCCAGTTCCACGTCCAGCCGCTTTCGCTCGACAAGTTCGGCGATCCGCTCCACCGCTTCCCCGCGATCACCGTCAGCGCCTGCAATCTCAGGCCGACGTCCCGCGGGAGCGTGCGCATAACGGAGGCTTCCGTGCATGCCGCTCCGCGCATCGCGCCCTGCTACCTCTCGACGGACGAGGACCGCAAGGTCGCGGCCGACGCCATCCGCGTCACACGGCGCCTGATGGCGCAGCCCGCCCTCTCCCGCTTCCGGCCCGTCGAATATCTGCCCGGCCCGGCGGTGGGCGACGACGACGCGAGCCTGGCGCGCGCGGCGGGCGACATCGGGACGACGATCTTCCACCCGGTAGGGACGGCCAGGATGGGCCGGCCGACGGACCCGGGGGCGGTCGTCGACGAACGGCTGCGGCTGATCGGCCTCGACGGCCTCAGGGTGGTCGACGCGTCCGTCATGCCGACGATCACCTCCGGCAACACCAACACGCCGACCGCCCTGATCGGGCTCAAGGGCGCCAAGATGATCGCCGAGGATCTGCGATAGACCGGCCAAGCCGGCTTGCCGCGGCCGGCGCGCGGGTGTTTTGTTTCACGACCTTGTCCGCGAGCACATGACCGTCCGAGGCACCGCGCGGCCGCCCCCGTCTCCATGACGGGGCGGCCGCGGCGTTTCAGCGGCGCTTGCGGCGTCCGATGAGCGCCTCCATCATCGCCGTCTCCTCCGCCGTCAGGTCACTGAGCGGCGGGCGGACGGGACCGGCGTCGAAGCCCTGCAGGCGGACGCCGGCCTTGACCGCCGAGACGGCGTATCCCTTCGCGCGGTTGCGGATCGCCATGAAGGGATAGAAGAAGTCGAGGAGGATCGCCTCGCATTTCGCCCGCTCGCCGGCGCGCAGCGCCGTGTAGAATTCCATCGCGAGGGCCGGGACGAAGTTGAAGACCGCGGAGGAATAGGTGGTGAAGCCGGCGCCGAGATAGGCCTCGGCGAAGAGCTCCGCCGTCGGCATGCCGCCGAGATAGGTCAGGCGGTCGCCCATCTTCGCGGTGACCTGGCGGACGAGGCCGATGTCGCCCGTCCCGTCCTTGAAGCCGACGAGGTTCGGGCACTCGTCGCAAAGCCGGGCTAGCGTGTCGGCCTGGAGGACCGAGTTGTCGCGGTTGTAGACCATCACGCCCATGCCCGTCGCCTGGCACACGGCCTTGACGTGGCGGTAGAGGCCCTCCTGCGGCGCATCGATCAGGTAATGGGGCAGGAGCAGGATGCCGTCGGCGCCGGCCTTCTCCACGGCCCTGGCGATCGAGACGGCCATCGTCGTGCCGTAGCCGCAGCCGGAGACGATCGGCGTCTTGCCGGCGGCCTCCTTGGCGACGCGGACGACCTGCGGAATCTCCTCGGGCGCAAGCGAGAAGAACTCGCCCGTTCCGCCGGCGGCGAACAGCGCCGCCGCGCCGAAGCCGGACAGCCAGCCGACATGCTCGGCATAGCTTGCGGCGTTGAAATCGCCCTCCGCGTCGAAATGCGTCACGGGGAAGGAAAGCAGGCCGGCGCCGAGCACGTGCTTCAGGTCTTCGGTTTTCATGGGTGTTCCTTTCTCTGGGATTGCTGGTTTGGCCGGCCGCCCTGCCTGTCGGCGGCACGCGCTTCGTCGCGGCGGCGCGGTCCGCCGCGCCGCCTGATCCATGTGCTTGCTGTGCTGTCGAGCTGCCCCTTCTCAGGCCGGCGTCGTCAATGGCCGAGGATCTGGCTCAGGAAGAGCCGGGTGCGGTCGTGCCGCGGGTTGTCGAAGAAGCCGGCGGGGTCGCCCTCCTCGATGATCTCGCCCTGGTCCATGAAGATCACGCGGTCCGCCACCTGCCGCGCGAACCCCATCTCGTGCGTCACGCACACCATCGTCATCCCCTCCTCGGCAAGCGAAACCATCGTGTCCAGCACTTCCTTGACCATTTCCGGGTCGAGCGCCGACGTGGGTTCGTCGAACAGCATGACCTTCGGCCTCATGCACAATGCCCGCGCGATCGCCACCCGCTGCTGCTGCCCGCCGGAGAGCTGGCCGGGATACTTGTTCGCCTGCTCGGGGATGCGGACGCGGGCGAGGTAGTGCATCGCGATCTCCTCGGCCTCCTTCCTCGGCAGCTTGCGCACCCAGAGCGGCGCCAGCATGCAGTTCTCGAGGATCGTCAGGTGGGGAAAGAGGTTGAAGTGCTGGAACACCATGCCGACTTCGCGGCGCACCTCGTCGATCTTCCTGAGATCGTCCGTGAGCTCGATGCCGTCCACGACGATCTGGCCCTTCTCGTGCTGCTCGAGGCGGTTGATGCAGCGGATCATCGTCGATTTGCCGGAGCCCGACGGGCCGGCGACGACGATGCGCTCTCCCCGCCTCACCGTCAGGTCGATGTCGCGCAGCGCATGGTAGGAGCCGTACCACTTGTTGAGCCCGACGAGCCGGATCATCGCGTCCCGGCCGGCATCGGCGCTTTCCTGCACCGCCTCGGCGAATTGGGTCCTGACCATCATGCTCCTCCTGATCCCTCGTGAAATGTGGGCGACCGCCGCCCTGATTACCGGCGCGCGGCCGCGCGCGAACCGCCCTCGGTCTGGAACTCCGGCACGACGCCGTGCCCGACGAAGAACCGGGCGAGATCGGACCTCATCGTCTGCCACGCGTTCTGGATGTGCCCCGACAGGAGCGCGCCCGCCTGGACGACGTCGCGGCGCCGGCACGCCTCCAGGATCGCCTTGTGCTCGTCCTGCGAGGCCGGCGCGGAATGCCCGGCCCAGTAGGACGCGTGCACGTAGCGGTGCGAAACGTAATGGGCGTGGCGGATCATCTTCAGCAGGTGGCTCGCCTCCGACGGCGCGTAGAGCGACAGGTGGAAATTCAGGTTGAAGTCGCACATCCAAGAGAGGTCCGACAGGTTCTCCATCTTGTCGATGAACGCCGCCGCCTTCTCGATGTCGCGGCTCGTCATCATCGGCATGGCGAGCTCGATGGCGATCGGCTCGAGGGCGCTGCGGATGCGGAACATCTCGTCCATCTCCGCCGCCGACATGCGCGTGACGATGAAGCCGCGGTTCTTCACGGCCTGCACCAGCCCGTCCGCCTGCAGCTCGCGCAACGCTTCCCGTATCGGCGCCTTGCTGATCTGCAGCAGCTGCGCGACGTCGTCCTGCTTGATGGTCGCGCCGCCCTGCAGGGCGCCCGTGACGATCGCCTCGCGCAAGGCGACCGCCGCCATCTCCGGCGCGGTCTGCGCCGCCGAGGCGTGCCGCCCGACAACCTCCCGAAGGCTCGGTAGATTAGACATCCATTCTCCTGACCCGATCGACCCCTGACCCACAAGGCGTCATGCCGCCCTGAACCCCAGCGATGTGACCATCCTTGCTATTCTTTCGCAAGCACCCTGCAGCTCCCGATCCGACGCCGCGATCGACAGGCGTATGAACCCCGGCATGGCGAAGGCGGTTCCCGGCACGCTCGACAGCCCGCATTCGTTCAAGAGATGCGCCGCGACGGCCGTGTCGTCCGAAAGACCCGCCTTGCCGACGAGGTCGCGCACGCCGATGAAGGCGTAGAAGGCCCCGTCCGGCCGGACGAATTCGATGCCGCCGATCGCCGCCAGCCCGGTGGCGATCAGTTCCGCGCGGCGCGAGAAGGTTCGCGCGGCCTCCGCCACGAAGGCCTGGTCTCCCGTCAGCGCCGCGACCGCCGCCGCCTGCGCGACGCCGCAGACCGAGGTGACGCTCTGCGACTGCATCTTGCTGATGCCGGCGACGAGCTCCTTCGGCCCCGCGGCGTAGCCCACGCGCCAGCCCGTCATCGCATAGGCCTTGGAGACGCCGTTGACCAGCAGCGTGCGGTGGCGCAGCGAGGGGCACGTCGCGCCGAACGACGCGAACGGCACGTCGCGCAGCAGGATATGCTCGTATATCTCGTCCGACAGGACCAGGATCCGCGGATGGCGGGCGAGCACCGCCTCCAGGGCCGCATAGTCCTCCGCCGAATAGACCGCGCCGGTCGGGTTCGACGGGGAATTCAGCATCAGCCAGCGGGTGCGCGGGGTGATCGCCTCCTCGAGGCGGCTTGCGGAGAGCTTGAAGCCGGCGTCCGGGCCGCACGCCACGTAGACGGGCGTGCCGCCGTGGAGGGAGACGATGTCGCCGTAGGAGACCCAGCAGGGCGCGGGGATCACGACCTCGTCGCCCGGCTCCAGCGTCGCCAGGAACGCGTCGAAGATGATCTGCTTCGCTCCGTTGGCGACGGTGATCTCGTCGAGGGCGAAATCGAGCCGGTTCTCCCGGCGGAATTTGTCGCGGATCGCCTGCCGCAGCGCCTCGCTGCCGGCGGCGGCCCCGTATCGGATCCTGCCCGCCCGGACGGCCGCCTGCGCCGCCTCGGCGACATGCGCCGGCGGCTCGAAATCCGGCTCCCCGAGGGAGAGGTCGATGATGTCGCGCCCCTCGGCTTTCAGCTTCTTCGCCGCCATCGCGATCGCCATGCTCGGCGATGCCTTTATGCCGCTCGACCGGCTGTTTTCGTATTTCATGCTCGTTTCCCGTATGGCTTGGCGTGCGTCATCGCTTGAGGCTCCGCCGCAGATAGGCTTCCAGCCAGCCCGAATATTTCGAGATCGAGAAGCACAGGACGAAATAGATGGCCGCCACCGCGAGATAGGCCTCCAGGTAGAATGCCTGCCAGGCGGTGTCGGCGATGGCGGCGCGCGTGGTGCCCAAGAGATCGAAGAGCCCGATGATGACGACCAGCGACGTGGCCTGGAGGAAGTCCAGGAAGGCGTTGATCAGCCCGGGAAGCGAGACCCTGAGGGCCTGCGGCAGGATGACGAGCTGCTGCGTGCGCCAGTAGCGCAGGCCGAGCGCCGCGGCGGCCTCCTTCTGCCCGCCCGGTATCCATTGCAGCCCGGCCCGGACGGCCTCCGCCACGTAGGCCGCGAGGAAGACCGCGATGCAGATGAGCGCGCGGATGATCTTCGGGATCGTCACCTCGGCCGGCAGGAACAGCGGCAGGACGACCGAGGCCACGAACAGCGCCGTCACCAGCGGTATGCCGCGGATGAGCTCGATCACCGCGACGGCGGCCGCGCGCAGCGGGATGATCTCCGACTGGCGGGCGAGCGCCAGCAGGATGCCGAGCGGCAGGGCGATGATGATCGCGCCGAGCGACAGCACCACGGTCAGCGGCAGGCCGCTCCACTGGTCCGGCGAGACGTAGCGCAGCCCCAGCACGCCGCCGCTGAGGAGCGTCAGCACGGACACGATCGCGGCGGCCCACAGGGTGAGAAGGTGGCGCGACCAGAATCGCGGCACCGACGAGATCCCGACGGCGACGGCCACGACCGCGAGGACGGCGACCACGCGCCAGAGCTCGGCCTGCGGATAGAAGCCGAACAGGATCAGCCGCCACTTCTCCTGCACGATGGACCAGCAGGCGCCGGCGGCCTGCATGCATTCGGCGCCCCGGCCCGGCAGCAGCACGGCCTCGCTCACCGCCCATCGCCACAGATGCCAGGCGAGGTAGAGCAGGAAGGCGGACAGGCCGACCGTGATCGCGGCATTGTGCCACGGATGGAAGAAGGGGCTGCGCGTGCGGTGCCGGAGGGAGGATCGCGCCGTGTTCATGCCAGCGACATCCGTCTGTTGAGGCGGTTCATGACCTCGGAGATGACGAGGTTCAGCAGCAGGTAGGCCGCCACGAAGATGGCGATGACCTCGATCGCGCGCCCGCTCTGGTTCATGATGGTGTTGCCGATGGAGACGATGTCGGAATAGCCGACCGCCACCGCCAGCGACGTGCTCTTCGTCACGTTGATGTACTGGTTCGTCATCGGCGGGATGGCGATGCGCACGGCCTGGGGCAGCACCACCAGCCGGAGGGTCTGCAGGTAGCGAAGGCCGAGCGCGCCGGCCGCTTCCGACTGGCCCACCGGCACGGCGAGCACCGCGCCGCGCACGACCTCCGCGATGTAGCCGCTGGTGTAGAGCGTGAGGCTGACGACGAGCGCGGCGAATTCGGGCGTCACGGAAACGCCGCCGCGGAAATTGAAGCCGCGCTTCTCCGGCAGGTCCGGCACGACCGACCCGGACAGGATGAGCAGGGCGACACCTGCCACGAGGGCGGCGACGGCGAGGTGCCGCAGCCGCTTCGGCACGCGGCCGCCGAACACCCGCCATGCCGCCACGCCCGCCGCCGCGGCGGCCAGCGCGAGGCCGAGGAGCGACGGTGCGGAGTGCTCGCCCGTGAAGGCCAGGAAGGGGAACCAGATGCCGCGGTTGGAGAGGACGACCCCGGTGACCGGCTCCCAGGCCTCGCGCGGCAGCGGCAGCGAGAACTGGATGACCGCCGACCATGCGAAGAGCTGCAGGAGCGGCGGCACGTTGCGCAGCACCTCGATGACGAGGCCGGCGCAGCCGCGCAGCAGCGGATTGGACGAGAGGCGCAGGATGCCGATCAGGGTGCCGACGACGGTCGCAAGCGCGATGCAGGCGAGTGCGGCCTTGATCGTGTTGAGGAAGCCGATGAACAGCGCCTTGCCGTAGCTGTCGCTCCCCGTGAAGGGCAGCAGGCTGTTGCCGATGTCGAAATTGGCGGGATAGCCGAGGAACCCGAAGTCGACGCTGATGCTGCGGCTGCCGAGCGTGGCGACCGAGAAGCGCACGAGCAGGAACAGGCCGGCGAACATGGCGATCCATGTCAGCGCGTAGCCGAGGATCGTATGCCTTGCGGAGATCGGGGTCGGGTTCGACACTGGGCACCTATCGGAGAAGGATCGTCCCGCGCCTGCCGGACAGGCGCGGGACAGGACGCGATCACATCGGCGGCGCGTAGAGCAGGCCGCCCTTGGACCAGAGCGCGTTGGCGCCGCGCGGCAGGCCCAGGGGCGAGCCGGCGCCGACGTTGCGCTCGAAGCTCTCGCCGTAGTTGCCGATCTGCTTGACGATGTTGTAGGCCCAGTCCTCGGAGATGCCCAGAGCCTTGCCCGCGCCGGGGTTGACGCCGAGCAGCGCCTTGACGCTCTCGCTGCCGTTCGCCTTCATGTCGTCGACATTCGCGCTCGTCACGCCGTATTCCTCGGCGGTGACCATCGCGTTCAGCGTCCAGCGGACGATAGCGGTGAATTCCGGATCGTCCTTGCGCACGACCGGGCCGAGCGGCGACTTCGAGATGATCTCCGGAAGCACGACATAGTCCTCGGGCTTCTCCGCGGTGGTGCGGATGGCGGCGAGGTTGGAGGAATCCGCCGTGATCGCGTCGCAGCGTCCGGAGAAGAAGGACGCGTTCAGCGATTCCTGGTTCTCGATCGCCAGCGGCTGGTAGGTCATGCCGTGGGTCGTGAAGTAGTTGCGGGTGTCGACCTCGGCGGCCGAGCCCTGGTTCATGCAGATCGTCGCGCCGTCGAGCGACTTGAGGTCGGCGATGCCCGCGGCGACCGGCACCATGAACGCCAGGCCGTCGTAGAAGTTGATGCCCGCCCAGTCGAGGCCGAGGCCGGCGTCGCGCTGCAGCGTCCAGGTCGAATTGCGGGTCAGCACGTCCACCTCGCCCGCCTGCAGGGCCGTGAAGCGGACCTGCTCGGAGGTCGGCACGAAGCGGACCTTGGAGGCATCGCCGAAGATCGACGCGGCGATCGCCTTGCACATGTCGACGTCGAAGCCGGTCCACTCGCCGGCGCTGTCGGCGACGCTGAAGCCGCCGAGGCCGGTGTTGACGCCGCAGACGAGCTCGCCGCGGGCCTTGATCTTCTCGAGCGTCGGCCCGGCGGACGCCTGGTGCGCGACCAGCAGGGCGGTGCATGCGACGAGCGATGTAAGCAGTTTGTTTCGCATTCGTATTCCCCTTCTTGCTTGGTTTCGGCGGCTCTCCATGCCGCCGGACGGATTTTCTGGATCCTCCCTGTTTCAGATCGTGAAGAGATCTCCGGACAGGTATTTGTAGCCGGTATCGCAGATCACGGTGGTGACCGTGCGGCCCTTGCCGAGGCGCCGGGCGACGCGCAGCGCCGCGACGACGTTCGCCGCGGCGGACTTGCCGCCGAAGATGCCCTCCTCGCGCGCCAGCCTGCGGGCCATGTCGTAGGCCTCGTCGTCGGTGACGGCCTCGATCCCGTCGACGAATTCGTAGCGGAAGAGTTCGCCCGGAGGGCCGTCGCCGACGCCGTCGATATGGTGCACGCCCTTGGGACCGCCGGAGATGTGCCGGTAGCCGGCCGGCTCGACCGCGATGCCGAGGATCTCCGGCCGGTGCGCCCTGAAGACCTCCATCGTGCCGGAGAAGCAGCCGCCGGACCCGCAGGTCATGGTGAAGGCGTCGACCGCGCCGCCGGTCTGCGCGAGGATCTCCCGGCCCATGGCGTTGTAGGCCCTGGGGTTCGCCGGATTCTTCATCTGGTGCAGGTAGTGGTTGCCGGGGATGCGGCCCAGCTCCTCGACGCGGGCATGCATGAGGTCGAACAGCTCCGGATAGGTCGCCTTGCCGTGGACGCTCGGGATGATGTCGAGCGTCGCGCCGAAGGCCTGGATGGTCTTCAGCTTCTCGTCGGCGAAGGCGTCCGACGTCACGATGGTGCAGGCATAGCCCTTCAGCGCGCAGATCATCGCGAGCGCGGTGCCCGTGCTGCCGCCGCTCGCCTCGACGACCCGCTGGCCGGGCTTCAGCCGGCCGCTGCGCTCCGCCTCCTCGATCATCGAAAGCGCGCTGCGGTCCTTCGAGCTGCCGGTCGGGTTCTTGCTTTCGAGCTTGACGAGGACGCGCGCATCGTCGGGCCCGGGCAGCTTGGCGAGCTCGATCAGCGGCGTGTTGCCGATGGTGGAGAGAAGGTTGAAGTCGTCCTGCGTCATGTCACTCTCGCATGGTTGTCCGGCGGCGCTCAGCTGGCGGTGACGCCCTGCTGGAGCCAGGTATTGAGGGAGTCCGGGTCGACGGCGGAGATGCCGCCGTCCGCCATGAGATTGATGCCGGTGATGTAGGACGCGTCGTCGCTCGCCAGGAAGAGGATCGCCGCGGCGATCTCCTCGGGACGCGCCGGCCGCTTCATCATGCCGCCCTGCCCGAAGCCGCGGATGAACTCCTCGGTCGTCTTGCCGAGGGCGGCCGCCCTTTTCTCGTGGAACCGCGTGAAGACCGGGCCCGGCGAGATGGCGTTCGCGCGGATGCCGTCCCTGGCATGGTCGTAGGCGATGCCGCGCGTGAGACCGATCACCGCCGCCTTGGTGGTGTCGTACTCGACCATGTTGCCGCCGGCGGCGGTCGAGCGGTTGGACGACACGTTGACGATGCTGCCCCCGCCGCTCTTCTTCATCGCGGCGACGGCCGCCTTGGCACAGAAGGCATAGCCCTTCACGTTGACGCCGAGAATGCGGTCCCACGTCGTGTTGTCGGTCTCCAGGATGCCCTGGTAGTGGCGGATGCCGGCGTTGTTGACGAGGATGTCCAGGCCGCCGAAGGCGTCGACGGCGGCCCTGATGAAGGCCTCGCACTGCGCCTCGTCCTGCGTCTGGGTGCGCACGAAGCGGACCGTTCCGCCCGCCGCGTTCAGTTCGTCCGCCACGGCGGCGCCGCGCTCCTCGTCCACGTCGGCTAAGCAGACCTTCGCGCCCTCCGCGACGAAGCGGCGGACCGTCGCTTCGCCGATGCCCGATGCGCCGCCCGTTACCGCAGCAATTTTTCCTTCCAGTCGCCTCATCCGTCATCTCCAAAATCGTCGACGATTATGTCGCATAGACGACGATTTTAGTCAACGTGGATTTTCGACTTGCGGGGAGAGGGCTCGATGACGGGTCGAAAACGGCCGGCCGAGGTGGGGAAGATCGTCGCCGCCGGGCCGTTCGGCCGGACCGAAGCGAGACCAACGTGGCATCGGGCCGGCCACGACGCCGGCAGTCCGCTCGCTTTTCCGGCCGGGGAGATTCTATCCTTGCGGGATCAGCGGACCGGCTTGGCCCGCTCGTCATCCGCCTGGTAGAGCGCGTAGTTGTGGCGCTGGCCCTGGGACTTGTCCGAGGCGTCGAAGATGACGAGGCGGCCGTTCGGATATTTCTCCGCGTCGATCAGGGCCCTCTCGGCCTTTTCCAGCATGTCGGCGAGGCTGAAGGCGTTGTAGGCGTCGCAGGCCCCGCAGGAGAGCGTCAGGGGAAGATAGTTCGGCAGCCGCCTGTGGACGTCCTCGAAGACCGGCAGGAGTGCCGCCTTCATGATCGATGCCAGCCTTTCGAGCTCCGAATGCTCGGTCGAATCGGTGAGCACGGCGATATGCGGCGTCTCGATCCACCCGACGAAGACGTGGGCCGGCATGGCCTTGCGCAGCATCGCGCCGACATGCGCGAGGACCTGCGTCTTGATCTTCGTCATGTTGCCCGTCTCGAAGATGCGGAAGTTGCCGATCTGCGCCAGCACGATCGAGAAGTCTTCGGGCATCTTGCCCGAGCCGAGCCTGTCCGCCAGATGCTTGTTGAAGGACCGGCGATTGTGGAGCCCGGTTGCGGGGTGCGTGAACTTCACCCTTTCCGCCTCGTCGAGCGTCGCCGACACCGCGGTGATCGCCGACAGCCGCTGCTGCACCGTCGCGGCGAAGGAGGTGTTGCTCTCGCGCTGCCTGACCGTCGCGTCGGCGAGCTGCTTCAGCTGGCTCCGGATCGCGTTGCGGTCGCCCTCCGCCGTGTCGATGTTCGCCGTCGCCGTCGCAAGCGCGCTGGAATAGGCGTCGACGTCCTGCTGGACCTTGCTCAGCGAGCCGATCAGCTGCTCGAGTTCGGCCTTGATGGCGCTCGCGCAGCGGTCGCCGAGCGCCTGGCCGCAGTGATGGGGAAGGAACTCCTCGGCGAGCTGCGCGAGGTCCGTGGGGCTTGGCGCGTTGCCGAGCTGCATGAAGCGGTCGCGCAGGACGGGGTTGTTTCCGCTGATGATCTCGTGGAGCAGCTCGTAGTTCGCCGGGCTCGGCTGGATGCCCATGCGCGCCATGATCGAGAAGATACGTGCACTGATGTCCTGTCGCATTGCAAATCCTTATCCCGCCGGCCCATGGTTCGGTCATGGCCGGGCAACGCAGCGCCCCTTGTCGCTGCCAGATAAGCGTCCGCATCATTTCCAGAACCTGAACGCGCCGAAAGTAGTGTCCTGTATTATGAAGGTGGCGCGACAGTATTGCCTTATGTCAATTTATCCCGGCGGAAGTCGCTCGGTGAGACGCCGGTCCAGCGCCTGAATGCAAGGGTGAACGGCGGCGTGCCGGCATAGTCGAGAAGACCGGCGATCCGTGCG
This sequence comes from Shinella pollutisoli, assembly GCF_024609765.1. GTDB lineage: Bacteria > Pseudomonadota > Alphaproteobacteria > Rhizobiales > Rhizobiaceae > Shinella > Shinella pollutisoli. The sequence goes on from NZ_JANFDG010000004.1 coordinate 119,892, forward strand.
ATGGATATTTTCTCGTCGGCGATCAGCTCGAGCGCCATGGCCCTGCGCACCTCGTCGAGGACGTCGGAAAAGCTTGTGCCTTCCTGCGAAAGCAGCCGCTGCAGCTTCTTGGTGCCGAGGCCGAGGGAGGCGGCGACGAAATCGACCGTGCAGTAGCCGGAGCTCAGCATGTCGCGCAGGACGAGACGGGTCGTGGCGGCGATCGACTGGTCGTAGGTCGAGATCCGGCGTATCCGGCGGCGCGCATAGAAGTCGACCAGCCATTTCAGGCGCCGGAGCCCGCCGTTCACCGGCAGCTTCAGGTATTCGCGGCGGAACAGGACCTCGTTGTGCGCGGCGCCGAACTCCAGGTCGCAGCGGAAGAAGGACCGGTGGAGCTCGGTCGCGGCCGGCTCGGGATGGCGGAAGCGGACCAGCGTCGGGTTCTTCTCGTCGGAATTCGCGACGAAGCGCGTTATCCGCACGGTCTGGGCGATCACGCTTTCGATCGCCTGGCGCGAGGGGTGGTCGCTCACGAAACGGAAGCAGACGTCCTCGCTGATCTTGTCGTCGCAAAGCTGGAAGATGACGCCGTTGGTGTGGTTGCGCCAGTAGCGGAGCGCGGAGACCATCCACTCCTCCAGCGTCTCGGCGAAGTTCGCAAGCAGCACGGCCGGACCGACATTGGGGAAATGCGACGGAATGCTGAGCGACCACTCGATGCCGAAATCGGGCCTGTCCAGGTCCCGCGCCGCAAGCTCGTAGAGGGCGCAGAGCCGCGGCCAGGACACGAGCCTGTCGACATCGTCGAGGAGCTCGGCGGCGATGCCGACCTCGCGGACCATCCGCACCGGATCGCCGCCCGCGCTGCGGACGATGTCGGCGAAGCCGGAAAGCGCATAGCTGCGGATATAGGTCGCCGTTCGGGCGGCCGGGCCTCTCTCCAAGTCCTTCCTCCAGTCCTGCCGCTTCCGCCGGCGCGGCATCCTCCTCGCGCGGGCGGTACAGGCCTCGACCCTCGGGGTCGATTCCACCGATAGTATATGCCCGGTTTCGTCTGCCGAAGCGACCGAACGTCACAGATGGGAGGGAGAGAGAGAGAGAGGCCGGAACGGCGAGGCCCTGCGCGGCCGGCCCCGCCGCGTGCCGGCTCAGCCGGCCGGCCGGAGCATCCGCCGCATGACGTCGTTCTTCAGGACGAGGCGGTGGAACGGAACCGCCAGCACATGGAGGACGACGAGCGCCAGCAACGCCACCTTGAGGACATTGTGGGCGAGCGCCGCGCCGCCGATCGCGCCGAACCAGGCGAGCAGGCCGGTGACGGACAGGGCGGCGAGCACGGCATAGAAGCCCCAGTGCGCCACCTGCGACACGACCTTGAGCGGCCCGGGCTCGTTTTCCGGCGGCGGAGGAGCGCCGCGCCGCAGGCGCAGCAGCACGCGCCACACGACGAGCACGAGGATCAGGCCGCCGGCGGCGACATGGGCGAGGATCAGCGGGTCGAAGGCGAAGGCCTGGCCCTGGCGGACCATGCCCCATGCCCGCGAGATCGCGTCGTTGAAGAAATACTGCCCGGCCACCAGAACGGCGACGGCCCAGTGCAGCACGATCTGCGTCAGTGAATAGCCCCTTGGCTCGGTCATCTTCCTGTCCCTTTCCGTTGTCGCGGGCGGGAGCCGGTGCGGCTCCCGCCTCGCCTCCGTCACTGCTGCCCGGCTTCCGGGACCGCATCCTGCCAGGCCCGCATGCGCGCCATCATCGTCACCGGGAAAGTCATCTCCTCGGCGCTGATCGCCTTGTCGCCGTCCGCGTCGAGCATGGCGAAAGGCCGTGCGGCGAAGCCCTTGCTCACCTCGGCGAACAGCGCCTCGAACTCGGCGGCGGAAAGCCTGCCGTCGCCGTCGGCGTCGTGCCTGCCGTGCAGCGCGGCGACGCCGGCCTCGGCCTCCGCCGCCGTCACGGTGCCGTTGCCGTCGGCATCGAACGACTTGTAGACCGGGTTCTCGCTCATCGCCCGCAGGCCCATCGGCCCCATGGGGCCGTGGCCGCCCCGCCGCATCATCATGCCCGGCCCGTCGCCGCCCATGCGCATGCCGTGGCAGCCGTGGCCGCCCCAGGGGCCGCCGGCGATCGCGGGGATGGCGAATGCGGCCGCCGCCACGGCGACGGCCGCGGCGCTCAGGGTCAGGATCGTCTTGCGTTTCATCTCGTCGCCTCATCGTTGGTGTTTCGATGCGGCGAGGATGGGCCGGCCGTGTCGCAGAAGATTGTCGCCGGAGGGGCCCGATTGTATCGGTCTGTCGCAGAAGCCGACGCGTGCGACGCGCTGCGACCGAATAGTTTTCGCGCGGGCCGCCCGCCCGCGCTATAGGGACACATGACCGAGCAAAGCCGCATCCCGCATATCCTCGTCGTCGATGACCATCGCGAGATCCGCGACGCCGTCACGCGCTATCTGGAGAAGAATGGCCTGCGCGCAAGCGCCGCCAGGGATGCGGCCGAGATGGACGCCCAGCTGAAGGCCGGCCGGTTCGACCTCGTCGTCCTCGACGTGATGATGCCGGGCGAGGACGGCCTTTCGGCCGCGCGCCGCCTCTCGACCTCGGGCGGGCCGCCGATCCTGATGCTGAGCGCGCTCGGCGAGGAGACGGACCGGATCGTCGGGCTCGAGATCGGCGCCGACGACTATCTGGTGAAGCCGTTCAACCCGCGCGAGCTGCTCGCGCGCATCAAGGCGATCCTGCGCCGCGCCGACCGGCCCGAGCCGCTCGCCGGCCAGGTCGGCGGACGCAGGCTCGCCTTCGCCGGCTGGATCCTCGACACGGACAGGAGGGTTCTGGAGCGCGCGGCCGGCGGCGGCGCGGTCGCGCTGACGACCGCCGAGTTCAAGCTGCTCACCGCCTTCCTCGAGCGCCCGCGCTTCGTGCTCACCCGCGACCAGCTGCTCGACATCACCAGCGGGCGCAGCGCCGACGTCTTCGACCGGACGATCGACAACCAGGTGAGCCGCCTGCGCCGCAAGATCGAGGACGATCCGGCCCGCCCGCAGATCATCGCCACCGTGCGCGCCGGCGGCTACTGCCTTGCGGCCGACGTCCGCGAGGTGACGTGATGCGCCTCTTCCCCCGCAGCCTGCTCGGCCAGCTCGCTTTGCTCATCTTCGGCGCCTTCGTCGCGGCCCAGGTGATGAGCGCCTGGCTGTTCGCCGACGAGCGCGGCGCGGCGCTGCGGGCCGCCAACCGCGTCGAGACCGCCGACAGGACGGCCGCCGTCGCCCGCGCGCTGCAGAACGCGCCGGAGGCGAGCGCCGGCAGCATCCTCGCGGCGGTCAATTCCCGCCTCGTGCGCTTCGGCCTCGACGACGGGCCGATGATCGGCGCCGGAGCGGCGGGCGAGGAAGCCGTCCGCGGCCGCATCCTCGGCCGCCTCGACAGCCCGCTGGAGGTGCGCGTCGAGGAGGTCTTCGTTCCCCCGCATGGCAGGGAGAATAGCCACCGGCCGATGCCGTCCGCCTGGATGCGGGAGCGTATGCTCGCCGCCGGCATCGGCCCCGCCGAGCTCAGGATCTCCGTGCGCCTTGCCGAAGGCCGCTGGCTCAACGTCCGCTCCCGCTTCGAGCGGCCGCGGCTGCAGGTGCCGCCGGTGATCCTCGGGACCATGGTCCTCTCGCTGGCGCTCCTGATGGCGGCGCTGTGGCTCGGCATCCGGCGGATCACCGGGCCGCTCCGCCGGCTCGCCGCCGCGGCCGACACCTTCGGCCTCGACGGCACGCCGCCCGACCTGCCGCCCGAGGGGCCGCGCGAGGTCCGCGCGCTGTCCGAGGCGCTGGCGCGGATGCAGAGGCGGCTGTCGGACATGATCGCCGACCGGACCCGGATGCTGGTGGCGCTCGGCCACGACCTGCGCTCGCCGATCACCGCGCTCAGGGTCCGCGCCGAGATGGTGGACGACGAGGAGACGCGCGAGCGGATGGTGGCGACGCTCGACGAGATGCGGGAGATGGTGGAGGCGACGCTCGCCTTCGCGCGCGGCGTCTCGCGCGACCAGCCGATGGAGGAGACGGACCTCGCCGCACTCCTGGAGGACATCGCCGGCGAGCTCTCCGAGACCGGCCCGCCGGTCGTCTTCACCGGCGTCGGCCCGGTCGTGACGGCCCTGCGGCGCACGCCGGTCCGCCGCGCGCTGCGCAACCTCATGGAAAACGCCCAGCGCTACGGCCGCGGCACGCGCGTCGGCCTGCACCGCGGCGAGCGGACGGCGGAGATTACGATCGACGACGACGGGCCGGGCATTCCGCCCGGGGAGCTGGAGCGCGTCTTCGACCCGTTCGCCCGGCTGGAAACCTCTCGCTCGCGCGAGACCGGCGGCATCGGGCTGGGGCTTTCCATCGCCCGGGCGATCCTCCGGGCCCACGGCGGCGACGTCGCCCTGTCGAACCGGAGCGAGGGCGGCCTGCGCGCCACGGTGACGCTGCCGCTCGCCGGCGGCCCCGCGGCATCGACCGGGACGCCCGCCACGACCCGGCCCTGAGCCTGCCCGTCGCCCGCTCACAGCCGGTAGAAGCGCGCCGCATTATCGTGGAACAGCGCCAGGCGCTCGGCGGCGGAGTAGTTTTTCGTGATCTCCCCGAAGGCGTCGAAGATCGCGTCGTAGCCGGAGAACAGCTTGTCCACCGGGAAGTTCGAGGCGAACATCGAGCGCTCCACGCCGAAGGCGGCGGTCGCCTCCTCGACATAGGGCCGGATGTCCTCGGTCGTCCAGGTCCAGTTGCCCATGCCGAGGCCGGAGATCTTGCAGGCGATGTTGGGGGCGGAGGCGAGCCGCCGCATCGCCGCCTTCCATCCCTCGAAATGGGACGGACCGTCCACCTGCATGCCGGTATGGTTGAGGATGATCTGCGTATCGGGAAAGGCCTGCGCGAGCTCGACGAACTCGTCGGCCTGCCAGTAGTAGAGCTGCAGGTCGAAGCTGAGGTCGCGCCGCGCCAGCTCCCGGAAGCCGCGGCGCCATTCCGGCGTGCGGCTCACCTCGGCCTCGGTCAGGTGGGTCTTGGCCGGGTCGGTGTGGACGTTCATCGACTGGCGGATGCCGCGGAAGTTCGCATATTGCATGTGCCCGTCGAGCAGGTCGCCGACGTCGGGCTTGCTGAGGTCCGCATAGCCGACGAAACGGGTTTGCGCCCGCGCTCCGAGCCGGCGGACATCGCCGGTGGAGAGGTCTCGCCGCATCGCCGTCGAGGGATGGATGTGCGCCGACGCGACGGTCCACGGGGCTGCCGTCACACCGCGTCGTCTGCGAGCCGCGGGCTTTCGGCGGAGAGATAGCGCCGGTGCAGCATGCAGGCCGCGCCGAAGGCGGGGCCGACCGTCTCGTCGTCGTTCGCCTCGATCGCCGGGACGGGAAAGCTCGGCTCCTGGATCGCCTGGATATGGTGGAGCACGCGCGCCGCCATCAGCGGATAGAGGGCGGCGACCGAGCCGCCGAGCAGGATGCGGTCGGCGTCGATGATCCGGCAGGCCTGGATCAGCCCGAAGGCGAGCGCGCGCGCCCAGCCCTCGGCGATGGCGACGGCGCCCGGCACGCGGTCGCGGACGTCGGCGAGGAAGCCGGCGAAGGACGGTTCGGCCGCGGGCGAGACCGTGCGGTAGGCCGTCAGGATGCATTCGAGGCCGAGGACCTCCTCCAGCGTGCGCTCCGGTTCCCCCGTGCCCGGCACGCGCAGGTGGCCGATCTCGCCGGCGAGGCCGTGCGCGCCGCGGAAGAGGCTGCCGTCGGCGATGATGCCGCCGCCGACGCCGCTTTCCATCACGAGATGCAGCGTGACGCCGGACTGCGGCTCGCTGCGGCCGTGGCTGGCGCCGATGGCGAAGGCGTTCGCGTCGTTCTCCGCCAGCACCGGCATGGGCACCGGCAGGGCGGCGCGGACGAGATCGGCGAGCGGCACGTTCTCCCAGCCGAGCAGCGGCGCGATGCGGACGAAGCCGCGGCGGTCCATCTGCGCGGGGACCGCCACGCCGATCCCCTCGCAGCGGGCAAGACGCGCGGGCGCGAGGCCGTCGAAGGCCATGCCGACCGCCTGCCGCACGGCCGTCTCGACGTCGCTCTCGCGTCCGGCGAAGGGAAAGACCTTTCTGGCGACGATCCGCGAGGCGAGGTCGATCTCGACGACGGTGATGTGCTCGACGCCGATCTCGACGCCGAGGAAGGCGGCCGCCTCGGGCACGAGCTCGATCATGATGCCGGGCCGGCCGGCATGGGCGGGGGACGTGCGCGCCTGCTCGACGGCGCCGACCTCGCGCACGAGCCCGTCCCCGGCGAGGCCGGCGATGATGTGGCCGGAGGACGAGCGGTTGAGCCCGAGGATGCGGGCGAGCTCGGCGCGGCTCAGCCGCCCGAACCGGTGCAGCGCCCGCATGGCCGCCAGCTCGTTGCGCTGGCGGATGCCGCGCGGCGCGCCGATCGCCCCCGCTTCGCTCACGGACAGTCCTCCTTGCCCTCAGGGCCGGGCGTTGGTCGCGCGGCGGCGCCCGGCCTCGTCCATCTTGAGCTCGATGAAGCGCCTCGCATGCTCGGCGAGCGGCACGTTGTCGGTCCAGGTGTCCCGCCAGATCGCGCAGGCGAGCGATAGGCCCTCGTCGACCACCGTGCTCGAGAAGGATTCGAAGGTTATGTCGCGGCCGTAGCCGATGTCGAGGAGCGCGTCGAAGATGCGGTCGAAATCGACGACGCCGTCGCCGAGATAGCCGCGGTTGCTCTCGCCGATGTGGAAATAGCCGATCCTGTCGCCGGCGAGCCGGATGGCGGCGGCGGGATCGGCCTCCTCGATGTTCATGTGGAACGTGTCGAGGTGCAGGCGGACGTGGTCTGACCCCGTCTCCTTGATGAAGGCGAGGCCCTGGGCGGTGGTGTTGAGGAGGTTGGTCTCGAAGCGGTTGACGATCTCCAGCACGAGGCCGACGCCGGCGGCCTTCGCCGCGTCCGCCGTCCGGGCGATGGCGGCGACGCTGTTGTCCCGGCCCTTCCGGGTGGGCATGCGGGCGTATTTCCCGTGGGCGGAATAGAGGATGCCGCCCAGCGTGCGGCCGCCGATGTCGCGCACGGCCCGCACCGCGTCGGCGAGCATGCGCTCGCCGGCCTTCACCGTTTCCGCGTCCTCGCTCGACACGTCGTGGCTGAAGGGCAGGCCCATCGTCACGGCGACCGCGAGGTCGAGCGCTGCGGCGCGGCGCGCGAGCGCGTCGAGGTCGAAATTTTCCGGGCGAAGATATGCGAATTCAATGAGTTTGTAGCCGCAGGCGGCGGATTTCTCCATCGCCTTCTCCAGCATGGCCTGCGTCTGCCCGCCCGTCCACACAAAGGAATGAATGCCGAGCCGGTCCATGCCCTTCCTCCCGCAAAAGACTATGTTGCGTCTTGCAACAAATATATTTGCGCGTGCCCTGTCAAGGACTATTCGCGCGGGCGCTGCCGCGGGCATCCGATCGCTGCCGGAGCAATTGTCTTCCGCTGCGCCGCAAACGGAACGGTTTTGCACCTGCGAACGACGCTTCCGCCTCCTTCCATCGCCCGTTTCAGATTCCGGTTGACAGGCAGTCTGCATGAATTAATTTGTCTTGACAAACAACATATAGATTGCGGCCGTCGTGCCAAATTGAGGAGGAGATGCAGGGCCGGACCCGCCTTGCCGCGACTTTCCGCCGGGATGCGGAAATGGCGTGCGGCGCCGGGAGACGGCCTGTCCCGCTGGCATGAAGGCATTGGTCCATCGGGCAGGCGCGGCCTGCCCGCCGGGAGGAGGATGCAGTCCATGAGAGCCGATTTGCGGATCGTACCCGATTTCGAGATGATCATCTGCCCGCCGGCGGAATCCTTCCGATGGAACATGCACGACTATCCCTATTTCGGGGCGAAGTGGCACTACCATCCCGAATACGAGCTGCACCTGACCCGCTCGACCTCCGGCGTGATGATGGTCGGCGACTATATCGGCGAGTTCGAGCCGGGTTGCCTGGTGCTGACCGGCCCCAACGTGCCGCACAACTGGGTGAGCGACATCGAGCCCGGCAAGCTCGTGCGCAACCGCGACATGCTCATCCAGTTCACCGCGGAATGGGCCGACCGGGTCGCCGGCTTCTGCCCCGAGCTCGGCGGCATCCGCGCGCTGTTCGAGGATGCCGTCTACGGCGTCGAGTTCCTCGGCGCGACGGCGGCGGCCGGCCGGCGGCTGCTCGCGCAGATGGGCGCGGCGAACGGGGCCGAGCGCGTGCTGATGTTCCTGCAATTGATGATCGCGCTGTCGCGCGATCCGTCCGAGCGGCGCAAGCTGTCGCGGCTCGCGCCCGCCTCCACCGAGGTGGAATTGCCGGCCGAGCTCGACGCGGCGATGCGCTACGTGCTCGACAACTACAGCGAGGACATCGACCTCGCCTCGGTCGCGCGCCATTGCGGGCTCGAGCCGCAGGCCTTCTCGCGCCTCTTCAAGCGCCAGACGGGCCACACCTTCGCCCGCTACGTCATCCTCGCGCGCATCTATGCCGCCTGCTCGCTGCTCACCCAGACCTACCGGCCGATCACCGACATCTGCTTCGATGTCGGCTTCAACAACATCGCCAACTTCAACAGGCAGTTCTTCAAGATCTGCGGGCGCACGCCCTCCGACTATAGGCGCAACGCCCACAAGATCGGCACGGACGCCCGGCCGGACCCGTTCCGCGAGATCCGCGCCTATTCGGCCGGCATGGCCGCGGCCGGCGGAAAAGTATAGGTCGGCCCGAAAACGCGCGTGGCGGGCTCTCGCGACCCGCATTAGTCTTCGGACACGCTCATGGAACTGGCTCCCGAAGAGAGCCTGAGCCGAAATTCCAAGTCGCAACGGCAGGCCTGAAACACGGGGGAGGAGCCCGCGTGGCCGGCATTCGTGCGGCATTGCGGAACGACGGGCGTGGACGGTCCGCCGGACGGCGGCCCGCAAGCGAAGATCATTCAAGGAGGAGTGTATGATCAGGAAATCTGGAATTGGACTGGCGGCCATCGCGCTCGGCCTGATGGCGGGCACCATGTCCGCGAAAGCCGACTTCTGGTCGGATGCCGGCGCGAAGTACCAGGGTGTCGTGCTGCACGGCGTCACCGAGAGCACGCCGCCCTCGAACTACGTCAAGGACGTGCTCGCCCCGGAATTCGAGAAGAGGACCGGCATCAAGGTCGAGATCGAGACGACCTCCTGGGACCAGATGTACGACAAGGCCATCAAGGACATGGAAGCCAAGACCGGCATCTATGACATGGTCTATATCGAGCAGGACATCATCTACGCCTATCTGGCGCGCAACTTCCTCGTCGACATCTCCAAGTCGCTCAAGGACGATCCGTCGCTGAAGTCGCCGGACTTCGACGAGGCGAACTTCACCACCTTCGCCAACTACTTCAAGAATGCCGAGGGCAACCTCTTCGGCATCCCGATGGAAGCCTTCATCAAGGTCTATCTCTACCGCACCGACCTCTTCGGCGACGCGAAGATCCAGGAGGCCTTCAAGGCGGCCACGGGCAAGGACCTGAAGCCCGCGACCACGCATGAGGAATACACCCAGATCGCCGAGTTCTTCACCCAGTACGGCAAGGACAACGGCCTGGAGCTCTGGGGCACGACGGCGCAGGCCCACACCGGCCACCCGGCCTCCTGGTACGAGTTCTTCGAGTCGATCGCGCCGACCTTCGGCGTCTACAACTGGGGCATCGACGCGAACAACAACTACGCCGCATCGGTCGCCAACGGCGGCCAGATGAACAGCGACAAGTCGAAGACGGCGCTGAAATACTGGCTGCACCTGCGCGACATCGCCCCGCCGGAATCGGCCGCCTCGACCTGGACGGAAGTCGGCACGACGTTCGCTGCCGGCCGCGTCGCCCAGGGCCTCGTCTACGGCGAGAACGCCGCCTGGATCGCCTCCGACGCCGAGAAGTCCAAGGTCGTCGGCAATGTCGGCGTGGCGCTGCCGCCGACCGACCCGGCGGTGCTGGAAGAGGTGAAGTCCGGCACCGGCTACCTCGGCTACTACGACGGCGGCGCCTTCGGCCTGCCGATCACCTCGAAGAACAAGGAGGCGGCGCTGCTCTTCCTGCAGTTCATCGGCCAGGATTCGGTCCAGGCCGACTGGGCGGTCGCCGCACCGCGCATCACCAACACGGCGACCTACGACGATCCCAAGGTCATCGACATGGACAAGAAGCTGAACGGCTACTACTCCATGCTCAAGAACGAGGGCAAGCTCTTCGCCGGTGCGCCGCCCTTCCCGTTCCACGCCCAGGTGCGCGAGGCGACGGCGCCGATCTTCTACCGCATCCTGCTCGGCGAGATCGGGCCGGACGAGGGGCTCGACCAGATGGCGGAGGCCGCCGAGGCGGAACTGACGAACCTCGGCTACCGCAAGTAACCTGAAGCCTGCGCCCGGGCGGCCTCTCCCAGGACCGCCGCCCGGGTGCAGCGCACGACCCTCGGGAGACCGCCTTCATGCGCTCGAACACTGTGGGCTGGCTGATGCTCGCCCCGACGATTGCGATCCTCGGCATCTTCGGCATCCTGCCGTTCATCTACGTGCTCTACGTCGCCTTCCACCAGTGGAACCCGTTCGGGGCCAACCCGGACATGGTCTACAACGGCGCCAACAACTTCCGCCGGCTGGTGTTCGACGGCGAGTTCCTCTTCTCGATCGGCGTGACGATCAAGTTCGCCTTCTTCGCGGTTCTGAGCGAGATCGCGCTCGGCTACCTGCTCGCCCAGCTCTTCATGCGTGAATTCCCCGGCCGTGGCCTGTTCCGCACGATCCACACCCTGCCGCTCATCGTCGCGCCCATCGTCGTCGGCTCCGTCTGGCGGCTGATGACGACGCCGTCGATCGGCATCATCCCCTATTTCCTCAAGTCCTGGTTCGGCTACGACCTCAACATCGGCCGCGATGCGGGCGCGGCCTTCACGCTGACCGTGCTGATGGACATCTGGCACTGGACGCCGCTCGTGACGCTGACGCTGCTCGCGGCCCTCCTGTCGCTGCCCAAGGAGCCGTTCGAGCAGGCGCAGATCGACGGCGCCAACCGCTGGCAGATCTTCTGGCACATCACCCTGCCGATGATCCGCCCGGCGATCCTCGCCACCGTCTTCATCCGCCTGATGGACGCGCTGCGCACCGTCGACGAGGTGTGGATGCTGACCTCCGGCGGACCGGGCGCGGCCACCCGCTACGTCGGCCTGCACATCTGGAAGATCGTCTTCCCGAAGACCGACTACGGCTACGGCGCCGCGATCTCCGTCATCGTGCTCTATCTCACGCTGGTCATGTGCTGGCTGCTCTACGTCGCGCTCGTCGCGCCGCGCCAGAAGAAGCAGGAGGCAGAATGATGCGCCAGTCGAGCCCCCTCCTCCACGTCCTGCTCTGGGTCCTGCTCAGCCTGGCGACGCTGTTTCCCATCTACTGGCTGTTCGTGATCTCGGTGAAGCCGGCGGTCGACCTCTTCACCACGCCGAGCCTGATCCTCGACACGTTCTACTGGAAGAACTACGTCAACGTCGTCGGCAACGCGACGCTGCGCGGCTACATGTACAACTCGCTGATCATCTCGACCAGCAACGCCGCCCTCGTCACCATGCTCGCCTTCCTCTCCTGCTATGCGCTGTCGCGCTACGACCTCGCCGGCAAGGAGAACATCTTCTTCTGGACGATCACCAACCGCATGGCGCCGGCGGCGGTCTTCCTCTTGCCGTTCTTCCTGCTCTTCACCCAGGTCTTCGTCATCGGCGAGTGGCGCCTCTACGATTCCAAGGTCGGCATGGTGCTGCTCTACTGCACCTTCAATCTGCCCTTCGCGATCTGGACCCTGCGTCCGACGATGGACGGCATCCCGCGCGAGCTCGACGAGGCGGCGACCGTCGACGGCGCCACCACCTGGCAGGTGATCCACGAGGTGGTGCTGCCGCTGGCGCGGCCGGGCCTCGCCGTCACCTTCATCCTGACCTGGGTCTTTGCCTGGAACGAGTTCCTGCTCGCCGCGACGCTGACGAGCTTCAACGCCCGCACCATCACCACCGGCCTGTCGGAATACGTGACGACGACCGGCACCGAATGGGGCACCATGGCGTCGATCGCGGTCATCACCCTCATCCCGGCGCTCATCATCTTCTCGATGGTCCAGCGCCACATCGTCGCCGGCCTCACCTTCGGCGCGGTCAAGGAGTGACGCCATGGAACACCGCAGCGACCTCGACGAGGACGTCCCGGGTACCGGCCCGGCGCCGCAGGAGCGCAGGGGCTTCCTGCCGATCCGCACCAACTGGTTCGACCGCCTCTTCGTCGGCATCTACCTGTTCGTCGCGCTCGAACTGTTCTGGATGCGCTTCCTGGAGCAGTCGATCCCGCTTACCGTCTGCCACGTGCTGGCGATCGCGCTCACGGCGCTGATCGTCTGGCGCGGCTGAGGTCTTTTCCCGGAACGGAACGAAACGATGAAGTCACTTGTCCTCGAAGAAAGAATGAAGCTGTCGCTCCGGGATTTCCCGATCGAGCGCGAGGAGACGCTGGGGCCGCGCGACGTGCGCATCAAGCTGCACACCGTCGGTATCTGCGGCTCGGACGTGCACTACTACACCCACGGCGGCACCGGCGTCTTCCAGGTGAAGGCGCCGATGATCCTCGGCCACGAGGCCTCCGGCACGGTCATCGAGACGGGCGCCGAGGTCACGGGCCTGAAGGTCGGCGACCGCGTCTGCATGGAGCCCGGCATTCCCGATCCCAACAGCCGCGCCACCCGCCTCGGCCTCTACAACATCGACCCGGCGGTGCGCTTTTGGGCGACGCCGCCGGTGCACGGCGTGCTGCGCCCGACCGTCGTGCATCCGGCCGACTTCACCTTCAAGCTGCCCGACAACGTCTCCTTCGCCGAGGCCGCCATGGTCGAGCCGCTCGCCGTCGGCGTGCATGCGGCGACCAAGGCGCAGGTGAAGCCTGGCGACGTCGCGCTCGTCATCGGCGCCGGCCCGATCGGCCTCGTTACCGCGCTTTCCGCGCTCGCCGCCGGCTGCGCCCGGGTCTTCGTCAGCGACGTCGACGACGCCAAGCTGGAGATCGCCGCAAGGCTTGGCGCCATCGTGCCGGTCAACGTCAGGCGGCAGGACCTCGCGGCGGAAATCCTGAAAGCCACCGACGGCTGGGGCGTGGAGATCGTCTTCGAATGCTCCGGCCACCCGAGCGGCGGCGAGGCGGTGTTCGATCCGCTGTGCCCGGGCGGGCGCGTGGTCTTCATCGGCTCGCAGGTGGCGCCGATCCAGTACGACGTCGGCAAGGCGATGGTGCGCGAGGCCCGCGTCGAGCATGTCTTCCGCTACGCGCACGTCTTCCCGCGCTGCGTCGCCATGCTCTCGTCCGGCGCGATCGACGTCAAGCCGCTGATCACCCGCACCTTCGGCTTCGACGAGAGCGTCGAGGCCTTCGAGATCGCCGCTTCCGCGCCCAAGGGCGAAGTGAAGATGCAGATCCTTCTGCCTGAGTGAGGAGAACCCATGGCTGAAGTCGCCGTCAGGAACGTCATCAAGAAATACGGTCACCTCCAGGTCATCCACGGCGTGAACATCGAGATCGCCGACGGCGAGTTCGTCGTCCTCGTCGGCCCGTCCGGCTGCGGCAAGTCGACCCTGCTCCGGATGATCGCCGGGCTGGAGAGCATCTCCGGCGGCGAGGTGCTGATCGGCGGGCGCGTCGTCAACGACGTCCTGCCGAAGGACCGCGACATCGCGATGGTGTTCCAGAACTACGCGCTCTACCCGCACAAGACCGTCGCCGAGAACATGGGCTTCCCGCTGAAGCTGAAGGGCCGGCCGAAGGAGGAGATCGCCGCCAAGGTGCGGAAGGCCGCCGAGATCCTGGCGCTGGAGAAGCTGCTCGACCGCTACCCCAAGCAGCTCTCCGGCGGCCAGCGCCAGCGGGTCGCCATGGGCCGCGCCATCGTGCGCGACCCTCAGGTGTTCCTGTTCGACGAGCCGCTGTCGAACCTCGACGCCAAGCTGCGCGTGACCATGCGCGTCGAGATCAAGGAGCTGCACCAGCGCCTCAAGACCACCACCGTCTACGTCACGCACGACCAGATCGAGGCGATGACCATGGCCGACAAGATCGTCGTGATGCGCGACGGCCATGTCGAGCAGATCGGCGCGCCGCTGGAGCTCTACGACCGGCCGGCCAACGTCTTCGTCGCCGGCTTCATCGGCTCGCCGGCGATGAACTTCGTCCGCGGCAGGATCGAGGCGCGCGACGGCGGCGCGGCCTTCGTCAGCGACCACGGCACGGTGCTGCCGGTTCCCGCCGGCACCGCGCCACGCGCCGAACCCGTCGCCTACGGCATCCGGCCGGAGCATATCGACGTGCGCGACGGCGGGATTTCCGCGACGATCTCGGTGCTGGAGCCGACCGGCTCGGAGACGCAGATCTTCGCCCATCTCGGCGGCGACGCGATCAACGCCGCCGTGCGCGAGCGCATCTCCGCGCGGCCGGGCGAGACCGTCCCGTTGCTGATCGATCCCGCCCGCGTCCATCTTTTCGACGACAAGAGCGGCGCGCGGATCTGAGCGGGGAAGAGACCATGTTCTTCGAGAAATTCCGGATGGACGGACGGGTCGCGGTGGTAACCGGCGGCGGGCGCGGCATCGGCCTCGCCTGCTGCGAGGCGCTCGCCGAGGCCGGCGCCACGGTCGTCATCGTCGACCGCGAGGCGGCGATCGCCGAGGCCGGCAGGGCGACGCTCGCCGGCAAGGGCCACGCGGCCGAGACCCATGTGCTCGACGTGACGGATTCGGCCGCCGTCGACCGCCTCGCCGAGGCCGTCGTCGCCCGGCACGGCCGCGTCGACGCGCTGGTTGCCAATGCCGGCATCGCCCGGACGGGCACGGCCGCCGAGGAGGTGGCGGACGAGCTCTGGCTCGACGTCAACAACGTCAACTACAACGCCGTCTTCTGGTGCAACCGCGCCTTCGGGCGGCACATGCTGAAGGCGCGGCGGGGAGCGATCGTCAACATCGGCTCGATGTCCGGCTATATCGTCAACCGCCCGCAGCTGCAGACCTACTACAACGCCTCGAAGGCGGCGGTGCACCATCTCACCGCCTCGCTCGCCGCCGAGTGGGCCGACCGCGGCGTGCGCGTCAACGCGGTGGCGCCCACCTATATCGAGACCGAGATGACCCGGACCGCCGTCGACCCGTCGGCCGTGGAGGTCTGGCTGCGCGACACGCCGATGGGCCGCATGGGCCAGCCGCACGAAATCGCCTCGGTCGTGCATTTCCTTGCCTGCGACGCCTCCAGCCTGATGACGGGCGCGACGGTCAAGGCGGATGCCGGCTTCACCTGCTGGTAGGGAGTTTTGCCATGGATTTCACCGACAAGCGCGTCATCGTCACCGGGGCCGGCAAGGGCATCGGCCGGGCCACCGCACTGATGCTCGCCCGGCGCGGCGCGAAGGTCGTCGCCCTCACCCGCTCGCCCGCCGACCTCGAAAGCCTGGAGCGCGAGACCGGCTGCGTGTCGATCCTCGTCGACCTCGCCGATGCGGAGGCGACGCGGGCGGCGGCGCGCAACGCGCTGCCGGCCGACTACCTGATCAACTGCGCCGGCACGACCGAGCTCGAATCCTTCCTCGACGTCTCGGTCGAGAACTTCGACCTCCTCCATGCCGTCAACACCCGCGCGCCGATGATCGTCGCGCAGGAATATGCCCGCGACGTGATCGGCCGCGGCGCGAAGGGGGCGATCGTCAACGTCTCCAGCGTCGCCGCCTTCGTCGGCATTCCCGACCATGCCGCCTATTGCGCCTCCAAGGCCGGCCTCGACGGGCTGACGCGGGTGATGGCGAAGGAGCTCGCGCCCAAGGGCATCCGCGTCAACGGCGTGCACCCGACCGTGACGCTGACGCCGATGGCGGTCAAGGCCTGGAGCGACCCGGACAAGGCGGCCGGCATGCTCGCCCGCATCCCCGTCGGCCGCTTCGCCGATCCCGACGACGTGGCCGAGGTCATCCTGTTCCTGCTGTCGGACGAGGCGGCCATGGTCAACGGCCTGTCGATGCCCGTCGACGGGGGCTACACGATCGCCTGATCCCCGCATTCGAGAGGTAGAGACATGACCCGCTACGACGCCAAGCTCGCCCGGATCAAGGCCGGCGCCTACCGGCGCGGCGACTTCATCATCGCCGACGCCAAGGACGGCGACATGGGGCCGAGCATCCCCTCCTGCGGGCCGAAGCTCGAACGGGACGGCACCCATGCGCGGCTTCGCACCCGCGCCGAGTTCCTCGACCAGATCCGCGCGGTGATCGCCGACGACGTCGTCGACATCATGCTGACCTCGGCCTCCAACCTCGAGATCCTCAAGGAGACCGGCGCCTTCGACGGCAGCCGCGTCAAGCCGGCGATCCGCGCCAACGACGCGACCGACATCTGGATCGGCCGCGGCGCCACCTACAGCGGCAGGCCGTCGCGGCCCTACCGGACCGCCTCGATTTCCGCCCGCCACCGCCACACCGACCTCGGCCTCTACTCGATCACCTTCAACAACGACCTCGACGCCGACCACGCCTCGCTCACCGCCTTCCTCGACTTCGCGCGGGAGGCGGAGGAGAACGGCTTCGACTACTTCCTCGAAGTGTTCAACCCGAACGTCGACACCGGCATCGCCCCGGAGCTGGTGCCGCACTACGTCAACGACTGCATCTGCCGGGCGCTCGCCGGCCTCACCCGCGCGCACCGGCCGCAGTTCCTCAAGATCGCCTATAACGGGCCGAAGGCGCTGGAGGAACTCGCCTCCCACGATCCGGGCCTCGTGGTCGGCGTGCTCGGCGGCGGGGCGGGCACGGCGCGCGACGCCTTCGAGCTCATCCACCAGGCGGAGAAATACGGCGCGCGCGTCGCCCTCTTCGGCCGCAAGATCAACCTTGCCGAGGACCCGCTGGCGATGGTGCGCCACATGCGCGCCGTCGCCGACGGCGACCTGTCGCCGGCCGAGGCGGTCAGGGCCTATCACGGCGACCTCGAGGCGCAGGGCCAGAAGCCCTATCGCGCCCTCGACGACGACATGGCGATCACCGAACAGGTTCTGAAGGCGTGAGGGAACGACGATGGCCGGAAGCGGGCGGCGCGGCTTCATAGCGGGCGGAACCTGGTGCCTCGACCGCAACCGCAGGATCGACGCCTGGCCGCGCGAGGACAGCGTCGGCATCGCCTGGGGGCTGGAGGAGCGCGGCGGCGGCCCGGCCTGCAACCTCGCGATCGACATCAAGCGCCTCGACCCGTCGATGCCGGTCGAGACGATCGGGCTCGTCGGCAGCGACGCGGCCGGCCGCAAGCTGATCGCGGAAGCCGCGCGCGCCGGCCTCGACCGCCGGCAGCTGCAGGTGAGCCGGCGGGCGCCGACCCACACGACCGAGGCCTTCGTCTCCGAGGCGAGCGGCCTGCGCACGCATATCTCCGACCTCGGCGTCGCCGCGCTGCTCACGCCCGACCATTTCGATTTCTCCCGCACGTCGGCCCGCGTCCTGCATCTCGGCCTGCCCGGCATCCATCCGAAGATGGACGCGCCCTGGCGCGGCGAGCCCAACGGCTGGGCGAGCGTGCTCGCGGCCGCCCGCGCCGCGGGGCTCCAGACCAATCTCGAACTCTGCACGGTCACGCCGGAGCGGCTGCGCGGGCTGATCCTGCCCTGCCTGCCGCATCTCGACACGCTGATCGTCAACGACAGCGAGATCGGCGCGCTGGCCGGCAGGGCGGCCTCGCCCGGCGGCAGGGCGGACGCGGCGGCCTGCAAGGCAGCGGCCGCCGCCGTCCTCGAACGCGGCGCCATGCGGCTCGTCGCCGTCCATTTCCCCGAAGGCGCGGTCGCGGTCACGCGGCGGGGCGACACGGTCTTCGTGCCGTCGGTGAGGGTGCCGGCGGAGGCGATCGTCGGCCCGAACGGCGCCGGCGACGCCTTCGCGGCGGGCTTCCTCTACGGCCTGCACGAGGCCTGGACGCTCGAGGACAGCCTGTGGCTCGGCCATGCGGCCGCCGCCTGCTCGCTGCGCACCGCCGGGACGACGGACGGCGTGCCCTCCTGGCGGCAGTGCCTGGAGACGGCGGCGGCCTGGGGCCGGCGGGACGCGGAATTGACGACATCGATCTGACACGGGAGGAGAGACCGGCATGGGAAGGCAACTGGAAGGCAAGGTCGCGGCGGTCACGGGCGCGGCCTCGGGAATAGGCCTCGCGAGCACGCGGGCGCTGATCGGCGAGGGCGCGCGCGTGGTGCTGGTCGACCGCGACCGGACGGCGCTCGACGCCGTCTGCGCGGAGCTGGGCGAGGCGGCGCTGCCGCTGGTGATCGACCTCCTCGACCCGGCGGACTGCGCGACGCTGATGCCGTCCGTCCTGGCGCTCGCCGGCCGGCTCGACATCCTGCACGCCAATGCCGGCACCTATATCGGCGGCGACCTCGTGGAGGCGGACACGGCGGTGATCGACCGCATGCTCAACCTCAACGTCAACGTCGTGATGAAGAACGTCCACGACGCGCTGCCGCACATGATCGAGCGCGGCTCGGGCGACATCGTCGTGACGAGCTCGGTGGCAGGGCACTATCCGATCCCTTGGGAACCGGTCTATTCGGCGTCGAAATGGGCGATGACCTGCTTCGTCCAGACGGTGCGCCGGCAGGTCAACAAGAAGGGCGTGCGCGTCGGTTCGGTCTCGCCCGGCCCGGTGATCAGCGCGCTTCTCGCCGACTGGCCGGAGGAGAACCTGCGCAAGGCCAAGGAATCGGGAAGCCTGATCGAGCCGGCCGAGGTGGCCGATGCGATCCTCTTCATGCTGACGCGCCCGCGCAACGTCACCATCCGCGACATCGTCGTCCTGCCGACCAATTTCGACATCTGAGCGGGCGGACGGCGGGCGCCCTCGCCGTCACAGTGCGAGCGCGCGCCGCAGGGTCTCCAGCCTGTCCATGGCGACCACGCCGTCGCGGATCGTCGGCGCGGGCGTCTCCCTGCCGGCGAGCGCCGGGACGACGTCGGACAAAAGCGCGTGGTATCCCTTGGGGTCCTCGTTGGCGGCGGCCGTGAAGTTGGGCTTCCAGGTCAGCGTGTCGACCGCATCGTTAAGCGTGGCGGCCGGGTCGTCCACCTTGAAGGGCGGATTGCGGTGCCAGCGCACCTCGATGACGTTGTCGACCTCGATGCGCTGGTGGTCGCCCATGATCTCCAGCCGCTCGACCGGTGCGCCGCGCGACTGCGCCGTGCCCATGGCGATCGTGCCGATCGCGCCGCATTCGAAATCGAAATGCACGTGGAACAGCACCTTGCCGCGGTCCTTCTCGACCTTGCGGGCCGTCAGCCCGGCGACCGGCGAGACGAGGAAGGAGACGAGGTCCATGTAGTGCACGCAATGGTGCAGGAAGAAGCCGGTATAGTCGACGTTGCCGGCGAAATAGCCGGGCGCCGTCATGTAGTAGCCGGTCAGGCCGTAGACATCGCCGAAGCGCCCGGAACGCAGGATGTTGGCCGCGATCCTGTTGCCGGCGGAATAGCGCTTCATGAAGCCGACGAGCAGCGGCTTGCCGGACTTCTCGGAGGCCGCGAGCAGTTCGCGCGCGCCGGCGGCGCTGCCGGACGGCGGCTTCTCCATGAAGACGGGAAGCCCCCGCTCCAGCGCCATCCTGCCGAACATGAGGTGCTGGTCCGGCCCGACGGCCATGCCGACCGCGTCTATGTCCGGGCGGCGGACGAGCTCTTCCGCGTCGTCCGTCAGGCTGGCAACGCCGAACTGCCGCCCCGCGGCGGCAAGCCGGGCGCCGTCGATGTCGCAGAGCGCGGCGATCCGGACGTCGTGGCGAACGAGCTGCGGAAGCAGCATCTGGGTGGCGTGGACGCCGCAGCCGATCCAACCGATCTTGAGTGTCATCGACGATATTCCGTAAGCAGGATGTGGGACTTGATGAATTCGGCGCTGGCGGCGAGGCGGCCGCTCTCGTCCTCGTGCGGCGGGCGCCACTGGGCGAAGGGCACGCCGAAGCGATCGTCGTCGCGGCGGAAGGGTTCGAGCGAGACGGGGCCCTCGTAGCCGATCTCGTGCAGCGCCCGGAACACCTCGACCCAGTCCGTCGCGCCGGTGCCGGGGAAGCCGCGATGGTTCTCATTGGCCTGGAAATGCACCACCCGCTTGCCGCCGAGCCGGATCGCCTCGGCGATCGAGGCCTCCTCCATGTGCATGTGGAAGGTGTCGAGCATGAGCTGGACGGCGGGGTGGTCGACGGCGTCGAGCAGTTCCACCGCCTGCTGCGTGGTGCACAGGACGTCGCTCTCGAAGCGGTTGAGCGGTTCGACGGCGAGCATGACGCCGCGGCCGGCCGCATGGTCGCCGGCTTCCTTCAGCCCCGCCACGCAACGCGCCTTTCGGGCGAGGCGCTCCGCCTCCGGCACCGGCTGCGGCGGCCGGCCGGCGAAGACGAGCGGGTTGCCGGTCAGCGGGCCGCCGACGACGGGCGCGCCGAGCGCGGCCGCGCAGTCGGCCGCGTATTTGAGATAGTCGATGCCGGCGCGGTGGGCGGCGGGATCGTCGGAGGAGAGGTTGCGCTGCAGGTTGACGCGGGCGGCGAGCAGGACGCCGAGGCCGGCGGCCTCCAGGGCGCGGCGCGTCTCCGCCAGGTCGAGTTCGCCCGGTTCCGGCACGAGAAGCTCGACGAAGTCGTAGCCGAGCCTCCGCATCTCGGAGAAGAGCGGGAAATGCTCCGCCGTGAACGGCCGCGCATATTGCATGGAGATCAACCCGACGGGGTTCATGGTCTGTCCCTCTTTCATTCGCAGTCAGCCCTTCACCGCGCCCTGGGTCAGCCCGCCGATCAGGCGCCGCTGCACGAGAAGGAAAAGGATGGTCGCCGGCATGGCGCCCACGACGGCGCCGGCGGCGAGCAGGCCCCATTCGATCTGGTATTCGCCGATCAGCGTCTGGATCGCGACGGTGACGGGCCGCACGTTCTTGCCGCCGAGCGTCAGCGCGTAGAGATATTCGTTCCAGGCTGTGATGAAGATGTAGATGCCGGTGGAGATGATGCCCGGCATGGTGAGCGGCAGCACGACCCGGCGCAGCGCCGCCAGCCGCGAGCAGCCGTCGATCATCGCCGCTTCGTCGAGACTCTTCGGGATCGCGCCGACATAGCTTGTCAGCATCCAGACTGCGAAGGGGATGGCGACCGTCGCATTGGCGAGGATCAGGCCGAAATGGGTGTCGAGGATGCCCGCCTTCCGCATCAGCACGAAGAGCGGCAGGATCAGCAGCACGATCGGGAACATGTTGATCAGCAGGAACTGCAGCATCAGCAGCCTGCGGCCGGCAAAGCGGAAGCGCGAGAAGGCATAGGCCGCCGTCACCGCGACGGCGAGGCCGAGCACCACCGTGCCGCAGGCGATGACGAGGCTGTCGAGCATGTTGCCGAGGAACGAGGTCTGGCGCAGCAGCCGCACGTAGTTGTCGAGGCTCCAGCCGGCGGGCGAGACGGAGACGCCGGTGGCGTTCAGCGTGTCGGTCGGCGTCAGCGAGGTCAGCACCATCCAGGCGAAGGGCCCCATGGCGAAGAGCACGATCACGAGGACCGGCAGGTCGGTGGTGAGGATGCGGCGGAGCGTGGACGGCTTGCTCATCGTTCGACCTCCCGCATGGTCCGGGCGAGATAGACGGCGACGATCGCGCCGAGCAGGATGGTGAAGGTCACGGCGATCGTCGTGCCGTAGCCGAAGTCGAGGTTCTGGCGGGCGCGCACGAAGGCGTAGAGCGGCAGGGTATGCGTCGCATAGCCCGGTCCGCCGCCGGTCATGACGAAGATGACGTCCATGGAATTGGCGACCCAGATGACGCGCAGCAGCCCCGCCGTCGCCAGGACCGGCGCGATGCCCGGCAGGGTGATGTGCACGAACTGCCGGAAGGCCGAGGCGCCGTCGATGGAGGCGGCCTCGTAATGGCTCCTCGGGATGCCCTGGAGGCCGGCGAGGATCATGACGGCGAAGAAGGGAAAGCCCTGCCAGGTCAGCGTCGCGATGATCGCATAGAGTGCCAGGTCCGGGTCGGCGAGCCACGGCACGGCCGACTGCACGACGGAAAGATAGACGAGGATGTCGTTCAGCACGCCGGTGTTGGGATCGTAGATCCAGCGCCACATCAGCGCGATCACCACGCTCGGCAGCGCCCAGGGGATAATGATGAGCGCGCGGGCGAGGCCTCGCCAGGGGAAGTCGCGGTTGAGCAGCAGCGCCGTGACGAGGCCGAGCCCCATCTGCAGCGGCACCGTCAGGCCGATCCAGATCGCCGTGTTGCCGAGCGCCGTCCAGAAGACCGGGTCGGCGAAGAGCCTCGCGTAGTTGCCGAAGCCGACGAAGCGGCTGGCGTTCGGCTTCCAGAGGATGAGGTCGTAGAGGCTGGTGACGACCGCCTGCACCATCGGGAAGAAGACGATGAACAGCGTGACGAGCACCGCCGGCGCCAGCAGCATGTAGGGCATCAGCCGGACGCTCCAGGGCGTCGGGATGGCGATGTCGGTCGGGGACGGGGCGGTTGTCGCGGTCATGCGGTCGTTTCCGGCAATCGAAAGGTCCCCATCCGCCGCCGCTCGGGCAGCGGACGGGAGATCGGAGCGGGCGCGGAACGCCCGCTCCCGGGAGGTTACTGCTGCGCGAAGAGCGCCTCGAGCTGCTGCATCATCTGCTCGGAGGTGATCTGGCCGGTCAGCGCCTGCTGCATCGCGGTCTGCCAGGCCGTGTTGACGAACTCCGACGTCGCGGTGTTCTGCGGCAGCACGTGCGCGAAGGGCAGCGACTGCACGGTGGCGTCGACGAAGCGGCGCTCGTGCAGCGTCCAGTTCTCCGAGCCGCTCTTGGTGACGGTCATCTGGCCGGTCGCCTTGTTGAAGGCGACGTTGTTCTCGCCCTCGGCGAGGAACGAGATCCACTTCCAGGCGGCGTCCTTCACCTCGGAGGAGGAGAAGACCGCCAGCGACTCGTCGCCGTAGGAGGTCCAGCGGCCGCCGCCGCATTCCGGCACCGGCACGGCCGAGACCTTGTCGCCGAGCGCCTTCACCATGTCGTTCGACGAGCCGATATGGTGGATCGTCATGGCGGTGATGCCGTTCTTGAAGGCGGCGGTGATCTCCTGGAAGCCGTCGTTCGGCGCCGATGCCGGGATGACCTTGTCCTTCTGGAAGAGGTCGATCAGCCACTGGTTGGCCGCGATCGCCTCCGGCGTCGTCAGGCCGCCCGGCTCGAGCTTGGCGCCCTGCGAAAGCACGAAGGCGCCCCACTGGTCCCAGCCGCCCTTGCCGCCGCGCAGGCCGAAGCCGTAGGTCGCCGGCGCCTTGGTGAGCTTGATCGCCGCGTCGCGGAACTCGTCGCAGGTGGTCGGCGGCTTCAGGCCGGCCTGCTCGAAGAGATCGGCGCGGTAGTAGAGATAGAGCACGACGTACTGGATCGGCAGATAGTACTGCTGGCCGTCCGGCCCCTTGTTGAGCTCCAGCAGGTTGTCGAGCAGGTCCGCCTTGCCGGGCCAGGCGTCGATGCGCTCGCCGAGCGGCTCCAGCGCGCCCATCTCGATCAGGCGCGGCTGGGCGAACAGCTTGACCATCGCGGCGTCCGGCGCGTTGCCGCCGACGAGCGCGGTATAGAGATTGTCGTAGTAGCTGTTCCACGGGACGTTCTCGGCCTCGATCTCGATGCCCGGATTGGCCGCCTCGAACTTGGCGACCAGATCGTCCATGGGATTCTCCGGGTTGTCGAAATGGTACCAGAAGCGGACGGTTTCCGCCGATGCGGTGCCCGCGAGAAGCGACGTCGCGAGCGCGGCGCCGATTGCCAGTTTCTTCCAGATTCTCATTGTCTCCTCCTGTGAAAACCGAAGTCAGTTGCCGGCGGCCATCCGTTTCGCCGCCGCCCCCGCGGCCGCCAGCGCCTCCCGCGCGGCGGCAAGGTCGAGCGTGTTCTGCAGGAAGCCGTGCGTGACGCCGGGCACGACCACCGCCTCCTCCGCGCGCCCGAGCCGTCTCAGGCGTTCGTGCAATGCGAGCGTGTCGGACAGCAGCGGGTCGACGCCCGCGGCCATCAGATGAAGCGGCGGCAGGGCCGCAAGGGCGGCGTCGGCCGCCAGAAGCGGACAGGCGAGCGGATCGGACGAGACGTCGCGGTCGCCGACATACCATTGCCAATAGCGCCGCATCTTCGCCGTCGTCAGGCCCGGGCCGTTCTCGAAGTCCCGGTAGGACTCCGTACGGAAGTCGCCGGCATAGGTTCCGTAGAAAAGCAGGGCGCCGGCCGCCGGCGGCCGCCCGGCCGACTGTTCGTGAAGCATCGCCGCGAGCGCGATGTTCGCGCCGGCCGAATCGCCGGAAAGCACGAGCGGGCCCTTCTCCACGCCGAAAGGCCGGGCGATGCCGACGGCGCGGCGGACCGTCGCGACGACATCCGTCAGGCCGGCGGGATAGGGATGCTCGGGCGCCAGGCGGTAGTCCGGCAACAGCACCGGCAGGCCGCACTCCAAGGCGAGGACGCGCGCGCAGCGCTCATGCGTCTCCGGGCTGCAGAAGGCGAAGCCGCCGCCGTGCACGAAGACGACCGCGCCCGGACCGTGGCCCGGCGGCACGAGCACCTTGACGCGCACCCTTGCCGAGCCGAGCGCGGGATCCGCGTCGACCCAGGCCTCGCCCGCGGCGGCCATCGCCGGCAGGTCCACGTTCCAGCGCCGGTTGCCTTCCTCCGAGAGGGCCCGGCCCTCGGCCGGCGGCAGCGTCGTCGGATCGACCTGCGGCCCGGTCTCGGCGGCGACGCGCGCGAGCAACGCCGCCATTTCCGGCGAGAGCCGGGACATGTCGGACATCGCGCTCATTGCGTCGCATCCGGAAAGACGTCGGGACCGAGGTCGACGATGGTCGCGATATGATGGCGAAGCGCCTCGCCGGCCCTCGCCACGTCGCCGCTCTCGACCGCCTCGATGATCGTGCCGTGCCGCTGGGCGGTCGCCACGAGGTCGCGCGGCGTGGTGCTGCGCGAGATCTTGAAGCGGTGGTTGTGCACGAGGCAGCGGTGCAGGATCGGGTCGAGGGCGGGGAGCTGCGCGTCCTGGAAGATGCGGCGGTGGAAGTCCCGGTCGAAGGCGGCGAGCTCCAGCTCGTCCTCCGCCCGCGCCGCCTCGAGCATGTCGGCGAACAGGGCCTTCAGGTCGGCGACGAGGGTGCGGCTCGGCGCCTGCAAGGCCCGCACGATGCCGTTGCACTCGATCTGCTGGCGCACGCGGAACATCTCCACGGCCTCCGCCTCGGTGCATTCGGAGACCTGCGTGCCGCGATGCCCCTGGCGGCGCACCAGCCCCTCCTCCTGCAGCTGCAGGAGCGCCTCGCGCACCGTCCCCTGGCTGCAGGCGAAATGCGCGGCGAGGTCGAGCTCCGTCAGCGCCGCGCCGGCGGGCAGCACGCCGAGCATGATGTCCCGCTTCAGCGCGTTGAAGGCGGCGGCCGACTTCGCCAGCCGGGCCGCGCCTCGCGCATTCGACGGTGCAGAAAAGTAGGTCATCGACGGGCCCGCGGAGTTGCCATTCCTTGCTAGTATCATTATTGATATTGATATCGATAATGAAGGTCAAGGCCCGATCGGGCTGCTGGAGGAGAAAACCGTGACCGCAATCGCATTGAGGCAGATCCGGAAAACCTATGGTTCGCTGCAGGTCATCCACGATGTCGACATCGAGATTGCGAGCGGCGAATTCCTGGTGCTGGTCGGCCCCTCCGGCTGCGGCAAGTCCACGCTCCTGCGCATGATCGCCGGGCTGGAGGAGATTTCCGGCGGCATCCTCGATATCGGCGGCAAGGTCGTGAACGCCCTGCCGCCCTCCGACCGCGACATCGCCATGGTGTTCCAGGACTATGCCCTCTATCCGCACATGAGCGTGCGCGAGAACATGGCCTTCGGCCTCAGGATGCGCGGAACCGATGCGGCGACGATCGACCGCCGCGTCGCCCGGGCCGCCGGGATCCTCAGGATCGAGCCCTACCTCGACCGCCGCCCGGCGCAGCTCTCCGGCGGCCAGCGCCAGCGCGTCGCCATGGGCCGCGCCATCGTGCGCGAGCCGTCCGCCTTCCTCTTCGACGAGCCGCTGTCCAACCTCGATGCCGCGCTGCGCGTCGAGATGCGGCTGGAGATCGCCAAGCTGCACAACCGCATGAAGGCGACGACCGTCTACGTCACGCACGACCAGGTGGAGGCGATGACGCTCGCCGACCGCATCGTCGTGCTGAATGCAGGGCGGATCGAGCAGGTGGGCCCGCCGCTCGACCTCTACCACCGCCCGGCGAGCCTCTTCGTCGCCCGCTTCATCGGCAGCCCGACGATGAACACGATGCCGGCCGAGGTCACCTCGGACGGCGGCGCCGCCGCGCTGCGGCTCGGCGGACGCGCGCTGCCCCTGCCCGCCGGCGCCGCACCGCCCCTGCCCGCCGGTCCCGCGACCTTCGGCATCCGGCCGGAGGACCTCCTGCCCTGTCCGCCGGAGGAGGCCTGGTTCAGCGGGGAGCTCGCGGTGGCCGAACGGCTCGGCAGCCAGACCTACGGTTACGTCGAGATCGGCGAGGCCCGCATGCTGACGGTCGAGTTCCCGCGCGACGCGCCGATCCGCGTCGGCGAGACGATCCATGTCCGCCCGAACACCGAGGCGATCCATCTTTTCGACGCGGCTTCCGGCCGCCGGATGAACTGAACGGAACGTCCCCGCGGCGAGAGCCGTCTCGGCCTGATGCGAACGCCGGCTGCGCTGCCGGCTTCATGGCAGCCCGCGGTCAAATCCGCAGCAAGGCACGGTCACATCTTCGTTTCGGAACCATTCCGGATCGCCATGGTTCAGACCCTTGGCCGAGGAGAGGTTTGCCCGACGGGGCGCAACGCCCACAGCGCCTCATGTCCGGGGTCGTCGCCTGCACGACGCAGCATACGGAGAAAACGGACCTGACGGCGATAGCCATCGATCTCAAGGACGGCGACGGCGAGGAACGCGTCGTGCCGGAAAAGCCGGCCGATGCCGTGACGATGTCCGGCGCAGCGATCCGTTCCGACAATTGTGGCACCTGCCGCGTCCCGCCGCCTGCGGGCTCCGGCAAGGCGGGCAATCCCGCCGCCATCATCCGCGTGCTCCTTGAAGGCGCGCGCCGTGCCGGCGAAGACGCATCCCCCGCCGTCCACCATGCCCGCGTTCGGCCGGACGCACGACGACGATGGAATCGCGGCGGTCGCGACCTATGTCAGATCGAGCCGGGGCGATTCCGGCGGCGCGGCGGAGGCGGACGGGGTCCGTGCCCGCGCGCCGAAGGTCCGCCCTGACCGGAGCCCCGAATGGAGACGACGATGCCGCAGGCCCTCTACGACATCTATTGCGGTCCCGCGCCCGACGCGGCGTCCCTGCCGTGGCGCTGGAACCTTGATCCCGTGCTGCTCGCGGCGCTGGCGGTGCTCGCGGTCGCGCTCTTGCGCAACAGGGACGGGCGCGCCTTCGCGGCGCTCGGGCTTGCGGTCCTTGTCGTCGCCTTCGTCTCGCCGCTCTGCGCGCTGGCCTCGGCGCTGTTTTCCGCGCGGGTGCTGCATCACGTGCTGCTGGTCGCCGTCGCCGCACCCTTCCTCGCCCTGGCGCTCGGCCGCATGCCCCGGCTCGCCCGCGCGTCGCAGCTCGCTTTCGCCGTGCATACGCTGCTGTTCTGGCTCTGGCACGCGCCGGCCGCCTACGGCTTCGCGCTTTCCTCCCATGCCGCCTACTGGCTGATGCAGCTCTCCCTGCTGGGTTCCGCGGTCTGGCTCTGGGCGGCGGCGCTCGGTCCCCGCACCCCGGCGGGCAACGCCTGCGCCCTCCTGTTCGGCACCGTGCTCCAGATGGGCATGCTCGCGGCCCTCCTCACCTTCTCCCGCCAGCCCCTCTACGACGCGCATCTCGCGACGACCGCGGCGTTCGGCCTGACGCCGCTCGAGGACCAGCAGCTTGCCGGCGTGCTGATGTGGGTACCGGCGGCCGGGCCCTATCTGCTGGCGGTGCTGTGGCGCATCCGTGCCGTCCTCGCGCAGGCGCCCCTCGATCGGCGGGCTCCATGATCGCGCTCGCCAAGTTCGTGCACATCGCCGCCATCGCCGTCTGGGCCGCGGGCGTGGTCAGCCTGCCGGGGCTCTACGTGCAGCGGGCGCACGTGGAGGACCGCGACGCGCTCCTGCGCCTGCAGCGCCTCGTGCGGTTCGCCTATATCGCCGTCATCTCGCCCGCCGCCTTCCTCGCCGTCATGACGGGCACGGCGCTGATCTTCCTGCGCCAGACGTTCGAGCCGTGGTTCGCGATGAAGCTCGCCTTCGTCGGCGTCCTCGCCGTTCTCCACGTCCTCACCGGGCTCGTCGTCATCCGGCTCTTCCGCGAGGGCGAGATCTATCCGGTCTGGCGCTTCGTCACGGCGACGGTGCTGAGCGGCGGGGTGGTGATGGCGATCTTCTTCGTCGTCCTCGCCAAGCCGGCAATGGACCTCGCCGTCGTCGACGTCCTCGCCGAGCCCGGCGGCCTCGGGCGCCTCTACGGCGAGTTCAGTCCCTGGAGGAAACCATGAGGCCGACGCCGTGATCGAAGATCAGCTTGCCGCCGTGCCAGCCGGCGATTCCCGTCAGAACGGCGGACAGCCCCGACAGGAGCAGCCCCTGCGGCAGCACGTCGAAAAGGTCCGTCGCGCGCGTGCCCCAGTTGGCGCCCATCACGGCGATGAGGGTCATGGCGGCGATCGCATGCGCCCAGCTCGCCACGCGCGCGCGGATGCCCGGCACGAGCAGCAGCTCCGCCGTCCCGACGGCGCCGGCCGCCATGCCGAGGAAGAACGCGCCGCCGGAGGACCAGAGCCCGACGCGCAGCCAGAACGGATCGCCCGTCCACCAGTAGAGCACGTCCACGCCGAGGGTGGCGAAGACGAAGGCGATCGGAAAGTGCACGCTCATGGCATGCAGCGGGTGGCCGCTGATCGCGACCAGCGAGCTCGCGTCCTTCTCCTCCACCTTCTGGATGACCGGATTTCCCTCGTCCTGCGTTTCCATGCCCGTTCTCCCTTCCGGCCGATAACCGTGCGGCGCGCCTGCGGGTTCCGCGGCGCGCTCGCCTTTTCCGCGGCCCTGCCGCTTTCCGGCTGCACGGGCGACCTCTCCGCGCTCGACCCGGCCGGACCCTT
The DNA here is from genome assembly GCF_024609765.1 of Shinella pollutisoli. GTDB lineage: Bacteria > Pseudomonadota > Alphaproteobacteria > Rhizobiales > Rhizobiaceae > Shinella > Shinella pollutisoli. The sequence goes on from NZ_JANFDG010000004.1 coordinate 149,132, forward strand.
CGCCGCCGCCGTCGCCGACCTCTGGTGGCTGATGCTGGCGGGTGCGGCGGCGATCTTCCTGCTCGTCCTCGGGCTTTTCCTCCTTCTCCTGTTCCGGCCCGGATCGGGGCGGCGCGTCTCGCCCGCCGGCTGGATCTGGATCGGCGGCGTCGCCTTTCCGCTCGCCACGCTGGTCGCACTCGTCGGCCACGGGCTGATGCGCGGCGAGTACATCCTCGGCCTTGCGGCCGGCGGCGATCCCGTCGAAGTCGAGGCGCGCGGCAGCATGTGGCACTGGGACTTCCGCTATTCGGGCGGCGCGCGGGCGAGCCGCGGCGTGCTTCATATCCCGGTCGGAAGGACGGTCGTGGTGACGGCGACGAGCGGAGACGTGATCCACAGCTTCTGGGCGCCGAGGCTCGGCGGCAAGATCGACGCGATCCCCGGCCACGCCGCCACGGTGCGCATCCTCGCCGACCGTCCCGGCGTCTACGGCGGCGTCTGCTCGGAATATTGCGGCGCGGGTCACGAGGGCATGGTCTTCGAGGTCCACGCCCATCCGCCGGAGGCGTTCGAGGCGGTCCTCGCCGGCCTTCCGGACGAAGGGGAGGCCGCGCGATGACACGGCGATCCCCCAGCTCGGCGCTCCGCCTCCACCGGGAGCTCACGGCCATCTGGGCCACGCCACCCGGATGGGGCCGCCTCAAGGCGGTCAACCACACGACCATCGGCAAGCGCTTCATGCTGACGGCGCTCGTCTTCTTCGCCATCGGCGGCGTGCTGGCGATGCTGATCCGCACGCAGCTCGCGACCACGCAAAGCGCCTTCCTCGACGCCGCCGCCTATGCGCAGGTCTTCACCATGCACGGCGTGGTGATGATGTTCCTCTTCGCCATCCCCTTCTTCGAGGGCCTGGCGATGTATCTGCTGCCGAAGATGCTCGGCAGCCGCGACCTCGCCTTCCCCCGCATGTCCGCCTATGGCTACTGGTGCTATCTCTTCGGCGGGACCTTCCTCGTCGGCGCGCTCCTCGCCGGCGTCGCACCGGCCGGCGGCTGGTTCATGTACACGCCGCTCTCCTCGGCGACCCATGCGCCGGGCATCAACGCCGACGTCTGGCTGCTCGGCATCACCTTCGTCGAGATCTCGGCGCTGTCCGCCGCGGTGGAGGTCCTCGTCAGCATCCTGAAGCTGCGTGCGCCCGGCATGTCGCTGACGCGCATGCCCGTCTTCGCCTGGTACATGCTGATCGTGGCCGGCATGATGCTGATCGGCTTCCCCCCGCTCATCCTCGGCTCCATCCTGCTGGAGGCCGAGCGCGCCTTCGGCCTGCCCTTCTTCGATCCCGTCCGCGGCGGCGATCCGCTGCTCTGGCAGCATCTCTTCTGGCTGTTCGGCCATCCGGAGGTCTACATCATCTTCCTCCCGGCCGCGGGCGTGCTCTCGACCGTCATCCCGACGCTCGCCCGCCGCCCGCTCGAAGGCTACGAGATCGTCGTGGCGGCGGTCATCGCCGTCGCCTTCCTCTCCTTCGGCCTCTGGGTGCATCACATGTACACGGTCGGCATCCCGCACGTCGCCCTGTCCTTCTTCTCGGCGGCGAGCGGGCTGGTCGCGGTGCCGACCGGCGTGCAGGTCTTCGCGTGGCTCGCGACGCTCGCCCACGGCAGGCCGCGCTTCTCCGTGCCCATGCTGCACGTCTTCGGCTTCCTGTTCGTCTTCGTGCTGGGCGGGCTGACCGGCGTGATGCTCGCCATGGTGCCCTTCGACTGGCAGGCGCACGACACCCATTTCGTCGTCGCCCATCTCCACTACGTGCTGGTGGGCGGGTTCGTCTTCCCCATGCTCGCCGCGGCCTATTACTGGCTTCCCCACATCTTCGGCCGCCAGCCCGTGCAGCACCTCTCCCATGCCGCCTTCTGGACGATCTTCATCGGCTTCAACCTGACCTTCTTCGCCATGCACCTGACCGGGCTCCGCGGCATGCCCCGGCGGATCTCCACCTATCCGCCGGAGGCCGGCTGGGAGACGCTCAACCTCGTCTCCTCGATGGGCGGCTTCGTCATGACCACGGGCTTCGCCCTCGTCGCGCTGGACCTGCTGCTGCTCGCGGTCTTCGGCAAGCCCTTCCGGCGCAACCCGTGGCGGGCCGGAACGCTGGAATGGGCGATGCCGACCCCGCCGCCCGCCTATGCCTTCGCCTCGCTTCCGGAGGTCCCGGCCCGCGCCGACCGGCTCGACCCGGACCGGCTCGGCCCGGCGCTCGCGGCGGGGAAGGGCTATCTCGGCGCCACGCGCCACGGCTGGATGGAGGTGCTCGGCGTCGACATGGTGAGCGGAAGGCCGGAGCAGCTCGTCGTCCTGCCGAGAAGGACCAGCCTTCCCCTGTGGACGGCGCTTGCGACCGGGAGCGTCTTCGCTCTCCTGCTCTTCAAGCTCTATTGGCTCGCCCTGCCCGCGCTCCTCGTCGTGACCGCCCTCTTTCTCCTCTGGACGCGCGATTGCGGCCTGAGGACCGATCTTGCCGACCTGCCCGTCGGGCACGGCCCGGACCTGCCGCATCACTACCAGAGCGAACGGCCGCCGTCCTACTGGGCGATGATCTTCACCCTCGCCGCCGACGCGACCCTCTACGCGTCGCTCCTGTTCGGGGCGCTCTTCCTGTGGCTGTCCGCCCCCGGCTGGCCGCCCGGCCTCGCCATCCCCCTCGGCGCCTTCACCGCCGCCGCGGTCGCCGCCGCGCTCGCCGTCGCGGCCGTGTCCGTCCGCAGCGCCGACGGCGGGACGGCGGGACGCCTGTGCGTCGCCGCGCTCGCCTACGCCGCAGCGCTGGTCGTCCTCGTCGCCTTCCTCGCGGACATTCGCGGCGCGGCGGTGCGACACGCCGCCGTGGCCAGCGTCTTCGCCGTCACGAGCTACGCCGTCCTTCACGTCGCGGTCGGTCTCGTCCTGTCGCTGTTCTGCGTCTGGCGCGTCGGAAGCGGACATGTCTCCGCCCGCCGGGATCTCGACCTGCGCCTCGCGCGGCTCTGGCACATGTTCACGCTGGTCACCGGCCTTGCCGCGACGGCCTTCCCGTTCGTCCTGAACGTTCTGACCGGCGGAGCGGGCCCATGAACGCGAACCCCTTCTTCGGCCTCTTCGCGGTCTGGATCGGCTGGGCCGGCGGCTTTCTCCTGCTCTACGGACTTCAGGCGACCGGTTGCCGGGCGGGCTGGGACGGCGACATGATAGGCCCGATCTCCGTCCTCCGCCTGCTGCTGGTCGCGGCGACCGCGGGCGTCGTCCTCGTGCTCCTCGCGCTCTGGCGGAAGGCGGGGCGGGAGGGGCCGGCGTCGTCGCTGGCGCGGATCGCCGGCCTGGCGAACGGCGCGGCGATCCTCGCCACGCTGTGCTTCGCCGGCGTCCTGTGGCTGCGCATGTGCACATGATGAAAACAGCGAGAGGTGAAATGTCAGGAGCGGAAAGACAACGCCGGATCTATCGCCGGTGGGCCCCGATCTACGATCCCATCTATTCGAGGATCCTGCAGCGGGCGCACCGGCGCCTGGCGGAGGTGGCGGGCCGGCACGGCGGCGACGTGCTCGAGATCGGCGTGGGGACGGGGCTCGGCCTGCCCTACTATCCGCCCGCGTGCCGGATCACCGGGATCGACGTCTCGCACGACATGCTCGCGCGGGCGAAGGCGCGGGCCGCGCGCGAACCCCTGCCGAACGTCGTCGGCCTCCGGGTCATGGACGCGCACCGACTCGATTTCCCGGCGGATGCGTTCGACGTCGTCACCCTCCCCTTCGTCCTGACGCTCGTCGAGACGCCCGAGGCGGTCCTGCGCGAATGCATGCGGGTCGTCCGGCCGGAAGGCCTCGTCCTGGTCGCCAGCCGCATCAGCCGCGGCGGCCCGCTGCAGGGCGGGGTCGAGAGAGCCCTGGAGCCGCTCGCGCGCCGCTGCGGCCTGAGCACGGCGTTCCATCTCTCCCGCATCGAGCGCTGGTGTGCGGCGGAGGGGCTCGCCCGCCTCGACGCGGTCGAGACCCTCGATCCCGTCGGCTTCTTCAAGCTCGTGGCCTTGCGGCGCGCGCCGCCGCGGCGTGCGCAGGCAGAGCCTTCGCGCGATCCCCGGGGATGATGCCGGGTTCACGCCGCCTGCCGGCGCAGCGCCGTCAGGAAATCCTGCACCGGCGCGCGCAGGGGCTCGTTGCGGCGGTGGAAGGCGATGATGGAGACGTCGGGCATGTCGGCGATGGGGCGGGAGACCAGGCCCTGCATGGCATAGTCGCGCGAGGTCATCGCATCGACGATGCCGACGCCGCCGCAGGCGCGCACCATGCTGCAGACATTGGCGCAGAACGGCACCACGCAGACGGGATCGTAGCTCAGCCCCTTCGCCGCGAAGGCCGCGCGGATGGTGCCGCCCATCGGCGACCAGTCGGCATTGTAGCAGACCAGCGGGACCGCCGCGACGGCGGCGCAGGTCAGCGTCTCCGACTGCGCCAGCGGATGGTCGGTCCTCAGGACCGCGACGAGCTGCGTCTGCCCCACCTTGTAGGCCTGGAACTCGGCCTTCGGCGGCAGCGCCATCTGCAGGCCGATGTCCGCCTCCCCCTTGCGCAGGTCGTCCTCCGGCGAATGGACGCGCAGCACGATGCGCTTCTTCCAGTTGCGGTATCCGGCGCGCACGAGGATCGGGCCGATGAAGCTCTCGACGAGGGCGGGCGTCGCCGAGACCGCGACCGGCCGGGAGGCGAGGTTGCGCAGCGTCGGCAGCTTGGAGCGGACGAGCGCATGGGTGTTGAAGATCGTCAGCGACAGCGCGAAGAGCTCGTTCGCCTCGTGGGTCGGCTCCAGCCGGTTTCCCGTCCGATGGAAGAGCGAGAAGCCGAGCTGCCTTTCCAGCCGCTTCAGCCGGCCGCTGACGCTGGGCTGGGAGATCCCCAGCAGCCGCGCGGTCTCCGTGGTGGTCCCCACGCGCATCAGCGTGCCGAACAGTTCGAGCTCCCGGAGGTCCATTATCATCCTTGTGATAGTAGCTAGCGTATTTATTATTATTCCGGGGCATGCCCCTTGTCTAATGTGAAATCGTCACCAATACGGCCGCGCGATCCCGCGGCGGCGGTTCGAGACGGGTTTTCACGAAAGGTTACAGGAGGGCCTCTTCATGCTTCGCCGACTCAATTTGAAATGTCTGCTTCTGGCTTCGGCGTTTTCGCTCGCAGCCGCGGCCGCGCATGCGCAGACGCTGCGCGTGGCGATGGGCTACGATCCGGTGAGCCTCGATCCGATCGCCACCAGCGACAACGGCTCGATCTGGACGCAGCTCCTGATCTTCGACACGCTCATCCGCCCGGACAAGACCGGCGAGGGGCTGGAGCCGGGGCTCGCCGAGAGCTGGACCGTCTCCGACGACGGGCTGACGCTGAACTTCAAGCTGCGCGACGCGAAATTCTCCGACGGAACGCCGGTCACCGCCGAGGACGTCAGGTTCTCGATCGAGCGGGCGGCCTCGGAAGCCTCGGGCTGGGGCCGCTTCTACCGGCCGATCACCAGCTTCGAGATCGTCGGCGAGCGCGAGATCACCATGAAGCTCGCCGAGCCCTTCACGCCGGCCTTCAACAATCTCGCGCTCTTCGCCGCCGCGATCCTGCCGAAGGCGCAGGTGGAGGCCAAGGGCGACGCCTTCTTCGACGCGCCGGTCGGCTCCGGCCCGTTCGTGCTGAAGTCCCGCGTCCGCGGCTCGCGCGTGGAGCTTGCGAAGAACCCGCACTACTGGCAGGAGGGCAAGCCCTTCGTGGACGAGGCGGTGCTGGAGGTCGTCACCGAGCCGTCGGCCCGCGTCATCAAGCTGGAGGCCGGCGAGGTGGACGTGGCGCTCGACCCGCCGCTCAACCAGCTCAAGGAGCTGGACTCCAAGGACGGCATCAGCGTCGGCCAGACCATTCCCTACCGCGCCGATTTCGTGCAGCTCAACACCACCCGCAAGCCCTTCGACGACGAGCGCGTGCGCCAGGCGCTGAACTATGCGGTGGACAAGAACGCGCTGGTGCAGGGCGTTCTCTACGGCGCGGGTAAGCCCGCCGCGTCCGCCATGCCGGTCATGGCCTATGCCGATCCGGACCTCCAGCCCTATGCCTACGATCCGGCGAAGGCCAAGCAGCTGCTGGCCGATGCCGGCTACGGCGACGGCTTCGAGGCGCAGCTCGTGGTCGATTCCGGCGCGGCGACCAGCCGCAATGCCGCGATCGCCCTGCAGGCGATGCTGCAGCAGGTCGGCGTGAAGCTGAAGGTGCAGATGCTGGAGGGCGGCACCCAGTGGGAAACCACCAAGGCCGGCAACTACGACATGTCGGTCTCCTACACCACCTCCGACACCATCGACCCGGACCAGATCATCGGCTTCGTGGCGGTCAACCCGGAGCGGGCGAACGCCTATCACACGCAGTGGAAGAGCGACCGCCTCAACGAGCTCTATGCCGAGGAGCGCAAGACCGTGAACGGCGAGGCGCGCGGCGCCATGTTCAAGGAGATGATCCAGATCCTGCATGACGGCGCGCCCTACATCTTCCTCTACCATCCGGCCTCCGCCTGGGCGGTGCAGGACAAGGTGAAGGGCTTCGAGATCCTGCCGACGTCGAACTTCCGCCTCGAGGACGTCAAGCTCGAGAACTGATGCCGCCGCCTCCGCCCTCCGGGCGGAGGCCCCTCCGGCCGTAGGCCGGCCGCCGGTGACCGCTGATGATACTTGCCATTCTCAAACGACTGCTGATGCTGGTGCCGGTGCTGATCGGGATCACCGTGATCAGCTTCCTGCTCCTGCAGATCATGCCGGGCGATCCCGCCTCCCGTGCCATGGGCACCCGCGCCAGCGCCGAGGAGCTGCAGGCCATGCGGGAGCTCTGGGGCCTCGACAAGCCCATCTGGGTCCAGTACCTCTATTTCCTGCGCGACTGTCTGACCGGCAGCTTCGGCGTCTCGATCTTCCACAAGAAGCCGATCATCGACCTGGTGGCCGAGCGACTGCCGTTCACGCTCGCCATCGTCGGCTACTCGACGGTCATCGCGCTCGTCATCGCCCTGCCCTTCGCGATCCTCGCCGCGGCCAATCGCGGGCGCATGCTCGACAATCTCATCCGCCAGATCTTCGTGGTCGTCATCGCCATGCCGCCCTTCTGGCTCTGTTACGTGCTGATCATCTGGCTGGCGCTGCGCATGGGCTGGTTCTCGACCGGCGGCATCGGCGACGGCTTCGTCGCCAATCTCGGCCGCCTGTTCCTGCCGTCGCTCGTCGTCGGCCTGTCCACGGCCGCCCTCGTCCAGCAGAGCCTGCGGGCGGCGCTGATCGACACGATGAAGGCCGACTACATCGACACCGCCCGCGCCAAGGGCCTGCGCGGCCACGAGGTCTTCCTGCGCCACGTGCTGCCCAACAGCCTGATCTCGACGATCTCGATCATCGGCGTGCGGGTGAGCTGGATCATCGGCGGGACGGTGGTGGTGGAGAAGATCTTCTCCGTGCCCGGCCTCGGCAGCCTGCTGATCGACGCCATCGTGTCGCGCGACCTGCCGGTCATCCGCGGGCTGACCGTGTTCTTCGCCATCATGGTCGTGATCGTCAACCTGATCACGGACATCTGCTACGCGCTCGCCGATCCGCGCGTCCGGCTGGAGTGAACGATGGGCATTCTCCGCAAACTGCTGCGCACTCCCGCCGGCGCCGTCGGCCTGCTCATGCTGGCCGTCACGCTCGCCGCGACGATCCTGACGCCGGTGCTGTCGCCCTACGATCCCTTCGCGCTGGATTTCGGCGGCGCCATGCAGCCGCCGTCGGCCGCGCACTGGTTCGGCACAGACAATTTCGGCCGCGACATCTTCACCCGCGTTCTCGCGGGCGCGGTGTTCGACCTGCGGCTGGCGCTGATCTGCGTCTTCGGGCCGATGATCATGGGCGTCATGATCGGCCTCGTCGCCGGCTTCTTCGGCGGCATCGTCGACGCGGCGCTGATGCGCCTCACCGACATCGTCTGGGCCTTTCCCTTCTACGTGTTGATCCTTGCGATCGTCGGCGTCCTCGGGGCGAGCGAGACCAACCTCTACATCGCCTTCTTCATCGTCAACTGGATCGGCTACGCGCGCATCGTGCGCGGCGAGACGCTGCTGGTGTCGCGGCTGGAATTCATCGAGGCGACGCGCGTGCTGCGCTTCGGCAGGCTCCGGGTGATGCTGCGCCACATCCTGCCGAACGTCGTGACGCCGGCGCTCGTCTATTCCATGTCGGACGTGGTGCTGACGGTGCAGGCGGTGGCGGCCATGTCCTTCTTCGGCCTCGGCGTGCAGCCGCCCGCGCCGGAATGGGGCCTCTTGATCGTCGAGAGCATCGACTACATGCGCGAGGCTCCCTGGATGACCATTTTCCCCGGCCTCGCCATCGTCTGGATCGGCATCGCCTTCTCGCTTCTCGGCGAGGGGCTTGCGACGGCGCTGAAGCCGAAAGGATGACGCCATGAGCCTCCTGTCCATCCGCGACCTGGTGACCGAGTTCGAAAGCCCGTCCGGCACGGCAAGGGCTGTGGACGGCGTCAGCTTCGACGTCGCCCCCGGCGAGATCTTCGGCATCGTCGGGGAATCCGGCTGCGGCAAATCCGCGACCTGCCGCTCCATCCTGCGCCTGTTCGGCGGCGCCCCCGCCAGGATCGCCGGCGGCCGGATCCTGCTCGACGGCGCCGGCGATCTCGCCGCCATGCGCGAGCGCGAGCTGGCGCAGGTGCGCGGCCGCGACGTCGCCTTCATCTTCCAGGATCCGCTGACCGCGCTCAACCCGACCATGCGGATCGGCAGGCAGATCGGCGAGGTGATCCGCCGCCACCGCGACGTTACCCGTGCCGAGGCGCGCGACGCCGCCCTGCAGCTCCTGCGCGACGTGCACGTCACCTCGCCGGAACGCAGGCTGGACGCCTATCCGCACGAGCTGTCCGGCGGTCTGCGCCAGCGCGTCGTCATCGCCATGGCGCTGGCGCTGCGTCCGCGCCTCATCATCGCCGACGAGCCGACCACCGCGCTCGACGTCACGGTGCAGGACCAGATCCTGCGCCTCCTGAAGGAGCGCTGCGACAGCCTCGGCACCTCGATCATCCTGATCACCCACGATCTCGGCGTGGTCTCGCAGATCTGCGACCGCATGGCGGTCATGTATGCGGGCCGCGTGGTGGAGACCGGCGCGGTGCGCGAGGTGCTGGACGCCCCGTCGCATCCCTATACCCGCGCCCTGCTGGCGGCCCTGCCGGGACAGGTCGGCCGCGACAGCGAGCTGGTGCCGATCGGCGGCGCGCCGCCGAGCCTGATCGATCCGCCGCCGGGCTGTCGCTTCGCGCCGCGCTGCGTCTTCGCGCAGCCGCAATGCAGGATCGGCGCCCCGCCGGCGCTGCGCGCCCGCGCCGGGGCCGGCGAAGGCCATCTCGACGCCTGCATCCTGAACGAGGTCTGCCATGCCGCTGCTTGATTTCCAGAAGGTCGAGCGCCGCTTTCCGGTGAAGCGCAGCTTCGCCGATCTGCTGGCCCGGCGCGAGCGGGTCCATCTGCATGCCGTGCGCGGCGTCGACCTGTCGGTGCAGCCGGGCGAGATCCTCGGCATCGTCGGCGAATCCGGCTGCGGCAAGAGCACGCTGGCGCGCATCGGCGTCGGGCTCCAGCCGAGCGACGGCGGCCGGGTGCTCTTCGACGGCAGGCCGCTCGCCGGCCCGGACCGCGCGGGTCGCCTGCAGATGGTGTTCCCGGACCCCTATTCCTCGCTCAACCCGCGCCTGACCATCGGCGTGCAGCTGGAGGAGGTGGTCGCGCACTACCGCCCCCGCATGGCGCGGGCCGAACGGCGGGCCGAGGTCCTGCGCGTGCTGGCCGAGGTCAGCCTGGTTCCCGAGACGGCGCTGAAATATCCGCATGCGCTCTCCGGCGGCCAGCGCCAGCGCGTCTCCATCGCCCGCGCGCTCTGCGCCGATCCGCAGGTGCTGGTGGCCGACGAGCCGGTCTCGGCGCTCGACGCCTCGGTGCAGGCGCAGATCATCAACCTGCTGAAGAGCCTCAACCGCGAGAAGGGGCTGACCATCGTCTTCATCTCGCACGACATGAACGTCGTGCGCTATCTCTGCGACCGGGTGGCGGTGATGTATCTCGGCGAGATCGTCGAGCTGCAGGAGAGCGCCGCCCTCTTCGCCGCGCCGCGCCATCCCTACACGCAGGCGCTGATCGCCGCCGTGCCGGACGTGCGCCGGCCCCAGTCGCTGCGCGAGCCGGTCACCGGCGAGATACCCGATCCCTTCTCCGTGCTGCCCGGCTGCCGCTTCGCCCCGCGCTGTCGGCTCGCGGAGGACGCCTGCCGGACGCCGCAGCCGATGCAGACGCTCGACGGCGGCGGCCTCGTCCGCTGCTGGAAATCCGTGCGCACCGGCGCGTGACCCATACCCCACAGAGAGATTTTCCGATGTTCTACCAATCCGATGCCGACTGGACCGGCCGCTGCGAAGACCTTCCCGCCCTTTTTCTCGACCGGTTCGGCGCACACGGCCTGACGCCCGACAATTTCGGCTTCGTCGCCCTGCGCGAGAACGGCCGCGGGCGGACGCCGGACGGCTTCGGCTATCGCGGCGACTGGCGGTGCTACCCCTGCAGCCTGGTCAAGGTCTTCCATCTCGTCCACGTGCTGAGCGCGATCGATGCCGGCCGCATCGAGGACCACGCGGAACTGTCGCGCGCCATGCGCGACATGATCCTCTGGTCGTCCAACACCGGCACCAACTACGTGATCGACATCCTCACCGGCACGACCGGCAACACGCTGCTCGACGGCGCCGCCTTCGAGGCCTGGCGCGGGAAGCGCGAGAGGCTGAACGGTTTCTTCCGCGAACTCGGATGGCCGGAATTTGCCACCTGCAACATCACCCAGAAGCTGATGGACGACATCCGCTACGGCCGCGAGGCGCAATATGCCGGCCGCTCCGGCGAGAACCTCAACGCGCTGACGCCGGTCGCCGCCGCGCGGCTCTTCCACGAGATCTTCGCCGGCGACGTCCCGCTGACCGAGGCGTCGCGCAAAAGGGCGCAGGACATCCTGCTGCGCGACCGCGCCAGCGCGGAGGCGGCGCAGCCGCACTTCCAGGTGGCCGGCTTCCTCGGCGGCGGCGTTCCCGCCGCGGCGCGCATCTGGAGCAAGGCCGGCAAGAACTCCTGGACCGGCGATCCGCGCGCGTCCTATTACAAGCACGACCTGATCCGCATCGCCGCGCCGGGCAAGGCGCCCGTCATCGTCTGCCTGATGACGCAGGGCAAGGGGATCTGCGAGGACTGCCCCGACGCCATGGCGGACATGGGCCGGATTTTCTATGAAACGCTGCTGGGCTGAGAGCCAGCGGCCGCGAAACACGTTGGAACGGATGCGATGCAAGAGAAGCGGATTGTCTACCTGAACGGCGAATACCTCCCCGAGGACCAGGCGAAGGTCTCGGTCTTCGATCGCGGCTTCGTCTTCGCCGACGCGGTCTACGAGGTCACCTCCGTCGTCGACGGCAGGCTCCTGGATTTCGACGGGCATGTCGCGCGGCTGGAGCGCTCGCTCGGCGAGCTCGACATCCGCAGGCCGCTGACGCGCGACGCGCTCCTGGCCGTCCACCGGGAGCTGGTGTCGCGCAACGGCCTGACGGAAGGGCTCGTCTATCTGCAGGTCTCGCGCGGGAACGCGGGCGACCGCGACTTCCTGTTCCCGCCGGACGAGGTCGAGCCGACGGTCGTCCTCTTCACCCAGGCGGTGCCGAACCTGGTGGATTCGCCGAAGGCGCGGACCGGCATCAAGGTGATCTCCGTCCCGGACCTCCGCTGGGGCCGCCGCGACATCAAGACGGTGCAGCTGCTCTATCCTTCCATGGCGAAGATGATGGCGAAGGCCGCCGGCGCCGACGACGGCTGGTTCGTCGAGGACGGCTTCGTCACCGAGGGCACGGCCAACAACGCCTATATCGTCAAGGACGGCCGGATCGTCACCCGCGCGCTCTCCAACGCCATCCTGCACGGCATCACCCGCGCCGCACTGCTGCACTATGCGCGGGAAGCGCGGATGGAGGTGATCGAGCGCTCCTTCACGATCGAGGAGGCGCAGGCGGCGGACGAGGCCTTCGTCACCGGCGCCTCGACCTTCGTCATGCCGGTGGTGGAGATCGACGGCGCGCGGATCGGCGGCGGCCAGCCCGGCCCGGTCGCCCGCCGCCTGCGCGAGCTCTACATCGACAAGGCGCGCGAAGCGGGCGTTTGAGCGGGGGGAACCCGCCGCAGGCCGGCGGACGACCATCAGGATACGCTCGCCCGGGCCGTCAGGTTCGCGCCGGGCGGCTTCGGCTGCTATCAGCCGTCGACGGGATCGGCGCGCTCGCCTTCGCCCGGCTGGCTACGATGGCGGCGCCCGTCGTCCTCGTCCGCCAGGCGGCCTGGACCTCCCCGCCGGCAACGGTTCCGCCGGGCTCGCGGTGGAACCGTCCTATGCCCGCGGCGTCAGGTGGATGCCGGCCAGCGTGCAGCGGACCGAGCCGCCCGCGCGCTCCACGGTCGGGATGTCGAGCGGGACGATCGCCGCGGTCTCCTCGATCGCCGCCCGCTGGTCCGCGTCGAGCGCGGCAAGCGCCGTCACCGACAGCGCGAGCACCCGACCCTGCCTGCCCTGCAGTTCCAGCGCATTGCCGGCGAAGCTTTCGATCTGCCGGTTCGTCAGCCGGACGATGCTGCGGCCCGACCGTTCCAGCCGGGCGATCACCTCGTCGCGCCGGCGCGGATCGGTCATCATGTCGGCGCCGATCATGGCGAAGCCGGTCGCGATGCACATCAGGACGTTCGTGTGGTAGATCGGCACGCCGTTGCCGTCGCAGGCGTCGAACACCATCGGCTCGAAGTTGAAATGCGTGCAGAAGCGCTCGAGCGCGATCGGATCGGTGCGGTCGGAGCGCACCGCATAGGCGACGCGGTCGATATGGTCGAGCACCATGGCGCCGGTGCCTTCCAGGAACAGGCCGTCGGGCTCCAGTCCCGAATAGTCGATCACGTCCTGCACGCGGTAGCGCGCCTTCAGCATCTCGACCACGTCGCTCCGCCGCTCCCGCCGGCGGCTTTCCGCCTTCATCGGATAGAGGGCGACATGGCCGCCCGCATGCGTGGAGAACCAGTTGTTCGGGAAGACGGAGTCCGGGGTCTGCGTGCCCTCGTCATCGAAGAGATGCACCGTTACGCCGTGGTCCTCGAGCGTCCGCGCCGCCCGGGTGATCTCGTCGTAGGCGGCCGCGGCCAGGTCCTCGCCGGTCGCCGCGAGCACCTGGAAGCGGTTGTCGGCGGCGGTCTCCGTGTTGACGGTGAAATGATGGGGCCGGACCATGACGACGGCGGACGGGGCCTGGACCGAGTAGGGAGCCTGCTTCATCCCGCCTGCCTCATCGTGCCCGTTGCAGCATGCCGAAGAGATCGCGGGGATCGTCGGGATCGGCGATGACGTCGAGCTCCTGGTAGAAGCGCGTGCCCTCCAGCCTGTCGCGCACGTAGCGGAGCGCGGAGAAGTCCTCGATGGCGAAGCCGACGCTGTCGAACAGCGTGATCCGGCCTGCGTCCCGGCGGCCCTCGGCCTCGCCCGAGACGACCTTCCAGAGCTCCGTGACGGGGTAGTCCGCATCCATCTGCTGGATCTCGCCCTCGATCCGGGTCTGCGGCGGATATTCGACGAAGGTGTCGGCGCGCAGCAGAATGTCGCGGTGCAGCTCGGTCTTGCCCGGGCAGTCGCCGCCGATCGCGTTGATATGGATGCCGGCACCCACCATGTTGTCCGTCAGGATCGTCGCATATTGCTTGTCGGCGGTGCAGGTGGTGATGATCTGCGCGCCTTCGATGGCGGCCTGCGAGGAGGGGCAGGCGGTCACCGTCAGCCCGAGGCCGGACAGGTTGCGGGCGACTTTCTCGGTGGCCAGCGGATCGATGTCGTAGAGGCGGACATGGTCCGTGCCGACGACGCCCTTCATGGCGAGCGCCTGGAACTCCGCCTGCGCGCCGTTGCCGATGATCGCCATGGTGCGGGCGCCCTTCGGCGCCAGGTGACGGGCGGCCATGGCCGAGGTCGCCGCCGTGCGCAGCGCCGTCAGCAGCGTCATTTCGGTCAGGAGCACGGGATAGCCGGTGGAGACCTCCGCGAGCAGGCCGAGGGCGGTGACGGTCTGCAGGCCCTGCCCCGAGTTCTTCGGATGACCGTTCACATATTTGAAGCTGTAGATCTCGCCGTCCGAGGTGGGCATCAGCTCGATCACGCCCTCGCGGGAGTGCGAGGCCACGCGCGGCGTCTTGTCGAACAGCTCCCAGCGCCTGAAGTCGGCCTCGATGACGTCGGCCAATTCGACCAGCATGGTCTCGATGCCGATGTGATGGACGAGCCGCATCATGTTCTCGACGCTGACGAAGGGAACGAGGGCTTTCTCCGACGGGAGCGGTGCGGGCATGGCTGCCTCCTTTGCGAACTGACTGCCGGAAGGCTAGCGACCGGTAATGTTGACCGAAAGGACAGTCTTGTGACATTTTCGGCAGAATGTTGGACAATATGCCCAGCCCTAATGTGAATTCGGACAGATGCAGACGATCGCGAAATATATCCCGGACGAACTCGACCGCCGGATCATCGCGCACCTTCGCGCCGACGGCCGCGCCTCGCTCGCCAAGCTGGCCGATGCGCTCGGCGTGGCGCGCGGGACGGTCCAGAGTCGCCTGGACCGCCTCATGGAGACAGGTACTCTGCTCGGCTTCACGGTACGCGTACGCGACGATTACGACGCGCAGAGCGTCCATGCCGTGATGATGATAGAAGTATCGGGAAAGTCGACCACGCAGGTCATCCGCAAGCTGCGGGGCTTTCCCGAGATACAGGCCTTGCATACGACGAACGGAAACTGGGATCTCGTCGCCAATATCCGGGCAACCAGCCTTTCGGACTTCGACCGGGTGCTTCGCGAGGTGAGGCTGGTCGACGGCGTTGCAAACAGCGAGACGAGCCTGCTGTTGAGCAGCGTCTGATCGGTTCACGCACGCCGACGCGCCATTGGGCCTCGCCATGTGAGGCGATGCCGGCGGTTCACGCGTGCGAAGAGGGATGCGGAATGCTTCCGCGCGGGCTGTGGGCTCGCACAGCGCCCCGCCGCGCAAGGCTGCCGCGGCGATCTTCAGGATCGCGTTCGGCACGGACGAAGCTCATCCTGCCCGGCCTCAGGCCCTGCCGCTGCAAAAACAGGGCCTGGTTTCCGGATCGGGCATCGCCGCCGCCGGCCCCCGCCACATATCAGTGATGGCTGAGGATCTGCGACAGGAACTGCTTCGTCCTTGCGTTCCGGGGAGACGTGAAAAACGTCTCCGGCGGCGCTCGTTCCACGATCTCACCCTTGTCCATGAAGACGATCTCGTCGGCGACCGATCGCGCAAAACCCATCTCGTGGGTCACGCAGATCATGGTCATGCCGGTCCTGGCGAGCGAAACCATCGTGTCCAGGACCTCGGCGACCATCTCCGGATCGAGCGCGGACGTGGGTTCGTCGAACAGCATGATCTCGGGACGCATGCAGAGGGCGCGGGCGATGGCGACCCGCTGCTGCTGGCCGCCCGACAGCTGCCCCGGATATTTCGCAGCCTGCTCCGCGATGTTCACGCGTGCCAGCAATTCCTCCGCGCGCTTGCCGGCGGACGCGCGATCCTCGCCCATCGCATAGACGGGAGCGGCGATGACGTTTTCCAGCACCGTCATGTGCGGGAACAGATTGAAGTTCTGGAAGACCATTCCGACTTTGCGCCGGACCTGCTCGATTCCGCGCATCTTCGAGTGCAGCTCGATGCCGTCGACCAGGATCCTCCCCTCCTGATGGGCTTCCAGGCGGTTGAGGCAGCGGATCAGCGTCGACTTGCCGGAGCCCGAGGGACCGCAGACGACGATCTTGCGCCCGCGCTCGACCTGGAGGGAGATGTCGCTCAGCACCTTGTGGGTGCCATACCACTTGCAAACCGATTGCAGCTCGACGATCGGCGGCCGTCCGTCCTGCTCAGCCATCAACGGGTTTCCTTTCGAAAATAGCGCTCGAGGCGGGACTGGGCGATTTCGAGGACGATGGTCAGAACCCAGTATATGACGGCCGCCGTGATCAGCATCTCCATGTGCTGGAACGTCTGGTTCCCGAGGGTGCGCGAGAGATACATCAGGTCCCATACCCCGATGATCGACACCAGCGAGGAGTCCTTGAGCATGGCGATGAACTGGTTGCCGATCGGCGGCGTGACGATCGGGACGGCCTGCGGCAGGATGATCCGGCGAAGGATGGTGGCGGGCTTGAAGCCCAGGGCGCGGGATGCCTCCCACTGGCCGCGCGGTATGGACTGGATGCCGGCACGGAAGATCTCGGTCATGTAGGCGCCGTAGCACAGGGACAGGGCCGCGATGCCGGCGGGCACGGCATCGACGTTGTAGCCCAGCTGGGGCAGCCCGACATAGATGAGATAAACCTGCATCAGAAGCGGAAGGCCGCGAAAGACGGAGGTGTAGAAGCTGGCGATCCCGTAGGCCACGCCGGACCGGGACAGTTTGGCGATGGCGCCAGCCAGTGCCAGGAGGGTGGCGATGACGATCGAAACCGCCGAAACGTAGAGCGTCGTCGTCACGCCCTGGAAGAGCAGGAAGCCGAGCTTGCTCACGATGAACGCGAAGGAGAGATCGAACAGATAGAAGAATGCGAAGAAGAGGACGGTAAGCTCGGCCCAAATGATGCCGACTTGAGCGTTCCGCGGCAGCGATGCGATCGCGAAGATGTTTGCGACGACGATCAACGCGACGAGCACCGCACAGACGGCCCGCAGCACGGCCGGAGGCAGTTCCAAGCCGAGCTCGCTTGCGAATCGGGGTGTCACATCGAGATAGAAGGCGGCGAGCGCGATCAGCACCAGCAGCGAAGCCAGGAACCATCCGTTCCTGGTTAGTTTCATGCCGTCGACCGTATCGGCGTACATAGCAAGTTCCTCCGCGAAGAGAGGCCCGGCAACGGCCAGGCCTCATGACGCCGAATTCGGTTATTTCGGAGCGGCCTTCGAATAGTCGACGCCGAACCATTTCATGGAGATCCTGGTCAGCGTGCCGTCTTCATGCATCGCCTCGATGGCTGCAGCAATCTGGTCGTTGAACTCCTTGTCGCCCTTTTCGATGGCAATCGCGAGCGGCTCGTAGAAGACGGGATCGCCGACGACGCGGAACGGATAACCCTTCTTGATCGCCTCGTTAAGCGTGGGCAGCGCGTTGATCACCGCATCGAGGCGCTTTCCCGGGCCGAGGCGAAGGTCGTCGAGCAGAGCGCTCGTCGCGTTCAGCGTGTTGATCGTGCCGGGCGTCACCTGATATTCGAACGCGGG
Source organism: Shinella pollutisoli (assembly GCF_024609765.1). Lineage (GTDB taxonomy): Bacteria > Pseudomonadota > Alphaproteobacteria > Rhizobiales > Rhizobiaceae > Shinella > Shinella pollutisoli. The sequence continues at coordinate 166,547 of NZ_JANFDG010000004.1, forward strand.
CGCGCCAATGGCGTCGAGGACGAGGTCGTGGCGGACATACTTCTCGTAAACCGTCGCACTTGGCGCGCCGACGACCTTTCCGTTGATGTCGGCCAGCGTCTTGATGTCCGAATCGTTGTGAACGACGAACGCGGCAGGCGAGTAGTAGTAGATGGCGGGAAAGTCGAAGACCTTGGCGCGCTCCTGGGTCGGGGTCATCGATCCGATGGAAATATCCCAGCGCCGGTTCCAGTGACCGGCGGCGATCATGGTCCATTCCGGCGTCGTGATCTCAAGCTCGACGCCGAGGCGCTTGGCAAGCTCCTTGCCGACGTCGACGTCGAACCCGTCCATCTCGTTCTCCTGATTGATGAACGAGAGCGGCGGATAGTTCGAGTCGGTCGCCATGGTCAGCTTCTTGGCGCTTGCGACGCGATCGGCGACGTCCCCTGCGAACGCATTGCCTGCGAGCGCGATACCAGCGGCCAGGAGTGTTGCGACACCGAGGCGGTTCAGAAAAGATTTCATCCTTAATTCCCCATTATCTGGTTGAGCATTCATCCAGCTCCGCGGAGCTGGACAACGAGCCTCACGGAGCCACGTCTCGCGCGAGGACGCCTGTCAGGCAGCCGACACTTCCGGCGGCCTTCGAGAGTTCGTCTGTCACGACCGGGACACACTCGATCTGGTGTTCTTCGAGGAAGTCCTGATACTTCGCGAGTCCTGCGACCATCAGGATTTTTCGCGGGCCGAGCGTGACGAAATTCATGGCACGGTAGCTGGCCGAATCGTCTTCATAAGGCGGGAAGATCACGTTGTAACCACGGTCCTGAAGCGCTCGGACCGTCGCGAGAGGCGTGCGGCGCGGCCAGCAGACCGCGAGGTTCCTGTCCAGGGTCCTGAGCATCCCCATGAAGTGCATCGTGCCGAACGGCATATCGACGGGGATGGTCTCGCAGCCGATCTCCGCCAGGACGGTCGTGATCTGATCGATGGCTTCCTGATTGGTCCGATGTCCCCGGCCGATCATGGCGGTGTGCTCGTCAAGCCACATGAGATCGGCGCCCTCGAAGGTCGCCGTCCCGGTAAGGGTCTTCAGGATCGGAACGCCGAGATCGGCCAGGCGTCGCGCCATCATGCGCTCTTCCCCGGCACGGACCTGGCCCGCGGGTCTTGCGATGATCGCTCCCTGCGGCGTCATGACGAACAGGTCCGCGCAGAACATCTGGTTCGGCGTGGCCCGGCCCTCGGGGCGGACATGGTGGACATCGATGCCGGCGGAGCGGTAGGCCTCGCACATCGCGGCGTGCTCCTCGCGGGCCTTCCCGCCGTCGAGCGGTTCGAGCATCAGGCTCTTTTCGAGATCGAGGTCGTCGTCGAGCTCGGGCCCCGGAGAATGGACGATGACGGCTCTGAGCGTTCTCCACTCGGAATCGATGCGATAGGAGGCCCACAGTTTGCCCAGCTCCTGGGCGTGTGACATCTGCCGCGGGACCCACCCGGCGCCGCCGTATGCGGCGGTTCCAAAGGAGCTTTTCGTGTGGGCCTCGGTCGTCATCTCCGTCACCTTTCGTTTTCATGCGGGGAAGCGCGCGTCTTCCGCCTTAGGTGTCCGAGAGTGCCCGGTTTTTGCGGTTGTACCCAGTTTGATATGTGACTAATGTCCCGGCCGTTCTGTCCGAAGTGGAGCGCCGAATTGGTCGAACTGGATACCATCGATCGCCAGATGATCGCCCTTTTGCGCCACAATGCGCGGGAGCCCATCGCGACGCTCGCGCAGAAGCTGGACATCTCGCGCACGACGGCGCGCGCGCGCTTGAAGCGCCTCTTGGACGGCGGCGTCATAGAGGGGTTCACGATCAAGGGCGACGTCAACCGGGCGAATCTCGTGAAGGCCATCATGCTGGTGAAGATCGAAGGGACGAAGTCGGAGTCGGTGGTCAGGGAGCTGAACCGCATCCCGGAGGTCGTCGACCTTTATTCCACGAGCGGGCAATGGGATTCGATAGCCATGCTGGAAACGGACTCGCTGCAGAATTTCGACGCGCTGCTTCGCCGGATAGCCGGGCTTACCGGGGTGAAAGTGACCGAGACCAGCCTGATGCTGACGTCGAGGCGCACCATCCGATAGGCCCCCGGCGAATGGCTGACTGTCTCCGCCGATCCGGGGACCGTCCGGCCCATCCGGAACCGGTGTTTGACGAGCGCGCGAGAATAGTGGTCTGATCCCGCCCCATGAAAACGGACGCTTCAAATCACACTGGATACGATCTCCTGCTGACCGGATTTCCCGCCCGCACGGAGCGTGGCTTCCTTGGATGGAGCACGACGGTTCTTTTGCGGACGACAGCCGGATATGCGCTCTTCGATACCGGGACCGCCGGGGACCGTCCCGGGCTTCTCAGGGCGCTGGCGGCGAGAGGCATTCGCAACGGCGATATCAGGACGATCATTCTCTCGCATCTGCATTTCGACCATGTGGCGAATGCCGAATGCTTCCCGCAGGCCGAGTTTCTGCTCCATGAGACGGAACGGAACTATTTTGACGATCATGGCGCGGCCGATGCCGCCGTTCCCCTGTTTCTCGCGGAAACCCTGTTGCGAAAGCCCCGGCTCCGTCTGATATCCGGGGAGCCGGAAATCTTGCCGGGGATCCGCGTTCTTCGCACCCCCGGCCATACCGGCGGCCATATTTCGCTTTCATTGACCGTCGACGGTAAGCAGGTCGTGCTCGCGCAGGATGCGCTCAAGCATCGCGGCGAGACCGTCTCGGAAACCTTGGCCGGGGCCTTCGACGCCGAAGCCGCGCGCAAAAGCGTCGACCGCATCCTGACGATGGCCGACGTGATCGTTCCCGGGCATGACGTACCGCTGGAACGCGTCGACGGCGGCTTCATGCCCGTGTCCGCCAGCCATGAAAGGATCGAGATCCTGCCGGACGGCCGATCCTATGCCCTGACGGTCCAGTAACCCGGCTGCGAATAGGCGCTCTTCAGCGTCTCGGCGAAAAGCCTTGCCGACTTCAGCGGCCTGTCCCGGGGATAGACGGCGGTGATGTCGAAGCTCGGCAGCGCGTAGTCGTCGAGGACGGTCACCAGGCGGCCGTCGGCGATTTCGGCGCCGATTTCCCAGGTCGACCGCCAGGCGAGCCCCAGCCCGTCGCGGGCCCAGCGGATCAACGAGTCGGCATCGTTGCAATCGATCGTGCCTTCCACCTTCACGGAGACGGGCTTGCCGTTCTCCTGGAAAAGCCATTCGCGGTGCAGGCCGGCCCGCAGATTGACGCCGAGGCAATTGTGCCGCGCCAGGTCCTCCAGGGTCCGGGGCGTGCCGAACCGCTCGAAATAGGCCGGCGTCGCACAGACCACACGCTTGTTGCTCAGAAGCTTGGTCGTCACGAAACGCGGATCGATGACGTTGCCGATGCGGATGCAGAGATCGTATTCGGCGGTCGTCGGATCGGCATAGTCGTTGGAGAGATTGAAGGAGAGCTGCACGTTCGGATGGGCGGCAAGGAAGGCCCCGGCATGCACGGCGACGTGGTGCCTCCCGAAATGCGGCGGCGCGAGAACGGTCAGACGTCCCGTCACCTGCATGATGTCGGGGAACATCTCCGCCTCGCGGACGTCGATCTCGGTGACGAGTTCCTGGCAATGCTTCAGGAAGAAGACGCCCTGCTCCGTCAGGGACAGATGCCGGGTGGTGCGGTGAAGCAGCCGGATGCCGAGCCGCCGTTCCAGGCTGTCAATATGCCTGCCGATCATGGAGGCGGTGATGCCCTCCTTGATGCCCGCCGCCGTCAGAGACCCTTCCTTGACGACGGCGAGGAAGGCCCGCATTTCCTTGTAACGGTTCACGACGCCTCCCAGTAGCCCGGCCGGGCATAGACGGTTCGCAGCCATTCGAGGAGCAGGCCGATCTTTGCGGGAAGGTGCGGCTGCACCGGATAGACCGCGGTCACGTCGTAGACCGGCGGCATGTAATCGTCGAGGACGGTCACGAGCGTTCCGGCCGCCAATTCGGCGGCGACCTCCCACCGCGAACGCCAGCCGATTCCCAGGCCTTCGCGCAGCCACTGCGCCAGGACCTCCCCGTCGTTGCACGACAACACCCCCGCCGCCCGGACGGTGATCGGCCGGTCCTCGACCAGGAAATGCCAACCGCGCGGCTGGCCGCCGTATTCGTTGAACGCCAGGCAATTGTGATGCGCGAGATCGGCCGGAACGAGCGGAACGCCACGCTCGCCGAGATAGCCGGGCGTCGCGCACAGGACGGCCTGATTGGTCGCAAGCCGGACCTGGACGAGGCTCGTGTCGATCACCGGGCCGAGCCGGATCGCCACCTCGTAGCCCTCGCGAACCAGATCCGTGATGTGATCGCTGAGATTGAGGGAGACGCGCACGTCGGGGTTCTCGCGCATGAAGGGCGGAAGATGGGGCGCGACATGGCGCCGCCCGAACCCTGCCGGCGCGGATACGATCAGATGGCCGGTCGCATACTCCCTTCCGTCCGACACCAGCCGCTCGGCGGTTTCGAGGCGCTGCAGGATCCCCGTGCAATGCCTGTGGAATTCCTCGCCCTGCGGCGTGAGGCCGAGCTTGCGGGTGGACCGCACCAGCAGGATCCCGCCCAGCCGCTCCTCGATCTGGCTGATGCGCCGGCCGATGATGGCGGGCGTCAATCCGAGTTTCCGCGCGGCGCCGGCAAAGCTCCGCTCGGCGACGACGGCCACGAAGGTTTCGATCTCGCGAAGCTTGTCCACGGCTGATCCTATACTCTCAGTACAGAATGAACTGCATTTTTTGCTTCTTATCAACCAGAAAGTTTAGGTCTAGCTTTCCTTGCGAAAGTGACGACGGCCCGATGCGGCGCCGCCGGAACTTTGCGGGTGGGAGGCACCCGCTCGCCAACAACGGGAGGAATGTTGTGAAGATCCACAGATTGATTATGGGGCTGGGCGTGGCCGGCATGCTTGCAAGCCCGTCCCATGCCCAGGACAAGTCCGGCGATATCACCATCGTGCTGTCATCCGCCGTCGACGTCGTCGAACCGTGCCATATGAACTCGACGGGCTACATAGGCCAGGTTCTCAAGGCCAACGTGGTCGAGACGCTGACCCGCATGGATCCCGCCACCAGCGAGATCAAGCCCAACCTCGCCACGGAATGGAAGCAGATCGATCCGCAGACCTGGCAGATCAAGCTGCGCGAGGGCGTGAAATTTCAGGACGGCACCGATTTCAATGCCGACGCGGTGGTCGCGGCGCTCGACCGGCAGTTCAGCCCCGAGCTCCAGTGCCGCGACACCATCCGCCTGTTCGCCAAGACGACCATCGAGGCGAAGGCTCTCGACCCGCACACCGTCGAGATCAAGACCAGCGCGCCCATGCCGCTGATGCCGACTACGCTGTCGCAGATCGGCATGACGGCGCCGGGCACCAGCACCACGGAAGCCACGAAATCGCCCGTCGGCACGGGTCCGTACACCTTCACGAGCTGGGATCCGGCCAGCAATCTGGTCCTGACCCGCTTCGACGGCTATTGGGGCGACAAGCCGCAAGTCCGCCAGGCGACCTATGTGTGGCGTGAGGAACCGGCGCTGCGTGCCTCCATGGTCAAGGTCGGCGAGGCCGATCTCGGGCTCCAGATCGCGCCCCAGGACGTCGATCCGCAGATGGACGTCGGCTATCTCAATGCCGATACGAGCCGCATCCGCATCTTCATGGACAAGGCGCCGCTCGACGACGTCCGCATCCGCAAGGCGCTCAACTTGGCTTTCGACCGCAGCGCCTTCGTCGGCACCATCATGAGCCCCGACGCCCTGCCCGCCAGCCAATACATGCTGCCGAGCGTCAGCGGCTACGACGACAGCCTGAAGCCGTGGCCCTACGATCCGGAACAGGCGAAGGCCCTTGTCGAGGAGGCCAGGGCCGACGGCGTTGCGGTCGACACGCCGATCGACCTCTTCGGCAGCCAGTTCATGCAGGCCAACCTCGACGAAATGCTCCAGACGCTCGTGCAGGGCTGGCAGGAGGCGGGCCTCAACGTGCAGATCCGGATGGTCGACAAGATCCAGCATTCCGCCATGCGCCGTAAGCCCTATCCGACGGATCGCGGCCCGACCATGGTGCACGAGCTGCACGACAACACGGCCGGTGACGCGTTCTTCACGATGATGGTCTACTACACCTCGGAAGGCGCGCTCTCCAACATTTCCGATCCGAAGCTCGATGCCGTCCTCGAGGAGGCCAGCGTCTCGACCGGCGACAAGCGCCGTTCGCTCTTCCAGCAGGCCAACCGGACGATCCAGCAGGACGTCGTTCCCGATATCATGCTGTTCCACATGGTCAGCTACATGCGCATCGGGCCGCGCGTCAGCTTCAAGCCGGATTTCACCACCGGCGGCCAGCTCGAGCTTGCGGCGATCAGCCTGAAGTGATCCCCGACCCGAACGGCGGAGGCGGCATCCCGCCTCCGCGATCCCTGACCGATGCGATCCGCTCAAACGGAAGGTTCAAGCATGCCTATCTACAAGTGGGACAACAAGCCCTATGAAGGTCCTCACGTCCTGGACAACCCGCCGCCATTCCATGAGAAGCTCTGCGACTACGGCGCGCGTCCCTACTGGTCGCCGGACGGCAAGCGCATCGCCTTCGTCGAAAAGGCCTATGGCGACGTCCACGAGATCGACCTCGAAACGCGGCGGATCCGCAACCTGACGGGCGATCTCGGCGAACACCACTCGTTCCTCCGGGTGCTTTTCCTGCCGAACGGCGATTACCTCCTGATCGGGCCGAAGGAATTCAAGGACCACCACACCAGCCGCTACGTGGAGTCGGAGCTCTGGTTCATGGACCGCGAGGCGAAGACCCCGCCCCGGCCCTTCGGGCTGACGATCTTCGAGGGCATCGGCGTTTCGGCGATCGCCAACCGGATCACCTATTCCCGGCACGGCGAACACGATCCCCGTCTCGGAAAGTTCGAGGACTTCGAGTGCTACGTGTCGGAGATCGAGTACGGGGCGGACGGCCCGAAGATCGGCGCGACACGCCCGATCTATCGAAACGTCACGGGATTGCGCCGTCCCGAACCGCAGGATTTCCGCCACGACGACACGGAGGTCATCATGGCGGAATATATCGGCCCGCGCGATCGCAGCACCACCTGGAAGACCCAGACCCGGGGCATCGACCTGAAGACCCTCGACGTCCGCACCTATATCGACGAGCCGCTCACCCACAACGAATGCGAGGGCATCTTCCCCGACCAGGAGCATATCTGCCTGGAATCCTCCTGCGACTTCGTCGACCAGTTCCCGCCGATCGATCTCTGGAAGCTCAAGCTCGACGGTTCCGGGCGCCGCGTGCGCATGACGCGGTTCTTCGACCGCGCCCCCTGGCGCGCGAGCAATTCGAACGTCAGCCCGGACGGCAGGTGGCTCGCCTTCATGGTCAACACCTATACGAGCGAGCCGGGCTTCGGCATGGGCATCGGCCTCATGGATCTCGAGGCCTGGGAAAAGAGCGAATACGCCGCGGAATGGGAGACGCCGGAGGACCGCGCCGCGATAAGGAAACGGGACGGCACCTTTGCGGAGATCAAGTAGGCCCTAGATCCGGGGGACGTCCTTCGGCCCGGGAGGCCGGCGGACGTCCCTGCAGGAATGAACGGACGAAGGGAAAGGGAGGAGCGCCTTGCGCGGCTATATCGGATCCAGAATGGCGCACAGCGCCATTTCCATGGTGGGACTTGTCGTCCTCGTCTTCTTTCTGGCGCGGCTGACCGGCAATCCGGTGGACATCTACCTGCCGATCGAAGCCTCGGCCGAGGCCAGGACCGCCTTCTCCGAGGCGCACGGCTTCGACGATCCGTTGATCGTGCAGTTCTGGCATTTCGTGCGGGATCTCGCCCGTCTCGATTTCGGCATGTCGCTGCGCCAGGACCGGCCGGTCCTCGATCTCGTGCTGGCAGCCTTCCCGACGACCCTGCTGCTGGCCTTGTGCGCCATGTTCATCGCCCTCGTCGTCGCGATCGTCTCGGGCGCGCTCGCGGCCCAGAGGCCGAACGGCGTTCTCGACCGTTTCGTCAACGTCATCTCGCTTGCCGGCGCAAGCCTGCCGAATTTCTGGCTGGCGATCGTCGCCGTGCTCGTCTTCGCCGTCGGGCTGCGATGGCTGCCAACGTCGGGCACGGGCGGCTTCGTCCACTGGATCCTGCCGGTCATGGTTCTCTCCGTTCGTCCCTGCGGCCTGATCGCCCAGGTCGTGCGCGGCTCGATGATCAGCGCCATGTCGTCCGCTTACGTGAAGACGGCGCGGGCCAAGGGCGTGCGCCGCACGACGATCATCTTCGTCCATGCCCTGCGCAACGCGATGCTTCCGGTCATCACCGTCGCCGGCGACCAGGCGACGGGAATGATCAACGGCGCCGTGGTCGTCGAGGTCATCTTCGGGCTGCCGGGGATCGGCAAGCTGATGATCGACTCGATCCAGTATCGCGATTTCGCCATGGTGCAGGGCGGCGTCATCATCACCGCCGTCGCCATCTTCGCCCTCAACATCGCGATCGACCTTTCCTATGCGCTGCTCGATCCGCGCATCCGCTACAGCTGAGGCCGCGACATGAGCACCATCGTCACCCCCGGCAGCCGGCCGAACCGATCCGCCGTCCACCGCTACCTGCTGCTCCTGTGGCACGACAAGTTCGCGACGGCGGCGGTCATGTTCCTGCTGCTGGTGTTCTTCGCCGCCCTGTTCGGGCCTGCTCTCTTCGAGAGTGCTTCCAACAGGATCAATCTGCTTGCCCGAAACGCCCCGCCGCTGTCGTTCCAGCACGGCTGGACCTTCATCCTCGGGGCCGATTCGCTCGGGCGGTCGATCCTTCTGCGCCTGATCGTCGGGGCGCAGAACACGATGCTGCTGGCGGCATCCGCGGTCGTCTGCTCGCTTCTCGTCGGATCGTTTCTCGGCTTCATCGCCGGATACCGCAACGACTGGACAAGCGCGGTGATCATGCGGGTCGCCGACGTGGTGATGAGCTTTCCCTCGCTCCTCCTGGCGCTGATCGTCCTCTACGTCCTGACGCCCGGCATCGCCAACGTCATCCTCGTGCTGGCGATCACCCGCATTCCGATCTATCTGCGCACGACCCGGGCCGAGGTGCTGGAGGTGCGCGAACGGACGTTCGTGACGGCGGCGCGGATCATGGGAGCCTCGCCCCGCCGGCTGATCTGGCGGCATATCCGGCCGACCGTCACGCCGACCCTGATCACCATCGCGACGCTCGAATTCGCCTTCGTGATGCTGTCGGAATCGAGCCTGAGCTTCCTCGGTCTCGGCATCCAGCCGCCGGCCTTCACCTGGGGAGCCATGGTCGCGCAGGGCCAGAGCTACCTCAGCACCGCCTGGTGGGTCGCCTTCTGGCCCGGCGTCGCGATCACGCTCACGGCGATGTCGCTCAATCTCTTCGCGAACTGGCTGCGGATCGTCGGCGATCCGGTGCAGCGCTGGCGGCTGGAATCCAGAAAGAAGACCTCATGACCGGGAATAACAGGCATCTCGTCGAGGTACGAAACCTCTCCGTCGAATTCCACACCCAGGACGGCACGGTCCAGGCCGTGCGCAATGTCAGCTGGCATATCGATCGCGGCGAGACGCTCGCCATCCTGGGCGAGAGCGGTTCGGGCAAGAGCGTCAGCTCGTCGGCGCTGATGGGCCTGATCGACATTCCTCCCGGCCGCATCACATCCGGCGAGGTCCTCTATCGCGGCGAGGATCTGCTCAAGGCCTCCTATGAACGGCAGCGGGAGCTGAACGGCTCGAAGATCGCGATGATCTTCCAGGACACCCTCGCCGCCCTCAATCCCGTCTATCCGGTGGGCTGGCAGGTGGCGGAGACGTTTCGCGCCCACGGTGTCGGTCACAAGGAGGCGGATTCCAGGGCGCTGGAGCTCCTGGAGCGGGTCGAGCTGCCCAATGCGCGGGCGCGCTTCAACGACTATCCGCACCAGTTCTCCGGCGGCCAGCGGCAGCGCATCATGATCGCGATGGCGATCGCGCTCGACCCGGACCTCCTGATCGCCGACGAGCCGACGACGGCGCTCGACGTCTCCGTCCAGGCCCGGATCCTGCGCCTCCTGAAGGACCTCCAGCGCGAGCGGGGCATGGGCCTGCTGATGATCACCCACGACCTCGGCATCGTCGAGGGGCTTGCCGACCGCGTCGCCGTTATGAACGGCGGGGAGATCGTCGAGACCGGACCGGTGGGCCAGGTCTTCAACGCGCCGGAACATGCCTATACCCGCAACCTCCTGAATGCGGTTCCGGGCAGGCAGGGTTTCCCGGCATCCGCCCCGTCGGACGAACGCAGGGACACGCTGATCGCCGTCAGGGAACTGTCGAAAGGCTATCCGAGCTCTTCGCGCTCACCGGTCGTCATGGCCCTGGACAGGGTGTCCTTCACCCTCGCGCGCGGGGAGACGCTCGGCGTCGTCGGCGAATCCGGCTCCGGCAAGTCGACGCTCGCCCGCACGCTGCTCGGCCTCGAAAAGGCATCGAACGGCACGGCATCCTACAAGGACCGCGACATGCTGCAGCCGACATCGTCCGACCGGACGGTCCTCCAGCGCCAGATCCAGATGGTCTTCCAGGACCCGACCGCATCGTTGAACCCCCGCATGACCGTCGAGGAGATCATTTCGGAACCCTGGGCCATCCACCGGGAGATCCTGCCGAAGAAGGATTGGAAGGGACGGGTCGGCGATCTCCTCGAACAGGTCGGCCTGTCGAGGGAGCATGCCCAGCGCTACCCGCATCAGTTCTCCGGCGGCCAGCGGCAGCGCATCGCCATCGCGCGGGCACTCGCCCTGCAACCGGAGGTCATCATCTGCGACGAGGCGGTCTCCTCGCTGGACGTGTCGGTCCAGGCGCAGATCATCGCGCTCCTGAAGAGCCTCAAGGACGAGCACGGCCTTTCCTACATCTTCATCGCCCACGACCTGCCCGTGGTCCGCAGCTTCGCCGACCGGGTGCTCGTCATGCGGAAAGGCCAGATCGTCGAGCAGGGCAGGACCGAAGACCTCTTCACCAATCCGCAGCACCCCTACACCCGCGAACTCCTGCAATCCGACCCCGTGCTCGGCGGCCCTGTGGCCGCCTAGCCGCCCCGCCGTCCGATCATCCAGCATGCCGCTCCAACGGAGAATTCAATGATGCCGCATTCCGATCACAGTTGGCTCCGGTCCTCGCTGGTGATGATCATGACGCTTCGCGAGAGCGATGCGGCGAGCTGGGACACCGAGGAGATGGCCGATTTCGCCAAATCCTTCTCGCTCGATGCGCTGGGGTTCTCGGTGGGCGGGATCATGGCCTTCTACCCGACCGACATTCCGCTCCACCCGCGCGCGGCGGCGCTCGGCGAGCGGGACCTGGCGGCGGAGATGATCGCTTCGCTTGCGAGGCGCGGCATCAGGCCGATTGCCCGGATCGACCCCAGCATGGCCTCGCGCGCGCTTTATGCCGAGCGGCCGGAATGGTTCGTTCAGGACAAGGCGGGAGCGCCAGTGGAAGTCCACGGCCACTTCGTCACCTGCCCGAACGGGGGTTATTACAACGACTTCATGATCCGGGTCGTCGAGGAAATCCTGGCGCGTTATCCCTTCGACGGCCTGTGGGCGAATGCCGCGCAATTCTCCCCCTGGCACACGCCGCAATGCCATTGCGGCGTGTGCCAGCAGAAGTTCCGGGCCAGGACCGGCAGGCCCATTCCCGACGAGGACTGGGACAGCGACGTCTGGCGCCGGTACAACGAGTGGCGCTACGAATGCATCGCCGAATGGAATGCCCGCGTCCAGGCGGCGAAGACGCGCGTGCGGCCGTCCTGCGCCTGGATGCCGCTGAGCCAGGTGGCGGAATCGTGGGATCATTCCCGCGTCGGCGGCTGGGACCTCGACTATACCGAGCCGCATCAGGACGGCATCGTCCTCGAGGCGCAGCGGCGCTACGCCAACATGTTCTGGCCGGGACTCGAGGCGCGCTACATGCGCAGCCTCGCGCCGGAAAAGGGCGGCGGGATCACGACGAGCTACTTCCTGCCCTGGTGGCGGTTCTACCGCGTGCCGATCGCCGAGAACCGGATGTGGGCCGGCCAGATCATGGCGCAGGGCGTGATGCCCTGGATCCACGTGACCGGCTATCAGCAGGAGCAGTTCGACCATCGCGGGCTCGATGGCCTTCGCGCGCTCTTCGCACGGTTCGACCGCAACCGCCCGACCTATATGGAAGCGGCGTCCGCCGCGCAGGTCGCGCTCGTCTATTCCCGCCACAGCCTCGACAATTTCGGCCACAAGGACCCGGCGGCCCGCTACCTCGATCATTTCCGCGGCGCCTACAACGCCATGATGGACCAGCGGCTCCCCTTCGACATCCTCAGCGGCAACCGGCTCACGGCGGAGACGCTGGCGAACTACAAGGCCGTGGTGCTTCCGAACGCCGCCTGCCTGTCGGATGCCGCCTGCGCGGCGCTCGAAACCTATGTCCGCAACGGCGGCCATCTCGTCTCGACCTATCGCAGCGGCGACTTCGACGAGACGGGCGCCCCCCGCGAAACGACGCTTCTCGGCCGGCTGACCGGCGCGAAGGCGACCGGCGTCACGTGGAAGAACCTGCGGGCGGCCTATGCCGCGATCCGCGATCCGTCGTCGCCGCTGCTGGCCGGGTTCGACGGGACGGACCTGCTGCCGGTGGCCGGCGACATCACCTTCGTACGCACCGGCGACCAGCCGGCGATCGCGGCGCCCCTGACCCTCGTGCCGCCGGTGGAAGGGGAGGTCGGGAGCGGGATTTCGGTGCCGGAATTCAACCGGATCGATCACGTCACCGATTATCCGATGATCCTGGACCGCCGCGTCGGGGAGGGCCGCATCGTCCACTTCCCCTGGCAGCCGGACCTGATCGGCTTCCGCTACGGCTTCAGGGATCTCTTCCGGCTCCTCGCCAACGCGATAAAGCAGGCGGAGGGCTGGCGCGACATCGTGACCGTCGAGGGACCGGGCCTGATCGACCTCTCCGTCATGGAAAAGAGCGACCGGCTCGTCGTCTCGCTCGTGAACTTCTCCGCTCCGGGCAGCTTCAACACCGGGCAGCGACGCATCATCGAGGAACTGATCCCCCTCCACGACCTCGAAATCACCGTCGACGTGCCGTCATCCTTCACAAGGGAGCGCGTCCGGCTCGTCTTCGCGGAGCGCGAAATCCCCGTGACACGTCTGGACGGCAGCCGCATCCGCTTCACCCTGCCGCGTCTGGAGGCCATGGAAACCATCGAAATGCTCTTCGGATAGCCGCGCCAAGGCTCGGAACGACCGGCGCATCCGATCACGGACAGGAAGGAATCAAAGTGGGCACCATCATCAGATCGGTCGAGGCCTTTCAGGTCACCTGGGTCGAGAACGAGCCGCCGGGACGCAGGACGGCGATCGTGCGCGTGACGACGGAGGACGGGCTGGTCGGCTACGGCGAGGCCTCCCCGATGCTGGGCGGCGAGCATTCGCTCGGCATCGTGCGGGATTTCGCGGCTTCGCTGACCGGTCTGGACGCGCTGGACCAGGCCGTCATCCACGACAGGCTGCTGCACAAATACGTAAAGCTCGGCCCGGAAGGCGCGGTGACGGGGGCGCTTGCCGCGCTGGACATCGCGCTCTGGGACATCAAGGGCAAGTATTTCGGCCTGCCGGTCTACAAGCTCCTCGGCGGGGCATGGCGCACCGAGCTGCCGTTCTATTCGTCGGTCGGAAGAAATGCCGGGCGCACCGTGGACGAGACCGTGCGGGCGGTCGAGGAGCGGCTGAGATCCGAGCGTCCCGCCGCCGTCAAGATCCGCTGGGACGGCGACCGCACGCGGCAGGACTACGATATTCCAGGCGACATCGCGAAGGCGAAGGCGGTGCGCAAGCTGGTCGGAGACGACTTCCCCCTCGCCTTCGACGCCAACAACCAGTATTCCGTCGGCGGCGCCATCCGTGTCGGCCGCGCGCTGGAAGAGCTCGGCTATATCTGGTTCGAGGAGCCGGTCCAGCACTACAACGTCCGGGCGATGGGCGAGGTCGCGCAGCGTCTCGACATCACCGTCTCGGCCGCCGAGCAGTCCTATACCACGCAGGCGGTCGTCGACATGATCAATGCCGGCGTGCGCATGGTGCAGCCCGACATCGTCAAGATGGGCGGCATCACCGGCCTGATGCAGTGCGCCGCCATCTGCTTCGCCCACGGCGTCGAACTCGTCCCGCACCAGACCCAGCCGACGATCGCCCATGCGGCGAACCTGCACCTGCTCGCGACCCTGATGCACAATACCAAGCCCGCGGAATTCTCCGATCCGTCGACGCGCATGCACGTCGCCTTCGCCAATCCCCCGATCCCGGAGAACGGGATGTTCAAGGTGCCGTCGGGACCGGGTCTCGGGCTGATCGTCCACGATGCCGAACTGGATAAAAGGCGGAGCTGACGGAAAGACGGTTCATCGATCCGGAAGCTTCGGAATGTCGGACGCGCGGCGCATTCACGCCTCCGTCCGTGCCGGCCGTCGCCGGATTGCGGCAAACGCGGCGACGTGCAGCAAGGCAAGGCCGGCGATGACCGCGGTCGCGACGCCGTAGCCGCCCGCAAGGGCATGCAGGGAGCCGGCGATGACCGGCCCCGCAGCCATGCCTGCACCGGAGGCGAGCCGGCAGACGCCGAGAGGGCGGAGAGGGCGAGGAGGCGGACGCGGTTGGCGACAGGACCTGCTGGCCGCCGAAAGCGACGCCGAGCACGAGGGATAGAAGAAGAGCGCCGCGACGTTCGCCGTGACGAGGATCGCCACCAGCGTGGCGAAGGTCAGGAGGCCTGCCGGCGCGGCCAGCCACATGACCGGCCCGGAGCCCCGGAGGTCGCAGAGCCAGCCGGACAGCAGGCGCCAGACGAAGACGACCAGTCCGGCGACGGCCGCGATCCAGACCGCCGTCTCCCCGTCGACGCTGTTGTCCTCGAAGAGTGCGATCTGCCGGGTCGTCAGGCCGTGATAGGCCGCCGAGCCGTAGAGATGGCTGATGACGAGCGCCGGCACGGTGAGCCAGCCGAGGCCCGCCATGCCGTATCGGCCGCCCGCGCCGGAAGCGGACTTCACCCGGTCGATCGCATCACGTCGTCCTCGTGACCGGACAGCAACGCCCCCTGAGCCGGGCAAGCCGCGAGGTCGCGGCGCGCCTGACAGGCATCCTGCGGGCACTGTCCGGAAACCACGATACGGCCAGCTGGCCCTTTGCCGCGCGCGGTCGCGGCGAAGGAGATCGGACGCACGAAAGAGCGCTCAGGCCGCGGCTTTCGTTGCCGGGTCAGACCTCGTCGGCTCCGAGCGCCTTCAGCGCGGCGCGCGCGACGTCGAAGTCCTGCTCGCCCGTGCCGGACCCCACGCCGATCGCTCCCGCGATGACGCCGTCGAAGCGGATGGGAAGCCCGCCCGGCAGGTGGGTCACCCCGCCCTGTGAGGCGATGCCGGCGGCGAGGCCGAATTCGGCCGTCATGGCGCCGGTCGCGCCGTTGATGGAGGCGGCGGTCCGCGCCTTTGCGCGCGCGGTGTGCATGCTGAGGTATTTCGCGCCGTCCATCCGGATGCTCGCGATGGTCTCGCCGCTGGTATCGACGATGAAGATGCATTGCGGGACCTGGATCGCCTTCGCCCGTTCCACGGCGGCGGACAGTGCGTCCAGCGCCGCGTCGGCGGTCAGCGAAATGGTGTTCCGGAATCTGGGCATGGGAGGGCTCCTCTTGACTATCGCCACTTTAGGCAACAGGCCTCTCGCCGCGTATCGGTCAAACCGGCAAAAGACCTGATCGATGCCGGAACAAGTTCGCGGCCCGCCTCCACGCCCACGCAACGGGGATCGGCGTCAAGCCGGACGTCCGCCTGCCGGGACCAGTGTGACCGGGCCTTTTTGGGGTCGGAACAAGTTCTGTTCAAAATCCTGCGCTAAGGTCGAACGGACCGTGAACTCTCGTCGCGAACCCGCATAATGGTCTGCCGGCTCGTCGCAAATTTTCTCGCGATCGCCGAAACGCTCATGCCCGTCGCGAGATTGTTGCGGACACCCTGCTTCTGTTCATTGCTGAGCGTGAAGGGCCGGCCGAGGGTCTTGCCTTCCGACTTGGCGCGCTTGAGACCGGATTGCGTCCGCTCGATCAGCAAATCCCGCTCGAATTGGGCGACGGCATTGAGCACATTCATGGTCATGATGCCGGCCGAGCTGGTGAGGTCGGCGCCGCCGAGCGCTAGGCAATAAACGCGCAAGCCATTTTGGCCAGCGTTCTGACGGTGGAGCTGACGTCGATTGCATCACGCTCGAGGCGATCGAGCTTTGTCACTATCAGAATGTCGCCGGCCTCCAGCTTGTCCATAAGTCGGGAAAAGCCGCGGCGCTGCGCGATGGCCGTGCTGCCGGAAACCGTCTCGGTGACGATCCGGCGCGGTTCGACCTGGAAGCCGGCGGCTTCGATTTCCTGAATCTGGTTCTCGGTCGTCTGGCCGGTCGTGGAGACGCGGACATAGGCGAAGGTGCGCGGCATGAGGGCAATTTTGCCCGAATAGGCTATCCAAAATAGCGCCTCTGTTCATAAATATGTCAAGATAATTTGTGGACAGGGAGTTTCGCCCCTGTACGCAATCGTCCGTTTCCGGACAGAGGTTTGGCCACCAGCGCATATTGTAAGGAGTAAGAACGGTGGCCCGGCGGACGCTTCTCAAGCCTCATGATCGACAAGAGCTTTTCGGTATTCCAACTGACGAAGACAGTCTGATCCGTTATTATTCCCTGTCCCCGGCAGATCGACTCGAAATCGAGGTTCGCCGTCGCGAGCATAACCGGCTCGGATTTGCGTTGCAGCTCTGCCTGATGCGTTATCCTGGCCGCGCGCTTATTGCCAACGAAGCCCTTCCCATGCCGATGCTCAGCCATGTTGCGGAGCAAGTCGGAGCCGACCGGGCGTCATTCGAATTGTATGCTCGCCGCGAAGAAACACGCATGAACCACGTCGCGCGCCTGTTGGGCTATCTTGAAATGAGAAGCCCGACAGGCGAGGATCGACGCGCGGCGCTCCTAGCAGCTATCGAAACAGCTTCAACGACCGACAAAGGAGCGGTGATCGCAAACGCAATCATCGTCACGTATCGGGAGCGCCGGGTTCTGCTGCCGGTGGCGACCATGATCGAGCGCATGGGGTTGGCAGCGCGCGCAATCGCCGCCGCCGTGCCGAGGCCGCGCTGATCTCGGATCTCGATCTGGACAAGCTCAAAGCCCTCGATGCCCTGTTGGCTGTTGATCCAGCAATCGGGCAGACGCGCTTCCATTGGCTTCGTTCCGCTCCCAATGACCATGTTCATCAAACTGATGAGCCGGCTGTTCTCCCAAGGCGAACAACCGGAAAAAGCAGCGTCACATGAACGCCCGTATGGAAACGTCCAAGGCGCTGCGGCTGTTCCTCGATACGATCGTTGCCTTGCAGGCCGCCAATGATGCCGATGAAGATGCGATCGAGACGGTAAACCGGCAAATTGGCTGGCATCGGCTGCTGCAGATCAAGCCCGGTCTCGAGGCGATGGTGGAGAGCGCCAACGCTTCGCCGTTGGTGCTGGCGGCCGAGCAACATGGAAACATCCGCAAGTTCGCCGGCGCGTTCCTTCAGGCATTCACGTTCCGCTCGCGCCGCCGGCACGATCCGCTGCTTGCGGCGGTCGCGACCCTGAAAATGCTTTATGTGGAGGGACGCCGTGTTCTGCCGGATCGCGTGCCGGTCGGCCATCTAGGTGCGAACGAAAGGAAACTGGTCTTCGAGGATGGCAAGCCGGATCGGCGGCTTTATGAAATCGCCACCTTCGCTCATTTACGGGACCGGCTGCATTCGCGCGATGTGTGGGTCGAGGGCAGCCGGTCATTCCGACCGATAGACGAAGATCTCATGCCGAAGCCGACCTTTGTCGCCCTGAAGGGCAAAGATCAGCTTGGCCTCGGCGTCCAGACCGACTGCGGTGCCTGGCTCGCGGACATCCGGGAGATGATGGACGTCAACCTCAAACGGCTGGCCTGGCGCGCCCGTTTCGGCAAGCTCGATGGCGTCAGGATGGAAAACGGCACGTTGATCGTGACGCCGCATACCAGCGATGTTCCCGCCGCGGCGGAAGCCATCAATGCCGAAATCACGGAGATGTATCCTCTGGTCGAGGTGCCCGATCTCCTGCGGGAAGTGCATGAATGGACTGGGTTTGCCGACCAGTTCACCCATGTCCGGACGGGAGATGCGCCTCAGAACATCGCCGCCATGCTGGCCGGCGTGCTTGCCGATGGCACGAATCTTGGCCCGAAACGCATGGCGGGGGCGTCGAAGGGGATCAGCGCCCACCAGATCGGCTGGATGCGCAGCTTCCATGCCCGCTCCGAAACCTATCGGGCCGCGCAGGCCTGCGTTACTGATGCCCATTCCCGTCATCCGCATTCGCAAATCTGGGGTGCCGGCACGACGGCCTCATCCGATGGGCAGTTCTTCCGCGCCAGCGACCGCGCCGCCAGGCGCAGCAACATCAACCTGCACTATGGCAGCGAGCCGGGCTCGAAGTTCTACAGCGGGCTTTCCGACCAATACGGCTATTACAGCATCCTGCCGATCAGCCCGACCGAAAGCGAGGCCGTCTATGTGCTCGACGGCCTGTTCGACCACGACACGATTCTGGAGATCGAGGAGCTGTTCACCGATACCGGCGGCGCCAGCGATCATGTCTTTGCGCTGTTCTGCCTGATCGGCAAGCGCTTCGCGCCCCGGCTTCGCAATATCAAGGACCGGAAATTCCACACCTTCGAGAAGGCCGATAGCTATCCGGCGCTGGCAAATCATATCGGCATGCCGATCAACACCGCTCTCATCATGGAACATTGGGACGAACTCCTGCGTCTTGCCGCCCCGATCACGGCGCGCACCGTCGCGCCGTCGGCGATCCTCAAGAAGTTCTCCGCGTCGTCGAAATCCAGCGATCTGGCCAAAGCCTTGCGCGAACTCGGCCGCATCGAGCGCACCCTGTTCATGATCGAGTGGTATTCCAGCCCAGCTCTACGCCGGCGTTGTCAAGCCGGGCTCAACAAGGGTGAGGCCGCTCACAAGCTCAAACACGCCGTCTTTTTCCACGCGGCGAGATCCGTGATCGCTCCTTCGACAGTCAGGCCTTCCGAGCTTCAGGTCTCAACCTGGTGGTCAGCGCCATCGTCCATTGGAACACCGTCTACCTCAGCCGGGCAACGGCTCATCTGCGCCAGCAAGGCCGAATTATTCCCGATGGGTTGCTAAAACACGTCTCGCCCCTCAGTTGGGAGCACATAATCTCACCGGCATCTATTCCTGGGACACCGAGCAGCAGATGTCCGAGGGCTTCAGGCCCTTGCGGCTTCCTGGAAAAATCCTCGGCGCCGCGTGATGTTCAGGGTTCGTTCGAGCTTAGCGCAGGATTTTGAACACATCTTGTTCCGACCCCCATATGCTTAAAATTCCTCGTTTGTCAAAAGGCCTCGGTCCTGCCAGTTTCGAGGCAACGACATCATCGAAAAGCTTTGAAACGGAGTGGCGCGGCCAGGAACCCGGGTTAGCGCGTCCCTTCAGGGTTAGGAATTTTTGTCCATGGCCCGATCAATAACGAATGTCCCAACTCGAGGAGCCCTTATGACCGAGCTACGTGCCCCCAGCGCTCGCGCCTGGCGTTTTGCGCTGATCCAAGGCCCCCAACATGTCCGCGCTGAGCAAACGCAATCCTGAGCTGTTCGGCTTAATCCGGTCGCTCGACGATCTTAACCGCACCGTGGACGAATTCGCGGCAAAAATTGGTGTGCGCGTGCGACACTTCACCTCGAACATCGAAGGGGAGATACTGGATTACGTTCACAAGACTGCCAACGAAGTCGATGCTTTTCTCATCAACCCGGCAGGCTTGACTCAGTTCGGCATGGCCACCCGCGACGCCCTCATGGAGCCTGGCCGCCCCTATCTCGAAGTCCACTTCGCCAACCTTGCCCGCTGGTTTCATAGCACCGGCACCTACGACGACTCGTCGATCTTCAGCTTCGGCGCAACGGGCGTTATGGAAGGATTGCGCCATCACGGTTACCTGGGCGGGTTGCTCGCGCTCACTCTCGCGCTCGACGACACGGCGTTTCTGGGAGCCGGCGCACCGCCGGTACCACCGGGTGATGCCTGACCCCATGTCCTGCGGGATGAGGCACGGCAGGATGCGGCAGGCGTTTCGATACGCCCGCGGCTCCATCAGCGTCGTACTCTGTCGTAAACTCTCATCTATGTCCTGCTGTCGACCCTTTCAACGCATATGGTGATAGATCAGCGGCCCGATCGCCAGTCCATAGATGACCGCGCTCAGCATGATGCCGATTTCGCTCACGAGAATCGGATCGCCCGCTTGTACAGGAAGCCGCGCGCCGCTGGAACCGCGCCCGAGCCTATCCCTCGATCAGGGCGTTGAACGCGTCGATCGCGGTCTTCGCATAGGCGTCGGCGGCGAAGGGCCGGGCCTCGTAGCGGCCCTCCAGGAAGGCCAGCATGCCCCCGGCGAGCCCGGCGGCCGAATTCTCGACCAGCATCCCCTCGCCGTTCTCCAGAACGCTGCGGCAGCCGACGACGTCGGTCGAGATCACCGGCTTTGCGAGCACCAGCGCCTCCAAGAGGACGATGCCCTGCCCTTCGTGGTTGGAGCTCAGGACGAAGCAGTCCATCCGCGCGAAGACGGGCATGGGATTGTGCATCATGCCGGCGAGCAGGACCGCGTCCTGCAGGCCGAGCTCGCCGATCTGCCGCTGCAGCGCCTCGCGCATCGGCCCGTCGCCGACGATGACCAGCCGCGCCTGCGGCCAGGCGCGATGGACGTCGGCGAAGGCGAAGATCAGCTTCCTGTGATCCTTCTCGAGCGAAAGCCGTCCGACCGTGGCGAAAAGCGTTCGTCCCTCCGCCCATTCGGCGATGTCCTCGCGCAGCGGTTCCCCGGCCCGCTCCCGCAGCGAGGCGGGCAGGATGACGTTTCCGACGATCCGGAACCTGTCGGGCGGCAGGCCGTAGGCCTGCGAGAGATTGGCCCTGTTCAGCGCATAGACGCTGGGTGACGGCGAGACCAGCTTGGCATAGTCGCGATAGAACTCGAAAACGCCGGCCAGGGCGGGAACGCGGGTCTTGCTTTCGCTGACCATGTCGTTGTGGAGATAGATGATTCTGTCGGCCGGCGCCGGCGCCGCCGCGAACATCGCCGCCCAGAAGCGGGTGAACCCCTCGAAGTTCACCACCGCCTTCCAGCGCGCCGAGCCGAAGGTGCGCTCGAATTCCCCGCGCATCGCGGCCGTCAGCACGGCGCGCATCTCCTCCGACGGAATGACGCCCATCGCGTGAAAGCTCTCGTAGGCCCAGCGCTGTTCGTGGGTGAAGAGCGCAAGCCCCACCCGGCCGAGAACGTGCAGCGCGTCTGGAAGCTCCGCGAGCTTGGCCCTGTTGTCGGGTTTCGGCGCGACGATGTTCGTGTCGATCGCGACGGATATGTCGTATTTCTCTGTCGGCAGTGAGCGCAGGAGATCGATGCAGGACGACGTGATGCCGTTGGGCGCGAAATGCCCGCCGAAGAACAGGAGCCGTTCCCTGTCGCTCCGGTAGCGCGTCACCAGGCGGCTTTCCTCGCCGCGGAAGAAGAAATCGGTCGCGCGCCTTGCCGAAAGGTCCTCCCGCGGATCGCCGGTTTCCGCCAGCTTGCCGGCGAAGGCCGATGCGACGTCGTTGCCGTGCATCAGCAGGTCGGACGCCTGCGCGTCGGGGCTTGCGACATGGGTGGCATGGAGGATGTTGCGCGCCATGTTGCGGTGACCCATGAAGCCGGGATCGGCCGCCGGCCCCTTTTCCCTCGCCGCCGCCGTGCTTCCGTCCCAGGCCAGCAGGTAGGATTGCTCCGGCCGCCGGGAGAAATAGGCCGGAAGGGGCGCGTTGCTGACGAGGTACCGCGCCTCGGCCAGATAGCGCAGATACCTGTCGCTTCCCTTCGCGACGAGGATCACGTCGGGCCGGCCGGCATGGGCAGGGGGAGGCGGCGCGTTCTTCGCGAGGCTCCACACATGCAGGAAGCCGGAGAAGCCCGGATGGTCCAGCAGATGCCCGAAGATCGCCAGGGGTTGGCCGCCCGCCGCTTCCCCGAGATCGCTCTCGTAGAGGATGACCTTCTCGCGGATCGCCAGGCGCTGGCGGTATTCGGCATAGTTCGCCACTGCCTTCTGGGTGGCGCTCGTCTCGAAGGGCCGCGTGTCGAATCCCACGGCGCTCCAGCGTATCCGCATCCCGCGGAAGGCTTCGCAGGCTTCGCCGAGGCGGCCCGTGCGGGCAAGCGCTTCGCCGAGCGTGCGGTAGATCGCCGGGGCGTGGGGGTTCGAGCGGTCGGCGGCGGCGCGGCAGGCATCGATGGCCAGCTCCGGCCTGCCGCCGTCGAGGGCGGCGCGGGCGAGATCGAGGAATTCCGTGGCGGTGCCGGACCCCGGCAGGATGTCGGGCAGCGGGACCGGCGGCCTTTCCGGCCTGCTTGCGTCGTCGCGCGAGGCACGATAGGCCTCGGCGGCCTCCTCCAGCCGCCCGCCTGCTCCAGGACATAGGCGAGGCGGAAGAGCCAGTAGGATTTCGTGCCGCCGTCCAGCGCGATCGCCGTCCGGTAGGCGGCGGCCGCATCGTCCCAGCGGTGCTGGCGCTCGCGGACGAAGCCGAGCCGGTAGTGCCACGGCGCCATGTCGTGCTGCAGGGCGATTGCGCGGCCGTAGCTCTGCTCGGCGAGCGGCCATCGGTAGCAGCGGTCATGGGCGAAGCCCAGCCGGTAATGCAGCTCGGCATCGTCGTCGCGGCCGGCGAGCGTTGTCGCCAGGGCCGGGGCGGCGAGATGCCAGAGCTGCTCGCGGGCGTGATAGGCGCCGATGCCGAACCGCTGCGCCTTGAGGGATCGGTCGAGGGCGACGGTGCGCGCATAGGCCGCCCCGGCGGCCGTGCCTTCGCCGGACCGCTCCAGCGCCAGGCCGAGGCGATAGTGCCACTCGGCGTCGTCCGGCCTCAGCGCGATCGCCGACCGGTAGGCCTCGACGGCCGCGCCGAGACGTCCGAGCTTGTCGAGGGCCCTGGCGCGCCGGAACTGCCAGCCGGCATGGCCGTCCTCCAGGGCACAGGCGCGCTCCAGCGCCTCCGCCCCTTCCCGGTTCCGTTTCAGCCGATAGAGCGCCTCGGCCAGGAGATTGTGATAGTCGGCCGCATCCGCGGCAAGGTCGACGGCGGTCGCAAGCGCCTCGGCCGCCGATGCGTGGTCGCCGAACTCAAGCAGGCACCGGCCGCGCTCGCCGTGGAGCACCGCATCCTGCGGGCGAAGCCGGCATGCCTCGTCGAGCAGGGGCAGCGCCTCGCCGAACGCCTTCCGCCTGATCAGCAAGAAAGCGAGGTTCGCCAGGATGCCGGCATCCTGACGGCGCAAGCCGAGCGCTCGCCTGTATGCAGCTTCGGCTTTCGCCTTCGCCCCCTTGCGCTCGTAGAGCCTGCCCGCGGCGTTGAAAAAGTGGCCGGCGATCCCCTTCATGCCCGATTGGCCTCGCATTGTCCCAACGGGCCTGGAACCCGCCCGCCACATGTCTTACCTGTCTTGTCCGTCATATCCGTGACGGACGCGCCGGAGCGTCAGCGTCCTGCCCAAACGCCGCGCGTATCGATGACGACGCCCTGCGGCTTCGGCATCGACTTGAAGCCGGAATGATCGACCAGCATGACATGGATGTCGGCGCCGGCACATTCCTCGGCGCTGGCGAGGCGGGCGTTTTCCAGGGTTTTCGGCAGGGCCGCGATATTCGGCTCGACCACCGCGATGGGCCGGGGAAGCATCCTCGCCAGTTCCGAGGCGATGGACAGCGCCGGGCTTTCCCGCAGGTCGTCGATATCCGGCTTGAAGGCGAGGCCGTAGACGGCGACTGTGAGGTCGCCGGCCGTGCGCCCGGGCTGGTCGAGCAGCGTGGCGGCGACTGCATTGCGGACCTTGTCCAGCACCCATTCCGGCTTGGCGTCGTTCACCTCGCGCGCGATGCGGATCAGACGGGCCGTGTCGGGCGCGCTCGAGACGATGAACCAGGGGTCGACCGCGATGCAGTGTCCGCCGACGCCGGGGCCGGGCTGGAGGATGTTCACGCGTGGGTGGCGGTTCGCCAGGCGGATCAGCTCCCACACGTCGATGCCGAGTCCGTCGCAGACCAGCGAGAGCTCGTTGGCGAAGGCGATGTTGACGTCGCGGAAGCTGTTTTCCGTCAGCTTGGCCAACTCGGCGGTGCGGGCATCGGTGAAGATGCAGCTTCCTGTCACGAAGAGCTTGTAGAGCTGTGCTGCGGTTTCCGAGCATTTCTGCGTCAGCCCGCCGATCAGGCGGTCGTTGGTGATGAGCTCCTGCATGACGCGGCCCGGCAGGACGCGCTCGGGGCAATGGGCGATGCGGATGTCGGAATCGGCGCCATGCGTGGCGGGGAACGTCAGGTCGGGGCGGGCCTCGGCGAGGATCTCGGCCATCCTCTCGGTCGCGCCGACCGGCGAGGTCGATTCCAGCACGACGAGGTTGCCGCGCGCCAGCACCGGCGCGATGGTCCGCGCGGCCGCCTCGACATAGCTGAGATCCGGCTGGCGGCCGGGGCCACGGAACGGGGTCGGGACCGCGATCAGGAAGCTGTCCGCGGGCTCGGGCACGGTCGTCGCGCGCAGCCAGCCCTCGGAGACGACGGAATGGACGGCGATGTCGAGATCCGGCTCGACGATGTGGATCTTGCCGGCATTGATCGCCTTGACCACGTCGGGGTTGACGTCGACGCCCACGACCTTGATGCGGCGCGAGGCAAACATCGCTGCCGTCGGCAGGCCGATATAGCCGAGGCCGACGACGGAAATGGTCTGGTTCTGGGACATTTTTCTACTCTAGCGGCTGGATGATGTGGCGGAGGACGTGCGGCGCGCATGCCAGGCACGGATGAAGTCGACGATCCGTGCGGCCGCGTGGCCGTCTCCATAGGGATTGCGCGCGGCCGTGGCCGATGCGTCCGGCATTTCCACGTCCAGCATGTGCGCGACGCGGGCGACAATGAGCTCCGTGTCCGTTCCGACGAGCTGGACGGTGCCGGCCTCGACGGCCTCCGGCCGTTCGGTCGTGTCGCGCATGACGAGCACGGGCTTTCCAAGCGAGGGGGCTTCCTCCTGCACACCGCCGGAATCGGTCAGGATGATGTCGGCGCGATTCATCAGGTACACGAAGGCGAGGTATTCCTGCGGCTCGATCAGCTTCACGCCGGGAAGGTGGCCGAGCAGGCGCTGGACCGGTTCCTTCACGTTGGGATTGAGATGCACCGGATAGACGATCTCCAGGTCCGGCCTTTCGGCAAGTTTCGCCAGCGCCGCGCAGATCCGCTCGAAGCCGAGGCCGAAGCTCTCGCGGCGGTGGCCGGTCACGAGCAGCAGCCGCTTGCCGGCGTCACGCGGAAACTGTTGTGCGAAGCGGTCGGCGAGCGACCGGTCCTCGTCGAACCGCCTCACCACCGATTTCAGGGCGTCGATCACCGTGTTGCCCGTGACGAGGATCGTGTCGGCGGCGACGTTCTCGGCGAGGAGGTTTTCCCTGGCACGCGCCGTCGGGGCGAAATGAAGGTCCGCGATCGTGCCTACCACCTTCCGGTTGGCCTCCTCCGGCCAGGGCGAGCGGATGTCGCCGGTCCGCAGGCCCGCCTCGACGTGCCCGACCGGGATCTGTGCGTAGTAGGCTGCAAGCGAGCATGCGAACGTGGTCGTGGTGTCACCGTGGACGAGGACGATATCGGGCTGGAACTCGGCCAGGACCGGCTTCATCGCGACGATCGCTGCGGCGGTGAGGCCGAACAGGTCCTGGCCCGGCCGCATCAGGTCGAGATCGAAGTCGGGCGTGATGCCGAAGAGCGCGAGCGCCTGATCGAGCATGTGCCGATGCTGCGCCGTGACGCAGACCTTCGCGACGACGCCGGGAGCCTCCTGCAACGCAAGCACCACCGGCGCCATCTTGATCGCCTCGGGGCGGGTTCCGAAAACGGACAGTACTTTCATATTGGATGCCTTATTCCACCTTGATACCGATTGGGAGATTGGCCGAGCAAATTCGCGGCGGACAATAGAGTTTTCAACCTCGGGCAGCAAGGCTGCGGTAAACGGACCTCAGCGCATCGTGATCTGACGGATCGTAGCCTCGTAGAGCGCCGGTACGTAATGGAAGGGGGAGATGCCCCATTTGTGTTCGGTATCCGCGACCAGGGTCACCGGCTCGTATGTGAGGAAGCGAACATCCGGCCGGGTTTCAAGGATGTGATCGTATTGCTTCCTCAGATAACCATTCTCTACCTCGAAGGGAGCCTTCGGTAGCACATTCCCACTGCTGTCGCGGGAGGCATACCAGACCTGGTTGACGACGAGCTTGCCGATATTGCCCGTGTCGGACATGACGTCGAGCAGCTTGGCCCAGCCCTGCTTCCAGAGCTCCCATTTCTGGTTCGAATACGAGGGAATGACGCGCTCGCGGTCCCAGTCGCCCTCGACCTTCCGCAAGCCGGATGCATACTCGTTCGAAAGCGTATGGATGCTGCCGTCCTTGTCGAGAAGCAGGTTGAACCGATCGTCGATAAAATCCATGAGGAGCAGATCGAACGCGTTGCCACGGATCATATCCCAGAGTGCTTTCTCCATATCGGCGCGCACGATCCGGCGCTGGAACGGACTGCCGATCTGCTCGATGATGTCTTCCCGAACGGACGGCAGCGTCACCTGCGATCCAAGGCTCGATCTGGCGAGGTAGTTGTCAAGCTGCACGATGCCTGTGCCGTACACGGCATCGGCGCTGACGCAACTTCCAAAGATAGACACTTTCAGCATGACATCCTCCGGTCGGTGCAGCAGTCACACCAGGTCGGCAGACTCAACCTTGACCACATGTATGTTCGGTGCATTTTGTGCATGGCGAGCGAACACTACGACGGATAGTCTGGCTGGATTCTCGATCTCGGTGAGGAATGTTGTGTTTGCCTGAGAGGAGTACCAATTCACAGCGACCCGGGCACCGTCTTCCATCATGTAATACGCGTAGGATAGACCTTCAGGCGATCTGTCGACATCTACCGTAACGTGCACTCGTCCATCCTTGAAAATAGCGCGGGCACGCAAGTCATAGTCGGGATCCGGCTCCAGCTTAATTGTACTTTCCAGGATGCCCTGTAGCGCGTTGGGGACAAAATCTAGTGGATCCCTTTGTCCGGAATCCTGAGTGAGTAAAGCCACCATTGCCTTGACGAGGGCATTTGGCGGCACCGCGTGCCCGCTGCCCCAATTTCCGGTTCTGACGATTATTCTACGGTCGTGAGAAATCTTGGTCAGATGATCATAATCATGCCAGAGGCCGCAGCGGGCCAGAAAAGGCTCCATATGCTTCCCGACATGATGGTCGCTATCGTTTTGCAGGTAAACCAGACAGGACGGAGCCTTATAACTCGCAGAACAAACATCCTGATCGACACCGGCTGCAACGAGAATATCTCGAAGAGAGTCGTTCTGCTTGGCATTGGAAATAGCTACATCTATATATTTTTGTACAATATCCGCGTTATATTCGGCGATCTGGGTTTGCGGATTCCAGACTAGCCCCCTTGCCGGCATCGCCATGTAGCGCATCGTGCTAATGGTAGCGAAGCCGCCGCCAGACCCCCCGATCAGAACCGGAATGCGGCCAGTGACATTTGAGACGTAGTCGATTACACGCGCAACATTGCGCGGATGATCGAAGCCGCCTTCTCCCCCCGCGTACCACGCGAGGGTGACGGCGCGGCTGGCGCTGACAACGGGATCGGCAAACGCCAGAAGCGGCATTTTCAAGCTACGTGACAAGTTGATGCCAGAGAATAGCGGCGCCGCAATCGCCGAGCGGTTTGTCATCGCGCCGGAAAATCCAACCAAGAAGAAATCGGCCTCAGGTAGGCTCCCTGGCCCTGCATTCTCCAGTTTGAACTCTACTTTTCCCAGACCGTCGCCAATACGAATGATTCCACTGGAAGGAAGCTTGTCAGCAAGAAAAGCCTCGATTGTCGTATAATCAAAAACGTCAGTTTTCCAGATGCTTACATCATAGGAGGGAATTTCGGCTGTAGAGATGGGGTCAGCCATTTCATTTTACCTGTACATAGGGCGCCATTCGGGCATGCTCCGTTATCGGTCGTCGCCGGCCGGTGAGACGGGTGAAAACAGCGCCAGTTCCGCCGCGATCACCTTGTTCTTGGCGCTCTGCCGCCGCACACGCTCCGCCGCCGCTCGCGATTTCTGCAGGAAGGTTTCGGGGTTCTTCCACAAATCCTCGATAGCCTGGGCAAGGCCTTTGGCGTCCTCGGGCTCAGCCATGTAGCCGCAGCTTTCATCGACGAACTCCGGAATGGCCGCGACACGGGTGGTGACGGGAACGAGGCCGGAACTCATCGCTTCGTCGCGAGAAACGCCTTGTGCGTCCATACGGGTTGGACTGAGGAAAACACCGTAGTCGCGATGCAAAGCCGCAATTTCAGGCTGGCTCAGAAAACGCCGCTCACATTTAACATTAGCAATCCCTGCTAGAGGAGCTGTGATCTCTTCAAACTGAACGCCGTCTCCAATGATGTGAAAATCGAGGTCCTTGAAAAACTCTTGTTTCCTCAGTGCCAGGATCGCGGCGACTGAGAGGTCATTGGCATATTTTGCCGATGCGAAGGGCCGGATCGACAGAATCTTTCCTCGCTGTTCGAGCGGCTTTTCATGCCAAGCAAACAATTGACCATCGATCGGATTGTGAATAACTTCATACTGCTCGGCAGGGCACTCAACTGCGAGATCTTCGAATACCTCGTCAGCAAAATATTGCGATACGAAGACGAAGTGCACATTCTTGGATAGGGGGGCAAAAATGCTGCGCCAGAAATCAAGGCGTTTGTCACTCGCCTTCTTCGCCTTGGCGAGCTCTTCCTCGGTAGTATAGTTAAACTGACGTCGCCACCAAGGCTGTACTTCAGCTCCGTGAACCCAAACGGTCACCTGAATCCGGTCTATGTGGCGAGCCAGAACCTTCCACATATGCTCATCGAGGAAATGAACCAGTACATGGTCGTATCGACCGTTGGCCAGCATCGCATCAAGCTGTTCGGCCGAGCCGGTCATGCAGGTGATGTTCTGAAATTCGTGCCACGTTGGCTCCTGCCCCTGACGCAGCCGATAGACATCCGGCGTTGTCCCTCCCAATTCCCGATAGGCTCGCACCCTACTATGGACAAAACCATTGCGGTAGAGATCCTGATAGGAGGGATAGTGGTTGGTCAACAAGAGGACCTTGGATTGCGAAATGACGTCCAGAGGCGCAGTATGGCGCTTGCCGAGAACGAGACCACGAATACTGCACGTTCCCGGCCCATGGAGTCTTACTCCAAAGCGCACGAATTCAGTACCTTCCGGTGGCTCCAGTCGGTGGTTCTGATTGGCCAATACTATTTGATTGCCGAGCTTTTCCATCGCCTTGTCATAGAAGACCGCGACGAACCTCACCTTCAGGCCTGGACTTATCCAGCCATGTAGCCTTAGTCCATCTTTCCTCGTCAGTCGCGAAAGTGGGCGGCTTTCCTTCTCATAGAGATAGATGTGCTTGTTGTCCGCGAGCTGGCTCGTCACGATCCAGTCCTTACCTTCGATGCGCGATTTGATTTTATTAGCGCCGGGCTGGATACGGGCGAACAGGTCGCTACCCGAAATGAACGGATCCGTCACATTCATGTCGATCGCCGGCGCCATCGCTGACGCGCGCTCCAGAAGCTCCGAGACCGGTAGCCCAGCGGCGAAGCCCGGCAGGTCATCCACGATGGCCTCGATCTCGCTGTCTTGCAGCGGGTGGGCGGCTCCCTCCTGGCAATAGTTGAACGGATCGAGCGCCAGCATGTCGTCGGCGTCGATTTCTGCGTCGGGTAGCGTGCGCAGCCAGGTATCGAGGCGATCGTTGAGGACGGCATCCCAGCGCAGTGCCGCGCGACGGGTGGCAAGGGTCCTCACCGGCCTGTAGGTCGGGCCGTCGATATATTCGACGCCGTTGGCTCCGACACGGTGATGGGCTGCCTTGCCGAGGACCGGTGCTTTGCTGAACCGGGTGGCAAGGATCAGATCCTGCAGATAGTTCGCGCCATAATGATCGGTCGGCGCGAATCCTGCGACCCACTCTCCCGGACCGATCAGGTCGTGGAGCCACATCTTTCCGGCTTCAGCCATGGCAATGCGACGAATGCCCGCCGGCAAGGCAACTCCGGACAGAGTCAGCCCGTCCGCGGTGACCAGAATCATCCGGGCGCCGGTCAGGGTCTGCCGGGAAAATTGTGCGATGAACCGCTCGCATTCTTCCCGCGTGGTTGCCATCGCAAGAACCGTGACCGGCGGCAGCGCACTGCTGTCGGGAAAATCCAGCCCGGCCTGGCGTACCACATAGGCCAGCCGGTGGCTGTAGGTATGCTCCGACATGGCCTTGCGCAGCCCGGCCAGTCGAATCCGCCCCGTCCAGCCGGCGTCATCCTGCTTGCGGATACGGCGCAGAGCCTCCTCTCCGCTGTCGGTCGACACCACCAGGTCGCCGAACATAAGACGCAGGCCCACCGAATAGTTGCTGACTACCCGTGTGTTGCTGGCGAGAAGCTCATAAATGCGTCGTGCAAACATACTCTGTGAATTCTTCACAGAGTTCATATTAATTCCAAATGAGTAACCCTTATACGCCTTGTCGATCTCTTTGGGGGAAAGAGTCCCGATGATATACTTCCGATACTTTTCCGGGAA
Organism: Shinella pollutisoli; assembly: GCF_024609765.1. Lineage (GTDB taxonomy): Bacteria > Pseudomonadota > Alphaproteobacteria > Rhizobiales > Rhizobiaceae > Shinella > Shinella pollutisoli. The sequence continues at coordinate 197,469 of NZ_JANFDG010000004.1, forward strand.
CATATAGTCTGGACGATCCTGGCCGAAATTTCGGTCGAATATCTCGAACGACCGATGGTCGCTCAAGCGGGCGAGAAAATCGTCGAGATCGCGAATCCGATCAGGGTATCGAACATAATAGGCGCCCGCAAAGCAGAACGCATCGATGCGCTCGCCGATTTCGATCGGATTGTGAAGCTCGGGCTGGCAGGCGAAGGGTAAAAGGTAGACCCGATCATGACCGAGCTTTGCTTTGTAGTGCGGAATGCAATCGATGTCGGTGGTGAAGACCAGATCGAATTTCTGAGCGGTCGTTATAAAATTCTCGAAATGAACCGGGTCTTCCTTGTTCCAGAAGACGGTCGGAACCCCTTTGGCGCGGCACCATTCCAGGATTCCCTGAACTTCCCGGCTGAGCTGGCCGACTTTCGGGCCCCATTCGCCCCACAGCCCGCGCCAGGCGGACTCGATCAACAGAAGTTGCGGCCGGAAGATCGAAAGCTCGGCTTCCCAGTTGCCGACGGAAAGCTGCTGCAGGTCGCACTCAGGTCCGTAGCCGGTGGCGGTAAACTCGTCCATGATCGCGGCGACACGCAGTCTGCTGCGTACGGCTTGTTCGCAGCGCGCACGAAGCTCCAGGCCGGTATGACCGGCGCGTGCCAGCGCCAGAAGCCGCGCCTCGCGCGAGGAGAGGTTCAGTTCGCTGGCGATCGGCTCCAGGACATCGAGCCCGCCCTTTCCATCGCCTGCCTCTATGAGCGCAAGCCCCAGGAGCCGGGCCGTCTCGGGCGTGGGATTCAATTCCTGTACGGCCCGGAGCAAAGCGACAGCCTGCTGCTGGTTTTCGATCATGAGGCAACGGGCCAGCCCTGCCCAGATCTTGGCAATCTCCGAAGCCGGCAGCGGCAGGGCCAACGCCCAGGCACCGACAAACTCGGGCGCTATCGTCGATCCCGCTGGTACGGATTCCTCTTGCGACGAATCCGAAGAGCTTTCGATCGCCTGCCCCGTAAATTGGTAGTGCAATAGTCTTTTAAGATTACGAACCTCGCCTTCGAGAGCCGTGGTCTTCTCACGTAGCTTTGCAAATGCCGCGTCTGCAGCGTCGGCCCGGCTGGTTTCAGTGGAAACCCTCTCACGATAGGCGTTCAATCGCGCACTGCTCTCTCGATACTTCAGATTGGCCGCATCGAGGGTTGATTTCATTCTCATAAAATCTGCCGCTCGGCGATAAGATTCCGCGACTTCCCGAATCTTCAATTGCTGGAAGTGCCGGAGATATTGTTCGGGAGGGACAGCCTCGGCCGGCAGGAACAGATGTGTGGGCGTTGCATTGAATGTGCCCCAGAACAAATAGTTCCGTGCCGACAGAAAGGCCATGGCATTGTGAAAATCGTCCTCGGCCATACATTCGATGTAGAAAGCGGGCCGATCTCGCGCGATCAGCCTGTCGGCACCGCGCAGGACTGACATTTCCATGCCCTCCACATCGATCTTGATTGCCTTCACGGGTTGTTCAAACTTGCTTCTGTCCAACGTGGTGATCGCCAGATCACCCTGGCCCGGTATCAGTTTCTGCCCACCGAGATTTTCCTCGATCTTCTTTTCGAACTGGCCTTTTCCGACCACTTCGCCGACCCCTTTTGCATGAACACGAATTTGCTTGCCGAGCCCGTTCAGCTTGGCGCTCTGGACGATCGCGTCCGCAAGGTGGGTGTTCGGCTCGTAGGCTACGACATGGCAGCCACAGACGGCAGCCAGATAGAGACTGTGATTACCGACATTCGCGCCGACATCGAGAACGAGATCTCCGGGCTCCAGTCGGCCTGCCATATCGCGCAGCATATCGAGCTCATATGCGACGCCGGATTGGTAAACCTTCTTCTGGATGTAGTCCGTCGCGTGGTCGGGCAGAAATATCTGATAGGACTTCTCACGGTCGGATAAAATGGCAATATTATCCTTCAAATCATCTCGCCGCCGCGCCATTCACCGGTTCTCCAATTCTACAGCCGCCATTTGATAGTCGATACCAATACGCATTGCAATTGTCCCGTCCGGTCAAAAAAGCTGTTACTGTACAATCCGATAGCGGAGCGATCGCGGACAGTCCGAGGGGAGCGGCGGGGTTGCCGCCGGCAGATCGAAGCCGCCGTTCGGACCCGATTCGATCATGCTTCCCGCCACTATCACCCCAGCTCCCTGCGCTACCGAAAGGAGCCGCGCAACACCCTTTAGGCAAGGGACGACTTTGAAAAAGTAATTCACGAAATGCGGGAAAAAGCGTATCAGACTGGCCACCGTCCTGCGAGAGATGCCGGCGGTCCAAAATTGCAGGGAGCATGACATGACGCCAAAAGAGGCCGCTCAAGCCGCAACGTCCGGAACGGAGCGGGCAACCGTCGTCACCGGAGAAACCGAGGCGTTGCGCGCCCAGGTGAGTACCCTGCGCGCCCGCTACGGAAGAATCGAGATTGCCCTCAACAAAAGCCTGGCACGCGTTGAAGCTCTGGAGCCCTTGCGGCAACGGCTCGAATCCCAGGTTGCCGAACTGGAGCGCGAAAACAAGGGACTGCGCAAGAAATTGCAGAGCCTCGGAAACGAGAAGGAAAAGCTCGGCAAGTCCTTGGAGACGGCGGAGCGGGAGAGCAAGGATGCCAAAAGCACCCTCACCCGTCTGCGTTCCTCGGTTTCCTGGCGCATCACGGCCCCTCTGCGCCGCCTAGGCCGCTCTAAGAGCTCCAAGAAAAAGTGAACTGCCCGGTTTGCGGCCTGTGATTTGGCCTGTTCGGCGACTCCCCGCCGGCAGAATGAAATCGTGACCCGCGGCAGCTCACCCGGCAGCCTCCTCCTCCGCCTCAGGCCCGTCCGCCGCGGCCAGCTCCTGCCGGCTGAGCAGGCCTGCGTCCTCCAGCGCCTCGATGTCCGGCAGGTCGCGTAGCGTTGCGAGGCCGAAGGCGGAGAGGAAGTGCTTCGTCGTGACGTAGGTATAGGACGCGCCCGGCGTCGGGCTGCGGGGGCCGGAGGCGATGAAGCCCGCGACGCGCAGGCTGCCGATCGTGTCGCGGCTGATCTCCCTGCCGAGGATCCTTTCCAGGTCGCCGCGCGTCATCGGCTGGAAATAGCCGATCGCCATCAGCGCCGTCGCTTCCAGGCCGGAAAGGTCTGCCGTCGGCGCGCGGGCCGGCGCGGTGCTCGCGCGGATCGCCGCCGCGTAGCGGGGCGCGTGCGGTACTGCCAGCCGCCGGCGACGGCGACGGCGACGATCTCGTAGGGCCGTTCGCGCAGCTCCTCGTTGAGGTCGTCGATCAGGAGGTCGATGCTGCAATCCGTCCCCACCACGCGCGCCAGCGTCTCGCGGTCGACCGGCGCCGCCGCGGCGAAGATCACCGCCTCCGCGCGGCGCATCCATTCCCGCCAGCGCGCGGATGCCGGCAGGTCCGCGAGTTCCCGGTCGAAGGCAGGCCCGTCCCCCGCCCGGCTTGCCGCGGCCGCCACGGTCACAGCCCGTAGATGCGGAAGCTTCCGCGGCCGGAGAGCTCGCGCACCGCGCCGAGCGTTTCGAGGCGCTCGAACAGCCGGCCGCTCGCCCAGCGCGAGAGGGCCGCGCCGGGGGCGGAGGCCGCCACGGCGTCCTCGTCGAGCAGCCTGCGGATGACGGGTGCCGCCCCCTTGGTCCGCACCTTCGGCGCGACGGCGACGAGCCGCCCGGCGCGCCGGGCGATCTCACCGGCCAGGCGCAGCGCGCTTGCCGCACCGTCCGCGAGCGCGAGGCAGACGGCGCGGGAAAAGGCGTCTTCGCCCGGCCATCAGCAGCGGCACGGGATGCGGCCACCCCGAGCTTCGCCGCGACGAGCCGGTCGGCAAGCCCCCAGGCGAGCACCTCGGCACCCTGCCGTTCGCCGAAGAGCGCCGAGACGAGATCGGCTGCGGCGAAGGGCACGGCCCGGTGCGATTGCATCGCCGCGTCGAAATGATCGGCGGTCCGCGCCAGCTTCTCGTCCCAGGCGAGCGAGAGCAGTCCGGCAAGCTCCATCAGCAGGGGCGCGGTGACGGCGTCGCGCCCGCGTCCGAGCCGGCCGAAGGCGAGGAGCACGTTGCCGGCCGGTCCTGCCTCGCCGCCCACCGGCCGCAGCAGCACGGCGTCGCGCAGCTCTCCCTCGCCGGCGCCCCGGCCGAACGGCCCGGCCGCCGCGACCGCGCATTTCAGCGCCTGGCACCCGCGCCAGCAGCCGGCCCTTGAAGATGTCGGCGTCGACCGCCGCGTGGTGGACCTTGCCGGAGGCGAGCGCCGCGTCGAGCGCCTCGACGTCGACGAGCTCGCCGCGGTCGTAGTTGAGGAGCACGGCCCCGTCCTTCAACGCGGAAAGCACGCCTGCGCCGACGATCCCGGCATTGGCGAAGGCGTCCGTCGCCGGGTCCTGCCGCTGCTCCTGCAGAACGAGGCGACGACCCGCCTGGAGATCGGCGAGAAGACCGGCCTGTCGGCGCAGACGATCTCCGTCATCGTCCGGTCGCTGGAGCAGGAGGGCCTCGTCGTGCTCGGCGAGGCGCAGAAGGGCCGCGTCGGCCCGCCGACGACGCCGCTGATGCTTAACTCCGAGGGCGCCTATTCGGTCGGCGTCAGCGTCGGCTATCGCAACACCCATGTCGTCGTCGTCGATTTCATCGGCCGGATACAGCATCATCGCGTCATGCCGCACGTCAACGCCGACCGGTTCGATGCGCCGGAGGCCCTGGCGCGCGAGATCCACGAGGCCGGCGCGGGGCTTTCGGAAAGCCGGCGGGGCCGCATCGCCGGCGTCGGTCTGGCGCTGCCTACCCCGCCGATCCGCTCCGGCCCCGATCACGACGTGCTGCATCGCTACCTGGAGGTCGAGCTCGGCCTTCCCGTCTTCGTGCAGAACGACATCACGGCGGCGGCGGGCGGCGAGAGCCTGTTCGGCGCGGCGCGGCAGCTGCAGGATTTCCTGTTCTTCTATCTCGGCGCCCGTCTGCACGGCCGCCTCCTGCTCAATCACCAGATCTAGAACGGCAATTCGCCGCTGAGCTACGATGTCGGCGTGCTCGCGCTGGAGCGCGCCCTGCCGGCGGGCGACGCCAGGGCGGAAGGGCTCTGGGGGCAGGACCCGTCCTGGCTGCCGATGGGTCCGGCGCTCGACGCCTGGCAGCAGGCCTGCGCCGAATGCCTCGTCCGGCTGACGCAGTCCGTGCTGCAGTTCATCGAGCTGAAGACCGTCGTGCTCTCGTCCTTCGTCCCCGCCGATGTCTGCGCGGCGCTGTGCGCGCTGATCCGGCAGGAAGTACCCTCGGTCGAGGCGGTCGTCGGCCGCACCTCCGTGGCCCCGAAGGCGATCGGGGCGGCCAGCCTGCCGTTCAGCTCCCGCTTCATGGTGCATTAGCCGGCTCGGAACGGCGAGCGGTTTCCCGTCATCTTCCCCGAAAAACCGCACGGCTTGTCTTCCGTGCAAAACATCCGATAATCTTGCCTTATCGGACATAGCTCTCTCTACTCTATAAAGAGCGTTTTCGAGCCGTTGGCGGGTCCGTTCCGGCCCTATCGCCCGCGGGCGCCATCCGGCGGCCGCTCCGTCGAATTGCGCCGTCGCCGCGAAATTTCTTCGAGTTCCTTGCGCAAGCCCAAGGTAGCCGTCCCGATCCGCCGTCAATATGCGAAACCCCTAAAGCACCGGAGGCCGCCGGCGGGGGCGTCGCCGGCGCGATCGCCGGGGCGGATATCGGCGGCGCGGAGGAGGCGACGGCAGTGAAGACCCCGGACGATGCGACATCGTCCTCGCAGGGCGAGGACAGGCGACGGAGCGCGGGCGTGGCCGCGGCGGCGGAGAGCGAGGTGCCGTTCGGGGTGGACGAGCTGTTCTTCTCCCGCACGGAGGCGCGCGGGCGGATTCTTGCCGGCAATTCCGTCTTCCAGCGGGTGAGCCGCTATTCCTGGGCCGAGATGACGGGCCAGCCGCACAACATCATCCGCCATCCCGACATGCCGCGGGCGGTGTTCTTCGTGCTGTGGGAGCGCATCCGCGCCGGCCACCCGGTCGGCGCCTATGTCAAGAACCGGGCGAAGGACGGCGGCTACTACTGGGTGTTCGCCGTGGTGACGCCGGTGGAGGACGGATACCTGTCCGTCAGGCTGAAGCCCGGCAGCGCGCTTTTCGCCGCCGCCTCCGGGCTCTACGCGGCCGTGCGCCGGCACGAAGGCGCAAGCGCGGCAAAGCCGGCCGAGAGCGCGGGCGTGCTGATGGACGGCCTCGCCGCCGCCGGGTTCCGCGACTATGCGGCCTTCATGGCGGCGGCGCTGAGCCGCGAGATGGGCGCGCGCGAGGCGGCGCTCGGGCGCAGCCCCTGGCCCGCGCTCGGCCTGTTCGACGAGCTGGTGGCGGCGGCCGACATATTGCTGACGACGACGGGGCGCATGCTCGGCATGATCTCGACCTTCAGCTTCACGCCCGGCAACCTGCGCATACAGGCCTCGCGGCTCGGCGACGAGGGCCGGGCGATCGCCGAGATCTCCTCGAACTACGCCCGGATCTCCGACGCCATCGTCAGGAACCTCGAAGACCTCGGCGCTTCGGCGAAGGAGGTCTTCTCGGTCGTCAACGAGGGCCTGTTCCTGACATGCGTCGCGAAGCTCCAGGCGGAGATGGCGAGCCTCTTCGACCGCGAGATCTCCGACGGCGACCGGGCGCTGAAGGACGAGGCGCAGCGCCTCGTCCGCCAGACCGAGGAGTACAAGGCGCATGCGGCGCGCAAGTTCGAGCTCATCAAGCAGCGGATCGGGCATTTCTTCGAGCTCACCGCCGACATGAAGCGCCTCCTCTCCGGCCTCGTCGCGGTGCGGGTGATGGGCAAGGTCGAGAGCGTCAACATGAGCAGCGGCATCTTCTTCGATCTCATCGCCGACCTGGAGAGGGGGCACGCGGGCCTCGCCTCGGGCCTGGAGGAGATCGGCAGGCTCAACGACCGGATCAGCGAGAACGTCCGGCAGCTCGACACGGTGGCGTGAGCGGCCGCATCGGTGCATTCTGCCCGAAGGAGGCAAGCGATGAAGGCGATGATTCTCCATGCGCCCGGGACGCCCCTGGTTCTCGAGGAGCGGCCGGACCCGGTCCCGGGACCGGGCGAGCTGCGGCTGCGGGTGGAGGCCTGCGCGGTCTGCCGCACCGATCTCCACGTCGTCGACGGCGACCTGCGGCATCCGAAGCTGCCGCTCGTGCCCGGCCACGAGATCGTCGGCATCGTCGAGGCCGTCGGGCCGGGCGTCGATGCCGCGCGGATCGGCCGCCGCGTCGGCGTGCCCTGGCTCGGCCATGCCTGCGGCACCTGCGCCTGCTGCCGCTCCGGCGCGGAGAACCTGTGCGACGCCCCGCTGTTCACGGGCTATACGCGCGACGGCGGCTTCGCGACCCATACGGTGGCCGACGGCGATTTCGCCTTCGACCTCGACCGGCAGGCCGACCCGGTCGCGCTCTCCCCGCTGATGTGCGCCGGGCTGATCGGCTGGCGGTCGCTGAAGAAGGCGGGGGACGGACGGCGCATCGGCCTCTACGGCTTCGGCGCGGCCGCCCATATCGTCGCCCAGGTGTGCCGCTGGCAGGGGCGCGAGGTCTACGCCTTCACCCGCCCGGGCGACAGGGAGGCGCAGCGCTTCGCGGAAGGCCTCGGCGCCGCCTGGGCCGGCGGATCGGACGCGCCGCCGCCCGTGCCGCTCGACGCGGCCATCATCTTCGCGCCCGTCGGCGCGCTCGTGCCGGCGGCGCTCGCCGCGGTGCAGAAGGGCGGCCGCGTCGTCTGCGGCGGCATCCACATGAGCGACATCCCGGCGATGCCCTATGCGCTGCTGTGGGAGGAGCGCGCGCTCGTCTCCGTCGCCAACCTGACGCGCAGGGACGCGGAGGAGTTCTTCCCCGTCGCACGGGCGGCCGGCGTGCGCACGCAGACCGCGCCCTACCCGCTCGACCGGGCGAACGAGGCGCTCTCCGACCTCCGGGAGGGCCGCATCAGCGGCGCGGCGGTGCTCGTCCCCTGAGGCGGCGACCCCTGAGGCGGCGGCGCCGATCCGTGAACGCACTGTTCTTGCCCGGCCGGGTTTGCAAAGCCGGTGCGATGCGCCATTTAGGGTGGCATATCCCGCAACGGACGCGCCCGCGTCGAGGCTTCGCAATCATGAAAAAGATCGGCTTCCTCTCCTTCGGCCATTGGACCCCCTCCCCCCAGTCGCAGACCCGCTCGGCGCGCGACGCGCTGCTGCAATCCATCGACCTCGCGGTCGCCGCCGAGGAACTCGGTGCGGACGGGGCCTATTTCCGGGTCCATCACTTCGCCCGCCAGCTCGCCTCTCCCTTCCCGCTGCTCGCCGCCGTCGGCGCGCGCACGCGCAAGATCGAGATCGGCACGGCGGTGATCGACATGCGCTACGAGAACCCGCTCTACATGGCCGAGGACGCCGGCGCCGCCGACCTCATCGGCGGCGGCCGCCTGCAGCTCGGCATCAGCCGCGGCTCGCCCGAGCAGGTCATCGACGGCTGGCGCCATTTCGGCTACCAGCCGCAGGAGGGCACGACGGACGCCGACATGGGCCGCCGCCACGCCGAGGTGTTCCTCGAGGTGCTGAAGGGCGAGGGCTTCGCCGAGCCCAACCCGCGGCCGATGTTCCCCAACCCGCCGGGCCTGCTGCGCCTCGAGCCCCATTCGGAGGGCCTGCGCGAGCGAATCTGGTGGGGCGCCGGCTCGAACGCCACCGCCGTCTGGGCCGCGAAGCTCGGCATGAACCTGCAGAGCTCCACCCTGAAGGACGACGAGACGGGCGAGCCCTTCCACGTCCAGCAGGCCGCGCAGATCCGCGCCTATCGCGAGGCTTGGAAGGACGCCGGGCACGCGCGCGAGCCCCGCGTCTCGGTAAGCCGCAGCATCTTCGCCCTCGTCGACGACCGCGACCGCGCCTATTTCGGCCGCGGCGGCAAGGAGGAGGATTCGATCGGCTACATCGACGCGAACACGCGGGCGATCTTCGGCCGCTCCTATGCCGCCGAGCCGGACGAGCTCGTCCGCCAGCTCGCCGCCGACGAGGCGGTGCGCGAGGCCGACACGCTGCTTCTCACCGTGCCCAACCAGCTCGGCGTCGACTACAACGCCCATGTCATCGAGTCGATCCTGAAGCACGTCGCCCCGGCGCTCGGCTGGCGCTGAGCGGGCAAGGCCGGGGATCCCGCTCCTCGCCGGCAACCGGTCGAAAGCGCCGGATTTCCGCGCGGCTTCCTTGGCTTCGTTGTCAGGCGCGACGAGCCGGCGGGCAGCGGCCGCCGGCTCGCCCTCGTGGCGAAGGAGGACGCCGGCTGAACGGGGCGGCGGCTGGCGCCGAGAGCATTTCAACGATCCGAGCCTCGCCGCTGAGGGAGGCCGGCGACCCTCTCCCGGCGGTTCCCTCTTCGCCTGTTGCAGCGCGCAAAATCGAATGGCACGGCCCGCAAGATCAGATGGCAGCACAATCTGCGTAACATCTGACACCGCTCGATGGTGCGTCGCCCAGTGCAGGCGATCTCCTCGATCACGAAGTTCTTTTGTCAAAGACCGGAGGCCTCGTCACTGCCGCCCGGTACTGCCGGATTGCACCATTCTCGGCACGGCAGGGTAATCTTGCCACCCGACGTACTCGCGTTCATGGTGCATTGTGTATCAACGGAGGGGGCAATGTCGCGCGCTACGACTTGGCAGGTTGCAATCACGCTCATTCTTCTTTCCGGCGGTTTTATCCTTGTAGGAACCGTCGGATACTTTATGAGCCCGGCGTGGCTATCGGTGGAAGAAATATGGGCCAAAGCCGAAAAGGCAATAGTGGAACCCGCATATCCTGTCGCGCCAACGGGCCGGCAGGTCACGGAGACCCATACCCGCCAGGTGTGCACCGAGCTTCCCAAGATACTCGGGCTAGGCATTCGCATGGAGCAGATATGCAGGGATATCCATGAGGAGGTTCCAAAATTCGTAGACGCTACGACCGAAGAAATTCGGCAGTGGGAGGAACAGACGGCGGCCATGCGGAAGGCTTATCAGGACGCGGTCGCGAGTGAGGCCAATCGAATTTCTGCTCAGCAGCGCGCGGATATGAAGGACCATGTCAAGGATGTGGCGCAGATCGGTGCGGGCGTCATCGGCATGGTGTCTGGCTTAATCGCTCTCTTGATAGGTTTTAATCAAAACGGCGACAACGGTGGGAACGCCAAGAATACCAACAAGGCTAGTATCAAGGGTGCCGGGAACGGCGCGACCAAGAAAATCAGGAAATGGCAATTCCAGAAAAAATAGCCACCACCTAAACCACTCACTCCCCTTGGCGTTCAAGCGCAGGAGCCTCGTCCGGCCGACGGCGGTTCTCGCCGCTGCCTCGCGCATTTTCCCCGCGCCTGTGCTTAATAGGGGCATGAGCCGAATCATCGACCAGGACGATATCGCAGCCGGGGCCGGGGCGCTCGCCGCCCCGCTGCCGCTGCCGTCGCATCTCGAGGACCTCGCCGACCGGGCGCGCACCTATGTCGAGGCGGCGAGCTCCGCCAACACGCGGCGCGCCTATGCCGCGGACTGGAAGCATTTCAGCGCCTGGTGCCGGCGGCAGGGCCTCGCGGTGCTGCCGCCGAGCCCGGAGGTCGTCGGCCTCTACATCACCGCCTGCGCCTCGGGCGCGGCCGGCGGCCGGCCGGCGGCGGTCTCCACGATCGAGCGGCGGCTGTCGTCGCTCTCCTGGAACTATACCCAGCGCGGCCTTGCCCTCGACCGCAGGGACCGGGCGATCGCCACGGTGCTCGCCGGCATCCGCAACCGCCACGCCGCCCCGCCGCGCCAGAAGGAGGCGATCCTGCCGGAGGACCTCCTCGCCATGCTGGAGACGCTCGACCGCGGCACGCTGCGGGGCCTGCGCGACCGGGCGATGCTGCTCGTCGGCTTCGCCGGCGGGCTGCGGCGCTCCGAGATCACCGGCCTCGACCTCGGCCGCGACCAGACGGAGGACGGGCGCGGCTGGATCGAGATTCTCGACAAGGGCATCCTGGCGACGCTGCGCGGCAAGACCGGCTGGCGCGAGGTGGAGATCGGCCGCGGCTCGGCGGACGCCACCTGCCCGGTCGTCGCCGTCGAGAGCTGGATCGCCTTCGCCCGGCTGGCGAAGGGCCCCCTCTTCCGCCGCGTGACCGGCGGCGGCAAGGCGGTCGGCCCGGACCGGCTGACCGACCGCGAGGTGGCCCGCCTCGTCAAGCGGACGGCGATGGCCGCCGGCATCCGCGGCGACCTCGCCGAGGGCGAGCGGGCCTCGAAATTCGCCGGCCATTCGCTGCGCGCCGGCCTCGCCTCCTCGGCGGAGGTGGACGAGCGCCACGTCCAGAAGCAGCTCGGCCACGCCTCGGCCGAGATGACGCGCCGCTACCAGCGGCGGCGGGACAGGTTCCGGGTCAATCTTACCAAGGCTGCGGGGCTTTAGGGGTTATTACCCTTCGGGTTACCCCCCTCTGCCCGGCAGGGCAGAGGGGGTGCTGCGAGCGAAACGCCCCGCTCCCTCAAACGCCCGAAAGCGTGTGCAGCCAGCCGTTGCGGTCGTTGGTCTGGCCGCGCTGGATGCCGACGAGGGCCTCGCGCAGCCTGGTCGTGACCGGACCCGTCTCGCCGTCGCCGATCCGGAACTCGCCGCCGGAGAATTTCACCGCGCCGATGCCGGCGACGACGGCCGCCGTGCCGCAGGCGAAGGCTTCCTTCAGCCTGCCGCTCGCCGCGTCCGCCTGCCACCGGTCGAAGGAATAGGGCTCCTCGCGCACCGTCAGGCCCTCGTCGGCGGCAAGCGAAATCAGCGACTTGCGGGTGATGCCGGGCAGGATCGTGCCGGACAGCGGCGGGGTGACGATGGAGCCGTCCTCGAGCACGAAGAAGACGTTCATGCCGCCGAGCTCCTCGACCCAGCGGTGCTCGGCCGCATCGAGGAAGACGACCTGGTCGCAGCCGTGGGCGGCGGCCTCCGCCTGGGCGACGAGGCTTGCGGCGTAGTTGCCGCCGCATTTCGCCGCCCCCGTCCCGCCCGCGGCGGCGCGCGTATAGGTCTCCGAGACCCAGATCTTCACCGGCTTGGCGCCGCCCTTGAAATAGGGGCCGACCGGCGAGGCGATGACGCAGAAGATATATTCCTTCGACGGGCGCACGCCGAGGAAGGTCTCGCTCGCGAACATGAAGGGCCTGAGATACAGGCTGCTCCCCTCCCCTTGCGGGATCCAGCGCGCGTCGATCTTCACCAGCCCCTCGACGGCGGCGAGGAAGTCCTCCTCCGGCAGCTCGGGCATGGCCATGCGGCGGGCCGATTCGTTGAAGCGGCGGGCGTTCTCCTGCGGGCGGAACAGCACGGCGCGGCCGTCGGCGGTGCGGTAGGCCTTCATGCCCTCGAAGATCTCCTGCGCATAATGCAGCACGCTCGCGGCCGGATCGATCGGGAAGGGCGCGCGCGCGGTGATCTCGGCGGAGTGCCAGCCCTTGTCGGCGCTCCAGCGGATGACGGCCATGTGGTCGGAGAAGAGGGTGCCGAAGCCGAGGGCCTCGAAGGCCTTGAGCCGGTCGGCCTCCGGCACGGGATGGGCGGTCGGCTTCACGGCGAAGGGAAGGCGCGGGGATGCTGCTTGCATGGGGATTGGTCTTTCGGATGGTATCGAAGATGGGTGCAAACTGCCGCTTTGCGATCGATTTTTCAACCGCTTTCCGGCGGATGGGCCCGAGAAAGCCGGTTCTCGTCGTCGATAAGGGCGAGCCGGTGCGGCGCGGCCGGTCCCCAGCGCCAGAGCACGAGGTTGAAGTCGGCGCCCGTCGCGCCGGCCGCGAAGGAGCGCACGAGGAGGCCGTGGTGGCCCGCGGCGATCAGCCGGCGTGCGAGCGCCTGGGTCGGCGCCTCGCCGTCGGCGCGCATCCTCTCGCGCCAGCCGGCATCCGCCAGCCCCGCCGCGTCCATGCCCGCCTCGGCGAGTGCCGCCGCATCGCGCGTGTCGAAGACGCGGGCGATCTCCGCCTCGTAGCAGACGAGCGTCGTCGGCTGCAGCGTGCCGACCTGGTTCGCCTCGCGCAGCGCCGTCATCACGGAAAGCGACGTGTAGAGCGCCGGCACGCCCTTCGGATTGAAACGGCCGCCGTAGAGCTCCGCGCCGCGCCCGGAGAGCGGCTCGCGGGCATGCACCGGATTGAGCGCCCGATAGAGCTTGCCGTCGTAGCGCAACGTCCGGCTCAGGCGTGGACGCCGGCGTCGACGGCGTCGATATAGTCGAGCACGTCCTCGGCCCGCCCGCCGCGCACGAGCTGCATCGCCGTCTGGCCGGCGAAGCCCGCCAGGGGCTCCGAGCGGTACCAGGCATAGGCGATCAGCCCCGAGCCGAAGCGCGGCTCCACCTTGTTGAGCACTTCCACCATCTCGCGCAGCCGCCGCTGCGTGCGGTCGGAGCGCAGCCGGTCCTTGCGCTGCACGGCGTCGCGGCCGAGCCCGGCGGTGCGGGCGACCTCCTCGCTCGTGGTGCTGAGCGCCGCGGCGATCTTGCGCGGGGCGAAAATTCCGCCGTCGGAATATTGCGCGAGACCCATGATCGTCACCTCCGGAAGCCTTGCCACTCGTACTGACGCAATATGACGTCAATTCTCGTGGATTTCAAGTCCCTGTGCCATTCCGTGACGCGTGCGTCAGAGTGTCTCGCCGGGCGTTTCCTTCAGCTTCCGTTAACGTCCGCCCCCGACAAACGAAGGCGTGCATGAATGCATCAGGACCGGGCATGACGCCGCCACCCTTAGAGCATTTCCGCCTTCCTCCCAATTGCGAAAACGCTCTATCCATTTGATTTTTCGCAATTCCGGGCGCAAGGCCGCGGTTCGCACCCTTGCTGGAATTGCTCTAGGAGCGCACCATGCAACTGGTCGACATTTCCATCAACAAGCGGATCCTGACGGCAGTCGCCCTGCCGATGCTCGCCGCCGGCTATCTTTCCTATGCGCAGATCTCCGACCGCTACGAGACCTATGGCGCGATGAACGGCATCGTCGCCGCCAGCGCCGATCTCGGCCGGCTCAGCGACATGGTGCATGCGCTCCAGCTCGAGCGCGGCGTGACCTCGGGCTTCATCGCCTCGAAGGGCGGGAAGAACGCCGAGGCGATGCGGAGCGCGCGCGCCGCCTCGGCGGCCGCGACCGGGCAATTCGACGCCGTCATGGCGAGCCTCGCCGAGGCGGTTCCCGTCGATCTCTCGGCGGAGGCGCAGGCCTTTTCCGCGCGCCTTGCCGCCCTCGAGACGCTGCGGCGCGGCGTCGACGCGCAGACGGCGAGCGGGGCCGAGGCGCTCGACGCCTACAAGGCGGCGATCGGCGCCGTCGTCGATCTTGCCGGCGACCTCGCCCGCGCCGCGCCCGACGCCGGGATCTCCCGCCGCATGGCCGCCTTCGTCGAGCTGATGCAGGCCAAGGAGCTCGCCGGCCAGGAGCGCGCCACCGGCAACGGCTTCATCGTCTCCGGCCGCCTCGACCCGGAACGCCTGACCGGCTTCGTCGCCATGGCGGGCGGGCAGGCGGTGCTGCTCGACGCCGCGCTCGCCGTGGAGGACGAGGGGACCCGCGCCCGCGCCGCCGCCGCGATCGCCGACGTCTCCTCCGGGCTTGCCGCCATGCGCGGGGCGATCGTGCGGGACGGCGCGGAGGCACTCGCCGGCCTCGACAGCGGCGCCTGGTACGACGCCGCCACGCGGCGCATCGACACGCTGAAGGAGATCGAGAACGGCAAGCTCGCCACGCTCTCCGCCCTTGCCGGCGGCGAGGCCGACCGCGCCTTCCGCAATCTCGTGCTGATCGCCGTCCTCTGCGCGGCGGGCGGCCTGACGATGACGGTCTTCTCCGCGCTGATGGCGATGACGGTGGTGCGTCCGCTCGGCCGCATGGTGACGGCGATGGGCCGGCTTGCCGCCGGCGACGTCGACAGCGCCCCGCTTGCGACCGGCCGCAAGGACGAGATCGGCGCGATGGAGGAGGCCGTCGAGGTCTTCCGCCAGGCGGCGATCCGCAACCGCGAGCTGGAGGCCGCCGAGGCGGACAGCCGCGCCCGCGCCGAGCGGGAGCGCGAGGCGATGCAGCGCGCGGCGGAGGCGGAGGCCGAGGCGCGGCTGATCGAGGCGACCGACGCCTTCGCCGCCAGCATGAAGCGGCTTGCGGCGGGCGACCTCGTCTGCGAGCTCGACCGGCCCCTCGCCTCGCAGTTCGAGGCGCTGCGGCAGGACTTCAACAGCGCCGTGCGGCAGCTGCGCGAGACGCTGCGGAGCGTCGGCCAGTCGGTCGGCACCGTCACCGGCGGCTCGCGCGAGGTCTCGTCCGCCTCCGACGACCTGTCGCGTCGCACCGAGCAGCAGGCGGCCTCCCTGGAGGAGACCGCCGCGGCGCTGGAGGAGATCACCGCCAATGTCGGTGCCACCTCGAAGCGGGCGGCCGACGCCCGCGACGTAATGCGCGAGGCCCGCGCCAAGGCCGACCAGTCGGGCGGCGTCATGCGCCACGCGGTGGCGGCGATGGAGAAGATCGAGCAGTCCTCGCACCAGATCAGCCAGATCATCGGCGTCATCGACGACATCGCCTTCCAGACGAACCTGCTGGCGCTCAACGCCGGCGTCGAGGCGGCGCGGGCCGGGGACGCCGGCAAGGGCTTCGCCGTCGTCGCCCAGGAGGTGCGCGAGCTTGCCCAGCGCTCCGCCCAGGCGGCGCGCGAGATCAAGGCGCTGATCGGCACCTCGGAGGCTGTCGTCGGCGAGGGCGTGCGCCTCGTCAGCGACACCGGCACGAGCCTTTCGGAGATCGCCGCGCTGGTGCAGGCGGTGAACACGCACATGGAGGCGGTGGCGACGGCCGCGCAGGAACAGTCGGCCGGCCTCGTCCAGGTCAACACCGCCGTCAACCACATGGACCAGTCGACCCAGCAGAACGCCGCCATGGTGGAGGAGATGAACGCCGCCGGCGCGGCGCTTGCCACCGAGAGCGCGCGGCTTGCCGAGCTGCTCGCCCAGTTCCGCCTCGGCGACGAGGCCCCAGCCCGCGCCGCCGCGCCCGTCCGCCGTGCCCCGCCCGCCGCGAGAGGCAACCTCGCGGTGCGCGAGGCGGAGTGGGCGGAATTCTGAACCAGCCCGACCGAGTGGAAGGAAACGGCCCCGGAAGAGATTCCGGGGCCGTTCGCTTTTCGCCGGGCGGCATCTCGTCCACGTTTCGACCCGGCAAACCCGCCCGGACCTATGGGTCGTCTCTTCCTCGGCGGGGGGAGGAAGGTGCATCGCCCCTCGTTGACAGCTGTCAACACGGCTTCCTGCTCGTCCCGACCCGACCCGACCCGACCGGGCCCAGCCCGGTCATGCACGTGCGACGTAACTGAGCGTACCGATCCTGATGATGGGGACGACAGGGTATTGGCCGATCCTCGCAAGGTGCGCCGCTCCTTCTCGAAGCGCCGCCGCGCGGCGGGGCGTACGCCGCGAATTGCCAACATATACAGACGCAAAGTTTTGGGCATGATCGCCGTCGCTGCCGCCGTCTTTTCCCTGGCCCCGCCCGGGCGCCGTCGTTCGAGAAATCGGATGCAGCGGCCGCCCTCCTTCCGAGGTTGATCCGGGTCCTGCGCATCGCCGTGCCCGACGTCGGCAAGCCGCTCTCCTACAAGGACGGCGAAGCGCTGAAGGGCATGGACGTCGACCTCGCCAACGCGGTGGCCGACACCCTCGGCCTCAAGGCGGAGATCGGTCCCATCCCTCCTCTACCGAGCGGCGACGGTACAGCCCCCGGCTGCATCTTACGCCGCCCTCACCCGTTGGCAGCTGCCGACACGACTACACGCCGGCTCGACGCGGATCATCCACGCTGACGTTGGTGAGCGTATCGTTCCCGTCCTGGCCGGGAATGCAGACAGCGGGCGGTTGGTCGCTCGCACGAGGTACACCCGCCTCTCATTGGGCGCCGCGGAGTGCGAACGTCCCCACCGGCTGATTATGCCGCCTGCATCCGTTGACAGCTGTCAACGCGGCTTCACGCTCGCCCGAGGCCGGCTATCCGGCGCACGACATTGCCGGGCGGATTCTCGCTCCGGAACAGAATGTAGACGCAAATGAAAGGGCATTGGCGAACTGCGTGAGGCACTCATGTCTCCCCGAAGCGAGCGGAGAGAAGGGTCGGCATCCACCTACTGCCGTCCATCCGTTGACAGCTGTCAACGCCCTCATCCGACCCGCACATACCCTCGCCCCGCCTTGCGCCGCAGCAGTCGTGCGGCGGCGGCACGGGCGGCGGCGAGGTCGGGTTGCGGCTCGGCGCGGCGGCGGCCTACGGTGCCGATGCGGCCCCATTCGCGCACCAGCAGGACCGTGCCGAACAGGTCCCGGGTGATCGCGAGGCGCCAGTAGCGCTGCATGTTGCGGGCGGGATCGCGCCGCTCGAAATGGCGTGCTTCGTCGTCTTCCATGCCGCGCAGTCTCCGTGCGCACGGCCCGCCCGTCCAACGACTTCGGTGAATCGGTCGGGGCGGATCGATTCACGGCGTTGATGGGTCGGAGGGCGGGGAGAAAAAGGGGCTTGACGCGACTCGGTCGATGGCCCACCGTCCCTAACGGAACCGGGCGAAGATCAGGACATTCGCCGTAACTGCCGAAGTGATCCGCAGATTTTTCCGAGCCCGTATATCCCCGGCCCGGAGAATCGCCGAGAATGGAAGGACAGCACGCCGCCGTGGCGCCATGAGGGCGGAGCGGGCGGAAGACCAGAAACGGAGACTGCCATGGCTTTGCCCTCGGAGCCAGCCCCGCAAACGCAAGCCCCCGCCCCGCGTCCGGCCGACGTCACCATCGCCGAGGACGCCGAGGCGCTGTCCGTCCAGCTCAAGGCGATGCGCGAGCGGCTGTTCCCGCCGGCCGCGCAGAAGACGCTGCGCAGCTTCACCTCCGGCGAGGCCGCGCGGCTGATCGGCGTGTCGGACGGGTATCTGCGCCAGATCGCGCTGGCCGGCGAGGGGCCGGAGCTGCCCGTCGGCCCCGGCGGGCGCAGGCTCTATTCGCTCGCCGACATCGACGCGCTGCGCCGGCACCTCGCCGAGCAGGCGCGCGCCAAGGGCAATGCCGCCAAGGCCCGCGGCTACCTGAAATGGCGCGATCCGGAGCGCGGCGAGCACCTGCAGGTGATCTCCGTCACCAATTTCAAGGGCGGCTCGGGCAAGACGACCTCCTCGGTTCACCTCGCCCAGCACCTCGCCATGACCGGCCACCGGGTGCTCGCCATCGACCTCGACCCGCAGGCCTCGCTCTCCGCCCTGTTCGGCTACCAGCCGGAGCTGGACCTTGCCGGCAACGACACGATCTACGGCGCGATCCGCTACGACGGCGAGGCCCGTCCCCTCTCCGCCATCGTGCGGAAAACCTATTTCCACAATCTCGACCTCGTGCCGGGCAACCTGGAACTGCAGGAATTCGAGCACGCGACGCCGCGGGCGCTTGCCGAACGGCGGCCGGGCGACGGCCACGCGCTGTTCTTCACCCGCGTGCAGGCGGCGCTTGCCACGGTCGCCGGCGACTACGACGTGGTCGTCATCGACTGCCCGCCGCAGCTCGGCTACCTGACGCTGTCGGCGCTCTGCGCCTCGACCTCGGTCATCGTCACCGTGCATCCGCAGATGCTCGACGTCGCCTCGATGAGCCAGTTCCTGTTCATGACCTCGGACCTGCTCGGCGTCGTGCGCGAGGCGGGCGGCGAGCTCAACTTCGATTTCCTGCGCTACCTCGTCACCCGCTACGAGCCGCATGACGGGCCGCAGGCGCAGATCGTCGGCTTCCTGCGCTCGCTGTTCGGCGAGCGGGTGCTGACCGCGACGATGCTGAAATCCACCGCCGTCTCGGACGCCGGCCTCACCAAGCAGACGCTCTACGAGGTCGGCCGCGAGAATTTCTCGCGCGGGACCTACGACCGGGCGATGGATTCGCTGGAGGCGGTCAACAGCGAGATCGAGGCGCTCATCCACACGGCATGGGGACGCTGACGATGGCCGGACGCGACCGCAAGAATTCGATCAAGGCGCTGTTCGGCGGCGACATCGTGCCGGCCGCCGATCCGCCGGGCCGCGCGCCCGAGGTGAAGTCCATGCCGGCGCCGCCGGCGGGCGACGGGCCGGGCCGGGCCGCCTCCGGCGCGGTGAAGGCGATGGGCCTCTCGCTCACCTCGATCACCCGCGAGGCGGAGGAGCTGCGCCAGGCGCTCGCCGAGGGCGAGCGCGTCGTCTCGCTCGATCCCGATCGCATCGATGCCTCCTTCGTCAGCGACCGGCTCTCCGACGAGGAGCGCGACGATCCCGATTTCGCCGCACTCGTGGAGAGCATCCGCGAGAGCGGCCAGCAGGTGCCGATCCTCGTGCGGCCCGCGCCGGGCGGCGGGGAGGGGGGCGAGCGCTACCAGGTCGCCTACGGCCACCGCCGCGTCAAGGCCGCCCGCAGGCTCGGCGTGACCGTCAAGGCGATCGTGCGGCCGCTCAGCGACGAGGACCTCGTGCTCGCCCAGGGCAAGGAGAACGCCGAGCGGCGCAACCTCTCCTTCATCGAGCGCGCGCTCTTCGCGCAGGCGCTGACGGCCCGCGGCTTCGAGCGCAAGCTCGTCTGCGAGGCGCTCGCCGTGGAGAAGAGCGAGCTGTCGCGCCTGCTGCAGGTGGCGGAGAACGTGCCGCCGCAGGTCGTCCGGGCGATCGGCCCCGCGCCCAAGGCCGGGCGCGCCCGCTGGATGGCGCTCGGCGAGATATTCTCCAACGACAACGGCGCGCGGCTCGAGATCGCGATCGACGAGATCTACAGCACGCGCTTCCGCGCCGCCCCGTCCGACCAGCGCTTCCGCATGCTGTTCGACCGGCTGTCGCGGCTGAGAAAGCCCGAGCCGCAGGTGCGCGCGATCGCCCGGGCCGACGGCGGGCCGCTCGCGCGGCTGGAGCGCAGGGGCAAGGCGACGGTGATCGCCTTCGCCGCCGACGTCGATCCGGCCTTCGCCGAGCGCGTCGCGGCCCGGCTTGCCGAGGATTACGCCGCGTTCCTCGCCGCCCGCGCGGAGACGTAGAGACCGATTCGGGCCGGGAAACCGGCCTGGAGAACCCAGGTGAAACCAGCGAAAGGAAGCGCGTAGACAAGAAAAAAGGCCCCCAAAACGTACCCGTTCCGGAAGCCCTCTTCTATGTAGCAGTTCGAGAGAATCACTTCCGACAGTCAAAGTCAAGAGTCGCGGATGCCCGCAGCGTCCCGCGCATGGATGGATTCATCCCTGTGCGGAAAGGATGCTCCGGTCCCGGATAGGGAAGCATTGCGCGAAACGGAGAACTTCGTCTGCCCGAGCGGCGGCGTCGGCGGGACCTTCTTGTCTCAGGACAGGGGACCGGACGATGATGGAGCATATTGCAACGACGCCTTTCGGCGGCGGCAGGATGACTGCGCGCCTGTTTCGGCGCCAGCGCGCCGCGGCCGAGCGGCAGGAGAAACTGCGCGCCGGCGACGGCGGCAACGACACGGGCCGCGCCGACAAGTGGCAGCTTCTGCGCGCGCTGACGGAGGCGCGCCGCGCCTACGGGCTGGGGGACCGGACGATCGCGGTGCTGGAGGCGCTCGTCTCCTTCGCGACGGTGCGCGAGCTCGACGGCTCCGCGCCGCTCGTCGTCTTTCCCTCCAACCGCGAGCTTGCGGTGCGCGCCCGCGGCATGGCGCCGGCGACGATCCGCCGGCATCTCGCCGCCCTCGTCGAGGCCGGCCTGATCTTCCGCCGCGACAGCGCCAACGGCAAGCGCTACTGCCGCCGCGACGAGAGCGGCCGGGTGGAGGACGCCTTCGGCTTCGACCTCGCGCCGCTCGCCCTCCAGGCGGACGAGATCTTCGCCGCCGCCGAGGCCGCCCGCGCCGCCGACCGGGCCGAACGGGCGCTGCGCGCCGAGGTGACGCTGCATCGCCGCGACATCGGCAAGATCGTCGAGGCGGCGCTGGAGGAGGGCAGGGCCGGCGACTGGGCGGAGATGGCCGCGCGCCTTGCGGCCCTTTCCGCGGGCATCGGCCGGCGCATGGCGGCGGCGGAGATCGAGGCGCGGCGCGACGGGCTGCTGCGGCTTCGCGCCGAGGTGGAAAACGCTTATCTCTCAAGCCTTTCCGAAGAGGAAATGAGCGCCAATGACTCCCATGACGAGCGCCATATTCAGAATTCAAATCCAGACCCGACCCTTGATAAAAACGGCCATGAGTCCATCCAAGGCGAAGCCGCACCGGAGCGGAAGGCGGCGATAAGCCTTGCACGGCTGAAAAGGCTCTGCCCGCAGATCGGCGATTATGCCCGGGACGGCATCCGCAACTGGGCGGACCTCGTGGCGGCCGCCGATCTCGTGCGTTCCATGCTCGGCGTCTCGCCCGACGCCTGGCGCAAGGCGCGCGCGGCGATGGGCGACGAGGCGGCGGCGATCACCGTCGCCGTGCTGCTCGAGCGCGCCGAGACGATCCGCTCGCCCGGCGGCTACCTGCGCGATCTCACCGCCAAGGCCGAGCGCTCCGCCTTCAGCATCTACCCGATGTTGCAGGCGCTGGAGCGGGGGAAGGGATGAGCCATGGACGCCCGTGCTGCCGCAGCGCTGCGGACCTTCCATCGAGGGAGGGTAGGGGCGGCGAGGCACCCGTCTTCCCTCCGATGGAGGCGGCCGCGAAGCGGCGGCGGGCGTCGCGTCTACCGGCCCGCCCGGGCGAGGCCGTGGGCGACGAGGCGGTCGATGACCTCGGCATAGCCGACGCCGCTTGCCGCCATCGCCTTGGAATACATGCTGATATCGGTGAAGCCGGGGATGGTGTTGAGCTCGTTGATGAGAATGCGGCCGTCCGCCGTCAGGAAGAAGTCGACGCGGGCCATGCCGTCGCAGCCGAGCGCGCGGAAGGCGTCGGCGGCGAGCGCCCGCATCCGCGCCTCGATCTCCGCCGGAAGGTCGGCCGGCACGGTCAGCGCCGCGCCGTTCTCGTCGATGTATTTCGCGTCGTAGCTGTAGAAGCCGTGGCTCTCGGCGGGCGCGATCTCGCCGGGGCGGGAGACGAACAGGCTGCCGTCGACGCTCTCCAGCACCGCGCACTCGATCTCGCGGCCGGCGATGAATTCCTCCGCGAGCAGCTTGTCGTCGTGGCGGAAGCCCTCCTCCAGCGCGCCGGCGAGCTCCTGGCTGGCGTTGACCTTGCGCACGCCGACGGAGGAGCCCTGCCGGGCGGGCTTGACGAAGAAGGGCAGGCCGAGCTCGGCCTCCAGCGCCGCGTGGGAGGGCGCGTCGCCGCGGCGCAGGATCGCCGCGCGGGCGGCGGGAAGGCCGGCCGCGCGCAGGAGCCGCTTGGCGATGTCCTTGTCGAGCGCATTGGCCGAGCCGAGCACGCCGCAGCCGGCGAGCGGCACGCGCGCCACCTCGGCCAGCCCCTGCACCGCCCCGTCCTCGCCGTGGAGCCCGTGCAGCACCGGAAAGAGGATGTCGATCGCCGGGAAGGCCTCCGCCCGGCCGTCCTCGGCAAGCGCCACCGCCCGGCCCCTGCCGCCGGGAACGAGAGCGATCTCCGTGCCGCCTGCCGGCTGGTCGAGCGCGCCGTCGCGGTAGGAGCTCAGCAGCCAGCGCCCCTCGCGGGTGACGAAGACCGGCACGGGCTCGTATTTCGCCGGGTCGAGCGCGGAAAGCACGTTGACGGCGGACAGCACGGACACCTCGTGCTCGGCCGACCGGCCGCCGAAAAGCACGGCGATGCGCAGTCTGTCAGGGGATGCGGGCATGGAAGGCTCCGGAAGGCGAAAGGCGGGAGTGCCGAGGAGGGCAGGGGAAATGGGCTTTTTGATGGACGGGAAACGCCTTACGACATCCCTGCCGCATCCGCCAGCGCCCGTTCCAGATCGCCATGGATCCTGTCGGCCGCGTAGTTCTCCTCGAAATAGCGCCGGGCGTTCCGGGCATAGGTCTCCCTTCGCTGCCGCGGACCGTCCATGAGGCCGGCGATGGCGGCGGCGAGCGCCTCCGGCCGGCCGGCGGGCACGGCGACGCCGGCTTCCGCCTCCGCGACGATGCGCGCGCCCTCGCCGTTGAGCGAGGCGACGATCGGCTTGCCGCAGGCCATGTAGCATTGCGTCTTGTAGGGAACCGTCAGCGCGAAGATCGGCGTGTCCTTCAGGCTGACCAGCATGGCGTCGGCATGGGCGAAGAGGCCGGGCATCGCCGCCTCGGGAAAGCGCCCGAGGAAGCGGAACCGGGCGTCCAGCCCCTTTTCCGCGACGAGCCGGCGGACACGCGCCTCGTCGCGGCCGCTGCCGACGATCACCCAGCAGAGCCCGGGCCGGTCGCGCAGCAGCGCGGCGGCGGCGACCAGCGTGTCGAAATCCTGGCTCTCGCCGATATTGCCGGCGAACATCAGGCGGAAACCGTCCTGCGGGATCAGCGCGGCATGCTCGGGCGCCTCCTCCGGCGCCACCGGCCGGTAGAGCGGCGGGGCGGTGTTGGGCAGCACGCGGATGCGCTCGCGCGGCACGCCGAAACGGGTGATCATCCCGGTGAAGGCGGCACTCTGCACCAGCACGATGTCCGCCCGCCGGTAGAGCCAGCCGCAGACGGCGTTCAGGACCGCCACGGCGATCCGGGAACGGATGCCGAGCGTGAAGGTCGCGCTTTCCGGCCAGATGTCCTGGACCCAGTAGACGCAGGGCGTTCCCGTGCGCCAGCGCAGCACGATGCCGGCGAAAGCCTGGAACAGGGGCGAGGGCATGGAGACGAAGGAGACGTCCGGGCGGCCGCGCAGCCTCAGCCACATCGTCCAGCTCGCGGCGAGCGGATAGACCAGATAGTTGGCGATCAGCGACAGGGCGCGCCTGCCGCGGGGAACCGTCAGGACGCGGCTGATGCGGACGCCTTCCCACGTCTCCTCCCGCCTGGCGGTGTTCGAATAGCCGGCGGGAAACCGCCCCTCCGGATAATTCGGCACGCAGGGGAACGCGTGGACCTCGTGGCCGCGGCGGACGAGCTCGCGCGCGATCGCGTTGTTCGAGAACTGCTCGGGATGGAAATACTGGGAAATCAGCGCGACATACATGAAGAAACAACAATATGGACAGAATTGATGCGGATGGTGCAGTATAGATATCGATGACGGACGGACGCCGAGTCAAGCTTGACCTGACCGGCGCAACGGGCTTCATAGCCCGCGGCGTCATGGAGGCGTGCGCGGACGCGGGCGTCGCGTGCCGGGCGCTGTCGCGCAGCGGCCGTCCCGACTGGGTTCCGCCGGCCGTCGCGTGGCGCACCGTGCCGTCCTATGCCGATGCCGACGCGCTCGCCGGCGCGCTTTCCCGGGGCGGCTGCCTCCTGCATCTCGCCGACAATCCCGCCCGCGATGCGGAGCGCAGCGCCGACGCCGCCGCGCGGCTGTGCGCCGGCCTGATCGAGGCGGCACGGCGGGCGGGCACGGCCCGCATCATCGTCGCAAGCAGCGTCCATGCGCGCGACGCGCAGGCCGGCCCGGCCTCCTACGGCGCCGTGAAGCGGCTTGTCGAGCAACGGTTCCTCGCCGCCCGCGGCCATGGGATCGACGTCGTGATCCTGCGCCTGTCGCCGGTTTACGGGCCGGGCGGGGCGGGAGGCTTCGCGGCCCTGTCGCGCCTCGTCGCCCGGGGCGTTCCCCTGCCGTTCGGCCGCGCCGCGGCGCCGCGGGCCTATCTGTCCCGGCGCAACCTGGTGGCGTTGGTGCTGGCGATGGCAGGCGCCGGCGATGCGGCATGGGCGGAGGCCTCCGGCCGGATCTTCGAGCCGTCCGACGGGGAGCCGATCGGCACGCGCGACCTGGTCCGCGCCATGGCCGCGCAGATCGGGGTGGCGCCGCGGCTCCTTCCCGTTCCGCCGCGTCTCCTGAGGCTGCTTGCGGGCGCGACCCGCACGGGGAGCCTCCTGTCCGGCGCCCTCGACGAGCTCCGCGTCGCCCCGCCGCTGGAGCTCGAGCGCCGCTTCGGCTGGCGGCCGGTGGAGCGGATGCCGGAGAGCCTCGCCTTCCTGGCGGCGGAGGTCAGGCGCGCTTGACGGCATCGCCGCTACCCCGGCCCGCGGCCGTGAGGAGAAGGATCTTCAGGTCGCCGGCGAGATCGACGCGGCCGAGATAGGCGGCGTCCGCCTCCGCGAGCGCCACGGGCGTCGACATGTCGATGCCGGCAAGCTGGGCCGGACCGGTGATCCCGGGCCTCAGCGCATGGACGCCGCGCCGTTCGCGCTCCTCCACCAGCAGCGTCTGGCCGGGCAGGCAGGGGCGGGGGCCGACGAAGCTCATGTCGCCCCTGACGACGTTCAGGAGCTGCGGCAGCTCGTCGAGCTTGGTGCGCCGCAACAGGCCGCCGACCCGGGTGATCTGCGCGGCGGAAACCTCGTGGCTCGCGCGGTCGCCGGTATCCGCCGACATGGTGCGCAGCTTGTAGAGCATGAAGGGCCTCCGCCCGCGCCCGACGCGGACCTGCCGGAAGATCGCCGGGCCCGGGCTTTCCAGCCGGATCGCCACGGCGCAGCCGAGGCAGAGGAGGATGGCGGCGGGCGCGGCGAGAAGCGCCAGGAGAAGATCGGACAGCCGCTTGCCGCGGTTTCGGTAGAGGTCGGACATGGCGTCATCCCAGATCGTTTTCGCGGATGCCGTCCCAGGCGTTGGAGAGCCTGGCCGTGCCGAGGATCAGCGCGACCACCCGCTCGGACGTGTCGGGTATGCAGTAGTCGGCGGGGACGGGGTGGGGGAGGCCGGCCGCCTCACGCTCGGCGAAGAAGCGGGTGGCGGCCTCGACGCCGGCGAGGATCGCCTGCGGGTCGGCGCCGGTCATGACGATGGAGCCGGCGTCGAGCGCCTCCGGCCGCTCGATGGCGTCGCGCGGCGTGACGGCGGGAAAGCCGAGGATCGCCGATTCCTCGGCGATCGTGCCACTGTCGGAAACGGCGCAGAAGGCGTCCTTCTGCAGGCGGTTGTAGTCGTGGAAGCCGAAGGGCTTCAGGAAGCGCACCGGTCCGCTCCCCGTGGCCTTTCCGAGCGCCTCGAGCCGCTTTCGCGTGCGCGGGTGGGTCGAGACCACCACCGGCCGGCCGTAGCGGGCGGCGAGCGCCTCCAGCGCCGCCGTCAGCGCGGCAAGCCGGGCGCTGCTGTCGACGTTCTCCTCGCGGTGCAGCGAGGCGATGAGATAGCCGCGCGGGGCAAGGCCCAGCCGGTCGAGGACGCCGGAGGCGGCGATGCGGTCGCGGTAGTGCTCCAGCACCTCGCGCATCGGCGAGCCGGTGAGGTGGATGCGGCGGTGGGAAATCCCCTCCGCCAGCAGGTGGCGGCGGGCGTGCTCCGTATAGACGAGGTTGAAATCGGCGATGTGGTCGACGAGCTTGCGGTTCGTCTCCTCCGGCACGTTGTGGTCGAAGGAGCGGTTGCCGGCTTCCATGTGGTAGACCGGCACCTTCATGCGCCGCGCCATGACGGCGGAGATCGCCGAGTTCGTGTCGCCGAGGATCAGCACGGCGTCCGGCCGCTCGGCGGCGATCACGCGCTCGCTGCCGGCGAGGATGCGGCCCAGCGTCTCGCCCAGCGTGCCGCCGCCGGCGCCGAGGAAATGATCGGGCCGGCGCACGCCGAGGTCCTCGAAGAAGATCTCGTTGAGCTCGTGGTCGTAGTTCTGCCCGGTATGGACGATGCGATGGTCGCAATGGTCGTCGAGCCGAGCCATCACGCGGGAGAGGCGGATGATCTCCGGCCGCGTGCCGAGGATGGTCATGACCTTGAGTTTCTGCATCTTACGGCTCCAGGACGGGATCGGCATAGGTGTCGGGCCGGGCGGGGTCGAACAGGTCGTGCGTCCAGAACAGCGTCAGGAGCGGCCGCGTGCCGGTGTTCTCGATGCTGTGGGTGTGGAGCGTCGGCATGTCGACGGCCGCGGGCGTTCCGCCCTCGACCCGGTATTCCGTCACCGTCCGGCCGAGCGCCGGGCGGATGCGGATCGCCGCCTCGCCCTCCAGCACCAGGAAGCGCTCGACCTTGGACAGGTGGAAATGGTTGCCGCGCGTTACGCCCGGCTCGGTCCAGCTCAGGAAGGTCTGGCCCCCGCCGCCGCCCTTGACCGCCTCGAACAGGGTGCCGCGCCGGTCGCTGTTGAGCGCCAGCGGCCGGGGGAAGCCGTGCGGATGGAGGGCCGCGCGGTAGCTGTTGAAGAGGGAAAGCGCGAAGGGATCGGCAAGATCGGGAAAGACGTTCGCTGCATAGGCGGCATGGAAGGCGCGCAGCGTCTCCAGGAGCTCGGGCACCGCCGTCGGGCGCGCGGGCGGGCGGAGCGTGCCGGTCCTTTTCTCCGTTGCCGCGTCGATCGCCGCCTGCGCGGCCGCGCCGGCATGCAGGAGGTCGACCCGGCCGTCGCGGTTCACCTTCGGCGTCTCGCCGCGGATCACCCGGTCGATGAAGGTGGCGGTGACGTTGTTGTAGTCGGGCCGCGCGCCCTCGCCGAAGACATGCGGCAGGACGAGGTCGGTATGGGCAAGGCCCGCCGCGGCGAGGATCTCGCCCGCCCGCCGCTTGCCGCGGCCGTAGGGCGTGTCCGCGACGGCATGGACGGAGTTGGCGTAGACGATGTGCGGGGCGGCGCCGGCAGCGCGGCAGGCGGAGACGAGCGCCTCGGCGATCGCCGGGTTGGCTGCCTCCACGGCCTCGTCCGGCCCGCGGTTGACGCCGGCGAAATGCAGCACCGCGTCCGCCCCCTCGACCGCCCGGCGGAGCCCGGCCGGATCCGAGAAGCCGGCATGGTCGAGCCGGACGAGCGCGAAGGGCGGCGCCTCGCCGCGGAAGAGGGCGGCGCGGTTTTGCGCATGGAGGCGCACGGCGGCGTGCCGGCCGAGGAGGCCCGCCGCACCGGTGACGACGATCCTCATGCCGCCCTCCCCCGCCAGGCGTCGAGCTCGGCGCGCACCTCCGGCAGGCTGACGAGCAGCCGCTTGACGCCTTCGACGTCGAGCCGTTCGGTGTTGTGGGAATGGTAGTCCTCATGCCGGGCGGTCGCCTCGTCGCCCTCGCTGAAATAGGCCTTGTAGTTGAGGTCGCGGTCGTCCATGCGGATGCGGTAATAGGCGCCCATGTCCTCGCTGCGGCTGAGCTCCTGGGCGGTCGCCAGCGTCTCGTAGAGCTTCTCGCCGTGGCGCCAGCCGATCTGCTCGACCGGATGCTCCGGCGCGCCGAAGAGGTCGGCGAGCGCCGCGACGAGGTCGGCGATGGTGGAGGCGGGCGCCTTGCGGATGAACAGGTCGCCCTGCCGTGCATGGGTGAAGGCGTGGTGCACCAGCGCCACGGAATCGCTGAGCGGCATCAGGAAGCGGGTCATGCCCGGCTCCGTCAGCGTGATCGGCCGGCCGGCCTTGATCTGGCCGATGAAGAGGGGGATCACCGAGCCGCGCGAATACATGACGTTGCCGTAGCGCACGATCGAGACGGTGGTGGCCGCCGCCGTGCCGATCGAGCGGGCGATGGCGGCGGCGACCTTCTCCATCATCGACTTGGAGATGCCCATGGCATTGATCGGCAGCACCGCCTTGTCGGTGGACAGGCACACGACCGAGCGCACGCCGGCGGCCACGGCCGCCTGGATGACGTTGTCGGAGCCGAGGATGTTGGTGCGCACGGCCTCCAGCGGGAAGAACTCGCAGGAGGGCACCTGCTTCAGCGCCGCAGCATGGAACACGCGCGTGGCGCCGGCCATCGCCCGGTTGACGCTCTCGCGGTCGCGGATGTCGCCGACGTAGAAGCGGACGCTGTTGCTGCGCAGCGCGTTGCGCAGCATGTCCTGCTTCTCCTCGTCGCGGCTCAGCACCCGTATCTCCGCGCAGCCCTTGTCGAGGAGGTCCCGCAGCATCGTCTTGCCGAAGGATCCGGTCCCGCCTGTGATGAGAACGCATTCATTCTTCATGGGGGCCTCTTCAGGTGAGTGCGGCGGCGGCCTGCCGACCGCCCAGCGCCGCGGTGAAAAGCATCCGGTTCGCCTCGACGTCGGCGGACGTCCTCTGGCGCTCGCGGGCATGGGCGAAGACGCGGGTGCGCCGCGCGGCGGCCTCGCCGGGCGTCGCGGCGGCGGCGCGCTCGATTGCGGCGGCGAAGGCGGACGGATCGGCAAGCGGCAGGTCGTCGCCGACGCCGGCCGCCGCCAGGCCGCGCCAGGGCGTCGTGTCCGACAGCAGCACGGGCGTGCCCGCGCCGAGCGCCTCGGCGACGACATGGCCGAAATTCTCGCCCCGCGTCGGCAGGAAGAACAGGTCGTGCGCCGCCATGACGCGCGCCACGTGCGACGGATCGACCGGACCCCGCCAGTCGACCGCGACATGCGCGGGAAGCCGCGCGGCAAGCCTCTCGCAGTCCGCCCGGTAGGCGGCATCCTCCGGCGGCCCGACGACGGAGAAGACGACCGGCACCCGGACGGACGCGAGCACGCGCAGCGCATAGTCGAGGTTCTTCATGGGCGAGATGCGGCCCAGGAAGAGCACGCGCAGCGGCGCGCCCGGCGCGCGCGGCCCATGCGGCGGCGGCCGCGGCCCGAGCGGCGAGGACAGATCCGCCGCCACACGGACATCGGCGGCGCAGGGGCCGAGGGCACTGCGGATGTCGGCGCTCTCCTGTTCCGTAGACGCCTGCCACGCGACGGCGGTAAGCAGCCCCGTTGTCTTGCTAGCCGTGAGATGGATTTGCTTCTTCCGCCGTTTGAGCGCCAGAGCGCCCGGAGAGAACTCCCCTCTCGGAGCAAGAATCGTGGGCCGACGGGGGATCAATCCCAACCGCCGCGCCAGGAGGGGCAGGATGGTGAAGCGGGGTGAAAAGAAGCTGTTGAGATAGAGCAGGTGGTGCGGCACCTCGCGCAGGATGCGAGAAAGACTGACAAGCGTCCGTTCTTGTGGTGCGGTGTAATAAACTTGTGCAGGCCCGACGTGAACCCAGCGGCGGCCGGCGATATCCGGGTAGGGCGCGGCGTCTCCCAGATCGCGGTCCGCGCAGATGATGCGAAAATCGAACTCGTCACTGAGCCTGTCCACGAGATTAGTGATGCTTCGCAGTGCGCCACCGGCCTTGAAGCCGGGGAGATAGTGATCGAGCGGAGCAAGAATGACGGGGCGATACATGAGAGCCTGCTTTCCTATTTATAAGCGGGAAGCGTCCGCCGCCTCGTATCAGCCAGGTCCTGGTCTCCCACGCGAGAACGCCTGTTCGCGTAGGCCCAGCCAAGCAGGATCAGTGACAGCATGCCGAATCCTCCTGGGGAAAAGAGCGTCGCTTCTCCCAAATTGAGCAGCAGCGCCGTGAGGCACACCGCGAATGAGGTAAAGTCGCCGCGAGCACTGCCGCGTAGAAGAAGCCATATCCACGGCGCGATCAGCATGGCGCCGATAAAGCCAAGTTCTTCGAGAACCACGAGAGGGGTAACGCCCTTCTCGGCCGCCGCACCGGTCGGTAAACCAAAAAGAGCATCGCGTTCGATGGCCATGGAGCGTGGACTGGATGCGATGCCGAATCCAATGCCTTCCAGCGGGTGTTTCTCGATATTGTCCAGCATCCGGTCCATCAGCCCCCCTCGCGACAGTTCATAGGCAGCCAGGAGGCCGTTGACCTCCGCGCGGCCGGATTTCGTGATGAAGGTTTGCGCCCTGTCGGCAACCATGGGCGCCATCATCAGTCCACCTGCGAGTAAAATGAAGAAGGCGATCCAGACACGTTTGCTTATCAAGCCGGGTGCCATACGGATAATCGAGCGGCCTGCGAGGCCGGGGCCCGCCAGCAACGAACCTCCCACACCCAGGATAGCTGCAACGCCGGCGGTTCGGGCTTCCGACATCAGAATGGCGGCAAGGGAGGCGCCGGCCACACCCAGCAACCACCAGGGTGGATGCGCCTCGCCGAACAACCGCGCTGTTGACCAGGCGCACAAGATAGCCATTGCTGATCCGAAGACCTGCGGCTGGTTCAAGACACCTTGAAAGCCGCTTCCGTTGGTAAGGTATCCAGTCGGCATGGCAGCCAGAGGAAAACTTGCAGCGAGCAGGATCACCAATCCCCAGAAGAGGTCTCGCGATACGTTGTCCCTTTCCCGTTTGGGCATGCTGCACCAGGCCGAAATGAGTGCCGCCATGGTCAGGGACCAGGATATGGCCTTGAGGATTGAGACGTCTGCGATCGGACTGACCAATATGGAATGCCCGATGATGAAAAGACCGATCAGCAAGGTGTAGAGGATGAACGGGCGCAGTCTCATATCGCCCGGCAAAACGGTTCCGTGGAAGAAAACCGACACGGCGGCCGCAAGTAATACCGCATATCGGCCTATGGACGTCCCGCCTCCGTCCTGCGCTATGCCGGGATTGATCATGGTGAGCAGGCATGAAAGCGCGAGTGCGCGGATTGCATGCCCTTGGCCCAGCAATGCAAAGGCCCCCAGGCCGAAATAGGCAAGCGTCGCGGTGCTCGCGGAGGCAAGCCGCAAGGCGACGACAAATGCAAGCACGAGGTAGGGCCAGATACCGGCGGCAGACGCACGCGTCCGTCTCTTGCTGCGCGGTATTATCGGACGGTACGTCATGCTACCCCCCGGATTACATGACGTCTTGTCCCCGCCCGGTTGGCTTCGTCCATAATGACGGAAACGAACCGCAAGGAAGCTTGACCATGAGCGAACAGACCAATCTTCTCAACATGCCCTACATCCTGCCCTCGCAGGCGCAGAAGCATGTCACCCACAACGAGGCGTTGCGCATGCTCGATGCCGTGCTGCATCTCCGCGTTGACGGGATCGGCCGCGACGCGCCGCCGGAAAGTCCGGAGGAGGGGGAGCGGCATGCGGTGGGTGATGCGCCGGCCGGTGCCTTTGCCGGCCATGCCGGCGAGATCGCCGCCTTTCAGGATGGCGCATGGGCGTTTTTCCCGCCGCGGGAGGGATGGTTGCTGTGGGATGCGGCGGGTGAGGCCTTGCACGTCTTCCATGAAGGCAACTGGGTGGAAGCCGTGCCCGCGCCCGACCGTCTGCAGCAGCTCGGCATCGCCACGGATGCGGACGGGGTGAACCGCCTCGCCGTCGCCGCCCATGCCACGCTTCTCACCCATGCGGGCGCCGGTCACCAGCTCAAGGTCAACAAGGCGGCGGCCGGGGATACCGCCTCGCTCCTGTTCCAGACCGACTGGTCGGGCCGGGCCGAGATGGGCCTTGCCGGCAACGACGATTTCTCCGTCAAGGTCTCGCCGGACGGCGCGGCCTGGAAGACGGCGCTGCGCGTGCGCGCCGCCGATGGCTTCGTCGGGATCGGCACGACGGAAGCCCGTTATCTCCTGACCGTCGGCCAGCCGGGCACGCCGGACGGAACGCCGCATTTCGACAAGTCGATCGGCATCTCGGGGGCCGGCGCCGCCTATTTCCGGGGCGAGGATACCGTCAACAACATCCGCTTCCTGATGGGAACCTCGACCAGCGGCTATGTCCTTCTGGCGTCGATGAGCAACCATCCGTTCGTGATCCGCGTCAACAACAGCGTCGAGGCGATGCGGATCGCGGCGAGCGGCCAGATCGGCATCGGCACGACCGTGCCGCATGCCTCCGCCCTGCTCGACGTGGCCGGCACGGCCCGCGGCTTCCTGCCGCCGCGGATGACCACGACGCAGCGCGATGCCATCGCCGCGCCCGCCGAGGGCCTGATGGTCTACAACAGCACCGACCACGAGCCGCAATTCTGGGACGGGAGCCAGTGGAGGAGCATGGCCGCGTGAACCGGACCTGGCGCTGAGACGGGAAGCGCTCATGCCGCGCGCCGTATGAGCGAGGCATAGTAGCGGACATAGAACCATTGTATCAGCCGTCGCAGCCGGATCGGCGAGAGATTGATCGCCGCCATCAGCCCGTAGCGCGCCACCGTCGCCATGCCGCCCGCCCTGTTGACATGCCGGAACGGGAAAAGCCCGGCATCTTTCATCCGGGCGAGAACGGGCCGCACCATTCCCGCCTCGAGCGGATGGCAGGCATAGGCCTGCATGATCGCCGCATCGAGCAACCGGATCCGCGCGTCGATCGCCGCCGCTATCCGGCGGCCGCAGCGGGGATGCTGCCGCGTCCGGGCAAGCTGCTCGCGGACATTGAGCATCGACGTCATCCTGAACGTGGAAACCGTCGGGTTCATGCTGGCAGTGAGGGAGGATGGCCTCAGGATATAATCATAGGCGACGATGTCGGAAATGAGTAACCTTTTGGTGAACATCATAATTCTAGGGAGAATTTCCACGTCTTCCATGAAAAGTTTTTCGGCAAACATAATTTTATTTTCAATAAGAATTTCTCTTTTTATAATAAATTTCCAGAAAAAGCATTGTATATAGTTTTTCTCATAGTAATCTTCTCCTGACAAC
Source organism: Shinella pollutisoli (assembly GCF_024609765.1). Classification (GTDB taxonomy): domain Bacteria; phylum Pseudomonadota; class Alphaproteobacteria; order Rhizobiales; family Rhizobiaceae; genus Shinella; species Shinella pollutisoli. The sequence goes on from NZ_JANFDG010000004.1 coordinate 230,900, forward strand.
AGAGAGTTCCTTGGTCCGTTCGATATTACGGAAAAACGCTCCGGAGAATCGGGCGTCGATCCTATCGCTCGCGATCCTGCGACCATCACATCGGCATGATCACGATCGAGAGAGGACAATATCGCCTCGATCTTTTCGTGCCGCACGATATCGTCCGCATCGACGCACCAGATATATTCGCCCGTTGCGTTTCTTATCCCGGTGTTTCGCGCCGTTCCCGGACCATCGTTTTTCGGCTCCACGATGAGCTTGAAACGCTCCGTTTGCGGCATCGTTTTCCGGACGATGTCATCGGTGCCGTCCGTCGATCCATCATCCACGACGATGATTTCGATGCGGTTGGAAATCGCATGAATCCGCGACAGGTTCTCGACGGCCCGCGCGATATAGTCGCTGCCGTTGAACACGGGAACGATAAGGCTCAGCAAATAGCTCAAGGGCGATATCCTTCCGATTCCTACGCGGCTGGCCTCGACGGCATCAGAGTTTCGATCAGTCGCAGATAATTATCCGCCGCCGCCTCGATGGAAAATTTGCGCGCGCGCTCGCGCAGCAGATCGGGGTCCGTCGGATTGTCCAGCATACTCTCGATGGCTTGCGCCATGTCTTCAGGCCGATCGACGGGCACAAGTGCGCCATAGCGACCGCGGTCGAGGATTTCAGCCGGGCCGCCTGGGCAGTCCGTGCTGACGACCGGCGTGCCGCACGCCATCGCCTCCACCAGCACATTGCCGAAACCTTCATCCCGGGACGAAAGGACCAAGATGGATGCTCGCGCCATGTAGGCGAACGGGTTCTCGACGAAGCCCGGCAGGAGGACATGCTCCTGCAGATCCAACTCGTGCACGAGGCGTTCCAGGGCGGGTCGTTCAGGCCCTTCGCCAAGGACAAGAAGCCGGATCTTCCGGCTCTTTCGCAGGATTTCGAACGCGTTCAGCAAAGTGGCGAAATCCTTGGCCGGATCAAGCCGGCCCACGGCCACGACGAGGGGCTCCGACCGCAGCTCCAGCCATTCGCACCTTACGAACTCGCGTGCGCAAACGTCCATCGACGCGTGCCAAGAAGGGTTGTAGATACGGTGAACATTCCGAGGTGCCACCCCCGGCAGGCGCTTGATGTTGTCCGCGACCCCATCGCTCACCCCTACAACAGCATCCGCCAACCGGTGTGAATGCCGCAAGATCGACGTCAGCGGCCTCGACCTGGCGTTGCTGGTGTTCTCGAACGCCCGAGTAACATAGCCATGATGAGTGAAGATCAGCACAGGGCGTGGCCGGACAAGCCGGACAGCCCACCCGGCGAAGACATTGGCGAGATCACCTGCGGAAATCACCACGTCCGGGCGCTCCCCACGGAGATAGCGAGCGAAAAGCGGAAAGCTGCTCTTTAGATGCCGTGCACCGAGATCGACGATCCGCACACGGCTGTCTCTCTCATCCGCATAGGCATTTTCGCCGAGCCGCATCAGAACGAGATCGACCTCGTGGCCCGCGCGTGCGAACTCGCTTGCGAGCCGAACCAGTACCCGCTCCGTGCCTCCGCGGCCAAGTGCCGTAAAATAGAGGGTTATGCGCATCGGATGATCTCTCGGCGGCCTTAAAATGATATGAATTCTAAGCCTTGCTACGTAGATATTTATACTGAAATTTTACATATTTTCTGGCAATTAAAGATATTACTCTTTGTATGAAGAATATGATCGTATCAAAATTTCTCTCATATTCCAAATCTCTTCCGTATAATTCTTCGTATTTATTGCCATCCGGCGAGGTGCTGAAGTCTCTATGGAAGCTTGTTTCCAGGAAATCATAATATGATTCCTTGGAAACCTCGTCGTTCTTCATGTGAAAGAACGTCTCTAATGCCCTTCGAACAGTGCAGTCGTCGATATCAACCCTGTTCGAGAAATTTTCCGCGAATGCGACTTTATACGTCTGCTCATGTAAAAGACACGGGGTATCCAGCTTCCGTGTCACGAAGAAAATGAACTTTCGAAGGGGCATCGCCTCCATGACCGTTCGCCCGGCGCCGACGACACAGTCGGCGTGATGCATCAGCTCGAACGCATCTTCCGTATATTCGGGCGCGACATGGCAAACCATGCAATCGGGCGACATCGAGCTTACTATCGAATCATGGACGTTCTTGTCCTCCACCTCGCCAATAACCGCGAGGCAGGATTTAAGTCCCCAGGAATTCAGTTCATGTACAAAGTTTATCGTCTTCAGGATATCGTTGTAATAATCGGCGCCAATCCTGGATATCCGCATGACCTTGAATGAGTCCGTCGGAAATCCCGAGAAGGGATTTTCTCGGGCAACGTTTCTTTGGCCCCTGTAAAATATCCTGTTTGGAATTAGATTGACACTTTTCGGCGGGAATAATTTCTTGTTCGAGAAATGCTCGTAATCTGCCACATGCGTGACGACGACGTTTCTAAACGCCGGATACAGAAGCGCGGGCTTGGGCCCGCCGGCCTTGGTCACGATCAGCGGCAGGCGTGTGCGGGCTGCCAGGAGGCTGCCGAACATCCCCGATCTTTGATCGAATGAATGAATGACACTCACGCTGTTGTAGTCAAAGTATTTACATTTAATTATATTATATATATTTAAAATGCTGTGTTTGATACAGATAATGTTCTCTACATCCCTCAGGGCGCTTGGGATTCGGTCTCCGATGACCACGACGAAATATTCGCTCGTCAGGCTGAGAAGGATCGATCGAAGATCGTTGAAGTGGCCTCCGACGCCACGTCCGTCGATCTCCCTGCTGTAGCTGATCATATAAAGGATCATGGCGCGGCCTTCTGCGGATGCTGGAGAACGCCTCCATCCAGCCGCACCACCCGGTCGCATCCCTCCAGCGTGCTCAGCCGGTGGGCGATGATGAGGATGGTCAGGTTGCGGTCGAGCCGGTCGATCGCCGTCATCACGGCGCTCTCGGTCTCGGTGTCGAGCGCGCTTGTCGCCTCGTCGAAGATGAGCACGCTCGCCTGCTTGTAGAGCGCGCGGGCGATCCCGATGCGCTGGCGCTGGCCGCCGGAGAGCCGGATGCCGCGCTCGCCCACGTAGGTGTCGTAGCCCTCGGGCAGCGCGGCGACGACGTCGGCGAGCTCGGCCTGCTCGGCGGCCCGGCGCACGCGCTCGCGGTCGATCGCCTCGCGCTTGACGCCGAAGGCGATGTTCTCGGCGATGCTCGCGTCGGCGAGGAAGATCGCCTGCGGCACATGGGCGATGTTCCTCTGCCAGGCCGCGCGGTTTTCGGCGAAAAGGCGCACGCCGTCGACGCGGATCTCGCCCTCCGTCGGCTCCAGCAGGCCGATCAGGATGTCCATCAGCGTCGACTTGCCGCTGCCGGTGCGCCCGGCGATGCCGATGCGCGCGCCCCGCTCGATCACGAGATCGATGCCGGACAGCGCGCGGCCCCGCCCGCCCGCATAGGCGTAGCCGACGCCGGAAAGCGCGATCGCCTCGCGGAAGGGGAGGGGGGCCGCCGGCTCGCCCGCCTCCGGCGCCCCGCGCGCGAGCAGGGCGACGACGTCGGCGAGGTTCTGCCGGTTGCCCATCGCGGAGGCCCAGCCGTTGTAGACCTGCTGGATGAGCGGCAGGAGGCGCTGGGCGCCGAGCGCCAGCGCGCCCAGCACGGGGATCGCCGCGAGGATGCCGCCCGGCCGCCCGGCGACGCCGACGGCCACCAGCGCGATCAGCACCGTGCCGGCGCCCTCCACCAGGAAGCGCGGCGCGTGGGCGAAGAGCGCGTTCCTCGCCCGCGCGTCGCGGAAGGCCCTCTCGGCGCGCTCGTAGGCCTCGACGAAGACCGGCTGCGACCGGTCGATCAGCACGTCGCGGATGCCGCCGAGGCCCTCCTGCATCGCCCGCACGCGATCCCCCTGCGCGCGGGCGATGGCGACGCCGTTCGCCTGCAGGCGGCGGCGCGTGGCGAAGGAGACCGCCAGATAGATGGCGACGAAGCCGCCGCCGGCGGTGAGCGCCACCACCGGGTCGATGACGATCAGCCCGGCGACGATGAAGACGGCGATGACGGCGGCGACGGCGGCCGTCATCAGCGGCGACAGCACGTGGTTCGTGACCATCTCCACCTTGTTGATCGAGGCGATGATCTCGCTGCTGTTGCGCAGGGTGTGGTAGGAATAGGGCTGGCCGAGCGTGTCGGCATAGAGCTTCACGCCGAGTTCGCAGGACACGCCGTAGACGAATTTCTGGCTCGCCCACAGCAGCAGGAGCCGCAGCACCGCGGCGAGCAGCGCGGCGCCGGCGAACAGGCCCGTCAGCGCGTAGAGGACCTGCCGGTGCCCGCTGGCGCCGAGGAGGTCGAACAGCGGCCGCAGCGCCTGCAGCACCGGCGTGTCGTCCGGCGCGGCGATGGCGGCGAGGAAGGGCAGCAGCGCGCCGATGGTGAAGAGCTCCGCCAGCGCGCCGACGAGCATCAGCGCCAGGAGCGGCGCGAGCATGCGCCGCCGTTTCGCGGAAAGATGGCGCAGCAGCGCGCGCAGCGCCGCCGGGATCGACGCCGTCTCCCCCTCGGCGGCCCTGTGCGCGATATCGGCGAGCATCCTGGTCATGTCGTTCCGTGCCGGCGCCCCTGCCGTGCTTTCGGGCGGATACGCGCCCTTGTGCGCATTCGGGAAGGCGATCGCTTGAGTGACGTCCTGCATTCCTCCCCGCCGCCCCCGCGGCGGGGTTCAGTCCATGCCGAAGATGTCGCGGGTGAAGATCTTTTCCGCCGCGTCGGCGATCTCCGGGGCCATCCGGTTGGCCGCGATCAGGTCCGCCTCGGCCTTGAAGGCCGCGAGGTCGTTGACGACGCGCGCGCCGGAAAAGACCGGGACGGCAAGCGCGGGCTCGTGGACGATGACCTCGACGCCCTTCGCCTGGAGGCGGCGCATGATGCCCTGCACGGAGCTCTGCCGGAAATTGTCGGAATCGGTCTTCATCGCCAGCCGGTGGATGCCCACGCAGCGCGGATTGCGCGCGAGGATCGCCTCGGCGATGAAATCCTTGCGCGTGCGGTTGGCGTCGACCACGGCGCGGATGAGGTTCTGCGGCACGTCGGCATAGTTGGCGAGCAGCTGCTTGCTGTCCTTCGGCAGGCAATAGCCGCCGTAGCCGAAGGAGGGATTGTTGTAGTGGCCGCCGATGCGCGGATCGAGCCCGACGCCCTCGATGATCTGTCGCGCGTCGAGGCCGTGGGCGAGCGCATAGCTGTCGAGCTCGTTGAAATAGGCGACGCGCAAGGCGAGATAGGTGTTGGCGAAGAGCTTGATCGCCTCCGCCTCGGTCGGGTCGGTGAAGAGCACCGGCACGTCGGCGTCGAGCGCGGCCTCGCGCAGCAGGCCGGCGAAGACCTGCGCCCGCTCGCCGCGCCCGCCGACGACGATGCGCGAGGGATGGAGGTTGTCGTGGAGCGCCTTGCCCTCGCGCAGGAATTCCGGGCTGAAGAGGATCCGGTCCGTGCCGAGCCGCTGCGAGATGTCGCGGGTGAAGCCGACCGGCACGGTGGACTTGATGACGATGGTGGCCTGCGGGGCGAGCCGGAGGACATCGCGCGCGACCGCCTCGACGCTCGACGTGTCGAAGTAGTTGGAGACGGGATGGTAGTTCGTGGGTGTCGCCACGACCACGAAATCGGCATCCGCATAGGCTTCCGCCGGATCGGTCGTCGCCGTGAGGTCGAGCGGCGCCTCGGCGAGGTAGCGGGAGATGTCGGGATCGATGATCGGGCTCTCGCCGGCCCTCAGCCGGGCGACGCGGGCGGCGTCGACGTCGAGCGCCCGGACGCGGTTGCGCTGCGCGAGGAGCACGGCATTCGACAGTCCGACATAACCGATCCCAGCGACGGCGACGATCTTCCCCGACATGACCACCCGTTCCAAAGCGATTGCCGACGGAAAGCCGCACCGCAACTTCCCGGCGATTTTCTAGCAGCTTTGCGGGCGGATAGACAGGCCCTGCGGCGTCGCGCCTCGCGTTAACGTTAAGCGGCGGGGGAGGCGGCGGCCTCGAATTCGCGCGCGAAGCGGCCGGTGGCGAGGAAGGCGGCGACCTCGTCCTCGGCCTTGCGGCAGTCGAGCCCGCAGGCGGCGAGCCAGTCCTCGGCATAGTAGGTGCGCGAGTAGCGTTCGCCGGGATCGCAGATGAGCGAGACGAGCGAGCCCCGCTCGCCGCGGCGGATCATGGCGGCGGCCTTCCAGCAGAGGGCGGCGAAATTGCTGCCCGTCGAGCCGCCGACGCCGCGGCCGAGATGGGCCGACAGCGCGCGCATGGCGCCGAGTGCCGCCTCGTCCGGCACGCGCACCATCTCGTCGATGATCTCCGGGATGAAGGAAGGCTCGACGCGCGGCCGGCCGATGCCCTCGATGCGCGAGGGCCGCTCGCAGGTGACGGCGCGGCTGCCCGTGCGGTAGCTCTCGAAGAAGGCGGAGAATTCCGGGTCGACGCCGAGGAGGCGCGTCTCCAGCCGCTTGTAGCGGATGTAGCGGCCGATCGTCGCCGTCGTGCCGCCCGTGCCGGCGCTCATGACGATCCAGCGCGGCACGGGGTGCTCCTCGCGGGCGAGCTGGTCGAAGATGCTCTCGGCGATGTTGTTGTTGCCGCGCCAGTCGGTCGCCCGCTCGGCATGGGTGAACTGGTCGATGTAGTGGCCGCCGAGCTCCTGCGCGAGGCGGGCGGCCGCCTCGTAGAGCGAGACGCCCGGCGCCACGAAATGGCAGCGTCCGCCGTAATGCCCGATCGCCGCGATCTTCTCCGCCGAGGTCGCCTCCGGCACGACGGCGTAGAAGGGCACGCCGATCATGCGGGCGAAATAGGCCTCCGACACGGCCGTCGAGCCCGACGACGCCTCCACCACCGGCACGCCCTCGCGGATCTTGCGGTTGACCAGCGCATAGAGGAAGAGCGAGCGGGCGAGCCGGTGCTTCAGGCTGCCGGTCGGGTGGGTGGATTCGTCCTTGAGGTAGATGTCGACGCCGGCAAAGCCGGTCTCGAGCCTGAGGAGATGCGTGTCGGCCGAACGGCGCTGGTCCGCCTCGATCAGCGCCACCGCCCGGTTCGCCCATTGCCTGTCGTCGGTCATCGGTCCCGTCCCTGGTGCGTTGCGATCACCCCCTCAAGGGCAGGCCCATCGCATGGAGATGCGGCCTTGCCGCTTTTCCCTTCTCCCCGCCGGGGAGAAGGTGGCCCGAAGGGCCGGATGAGGGGGCAAGTTCGCCGCATCCTGCCTGTGGCCCCCTCATCCCGCTGCCGCGACCTTCTCCCCGGCGGGGAGAAGGGGCAGAAGGCATCCTCGTCATTCCATATGCGACGGCCCCGCCCTTGAGAGGTTGGGGATCACATCCCATGCGACCCGTCATAGCCGTTGACGGGCGGCGGGGTCCAGCCTTCCGGCCGGCGCGGGGCCCTGTAGACCTCCACCAGCATCGGATGGCAGACGGCGGCGTCGGAGGAATGCTCCGACGAGCAGTCGCCGCCGGGGCAGGCGGACATGCAGGCGAGGAGGTCGATCTCGGCGAAGAATTCGAGATAGTCGCCGGGGCGCACCGGGCTCGCCTTCATGAAATACTGGCCCGTGTCGCGGGTGAAGCCTGTGCACATGAAGACGTTGAGCACGTCGTGGACATGGGCGGCGGCCGCCTCCCTCGGCATGCCGGTGTGGTTCGCCAGCGCCCGGGTGAGGTTGGAATGGCAGCAATGGTGGTACTGGCCGCCATGGCTGAGCAGGTTGTGCGTGTAGGGGTCGCAGCGCGTGCCGATGACGTCGTGCACCGAGCCGCCGAATTCGTCGAAGCCGTACCAGTCGAGCGTGTCGTGGGTGATGGTGGCGATCGGCCGCATGTAGGGGAAGGAGGAGAAGAGCTGGTCGCCGAGGCCGACATGGGTGCCGGAGAGCGCGCGCGTCTTGCCGCTGTAGAAGCGTTCCGAAAGGTCGTGCAGGTTGAACAGGTTGAGGTCGCCCACCTGCGGGCCCTCGCTGCAGACGAGGCGGCAGAAATGGCCGGCCGGCACCTGCCAGGCGGCCGCCTCGCGCGGCGGCACGGTGACGGTCTCGACGAGCTCCAGGTCGTCGCGCAGCGCCCGGTAGGCGGAAAGGTCCGGGCGCGGCAGGCTTTCCACCGGATAGCAGACGACGGGCTTCACCGCCTTGCGCGCGGCGGCATCGGCCGGGGCCTCGGTGATGGGGGCTGGTTTCATGGCGTGGTCTCCGTGTCGGTTCCTGTTGTCGTGCGTATGCCGCTGCGAGGTTGCCGTTTCCCTTCTCCCCGTCGGGGAGAAGGGGCCCGAAGGGCGGATGAGGGTGTGAAACACGGCTTGGCGATCATGATTTCGCCTGCGGCGCCCCCTCATCCCGCTGCCGCGACCTTCTTCCCGACGGGGAGAAGGGGCAAGAAGCGCCCTCGTCGTTTCCGGTGCGATTACCCTGGATCAAGGGGAGGGGCCGCCTCACTCAACCACCGCCAGCTCTGCCCCGAGCGCCACGGTCCTGCCGGCCTCGGCGGCGATGCGCAGGCGGCCGGCCTTCGGCGCGAGCACGCGGGTCTCCATCTTCATCGCCTCGATCAGCGCCACGGCCTCGCCTTTGGCGACCTCCGCCCCGTCCGCGACCAGCCATTGCTGCAGCGTGCCGGGGATCGGCGCCGTCACCGCGCCCGGCCGCTCGGCGGGGCCTTGCGACGGCTGCGCGGCGGAGAGGCCGGAGAAGAGCGCGGCGGGCAGGCCGAGCCGGTGGCGGCGGCCGTCGATCTCGACGAAGGTAGAAAGAAGCCCGCCCTCGGCCGGATCGACGCGCGGGGCAGGGGGGACGCCCGCAAATTCCGTCTCGATCCAGTTCGTGTAGACGGAAAAGCCGTCCTCGCCGGTGAAGGCCGGTTCCGCGAGCACCGCGCGGTGGAAGGGCAGCACCGAGGCGATGCCCTCGATGACGAATTCGCCGAGCGCGCGCCGGGCGCGGGCGAGCGCCACCTCCCGCGTCGGCCCGCTGACGATCAGCTTCGCCATCAGCGAATCGTAGAGGCCGGGGATCTCCGAACCCGCCTCCACGCCGCTGTCGAGCCGCACGCCCGGCCCCGACGGCGGACGGAAGCGGGTGATGCGGCCGGGCGTCGGCAGGAAGCCGCGGCCGGGGTCCTCGGCATTGATGCGGAATTCGAAGGCGTGGCCGCGCGGCTCCGGCGTCTCCGTGAGCGCCAGCGGCAGGCCGTCGGCGATGCGCAGCTGCTCGACGACGATGTCGAGGCCGGTCGTCTCCTCCGTGACGGGATGCTCGACCTGCAGGCGCGTGTTCACCTCCAGGAAGGAGAGGACGCCCCCCTCCGACAGCAGGAACTCCACCGTGCCCGCCCCGACATAGCCGGCGGCCGCGCAGATGGCGCGGGCGGCCTCGTGGATGCGGGTGCGGGTCGTGCCGTCGAGGAAGGGGGCGGGGGCCTCCTCGACGAGCTTCTGGTTGCGCCGCTGCAGCGAGCAGTCGCGGGTGCCGAGGACGAGGGTGTTGCCGTGCCCGTCGGCCAGCACCTGCGCCTCGATGTGGCGCGGCCGGTCGAGGAACTGCTCGGCATAGCATTCGCCGCGGCCGAAGGCCTCCGTCGCCTCGCGCACGGCCGAATCGAAGAGCTCGCCGACCTCCTCCAGCCTCCGCGCCACCTTCATGCCGCGCCCGCCGCCGCCGAAGGCGGCCTTGATGGCGAGCGGCAGGCCGGCCTCCTTCGCGAAGGCGACGGCGTCCGCCGCCGTGGCGAGCGGCCCGTCCGAGCCCCTGACCAGCGGTGCGCCGACGCCGGCCGCGATGCGCCGCGCCTCGACCTTGTCGCCGAGCGCGGCGATGACGGCGGGCGGCGGCCCGACCCAGGTGAGGCCGGCATCGATCACGGCCTTCGCGAATTCCGCCCGCTCCGACAGGAAGCCGTAGCCGGGATGGACGGCGTCGGCCCCGGCGCGGCGGGCGATGTCGAGGATCCTGCCGATGTCCAGATAGGTGTCGGCCGGGCGGCCGGGGCCGAGCCCGTAGGCCTCGTCGGCGGCCTCCGCATGGAGCGCGCCGGCATCGTCGTCGGAATAGACCGCCACGGAGGCGACGCCGTAGTCGCGCGCGGCGCGGGCGATGCGCACGGCGATCTCGCCGCGGTTGGCGATGAGCAGTTTCTTCATCGGTCGGTTTCCCGGATGAGAGGACGGAAGGCGGTGAGCGCGTTGAAGCGGATCCGCGCGCCGATCGGGATCTGGCCGGCGAGGCCGAGATGGTGGCTCGCGACGACGCCGATCACCGGATAGCCGCCGGTCAGCGGATGGTCGGCGAGGAAGAGCACCGGCTGGCCGCTGTGCGGCACCTGGATCGCCCCGCGCGGCGTGCCCTCGGAGGGCAGCTCGGCGGCGTCGTGCCGCTCGAGCGGCCGGCTGCCGGCAAGGCGCATGCCGACGCGGCTCGATTCGGCCGTCACCTCCCAGTCCTGCGCGGCGAGCGTCTCCACGCCCCTGTCGGTGAACCAGTCGGTGCGCGGGCCGGGCACGATGTCGAGCGTCACCGTCTCGCCCGCCTTCGGCAGCCTTGCGGGCGCCGGGCGGAAGGGATCGACGGCGACGGCGCGGCCCTCCGCCGGCATGAGCACGTCGCCCGCGGTAACCGGCGCGGGGCCGATCTTCGCCAGCGTATCCGTCGACGCCGAGCCCAGCACCGGCGCGACCGCGAAGCCGCCGCGCAGCGCCAGGTAGCTGCGCATGCCCTCCGGCGGCAGGCCGAGCGTCAGCTCGTCGCCCGCGTCGAGCGCGAAGGGCCGGCCGGAGGGGACGGCGACGGTGCGGCCGCCGGCGGTGCGGATCGCGAGCGGGCAGGGGGCGCCGGCGACGGCGAGCGTGACCGGCCGGTCCGCCCTCAGCGCGAAGCCGCCGAAGGCGATCTCCAGCGCCGCCGTCCCGGGCGGGTTGCCGACGGCGAGATTGGCCTCGGCGAGGCTGTCGCGGTCGAGCGCGCCGGATTCCGCCACGCCCTGGTCGGCCCGGCCGGGGCGGCCGCGGTCCTGGAACAGGGCCGGGCGGTCGGTGCGGGTGACGCGGAGGCCGCCGGCGGGCCGGCCATCCCCCTCCGGCCTGCCTGCCGCCTCCTCCTGAACGGGGGAGATCGGCCGGGGGCGGGGCGGGGTGGGCCGGAGGGAGGTGCTTTTCTCCAATGCCGCCATATCGCGGAACCGCACCCGGTCGCCGGGGGCGAGCAGGGCGGGGCGGAAGCGGCTCGTGTCCCACATCGCAAGCGGCGTGCGGCCGAGGAGCTGCCAGCCGCCGGGGCTGTCGGAGGGATAGATGCCGGAGAATGGCCCGGCGATGGCGACGGAGCCCGCCGGGATGCGCACGCGCGGGCTCTTGCGGCGCGGCACGTCGAAGCCGGGATCGTCGGAGGTCATGTAGGCGAAGCCCGGCGCGAAGCCGGTGAAGGCGACGGTATGGGTCGCCGCGGTGTGGCGGCGGATCACCTCCTCCACCGTCCAGCCGAGGATTTCCGCGACGTCGGCGAGGTCCTCGCCGTCGTAGACGACGGGGATGTCGAAGGTCTCGCCGACGCGCGCGCGCCGCTCGGAGAGGTCGAGGGCGGCGATCCCGTCCGCGAGCCGGGCGGGGCCGGTGACGCGCGGGTCGAAGCGCACCATCAGCGTGCGCGCGGCCGGCACCAGCTCGGCGACGCCCTCCGGCCGGGCGGCGGAAAGCGCGTCGAACAGCGCCAGCGTCGCCTCGAGATCGTCGAGCTCGACCAGGACGGCGTCGCTGCCGGCCGGCAGGAAGCGCAGCCGCTCAGCCATGGACGAAGGGTTGCAGCGCGACGCCCTCCGCGGAAAGCGCCTCGCGCAGCGTCCTCGCGATGGCGACGGCGGCCGGCGTGTCGCCGTGGATGCAGATCGACTGCGCCTCGAGCGCGATCTCGCTGCCGTCGATCGCCGTGATGCGGCCCTCCGTGACGAGGCGCAGCATGCGGTCCGCGACCGCCTGCGGATCGTGGATGACGGCGCCCGGCAGCCTGCGGCTGACGAGCGAGCCGTCGGCATTGTAGGCGCGGTCGGCGAAGGCCTCGCAGACGACGGTGAGCCCCGCCGCGCGCGCCTGCGCGACGATCGGCGCGCCGGAAAGCGCCATCAGCACGAGCGCGGGGTCGACCGCCCTGATGCCGGCGATCACGTCGGCGGCCTGGCGGGCGTCGTTCGCGATGGTGTTGTAGAGCGCGCCGTGCGGCTTGACGTAGCGGACCCGCGTGCCGGCCGCCGTCGCCAGGCCCTGGAGCGCGCCGATCTGGTAGATCGTGTCGGCGACAAGCTCGGCGCTCGACGGGTCCATGTCGCGCCGGCCGAAGCCGACGAGGTCGCGGTAGCCGACATGGGCGCCGACCGCCACACCGCGCTCCGCCGCCGCCTTCAGCACGGAGAGGATGCCCGCCGGGTCGCCGGCGTGGAAGCCGCAGGCGATGTTGGCGCTGGTGACGATCGACAGCATCGACACGTCGTCGCCCATCGGCCAGGGGCCGAAACTCTCGCCGAGATCGCTGTTGAGGTCGATGCTTGCCATGGCCGCGTCCTTCGTGATGGATTCCGCTTGGAATTGTTGGATAACACGGATATGATTGTTCAACAATATGGCCGGGTGAAAAATACCGAAGGGACCGGATATGATGATGCATGCGCCGCCGCACGCCCCTCTGCCCTGCCGGGCATCTCCCCCTCAGGCCGGGAGATCGATCGGGGCACTGCCTTGCCCGTCGCCGGGGGTGCGGCTTGAGCACGGTTTCCGCTTCTTGCCGGTCTGCCCCCTTGAGGGGGAGATGCCCGGCAGGGCAGAGGGGGGCATGCCGGCCCCGGCCGCCGCCGCATGACCGCGCGCGACGGCGGCCGGCCGCTCTCCGAGCGCGTGGCGGGCGAGATCCGCGACGGGCTGATCGCCGGGCGGTTCGCGCCGGGCGAGCGGCTGTCGGAGCACGAGGTGGCCGCCCGCTACGGCATCTCGCGCAACACGCTGCGCGAGGTCTTCCGCCTGCTGACGAGCCAGGGCCTACTTGCCCATATCCCCAACCGCGGCGTCTTCGTCGCCTCGCCGGATGCGGCGGCCGTGCTCGACATCTACCGCGCCCGCCGCGTTATCCAGCGGGGCGCGGTGGAGGCCGCCGTGCCCGGCCACCCGGCCTTCTCGCGCATGGCGGCGCTGGTCGCGGACGGCGAGGAGGGGCAGGCGCGCGGCGACTGGCAGCGGGTCGGCACGGCCAACATGGCGTTCCACCGCGCCATGGTGGAGCTCTGCGACAGCCCGCGCCTCTCCGCCTGCTTCGACCTCATCCTCGCCGAGCTGCGCCTCGTCTTCGGCCGGCTGGAGGACACCGCCCACCTGCACGCGCCCTATGTCGCGCTCAACGCCGCCCTGCTCGTCCGCCTGCAGGCCGGCGACCGTGCCGCCGCGCTCGCCGGCCTCGACGCCTATCTCACCCGCTCCGAGCGCTCCGTGCTCGCCGCCCTCCAGCGCGGGAAGGCGGCGGAGCGCTCCTGAGATGACGAGGGCGTCCCCTTCTCCCCGGCGGGGAGAAGGTGGCCCGAAGGGTCGGATGAGGGGGTAGACAGGCGCTGGCGACCCTGCTTTCGCCTGGCGCGCGTCCCCCCTCATCCCGCTGCCGCGACCTCTCCCCGGCGGGGAGAAGGGGCAGAAGGCGCCCTCATGGTTCCATATGCGACTGCCCTGCCGGCGGGGAGAAGGGGGGACCGCTCCTAGTCGAAGGCAAAGAGGTCGGCGTCGGGGTCGCGGGTGCCGTTGACCGCGGCGGAGACGATCTCGGCGGCGATCTGGCTGAAGGTGATGCCGTTGCCGCCGAAGCCCATCACGGCGTGGACGTTGGCGAGGCCGGGCACGGGGCCGATCAGCGGCAGGCCGGTCGCCGTCGCGCCGAAGGCGGCGGCCCAGCGATAGGCCGGCGCGCCGAGCTTCACGCCGATCAGCGCCTCGACCTTGCGGCGGATCGCGTCGGTATGCGTGACGAGTTTCCCGGCGGAGCGGAAGGCCTCCTCGTCCTCCTCGTCCTCGCCGCCGGCCACCAGCCGGCCGGCCGCGTCGACGCGGAGGTAGAGATAGGGGTCGGAGGCCTCCCAGACGAGGCGGTCCTTCAGCCAGCCGGGTACGGCGAGGCCGGGGCGGCTTGCGAGCGCCCAGGTGGAGATGATGCGGTGGCGCTTGTCGGCGAGGCGCTTGAGGAACTCGTAGCCGGTGCAGAAGATGGCGTGCCCCGCGCCGATCAGCCGGCCCTCGCCGGTCGCCATCACCACCTCCTCCGACAGGCTGCGAAGGTCGGTGATCTCCGTGCCGGCGACGATCTCCACCCCGCGCCTCTGCAGGTCGCGCAGCAGGCCGGCGGTGAGCTGGCCGGGATTGGCCGAGGCCGATATCCCGCTTTCGATCGCGCCCGTCCGGTCCAGTCCGTAGGTCTCGCGCAGCGTCGCCGCATCGAGGAAGCGCGCGCCGATGCCGGCCGCTTCCCGCGCCTTCGCCTCGGCCTTCAGCGCCCGCGCGCCCATCTCGTCGCCGGCGAGGTAGAGCGCGCCCTTGCGGCGGAAGCCGCAGGAGAGGCCGAGCGTGTTCACCGTCTCCTCCAGCCGCAGCACGGCGCCGGCCGAGCGCTGCCAGGCCCGCGCCGCCCGCTCCCGGCCGATCATCCGGCCGAGCCGCGTCAGCGGCACGTCGATCTCGTGCTGGATCATCGCCGTGCTGGCGATCGAGCTGCCGCGCACCGGCGGCCGGCGGTCGACGATCAGCACCGAGCGCCCGACGCCGGCGAGCGCATGGGCGACGAGCGCGCCGCTGATGCCGGCCCCCACCACGACCGCGTCGTAGCGCGACAGCGAGGGATGCGTGCGGGTGCGCACGGAGATGCGGGGGCTGTCGAGCCAGAGGGGGCGGGACCGGCGCAGCTCCCGCTCGTGCGTCAGGGACGGTTGGTTCATCGCTGTCCTTTCACGGGTGAGCCTTTCACGGGTCGGCATAGCCGGCGACGGCGAGCGCGAGGCCGCCCGCGCGCGGGTCGCCGCGGAAGAAGAGG
Organism: Shinella pollutisoli; assembly: GCF_024609765.1. Taxonomy (GTDB): domain Bacteria; phylum Pseudomonadota; class Alphaproteobacteria; order Rhizobiales; family Rhizobiaceae; genus Shinella; species Shinella pollutisoli. The sequence goes on from NZ_JANFDG010000004.1 coordinate 245,966, forward strand.
GCGCCCTTCTCCCCGGATCGCGCGGCGACGTAGTCGAAGGTGACGTCGGCGCTCTCCCCGCCCGAAAGCGTGCCGCGCACCTCGACGCCGGCCGCCGCCGTGGACGCGGTGTTGCGCACCTCGAAGGCGACGCGCCAGCCGCCGGACTCGGGCGTGACGGAGACGACGTCGACGGTGAAGGCGGGCGGGTCCTGCCGGTACTGGAGCGCGTCCCAGGCGAGCCAGCCGAGGAGGGCCGCCACCAGCAGGGCGGAGACCCCGCCCGCCAGCCATTCCACCCAGTGGGCCTCCGCGCTCTCGACGGAGCCGCTGCGGGACGATCTCGTCATGGTGCCCTCCTCTACAGAACCAGCCGCGCCGAGGCCGCGCCGACGGCGGCGGGCAGCCCGAGCACGACGGCGGCGGTGACGGCGGGCGAGAAGCCGGTATGGTCGAGCCGGCCGAAGGTCCACAGCGCATAGAGGCTGACGGAAAGCGCGATGACGTAGCCCGGCAGCGTGAAGCGCAGGAACGGATCCCACCAGGCGCGACCCTCCGCCGGGCGGTGGCTGCCGCGGAAATGCAACGCATAGACGAAGCCGTGCATCAGCGCGACGGAGACGATCACCGCGAGAAGCGTGTGGAAGGGGGTGATCTTGTAGGCGATCAGCACCATCTCCTCCGTCGGCGCCATGTTGAGGCTGAAGAACAGCGCGCCCGTCATCATCATGAAGAGCTCGTGCACATAGCCGGTCTCGCCGCCGTCGTCGCCGTCCTCCGCGTCGCGCTCCTCCGAATGGCGGCCGAGCTGGCTGCGGCCGAGCAGCGCGCCGATGCCGGCGGGCACCGATTGCAGCGCCACCTTGGCGGCGATCGTGTCGGCCGTCGGCTGGTCGTCGAGGATGCCGAAGAGGAGGAGGACGGCCGCGCCGAGCAGGATGCCGAGCCCGTAGGCGATCAGCGCGTCGCGCACCGCCGCCGGCCAGGAGGTGACGTTCTCGAAGCCGATCAGCCGGGCGAGCACGACGAGGAGCGGCAGGGCGAGGAGGCAGAGGAGGAACAGCCGGCTGCGCTCGACATAGAGGCCGAGCGACCACATCTCCATGGTCATCAGCATCGGCAGCGCGAAGAGCAGCGCGCCGGCGAGCCCGCGCGCAAGCCCGACGAGGAAATGCCGCGTCTCGTCGTCCCCTGTCCATGTCTCGCCCATGACCCCTCCGGATGGCGGGGATACGCATGACGGTGGCTTTCCTTCTCCCCGGCGGGGAGAAGGTGGCCCGGAGGGCCGGATGAGGGGGACGGCACGCCTTGCCTTCGGCCCCCTCGTCCGCCTGCTTTCCCCTTCTCCCCGCCGGGAAAAGGGGAAAGCAGCACCCTTGTCATTTCATTGCGATCACCCTCGCATTCGCCGGGGAAACGCGGCATCCGCCAAAGGGTTCCGCGGCGTCAGCGCGCCCGCAGCACGTCGTCCAGCGCCGCGACCAGCGTGTCGGCATTCTCGCGGGAGAAGACGAGGGGAGGGCGGATCTTCAGCACGTTGGCGCGTGGGCCCGCCGCGCTGATCAGCACCCGGCGGTCGCGCAGGCCGTTGACGATGCGGGTGGTCAGTGCCGCGTCGGCGCGCTTCTCGGCCCGGTCGGAGACGATCTCGACGCCGACGAAGAGGCCCGCGCCGCGCACGTCGCCGATGGCGGCATGCCGGCCGGCGAGGTCTTTCAGCCCGTCCGCGAGATGGCGGCCGACCTGCAGCGCGTTTTCCTGCAGCCCTTCCTCGCGGATCGTGTCGAGCACGGCTCGGCCGGCGGCGGCGGCGACGGGGTTGCCGCCGAAGGTGTTGAAGTAGCGGGCGTTCGGGCCGAAACCGGCGATCACCTCGGGCCTGAGCACGAGGCCCGCCATCGGATAGCCGTTGCCCATCGGCTTGCCGAGCGTGACCATGTCGGGCGAGACGCCGTGGCGCTCGAAGCCCCACATCGCCTCGCCGGTGCGGCCGAAGCCCGGCTGCACCTCGTCGGCGACGAAGAGGCCGCCCGCCGCATGGATCGCCTCGACCGCCGGCTTCAGGAAGCCTTCGGGCCCGGCGAAGATGCCGTCGCTGGAGAAGATCGAGTCGGCGATCAGCATGGCCGGCCGGATGCCGTGGCGCTTCAGGTCGGCGATGGCGGCGGCGACGTCGCGGCCGAACCGCTCCATCGCCTCGCCGGGCGCGCCGCGGTAGCTGTCGGGCGCGGGCACGGTGCGCACGTGCGGCCCCAGCGTCACCGCGTCGCCGAGCGAGGGCGAGAACTCGGCGACCGCGCCCGTCAGCCCGTGATAGGCGAGCTCGGTGGCGATGATGCCCGTGCCGCCGGTGACGTAGCGGGCGATGCGGACGGCGAGGTCGTTCGCCTCGCTGCCGGTGCAGGTGAACATCGCCTGGGCGAGGCCCGCGGGGAAGGTCGCCGTCAGCGCCTCGGCATAGTCGACGATGCCCTCGTGCAGGTAGCGCGTGTGGGTGTTGAGGATCGCCGTCTGCCGCGTGATCGCCTCGACCACGCGCGGATGGCAATGGCCGAGCGAGGCGACGTTGTTGTAGGCGTCGAGATACCTCTCGCCCGCCGCGTCGTAGAGGAAGACGCCCTCGCCGCGCACCAGATGCAGCGGCCGCTCGTAGAACAGCCGGTAGGCGGGGCCGAGCACCTTCTCGCGCCGGGCGATCAGCGCCCGGTCGGCGGCGTCGAGCCGCTCGAAATCCTCGCTCGTGAACGCATTCACCATCGACATGGGATCAGGCCTCCGCGGGGTTGGGCGCGAGCCGCTTCAGGCCCGCCGCCGTCAGGTCGGCGATGTTGCGCAGGCCCGCCCAGGCGGCGGCGTGGTTGCGCATGATGTAGGCGCGGTTCTCCGGAAAGCGCGCCGAGCGCCATTCCGCGACGATGATCGACATGGCGAGCCGCGCCCGGACGAGCACCGGCAGCACGGCGAGCTCCGGCTCGAGCAGCGGGCGGGCGGACAGGAAGCCCTCGAGATAGGCGCCCGCGCGCGCCGCCCAGTCCTCCGTCGCCAGGTGATAGGAGAGGCCGACGGCGAGGTCGTTGACCATCGGCGCGCGCACCATGTCGCCGAAGTCGATGATGCCGACGACGCTGTCGGGGGCTGCGGGATCGACGAGGATGTTGTGCGGGTTGAAGTCGTTGTGGATGATCTGGCGCCGCTCCAGCGCCGCAATCGCCGGCAGGGTCCGCTCGAATTCGGCGAGGACCGCCTCGGCCTGCCCGCGCCGCTCGGGCGCGACGTGGTCCACCACCGCGACGAGGTCGAGCGTGTGCGAGATGTCCCACATCAGCTTGCCGGCGGGCGGCTGCCCGTCATAGCCGGACAGGCCGAGGCCGAGGGCGGCGAGCGCCCGGCCGACGGCGCGGCTCTGCGCGAGCGCGGGCGGCGTGCGGTATTGCAGCTCGCCCGGCAGGAAGGTGAGCAGGCGCACGATGCGCGGCCCGTCGACGGTCGCAAGCGCATGGCTGTGCCCGCCGCCCCGCGTCGGCACGATGCGCGGCACCGGCACGGCCGGCGCGTGGCGTTCGAGGTGGAGGAGCGCGCCGTCCTGGAAGTCGAGCGCGGCCGGGTCCTCCGCCGGATTGGCGATCTTCAGCGTGTACCGCGCGCCGTCGGCGGCGGAAAACAGGAAGGTCTCGTCGCGCTCGCTCGACAGGCGCTTCGCCGTTCCCTCGATGCCGTAGACCGCGGCGACGGCCGCCGCCGCTCCCGCAAGCGACGTCTCGCTCCAGGACGCCGACATGGCGTCGCCGCGTCCCGCCGTCTCTTCCGTCATGGTGTCTCCGTTGCCCGCGTGGCCTGGCGACAAGGCCCCCTCATCCGCCTGCCGGCACCTTCTTCCCGAGGGGAGAAGGGAAAACCGCCGGCGCGTCCTCCTCCCTTCTCCCCGCCGGGGAGAAGGTGGCCCGAAGGGCCGGATGAGGGGGTATGCACGGCGGCTCCGGCCCTCACCTATATTTGGCCCGGCCTCCGGCTTGAAACAAGCGAAAAAAGATGCATCAAGTATGTTGTTGACAATTGTTAGAGCCCGGCACCATGCCCGAATTTGCAACCCTGGATCACGAAAGCCTCAGCAGCGCCGTCTACGGCGCGCTGTGCGACGCGCTGATCCAGGGCCGTTTCCAGCCCGGCGACCGGCTGAAGATCCGCGACCTCGCCGAGCAGTTCGGCACCTCCGTCACGCCGATCCGCGACGCTATCCTCAAGCTCGCCAACGACGAGGCGATCACCTTCCGCTCGCCGCGCGACATCCGCATCCCGGCGATGAGCGAGGCGCGCTACCGCGAGATCCGCGCCATCCGCATCAAGCTGGAGGGGCTTGCCGCCGAGACGGCCGCGCAGGTCGCCACCTCCGCCGACATCGAGGCGCTGGAGACGATCCTGCGCGAGAACGAGGCGGCGATTTCCGGCGGCGACCGGCTGAAGGGCGCCGCCCTCAACCAGACCTTCCATTTCATGCTGCCGCAGATCGCCGGCCTGCCGGTGCTCACCGGCATCCTGCGCCGGCTCTGGCTGCAGATGGGCCCGCTGATCTCGGATTCCTACCTCGCCGGCGGCCGCGCCATGATCGACCACCACTATCCGGTGGTCGAGGCGCTGAAGCGCCACGATTCGGCCGCCGCCTCGATGGCCATCGTCGACGACATCCTGCTCGGCGGCCGGCCGATCCTGGAGAAGATCGAGCGGGGGGCGGAGACGGCCGGCATGGTGGTGCGGCTGCGCTGAATCTTACCGGCGATTCCAGCAGGAGTGCGTATCGGAAACGCTCTAGCCGCGCGCCGTCAGCACCCGGCCGGCGAGGATCTCGTGCGCGTAGTCGTGGCGCGGGAAGGCGAGCGGGCGGATTTCCCCGCGCGCGGCAAGGCCCTCGATCATCGCCGCCGCCCCGGCCGCGTCGCGCCAGTCGAGCCGCACGCCGCCGAGGTCGTAGCGCCACCATTCGACCGCCTCCAGCCTGTCGCGCAGCGGCTGCTCGAAGCGGTACCTGACGATCCGCGCCGGAGATCCGGCGACGACGGCATAGGCGGGCACGTCCTTCGTGACGATGGAGCGGGTGGCGACGACGGCGCCGTTGCCGATGCTGATGCCGGGCTTGAGCAGCGTGCCCGCGCCGATCCAGACGTCGTGGCCGACATGCGTGGTGATGTGGCCGTTGTGCTCCTCCCAGTCGCCGATCGGCGGCGGCGACTGCACGCCGGCGTCGCCGTAGAAGCGCTGGTGGTGCGGCGCATAGGCCATCGGGCTGGAGGAGAGCCATTCGACCGGATGGGCGCTGCCGAACACCGACAGGCCGGCGCCGATGCTGCAATAGCGGCCGACCGAGAGGTTGAGGCTCGCCCGGCCGACGACATAGGAGAAGGCGCCGATCCTGAACAGCGAGCCGGCCGGCAGCGTCGCGCCCGGCTCGATCTCGGCGCCGGGATAGAGCACCAGCGGCTCGCCGGCCGCATAGACCCCGTCCCGCAGCCCGAGGTGGGCGAGGTAGAATTTCCCGCGCTTCGCGGCCTGAAGGATGTCGTCGCCGAAGGCCACGGCCACCGGATGGCAGGTGTTCGGCTCCAGCCAGAAGCGGTGCGGCGTCGCCACGGCCTCGCCCGGCCAGCGCGTCGCGGTGCGTCCGGAAAGCGGGAAGCGGCGCGATGGCGTCCCGCCGGCGTCGAGAATCTCCAGCGTGCCCTCGGCAAGCCGCCAGAACGCCTCATTCGGGTGGATATATCCGCCGATGCGGCCGTCCTCGCGGAAGACCAGGCTTCCGAGCGCGCCGCCCTCGGCAAGGCCGTAGCGCCAGATCCGGGAGGTGATGTCGGCAGGGTTCACGATTCGTCTTCCTTTCCGGCGCGGCGACGTCCCGCACTAACCCGAAAGACGGCGGGGACTCAACCGCCGGCCCCCGCCTTTCGTCGAGACTTGCATTTCGCTCGCCGGCAATTACGATGTATCACGCATCAACGGAGTGACCCCGCATGACCGAAGAACGCCGCACCATGCTGCTGACGGGGGCGAGCCGGGGCATCGGGCATGCGACCGTCAAGCTGTTCCAGTCGAAGGGCTGGCGCATCCTCACCGTCTCGCGCCAGCCGTTCTCCGAGGAATGCCGCTGGCCGTCCGCGCGCGAGAGCCACATCCAGGCCGACCTCGCCGACCTCACCCAGATCGACCGCCTCGCCGCCACGGTGCGCGAGCGCCTGCCCGACGGCAGGCTGCATGCGCTCGTCAACAATGCCGGCATCTCGCCGAAGGGGCCGGGCCGCAGCCGCCTCGGCGTCGCCGACACGACGGCGGAGGTCTGGACGCACGTCCTCAACGTCAACCTCGTCTCCACCGCCCTGATCGCCCGCGCGCTGCTGCCGGAGCTCACGGCGGCGAAGGGATCGATCGTCAACGTCACCTCGATCGCGGGCTCCCGCGTCCATCCCTTCGCCGGCGTCGCCTATGCCGCGTCCAAGGCGGGGCTCGCGGCGCTGACGCGGGAGATGGCGCACGAGTTCGGCCGGCGCGGGGTGAGGGCGAACGCCATCGCGCCGGGCGAGATCGAGACCTCGATCCTCTCGCCCGGAACCGACGCGCTCGTCGCCGCCGAGGTGCCGATGGGCCGGCTCGGCGAGCCGCGCGAGGTGGCCGAGACCATCCATTTCCTCTGCACCGAGCAGTCGTCCTACATCAACGGCGCCGAGATCCACATCAACGGAGGCCAGCACGTGTGAACCGGCCGGGTGCGACAGGATGCGCCCGCCGAAGAATCCCGTTGACCGCACGTCGATAGGATGCATCATGAAGACAAAACCGCCCCGCAAGAGGGCGGCGCGGCGGGAGCGACGCTCCGGCTCTTTGAAGTTCTTTGGGGATCGTCATCGGGACCGGCGGCCAGAGGCCGGCCCCTCACAATGAAGAAAAGGGGAGTACAGCATGAAGACCATCATCAAGACAGGTGTCCTTGCCGCGGCGGCCGCCGTGCTTGCCGCGGGCCTTGCCGCGCCGGCGCTGGCGCGCGACCTCACCGTCGTGTCGTGGGGCGGCAACTATCAGGACGGCCAGCGGGAGATCTATTTCAAGCCCTACGCCGAGAAGACCGGCAAGCCGGTGCTCGACGAATCCTGGGACGGCGGCATCGGCGTCCTGCAGTCGAAGGTCAAGGCCGGCGCGCCGAACTGGGACGCCGTGCAGGTCGAGGCCGAGGAACTGGCGCTCGGCTGCTCCGACGGCCTGTTCGAGAAGATCGACTGGGACAAGATGGGCGGCAAGGACCGCTTCCTCGACTCGGCCGTCAACGACTGCGGCGTCGGCGCGATCGTCTGGTCGACGGCGATCGCCTATGACGGCGACAAGATCGCCGAGGGCCCGAACTCCTGGGCCGACTTCTGGAACGTCGAGAAGTTCCCCGGCAAGCGCGGCCTGCGCAAGGGGCCGAAATACACGCTCGAATTCGCGCTGATGGCCGACGGCGTCTCCAAGGACGAGGTCTACGACGTGCTGTCGACCGACGAGGGCGTCGAGCGCGCCTTCAAGAAGCTCGACGAGCTGAAGCCGCACATCGTCTGGTGGGAATCCGGCGCCCAGCCGCTGCAGTTCCTCGCCTCCGGCGAAGTCGCCATGACGTCCGCCTACAACGGCCGCATCACCGGCATCAACCGCACGGAAGGCAAGAACTTCAAGGTCGTCTGGCCGGGCAGCATCTACGCCGTCGACAGCTGGGTCGTGCTGAAGGACGCCGAGAACAAGGACGCCGCGCAGGACTTCATCGCCTTCGCCAGCCAGCCGGAGAACCAGGCGAAGCTGCCGGAATACGTCGCCTACGGCCTGCCGGTGAAGGAAGCCGCCGCCAAGGTCCCGGCCGATCTCGCCAAGGACCTGCCGACCGAGCCCGCCAACATGCCGGAGGCGATCTCGCTCAACACGGACTTCTGGATCGACAATTCGGAAACGCTGACGCAGCGCTTCAACGCCTGGCTCGCGCAGTAACGAGAGCGTAACGAGCGAGCGGGGCGTGGCGGGAAGCGCCCCCTCATCCGCCTGCCGGCACCTTCTCCCGAGGGGGAGAAGGGCGATGCGGCGCCGACGGTCCTTCCTTCTCCCCGGCGGGGAGAAGGTGGCCGAAGGCCGGATGAGGGGGCCTGCCCTCTGCCCGACCGCAAGAGCGAGGGAGCCTCTCTTGGCCGAATTCATCCGGTTTGACCGCATCACCAAATTCTACGGCCCGCTCTGCGTGGTCGAGAACCTCGACCTCGGCATCGGAAAGGGCGAGTTCGTCAGCCTGCTCGGACCCTCGGGTTCCGGCAAGACGACGCTGCTCATGATGCTCGCGGGCTTCGAGCAGCCGACCTCGGGCACGATCCTCGTCGACGGCCAGGCCGTCAACGACGTGCCCACCCACAAGCGCGACATGGGCGTCGTCTTCCAGAGCTACGCGCTCTTCCCGCACATGACGGTCGGCGAGAACATCGCCTTCCCGCTGGAAATGCGCGGGCTCGGCAAGGCGGAGATCGCCGACCGCGTGACGCGGGCGCTGGACATGGTGCAGCTTTCCGCCATGCGCGAGCGCCGCCCGGCGCAGCTGTCCGGCGGCCAGCAGCAGCGCGTGGCGCTCGCCCGCGCGCTCGTCTTCGAGCCGCGCGTGGTGCTGATGGACGAGCCGCTCGGCGCGCTCGACAAGCAGCTGCGCGAGCAGATGCAGCTCGACATCCGCGACCTGCACCGCCGCCTCGGCCTCACCATCGTCTTCGTCACCCACGACCAGTCGGAGGCGCTGACGATGTCGGACCGCGTCGCCGTCTTCAACAAGGGGAAGATCGAGCAGATCGGCACGCCGCGCCAGGTCTACGACGAGCCGGCCACCCGCTTCGTCGCCGAGTTCATCGGCGAGACCAACCTGATCGAGGGCGTGGTCGCGCGCATCTCGGGCGGCGAGGCGGCCGTGCGGCTCGCCTCCGGCGCCGAGATCGTCTCGGCCGTCTCCGGCGGCGTGGCCGAGGGCGCGACCGTCTACCTCTCCGTCCGCCCCGAGCGCATCGAGCTCGCCGAGGCGAGGAACGCGGCGCACAACTGCCTGGAGACGGAGGTCACCGATTCCGTCTACCAGGGCGACCACCTGCGCGTGGAGCTCGCCGCCGGCAGCCACCCGCTGATCGCCAAGCTCGGCCGCCGCTCGCGCGAGTTCGAGCCGGGCACGAAGGTCTTCGCCGCCTTCTCGGCCGGCGACTGCCGGGTCATCGCGCCGCCGGACGGACAACGGCAGGCGGCCGCGTCATGAGCGCGCGCGCCTCCCGCACCGGGCGCTCGCTTTTCCTCCTCGCGCCGCTCCTCCTCTTCCTCGCCGGCTTCTTCGTCTGGCCGCTCTTCTCCATGATGTCGCAGGCGGTCTCCGACACCGCGGTGCTCCGCCTCCTGCCGCAGAGCGCCGAGGTGCTCGCCGGCTGGGACCGCAAGTCGCCGCCGACGCCCGAGATGCAGACGGCGCTGATCGCCGACCTCAAGGCGGTCGAGGACACGCAGGCGCTCGGCGACATGGTGCGGCGCCTGAACAGCGCCCGCTCCGGCTTCCGCACGCTGATGTCGAAGACGACGTCGGCGCTTTCCGACGAGGCGGACCCGCCCGCCGACCTCGTCTCGATCGACAAGCGCTGGGAGAGGCCGGAATTCTGGCTCGCCATCGCCGACGCGCTCTCGCCGCTCACCGACCGCAACCTGCTCGCCGCCGTCGACCTCGGCCGCAACGCCGACGGCGAGATCGAGCACCTGCCGGCCGACCAGTCCGTCAACCGCGTGATCCTGGTGCGCACCTTCTGGATCTCCGCCCTCGTCACCTTCGCCTGCATCGCGATCGGCTATCCCTATGCCATCATCGCCGCCTCGCTTTCCGGCTGGAAGCGCGACGTGATGCTCGCCGCCGTGCTGCTGCCGCTGTGGACCTCGCTCCTCGTGCGCACCGCCGCCTGGTTCATCCTGCTGCAGGAACAGGGGCTCATCAACGACGTGCTGCAGATGCTGGGGCTGACCAGCGGGCCGGTGCAGCTCATCTTCAACCGCACCGGCGTCGTCATCGCCATGACCCACGTGCTCCTGCCCTTCATGGTCCTGCCGATCTATTCCGTGCTGATCACCATCCCGAAGAACCTGATGCCGGCCGCCGCCTCGCTCGGCGCGCATCCGCTGCGCGCCTTCCTGCGCGTGCTGCTGCCGCTGTCGCTGCGCGGCGTCGCCGCCGGCAGCCTGCTCGTCTTCATCTCGGCGATCGGCTACTACATCACGCCGGCGCTGATCGGCGGGCCGGGCGACCAGATGATCTCCTCGATCATCGCCTTCTACGCCATCGGCTCGGCCAACTGGGGCATGGCCGGCGCGCTCGGCGTCGTGCTGCTCGCCGCCACCCTCGTCCTCTACTCCGTCTATGCGCGGCTGTCGGCCGACGAACCGGGAAGGAGATAGGCCATGGCGCTCCGGTTCTCCAAGCTCGCCTTCTCGGTGCTCGCGATCCTCTTCCTGGTCGCGCCGCTGATCGCCATCCTGCCGCTCGCCTTCACGTCCAGCGTCATCCTCACCTATCCGATCCCCTCCTGGTCGATGCGCTGGTTCACGGAGCTGTTCACGGCGGATGCCTGGCGCCGGGCCATCGTCAACAGCCTGATCATCGGCACGGGCACGACGCTGCTTGCCACCGTGCTCGGCACGGCCGCCTCGCTCGGGCTTCGCAACCGGCTCGTCTTCTTCCGCGGCACCTTCCGCACGCTGTTCCTGCTGCCGATGGTGGTGCCGGCGGTCGTGCTCGGCGTCGGCATGCAGGTGCTGCTCGCCCGCTTCGGGCTGACCAACAGCTATGCCGGGGTGATCATCGCCCATACCGTCGTCGCCGTGCCCTTCGTCGTGGTCAGCGTCACCGGGGCGCTCGCCGGCATCGACGAGCGGGTGGAGCTCGCCGCCGAGAGCCTCGGCGCGCCGCCGGCGACCGTCTTCCGCCGCGTGACGCTGCCGCTCGCGCTTCCGGGCGTGCTCTCCGGCGCCGTGCTCGCCTTCGCCACCTCGCTCGACGAGGTGGTGCTGACGCTCTTCGTCGCCGGGCCGAACCAGCGCACGCTGGCGCGGCAGATGTTCTCCTCGATCCGCGAGAACATCAGCCCGGCGATCGCGGCGGCCGCCTTCCTGTTCATCGCCGCGACGATCGCCATCGGCCTGATCGTCGTCCTCTCCCGCTCGGTGCTGGCGAAGCGGCGCGCGCCGGTGCATTAGAAATCATCGATTAAGCACTCGGCGCTAGGATCGCGCAAATCCTCGGCAAGGCGCGCGATCCCGTATGAATCATGCTTGGCAAATGCTGGTGGGCAATTTCGCCTGCGTGGCGCTCATCGTCTCCGCCTGGATGCACGCGAGCTACCGCTGGTGCCGGCTGACGCCGCGCCAGCAGCAGGCCTGCTTCGGCGCCGTGCTCGGCGCGGCTGCGGCGACCTCCATGTCGCTCGCCGTGGAGCTCGGGCCGGGCGTGCATTTCGACCTGCGCGTCGCGCTGATCGAGGTCGCCGCGCTGTTCGGCGGGCCGCTCTCGCTCCTCGTCACGGCGGGCCTCGCGGCGGCCTTCGGCGTCGTGCTCGGCGGCGCGGACCTGCTTTCGGGCCTTGCCGGCATCCTCGTCGCCGCGGCGGCGGGCCTTGCGGTCCGGGGATGGCTCGGGCGCGGCCGGACGATCGGCCTTGCCGCGGTGCCCGTCTTCGCCGCGCTCGTCGGCGCCCTGTCGCTCGTCGTCCTCGCCACGCTGCCGCCGGAGGCCTTCCGCCCCGTGCTCGCCGGCTTCGGCCTGCCGATCGCGCTGCTCAACGTCGCCGCCGCCGCGCTCGCCGCGCTGGTGATGATCTATTTCAGGCGCTTCACGCTGGAGCGCGACGTGCTGCGCGCCGCCCTCGCCCAGGCGCCCGACTTCCACTACGTCAAGACCCTCGACCAGCGCTTCGTCGTCACCAACCAGAACCTCGCCCGCCGCTACGGCCGCGGCCGCGTCTCCGACATGACCGGCCTCAGCGAACGCGACCTGGAGCCGGGCGAGCGGGCGGAGGCGGCGCTCGCCGCCGAGCGGCGGGTGATCGAGACCGGCGAGCCGCTGATCCGCCAGGAGGAGAGGATCCGCGGCGAGGACGGCGAGGCGCGCTGGTACTCGACCTCGAAGTTCCCGCTGCGCGACCCGCACGGCGCGCTGATCGGGATCGCCGGCGTCTCGGTCGACATCACCGAGCGCAAGCGGCTGGAGCAGGAGCTCAAGACCAGCCGCGATGTCGTCGCCCAGGCGATGGCCGAGATGACGGACGGGCTTGCCCTGTTCGACCGCGAGGGCTACCTCCTCTTCTGCAACCAGCAGTACCGCGATCTTTTCCCGCTCTCGGCCTATGCCCGCGTCGAGGGCGCGCATATCGTCGACATCGTGCGCGCGGTGACGCGCAACGGCGAGCGCAAGGACGTGCCCCCGGACGTGCCGGAGGAGCGCATCCGCGCCGCCGCCGGCACGCTCCACCGCAACAAGGACGAGACCATCCCGCTCTTCGACGGGCGCTGGCTCAATCTGCGCACCCGCGTCGGCGACGGCGGCTCGGCGCTGGTCGTCGTCACCGACATCACGGCGGCCAAGGAATCCGAGCTCGGCCTGCGCCGGCTCGCCGAGAAGATGAAGGGGCTTGCCGAGACCGACGCGCTGACCGGCGTCGCCAACCGCCGCTCCTTCGACGAGCGGCTCGCCGCCGAGCTCGGCCGCAGCGCGGCGAGCGGCCGCCCGCTCTCGCTGCTGCTGATGGACGTCGATTGCTTCAAGGCCTTCAACGACACCTACGGGCACCTCGCCGGCGACGAATGCCTGCGGCGCGTCGGCGCCTGCCTGAAGGAGGCCGCGCGCCGCCCGCGCGACCTCGCCGCGCGCTACGGCGGCGAGGAATTCGCGGTGATCCTGCCGGAGACCGACGCCGAGACGGCGCTGGCGATCGCCGGCCGGCTGTGCCGGGCGGTGCGCTCGCTCGCCATACCCCACGCGCCGAGCGAGTTCGGCACGGTGACGACGAGCGTCGGCGTCGCCACGGCCACCGAGGCGGGCGCGACGACGCCGGCGGCCCTCGTCCTGGAGGCCGACCGCGCGCTCTACCGCGCCAAGGCGGGCGGCCGCGACCGGGCGGTGCTCTCGAGCCTCCCCGCCGTCGCCTGAACCCCTCGACGGGGAAGATTCCCGCCCTATCTTTCCGCGGAGGCCGACATGGGGCCGTCGCATATGGAATGACCAGGGTGCTTCCTGCCCCTTCTCCCCGGCGGGGAGAAGGTCGCGGCAGCGGGATGAGGGGGGCGCCGGAGGCGAAGTTCGCCCCTTCATCCGACCCTTCGGACCACCTTCTCCCCGTGGGGGAGAAGGGGAGCGGAGACGCCGCATTCCATGGGCGAACGTTCGCAGGCCGACAGGACGCACGGAGGAAGACCGTTGCTCGAACAGCTCGATGCGGTGATGCTGGCGCGCATCCAGTTCGCCTTCACCATCTCCTTCCACTTCATCTTCCCGGCCTTCTCGATCGGGCTCGCGAGCTACCTGATGGTGCTGGAGGGCCTGTGGCTGAAGACCGGCGAGGAGGTCTATCACCGGCTCTTCCGCTACTGGCTGAAGATCTTCGCCGTCACCTTCGGCATGGGCGTGGTCTCGGGCATCGTCATGTCCTACCAGATCGGCACCAACTGGTCGGTCTTCTCGCAGAAGGCCGGGCCGGTCATCGGCCCGCTGATGGCCTACGAGGTGCTGACCGCCTTCTTCCTGGAGGCGGGCTTCCTCGGCGTCATGCTGTTCGGCATGAACAAGGTCGGCAAGGGCCTGCACTTCTTCGCGACCGTCATGGTGGCGCTCGGCACGCTGATCTCGGCGACGTGGATCATCTCCGTCAACAGCTGGATGCAGACGCCGGTGGGTTTCGCCGTCAACGACAAGGGCCAGTTCGTGCCGGCGGGCTCCTGGTGGCCGATCGTCTTCAACCCGTCCTTCCCCTACCGCCTCGTCCACACCGTGATCGCCGCGTATCTGACGACCGCCTTCGTCGTCGGCGCGGTGGGCGCCTGGCACCTGCTGAAGGACCGCGCCGACCCCGGTGCGCGAAAGATGTTCTCGATGGCGATGTGGATGGCGGCCCTCGTCGCGCCGGTCCAGATCGCCGCCGGCGATGCGCACGGGCTCAACACGCTGGAGCACCAGCCGGTCAAGGTGCTCGCCATGGAGGGCGACTACGCGCCGAGCCCGGACGGCGCGCCGCTCATCCTGTTCGGCCTGCCGGACGACGCGGCGGCGGAGGTGCGCTACGAGGTCTCGATCCCCAAGCTCGGCTCGCTGATCCTCAAGCACGACCCGGACGCGCCGCTTCCCGGCCTCACCGATTACCCGCGCGAGGACTGGCCGCCGGTCGCCGTCGTCTTCTGGTCCTTCCGCATCATGGTGGCGATCGGCTTCGCCATGCTCGGCCTCGGGCTCTGGAGCCTTCTCGCCCGCTACCGCCGGCGCCTCTACGACTGGCCGCTGCTGCACCGCGCGGCGATCGCGATGGGCCCGTCCGGCTTCGTCGCGGTGATCGCCGGCTGGGTGACGACGGAGGTGGGCCGCCAGCCCTGGACGGTCTACGGCCTCCTGCGCACCGCCGAATCCCATTCGCCGATCGCCGCCCCCGCCATCGCCGCCTCGCTCACCGCCTTCGTCATCGTCTATTTCGCCGTCTTCGGGGCGGGCACCTGGTATATCCTGAAACTGATGGGCAGGCCGCCCGAGCCCGGCGAGAGCCTGCCGCCGCAGGTGCCGCAGCGGGCGGCCGGCATCACGCCCGCCGCCGGCGTGGGCGCGCCGGCCGGAAAGGAGTGACGCGATGGAAAGCCTCGACCTCACCGTCGTCTGGGCGGCGATCATCGGCTTCTCGGTGATGGCCTATGTGGTGATGGACGGCTTCGACCTCGGCATCGGCATCCTCTTCCCGACCTTCAAGGTGGGCGAGGAGCGCGACCAGGCGATGAACGCCATCGCGCCCGTCTGGGACGGCAACGAGACCTGGCTGGTGATGGGCGGCGGCGGGCTGCTCGCCGCCTTCCCGCTCGCCTATGCGATCCTCCTGCCCGCCACCTATCCGCTGATGATCGCCATGCTGCTCGGCCTCGTCTTCCGCGGCGTCGCCTTCGAGTTCCGCTGGCGCGACCCGCGCCACCGCGCGGTGTGGGACGTCTCCTTCGCGGCGGGCTCGGTGGTGGCGGCGCTCGCCCAGGGCATCACGCTCGGGGCGATCCTGCAGGGTGTCCGCGTCGAGAACGACGCCTATGCCGGCGGCTGGCTCGACTGGCTGAGCCCGTTCAGCCTGCTGACGGGCGTCGCCGTCGCCATCGGCTATGCGCTGCTCGGCGCCTGCTGGCTGGTCTGGAAGACGGAGGGTGCGGGCCAGCGCCACGCCCGGCGCCTGGCGCTGCCGCTCGGCATCGCGACGCTCGCAGCGCTCGCCGCCGTCAGCGCCGCCACGCCCTTCCTCGACTACGACTACTGGCGGCGCTGGTTCGAGATGCCGGGCGTGATCCTGACCGCGCAGGTGCCGCTGCTCGTCGTGCTCGCGGCGGCCACCTTCTTCTGGAGCCTGAGACGCGGCCGCGAACGGCTGCCCTTCCTGATGGCGCTCGGCCTGTTCCTGCTCGGCTTCGTCGGCCTCGGCATCAGCATGTACCCCTATGTCGTGCCGCAGGCCGTCACCATCTGGGACGCGGCCGCCCCCTACGAGAGCCAGATCTTCATGCTCGTCGGCGCGCTCGTCATCATCCCCCTGATCCTCGCCTATACCGCCTGGTCCTACTGGGTCTTCCGCGGCAAGGTCGGCACCCACGGCTACCACTGATGCAGGCTCCCCTCTGGCAACGCCTGCTCTGGCTCGCCGCCATCTGGGCGGCGAGCGTCGCGACGCTCGGCGTCGTCGCGGCCGTCCTGCGGTTCTGGCTGGTGGGGTGAAGGCACGATGTATCGTTGCGTGATACATCGTGCTTGACTCTCTCGTCGTATCGTATCATGATACAAGCTTGATCGAGGCCGACCCGTGATCCGTTCCTATCGAGATGCCTGGACTGAGGCCGTGGCGCACGGCAAGGCGCCGAAGGGCTTTCCGGCCGAGCTCCTGAGGCCGGCGGTACGCAAGCTGGCGATGATCGACAGCGCCGCTGTGCTGGACGATCTGCGCAGCCCACCGGGAAATCGGCTGGAGGCGCTGAAGGGCGACCGGCAGGGGCGGTATTCGATCCGCATCAACGACCAGTGGCGCATCTGCTTCGTCTGGGAAGACGGTGGCGTCGAGGAAGTCGAGATCGTCGACTATCACTGAAGGGAACCTCCATGTCCGGTATTCTTCCGCCCGTCCATCCCGGCGAGATCCTGCGCGAGGAGTATCTCGCGCCGCTCGGCATGAGCGCCGGCGCGCTGGCGCGCCGGCTGCATGTGCCGCGCACCCGCATCGAGCGGCTGGCGGCGGAGCAGACGGCCGTCACCACCGACACGGCGCTGCGGCTCGCCCGGTTCTTCGGCACGACGCCGCAGTTCTGGATGAGCCTCCAGGCGAGCCACGACCTCAAGACGGGCGCGGCCGCGCTGGAGAAGGAGCTCGCCTCGATCGAGCCGCTCGCCGACGCCGCCTGACATCGTCCGTGCGCTTTACGCCGGCGCGGGCGGGGTGGTAGGTGTCTTCTGTCGAAGCGCGCCTCCCCCGCGGGCCGGCACTGCACCAACGACAAAGGCAAGGACATGTCGAAGAGAAGCTACTATTCCGCCCTCGGCGGGCATCCCCCGCAATCCGATCTTCTCACCGGCCGCGCGGTCTTCACGGAGGCCTATGCGGTCATTCCCAGGGGGGTGATGAAGGACATCGTCACCAGCGTGCTGCCCTTCTGGGAGAAGACGCGCGCCTGGGTGATCGCCCGCCCGCTCTCCGGCTTTTCCGAGACCTTCTCGCAATACATCATGGAAGTGGCGCCGGGCGGCGGCAGCGACCGGCCGGAGCTCGATCCTGAGGCCGAGGGCGTGCTCTTCGTCGTCGACGGCGCGCTCGACCTGTCGCTCGCCGGCAACAGGCACCGGCTGGTGCCGGGCGGCTACGCCTTCATCCCGCCGGGGGCCGCCTGGTCGGTGCGCAACGCGTCGGATGCCGACGTCCGCTTCCACTGGATCCGCAAGGCCTACGAGGCGGTGGAGGGCATCGACCCGCCCGAGCCGCTGGTGCTCAGCGACGCGGACGTCGCCCCCTCGCCGATGCCGGGCACGGAGGGCCGCTGGGCGACCACCCGCTTCGTCGATCCCGACGACGTGCGCCACGACATGCACGTGACCATCGTCACGCTCCAGCCGGGCGCGGTGATCCCGTTTGCCGAGACCCACGTGATGGAGCACGGGCTCTACGTGCTGGAGGGCAAGGCGGTCTACCGGCTCAACCAGGACTGGGTGGAGGTGGAGGCCGGCGACTTCATGTGGCTGCGCGCCTTCTGCCCGCAGGCCTGCTATGCCGGCGGCCCCGGCCCGTTCCGCTACCTGCTCTACAAGGACGTGAACCGGCACATGAAGCTCAGGCCGTTCGGGGGGCGGTAAGAGGCATCACCTTGCCTCTTACCTCCTTCTCCCCAGCGGGGAGAAGGTCGCGGCAGCGGGATGAGGGGGATGCCGAAGGCGCAGAACCGGGGAATTCCATCGGCTCCGCCCCCTCATCCGGCCCTTCGGGCCACCTTCTCCCCGCGGGGGAGAAGGGGAAAGCGGCCGAGCAGAGGGATATCGCCCCCCTCAAATCCCCCCCATGCAGAGATATTTCATCTCCAGGTATTCCTCCAGCCCGTGGCGCGAGCCCTCGCGGCCGATGCCGGACTGCTTGACGCCGCCGAAGGGCGCGGCCTCCGACGACATCCGGCCGGTGTTGATGCCGACCATGCCGTATTCGAGCGCCTCCGCGACGCGCCAGACGCGGCTGAGGTTGGAGGCGTAGAAATAGGCGGCAAGGCCGTAGATCGTGTCGTTCGCCTCGCGCACCACCTCGGCCGGGTCCTCGAAGCGCAGGATCGGCGCGAGCGGGCCGAAGGTCTCCTCGCGCGCCACCCGCATGGCGCCGGAAATGCCGGTGAGCACGGTCGGCTCGTAGAAGGTGCCCGTCCCGCTGATGCGCCGGCCGCCGGTCAGAACCGTGCCGCCCTTCGCGACCGCGTCGGCGACATGCGCCTCGATCTTCTCCAGCGCCCGGACGTCGATCAGCGGACCGATGGCGACGCCCGGCGTGAAGCCGTCGCCGACGGGAAGCGTCTTCACCCGCGCGGCGAACTTCTCCGTGAACTCGGCATGCACGCCCGCCTGCACGTAGAGCCGGTTGGCGGAGACGCAGGTCTGGCCGGCGTTGCGGAACTTCGCCTGGATCGCCCCGTCGACGGCGGCGTCCACGTCGGCGTCGTCGAAGACGATGAAGGGCGCGTTGCCGCCGAGCTCGAGGCTCACCTTCTTGATCTGGTCGGCGCATTGCCGCATCAGCAGCCGCCCCACCTCCGTCGAGCCGGTGAAGGAGATTTTCCGCACGTGCGGATTGGAGCAGAGCTCGCGGCCGACCGCATCGCCCTCCGCCGCGTAGACGATGTTGACGACACCTTCGGGAAAGCCGGCTTCTGCCGCGAGCGCCACCATGGCGCCGGCGACCAGCGGCGTCTGCTCGGCGGGCTTCAGCACCACCGCGCAGCCGGCGGCGAGCGCCGGCGAGATCTTTCGCGCCACCATCGAGGCGGGGAAGTTCCAGGGCGTGATCGTGCCGACGACGCCGACCGGCTGCTTGATCACCAGCATGCGCCGGTCGGTGGAAGGCGGCGCGATCGTCTCGCCGTAGACCCGGTTCGCCTCCTCCGCATACCATTGCACATAGGCGGCGGCATGGGCGACCTCGGACGCGGCTTCCGCCAGCGGCTTGCCCATCTCCGCCGTCAGGATCGCGGCAAGGTCGTCGGCATGCGCAAGGATCAGCCGGTGCCAGCGCCAGAGGAGGTCGCTGCGCGCGCGGGCGGTCAGCCCCGCCCAGCCGGCCTGCGCGGCCTGCGCCCGCTCGATCGCCACGGCGGCCTCGGCGGCGCCCATGTCGGGAAGCGCCGCCAGCACCTCGCCCGTGGCGGGATTGACGACCGGAAAGGTGCCCCCGCCGCCCGCCCCCGCCGCGATGGTCTCGAAAAGCTTCGGGGCCTTCAGCCGCCGGGTGAGCGTGGGCGATAGGGTCACGTCGGTATCCTCCTGCTGCGCCGGGTATATCGCGTCTCCCGCGCAAGGACCAGCGGCCTGCGCGGGTCCCGTCCCGGCACCTCCGCGGGGTTCAGGAGGCGGGTTCGGCGACCGTCACCCGCATGACGTCGCCGAGCACCAGCAGCTCCTCGACGCCCGGCTTGCCGGCCGTGAAGGTGACGGCGCGCGCGGGCGTCTCGCCCCTGCAGAAATTGCTGTTGCGCCGGACGATGCCGCCGTCGGAGAAGGTGCCGATCCGGCTGATGGGAAGCCGCGTCAGCACGTATTCCCAGTCCGGCGGCGGCTTGCCGCAGTCGCCGCGCTCGCCGTGGATGACGAGGCTTTCGCCGACCATCAGCGAGACGTGGGGACGCCAGACGATGAGCGGCGGCTTCTGCACGGCGTAGAACCAGTGCCATGGCGCCGCCCGGTAGAGCTCGGCGGCCACGACGCCGCAGCAGAACAGGGCGAGGCCGGCAAGGACGCTTCTGCCGTCGAATCTCCGCAGGACGGGCGTGGGAACGGCGGCCGCCGGAAGCACCGCCGGCACGAAGACGGCGTCGGCCGGGTCGCCGTCCTGGTCGTCGCCGCTGCCGCCCTCCTCCATCTCGCGGGCGCGGGCGTAGAGCGCGTTCCACCGCGCCAGCAGCTCGGGGTCGCGGGCGACGTCCAGAAGCTCGGTGAGGATCATGAAGTTCCTCCGGCGCGGGATGTGCCGGCCCGACCGCCAGTTGCGCAGGTTGCGCACCGCCGTCTCGAAATGCGCCTCGCCGCGCCTGCCGAGCCGGCTGCAGTAGTCACTGCCGAGCCGCGCATTGTCGTAGTCGCCCGAGCGGTTGCAGAGTGCGTCGAACAGGAGATGCCACCTGTCGAGCTCCGGCCGATTTTCCCGGCTGCCGTCCCCCATCTTGCGCCCCATCGTAAATTCAAACTAACACATTGGTAATAATGCATAATCCTGCAGAGTTTCCGCTTTTTCGTCAATAGGTCCCTTTTTCGATTGTCCCGGCAACCGCATCGGTGCCGAATGAGGCGCCTCGTTTCAATTCCACGAAAGGTAGAAATATGCGCACTCTGATCACGCTGGTCGTCGCGACCGTCGCCGGGCTCTCCACGGCATCCATGGCCTATGCCGCCTGCACCGGAAGCAATGGCCGGGGCTGGGGCAGCGGCAAGGGGAACGGGGCCTTCCAGATGACCGCCGCCGACAAGGTCTGCAGGATCAGCTTCCCGGGCTTCATCAACGACGCCGCCAAGACCCGCATCCCCGCCACGGACGTCACCGTCACGAAGCGGCCGAAGAACGGCAAGGTCGCCGTGGTGGCGGGCAAGGGCATCCTCTACACGCCCAACCCGGGCTACAAGGGCAAGGACGCGTTCTGCACCCGCAACAAATCGTCGAAGGTGAAGGGCCAGACGCTCTCCGGCTGCGTCACGATCACGGTGCGATAGGGCGCCTCGCCGCCGGGCGGCTCAGCGGTAGCGCCGCAGGTAGCGGCCGCCGAGGCTGGTGAGGATCTCGTAGGAGATCGTGCCGGCGGCGGCGGCGAGGTCGTCGAGCGTCTGGTTGGGGCCGATCACCTCGACGAGGCTGCCGAGCGTCAGACGCCCCTCCGGCAGGGCGGTGACGTCGACGGTGATGCTGTCCATCGACACGCGCCCGGCGATCGGCAGCCGCACGCCGTCGCAATAGACGGCGCCGCGGCCCGAGAGGCTGCGGAGCAGCCCGTCGGCATAGCCGGCGGCGATGGTGGCGAGCCGCGTCTCGGCCCCGGTCACATGCGTGCCGCTGTAGCCGACGCGCGCGCCGGCCGGCACGGTGCGCGTCTGCACCACTGCGACGTCGAGCCGGACGACCGGCTCCATCGGGTTGGCGACGCCCCCCGTCGGCGCGCCGCCGTAGAGCGCGATGCCCGGCCGGGCGAGCACGCCATGGTAGTCGCGGCCGAGGAAGATGCCGCCCGAATTGGCGAAGCACAGCTCGATTCCCGGGAACTCCTCGACGACGCGGCGCATCTCGGCGAGCTGGCCGGCGTTCTGCACGCTGTCCGGCTCGTCGGCGGCGGCGAGGTGGCTCATGACGAAGAGGACGTCGAGGTTCTCCGCCGCGGCGCGGGCGGCGGCGCGTTCCTCCGGCGGCAGGCCGAGCCGCGACATGCCGGTGTCGAACTGCAGGACGGCCGGCAGCCGCCTTCCGCGCGCCGAGGCCGTCTGCGACCAGCGCTTCACCTGCTCCAGCGAGTTGAGGACGGGGATGAGGCCGAGATCGGCCGCTTGCGCCTCGTTGCCCGGCAGCAGGCCGTTCAGCACGAAGAGCCGTGCATCGGCGGCGAGCGCCGGCTTCAGCCGCACCGCCTCCACGAAGAGCGCGACGAAGAAGTCGCGGCAGCCGCGCGCCTGCAGCGTCTCCGCCACCTTCGCCGCGCCGAGCCCGTAGGCGTCGGCCTTGACGACGGCGGCGGCGCGGGCGGGGGCGAGGCGCGCGGCGAGCGCGTCGTAGTTGCGCCCGAGCGCGCCGAGGTCGATGGTGAGGATGCCCGAGGCGCCCTCCCCTTCGCGGGTCTCGGACGGGATCGGGTGCGGCATGTCGTTCATGATGCGGGGCTCCTGTCTTCGCAAGCCTATTGAAACGGCCGGCGATTTGCCCATCAATGCGCCAGCGGGAGCCAAGGAGCAAGAGACATGCGCAACGTCACCGTCGCCGCCACGCAGATGGCCTGCATCTGGGACGAGGAGGCCAATATCGCGCGGGCCGAGCGGCTCGTGCGCGAGGCGAGGGAGAAGGGCGCCGACCTGGTGCTGATCCAGGAGCTCTTCGCCGCCCCCTATTTCTGCCAGGACCAGGTGCACGACTTCTTCGCGCTGGCGCGTCCCTTCGAGGGCAATCCGCTGATCGCCCGGTTCGCGGCGCTTGCCGCCGAGCTCGGCGTGGTGCTGCCCATCAGCTATTTCGAGCGGGCGGGACAGGCGCATTTCAATTCCGTCGCCGTCATCGACGCCGACGGCACGGTGCTCGGCAACTACCGCAAGAGCCACCTGCCGGACGGGCCGGGCTATACGGAGAAATTCTACTTCTCGCCCGGCGATACCGGCTTCAGGGTGTGGGACACCCGCGCCGGCCGCATCGGCGTCGGCATCTGCTGGGACCAGTGGTTCCCGGAGGCCGCCCGCGCCATGGCGCTCAAGGGCGCGGAGATCCTGCTCTACCCGACCGCCATCGGCACGGAGCCGCACGACCCGACGCTCGATTCGGCCGGCCACTGGCAGCGCGTCATGCAGGGCCATGCCGGGGCGAACCTGATGCCGCTCGTCGCCTCGAACCGGATCGGCACGGAGAAGGGGCGCAACGGCACCGAGATCACCTTCTACGGCGCCTCCTTCATCGCCGGCCCGACCGGCGCCATCGTGGCGGAGGCCGACCGGACGGGCGAGACGGTGCTGACCGCCACCTTCGACCTCGACGCGATCGACCACCAGCGCCGCTCCTGGGGAGTGTTCCGCGACCGCCGGCCGGAGCTCTACGGGGCGCTTGCGACCCTCGACGGCCGTTGACAGCGGTCAACCGAGGCTGCGCACCGCCTCGATCCGCTCGAGGCCGCCGACCGTCTCGGCGAAATCCTGCCAGACGCCGCGCGCGCCCGCCTCCCAAGCGGCGCGGTCCTCGGGCTGCAGCACCGTGGCGCCGTTCTCTTGCGCAAGCGCAATCGAGCGCTCCTCGTCGGCGACCATCAGCGCGTTGAAACGGGCGGCGCCCGCGCGGCTCGCGGCGCGGAAGACGGCCCGCTCCTCCTCCGACAGCCCGTTCCAGAAGGCGGCGGAGAAGGCGACGACGCCGGAGGCGCGGATATGGCCGGTCTCCGTCAGGAAGGGCACGACCTCGTAGAGGCGGAAGCCGGCATAGGCCGACTTGGTGAGGTCCATGGCGTCGGCGACGCCGGTCTGCAACGCATTGTAGGTCTCGGGGATCGGGATGCCGACCGGCGTGGCGCCGAAGGCGCTCCACAGCCGCGTGTGCAGCGGGCTCTGCAGCACGCGGATGCGTTTTCCGGCGATCTCTTCCGGGCGCGTGACCGGCGTCTTCGTCAGCAGATGGCGCGCGCCGTAGTCGATGAAGTCGGGGGCGACGAAGCCCTGCGCGACGAGCAGGTCCTTCAGCCGCCCGCCCTCCGGCCCGGAGACGACGGCACGGACATGGTCGGCGTCGCGGAACAGGAAGGGCAGGTCGAGGAGCTGCACCTCCGGCGCCCAGCCGGCGAGCGCCGAGACGGTGAAGAGGCTCGCCTGCACGGCGCCGAGCCGCATGGCTTCCGCCACCTCCTTTTCGCCGCCGAGCGCGGCATTGGCGACGATCGCGAAGGCGAAGCGGCCGGGCAGCGCCGCCTCGACCTGGTCGCGGATATGGTGCCAGACCAGTGTCTCCGGCTTGTCCTCGCCGAGCAGCGAGGCGACGGTGAGGCGCGTCGCCGCATTCACGCGGCCGACGAGGGCGGGGGTGAAGAGAAGCGTTGCGGCGAAGCGGCGGCGGGTGAGCATGGCGAAGATCCCTTGGCTAGAGGAGGAGCGCGCCGGCGCTGAGGAGCGCCAGCGCGACGAGGAGGGCGGCGAGAAAAGGCAGGACCGCCGCAAAGAGGGCGGCGGCCGGCACGCGGGTGACGCCGGAGACGACGAGGACGAGGATGCCGACGGGCGGCGTCAGCCCGCCGATCATCAGGTTGACGACGAGGACGACGCCGAAATGCACCGGGTCGATGCCGGCGGCCACCGCAAGCGGCAGAACGATCGGCGCGAAGAGCAGGATCGCCGCGCCGATGTCGAGCACCAGCCCGACGGCGAGCAGCATCAGGTTGACGGCAAGCAGCACGCCCGCCGCCCCGAGCCCGAGCCCGCCCGCGAACGACGAGACGAGGCCCGCCACGCCGTCGACGGCAAGCAGGAAGGCGAAGGGCGCGGCCGAGCCGATCAGGAGGCCGATCGCCGCCGCCTCCGCCCCCGCCTGCCGGAAGGCGGCGGCGACGGGCATGCCGCCGCTTTTGGCGGCTAGGCAGAGAAGAAGCGTGTAGAGCGCGGCGAGGGCCGCCGCCTCCGTGGTGGTGACGATGCCGAGGCGGATGCCGAGGACGACGACCGCGCCGAGGCCGAGGGCGGGAAGCGCCCGGCCCGCCGCGCGCCGGCGTTCGGCGGCTTCCGCGCGCGGCAGCGCGGTCTCGTCGCCGGCCGTCAGGTGGATGGCGGCGGCAAGGCAGAGCGCCATGACGCCGCCCGCGGCAAAGCCCCAGGCGAGCAGCGGGCCGACCGGCAGCTCGGTCGCGACCGCGAGGATGAGGAAGGCGATCGACGGCGGGATGACGTTGTCGAGCACGGAAGCCGCCGCGACGACGGCGCCGGCCCTGGCGGGCGGGTAGCCGTTCCTGACCAGCTCCGGCTGGAAGGTCGCGGCCCCGAAGGCGGCGTTGGCGACGGAGGAGCCGGAGGCGCCGGAGAACAGCACGCTGGTGAGCAGCGCCGTCTGCGCCAGCCCCGCCCGGCGGTGGCCGACCAGGCTGGCGGCGAGGCAGACGATCCGCGCCGCCGCGCCCGAGACCGTGAGCAGCCCGCCGGCGAGCAGGAAGAAGGGAATGGCGGTGAGCAGGAACTTCGACAGGCCGCCGACCGTCGCCGAGACGATTGCCTCGCCCGGCAGCGGGCTGCCGAAGGGGACGGCGAGCTGCGCCGCCGCGAGGAAGGCATGCGGTAGCGGCGCCCCGGCCGCAAGCCCGAGGAGGGCGAACAGCCCGAGTGCGGCGCTCGGCGGCAGGCCCGCCGGCAAGGCCAGCGCATTCGAGGCCGCGTACAGGAGGAGGCCAGCGGCGAGCGACAGCGAAAGCCCCGCCCCCCTGCCCTCGCCGATCCGCCGGAGCGCCAGCACCGCGAGCATCAGCCCGCCGCCCAGCGCCGGCGCGACGAAGCGCAGGCCTTCCGGCAGGCCGAGCGCCGGCGAGACGCCGCCGAGCATGCCGACGACGCGCCCGCCGCCGAGCGCCAGCACCAGCGCCGCCGCCACCGTCAGGGCATCGGCGACGACCGCCGCCGCCCGCTCCCCGCCCCGCGGCAGCCGCTGGACGATCCCGTCGAAGCGCATGGCAAGCGCGCCGGCAAGCGACAGCGGCGCGCCGAGGAAGACCAGCGCCACATGCAGCCAGATCCCCAGCTCCTCCGCCCCGGCAAAGCCCGCCGAAAAGCCGTAGCGCAGCAGGACGGTAGCGAGCACGAGGGCGAGCAGCGCCGCCAGCAGCCCGCCGCAGACGGTGCCGAGCGCCGCCTCGATGGTTGCCGCCAGCCGCAGGGCGCGGCCGGGCGATGCGGCGAAGACGGCGCTCATCGCCGCCTCCGGAGGATGGCCGCATATGCGGCCTTGCCCCTCACGCTCTCCGCGCAAGCGGGGAGACGGGACCTGCGCCGCGAGACGACGATGGTTCGGGAAAAAGGCGCGGCATATCCCCTTCTCCCCGTAACCGAGGAGAAAGTGTCCGGC
>NZ_JANFDG010000040.1 GCF_024609765.1 Shinella pollutisoli
TCTGGCTCATTCTAGGCACCGAAGTGCGAAAAACATATAAAAATGGTATAATTTATTCGCAGGACGCTCCGCAAGGAAATAGACGCCCATCGCCGCGTCATTATTCGATTTTCCCGCTCCGGCGTGCCCCATCTGCACCATTTTCCGGAGCCGGGCCAGCTATTTCGCCCTTTCTGCCGCAACACGCAAAACCAATCGCCGGCCGCCCGGTGAATCGAGGCGAAAATTTCTCTACTAAATTTATTGAATATATACTCTACCCTCACCGACCCGGCAGCCATGGCCGGCACCGGCAACCTGAGGAGAGGACCATGACCATCACCCGCAGAACCCTGCTGGCCGCGACCGCCGCCCTCGCGCTTGCGACATCCTTCACGGCCGCATCCGCCGAGGACGTGACGCTCAACATCGGCTACCAGCCGATCGTCGAGCCCTCGCGCGTGCCCCAGGCGGACGGCACCTACGAGAAGGCGACCGGCGCCAAGATCAACTGGCAGAAATTCGACGGCGGCGCCGACGTGATCGCCGCGATCGCCTCGGGCGCGCTCGACATCGGCTATGTCGGCTCCTCGCCGCTCGCCGCCGCGGCCAGCCGCGAACTGCCGATCGAGACGATTTTCGTCGTCGGGCTCATCAGCGAGGCGGAAGCGCTCGCGGTGCGCTCGATCGACACGCCGGAGGGCCTCGCCGGCAAGAAGATCGCGACACCCTTCGTCTCCACCGCCCATTACAGCCTGCTGACGGCGCTGAAGCACTGGAACGTCGATCCCAGGTCGGTCGAGATCCTCAACCTGCGTCCGCCGGAGATCGCCGCCGCCTGGGAACGCGGCGACATCGACGGTGCCTATGTGTGGGATCCGGTGCTCGCCGAACTGAAGAAGTCCGGCAAGGTCCTCGCCACCTCCGCCGACGTCGCCGAATGGGGCGGGCCGACCTTCGACGCCTGGATCGTCAGCAGGAAGTTCGCCGAAGCGCACCCCGACGTCGTCACGGCCTTCGTGAAGGTGACGGGGGATGCCACCGCCGCCTACCGCGCCAATCCGGACGCCTGGAACGCCTCGTCCGCCGAGGCGGAGAAGATCGCCCGCCTCACCGGCGCCAAGCAGGACGAGGTCCCGGCACTGCTCAAGGGCTACATCTTCCCGACGCTGGAGGAGCAGGCCGGCGAGGCACTGCTCGGCGGCGGCACGGTGAAGGCGGTGGCCGACACCTCGGCCTTCCTGCTCGAGCAGGGCAAGATCCCGGCGGCCCTTTCCGACTATTCGCCCTACGTCTCCACCCGCTGGGTGACGGACGCGACGAAGCTCGCCTACTGACAGGCCCACACCTTGCGGCGGACGGCGGCCCGGTTGCGCGAGAGCGCCGCCGGGTCGTCGTCAGCCGAAGGCGGCACATCCTTCCGGAGGTCGCATGAGCATCCTGACGTTCCGCAATGTCTCGCTTCGCTATCCGCAGCGGGCGGGAAACCGGCCGGGCGGCGACGTCCCGGTCCTGGAGGGCATCGACCTGCAGATCGCCTCCGACGAGCTCGTCGCCGTCATCGGCCGCTCGGGCGCCGGCAAGACGAGCCTGCTCAACCTCGCCGCCGGCTTCATCGCGCCGACGACGGGCACGATCGCCGTCGACGGCGTGCCGATCCAGGGGCCGGGCGCCGACCGCGCCGTCGTCTTCCAGGACGATGCGCTCTATCCCTGGCTCAACGCGCGCGACAACGTCGCCTTCCCGCTGAAGCTCAAGGGCGTGCCCGTCGCCGCGCGGCGCGAGCGGGCCGACAAGCTGCTGGAGAAGGTCGGGTTAGCGGAGGCCGGCGACCGGCCGATCTGGGAGCTCTCCGGAGGCATGCGCCAGCGCGTCGGCATCGCCCGGGCGCTCGCCGCCGAGCCGCGCTTCCTGCTGCTCGACGAGCCGCTCGGCGCGCTCGATGCGCTGACCCGCTCGCGCATGCAGGAGTTCATCCTGCGCATCAAGGCCGAAAGCGGCGCCGGCACGATCCTCATCACCCACAGCATCGACGAGGCGCTGCTGCTCGGCACGCGCATCATCGTGCTGTCGCCGAACCCCGGACGGCTCAGCGCCGAGATCGAGGCGGGCTTCAGCGCGGAGGTGCTGTCCGGCGCGTCCGTCGCCGCCGTGAAGGCCTCGCCCCTGTTCAAACGCATGCATGCCGGCCTGACCGGTCTCATCCACGCAGCCCCAGACGACGAGGTCGCCGCATGACGCTCTCCACCGAGATTGCCACCCTGCCGCAGCAGGCCGGACGCGAACGGTCCCGTCCGGCGCGTCCCCTTCCCGTCGCCGCCATCTCGACGCTGACCGTGGCGGCGATCCTCGGGCTCTGGAGCCTCGCCTCGGCCTATACCCTCGTCTCGCCGGTCTTCCTGCCCTCGCCGCGGCAGGTCGTGCTCGCCCTCTACAATCTCGCGGTGAAGGGCTTCGTCGACGCGACGCTCGCCGAGCATGTCGGCGCGAGCCTCATCCGCATCTTCGGCGCGCTCCTAGCATCGATCGCGATCGGCATCCCGGCCGGCATCGCCATCGGCACGAGCCGGGTGGGCCGCGGCATCCTCGACCCGGTCGTCGAGTTCCTGCGGCCGCTGCCGCCGCTCGCCTACCTGCCGCTCGTCATCATCTGGGTCGGCATCGGCGAGGCCTCGAAGATCACCGTCATCGCCCTCTCCATGCTGCCCTCGATCATCCTGTCGACCTCGGCCGGCGTGCGCTCGGTCTCGAAGGACCACGTCAACGCCGCCCGTTCGCTGGGAGCGTCGAAGGGTCAGGTGCTGGCCGAGGTCGTGCTGCCGAGCGCCGTGCCGTCGATCCTCACCGGCATCCGCATCGCGCTCGGCGCCGGCTGGACGACGCTGGTGGCGGCCGAGCTGGTGGCCGCATCGAGCGGCATCGGCTTCATGATCCAGTCGGCCGCGCAGTTCCTCGTCACCGACATCGTCATCGCCGGCATCGTCGTCATCGCCCTGATCGCGATCCTGCTGGAGTATCTCGCCCGCCAGATCGAGCGCCGTCTCGTTCCCTGGGCGTCGCATCGCTGACGGCGACGACGAGGGACGGGCCGGGCAGGTCGAGCGGCTCGCCCGGCCGCACGCCCACATCCGGCACGGCATGGAACGGTGCATGGTCGAGCGGCGGGGCGGGCTTCGCCTGCGCGGCAAGATTGGCGCGCACCTGCAGGGTGGCATCGGCGAAGGCCCAGTCGATCGCCAGCACCCCGTCCTCCGCCGGCAGGATCCGCGGCACGGCGGCGCCGTCCTTCGCCAGCAGCGGCACGACCACCTGCCGGCGCAGGTCGACGAGCGCGCGCAGCCGCGCCATGTGCCGCCGGCCCTCCTCCGTCGCCGCGCGCGGCCAGTCGAGCCGGGACAGGCGGAAGGTCTCCTCGTCCGCCGGATCGGGCAGCTCGTCCACCGTCCTGCCGGGCGGCAGGCCGCCGAAATTCTCCGCCTCCGCCTGCCGCCCCAGCCGGGTGGCATGGGCGATCTCGGCCTCGAAATCGGCGAAGAAATGGAAGGGCCGCCGCTCGCCGTATTCCTCGCCCATGAAGAGAAGCGGCGTCGCCGGCGTCAGCATCAGGAGCGCCGTCACCACGTCGAGGAGCGCCGGGTCGACCAGCGTCGACAGCCGTTCGCCGAAGGCGCGGTTTCCGACCTGGTCGTGGTTCTGCAGGAAATTGACGTTGACGGTCGGCGGCAGGTGGCCGTCCGGGACGGGACGGAGCGTGTCCTTTTCCGGATCGGCCGTCGCGAACCCTTCCGCCACGGCCTTGCGCAGCAGGTTGTACGGGTCGCGGGCGAAAGGCGCGTAGTGGCCCTTCGTCTCGCCGGTCGCGACGACATGGAGCGCGTGGTGGAACTCGTCGTTCCAGCCCGCCGTGTAGTGGCGCGCCGTGCCGTCGGCGCTGCGGCGCAGAAGGCCGCGCCGGCTCATCTGGTCCTCGACGACGAGGTGCAGCTCCCGCTCTCCGGCGCTTGCGCGCAGTTCGCCGGCGAGCTCCAGCAGGAAGTGCTCCTCGGTCCTGTCGGCGATCTCCTCGATCGCGTCGAGCCTCAGGCCGTCGAAACGGTAGTCGCAGACCCATTGCAGCGCGTTCTCGATGAAATAGCGCCGCACGGCCGGCTGCTCGAAGGCGACCGAGGCGCCCCAGGGCGTGGCGCGCTCCGGATCGAAGAAGGCCGGCGCGAGACCCGGCAGGCGGTTCCCGACCGGGCCGAAATGATTGTAGACGACGTCGAGGAAGACCATCAGCCCGGCCTCGTGCGCGGCGTCGACGAAGGCCTTCAGGTCGTCCGGCGTTCCGTAGGCCCGGTGCGGCGCGTAGTGCAGGACGCCGTCGTAGCCCCAGCCGCGCACGCCGGCGAAATGCGCGACCGGCATGATCTCGACCGCCGTCACCCCGAGCGCGCGCAGATGCGGCAGGTGCTCGCGCGCGGCGAGGAAGGTGCCTTCCGGGGTGAAGGTGCCGACATGGAGCTCGTAGATCACCGCTTCCGCCCAGGGCCGCCCCTTCCAGTCCGCCGCACGCCATTGGTAGGCGGAATGATCGACGACGAGCGACGGCCCCTCGACGTCCGAAGCCTGCGCGCGGGAGGCCGGATCGGCGATCTCCGTGCCGTCCGCAAGGCGGAAGAGATAGGCGTCGCCCGGCCCGGCGAGATCGGTCTCCAGCTCGAACCAGCCGTCGCCGCTAGGCCGCATGGCGAGCGCGCGCCCGCCCAGAACCAGCGCGATCTCGCGCTGCGCCGGCGCCCAGAGACGGAACCGCACGCCGCCGTTCTCCAGCACCGTGGCGCCCCACATATGCCCCTGCCCTGTCTCTGCGTTCACGGACGTCATGCGTTCCCTCTCGCTTGTCGAACCCGAGAGCAAACAGGCCGGCGCTGCAAAAGTTCCCCGCCCCTGTTCGCAACGGTGCCTTTTGCGCCGCGCGACCTTGACAAGGATCGGGCAAGGTCCTTTACTCCTGCAAACAGCGGCAATCGGGCAAATGCGCCTCACCGGGGAGAAATACCCCTGTGGGGCGTTTGTTGTTTTGGGAACGGGCGTCTTGACCAGCAGGACCATCGACATCGGCGTGCTCTTCTCCCGCTCGGGCCCCTATGCGGACCTCGGCGACCAGGGCTATCGCGGTGCGATCGCCGGCATCGAGGCGGTGAACCGCCGCGGGCTGCCCTTCCGCCTCTCCCCCGTCGTCGCCGATCCCGAGGGCAATACCGACCGCTATGCCGCGCTCGCCCACCGGCTCGTCTCGGGCGGCTCCGTCCAGCACATCGTCGGCTGTACCACCTCCTGGAGCCGCAAGGAGGTGATCCCGGCGATCGAGAAGACCGAGGCGCTGCTCTGGTACCCCTGCGTCTACGAGGGTTTCGAGGCGAGCGAGAACGTCGTCTATGTCGGCGCCTGCGCCAACCAGCACATCGTGCCGATCCTCGACTTCGCCCTGCCGCTCTTCGGCCGCCGGGCCTTCCTCGTCGGCTCGAACTATATCTGGGGCTGGGAGACCTGCCGCATCGCCCGCGACGTGCTGGCCCATTCCGGCGGCGAGGTGCTCGGCGAGCGCCACGTGCCCCTCGGCGACACGGACATCGCCCATATCGTCGAGGAGATCCGCCGCAAGAAGCCGGACTTCATCCTCAATTCGCTGATCGGCCCCTCCTCCTACCGCTTCCTGGAGGCCTATCACGCGCTCGGCAGGCGCGACCCGGACTTCGCGACCGGGCGGCGCCCGGTCCTGAGCTGCAACCTCAGCGAAAACGAGATCGCCAGGATCGCGCCGGTGGCCGAGGGTCATCTCACCGTCGCCACCTATTTCGAGGCGGACGAAGGCCCCGCGAACGCCGCCTTCCTGGAGAGCCTCGATGCCGAGGACCGGCGGATCGGCGTCTCCGCCTTCTTCGCCCAGGCCTATGCGAGCGTGCTGATGATCGCCGCCGGCCTGGACGCGACGGACGGGGGCCGCGCGATGGACGTGCTCTCCGCCGTCAAGGCGCGCGACGTCGCCACGCCACTCGGGGCGCTGCGCGTCGACGCCGGCAACAATCATATCCACGCCGAGGCGCATATCGCGCGCGCGACGGCGGACGGACGCTTCGAGATCGTCCGCGAGAGCGCCGGACGCATCGCGCCCGACCCCTTCCTGACCCGGACGAACCTTGCCGTTCCCGGCATGGAGCCGCCCGCCCAACCCCGACCGAGCCTGAGGATCGTCAAATGAGCGACAGCTTCTCGACACCCTCTTTCGAAGGAACCAGCGCCCTCATCCTCCATCGCGCCCACAGCAACACGGAGGCGCTTGCCCGCCAGTTCGCGCGCATCGGCGTCAGCGCCGTCACCGTCTGGCCGGAGGTGGAGGGCCACAGCTTCGACGGCTACGACTTCCTGCTCTTCGACGCCGACATGGGCTACGACGAACAGTTCCCCTGGGCGGCCGGCGAGGCGCCGATCCCGACCATCGCGCTGATCGGCTCGGAAGCGCCGGGGCGGGTGACCTGGGCCGTCAGCCACGGCGCCGACGCGCAGCTCCTGAAGCCCATCGGCAGCTCCGGCGTCTATGCCGCGCTCGTCATCGCCACCCATGCCTTCCGCCGCCGCAAGGCGCTGGAGAGCCGCGTCGGCGAGCTCGCGGCCCGGCTCGCCAACCGCGAGAACCTCGCGGAGGCCACCGCCCTGCTGATGGTCCGCCACGGGGTCTCGGCCGGCGCCGCCTATGCGCGGCTGCGCCGCCAGGCGATGGAGGAGCGGCGCAGCATCGACGACATCGCACTTTCGATCCTCAACGAGACCGGGACGGTTAAGGGAAGCCATGGCCTCTGATCTGTCGGCTGCCGTCCCCGCAGCGGCGGCGCAACCCGGCGCGCTCGCGCGTCTGGCCCGCCGGAAACTCGCCCTCTTCGGGCTTTCCGTCATCGCGCTGATCGTGGTGCTCGCGGTCTTCGCGCCGCTGATCGCGCCCTACAATCCGGACGAGCAGTTCTTCGACGGCCTGACGCTGGAAGGCGCGCCGCTGCCGCCGTCGGCGCAATACTGGTTCGGCACCGACCTCGTCGGCCGCGATCTTCTGAGCCGCATCATCTACGGCGCACGCACCTCGCTCGTCATCGGCGTCATCGCCAACGGCGCCTCGATCCTGATCGGCGCGACGGTCGGGATTACCGCCGGCTATTTCCGCGGCTGGATCGGCACGGCGCTGATGCGCTTCACCGACCTGATGATGGCCTTCCCGGCGCTCCTGCTCGCCATCGTGCTCGCCGCGATCTTCCGCCCGAGCCTGCTGATCGTCGCCATGGTCATCGCCATGGTCAACTGGGTGCAGATCGCCCGCGTGCTCTATACCGAGACTCGCTCGCTCGCCGAGCGCGACTTCGTCGAGGCCGAGCGGGCGCTCGGCGCCGGTTCCTTTCGCATCCTGACGCGCCACATCCTGCCGCACCTGACGTCGACCATCGTCGTCTACTCGACGCTCGGCATCGCCACCACGGTGCTGCTGGAGGCGACGCTGAGCTTCCTCGGCATCGGCGTACAGCCGCCGACGGCCTCCTGGGGCAACATCATCTTCGAGAACCAGACCTATTTCACCTCCGCGCCCTGGCTCGTCTTCATCCCCGGCGTGGCGATCATCCTGCTTGCGCTCGCCTTCAACCTCGTCGGCGACGCGCTGCGCGACGTGCTCGACCCGACCCAGCAGGGGCACCACTGATGATCTCCTACGTCGCCCGCCGCCTCCTGCAATCGGTCCTGATCCTCGTCGGCATCAGCGTCGTCACCTTCGTGCTGCTCTACCTGCTGCCCGCCGATCCGGCGCGCCAGATCGCCGGCCGCAGCGCCACCGCCGAGACGGTCGCCAACATCCGCACCCAGCTCGGCCTCGACCTGCCCTTCCACGAGCAGTACCTGCGCTACGCCAAGGGCCTGCTGCAGGGCGATCTCGGCCGTTCCTACCTGCAGAAGACCGAGGTCTCGACGCTGATCGCGTCGCGCCTGCCGGCGAGCCTGCTCTTGATGGCCGGCGCCATCACCTGCGAGCTGGTGCTCGGCCTTGCGATGGGACTGATCGCGGCGCTGAAGCGCGGCAGCGCGGTCGACAACGGGCTGATGCTCGCCTCCTTCGTCGGCGTCTCGGCGCCGCAGTTCGTCATCGGCATCATGATGCTCTACGTCTTCTCGGTCGTGCTCGGCTGGTTTCCGATCGGCGGCTACGGCACCTTTTCCCACCTCGTGCTGCCGTCGCTCACCCTCGGCATCCTCGGCGCCGGCTGGTACGCGCGGATGATGCGCTCGTCGATGATCGACGTGCTGCGCCAGGACTATATCCGCACCGCCCGCTCCAAGGGCCTCAAGGGTCGCACCGTGCTCTTCCGCCATGCGCTGCCGAACGCGGTGCTGCCCGTCATCGCCATGATCGGCATCGACATCGGGCTGTTCATGTCGGGCATCGTCGTGGTCGAGAGCGTGTTCGGCTGGCCCGGCATCGGCCAGCTCGCCTGGCAGGCGATCCAGCGCGTCGACATCCCGATCATCATGGGCGTCACGCTGGTCTCGGCCTGCGCCATCGTCATCGGCAATCTCGTCGCGGACCTGATCGCCCCGTTCATCGATCCGCGCATCAAGCTTCGCTGACCCTCCCAGTCGGCAAGGACCAGCAACCATAAGAGAACCAACCAGAGGAGAACGAATATGAAGAAATTCCTTCTTTCCGGCGTCGCGGCGTTCGCGCTCGCCATGACGCTGGCGCCCGTGGCGGGCGCCCAGGAGATCAAGCAGGGCGGCTCGATGATCGTCACCTACAAGGACGACGTCTCCACGCTCGACCCGGCGATCGGCTACGACTGGCAGAACTGGTCGATGATCAAGAGCCTGTTCGACGGCCTGATGGACTACGAGCCCGGCACGGCGACACTGACCAAGGACCTCGCCGAGGACTACACGATCTCCGACGACGGCAAGGTCTACACCTTCACCCTGCGCAAGGGCGTGAAGTTCCACAACGGCCGCGAGATGACCGCCGACGACGTCAAATACTCGCTCGACCGCGTCACCGACCCGAAGACGCAGAGCCCGGGCGCCGGCTTCTTCGCCTCGATCAAGGGTTACGACGCGATGTCGGGCGGCTCGGCCACGACGCTCGAAGGCGTCACGGTCGTCGATCCGCAGACGGTGAAGATCGAGCTCACGCGGCCCGACGCCACGTTCCTGCACGTGATGGCGCTCAACTTCTCCTTCGTCGTGCCGAAGGAAGCGGTCGAGGAACACGGCGCCGACTTCGGCAAGCATCCGGTCGGCACCGGCGCCTTCAAGCTCGGCGAATGGACGCTCGGCCAGAAGCTCGTCTTCGAGCGCAACACCGACTACTGGAACGCGGGCCTGCCGAAGCTCGACCAGATCATCTTCGAGGTCGGCCAGGAGCCGGTCGTGGCGCTGCTTCGCCTGCAGAACGGCGAGGTCGACATCGCCGGCGACGGCATTCCGCCGGCGAAGTTCCTGGAGGTGAAGGACGACCCGGCCTATTCCAAGCTGATCGTCGAGGGCGGCCAACTGCACACCGGCTACCTCACCATGAAGACGACCATGAAGCCCTTCGACGACGTCAAGGTGCGCCAGGCCGTCAACATGGCGATCAACAAGGAGCGGATCGTCCGCATCATCAACGGCCGCGCGGTGCCCGCCAACCAGCCGCTGCCGCCGACGATGCCGGCCTACGACAAGACCTACGAGGGCTATCCCTACGACGTCGAGGGCGCCAAGAAGCTGCTTACGGACGCCGGATACGCCGACGGCTTCGAGACGGAGCTCTACGTCTACAACACCGACCCGAACCCGCGCATCGCCCAGGCGATCCAGCAGGACCTCGCCGCGATCGGCATCAAGGCCGAGATCAAGGCGCTCGCCCAGGCGAACGTGATCGCCGCCGGCGGCGAGCCGGACCAGGCGCCGATGGTCTGGTCCGGCGGCATGGCCTGGATCGCCGACTTCCCGGATCCGTCCAACTTCTACGGCCCGATCCTCGGCTGCGCCGGCGCGGTCAAGGGCGGCTGGAACTGGGCCTACTACTGCAACAAGGACCTGGACGAGCGCGCGGTCGCGGCCGATTCCATCGTCGACCCGGCCAAGGCCGGCGAACGCGAGGAAGCCTGGCGCGCGATCTACATGGACATCATGAAGGACGCGCCCTGGGCGCCGATCTTCAACGAGCAGCGCTTCACCATGCGTTCCGAACGCCTCGGTGGCCCGGATGCGATCTTCGTCGATCCGGTCCACATCCCCGTCCACTACGATCAGGTCTACGCGAAAGATGTGCAATAACTGCAACTACACCATCCACGGCGCGCATCATCACTACGGGTGGGATCGTTCGATCCCGCCCGTGGAGAGGGTGGCGCCGGGCTCGAGGATCTTCTTCGAGTGCAGGGATTCCGGCAGCGGCCATTTCACGCCCGAAAGCACCGTCGCCGACGTCTCGACGCTGGACTTCACCAAGGTCAATCCGGTCACCGGCCCCGTCTATGTCGACGGGGCCGAGCCGGGCGACGCGATCAAGGTGACGATCCACGAGTTCGAGCCCTCGGGCTTCGGCTGGACCGCGATCATCCCCGGCTTCGGGCTGCTCGCGGACCAGTTCAAGGACCCGGGCCTGCTGCTCTGGAAGTATGACGCCTCCACGCTCGCGCCGGCACTCTACGGCAGCCACGGCCGCGTGCCGCTGAAGCCGTTTGCCGGCACGATCGGGCTCGCATTGGCCGAAGAGGGCCTGCATTCCGTCGTCCCGCCGCGGCGGGTCGGCGGCAACCTCGACATCCGGGATCTTGCGGCGGGCTCCGTGCTCTACCTGCCGGTCGAGGTCGAGGGCGGGCTGTTCTCGATCGGCGACACCCATGCCGCGCAGGGCGACGGCGAGGTCTGCGGCACGGCGATCGAGAGCCAGATGAACGTCGCCGTGACGCTCGACCTGGTGAAGGACGCCAACCTCTCGATGCCGCGCTTCACCACGCCCGGCCCGGTGACGCGCCATCTCGACGCCAAGGGCTACGAGGTGACGACCGGCATCGGCACCGACCTGATGGAGGGCGCGAAGGCCGCGGTCTCCAACATGGTCGACCTGCTCGGCAAGCAGTACAACCTGTCGGCGGACGACGCCTACATGCTGTGCTCGGTCTGCGGGGATCTGAGGATCAGCGAGATCGTCGACATGCCGAACTGGGTGGTCTCGTTCTACTTTCCCCGCATCGTCTTCGAATGAGACGCTGCCGCTTCCCCTTCTCCCCGGCGGGGAGAAGGTGGCCCGAAGGGCCGGGTGAGGGGGTGGAGCACGCCGTAACTTCGCCTTCGGCGTCCCCCTCATCCCGCTGCCGCGACCTTCTCCCCGCCGGGGAGAAGGCGCAAGAAGAGACCTCGTAATTCCACAGGCGACAACTCTGTATCCGAACCGGACAGCGCACCATGACCCTGACCTCCGTCCCGCCTTCCGAACCGCTGCTCTCCGTGCGCGGCCTCGTCACGCAGGTGGCGACACCGCGCGGCGCGAAGACCGTGGTCGACGGGCTGAGCTTCGATCTCGATCGCGGCAAGACGCTCTGCATCGCCGGCGAGAGCGGCTCGGGGAAATCGATGACGGCGCTGTCGCTCGTCCAGCTCCTGCCGCAGCCGATGGCGCGCGTCGCCGGCGGCGAGGCGCTCTTCAAGGGCCGGGACATCTTCGCGCTGAAGGACGACGACCTGCGCACGCTGCGCGGGCGAGAGATCGGCATGATCTTCCAGGAGCCGATGACCTCGCTCAACCCGGTGCTGACGATCGGCCGGCAGCTCACCGAGGCGATCACCGCGCAGCGGCCGATGACGCGCGCCGAGGCGACGGCCGAGGCGCTGCGCCTGCTCGACCAGGTGCAGATCCCCGATCCCTCGCGGCGGCTGAAACAGTATCCGCACGAGCTTTCCGGCGGCATGCGCCAGCGCGTGATGATCGCCATCGCGCTTTCGCAGGGTCCCGACATCCTGATCGCCGACGAGCCGACCACGGCGCTCGACGTCACCGTGCAGGCGCAGATCCTGAGCCTCATCCGCCACCTGCAGAAGGAGCGCGGCACCGCCGTCATCATGATCACCCACGACATGGGCGTGGTCGCCGAGATGGCCGACGACGTGCTGGTGATGAAGGACGGCCGGATGGTCGAGCACGGGCCGGTCAGGGCGATCTTCGACGCGCCGCGCGAGGCCTATACGCGCATGCTACTCGACGCCGTGCCGAAGCTCGGCGAGATGCGCGGCACCGACCGGCCGAAGCGCGCTGCCGCCCCTTCCGCCGCCCTGCCGGCGATCAAGCCGGCGAAGGACGTGATCGTCGACGTCGCCGACCTCACCGTGCGCTTCGACATCAAGGGCGGCATCCTGCAAAGGCCGGTGAGCCGCGTGCACGCCGTCGAGGGCCTCACCTTCTCCATTCGCCGCGGCGAGACGCTGGCGCTGGTCGGCGAGAGCGGCTGCGGCAAGTCGACCACCGGCAAGGCGCTGATGAACCTCATCCCCTGGTCCGGCTCGATCCGCGTCGACGGCCGCGAGACGAGCGGGCTGTCGCGCCGGGCGATGAAGCCGGTGCTGCGCGACGTGCAGATGGTGTTCCAGGACCCCTACGCCTCGCTCGACCCGCGCTTCCGCGTCGGCGATCTCGTCGCCGAGCCGCTGGTCATCCACGGCATCGCCAGCGGCAGCGAGCTGAAGGACCGCGTCGAATATCTCTTCCGCCGCGTCGGGCTCTCGCCGGAGCAGGCGAACCGCTATCCGCACGAGTTCTCCGGCGGCCAGCGCCAGCGCATCTCGATCGCCCGCGCGCTCTCGCTCTCGCCGAAGGTCATCATCGCCGACGAGAGCGTCTCGGCGCTCGACGTATCGATCCAGGCGCAGGTGCTCGACCTCCTGCAGGACATCCAGAACGAGACCGGCATCTCCTATCTCTTCATCTCGCACGACATGGCCGTGGTCGAGCAGATCAGCCACCGCGTCGCCGTCATGTACATGGGCCAGTTCGTCGAGCTCGGCACGCGCCGGCAGATCTTCGAGGACCCGAAGCACGCCTATACGCGCCAGCTGCTGGCCGCCGTGCCGGTGCCCGACCCGCGCCGCGAGCGGCGGCTCTACGATGCCAATGTGCGCGAGATCAAAAGCCCGATCCGCCCGCTCGGCTTCGTGCCGCAATACAATGCGCTGGAGGATGCCGGCGACGGCCACCTCGTCGCGGGCTAACTCTTGGCCGTCTCGAAATCGCCCTTCTGCGGCGGGGCGATGGGCTTGAAGAGCGTGCGGTCCGGCTTGATGTCGAGGAGCGGCGTGCCGTCGAGGCAGTCGAGGCCGCGCACGTGGACGCGCGATCCCTCGACCCGCTCCAGCACCACGATGGAGGTGCCGATCGGGTTCGGCCTGACCGGCGAGCGCAGCGAGAAGGTGCCGTGCACCTCACCGTTCGAGGCCGGGCTCTGCAGCACGAGGTCGCGGCGCGAACGGTCCAGCCAGTAAAGCACCTCCAGCCGCGCGAACCTCTCGATGCCCCTGAGCGCCGCCGTCCAGGGCTCGGAGACCTCCAGCGTGCAGGTCGGACCGTCGTGGCGGCCCTGCCGCGGCGTCTCCATGCGCGAGGTCCACGGCGTGCGGATGCGGCCGATGAAGACCAGTCCGGCATCCGTCGCCTCGGGCGGTTCGACCGCGACCTCGTTCTCGCGCACCATGCAACGGTCTCCTAACGATATATTCATGGAAATATATCGCCGGTTACAGGCCGCATGGCAACCTGCTTTGCGCGGCCTAGACCCGGTTGATGGTGGGCAGGTAGGTCATGACGTCTTCGCGTCGCCGCTCCTCGAGCGGCGCGATGTGCTCGTTCCAGAAGGCTTCCGCCTCCGGCGTCTCGTGCCGCCACTGCCGGGTGCTGATCTTGTTGTCGTCGATCTTGGCCAGCCGGCCGCCGCCGAGATCGAGATACCGCTTCGCCAGTTCTGCCGTGGACATGTGTTCCATTGGACGCCTCCCTTGACGGTGACGGAGGTAAAGGCTGACCGCGGCCCGATTGTTCCGGCGGCCACCGGACGAGCGGTTCTGCAGGCAAGACGGCTCGAAACCGCACGCCCTAGGGACGAACGAAAACGACCGATAAAATTGCATTATCGGTCGCTCGGTCCTCTCTTCCCGGGAGAGCTCCATTATGGCGCTAAGCCATGAATATATCGTTATCGGCCCTTCCGGGGAAATTCCCGCCGGAGAATTCCGGCGGGGATGCGGTCACCAGGTCACGTGGGCCTTCAGCTTGAACGTGCGGCCTTCGCCGTAGCTGCACACGTCGACGCCCTGGCAGCTCGAGACGTAGGTCTTGTCGAAGAGGTTCGTCACGTTGAAGTCGATGCCCCAGTTGTCCTTCTTGTAGCCGATCTTGGCGTCCGCCAGCGTCGCCGACGGAACCTTCCGCGTGTTCTGGTTGTCGGCCCAGGAGGAGCCGAGATAGCGCACGCCGCCGCCGATCGTGACGCCGTCGTACCAGCCGTCGCCCCTCAGCGTGTATTCCGCCGAGGCGGAGGCCATGACGTCCGGCACGATGAACGGGGTCTTGCCGACCACGGTCGGGTCCGTGTCCCTGGTGATCTCGAGGTCGAGCGCCGTCAGCGCCGCCGTCACCCGGAAGTCCTCGGTGACGTTGACCTTGCCTTCCAGCTCGACGCCGCGCGAGCGGACCTCGCCGGTCTGGGTCTGCGCGAAGGGAATGGTCGGATGGGCGACCGCCACGTTCTCGCGCGTCAGGTCGAACAGCGCCACGGTGAAGAGGCCGTCGACGAAGGTCGGGCGGTACTTGATGCCGACCTCGTATTGCGTGCCCTCCTCCGGCTCGAACAGGTCGCCGTTGGCGAGCGTGCCGACCTGCGGGTTGAAGAAGGTCGCCGCGCTGGCATAGGGCGTGAGGCCGTTGTCGAACTCGTAGGCGAGGCCGGCGCGGCCGGACAGGGCGCCGCCGGAGCGCTCGTTGCGCGTGGTCGCCGCGACATAGTCCGTCGGCCCGTCGATCGTTTCCAGCGTGTAGCGGTCGTAGCGGCCGTTCAGCGTTACGAGCCAGCCGTCGCCGAACCGGATCTGGTCCTGCGCATAGAGGCCGATGCTCTTCAGCGTCAGGTCCTGGTCGGTATAGGTGAGCCGCGGCGTCAGCGGCTGGCCGTAGTCCGGATCGAAGGGGTTGATCGTCGGCGTGGAGCCGAAGACGGACGAGGCCTGCACGTGGTCGATGTTGTAGTACTTGTAGTCGATGCCGGCGAGGATCGTGTGCTCGACGTCGCCGGTCTCGACCTTGCCCTCGATCTGGTTGTCGGCGAGCAGCGAGGAGATGCGCGAATGGTGCGTCCAGTCGATACGCGTCAGCTCGTCGGCCGTCGCCCAGCCGGACGGATAGAGGTTCGTCTCGCGGATGTCGGCGGCGCCGTAGCGCAGGCTCGAGCGCACCGTCCAGTCGTTGTCGAATGTGTGCTCGAACTCGTAGCCGATGGAACCCTGCTCGCGCTCGTAGCTGTCGACGCCCGGTTCCGTCGCGTTGAAATCGGGGCGGATGCGCCCGTAGTTCACGCCGCCGACGACGCGGTCGACCACTGTGCCCTCGTAGGGCAGGAAGCCGCCGCCGCCGTGGCTCTCGTCGATATGGCTGTAGTTGCCGAGCAGGGTGAGGCTCGTCCCCTCGTCCGGCTTCCAGGTGATGCTCGGCGAGACGAAGCCGCGCCAGCCGTCCTGGAAGTCGCTGTAGGTGTCGCCGCCAGCGATGCGCCCGTTGATGCGATAGGCGACCGCGTCGTCGGCAAGGTCGTTCACGTCGAAGCCGAGATAGGCGTTGCCGGCGTCGTTGATGCCGGCCTCCACGGTGCGCTTCGTCTCGAAGACCGGCCGCTTGCTGACATAGTTGACCATGCCGCCCGGATTGGTGCCGCCGTAGAGCACGGAGGCCGCGCCCTTCAGCACCTCGACGCGCTCGAGCCCGAACGAGTCGATGTAGAAGGCGCCGAAGGCGAAGCTGTAGAGCTGCAGGCCGTCAAGATAGGTGCCCGCCGCCGTCGCCTGGAAGCCGCGGATGAACATCCAGTTCGTGTCGCTGTCGGTCCCGAAGGGCTGGGTGAAGACGCCGGACGTGTAGCGCAGCGCCTCGTCCGCCTTCTGCACGCCCTGGGCGTCCATCTCTTCGCGGCCGATGACCGAGACGGCCTGCGGGATCGCCGTCACGTCCGTCGCGGTCTTGGCGCCGAGGCGGGTATCCTTGGCGACGACGCCCTTCACCGGGCCGATGCCGCTACCGGCCGAGGCCTCACCCTCTCCCTGCCCCTCGACGACGACGGCCTGAAGCTGGGTCGTCGATTCCTCCTGCGCCGCGACCGCGTGCGGCAGGAGAAGCGCCAGCGAGGAAACGGCGCCGGCGAGAACCGATGCGCGAGACGAGATATAAGCCATGTGTCACCCCAAAACCCGGCCCGACCTGATCTCGGGCCCAATACATGACTATCTACATCAACTTTTCTTGGCCGGGCTTGTACGATCTTGGTGCCGATTGTCGGGTTTTGGTCCCTCTCCGGCGGCGTGCGGCCACTGATGCAGAATCGCCACACTGCGTCAGCCGGCGCCGTTGCGTCGCCACTGCGACGGGGTGAGGCCGACCAGCCGCTTGAAGGTGCGCGTCAGGTGCGCCTGGTCGGAAAAGCCGGTGGAAACGGCGATCTCGGCGAGCGTGGCGCTCTCCCTGCAGAGCAGTTCCTTGATCTTGCGGATACGCGCCTCCATCTGCCAGCGCGACGGCGGAATGCCGGTCGAGGCCTTGAAGGCATGGCTGAAATAGGTCTCGGACAGGCCGAGTTGGGCGGCGAGATCGTGCAGCCGGATCGTCTCGAAGCAATGGGCGTCGATATAGTCGAGGCTGAGGGCGAGCTGGCCCCGCGACAGGGAGGGACGCGGCTTCTGCTTCTCCGGCCGCACCGAAAAGAGCGCGGTCAGCAGCGCATCGACGAGCCCCTCGCCGTAGCGGTCGTCATAGGGTTCCTCGCCCGCGCATTCCTCGGC
Source organism: Shinella pollutisoli (assembly GCF_024609765.1). GTDB lineage: Bacteria > Pseudomonadota > Alphaproteobacteria > Rhizobiales > Rhizobiaceae > Shinella > Shinella pollutisoli. The sequence goes on from NZ_JANFDG010000040.1 coordinate 17,065, forward strand.
GAGGAGCGAGACGATCGCCGCGAGCCGCGCATCCTCGAAGAAGAGCCGGGGGGCGCTGAGCCGATCGGGATCCAGCGCCTTGCCGAAGCGGCGGATCAGCGCCGATTCGGGCAGGTGGATGTCGAGGTGCCGCAGCGTCCGGATCCCCCGCGCGCGGCTGCATACCGTCACGCCGGCGGGGATATAGGCCATCGAGAGCGCGCGCTCGTGACGGACCGGCATGCCGCCGGCGGGATCGGAAAGCTCGAAGACCCCGCCGCCCGTCATGTCGAGGATGGCGAAGAGGCGCGGATCGGGCGAGAGGTAGGTGCCGTGCGCATCCGCGCTGCAATCCACATGCCACGCGTCGACCACCACCCCGCCCCAGCGGCGCCAGCGCAGCTCCTCGACGACGGTGAAGCCGTGAGCGTCGCTCTGCATGCGCGGAAGAAAGCGGATTTCCTCCTCAAGCCGGCGTCTCATCGGACCGTCCCTCCCGCAGGCAAGATCGTGTATCGTTTGCGAGTCCACCACCTTCGCCGGCGCACGGCAAGAGGCGCTATGTCAGCGCCCAGTATCAAACTTGACTATTATCATCAAGTATTATCGACGCTCAGGCCTTCACGCGCTCGCCGGCGGGATCGTAGAGCGGGGCGAGGTGGATGCGCGCGGGCGTGCGCTCCATGGCGACGACCAGCTCGTAGTCGCCCTCCGCCAGGAAGGCCTCGTCCACGCCGCCGGCATGGCGGACATAGCCGTAGCCGACGTTGCGGCCGACCGTGTAGCCGTAGCCGCCGCTCGTGAGATAGCCGACCGGCTCGCCGTTGCGGAGAATCGTCTCGCGTCCGAGGAGGACGATGTCGGGATCATCGACGGTGAAGCCGGCGAAGGCTTTCGCCCGCGGCGTGCCCTGCAGGGTCTCCAGCGCGCGGCGGCCGAGGAAATCGGTGTTCTTGCGCAGCTTCACCGCCCAGCCGAGCCCCGCTTCGAAGGGCGTGTCGTTCGGCGTGATGTCGGAGCCCCAGGCGCGATAGCCCTTTTCGAGCCGCAGCGATTCCAGCGCCCGGTAGCCGACGGGGCGGATGCCGGAGGGCTTTCCGGTCGCCATCAGCGCGTCGAAGACCGTACCGATGGCGGCAATCGGCACATGCAGCTCCCAGCCGAGCTCGCCGACATAGGTGACGCGCAGCGCCCGCACCGTCTCGCCGGCGATGTCGATCTCCCGCACATGGCCGAAGGGGAAGCCGGCGTTTGAGACATCGGCGTCGGTGGTGGCGGCGAGCACGTCGCGCGCCTTCGGCCCCATCAGCGAGAGCGTGCCGAAATCCTCCGTCACGTCGCGGAGCGTCACGTCGAGGCCGGCGGGGATGTGGTCGGCGATCCAGCCGAGGTCGTGGGTGCGGAAGCCCGTGCCGGTGACGATATAGAAGCGGTCCTCGGCAAGCCGCGCGACCGTCAGGTCGGACTCGATGCCGCCGCGGCTGTTGAGGAGCTGGGTATAGGTGAGCCGGCCGGCCGGCTTGCTCACGTCGTTCGCGCAGATCCAGTCGAGCGCCTTCAGCGTATCCGGCCCGGTCATCTCGTATTTGGCGAAGGAGGACTGGTCGAAGATGCCGACCGCCTCGCGCACATGGCGGTGCTCGTCGCCGACGGCGGCAAACCAGTTCTGCCGGCCCATCGAATAGACGTCCCTCGCCTCCGTGCCTTCGGGCGCGAACCAGTTCGGCCGCTCCCAGCCGAGCTTGGAGCCGAACACCGCGCCATGCGCCTTCAGCCGCTCGTAGAGCGGCGAGACGACGCGCGGGCGGCCGCTTTCGTATTCCTCGTGCGGGAAGGCGACGGTGTAGTGCTTGCCGTAGGCCTCCAGCGTGCGCTCCAGCACCCATTGCCGGTCGCGGTGCATGCCGGAGAAGCGGCGGATGTCGACCACCCAGAGATCGAGCGGCGCCTCGCCGTCGACCACCCATTGCGCGAGCACCCAGCCGGCCCCTCCCCCGGACGCGATGCCGAAGGCGTTGAAGCCGGCGCCGACGAACATGTTGGCGCATTCCGGCGCGACGCCGAGGATGAAGTTGCCGTCCGGCGTAAAGCTCTCCGGCCCGTTGATCATCTGCTTGACGCCGACCGTCTCCAGGGCCGGCACGCGGGCGATCGCCGCGCCCATGTGCTGCTCGAAATGGTCGAAATCGTCGTCGAACAGCCGGTAGGCCCAGTCGTCCGGCACGTCGCCGGTGGTCCAGGGCTGCGGGTTCGGCTCGTAGCCGCCCATCACCAGCCCGCCGACCTCCTCCTTGAAATAGGTGCGCCGGTCCGGATCGCGGATCGTCGGCGCGTCGGGGCTCAGGCCCGGGATCTTCTCGGTGATGATATACTGGTGCTTCACCGGCTGCAGCGGCACGTTGATGCCGGCCATCGCCCCCACCTGTCGCGCCCATTGCCCGGCGCAGTTGACGACCTTGTCGCAAGCGATATCGCCGAGCGTCGTGCGCACGCGGCGGATGCGGTTGCCCTCCATCTCGAAGCCGGTGACGCGGACGTTCTCGACGATACGCGCGCCGTGCATACGGGCGCCCTTCGCCAGCGACTGGGTGATATCGGAAGGGCTCGCCTGCCCATCGGTCGGAAGCCAGCTCGCGCCGACGAGATCGTCGACGGTCATCAGCGGCCACATCGCCTTCACCTCGGCGGGCGTGATCAGGTGCATGTCCATGCCGAAGCTCTTCGCCGTGGTGGCGAGGCGCCGGAACTCCGTCCAGCGGTCGGCATTGGTGGCGAGCCGCAGGCAGCCCGTCATCTTCCAGCCGGTGGCAAGACCCGTCTCGGCCTCCAGCCCCTTATAGAGCTCGACGGAATATTTCAGCACGCGGGTGATCGAGGCGGAAGAACGCAGCTGGCCGACGAGGCCCGCCGCATGCCAGGTCGAGCCCGAGGTGAGCGTGCCCTGCTCCAGGAGGATGACGTCCACCTTGTGGTCGCGGGCGAGATGGTAGGCCGTCGAGCAGCCGATGATGCCGCCGCCGATGACGACGATCTCAGCGTGGGAGGGCAGGGTCATTTGGCGTGTTTCCCGTATTTCGTTCGGTAGTGGTCGAGCGCCTGCTCCAGCCGCTGGAGGTTCTCCGCCGTGTAGCCGACATAGTCGGCGCCGGGGGCGGTGAGATAGAGTTCCGAGACCATGCTCCACATCGCCTCGCGCAGAAGCGAGGCGCATTGCATGGCGGCATGCGAGCGGAGGATCGCCGGATCGGGCGGGCCGCCGAAATAGGCATTGAGGAAATCGTCGGCCTCCTCCGGCGTCAGCCCGGCATTGGAGGCGGCGCCGGCGAGGTCGAACATGGCGGTGGAGAAGCCGGCATATTCGAAGTCGATCAGCCACAGCCGCTCGCCGTCGTCGAGGATATTGGGCGGCAGGAGGTCGTTGTGGCCGAAGACGATGGGCAACGGCGCCTGCGCGGCCTCCAGCTCGTCGGCGAGCGCGAGGTATCCGGGCAGGTGCGGGATCATGCGGCTGCCGCCGGCCGCGAGCGTGCGGGCATAGTCGCGCACCACATGGAACGGCCAGAACAGGAAGGCGGCGCCGCTCACCTCCCCCGGCATCTCGGTGTGGAAACGGCGGAGCAGCTTGGCCACCCGGCGGCGGGAGGCGGCGACGTCGCCGCCGTCATAGGTCTTGGCGCCGAGGAACGCCGAGACCATGAGGCCCGGCTCGGCATAGCGCACCTCCGGGCCGAAGCCCGCCGCATGCGCCGCCCGCGCCGTCATGATCTCCCGCTCGCGAAAGACGTGGTGGAAGGGATAATCGCGGCCGAAACGCACCACATGCCGGCCGGCCGCATCCGTCACCAGATAGCTCTCGTTGCTGATGCCGCCCTTGAGCGGGGCGATCTCGATTACACCGTTCCAGCACGGCAGGGCACGGATGCGGTCTTCCATGTCAGCTGACCCTCTCGCGGATGCGGCGCGCGCCGGCGGAGATCAGCCGGTCGGCGATGATGGCGATGAAGGCGACGGAAAGGCCGGCGATGAGGCCGCGGCCCGTATCCGCCTTGGTGAGCGCGATATAGACCTCCTGGCCGAGGTCGCGGGTGCCGACGAGCGCGGTGATCACCAGCATCGACAGCGCGAACATGATCGTCTGGTTGAGGCCGAGCATGATCTCCGGCAGCGCCAGCTTCAGCTTGATCTTGGTGAGGATCTGCAAGCGCGTGCAGCCCATCGCGCGGCCGGCCTCGACGACGCGCGGATCGACGCGCTGCAGGCCGAGCACGGTGTAGCGGATGGCGGGCGCGACGGCATAGGCGACGACGGCGATCATCGCCGTGAAGTCGCCGACCCTAAACAGCATGACGACCGGCATCAGGTAGACGAAGGAGGGCAGCGTCTGCAGCGTGTCGATGACGAGCTGCAGCCAGCGCCACAGTCGTTCCCGCTCCGCGGCGAGGATGCCGAGCGGGATGCCGATCAATGCTGCGAAGACGACCGAGACGCCGCAGAGATAGACGGTGATCGTCGCCTTCTCCCATTGCCCCGTGACCGCGATCAGCAGCGCCAGTACGCCGACGAGGGTCGCGAGCCGCAGGCCTCCGAGCCGGTAGCCGGCGAGCGCCAGCATGAGGACGACGCCGGACCAGGGCAGACCGCCGAGCAGGCGCTTCAGCGGCACGAGCAGGTTGAGCAGGATGGCGTTGCGGATCGCCTCCAGCGCATCGAAGAAATTGACGTTGATCCAGCGCACGACCTCCGACCAGAACGCGCCGGTGGAGACCTGCCAACCTTCCGGAAAGACCTGCGCCGCCGGAACCGCAAGCCCCGCGAGGAAGGTGACGATGACGACGGCAAGGGCCGCGACCAGATAGGGATGACGGGCGACGAGGCCGGTGCCCGAGGGCGCAAGCGCCGCGGGCTGGCCGGCCTTCTCGGCATAGGCCTGGCTCAGCCGGTCGAGGGCGACGGCGAGCGCGACGATGGCGAGCCCCGCCTCCAGCCCCGCGCCGATGTCGAGGCGGCGCAGCGCTGCCAGCACGTCGAAGCCGAGGCCGCCCGCACCGATCATCGAGGCGATGATCACCATGTTCAGCGAGAGCATGATGACCTGGTTGACGCCGACCATCAGGCTGTCCTTGGCCGACGGGATCATCACCCGCCAGGTCATCTGCCGCCGGCTGCAGCCGACCATGTTGCCGAGGTCGCGGATCTCCGAGGGCACGGAGCGCAGCGCCAGGATGGTGACGCGCGCCATCGGCGGCAGCGCGTAGATCAGCGTCGCGACGATGGCCGCCGTCGGGCCGAAGCCGAAGAAGACCAGCACCGGCACGAGATAGGCGAAGACCGGGATCGTCTGCATGAGATCGAGCACCGGCACCAGCGCCCGCTCGAACGGCGGCCAGCGAAAGGCGGCAAGCCCGAGGACGAGGCCGACGACGACGCCGATCGGCACCGCGACGACGATCGAGGCGAGCGTCACCATGGCGCTCGTCCACTGGCCGAAGAGCACGAGGAAGCCGAAGCAGGCCGTCACCAGCGCCGCAAGCCGCAGGCCGCCGGCGTGATGGCCGATGAGCGCGACGATGGCGAGCACCGCCAACCACGAGAGCGGCGGCAGCTGCTGCACCGCGCTCGACCCCTGCCCCGAGAGGAGCCCGGTCGAGAGCAGGCTCAGCACGGCGCGATAGGGCAGGTCGATGACCGCGGCGACGAAGCGGGTGAGGTCGGTGAAGGTGAAGAGGCCGAAGGTCGCCTCGTCCTGCAGCCATTTCGTCGCCCGGCCGATCCAGCGCGCCGCCGGCAGCTCCCAGGCGGAGGGATAGACGAAGGCCCATTTGGCGACGGGTTTCGCGAACTGCCAGAAGAGCACGAAGGCGAGGAGCGCCGCCGGCCAGAGCCAGCGGGCGCGCACCGCTCTCTGTCCCGCGCGCTCCGGCAGCGGCGTCGAGACGGGCTGGAGGAAGGGGAAGGAGGCGCCCATGCCGTCAGCCCCGCATCATCACGTCGACGACGGCGGCGCGGTCGAGGAGGCCGACCGCCCTCCCCTCCCCGTCCGTCACGGCAAGCGTATCCGCGCCGTTCGCGAAGAGCGGTGCGGCCTCCGCCACCGCAGCACGGTCGCTAATCGAGATTTTTGGCGCGGCCCCGTCGAGCCCACGCATCAGCGAGGCGACCTTGACGACCTTGGCGCGGGCGACGCTGCGGGTGAACTCGGCGACGTAGGGGGTCGCCGGACTGAGCACGAGGTCCTCCGGCGTGCCGGCCTGGACGATCTCGCCGTCCTTCATGATGGCGATGCGGTCGGCGAGCCGGATCGCCTCGTCGAAGTCGTGGGTGATGAAGACGATGGTCTTCTTCAATACCGATTGCAGGCGCAGGAACTCGTCCTGCATCTCGCGGCGGATCAGCGGGTCGAGGGCGGAGAAGGGCTCGTCGAGGAACCACAGCTCCGGCTCGACGGCAAGCGAGCGGGCGATGCCGACGCGCTGCTGCTGGCCGCCGGACAATTCGCGCGGGAAGACGTGCTCCTTGCCGGCGAGCCCGACGAGCTCGATCATGCGCCGCGCCCGCTCCTCGCGCCTTGCCCGGTCGATCCCCTGGATCTCCAGCGGGAAGGCGACGTTGCCGATCACCGTCAGGTGCGGCAGCAGCGCGAAGTGCTGGAACACCATGCCCATGCTGTGGCGGCGGATCTCGATCATCCGCGCCTCGCTCGCGGCGAGCAGGTTCTCGCCGTTGAAGAGGATGTCGCCGGCCGTCGGCTCGATGAGACGCGACAGGCAGCGCACCAGCGTCGATTTCCCCGAGCCCGAGAGCCCCATGATGACGAAGATCTCGCCGGCATGGACCTCGATATTGACGTCGCGCACCGCGCCGACGGCGCCGGCCGCGCGCAGGTCCGCCCCGCTCGGCCGGCCGCCGTCCGGCGCAAGCAGCCCCTTGCCGCCCGCACCGAAAATCTTCCAGATGCCGCGGCAGACGAGTTTCGGTTGATCGGAGGCCATCGTCGTTCCGGTCGCGTTGCGGGAGGATCGGCCCGCCGCGGGGCGGGCCGAAGGTCTCGCGTCTACTTCTTGATCCATTCCGACCAGCGGGCCTCGTTCGCCGTCATCCATTCCGCGACGACGTCGGAGATCTTCTGGCCTTCGAGGTCGACCTTGGTGATCATCGCGCCCATCTCGTCGTTGTCGACGGTGAAGGCCTTGATCGCGGCATAGGCGCCCGGCCACTTGTCCTTGACGCCGGCCCAGCCGACCTTCCAGATCGGGCCGAAGGGCTTGCCGCAGTCATAGGCCGCATCCGGGTTCAGGCCGGCCGCCGGGTCCTCGTAGCATTCCTTGGAATAGGGCGGGAACTCGACCCACTCGCCCTTGTATTTCGCCGGCGCCCAGTGCGGCGCGTAGATCCAGAGCAGGATCGGCGCCTGGCGCTGGTAGGCGCTTTCGAGCTCGGCGAAGAGAGCCGCGTCCGTGCCGGCATGGATCACCTCGAAGGGCAGCTCCAGCGCCTCGACGCGCTCGTCGTCGAAGCCACCCCAGGTGACGGGACCGCCGAGATAGCGGCCCTTCGGCGCGGTCTCGGGGATGGAGAAAGCCTCCGCGCAGGCCTCGCTCTTCAGCGCCTCCCAGTTGGGAAGGCCGGGGCACTTCTCCTTCATGTATTCGGGATACCACCATTCTTCCTTGGCCTGCATGCCGGTCTCGCCGAAATTCTCGACCTTGCCGGTGGCCGTCGCCGCGTCCATGGCGTCGCGGCCGGTCGTCTCCCACATCTCCATGGCGACGTGCAGGTCGCCGCTTTCGAGGCCGGCGAACTGCGCGAGATAGTCGGCCTGGACATATTCGACGGAATAGCCGGCCTTCTTCAGGACCTCGCCCATGATCTCCGTGGTGATGAGCTGCCCGGTCCAGTCGTGCAGCGTGAGCTTGATCGGATCGGTCGATTCCTGCGAAAAGGCAGGCGTGGTCGCGAGCGCGGCGGACAGGCAGAGCGTCGCGGCAAGCGTCTGGGACAGGCGGAATGTCTTGAACATGCGTGTTCTCCCGGTCGCACGTATGAGGTCGATGCCGTGTGATGCCGAACCGGACGCCGTTCCCTGTTGTGGTTATCTGATGCTTGCGCGCCGGCCGTGCGCCAATCTCACGCGGTATGAAAGCGGCTGTCAATCCTGATATGTGGCTTTTTCTGTTTTTATGACCGATTATGCGGCTTTCCTTGCCAGACGGCGCCGCGGCGATTATGACAGCGGAGGGGCAAAGGCGGGCAGGCGGACATGAACCATTCCAAGCGGCACAACGACATTCTGCGGCTTCTCCAGCAGGACGGCACGGTGACGATCTCCGATCTCGCGCGCAAGCTGGACGTCTCGCTGGAAACGGTCAGGCGCGACATCCGGCCGCTGACGGAAAGCGGGACCGTGGTGAAGATGCACGGCGCCGTGGCGCTGCCATCCGTCATCGGCGAGGCACCCTTCGAGAAGCGCATGCGCGAGAACAGCGCGGCGAAGAAGGCGATCGCGGTGGCCACGGCCGCCACGATCCGCGACGGCGATTCGATCATGCTCGACACCGGCACGACGACGAGCTTCCTCGCCCGCGAGCTTCTCGGTCACCGCCGGCTTACCGTCGTCACCAATTCCTCCGACATCGCCCGCACGCTCTCGACCGTCAACGGCAATCGCGTCTACATGGCCGGCGGCGAGCTTCGCAGCGACAACGGCGCGGCCTTCGGCATCTCGGCGATCGAGTTCATCAGCCACTTCACCGTGACCCATGCCATCATCTCGACCGGTGCGATCGACGCCGCGATCGGCGTGATGGACTACGACCTGGAGGAGGCGGAATTCGCGCGCGCCGTCGTCTCGTGCGGCAAGCGCACGGTCGTCATCACCGACCACTCGAAGTTCGGCCGGCAGGGTCTCGTGCGCGTTTGCGATCTCGCCGCGATCTCCGACCTCGTCACCGACAAGGCGCCGCCGCGCGACGTGGCGGCCGCGCTGAAGACGGCGGGCGTTCGCGTCATCCTCGCCGGCTGATCACGACGTTCCGGGGCTCGGCCGGCGCGGCGCATTGCCGTGCAGGAGGTCGCGGCCGGCATAGATGCCTTCCGTGATGCCGACGGCGAAGCGATCGGCGTCGCGGCGGCGGATGTCCTCGAGGATGCGCGCGCGCTCCTCTACCTCCACATTCAGCATGGCAAGCGCCTTCTCGCCGATGGCGAGTGCCGACTCGAAGGTCTCGCGCATCTGCCAGTCGACGCCGGCGTGGATCAGCTCCATCGCATGGCCGCGGTCGAAGGCCCGCGCCAGCACCGGCACCAGCGGGAACTCCGCCTTGACGAGCTCGACGATCTTCAGGCTCGCCTCGCGGTCGTCGATGGCGACGATGATCAGCCGTGCGGAAGGAGCGCCGGCCGCATGCAGGATGTCGAGCCGCGCCCCGTCGCCGTAATGGACCTTGAAGCCGAAGTCGCGCGCATCGCGGATCGCTTCCGTGTCAGTCTCGATGATCGTCACCGAGCAGGCATTGCCCAGCAGCGGCTGGCTGACGATCTGGCCGACGCGGCCGAAGCCGATCAGCAGCACGCTGGCGCTGAGGTTCTCCGCCGCCTCCACGCCTTCCATCGACGGGACGGGCTTCGGCGCCAGCCGGTCGTGCAGGATCACCATCAGCGGCGTCAGCGCCATGGAGACGATGACGGTCGCCGTCAGGATCGCGTTGGCCTCGCCGTCGATGATGCCGACGGCGGCGGCCGCCGCATAGAGCACGAAGGCGAACTCGCCGCCCTGCGCCATCAGCACCGCGCGTTCCAGCGCCTCCGCCGTTCCGCTGCCGAGAAGCCGCGCGACCGCGAAGATCGCAAGCGTCTTCAGCACCATGTAGGCGACGACCGCGACGGCGATCAGCGGCCAGTTCGCCGCGATCACCGCGAGGTCGAGCGCCATGCCGACGCCGAGGAAGAACAGGCCGAGCAGGATGCCGCGGAAGGGCTCGATATCCGCCTCCAGCTGATGCCGGAAGGAGGATTCCGACAGGAGCACGCCGGCGAGGAAGGCGCCCATCGCCATCGAAAGGCCGCCGAGCTGCATGGCGAGCCCGGCGCCCAGCACGACGAACAGCGCGGCCGCCGTCATCACCTCGCGCGCCCGCACCCGGCCAAGGATGCGGAACAGCGGATCGAGCAGGTAGCGCCCGGCGAGCACCAGCGCGAGGATGGAGCCGAGACCGACGGCGATGCCGGTCAGGCGCTCGGCGGGCGTCACGCTCTCGCCGCCCGGCGCGAGGAAGGCGACGAGCGCCAGGAGCGGCACGATCGCCAGGTCCTCCAGGAGCAGGATGGCGATGATCCGCCGTCCCTTCGGCGCCGCCAGCGCGTGGCGTTCCTCCAGCATCTGCATGACGATCGCCGTCGAGGTCAGCACGAAGCCGGTTCCTGCGACGAAGCTCTGCGGCAGCGGATAGCCGAGCGCGAGGCCCACGCCGCTCAGAAGCGCGATGCAGACGGCCACCTGGATCAGGCCGAGGACGAAAATCTCCCCGCGCATCGCCCAGAGCCGCGCCGGCTGCATTTCCAGGCCGATGACGAAGAGGAACAGGACGACGCCGAGCTCGGCGACGTGCAGGATCGATTGCGGATCGGAGAAGAAGCCGAAACCGAACGGCCCGATGGCGAGACCCGCGACGAGATATCCGAGAACCGAGCCGAGGCCGAGCCGCTTGAACAGGGGCACGGCGATAACGGCCGCGGCAAGCAGGACGACGATCGGCACGAGATCGACGCCGCCGTGGGCGACGGCCTCGCTCGCATGGGAAACGGCTTCGACGGCCATGCTCTTTCACCCCTTCCGCCCGGCGCTCGATCGCGGGCAGCCAGTCAACAGGATCGGCCCCGGCCGCGCAACCGGAGAAATGCAGGATCTCATCCCGTCCGCCGCTCCGGCAGGCCGCGGGCGCGCGCCAGCGACATCAGCATCGGGCCGAGCGAGAATTCGCCGCGTTCGGCCCGTCGCGTGAGATCGCGCAGGTAGCCGCCGGCCGAGTTGATGTGTCCCGCCCGCTCGAGGATGCAGGCGATCACGGTGGCCGCGCTTTCCGGACCGAGCACCGCACAGGCCTCCTCGTAGGCCGAGGGGCTGACACCGAGCATGGAGCGCACCACGACGGCCGCCGTCATCAGGTCGCGCCAGCTGCGGACCTCGCCGCCCGGCCCGAAGGCGACGATTTCCGGGCAGGCCTGGAGGACGAGGGCGAGCGGATAGGGTTTTACCGCCGATTGACCGCCGGCCTCTCCCCTCCCCCTCCCTTGCGGCTGCCTTTCCTCCGCCGATCCCGGCCGGACCGCGACCTCGCCGCCCGGCTTCGTTTCGAAGCGTGGTTCAAGTTCAATTGGGGGGTTGGTGTTTGAATTCTGTATGTGCCGACCGTTTTGGTCGGCATTGCCGTCTCGATTCTGCGAAAATGCGAATCTTTCCAGCCGGTTGACGATCAGCTCGCGCAACGCTTCGAGCCGTGCCAGCAGGTCGCGGAGATTGTCGCCGGTCGCAACCCGCGGCAGGCCGCGCATGAGACCGCGGTATTCGGCCTCGAAATCGAGCCATTCGGGAGCGCCGTCCTCTTCCAGGCCCGTCGCGATCAGTTTGGCGATGTCACGACGCACCAGCGTCAGCCGCTCGCGCAGCCGCTGCAGGAGGAGCCGTTCCGCTGTCACCTCGGCCGCGAGCGTCTCGATCTCGCCGGCGCGGGCAAGGAGCGGCGCGAGCGAGAAGCCGAAGGCCTCGTCGATCGCGCCCTCCCCGTCCCTGCGGGCGTAGCGCTTGCCGTTGGGGCTGTCGCGGCGTAGAAGCAGTCCCGCCTCGACCAGGGCCGCCAGATGCCGGCGCAGCGTCGTCTCCGCCATGCCGTGCGTGCGCAGCGAAAGCTGGGCGTTCGACGGGAACACCACCAGCGGCTCGTCGCCGGCAAGCTCGCTCTTCGGATAGAAGCTCATCAGCGCGTTCAGCACGGACAGCGCCCGGTCGCTGATGCCGAGCTTCGCCCGCGCCTCGCACAGGGCGCGGTAGAGTTTCCACTTGTCGGCGCGCGCCTCCGGCGCGACCGTCCGGGCCAGCGCCTGGCTTGCCAGCATGCCGAGCGACACCGCCCGCCGCCCGAAGGGCGCCGTTACACCTGCGATCTCCATGTCTCTTCACCTTCATCGAGGCAAAAGAGGACCCATCACCGAAACCGGTGCCAAAGGCTCTTGACTGTGATTCGGGGAAGTGCGATTCTCAAGCTGCTAAACGATGAGAAGGGCTTCCGCGACGGTAACGTTGAGGGGGCCTTTTTCTTTTGCGGTTCAATCTCCTGTTTCGTCCTGCCGTTCCGCCCGGAACGCCTCGTAGAGGCGATCCAGGTTTTGCGTGATATAGGCGCCGAAGGCGGCGGCCTCGGCGGCCTTGAGCGCGATCGTGTAGCCGCGCCCGCTGCTCCGGATGCTGGCGCGCACGTCGTCGCGCGCCCATTCCTGGCCGACGGCGGCCTTTTCGGCCTTCGACGCGGCGTCGCGCGCCAGATGGCTGGCCAGAAGCTCGAAGCGGTCCTCGGGCGTCCTTGCCTGAATGCGCTCGCGGGCGAGGAAGTCCAGCGCCCTCGCCTCCGCCGCGTCGTCGTCGAAGCGCGTCGACAGCTCGTGCCAGCGGTCGCGGCCGACGGCGAGCGCCGGGCCGATTCCGGCCATCACCGCCTTCGGGATACGGTTCACCACCGACAGCATCTTCGAGACGGTTGTCTTGTCGGCGCTGAGCGCCGCCATGATCGTCTCGCGATCGAAGCCGCGCGCCTCCAGCTCGCCGGCGAAGGTCGCCCGCTCGATGAAGGCAAGGTCGGCGCGGGCGCTGTTCTCCTGCCCCTGGGCGATGACGTGGTCGCGGTCGGAGAGTTTCTTCACCACCGCGCGGACCGGCCGGCCGAGCAGGCGCGCGGCCTTGGCGCGGCGATGGCCGAAGGCGATCTGGTAGAGGCCTTCCCTGGCGGGATGCGGACGCACGAGGATCGGCGAATCCTGCCCCCTCACCCGGATCGCCTCCACCAGCTCCCGGAACTGCTCGTCGGAATGGACGAGCCGGTCGGAGACGAAGGAGTCCTCGATCTCCTCGGGCTGGAGCTCGACGACGACCTCGCCGGCCGTCAGCTTCGCCTCGATCTCGCGCGCGGCGTCCGCCTTGGCGGCGAGCGCATCGATGCTGCGCGTCACGGCGCCGAGCGCGCCGATGCCCTTGTAGGTGAGCGGCTGACGCCCCTGCCCGGCGGTCTCCGCCTGCGGCGGGTTTACCGCGGTCAACTTATCGCCGGACGGCTCCATGAGGCTGGAAAGGACATTCTTGCGCGCCATCGTCAACGCCCCCATGCCTTGTGGATGAGGTCGGTGATCTCGGCATTGACCGCATCCATGGATTCGAAGGCCCGGTCATAGGTCGCGCGGGTGAACTGGCTGCGGTCGACCTCGTAGAGCGTCTGGTTGGTGAGCGCGGCATCGGAGATGGCGACGCTGCGCAGCATCGGGTTGGTCAGCACGTGCTGCTTGAACATCGAGCGCATGAAAGCGACCATCTGGGTCTGCGGCCCGTCGGAAGGGTCGTAGCGCGTCACGAGATAGCGCAGCCAGTCGAGGTTCATGTTGCCCCCGGCCCCCTTCAGCGTGTTCAGTACCTCGCCGAGCATCTGCAGGAACTGGCACATGGACATGACGTCGAGCATCTGCGGATGCACGGTGATGAGCGCGGCGGTGGCGCCGCAGATCGCGCTCATCGTCAGGAAGCCGAGCTGCGGCGGGCAGTCGATCACCACCACGTCGTAGTCGTCGGCGACGGACGCAAGCGCCTCGTCGAGCCGGGCGAAGAAGACGCGGCCGTAGTCGCCGGCATTGCCCTGGGCGAGGATGCGCGGCGTGTCGTGCTCGAACTCCATCAGCTCGAGATTGCCGGGCACGAGGTCGAGGCCCGGGAAGTTCGTCTTGCGGATGACCTCCCTCAGCGGCCGGCGGTGCTCGTCGTAGCGGATCGCCGCATAAAGCGTGCCGTTCTCCTCGACGTCGAACTCGGGCTGGAAGCCGTGGATCGCCGAAAGGCTCGCCTGCGGGTCGAGATCGACCGCGAGCACCCGGTGGCCGGTGAGTGCGAGGTGCTGGGCGAGATGCGCCGTGGTCGTCGTCTTGCCGGAGCCGCCCTTGAAGTTGACGACGGCGATGACCTGCAGGTGCTCGCGCCCGCGCCGGCGCGGCACGTAGCGCTGGCCGCCGCGGCCGTTCTGTTCCAGGTAGGCGCGCATCTCCAGGAGCTGCTCGGCCGTGTAGGAGCGCCGCCCCGAGGGCGTGACCTGCGGCAGCGGCCCCTTGCCTTCCAGCGACAGGTTGCGCAGGTAGCCGCTCGTCACGCCGAGGAAATGCGCCGCCTCGCTCAGCTGGAACTGCCGCAGCGTCTTCTGCGCCGTCGGCGGGAACATCTCCAGCCGGTGCTGCTTCAGCTTGTCGGACAGCTCGTGCGCCTGACCGATGATCAGCTGATCGACCTCGGAGATCGCCTGTCCGAACATTGCCGCCATATTCATATCGAGAATCTCAAAATGCGATTTCAAGCCCATCCGGCCGTTTAAACCGCATTTAGAACCGATTCTGGCAAAGGGGCAAGGCATTTATGGTTAACGAAAGGTTAACGCAAAAGCTTGGCTTTCCAGCAGTTTACCGTGGTAAACCTCGTCAACCGGATCGGCGGGCCGGCACGCCTTCTTCTATCCGATTCTTTCCGCCACCTCGACATAGCCTCGCCTCAACCGCCGCGCTGCCTGCCGTTCGAGCGCGAGGCGCGCTTCCGTCATCGTCGCGTGCAGCGTCGAGGCCTGCCGGCCGCGCGTACCGATCCGTCCCCAATGCCGCAGCACCGCGACCTCGCCGAACAGCGCCGGCTCCAGCGAGAGGATGTAGAAACGCGCCATGTTGCGCCGGGCGTCGATGCGGCGGAAGACGATCGGGACGGTCATGGCCCGATTCTGCCGCCAGCCGGAATCGGCGTCCAATGAAAGTCCTGAATCGATCCGGCCGGAGCGATTCATCCGTGTGAAGGGTCAGGCCGGCCGCCTGCCGATCATGGCCGTTTCGACGGCCGAAAGGCCTGCCTCCAGCGCACGGATGCCATCGCCGAGAAGGGTCGCCAGTTCCTCCTCGTAGCGGCGCGCGAGCACCACCATCTCGGCGTGGATGCGCCGGCCGGCGGCCGTCAGTTCCAGATGCTCGATGCGGCGGTCGGCCTCGTCCACCTGCCGCCTCAGCCAGCGCCGCTCCTCCAGCGCCCGGACCGCACGGCTCACCTTGGTCTTGTGCATGGCGGAATGGGCGCCGATCTCGGTGGCCGTCATCCGGCCCTTGGCGCCGAGGGCCGCGAGCGTGCGCCATTCCGGCCGGGTCATGTCGTAGCGGCCCCGGTATTCGGCGGCGAACCGCAGGCTCACGCATTCGGCCGCCCGGTTGAGCCGATAGGGCAGGAATGCCTCCAGGTCGAAGTCCATGGTCCGGCCTTGATGGTTACAAAATGGATGGTTACGCCTGCAACCATCCGGATATGGCAGTTTCGAGGAGGAGGAGCAAGCCATGACCCAGGGAACGCCACTCGCCTACATGCCGGGCTTCGGCAACGATTTCGAGACGGAGAGCCTGCCCGGCGCGCTGCCGCAGGGCCAGAACAGCCCGCAGAAATGCAACTACGGCCTCTATGCCGAGCAGCTTTCCGGCTCGCCCTTCACCGCGCCGCGCGGCACCAACGAGCGCTCCTGGCTCTACCGCATCCGTCCGAGCGTGCGTCACACCCGCCGCTTCTCGAACGCGAGCCTGCCGCACTGGAAGACCGCGCCCTGCCTCGACGACCATTCGCTGCCGCTCGGCCAGCTGCGCTGGGGGCCGCTGCCGGCGCCGGCCGAGCGCTGCAATTTCCTCGAAGGCATCCGCACCATGACGACGGCGGGCGACGTGCTGACGCAGACTGGCATGGCCGCGCACGCCTATGCCTTCGACACCGACATGGAGGACGACTATTTCTTCAATGCCGACGGCGAGCTGCTGGTGGTGCCGCAGGTGGGCGCGATCCGCGTCTTCACCGAGATGGGCATCATGGACGTGGCGCCGCTGGAAATCTGCCTCATCCCGCGCGGCATGATGGTCAAGATCTCGCGACTGGGCGAGGGGCCTCTCTGGCGCGGCTATGTCTGCGAGAACTACGGCGCGAAGTTCACCCTGCCGGACCGCGGGCCGATCGGCGCCAACTGCCTCGCCAACCCGCGCGACTTCAAGACGCCGGTCGCCGCCTACGAGGACAAGGAGACGCCCTGCCGGGTCCACGTCAAATGGTGCGGCCGCTTCTACGTCACCGAGATCGGCCATTCGCCGCTCGACGTCGTCGCCTGGCACGGCAACTACACGCCGTTCAAATACGATCTGAGGACCTTCTCGCCCGTCGGCGCGATCCTGTTCGACCATCCCGATCCGTCGATCTTCACCGTGCTGACGGCGCCGTCGGGCGAAGAGGGGACGGCGAATGTCGACTTCGTGATCTTCCCGCCGCGCTGGCTGGTGGCCGAGCACACGTTCCGTCCGCCCTGGTATCACCGCAACATCATGAGCGAGTTCATGGGTCTGATCCACGGCCGCTACGACGCCAAGGAGAAGGGCTTCGTGCCCGGCGGCATGAGCCTGCACAACATGATGCTGCCGCACGGCCCGGACGCGACCGGCTTCGAGAAGGCGACGAACGCCGAGCTGAAGCCGGTGAAGCTCGACGAGACGATGGCCTTCATGTTCGAGACGCGCTTTCCCCAGCAGCTCACGCGCTTCGCCGCGGAGCTGGAGACGCTGCAGGAGGACTATCTCGACTGCTGGGACGGGCTGGAGCGGAAGTTCGACGGCACGCCGGGCATCCGTTGACCGCGGTAAACTTCTCAGCCGCCCTGCCAGACCTTCACCGCCTCGACCGGCCAGGCGAGCATCAGGATGTTGAGGGCGAGCCCGTCGCGGATGAGCCAGGTCGTCAGCGCCTCGAAGACGACGATGATGGCCACGCTCGCCCAGACGGGCAGGCGCGCGGCGAGGAAGAAGCCGACGACCATGGCGAGGATGTCGGCACTCGAATTAATGACGCTGTCGCCGAAATAGTCGAGCGAGATCGTCGATTCGCGGTAGCGGTTGATGATCGCATCGGTGTTCTCGACGATCTCCCAGGCACATTCGACGACGAGCGACAGCGCCAGCCGGACGTTGAGGCTCGCGCGCGGCAGGAGGAGCCGGAACAGGCCGAAGAACAGGATGCCGTGGATGATGTGGCTCGGCGTGTACCAGTCGGAGAGATGCTGCGAATTTTCCGAGGAAACCACGACCCCGTGCCAGAGTTTCACATATCCGCACTTGCAGATCAGCGGCTGACCCATCGTATAAAGGACGACGGCGGTTGCGCCGATGGCGAAGGCGGCGATCAGCAGAGGGTTCAGGACCGTACGGTTCAAGGCGGAATTTCCTGGAAGGATGCGGCGCACCGCAAGAGGGCAGGGGTAAACGGCCGGAGGATGGCACATCCGCAGGCTCACAAACAAGATCGGGAGGCACGGCATTGAAACTGGCGACATTGAAGGATTCCACGCGGGACGGCCGTCTGGTGGTGGTATCGAGGGACCTGACGCGCTGCTCGGAGGTGGGCCACATCGCCCGCACGCTGCAGGCGGCGCTCGACGACTGGGCGCATGCCGGCCCGCGGCTCGCCCGCGTCGCCGAGGGGCTGGAGACCGGCTCGCAGCCGGCGATCCGCTTCCACGAGCACGACGCCGCCTCGCCGCTGCCGCGCGCCTACCAGTGGGCGGACGGCTCGGCCTATATCAACCACGTCGAACTGGTGCGCCGGGCGCGCGGGGCGGAGGTGCCGGAGAGTTTCTACACCGACCCGCTGATGTACCAGGGCGGCTCGGACGGCTTCCTCGGCCCCCGCGATCCCATTATCGCCGCGGATGAAGCTTGGGGCATCGACATGGAGGGCGAGGTCGCCGTCATCGTCGACGACGTGCCGATGGGAGCGAGCGAGGAGGAGGCGCGCTCCGCGATCCGGCTCGTCCTGCTCGTCAACGACGTGTCGCTGCGCAACCTCGTCCCGGCCGAGCTCGCCAAGGGTTTCGGCTTCTTCCAGTCGAAGCCGGCTTCCGCCTTCTCGCCGGTCGCGGTCACGCCGGACGAGCTGGGCGAGGCCTGGGACGGCGGAAGGCTGCATCTGCCGCTCCTCGTCTCGCTGAACGGCAAGACCTTCGGCCGCGCGGATGCCGGCACCGACATGACCTTCGACTTCGGCCGGCTGGTCGCCCATGCGGCGAAGACGAGGCCGCTCGCCGCCGGCTCGATCGTCGGCTCCGGCACCGTGTCGAACAGGGAGAACGGCGGGCCGGGCCGGCCGGCTGCGGCCGGCGGCATCGGCTATTCCTGCATCGCCGAGCAGCGCATGGTCGAGACGATCGAGATGGGCGCGCCGAACACGCCGTTCCTCGCTTTCGGCGACACCGTGCGCATCGAGATGAAGGACAAGACCGGCCATTCGATCTTCGGCGCGATCGAGCAGACCGTTAAGCCCCTCGGGACCGCGTAAGGTGGCCATGACGGAGATCGTCCTCTTCGACTACTGGCGCTCCTCCGCCAGCTACCGCGTGCGCATCGCGCTGGAAAGCCTCGGCCTTGCCCATCGCCGCGTACCCGTCGACCTCCTCGGCGGCAGCCACCGGGCGGCGGAGCACCGCGCCCGCAACCCGCAGGGCCTCGTGCCGGCGCTTGCGATCGACGGGCTGATGCTGACGCAGTCGCTGTCGATCATCGAGTACCTTACCGAGACGCGCCCGCAGGCGCGTTTCCTGCCGGAGGATGCGGCCGGCCGGCAGCGGGTGCGCGCACTCGCGCAGGCCATCGCCATGGAGATCCACGCCGTCTGCAACCTCGGCGTCGTCGACCACGTCGTGGCGCTCGCCGGCGGCGGCGACGGAACACGGGCGGCCTGGATGAAAAAGTTCATCGGCGAGGGGCTGCGAGCCGTCGAGGCGATGCTCGACCATCCGGCGACGGGCACCTTCTGCCACGGCGAGACGCCGACCATGGCCGACTTCTGCCTCGTGCCGCAGGTCTACAATGCCGGGCGCTGGGAGGCCGACATCGCCGGCCTTTCCCGCGTGCGCCGGATCGCCGAGACGTGCCGGGCGCTTCCCGCCTTCGCCGCTGCGCATCCCGACGCGGTGAAGGGCTGACACATCCGTTCCGGCATGGTATATATACCGCATAGAAAGAGGGATATATCGTGCCGCTCTACGTCAAGGACCCGGAAGT
Organism: Shinella pollutisoli; assembly: GCF_024609765.1. GTDB lineage: Bacteria > Pseudomonadota > Alphaproteobacteria > Rhizobiales > Rhizobiaceae > Shinella > Shinella pollutisoli. The sequence continues at coordinate 36,394 of NZ_JANFDG010000040.1, forward strand.
CGACCGCCTCGCGGAAAAGCTCTCCACGCTCCGCAAGGTCACCAAGACCGAGGCCGTGCGCCAGGCGCTGGCGCACGAGCTCGAACGAGAGAGCGCGGAGCCGACGCTGGTGGAGAAGGCGCTCGCGATGACCCGCGCCCTCGGCGAGAAATACCCGCCGGTCGGCCCGCCGGCGGACAAGGCCTTCATCGACAGCCTCTACGAAGACGACTGATGTTCGTCGACGCCTCCGCCATCGTCGCGATGATGACGAACGAGAGCGATGCCGTCTCGCTCTCGGCGCGCCTCATGGCCGCCCGGTCGAGGACGACGTCGCCCATGGCGCTATGGGAAGCGGCCGTCGCCTATGCCCGCATTTCCCGCCTCGATCCGAACGCGGCGCTGCAGGAGGTACAGGCCTATATCCACTCTCTCGGCATCACGATCATGGCGATGGAAGGAGACCTCGCGGCGGCGGCCGTCGACGCCTACCAGCGCTTCGGCAAGGGCCGCCATCCCGCCGGGCTCAATTTCGGCGACTGCTTCGCCTACGCGGCGGCGAAGCGCCTCGGCGTGCCGCTCCTCTACAAGGGCGACGACTTCGTGCTGACAGACATCGAGCCCGCATGAAAAAAGCAACGGTGTTAGGCCGCAAGCGTTTTTGTGAGATGGTCTCTCATTCTTGCGTTGAGG